>NZ_CP090122.1:1462086-2924172 GCF_041941675.1 Terrabacter sp. BE26 | reverse complement strand
TGCCGCTCGTCCACGTCGAACCACCCCAGAGCCTCGCGGCCTCCCGCGGCCTCAAGCGCACCTTCGACCTCCTGGGCGCCAGCATCGCCCTGCTGCTCGCATCACCGGTCATGATCGTCTTCGCGCTGCTGACCAAGCTGCAGGACGGCGGCCCGGTGCTCTTCCGGCAGATTCGCGTCGGTCGGGACGGGCAGCTCTTCGAGTGCCTCAAGTTCCGAAGCATGGTGGTCGACGCCGAGGCCCGGCTCTCGAGCATCAGCCACCTCAACAAGAACGCCGGTGGAGTGCTCTTCAAGGCGGCGCACGACCCGCGGATCACGCGGATCGGTGCGGTCATGCGCCGGTTCTCCGTCGACGAGCTGCCACAGCTGATCAACGTCATCAGCGGGGAGATGAGCCTGGTCGGACCGCGGCCGGCCCTGCCGTCGGAGGTCCGTCGCTACGAGACCGACGTCCAGCGCCGCCTGCACGTGCGCCCCGGCCTCACCGGCCTGTGGCAGGTCTCCGGCCGCAGCGACCTGTCGTGGGAGGACACCGTCCGCCTCGACCTCTACTACGTCGACAACTGGTCGATCGTCCAGGACCTCACGATCCTGGCCCGCACCGTTCGGGCCGTGTTCGCCTCGCGCGGCGCCTACTGACACCCGGGTGCGCACCCCGGGCCCGCGGTGTGGGCACGGACCCCACCTCCGTGCCCACACCAGGCCCCCGGATGCGGGGTGGTGCGGCGGGTCAGTCCGTCTCGCCCGGTGACGCGACGTCGTCGTGCAGCCGCCGCAGCGTCGCACGCAACGCGGCCTCCGCGTCCACGCCCTCGGCGCGGGCGGCGAGGACCAGCGCGAGCAGCCGGGCGCCCAGGTCGTCACCCGTCGCGGCGGCGGCGACCACATCGCCGCGGCCAGCCTTCTCCAGCCGGGACACGACCTTGTCGGCCCGGGCGAGCGCCGGCAGGGCGGCGGGCACCCCGTCGAGCGGGTGCGAGCGGTGCGGCTTCTCCCCCGACTTGATGGCGTCCCAGTTGGCGGCCACCTGCTCGGCGGTCTCGGCGTCGACGTCGGCGAAGACGTGCGGGTGCCGGCGCACGAGCTTGTCGACGAGGCCGCCTGCGACGTCGTCGATGCCGAACGGCCGGCTCGGGTGCTCCTGCGCCACGCGGGACTGGAAGGCCACCTGCAGCAGCAGGTCACCGAGCTCCTCCTGCATGTGGGCCGGGTCGCCGCTCTCGATCGCCTCGACGGCCTCGTGGGCCTCCTCGAGCAGGTAGGGCACCAGGGAGCTGTGGGTCTGCTCGGCGTCCCAGGGGCAGCCTCCCGGCGAACGCAACCGGTCCATCACGGCGACGACGTCGAGCAGGCGCGCGCCCGGCACGTCGAAGGAGCCGATGAGCAGCTCGACGTCGGGCGGCTCGGGCAGGCGCGAGACCTCGACCGCGATGGCGTCGCTGAGCCCCGGGTCACCGTCGGACGAGCCGACCCAGACGACGTCGCCGGCCTCGGACGCCGCGACGAGGTCCCGCGCCAGCTGGGCCGGGTCGTCGGCCTCGCGGGCGAGGACGTCGAGGCCCGTCTCGACCACGGCGGCCACCTGCGGCTCGTCGGGACGCCCCCACACGGCATACGCCTGCTCGAGCGTGCGCCAGGCCTCGCGGGTCAGCAGTCCCGGCGCGATGCGTGGGGTGGTGACGAGCAGGACGACGCGGGCGCTCACGAGAGACGGGGGCTCGAGGCTACTGGGCGGTGGCCGGCGCCGGGTTGGCCCCGGGCTTGACCCAGTTGGGTGTCTTCTGGCCGATCGTGAAGTAGACGGGACCCTCGGCGGACTGCACGACCGAGCCGTACTTCGGGTTGACGCTGATGTGGGCCTTCTTGAGGTCGGCGCGGTAGGCGGCGACGTCGGCAGGCGTCATCTTCTGCGACTGGATGAGGGCGACCGCCTCCACGAACTGCTTCGTGGTGTCGGTGGCACCGGGGATGGACGAGATGACCGACGCGTACGTCTCGTCGGGCTGCCAGCTGCCCGACTTGCTGACCGCGTCCTTGAGCAGCGGTGCGGCGACGAGGGCGGTGACCACGATGTTCTCGGGGAAGTTCATCTTGGCGGCCTTGAGCTGGTCGTACGTCTGCTGGACGTCGGACTCGTGGATCACCTGGCCGTTGACGATGGCCGCGGCCTGCTGACGCTCCTCGAAGCCGCAGCCGCCGAGCAGCGAGACGGCGCCGATGGCGGCGACGCCGAGAACGGCCACGCGCTTAGCGGGTTGGGCAGACCAAGCCTTCACGAACTTCCTCCTCTGGCGGATGCGTTGCACATCCTACGGGGCACCGACAGCAGACCTGGCCGCACCCGACGCGGCGGCGGACGCTCCCGCCGTGGCGGCCGCCGCAGCGATGTCGTCGAGCAGCACGGCGGTGATCAGCTGGCGGGCCCAGGTCAGGATCTCCACGTCGCGCAGCGGCTTGCCGCCGACGCGGGCCGTCATCGGGGCGGGCACGAGGATCGTCCCCAGCGCCTCCTTGACCAGCGTCCCGGGGTAGAGGCGCATGAGCCGCAGCTGCTGGCTCTCACGCAGCTCCTTGACCGGGCCGAAGCGGACGACCTTGCCCTGCATGCCGATGTCCCCGATGCGGGCGGCGCGGGCCACGACCCGCAGGCGGGCGACCTCGAGGAGGTTCTGCACGGGCTTGGGCGGCGCACCGTAGCGGTCGCGCAGCTCGGCCTCGATCTCGTCGACGGCATCGAACGTCTCGACGGTGGCGAGCTTCTTGTACGCCTCGAGCCGCAGCCGCTCCCCCGGCACGTAGTCGTGGGGCAGGTGCGCGTCGACGGGCAGCTCGATCTTGATCTCGGCCGGCAGGTCGACGGCCTCGCCGCGGAAGTCCGCGACGGCCTCGCCGATGAGCCGGACGTAGAGGTCGAAGCCGACGCCCTGGATGTGGCCGGACTGCTCGCCACCGAGCAGGTTGCCGGCGCCGCGGATCTCGAGGTCCTTCATGGCGACCGCCATGCCCGAGCCGAGGTCGGTGTTGCTCGCGATGGTGCGCAGGCGGTCGTGCGCCGTCTCGGTCATCGGCTTCTCGGGCGGGTAGAGGAAGTACGCGTAGGCGCGCTCTCGTCCGCGGCCGACGCGACCGCGCAGCTGGTGCAGCTGGCTCAGGCCGAGGACGTCGGACCGCTCGACGATGAGGGTGTTGGCGTTGGAGATGTCGAGCCCGGTCTCGACGATCGTCGTGCAGACGAGCACGTCGAAACGCTTCTCCCAGAAGTCCTCGACGACCTGCTCGAGCTTGTGCTCGCCCATCTGGCCGTGGGCCGTCGCGATGCGCGCCTCGGGGACGAGCTCGCGCAGCCGGGCAGCCGCCTTCTCGATGCTGCTCACCTTGTTGTGCACGAAGAAGACCTGGCCCTCGCGCAGCAGCTCTCGCCGGATGGCAGCGGTGATCTGCTTCTCGTCGTAGGCGCCGACGAAGGTCAGGACCGGGTGGCGCTCCTCGGGCGGCGTTGCGAGAGTGGACATCTCGCGGATCCCGGTGACCGCCATCTCGAGCGTGCGCGGGATCGGGGTGGCCGACATCGACAGCACGTCGACGGCCGTGCGCAACGTCTTGAGCAGCTCCTTGTGCTCGACGCCGAAGCGCTGCTCCTCGTCGATGATGACGAGGCCGAGGTCCTTGAACTTGACGTCCTTGGCGAGCAGGCGGTGGGTGCCGATGACGAGGTCGATGGTGCCGTCGGCGAGCCCGGCCATGACCTCCTTGGCCTCCTTGTCGCTCTGGAAGCGCGAGAGCGAGGCGACCTTGACGGGGAACTGGGAGTAGCGCTCGGCGAAGGTCTGCTGGTGCTGGCTGACGAGCAGCGTCGTCGGGACCAGGACCGCCACCTGCTTGCCGTCCTGGATGGCCTTGAACGCGGCCCGCACGGCGATCTCGGTCTTGCCGTAGCCGACGTCGCCGCAGATCAACCGGTCCATCGGGACCTGCTTCTCCATGTCGGCCTTGACCTCGTCGATGCTGACGAGCTGGTCGGGCGTCTCGACGTAGCCGAAGGCGTCCTCGAGCTCGCGCTGCCACGGGGTGTCGGGAGCGAAGGCGTGGCCCTTGGTGGCCTGTCGCGCGCTGTAGAGACGGATGAGGTCGGCCGCGATCTGCTTGACGTAGCGCTTGGCCCGAGACTTGGTCTTCGTCCAGTCGGAGCCGCCCATCTTGTTGAGGGTGGGCTCCTCCCCGCCGACGTACTTGGTGACCTGGTCCAGCTGGTCGGTGGGGACGAAGAGGCGGTCGCCGGGCTGGCCACGCTTGCTCGCGGCGTACTCGATGACGAGGTACTCGCGCGTGGCGCCGGCGACGGTGCGCTGCATCATCTCGACGAAGCGGCCGACGCCGTGCTGCTCGTGGACGACGAAGTCGCCCGGGCGCAGCTGGAGGGGGTCGACCTGGTTGCGGCGGCGCGACGGCATACGGCGCATGTCCTTGGTGGACGTGCCGCTGCCCGGCTGGCCGGTGAGGTCGGTCTCGGTGAGGACCTCGAAGCGGCCGCCCTCGTGGACGAAGCCGCGCCCGAGGGGCGCGCAGGCGACGTGGACCCAGCCCGGCTCGAGCGAGTCGTCGCGGGAGGTGTCGAGGGGGCGCACCGCGACCTCGCGCTCGCGCAGCACCTCGCCCACGCGCTTGGCGAGACCGGGGCCCTCGGTGACGACGGCCACGGCCCAGCCGTCACGGACGCGCTCGCGGAGGTGCTGGACGGCACGGTCGGTGTCGCCGCGGAAGGCGTCGGCGTCGACGGTGCGCACGGCGATGCGCTCGTCGACGTCGTCGTCCTCGATGACGAGGTCGGCGTCGGCGACGAAGGGCGTCAGGGTCCACCAGGGCAGGCCGATGCGTCCCGCCAGGGCGCGGACGTCGGCCAGCGACCAGTAGGACGCGCTGCCGAGGAGGGACTGCAGGTCGACCGGCACGTGGTTGCCGGCGGCGGCGTTGGCCCAGCTGGCCTCGAGGAACTCCTCGCTCGTGGCCACGAGGTCGTGCGCGCGACGGCGGATGCGCTCGGGGTCGGCGAGCAGGACGATGGAGTGCTCCGGCAGCACGTCCAGCACCGACTCCATGCCATCGACGAGGGCAGGCGCCAGGGACTCCATGCCCTCGACGGCGATGCCCTCGGCGACCTTGGTCAGCATCTCGGCCACGCCGGGGAGCTGGTCGGCGAGCGCGCGGGCGCGAGCGCGTACGTCGTCGGTGAGCAGCAGCTCACGGCACGGCGGCGCCCACAGGCCGTGGTCGGCGATCTCGAGGGAGCGCTGGTCGGCCACCTTGAACCAGCGCACCTCCTCGACGGTGTCGCCCCAGAACTCGATGCGGACCGGGTGCTCCTCGGTGGGCGGGAAGACGTCGAGGATGCCGCCGCGGACGGCGAACTCGCCACGCCGCTCGACGAGGTCGGTGCGGGTGTAGGCGGCGGCGACGAGGGCGTCGACGACCTCCTCGAGCGGTCGCTCGTCACCCGGGCGGAGCGCGACGGGCACCAGGTCACCGAGGCCCTTGGTCAGGGGCTGCAGGACGGCGCGCACGGGCGCCACGACCACCGAGAGCGGGCCGTATGCCGGGTCGTCGGGGTCCGGGTGCGCCAGCCGTCGCAGCACGGCGAGCCGCCGGCCGACGGTGTCGCTGCGGGGCGAGAGCCGCTCGTGCGGGAGCGTCTCCCAGGACGGGAAGACGGCGATGCGCTCGGCCGGGAGGAAGGCACCGAGTGCGGTGGCGAGGTCGTCGGCCTCGCGGGTCGTCGCGGTGACGACGAGGAGGGGCGCGGCACCGGAGGCCGAGCCGGAACCCGTCTCGGCCTGCCTGCTCTCGGCCTGCCGCGAGAGCGCCGCGACGAGGAAGGGGCGCGTGCCCTCGCTGGCGGAGATGTCGACGAGGCGGGCGCGCCCCACCTGGTCGAGGACGTGGCGGACATCAGGAAGCGCCTGGAAGGCGCTGAGGAGAGGGTGCGACATCAGGGTGTCAGTCTAGGCGGCCCCGGTGACACGCACTCACACCCGACCGGGCAGGGGCTCACCCGAGGAGCTGCTCCGGGTCCGACCACGCGCTGCACACGACGTCGGCGACGCGCTGCTGGTCCTCGCGGGTCATGGCGTGGAACATCGGCAGGAGGACGGACCGTCGGGCGATGCGCTCGGAGACCGGCAGCGTCACGGGGTCCAGGTCACTGAAAGCCGGTTCCTGGTGGGCGCAGGAGATCCCGGGGCGGCCGTTGATCCGGTAGCGCTTGAGGACGGCCAGCAGCTCGCCCCTCGACAACGGGAAGTCGTCCGGCAGCATGACCCAGAACGACTGGTAGCTGCTCTCGCCGTGCTCGGGGTCGGTCACCATCTGCAGGCCGGGGACGCCGGCGAGCAGCTCGTGGTAGACGGCGGCGAGCTCGCGACGCCGGGTGACCATGCTGTGCAGCTTCTCGGCCTGGACGACGCCGATCGCCGCCTGGATGTCGGTGAGCCGGTAGTTGTACCCCGTCTCGAGGTACTCCTCGGTGACCGGGCGCTGCTCGTGGTGGCGGTGGAACGTGCTCACGCTCATGCCGTGCTGGCGCAGTCGCCGCACGCGTTCTGCCAGGCCCGGGTCGCTGGTGGTGACCATGCCACCCTCGCCGGTGACGAGGAGCGTGCGGGGGTGGAAGGAGAAGGCGGCGAAGTCGCTGGCGGCGCCCACCGGGCGCCCCCGGTAGACGCTGCCGATGGCGCACGCCGCGTCCTCGACCACGGACAACCCTCGCTCACGCGCCAGTGCCCGGATCGGCTCCATGTCGGCCGGCGTGCCGTACTGGTCGACGGCGATGACCGCCTTCGTGGCGGGTGTCAACGCCTGCTCGACGGTGGCGGCCGTGATGTTGTGGTGACGGGGGTCGACGTCGGCGAAGACGGGACGCGCCCCGACGAAGCGCACGGCGTTGGCCGTCGCGACGAAGGACAGGGAGGGCACGACGACGTCGTCACCCGGGCCGACGCCGTAGGCGACCATCCCGAGGTGGAGGGCTGCCGTGCAGCTCGAGACGGCGACGGTGTAAGGCACGTGCACGAGCGCCGCCACGGCGGCCTCGAACTCGATGACGCGGGCACCCTGGCTCGCCCAGCCCGACTGGACCGCGGCCGCCGCGGCGACGACCTCACGTTCGTCGAACCACGGCTGTGTCATGGCGATCTCGCGGCCGCCGCGCGGTGGACGTCTGACCTGGCTCGTCGCGGTCATGGAGCCCTCCTCCGATCAACGGGTGCGACCGGCGGCCATCCCGGGCCGAACGGTCACAGCTGTTCGAAACAGACTGACACGACATCACCGCACCGAGGGCACGATCGCGAAATCCCGTGCGACCACAGCCTTCATGGCGCCAACCGGGACGGAAAGGTCAGACGGCCGCCGTCAGGCCGAGCGGGCCCGCTGGTCGGCTGAACCCGGACAGGTCGGCCCAGTCATAGCCGAAGCCGGCGATCTCCTCGGCGTGACGGGACCCGATGAGCCGACGTTGCCAACCGCCCGGGCGCCACCGGCTCTGGTAGGAGGCCCAACGCTCGGCGTAGGGGTCTCCGTGGCTGGAGCTCAGCCTCGAGGCGTCGATGGGCTGCTCCAGACCCAGGAACGACTGGACGCGTCCCAGCTCCTCCTCGGGACTGCGGATGAGCCGTTCGTAGTGCACGACGAGCAGCCGGTCGAGGTGCCCCGCATCCGCCGCCAGGATCCGGTGGGCCGCCAGCCAGTGCCCCACCATCTGCTCCAGGGACTGGAACTTGCGCGGGTTGGTGGAGGCGAGCCGTCGCCACTTCTTGTTGGACAGCGCCACCGCGACGGGGTGCCGGACCACGACGATGAGTCCCGACCCCGGGAACTGCGCCTGCAGGAAGCGGCCCATGATGAGGTTCGGGGGCGACTTCTCGACGAGGAGCCTCTTGCTGGTGTCCCAGAAGGGGACCCAGGCGTCGAGCATCGACTGGGCGTTGGCCGGGGACGCCAGCGGCGACGCCTCGGTGAGATGCGCTTCCGGCCGGTGCGCGAACCGGCCCGAGCCGCCGTGGACCTTGGCCTTGGGGTAGACGGTCTGCAGGTGCTGGCCCTCGTCCTCGCGGACGCCGGTGCCCAGCAGTCCACTGACCTCAGGGTGGCCGTCGAGGACCTTCGCGAAGGGGGTCGTCCCGCTACGGTGCAGGCCACCGACGAAGACGAGTCGCTTCGGGTCCGGCTCGAGCCCCACCCTGCTCAGCGTGCTCACAGTGCACCGACCAACTCGGAGGCCGAACGGTTCGAGTCGATCTGCGTCGGGGCCGAGGCGATGACGGCCGACCCGCCGGGCGCGGGACCACCCTGCGCCCCGACCTGTCTCACCGACTCCCCCGGCAGCAGGCTGATTCTCACGTCGCCCCCCGCGCTCCAGACGAAGGCCGTGGTCCGGCCGTTCTTCTCGAGGGCCACCCCGGACAGTCCCTTGCCCGAGATCGGGCTCGCGGTCGCGCCGGCCGATGCCCGAGCCATCGTCTCGAACGCCGTCCCGGTCAGGCGGGTGGAGCCGTCGGGGTCGAGCAGCCCGTATCGGGGCTCTTCGCTGTTGCGACCGGTCGGGTTCATGACCAGCGGTAGCCACAGCACCCGCCGGATGCCCCCGGCCAGCAGGATGGACACGGTCTTGACCATCTCCTGGGCTCGCTGGTCCTCGGTGAGGCTGCCGTCCTTGAGGAACTGGCCCACCTCCCACGCCTCGATCGGCATTCCTGCGGGAGTCGTCGCCTTGAGGTAGTCGACGAAGGCGGGCGCGGCATCCCAGCTCTCGTAGAAGTGGACCTGCCGGATGTCGACGACCTTGTCCTTCTGGAGGCTCTCGGCCAGTGCGAGGTACTGCAGGTTGCGCGCGGCCTGAGGCGAGGCGAGGGCAGCCCGAAGGCCGGCCGCATCGTGGACCGCGGCGATCTGGTCGCCCCGCGTCCCGATCCGGCGCGCGTAGTAGGTGTTCCACGCCGTGACGGCATCGTCGGTCTTGCCCTCGTCCAGGAGCCGTTTGGCGATGGCCGCGCCGTAGGCCGTGCTGCTGATGCCGGGGTCGGCGACCGCCGCCGCCGGGTCCGCCGCACGGATGGAGTCGGCCGCGGCCTTCACCAGCGTCTCGAGCTCGGAGGTGCTGCCGCCCCAGAACGACTCGGAGTTGGGCTCGTTCTCCACCGCGTAGGTGTGCACGCCGGTGGCGGAGTAGCGCTTGACCACCGATGCGACGAAGGCGCGGTACCTGTTCAGGTCCGTGGGCAGGAACGACTCGGTCTTGCGCTTCGCGCCTCGGACGTGCTGTGCCTTCCTCTGGCCGGTGGCCCAGCAGGACCCGACCCGGATCTTGATCATCAGTCGGGCGCCCACCGTCTGCGCCTTGCGCGCGACGGCATCCATGGTCGTCCAGTCCTGGTGCCCGTCGGCCGGTTCGATGTCGCACCAGACCAGCTCGTAGAACGTGGCGCTCCCGGACAGGTTCTTCAGGTACGGCGAGACGAGATCGAACCTCGACCAGTCGTACTTGGCCCCCAGCGGTTCGAGGGTGCCCGAACCCGCCCGCGAGGGGCTGCTGCCGGGTGAGCTCGACGCGTCGGTGCTGCCCGCGGGCTGCGATGCCGACCCCGGGCCGGGCCCGGGCCGGTTGCCGTTCGCGGTTCCGTTGCAGGCCCCGAGCAGGAGTGCGACGACGACGGCGGCGACGGTGACGGCCGCGCGCACGGGCGTGGTCCCGTTCCTCATGAGGCGCTCCTCTCCGACTCGGACGAGCCCGAGCGCGCCATGCGGCGGTCCTGGGCCTCGCGTGCGGCCTCGAGGCGCTGGTGGACCTGGCCGGCGAGCTGGCGCACGCGGGGGTCGATGTCCAGCGGCTGCGTCCCGTGCGAGACCCTGCGGTCGACGTGCTCGTCGAGGCCAGGTCGGTAGCTCACGCCGACGAAACGGCAGAGCCGCTGCATCTCGGCCGACGGGTTCGCGGCGAACGCGCCGTAGGACACCAGGAGCACGTCGTCGCGACGGTCGAACCCCAGCTCGAAGAAGAGCCGGTTGCGGACGGCCCAGAACAGCACGGCCGCCGTGAACGGGGTCATCGCGTCGAGGTCGAACGAGGCGACGAGGTCGACGCTCGCCTGCGGCAGACGCTCTCCCTGCCATCGCGTCGCGCCCCTGCCGGCGGCGATGTCACGAAGGGCCAGCAGGTTGGCCGGCCCGAACTTGGAGACCTCCGAACGCGCGCGAGAGTCCGGGTCGCGGTACACCCACACCCCGCGACCCGGGGCCAGCCCCTCGAGGTCGAGGAAGGTGTCCAGGTGCTGGGAGTCGCAGATCGGCTTGACGAAGACGAACTGCTGCCTGCTGGCGAGCACCGTGCGACGCAGCACGTCGGTGGACCTGATCCGGAAGCGGTGGAACAGCACGCGGTCGTTCTCGTTGCGCACCTCCGTCTCCGGAGCCTCGTCGAGGCCGCGCATGAGCATGTTGGTCCCGGACCGCTGGAGGCCCACGACGTAGACGGGCACGGCCGATCCGGGCGCCGCGGGGTGGCTGCGACGCCACCGGCGCTTCCGGACGGCTGCACGCAGCCGAGGTCGCGGGTCGAGCCGGTCCTCCTCGATGACCCGGACCAGGCCCTCGGTCCGGGCCCAGTGGATGCGGCGCACCACCTTGCGGGTCAGGTGCTGCCTCGAGGTCTGCGGACCGACCGGCGGGTTCACGTACCGGTCCCACCACGCGCTCATGGCTGCCCCGGGTCCCGCCACTGGGCGCTCACCAGGGCCTCCAGCTCCGCCAGGCGCTGTGGGCACGCCTGCCCCACGCCGGACGCCAGCGCGTCCAGGGAGTCGACCGGCTCGTCAAGGAAGGACAACGCGAGAAACGACGCGTACTCCCCCTCACTCAGTCGCAGCGCAGGCGCGAGGACGGCGGTGTTGTCGATGACCCTGCTCGGGCGCGGGTCCACCCGGTGCATCCACGGTTCCAGGCGCGCCCCCGTGCGGTGGAGGAGGGCGAGACGGTGCCCTCCGTCGCCGAGGTGCAGCACCCGCGGGAGGAGGACGCCCGAGTCACTTGCCGCGGGCCGGGCCAGCCGGCGCAGCATGATGGGCTCACCGGCGTCGAAGCCCCGCTCCCGGAAGGACTCGAAGGTGCCGATCGCGCGCCGTACCCGGGCCGCGTAGGCCGCCGCCACCTCGTGCGGGTCCTCGAGCACCCAGGGGAAGAAGCGGCGCAGCTCCACGTCGCGGAACCAGACCGCATAGGGGTGGTGCGCCACCGACGCGACGAAGTCGTCGACCGGCTGCCCCTGCGGCCGCGTCGCCACGGCGTCGAACAGCTGCGCGCGCACGACCACGTCGTAGCGGAACGGGCTGATGAGCCGACCCACGTCGAGGCTCTCGGTCCCGTCGTACTTCGGCCGCCACGTCGCTGCACGACGCACGATTCGCCGTGCGCTCGCCACCACGGATCGCGCCACGCTGCCACTCCCCCTCGCCGACGTCGACAGCCGGGCGCCCCCACGGTCCCCCGGGCTCCCCGGACTCTCTCGGAGTCCTGGGAGACGATGCTGTCCCGGCTCATTATTGATCGGCTCCGGACCTTGCACCGGCGAACCGCGAAATGCGCCAAGCCCACCGAAACGACCCGGCGTTCTGGACGATTCGCGGACATCTCGGGTCGCCGTGTGGTCAACTGTGCGGGTTCGGAAGGGGCGAGGATGCGAATTCTCCACGTGAACAAGTTCCTCTACCGGCGCGGGGGCGCAGAGGGATACATGCTCGACGTCGCCGCCCTGCAGCGAGCCGCCGGCCACGAGGTCGGGCTGTTCGGCATGGACCACCCGGAGAACGACGCGCCCCAGCCGTTGCGCGACACCTTCCCACCGTTCGTGGAGCTCGAACCCGCGCCCAGGGGCCTGGCCGGGATCAGGGCCTCGGCACGGATGGTGTGGTCCGGCTCCAGCGCCCGAGGCATCGAGCGGGCGATCCGGGAGTTCAAGCCCGACCTGGTGCACTGCCACAACATCTACCACCAGCTCTCGCCCTCGGTCCTGCGGCCGGTCGCCCGCGCGGGCATCCCGATCGTCATGACGCTGCACGACTACAAGCTGGCCTGCCCCAGCTACCAGATGCTCGACCACGGGCGCCCGTGTGACGAGTGTGTCGGCCGGGGAACCTGGCACGCCGCGGTGAAGCGCTGCAAGAACGGATCAGTCACGGGCAGTGTCCTGCTCGCCGTCGAGTCCGGGATCCATCGGACGCTCGACGCCTACGGCCCGGTGGACGCGTTCATCAGCCCGAGCCGGTTCCTGGCATCGGTGATGGTGCGTCAGGGAATCGCGCACGACCGGGTCCACGTGGTCAACAACTTCACCCGGATCCCCGAGGGCACCGACCCACCGCAGGCGGGGGAAGGTTTCGTCGTGGCCGGCCGGCTGTCGCCCGAGAAGGGCGTCGACACGGCCATCCGCGCGATCGGCCGGCTCTCCGGTGCCAGCGTGCTCCACGTCGCAGGAGACGGGCCGGAACGACCCGGCCTGGAGGATCTCGCGAACCAGGTGGCTCCGGGCCGAGTGGTGTTCCACGGCCGCCTCGGCGCGGACGAGCTCGCAGCCCTGGTGCGCCGCAGTCGCGCGCTGCTCGTGCCGTCCCGCTGGTACGAGAACCAGCCGATGACCGTCCTCGAGGCGTTCGCGGCGTCGACACCTGTCGTGGTGACCGATCTGGGTGGTATGCCGGAGCTGGTCGACCCCGGAGTGGAGGGCCTCGTCGTGCGGGCGAACGACGAACGGCTGCTCGCGCGAGCCCTCGCCCGCCTCGAGGCCGACCCCGACGAGGCGGTAGCCATGGGAATGGCCGGCCGCCGCCGCCTGGAACAGGATTTCGCTGCGCCGGCCCACCTCACACGGCTGGGCGCCGTCTACGAGCAGGCGAGGACCACGGCCGCCCGCTCGGCGAAGCACCCTGTGCTGCAACGCTCCGGGGGCTCACTGTGAATCCCGGACCAGCCCCCGCCAAGGTGCTCTTCGTGGCCGGCACCGGTCGCAGCGGGACGACCATCCTCAGCACGATCCTGGGGCAGCTGCCCGGCGCGATGGCCGTCGGCGAGCTGCGCTACGTCTGGGAGCGCGGTTTCCTCGAGGACCACCGGTGCGGGTGCGGCCTGCCGTTCAGCCGGTGTCCCGTCTGGACGGCAGTCGTCGACAGGGCCTACCGGGGCGACGGGCCGCCCGACCCGGTCGTCGTGTCCCGCGACCTGCTCTCCCGGCTGCGGATGCTGCGGATCCCCTCGATGGTGCTGCGTCAGCTGCGGGGCCGGCCGGTGGTGCCACCTCACCCCCACGACGAGAAGATCGCCGCCCTCTACACCGCACTGGCCGAGCTCGAGCAGCCCGCCGTGGTCGTCGACTCCTCGAAGCTCCCGCCCTACGGCAAGATCCTCGAACGCCTCCCCGGCATCGAGCTCTACGTCGTCCACGTCGTCCGCGACCCGCGAGCCAACGCGTTCTCGTGGCGCCGGGTCAAGGTCACGGGCGACCGCGACGACGACGCCACCATGGAACGCCTGGAGCTGTGGCGCTCGTCGGCGATGTGGGTCGTGTGGAACTACCTCGTGGAGTTCTGGTGGCCGATTGAGCGAGGACGCACCATCCGGGTCCGCTACGAGGACTTCGTCGACCGCCCGCGCGAGACCGTCGAACGCATCGCGCGGCTGCTCGACCTCGACGCGAGCCGCACGCCCTTCGTCGACGAGCGCAGCGTCAGCATGCAGCCGACGCACACCGTCGCCGGCAACCCCAACCGCCACGACCGGGGCCTGGTCACGCTGCGACCGGACGAGGAGTGGCGTCGCGCCATGCCGAGGCTGCACCGGGTCGTCGTGTCGCTGTTCACGCTGCCGGGCCTTCGCCACTTCGGCTACTCGCTGCGCGGCTGAGAGCCGCAAGCGGGGTGCCGGCCGGGGACCGCCGGGGGCACAGGTGCCACCGCCGGTCCCGGCCCGCTTCGACCCCGGGCGGTCAGGGCGTGCCGCGGAAGAGGGCCAGGCCCCGGGCCACCGTGTTGCGGTCACCGGCAACGGTGAAGTCGCCACCGACGAGCAGCCCCTGCGGGACGGCTGCGAAGGACCACACGCCCATCGGTGAGTCGAACTGTGGCGCATAGGCGGTGAGCGCGCCGTCGCTGGCCCGGAAGGCGAAGAACCTCTGCTGGGCGATCGACGTGGATGAGGTCGGAGACTGCCAGCAGTGGCTGCCGTGGGTGCCGTAGTAGAAGGTCCCGTTCACCTCGAGCGCTCCTTGCATGCCACCGTCGCAGGACGTGCTCCAGTTGAGGCCGTTCACCTTGGTCTGCGAGAGGTTGACGGCGTCCCACTGGTAGACCCAGTCGGGGCAGACGTCGCCCCCGTAGAGCCGCTTCCCGTCGTCGCTGAGCTTGAGCGTGTTGATCCAGTGCAGGGTCCCGCAGCTGTGGACCCCGCCCAGCTGCTTGGGCAGCACCGCCCCGTTGACGCCGCTGAGGGCAGCGATGCCGTTCGGCAGCGCCACTCCGTTGACCGTCTTGAACGGCCCGGCGAGGAAGACGCGCGAGCTGTCAGGAGCGACGGCCAGGGACAGGACCATGCCCCCCTGGTAGGGGGCTCCGGTGGGTCCTTTGGTGTTGGCGGTCCACGTCGTGTCAACAGAGCCGTTCACTGCAGAGATGCGGGCGGCGTGCTGTCGGGCCACGGTGCCGATCGCAGTGAACTGGCCTCCGAGGTAGAGGTAGCCCTGACGCACGGCGACCGTGAAGACGCTCTGGTTCACCTGGGGTGCGAAGCTCGGGACCAGGGCCCCGGTCGTGGCATCGACCGCAGCAACGCGCTGGCGGACCGCCCCGTTCACAGCCATGAACGTGCCGGCGAGGAAGAGCTTGGTCCGGTCCGGCGTCAGCTCGAGGTCCAGCACCATGTTGTCTGCATCGGCCCTGAAGGTCGGGTCCAGGGTGCCGGTGGCGAGGTCGATCTTGGCGACGCCTCGGCGGTACTGGCCACCGGTGCTGACGAAGTCACCGCCCATCACGGTGGTGGCGCCCAGGCTCGTGAAGGTGCGCACTCGCGCCCCCGGCATCGGCAGCCACGAGGTCAGCCGTCCGGTGGCGACGGAGTAGGCGGCCGCGTCATGGCGAAGGCTGCCCTGGCTCGTGGTGAAGACACCGCCGACGTAGAGGGTGCCTGCCGTGACCTGGAGTGCCTGGACCTCGACGGTGCACGCAGGCAGCGTGTTCGTCGACTTCAGCGTGTGCGGGGCCTGGCATCCGGCCAGCGAGGCGTCGAAACCGGTGACGGCACCGCTCACGGCGAGCGCCCCGATCTGCGTGCGGTTCACTCCGCTGAGCTGGCTGAACATCCCGCCCACGAAGGTCGTGCCCGTGGCGGGGTCGCTCGCCACCGCCCTGACGGAACCGTTCGCCGAGGGAGCCCAGGGCTCCACCGCCCCGCTCCCGGCGACCGCGGCCAACCGGGTTCGGGTGGTGACGGTTCCCGAGCTCGTCACGCTGGTGAAGTCGCCGCCGACCTTGACCGTGTCCTGCGCGCTCGTCGCGCCCGCCCGCACGTCCAGGGCGTAGACCGCACCGTTGGTCGACACCGGGAACGTCGGGTCGGTCGCGCCGTCAAGCAGCTGCACACGCGAGAGGTAGTTCCGACTGGCGCCGTTGACGGTGGTGAACGAGCCACCCACGTAGACCTTGTCGCCGGCGACGGCCACGGCGTTGACCGTGGCGTTGGCCGAGGCGTGCCACGTCGAGATGACGTTGCCGTCCAACCCGATGGCGGCGAGGCGTGGGGACGGCACGCCGTTGACCGCGTCGAACTCGCCTCCGATGATGAGGCGGTCAGCTGCGACGGCGATCGTCCTGACCGACCCCGTCTGCGCCTTGGCGACCCCCCCGACGGTCACGGTGGTCGTCACGGCGGAGGCAGGCCAGGCGCGGTCGACGGTGCCGTCGGACTTGATGTGCACCAGGCCCTGCCGACGCAGGTCCGACACGCGGGAGAAGTCACCGGCCAGGTAGTAGCCGCCCTTGCCGTCGGGTGCAGAGGCGTTGACCGTTCCGTCGACGACGTTCGAGGACGGGATCCGTTTGCCCGTGCCGGAGTCGACCGTCACCGCGCGACCGGTGTTCGGGCCGACGTAGTCGAACCCGCCCGCGATCCAGGCCTTGGTCCCGTTCGAGACGATGTCGTCGACCCGACCGTTGGTGCCCCAGAAGGAGCTGTCGGCGCTCGGCGAGAGCGCCGGTCCCGGCGCCAGGGTCACCGCGGCCGACGCCGGGGGTGGCGTCGTGGCGAGTGCTGCCGCCACGACCAGGGTCGCCGCAGCAGCACCCGCCACGGCGAGCCGGCCTCTGTGTGACCGACCGGGCGGTCCCCCACGGCCTCGTACCGGTCGGCTGGATGCATGCACACGAGATGCATTCATGAACGCTCCGTACGTCACGAGCGAGCGCCGGCTCGCCTCCCCCCAGGTGGTGCACCGACTGGTGGCCACCGGTCCCCCCCGGGACCAATAAAACGGACCTTAGCAACACAGAAGAACGCGAAAAGCACTTTGGCCGAAGTCGACAGCAGGCGAATGCGCACATTGCGCTAATCCGACAAGTACCTCATATGCGCTTTTCGACCGGCATTCTTCGAACGAAAGACACCTCACGCAATTCCGGATTTGCAATAGCGGACCATGCGATAAGCCAGCCTGTTACTTTGCTGAAGTCGCGGCGCCGTGCTGTGCACGCGTTCGCGGTCATCGCCGACCACAGTCTCAATGGGGGAAAGAATGCGAACTCGACTTCCGCTTGCCGTGCTCTGCACGAGCGCCTTGGTGGCCATGGGGGCATCGGCCGCCGTGGCCGCCGTTGACCAGACCGCGGCGCGGCCGTGCGCCCAACCGAACGGGCGCGTCAGCGCCATGGCGATCAGCGGAGGGACCCTGTTCATCGGGGGCTCCTTCACTCAGGTCCAGGACCGGTTCGGCAAGTCCCAGACGCGAACTCGGTTGGCCGCGATCAACGTGGCCACGTGCGACCTGACGTCGTGGACGGCGGCCGCCGACGGCGAGGTCCTGGCGCTGGCCGTCTCTGGCAGCACCGTCTACGTGGGCGGCTCGTTCACGACCGTCGGCGGGTCGGCCCGGAGCTCGATCGCCGCCCTGAGCGCCTCCTCGGCACAGGTGCAGTCCTTCAACCCGGGGATGAACAAG
The DNA here is from genome assembly GCF_041941675.1 of Terrabacter sp. BE26. Classification (GTDB taxonomy): domain Bacteria; phylum Actinomycetota; class Actinomycetes; order Actinomycetales; family Dermatophilaceae; genus Terrabacter. Next base: position 2,906,931 of record NZ_CP090122.1, on the reverse strand, counting down.
CCAGTGCGTGCGCTCGCGGCGTCCTCGAGCACCTTGTATGCCGGCGGCGACTTCACCACGGTCGGTGGCGCGACCCGCGCCAAGCTCGCGGCATTCTCCCTCTCCAGCGGCGCCCTGAGCTCCGGCTGGCAGCCCAAGGCCAACGGCAAGGTCAACACCCTGGCCCTCAGCGCCGACGGCGGGCGGGTCTACGCCGGCGGGCTCTTCACCACCCTCAACGGTCAGGCGGCCTACCCCTACCTCGGCGCCGTCGACCCGGCCACCGGGAAGAACGACGCCGGGTTCGTCCCCCGCTCGCAGTTCCCGGTCCTCGACGTCGTCGCCGACTCCCGTGGTGTGTACGTCGGCCAGGCCGGGTCGGGGGGTCATCTGCTCCTGCTCAACGCGGACGGCACGCTGAAGCGGCCGGTCTACCAGCTGGACGGTGACGTCCAGGCTGTCGCCGTCGACGGCGACTCGGTCTTCGGCGGCGGCCACTTCACCAACTACTGCGTCGGCAACACCGGCGCTGGCGCGCCCTTCATGTGCGACAAGAACCTCTCGAGGCGCAAGGCGTTGGAGGTCTCGATGTCGACCGGGCAGGTCACCCCGTGGGCGCCCACGCTGGACAGCCCGTTCGGCATCCTGTCGGCCGTGGTCGACCCGAACACCCACGCGCTGTGGGTCGGCGGCGACTTCACCCACGTGTCCGGCCAGACAGTCGGGCACCTCGCCAGGTTCAACGCCCGCTGAGGTTCTGTGCCGGTTCCCGGGGGGAGGACCCGGCACGACGACGACAGCCACGCAACCGTTCGCCCCGGACGGCTCGACCAGCGTCGACCCGTCCGGGGCGAACGTCGTTCCCTGCCCTCCGAGCTCGCGGCGGACGTCCCGTCCGTCCTGCCGCCAAGACATCAGACCGACATCAGACCGGTGCCGCCGGCCACACGAGACCGCCGGCCCCGCGATGCGGGGCCGGCGGTCCGGGCCGACCGCCCGTGGCCGGCGTGTTCGCGAGGCAGGGCTCCCGGCATACGGCAGCCTTCTCGCTCGCGTGGGCAGTCAGCGTCTGAACGTCAGGAAACCGGTGCCGGAGGCGCCCTTGACCGACGCGGTCACGGTGATCTTCTCTCCCGCCTTCGGGTGCCGGTCGACCAGCTCGGCCGAGCACGAGCCGGCGGAGTTGGTGACGCACGGGTTCTGGTTGACGCGGAACAGGGCGTCCTGCGCGTCCGAGTCGCTCCAGGACACGACCACCCCTGCGACCGGCGAGCCGCTGCTGTCGCGCACCTTCGCGGTGTACGTCTGCGTCCCGTCCGGGACGTAGTTGAGGCACGAGTTCGGTGCCAGCTGTCGTTCCGGCTGCGTCTTCGGCACCGTACAGGTGACCGTGACCCGGTAGCCGGTCGCCGCCTGAGCCGGCAGCGCCGGGCCCACGGACGTGAGTGCCGTGACCGACGCGACTGATACGGCTGCTGCCCCGATGCTCTTCCTTGCCATAGCCCTGCGCATGTCCATCTCCTGGGAGTTCGGGTGGAGCCGCCCCGGCGCCACCGTGAGTGAGTGTCCTGCGTGCCGCTCCTGACCCCGAGGACCGAGCGGCTGGTCCGAACTGCCATCTGCCCCAATCCGGCCCGTGAGGTGACCCTCTCGGCCCGACCCACGGGCCGACCCACGAGGCCGGCCTCTCAGCTGCGCGGCGTGCCCGCCGTGTCGACCACCAGACCCATCGCCTTGGCGACGCTCGGCCACGGCGTGAACTTGAAGTTGGTCCCGCCCTCCGGGGCGTTCTTCCCGTCCTGGGTGACCAGCATGCCTTGCGGGTACTTCGGGCCCATGTCGACGTTGATCACGTCCAGGCCGTCGGTGGCGTTCACCGCGTCGAGCGCGCCGCCGCCGATGGCGAGGGTTCCGAGGTAGCTCGAGCCGTCGCGGCTGAAGACCGTGAAGATCGACTTCTGCTGGTTCGAGATGACGAGGTATCCGTTCGGGGACGTCCCGGCCCGGTAGAGGCCGATGCCCTCGAGGTCACCGGGGAGGTAGGACTCCCCGTAGCTGGGCGAGCTCGCGTCGATCTTGCACTTGCCGCTGACGACGGTGTACTTCTGGCCGAAGCGGGTCAGCTTGTGCACGAGCACCGGGTTGGTCAGGTCGGTGGTCATCTTCCACAGGCCGACGATCTCCTGGTCGGCCCAGAGGGTCCCGGTGTCCGGGTCGACGACCATGCCCTCGGCGTGGGCCACCCAGTCCGGGTTCTTCGGGTTGAAGCAGGGCTTCCACGTGGAACCGTTCGGCAGCGTGAAGCGGTCGGGAAGGCTCATGGACGCGACCTTCTGGTAGCTCACCTTCCCGCCACCGGCATCGGTGAGGACGAGCTTGGCCAGGTTGGTCGTGTTCTCCTGGCTGACGAACACCTCGCCCTTGCCGGTCGCGCGGTTGCGCCACCCGGCGAGGCCGTAGGTGGTCTTGGAGTTGACCTTCTTGCTGCCCCCGAACACGAGCGGGGCAGAGCTCGCGGTGACCTCGCTCAGAGGGGCCAAGGCGCTGGCGCCGTTGATCGCGAAGATGTGCAGCCTGTCGGTCCCCCGGTCGCTCAGCACCGCGAGGTCGCGAGTCGTGCCGCCGAGGTTGATCCCGTAGAGGACCTCGATGTTGTTGTAGCGGCTGCCCGACGGGATCGGCACCGCCTGCACCAGCGAGCCGTCGGTGCGGTACACGTCCACACCGGCCTCCTTGACCGTGCCGATCACCAGGCTCTTCGACGGGTCGCTCGGATGCACCCAGAAGGCCGGGTCGTCGGCGTCGTTGGTGCCGGCCGGCTTCCTGTCGATCGTCTCGGCCGTCGCGGCGACCGTCGCCGTGCTCGCCGCGGTCGCCGCGGTCGCCGCGTGCGCCGCCGGTGCCAGGGCCACGAGCCCTGCCCCCGCTGCGGCGATCGCCCGGCGATGGATATGTCTCCCCATGTCGTCCCCCCATGTTCGGGCGCCCAGCACGTGCCACCCCCGGCAGCAGTGTGTCGATCCCCCTCGACCGACGTCCCTGGGCACCGCTTCGAATTCATCGACCGTAGGACCGCCGAAAGGTCCGTGGCGTGCGATTCCGGAAATCTGGCCAGAAGTCGTCCTCTTCGCCCGATATACGCATCGACGCGCGCGCCGGTACATGCGTGGACGGCGGCACGCAGAACGCGTTCCGGGGATGGGAAAGAAAGCGCCTTGCTCCTGGGAACGACGGGCCGAGTCAGGCCTTCTTCGCGGGCACGACCCCCACGTCAGGCGTCCGCTGCAGCTGGTGGGCGCCCGGTGCATACGTGCGCGAGACGTAGGCGGCCGCAGCGGCGAAGGCGATGAGGTACCACAGGCTCACGACGTTGGACATGACGTTGGCGGCCATGCTCCCGAGGACGAAGCACACCGCACAGCCCAACGCGCCGGCCGCCACCCCGCTCTCGAGGCTGCCCTTCGGCGCTCGTTGGACGGCACGGCGGGCGCTGCCGACGAGCGCGGCCAGCATGCTCACGTAGCAGGCCAGGCCGAGAAGGCCCGTCTCGACGTACGCACGGATGAAGTCGTTGTGCGGCTGCTTGGCCGCGTCGGTCTGGTACTGCGTCGAGGCGAGCCCGATGCCGGTGACGGGGTTGGAGTTGGCGAGCGGGATCACCTCGGTCCAGTAGTGCAGACGCCACACCAGGGTGTTGCCGGTCGGGGTCCCCTGCGGCGTGCTCTGGGCGTCCAGGGTGCCGAAACGGGCCGCGACACCCGGGAGGGCGATGAGAGCCGCCAGCGCCATCGCGACGAGCCCTCCGATGAGGACCTTGCGCTTCTGCACCACGGCGAGCACGACCAGCCCCGCGACGGATCCGAGGATGGCAGTACGCGTCAGCGTCAGCAGCATGAACACCGAAGAGAGACAGAGCATCGCGACAAGGAGCAGCTTGAGCCGGGGCTTGACGTACGGATACACCGCGATGCCGAAGATCAACAGGAACGCGAGGTAGCGGGCGAAGGTGTTCGACTGGTTGAAGGGCCCGGTGAGCCGGGTGAAGCTGCCCCTCACCTCTGAGCTGGGCGACCCCGTCAGCATGCCGAACACGGTGTAGCCCAACGGGACGAGCAGCGCGACGTAGCAGGTGACCAGGACCCGGATCATCGCGGCCCGAGACGAGATGAGCTGCTCCAGGACGACGAACATCATCACCACGGTGCCGATGCGCAGCAGCTCCAGCGCACTGGCCTGGCGCTGGACCGACCAGATGACGCTGAGCGCGCACGTGGCCAAGAAGGCGAACATCGCCGTGCGCAGCCGCGAGCCGGGCAGCATTCGACCATCCCGGATTCGACCCGCCAGCCAGACGGTAGCGGCGAGCAGGAACAGCACACCGACGATGCTGGACGGGTCGAGGCCGCGCTGTGAAGCGGTGTTGCCGGCCGCCGTGCCCGTCGCGTTCGAGCTCAGCTTGAACAGGTCCAGGGCCGGCCGTACTCCCAGGAGCAGGAGCACGAACGCCGAGAACCGGGTCAGGGCCATCAGCCCCAGCCCGATGGCCACGACGGCGATCACGGGAAGGACCGCCAAGGTCTTGTCACCCTTGGCGAAACTGAAGCCGCTGACGACCGCCCCTGCCGCCACGAGGACCACGAGGACCACCTGGAGCACGACGGCGAGCACCGGCTCCCTGGGTGTCCCCGATCCTGCGTGACGTCCTCGTGCCGCCCGCGGTCGAACGCGAGATGCCCACTGCCCTGTGACGTTTGCTGATGACATGCCGGCCCGGTGCTTTCCCTGTGACTGCATGGCGAGATCGGTAGAGACCTCCTGGCCAGTCCACTATGCCCCGCAGGTGCCCACTTTCGTGGCGCAACGGCAGAAGCGCTGGACGTCACGGCCAAGTGGCCGGCCCCGGGACCCACGAATCGCCTTGAGCGACAGTCGTGGACGCGCGCACAACACAGTCACGTGGGGGATCAGCAGGTCTTGGCCATGATCTGCGCGGCACCGGCAGCCACCTGGATGGCGTTGTTGCGCAAGGCGACTGCCGAATCGTTCACCTTGTTGGTGGCGCTGCTCTCCGTCGCCACCGTCGACCGAGCTGCGAGCACCGCCGCCCTGACGTTCGGCATCGAGGTGAGCGTGGACCGCTGCGCGGCCACCTGCCGTTCGACATTGGAGGCGGCGGCCGCCAGCACGGCCAGCTGCGCACGCCGCGAGCTCACCGCCCTCATGACGGCGTTGGCGTTGCCGACCGCCGCCGAGCTCCTGCTCCGCACGATGCTGTTCTGCACCCCAGCCGCGGCGCAGTTGCGCGTGGTGCCGTAGACGGCGCTGCGGATGGACGTGACGGACGTGCGTGCCTGTCGCAGTGCGTCGTTGCCGACCTGCAGCTGCTTGCGAGCAGCGTCGAGCCGAACCAGGTTCCGCTTCTTGCTCGAGAGGTCGTCGATGGCTGTGGCCAGGGCCTTGCCCACCTCTGGGGTCGGAGCAGCCGTGGCAACCCGAGAGGTCGGCGCCTTGCTCGGCGTCGTCGTGGTCGGACTGGCAGGAGCAGTCGACGCGCTGGTCGGGCTCGTGACGGGTGGCCTCGAGGCCTGCGTGATGGCGCCCGCTCCCTGCGTGCAGGCGGTCAGGGCGCAGACGGCCACACCTGACAGCACCAGCCGCCCCACGCCCCCGGTCCCGTGCCGGGCTGCCCGCGCTCTCGCCTCAGTCACGGTGAGTTCTCTCGTTCTCGTCATGGTGCAACTCACTGATCGGTCGTCGTTGTCCGCCGGGGTGCGTGCCGTGCCGGCTTCCTCGCGAGGACTGTAACTCCGGGGCCTCGAGGGGCGTGCCCTTTCTGCAGGTTTCCGTCGGGATTGGCGAATCGTCAGTGCAACGACATGCCGCAAGTTAATCTCGGAAGCGTTCGGGCGACGCCGGGGTCACAAGGGCCGTGGGGGGAACGCGCTCGGGCTGCGGGGAGATCTTTGATGTCACGGCGTTCTATGGGGACGACTCTCGGTGCGCTGCAGTCGCGGCTGGCACGCGGTGAGCGGTTGCTGCCCGGCTACCTCGTGGTGGGGACGAAGCGAGGAGGCTCGACCTCGCTGGCCGAGTGGATCACGCTGCACCCGCAGGTGGGAGAGAGCAGGTCCGGCAAGGGCACCCACTATTTCGACGTCAACTTCGAGCGCGGGTTCCGCTGGTACACAGCGCAGTTCCCGAAGGTCGAGGACGGCTTCTCCGTCGTCGGGGAGTCGAGTCCGTACTACATGTTCCATCCGCTGTCCCCGCAGCGGATCCGTGCCGCCCTGCCCGGCGTCAAGATCGTGATGTGCCTGCGTGATCCCATCGCACGCGCCTGGTCGCACCACGCCTACGAGGTGGCGCGAGGGCACGAGGACGAGTCCTTCGAGCGCGCCCTCGACCTCGAGGAGTCACGCCTCGCCGGGGAAGAGGCGCGCATCGTGGCCGACCCGAAGTACGCGGCGGACCACTGGAGGTACCACGCGTACCTGCGTCGCGGCCACTACGCCGAGCAGCTCCACACCTTTCACCAGCTCTTCAGCCCGGACCAGGTCCTCGTCGTCCAGAGCGAGTCGCTCTTCGCCGACCCGCACGGCCAGATGGACCGCGTCTTCGCGTTCCTCGGGCTTGCGCCGCACCGGTGCGAGCAGCTCGAGGCGCGCAACGCCAACAAGCCGTACGGCGAGATGACGCGCGAGACGTTCGCTCGCCTCGTCGACTACTACACGCCCTTGAACCACCAGCTCTACGCCATGCCCGGGATTGAGTTCGCCTGGCCCTACGACCGCTGAGCCACGAGGCGCAGCAGCCGTTCCGCCCGACCGAGCACTGGTCCGACGCCACACCGAAGAGGAAGTAGGAACAACATGGAGATCATCGACTACCTCCGCATCGCCCGTCGGCGGTGGTGGATCCTCGTCGCCGTGCCCGTGCTGGCCGGGCTCGCGGCCGCCGCACTCATCCTGTCGGCGCCGGCGTCGTACAGCTCCACCGCCACGGTCTCGTCCGGCTCGCTCGTCAACAGCGACGGCAGCCCGTTCGCGGGGACCCAGGCCACTGGGCAGTTCGTCGCCGCCTTCACCGCCGCTTCCCAGAACCCGCAGATCCGCAAGGCGGTCCAGGCCCAGACCGGCGTCACTCCCGCGGACCAGGCCGACGGCATCCAGGTGGTCCCGATCGGGGCCAGCAGCGACCTGCAGGTGATCTTCACCAGCCGCGACGCCAAACTGTCGGCCGCGGTGGCAGAGGCGACTGCCCGGGAAGCCCTGAAGCAGATGTTCACCGTGCGCGCGGACCAGGCGATCGCCACGCGTGACCGGGCCCAGGAGGCCGCGCAGGAGGCCAACGCCGCCCTCGACGCCCTCGCGAAGAAGTACCAGATGGCCGACCCGCCGAAGGTCTACCAGAACCAGCTGGCGCAGGTTGCATCCCTCCAGCAGCAGCAGGCCACCATGCGCGCGAGCGGGAACGCGATCGCCGCTGCCGCCATGGACGCCCCCATCGCCTCGGCCAAGAAGGGCCTGAGCGCCTTCCTGCCCATCCTCGCCGAGTACAACGACCTGTACTCGCGCCAGGTGGCGGCGAGCGGTGACCTGACGCAGGCGCAGGCGGAGTGGCGTCGTGCACTGGCGCTCAAGGCCGCCGCCACGTCCGACACCACCGTGTACCTCGGCCCCACGACCCCTGACGACAAGAAGGCGACGCTCGTCGCGACCCTCCCCGTCATCGTGGGAGTGGGTCTCTTCCTCGCAGTGCTGCTCGTCCTCCTGGTCGAGGTCGTCTCGCGACTGCGGCGGGGTCGAGTCGCCGCCTCCTCCACCGACCAGGCCGGCAGCGACGAGCAGGCGGAGGGCGCGCGGCACGAGGACGTGATGGGAGCCGACGCGCACGGAGCCGAGACGCTCAACGGCCACGCGCCGCTGCCCGGTGACCCCGCACCGGTCCCGCCCGCGACCGGCTCGCGGGACGACGACGACTCGGACCTGCTGGAGCACGCGGGCGCGGAGGCCGAGCCTCGGGCGGCGAGGAGCCGTGTCTGAGAGCAACCACCGCCCGATCTTCATCGTCGGGTGCCAGCGGTCGGGCACCACCATGCTGCGGCTGATGCTCGACTCGCACTCGCAGATCAGCTGCGGCCCGGAGACGCGCTTCCTCGAGGACCTCGAGCGGATCGTCGACGCGGACTGGAGACGGCTGTCCCAGTTCGGCTACTCCCAGGAGGAGTGGCTGAGGCGGATCCGCCTGTTCTTCGAGGGAATCCAGAGCGACTACGCGCGATCGCGGGGGAAGACACGGTGGGCGGACAAGAGCCCCCGGTACGCGCTGCACATCCCCTTCCTGATGCAGGTGTTCCCGGACGCTCAGATCGTCCACGTCATCAGGGACGGTCGCGACGTGGCGGTCTCGCACCGCAAGCGCTTCGGCTACTGGTCCAGTGTGAAGTCGTCGGTGAAGTGGCCGCGCTACATCCAGGCGGCTCGGGACGCCGGAGCGGCACTGCCGCCGGGGTCCTACTTCGAGCTGCGCTACGACCGACTCGTGGCCGACACGGAGCAGACCCTGCGCGGGTTGCTCGAGTGGCTCGGCGAGGAGTGGGAGCCGGAGATCCTGGACTTCGCTCGGCAGAAGCACGACGTGCCGGAGCGCTACCACCGACAGCTGGCTGCACGGAACCAGAAGGCGGGCACCGACGGGAGCGTGTACGCCTCACGGGTCGGGACGTACCGCGCCGAGCTCGATCCCCTGGTGCGCACGCTCTTCTGGTTCACGTCACGACGGACGCTGCGCGAACTCGGGTACTGACGCCGAGGTTCCGGGTCACGGACCCGGGCCTCGGGGGTCAGGACAGACGGTGACGCAGGCGCCGGAACGCGCGCAGGTCCTCAGGGTGCGGACGCAGCAGCATGATGAAGACGAGGTAGACCACGACACAGGTGGTCACTCCCACGACGAGCGACGCCACCCAGTTCTCGATGAGGTGGTCGACCAGCAGGCCCACACCCGCCGCGGGCAGGGCCGCCAGCATGATCTTGCCGGTCGAGGCCCCCTCTGCGCGGACGCCGACGATCTTCCAGGCCTGGATCACCTTGATCGCGTTGACGACGATGATCGATGCGCTCCAGGCCACTGCGGCACCCACGATGCCCCACTGCGGGATGAGGAGCAGGTTCAGCCCGATGTTGGCGACGAGAACGAGAGCGTTGTCGAGGAGACTGAGGCCGACTCTGCCCGACATGTTGAGCACGACGCCGCACGGTCCGGCGGCTGCACCGACGAGCTGCCCACACGCGAGGATGACCGTCACGGCCGCGCCCTCGGTGAACCCACCGCCGAAGACGGCGAGCAGCTGCTGCGGAAACACGAGCAGCACGACGAAGGCCGGCATCGACAGGAGCAGCGTCCAGCGCGTCGCGCTGCCGTAGGCCCGAGCCGCGCCGGCGTAGTCCTGGGAGTGGTGCAGGTGGGCCATGTGCGGTGCGAAGGTCGCCGTGATGGGCGGCAGGACGAAGACCGCCAGCGTGACCAGTCTCGTCGCGACGCTGTAGACGCCGACCTGACCGGCGTCGGTCATCGCCCCCAGGATCAGGGTGTCGGCCCAGATCAAGCCGGTGGCGGCAAGAGCGGACGCCCAGCTGATCATCGAGAACGACATGATGTCCCTGATCGTGTAGACGGCTCGGCCCTGCGGCACGTGCTTCATCCGTAACCAGAGCGCCGCCAGGGCGAGAAGAACCGTCACCCACGACGCGATCACCAGCGACCACATCGCCCCGAGATACCCGTAGCCCAGCCACAGGGCCGCGATGGTCAGGACCAGACGCAGGACCGGGTCGAAGATGCGACCGATGACCGTGTACGCCTTCTGGGTCCGCCACCCCTGGGTGGCCGCGAGCGCCGCCTCGGACAGCGCGTGCGCAGGCAGCGTCAGCGCCACCAGGCGAACCCCCGTCTCGAGCTGCTCGTCACCCATGATGCGGGCGATCGTGGGCGCGAGCAGACCCAGCGCCACCGCCAGCGCGAGCGAGCCCCCCGCGGTGATCCCCATCCCGAGCCGCACTGTGCCACGCAGTCGCGACACATCCGCGTCGGCCAGGTGGATCGCGACGAAACGGGTGAGCCCGGAACGGAATCCGGCCAGCGCCAACAGGCCGAGCAGGGAAAGGAGCGCGAAGCACTCGGCATACCGCCCGACGTCGTCCTTGCCGAGCACGTGCGCGAGCATCGTCACGATGGCGAAGAGGGCGGACTGCTGGAGGATGGCGCCGAGGATGTTCAGCCCGCCGCCCCGAGCCATCCTGTCGCTGTCGGCGCGACGAGCCGACTTCGCCGTCGAGGCATCCACGGACGAATCGGTGCTCATCGGGGTGCGGTCTGGCGCTCGTCCCCGAGCTCGAAGGCTGCGCGCGCCTTCGCCCGGCGCTGGCTCCGGGCCAGGGCGGGGAAGCCGTTGGCGCGCCGGACGACCATCCACGCCGTCGGGGCCACGAGGATCGAGGCGAGCAGGGCGACCCCGGTCGCGGTGGTCCCGAGCCCGAGGAGCTTGAGCGCCGAGGCGAGGAGGACGAAGGCCAACACCCGCCGGATGAGACCGCCCGGGGCGCGGGACGAGAGCCGTGCCCCGAGCCAGGCTCCGGGCACGCAGCCGATGAGGAGCGAGGCGGTGAGTGCGAGGTGGAAGTCACCGAAGAAGACGTGGGCCACCGCCGCGGCGGCGACCAGGGGCACGGCCTGCACCAGATCGGTCCCGACGAGCTGGCTGGCACGGAGAGCGGGATAGAGGGCCATGAGGGCGATGATGATGAGCGAGCCGGAACCCACCGACGTCATCCCGACGACGAGTCCGCCCACCGCACCCACCAGGATCGTCGGCAGCCGGCGGATCGTGACCTCCGGCCGCTCCTGCGGGAGCGGCTCGGCTCGACCGTCACGCCGACGAGCCCGCTCCAGCAGCCTGGTGTAGGCACGGAAGGCCAGGCCGAAGGCAGCGATCAGGAGGGCGACCCCGAGGGCCACCTGGACGGTGTGCTGGATGGCGGCGTCGTCGCCCAGCAGCTTCACCGCGACGACGCCGAGACAGGCCATGGGCACGGAGCCCACGCAGAGCCACTTCACGAGGGCCAGGTTCACCGTGCCGCGCCTGAGGTGGACGGCCGAGCCGACCGGCTTCATGACGGCCGCGGCGACGAGGTCCGACGACACGGCCGTCAACGGTGGTACGCCGAACAGGAGCACCAGCACGGGCGTCATCAGCGCGCCGCCTCCCATCCCGGTGAGACCGACGACGATGCCGATCCCCAGCGAGGCTGCGACCAGGAGCCAGTCGATGGTCATGAGGTCCCCGTTTCCAGCCAGCCCCCGCCGGCCAGGTAGTCGAAGAGTCGGTCGACCGCGGCGGCACTGGACAGCGCGGTCGTGTCGATCGTCAGGTCTGCGTCGGTGGGCGCCTCGTAGGGGTCCGAGATCCCGGTGAAGCTGGGGACGAGCCCCGCCCTGGCTTTGGCGTACAACCCCTTGAGGTCGCGCCGCTCGCACTCCTCGAGAGGCGTGCTGACGTGGACCAGCACGAAGTCGCCGACCTCGCCCACCATGGCGCGGACGTCGTCGCGCGCCCGGGCGTAGGGGGCGACGGGCGCGCAGATCGCGACGCCCCCGTGACGGGCCACCTCGGCCGCCACGAAACCGATCCGCCGGATGTTGAGCAGGCGGGACTCGTGGTCGAACCCGAGGCCCTGCGAGAGGAGCTGACGGACGACGTCGCCGTCCAGGAGCGACACCGTCCTGCTCGTCTCGCGGCTGATCCTCGCCGCCAGGGAGCGAGCCAGGGTCGACTTGCCCGAGCCGGACAGGCCCGTGAACATCACGACGAGACCGCGCCGGGAACGCGGCGGCCGCCAGCGGCTCAGGGCAGCTCGGTCGTCAGGGTGCAGGCACGCCGACACGACGTGGTGGTCCAGCCTGTCGACGCGTCGACCCTGGGGCCGACCGTCCAGCTGTCCGTCGTGCTGTCCGTCGAGCTGTCCGTCGAGGAGGCCCACCACCTCCCGCCACGCTTCTGCAGCGTCGTCGAGCCGCAGGTCGTCGCTGAGGACGAGGACGTCGCGAGCGCCGACGTGCGCCGCGAGGGCTCCCACGAGCGCCTCGTCGCTGACCGGGTCACGCCTCGGCAGCGGCGCGGTCGCGACGTCGACCCGGACGCCCTCGCACCCGCTGCAGACCCGGTCGACCGAGCGAGCAGCCAGCTGTGCCATGAGCAGCGTGGGCACCCCTGCGGTGTCGACGGCCTGGTCGGGCACCACCACGAGCACCCGGGCGCCGTGGTCGCCCCGGCGCACGCCGTGCAGGAACATCTCGAGCCGTCGGTCGTCCCACGTCAGGGCCGGTCGGCCGAAGACGACCAGGCCGCCGTAGGCACCCCCCGCGAGGTCGAGGTCGAGGGCCAGCGCACGATCGGGTCCGCTCTCGCGCAGCCGTTCCCGCGCGACCGTCCCGGTCACCACCACCTGCTCGCCGTCGGCGAGGGCGGCGGGACCGGTCCGCAGCGCTGTCAGGGAGGCAAGGGGGGTGTGCTCCTGGTCGACGAGGGTGATGCCACCGGCCGCCGTCGCCAGTCGTGCCAGGTCCGCGTCGACCAGCAGGCCGGCGCAGACCGGTCCGCCGGTGCGGGCAGGCCGGCGGGTAAATGCCGCGACGGGACCGCCCAGGAGGTGCCCGCTCGGCAGGACGCCGCCGAGGACGAGCTCCACGTCGCGGATCTCCGTCGCCGACATGGTGAGCACCGGCACGGCCGTCGTGATCGTCATCGCGGCCTCCCCTGCCGTGCGTCCACCGTGCGGACGTAGAGCTCCTCGAGCCGGTCGGTCGCTGCGTCCCACGAGTAGTGCTCGAGGACTCGGCTCCGCAGCTCGTCGCCCGAGGCCGCAGGGACGCCGGCGAGCACCTGCTCCAGGGCCGCCCTCAACGAGTCGACGTCCCCGCGGGCGAACAACCGGTGGGCCGGTGACCCGGCGCCGAGGATCTCCACGTGCGGGGCGATGTCGCTCGCGACGACGGGGCTGCCGTTCGCGATCGCCTCGAGCAGCGTCAGCGGCAGGCCCTCGAGGTCGGAGGGCTGCACGAAGACGCCGGCGCGCTGGAACAGCTCGTCGAGGTGTCGGCCTCCCACGAACCCCGGGAACACGACCCTCGGGTCGTCGCCGGCGAGCTCGCGCAGCTGGGCGCTGTACTCGGGGGTGAAGGAGGTGTCCCCGACGATGGCCACCTGCCGGATCCGTCGGCTCCCCAGGACGGCCTCGATGAGCAGGTCGGGTCGCTTCTCGGGCACGAGCCGGCCGACGAACAGGGCGTACTGACCCGGAACGAGCCCGAGCGACCGCGCGAACGCGCTGTCGTCGGTGAGGACGGGGGTCGGGACACCGTTCGGGATGCACGTGACCGCCTTCGCGAAGTGCTCGCCGTAGTGGGCGGCCAGGCTCTGCGAGACGACCACGGTGTCGTTCGGCACCCGGCCGCTCATCCAGTGCGCGACACCCAGGACGGCTCGCGCCGGCCCTCCCCACTTGTCCCGCTGGTGGTCGAGGCCGTGCACCGTCAGCACCACCGCAGCACCTGAGAGGTATCGCGGCACCGGGGACAGCAGGGCCGGGCCGAGCGCGTGGTAGTGCACGACGTCCGGACGCCGGCCCAGCGCCATCAGGGTCGAGGCCGCGCTGTGCACGATCGCGTCGAGGTGCTTCGTGGCGACGGTCGGGGCCTCGACCAGGGTCATGCCGCGGTAGGTGTGCGGCGTGCCGGTGCCGTAGGACGACCGGCAGAACACGAGCACCTCGTGGCCGCGGGACGCGAGTCGGCTGCCCACCTCCTCGACGTGCTTCTCGACGCCGCCCATCTTCGCCGGCAGCCCCTTCTGGCCGACCATCGCGATGGTCAGCGGCCGCCTCCCGCGCCCGGCAGCCCGGGACGGCGCGGCACCCGCTGCCGCGCCCGGCTGCGACGAGACCCTGAGGTCTCCCGGCTCGAGGTTCACCGGACGTTGTCGGCGATCATGCCCGCAGCCACCGTCCGGTTGGTGGCCTCGTCGATGAGGACGAAGCCGCCGGTGTTGCGGTTGCGGGAGTAGTCGTCGGCCATCAGCGGGACCGTGGTGCGAAGCCGCACCCGGCCGATCTCGTTGAGGGCCAGCTGGTCCGCCTGCTCGTCACGGTGCAGGGTGTTGATGTCCAGGCGGTACTGCAACGCCTTGACGATCGTGCGCGCGGTCCGGGTCGTGTGCTTGATGGAGTACTTGCCCCCGAGACGCATCGGGGACGACTCGTCCATCCAGCAGACCATCGCGTCGAGGTCCTGGGTGACGGTCGGCTGGTTGTGCGGCCGGCAGATCATGTCACCGCGCGAGACGTCGATCTCGTCCTCCAGTCGGACCGTCACCGACATGGGCGGGTAGGCCTCCTCGACCTCTCCGTCAGCGGTCTCGACGGTGAGGATCCGGCTGGTGAACCCGGAGGGCAGGACCATCACCTCGTCGCCCTTCTTGAGGGTGCCTCCGAGGACCTGGCCGGCGTACCCGCGGTAGTCGTGCCAGGCGTCGGACTGTGGACGGATCACGTACTGCACGGGGAAGCGGACGTCGATCAGGTTGCGGTCGCTGGCGACGTGGACGTTCTCGAGGTGGTGCAGCAGGCTGGGGCCCTCGTACCACGGCATGTTCTCCGACCGCGTGACGACGTTGTCGCCGTTGAGCGCGGACACCGGCATGACGGTGAGGTCGGGCACCCGCAGCTTGGCGGCGAACTGCGTGAACTCGTCGCGGATGCTCTCGTAGACCTCCTGCGAGAAGTCGACGAGGTCCATCTTGTTCACCACGAGGACGAGGTGGGGCACCTGCAGCAGCGTGGCCAGGAACGCGTGCCGCCTGCTCTGCTCGACGAGCCCCTTGCGGGCGTCGACCAGCACGAGCGCCAGGTCGGCGGTCGAGGCGCCGGTCACCATGTTGCGGGTGTACTGGATGTGCCCCGGCGTGTCGGCGATGATGAACTTCCGGTTGGGCGTTGCGAAGTAGCGGTACGCCACGTCGATGGTGATGCCCTGCTCGCGCTCGGCGCGCAGCCCGTCCGTGAGCAGCGCGAGGTTCACGTGCTCGTCACCGCGCTCCCGGCTCGCCCTCTCGACGGCGTCGATCTGGTCGGAGAAGGCGGTCTTGGTGTCGTAGAGCAGGCGCCCGATGAGCGTCGACTTGCCGTCGTCGACGGAGCCGGCCGTGGCGAAACGCAGGATGTCCATCAGAAGTACCCCTCACGCTTGCGGTCTTCCATTGCGGCCTCACTGAACTTGTCGTCGCCGCGGGTCGCCCCACGCTCGGTCACCCTGGTGGTCGCGACCTCCTCGATGACCTTGTCGACGGTGTCGGCGTCCGAGCGCACGGCGGCCGTGAGGCTGGCGTCGCCGACGGTCCGGTACCGCACGCGGACGGTCGAGACCTGCTGACCGGGCCGGGGCCGCTTGTGCTCGTGGACGGCATACAGCATCCCGTCGCTCTTGAAGCACTCGCGCTCGTGCGCGTAGTAGATGGAGGGCAGCTCGATGCCTTCCTCGCGGATGTAGTGCCAGATGTCGAGCTCGGTCCAGTTCGACAGCGGGAAGACGCGGATGCTCTCGCCCCTGTTGATCCGGCCGTTGAACAGGTTCCACAGCTCGGGCCGCTGGTTCTTCGGGTCCCACTGGCCGAACTCGTCGCGGAAGGAGAAGATCCGCTCCTTGGCGCGCGCCTTGTCCTCGTCGCGCCGGGCCCCGCCGAAGATCGCGGTGAAGGCGTGCTTCTCGAGCGCTTCCAGCAGCACCGGGGTCTGGATGCGGTTGCGGGTCCCGTCGCGCGGCTCGGTGACGCGGCCGTTGGCGATCGCCTCCTCCACACTGGCGACGATGAGCTGCACGCCCAGCTCGGCGACCCGGCGGTCCCGGAAGGCCAGGACCTCCTCGAAGTTGTGGCCCGTGTCGACGTGCATGACCGGGAACGGGATCCGTGCGGGGTGGAACGCCTTCTGCGCGAGGCGCAGCATGACGATCGAGTCCTTGCCCCCGGAGAAGAGCAGCACCGGTCGCTCGAACTCGGCGACGACCTCGCGCATGATGTGGATGGCCTCGGATTCGAGGACCCTGAGCTGGCTCAGCTGGTATTCGGGCGCTTCCCGATTCACTGCACTTCCCCCTTGGTGAGCTCTTCGATGACTGACAGCAGGTGGTCCGCGTGCTCGGGACGGCAGACCAGGAGGTCGGGCAGCCGAGGGTCGGACTGGTTGTACCGAAGCGGCGACCCGTCGATCCGGCTCGTGTGCAGTCCCGCGCTGCGGGCCACCGCGACCGGCGCGGCCGAGTCCCACTCGAACTGCCCACCGGCGTGGACGTATGCGTCGACCGTGCCGTCCAGGACCGCCGTGGCCTTGACGCCGGCGGAGCCCATCGGCACCAGCTCGGCGTCGAGCCGCGCGGCGAGAGCGGTCACGAAGGTCGGTGGCCGAGTACGACTGACGGCCAAGCGAATCGGGCCTTCGGCCCGTGCCTGCAGGGCCGGCGGCTCGTCGGTCGCGAGGGTGTCACCCATGGCCGGGCGCGCCACGGCGCCGGCGACGAGCTCGCCCGCCTCCCACAGTGCGACGTGCACGGCCCAGTCCTGCCGAGGGATCTCAGAGAACTCGCGCGTCCCGTCCAGCGGGTCGATGATCCAGACCCGGTCGGCCGCGAGCCGGGCGGCGTCGTCGGTCGCCTCCTCGCTCAGCACCGAGTCGGCTGGTCGGTGCTGTCCGAGCTCCGCCGCCAGGTGCTGCTGCGACCTCAGGTCCCCCGCCGCCTTGAGCGCGTCCGGCTCGAGGGCGGCCCCGTCCCGGCGCAGCTGGAGCAGCACGCGCCCCGCCGAGTCCGCGAGCCGGCGCGCCAGACGCGCGTCCGACAACGGACCGTCGTCACCCCCCGACGACGTGTCGTGCTCCTGAATCTCGTTGTGCCCCTGCGGAAAACTCATGTCGTCCCCCCCGCCGCGTCTGATGTTGGACGCGTCGCATCACCGTCACGCGCTGTGGCACCTGTGACGGTGTCTGCGCGTTCCGTGGCCCCCCGGCCCGCTTCCGCCTGGGCTCCGTGTCGGTGCCCAGCTGCGTAATGAGATTCATGCTAGGACCGGGCGACAGGTGTGTCCGGGGTTTTGGGCAAACGCACGATTTGGACGTGCCCGCAGGCGCCACGGTCCTCGCGTTCAGCGGATGTCCCGTGCGGGCAACGGGACTCGCGTGGAGGGGGCTCCGGTGAAGCGAGGAGGGGCTCCGGGGAAGGCAGGTGAGGCCGCCTTGGCGGAGCCTCTCAGCGTGGAGCGTGGAAGCGCTGCTGGGCGTCGAGGAGACCGACCTCGATGAGGGCCTCCACGGCATCGGCCCCCTCGTCGAGCAGGAAGGGCAGGACCTCCGTGCGCTCCGACCTGGAGAAGTCCTTCAGCACGAAGTCGGCGGGGTCCTGGCGGCCGGGCGGGCGGCCGATGCCGAGCCGCACGCGCAGGTAGTCGCGGGTGCCGAGGGAGCGGGAGATGGAGCGCAGGCCGTTGTGGCCGCCCTCACCGCCTCCCTGCTTGAGCCGCACGAGTCCTGCCTCGATGTCGAGCTCGTCGTGGAGCACGATGGTCCGGTCAGCCGGCACGTCGTAGTACTTCGCGAGGCCGGCGACGGCAGAGCCGGACTCGTTCATGAACAGCGAGGGGACGGCGAGCACGACCTTGGGACCCGCGACCTCGAGGCGCGCCTCGGCCACGCGGGCCCGGGCGCTCTTGTGCGCCTTGAACCCGGCGCGCCCGCCGACAGCGCGGCCGGCCAGCTCGTCGACCGCCATGGCGCCGACGTTGTGCCGGTTGCCGGCATACCCGGGCCCGGGGTTGCCGAGCCCGACGACGAGCCAGGTGTCCATGGGGTCCTCGATCGGTGGTCAGGTGGTGGAGGTGCGGGTGCGGCCGCGGGTCCCGTCGAGCCGGAGCTCGGACGGGACCCGCGTACGCGTGGTGTGGCGCGAGGCGCCACGGCTGTTCGTGCGGCTCAGGCCTCGTCGCCCTCGGCAGCAGCGGTCTCGGCCTCGGCCGACGCGCCCTCGCCGGCCTCGGCGGCAGCGCCCTCCTCGGACTCCTCGCGCTCGATGCCGGCCTCGGCCTCGGCCTCGGCGAGCTCGGCCTCGAGGGCCTCGGCGGAGATGGCGGCGGTGACGTTGACGACGAGCGCCTCGGCGTCGGTGACGAGCGTGGCGCCCTCGGGCAGCTGGATGGCTCCGGCGAGGACCTGCGTGCCGGCCTCGAGGCCGTCGACGGAGACGACGAGGTTCTCGGGGATGTCCGTGGCCGGGACCTCGACCTGCAGGGTGTTGTGGTCGAGCGTCACGACGGTCTCGGGGGCGGCCTCGCCCTCGACGTGGACGGGGACGTCGACGGTGACCTTCTCGCCCTTGCGGACGACGACGAGGTCGACGTGCTCGATGACCGGCTTGATCGGGTCGCGCTGCACGTCCTTGGCGAGGGCGAGCTGCTCGTTGCCGTCGATGACGATCGTGAGCAGGGCGTTGGCCTGCTTGAGGGCCATCATCGTGTCGTGGCCGGGCAGGGAGATGTGCACGGGGTCGGTGCCGTGGCCGTACATGACGGCGGGGATGTTGCCGGCGCGACGGATCTTGCGTGCGGCGCCCTTGCCGAAGTCGGTGCGCTTCGCGGCGACGAGCTTGCTGTTGTCAGACACGGGGGTCTCCTGGGTATCTCGGATGAGGCGGTCTCTGGTGGTCGGCCTCGACGCGGGACGACGCGCGGTGGTTCGGCAGTGACGGAGCAGGAAGGCCGTGAGGTCCGCACGCAGAGGCGAACCCGGCCGTGGAGAGCTCCACGTCAGGCCACCGCGTCGATCACGGACCTCGTGACGCCTGCCGAAGCAGCCGTGCACCGTCCCTCGCCGAGGCAACTGCTCGATCCTAGGCGACGAGGCGCCCGGGGCGAAATCCCACCCGCGGCCCTCGTGCTCAGATCGTGGGAACGGGTCGCGTCAGGACCTGCTCGTCACGGTCCGGCTCCGACGCAGGCCGCTCGTCGACGCGAACGGCGACGAGTCCCGCGACGATGAGCACCCCGCCGAGGAGCTGGACGAGGGTGGGCAGCTCGGCCAGCACGAGCCACGCGAAGACCACGGCGAAGAGGACCTCTGTCAGCGCCACGAACGAGGCGACCTTGGCGCCGAGCAGGCGAACCGCCGCGATGCCGGACACGTAGGCGAAGGCAGCCGCCACCAGCGCGATGACGAGAACCGGCACCCACCAGGGCAGGACCACTCCCCCGAGCGGCACGCGCTCGGCGCCGCGGGCCATCCGCAGAACGCCCAGCCAGCCGGCCAGCCCGAGCGACAGCGTGCCGACCAGCAGGCCCCCACCGGCCAGGGCCAACGGTGGCACGTCCTCGTCCACGTGGTCCGCCAGCAGGAAGTAGAGGACGAGGCAGACGGCGGCACCCAGGCCCCAGACGACCCCGACCGCGCTCACACTGCCCCCGTCGAGCACGTCCAGCACCAGCAGGAGGCCGGCGACCGCCAGGGCCACACCGACCGTCGTCAGCCGGCGCGGCCGCTGGCCATGCCTGGCCCAGAGCCAGCCGACGATGAGGACGGGCGCGAGGTACTCGAGCAGCAGGGCGACACCGACCGACAGGTGCGTCACGGCGTTGAAGTAGGCGAGCTGGCAGCCCGCCACGCCGGTCAGTCCGTAGCCGACGACCACCCAGCCGTTGCGACGCAGGGCGCCCCACCGACCGCGGAGGGACCAGAGCGCCGGGCCCAGCAGGACGACCGCGGCCAGCGCGATGCGCATCGTGACCACCGCACCCGGCGACCAGCCCGCGACGAGCAGCGACTTGCCGAAGGCACCCGAGGTGGCGAACGCGGCCGCCGATGCGAGCGCGGTCGCGACACCGGCGAGAGGGTGACGCACCGCACCTGCTGTCTGCTCCGCCATGAGGCTCACCATCCGTTCGTGCCGAGCCGTGTCAGCACCGAAAGCGATTACACTCATGACGTTACCGTCCGTGCCCGTCAGGAGTCAACATGCTTTTCACTCATGACACAGAGGTGGCCCTCGCGGCCGCGGCCGCGCTGGTCAACACCATGCCGGGATCGGTCCCCGGTGACAGCGACCCCGACCGCCTCACGTCCGTGGAGGAGCTCGAGTCGCTCTACCGCGCGCAGGGCTGGACCGGCCGCCTGGACCGCGACGCCGCCGAGCTGGAGGAGGTGCGCGCGCTGCGCCCCCGGCTGCGCGAGCTCTGGGAGCTCGACGAGCCCGCAGTCGTGGCCCTCGTCAACGAGCTGCTCGCCGAGGCCCGAGCCCTGCCGCAGCTCGTCGACCACGACGGGCTCGGATGGCACGTGCATGCGACTCCGGCCGACGCCCCGCTCGCCCAGCGGATGGCCGTCGAGGCCGCCGTCGCGGTCATCGACGTCGTGCGCACCGGCGAGCTCGCCCGCCTCCGGGTGTGCGAGGCCGAGGACTGCGACGACGTCGTGGTCGACCTCTCCCGCAACCGCTCGCGTCGCTTCTGCGAGGGCGGCTGCGCCGCACGCGCGCACACCGCCGCCTACCGGGCTCGCGTCGCCCACAGAGCAACGTCACGCGTCTGACCCCGGGCGCCCAGGGGGCGCAAGGCCGAACGGGTACGCCCGTCTACACGACGACGAGAGGGCGTATGCCGCAGGCGAAGGCCCGCGGCATACGCCCCCTGTCGTCGTGAGAGCTCTCCGGCGTCAGGCCTTGCCGTCGAAGAGGCTGGTGACCGAGCCGTCCTCGAAGACCTCGCGGATCGCCATCGAGACGAGCGGGGCGATGGAGAGCACCTCGAGCTTGTCGAAGCGGCGGTCGTCGGGGATCGGCAGGGTGTTGGTGACGATGACCTCCTCGACCCGGCAGGCCTTGAGGCGGTCGACGGCCGGGCCCGACAGGATCGCGTGCGTCGCGGCGATGACGACGCTCGCCGCGCCCTGCTCCATCAGCGCGTCCGCGGCCTTGGTGATCGTGCCCGCAGTGTCGATCATGTCGTCGACGAGCACGCAGGTGCGGCCCTTGATCTCACCGACGACGCGGTTGGCCACGACCTCGTTGGGCCGGTTGATGTCGCGGGTCTTGTGGATGAAGGCCAGCGGAGCACCGCCCAGACGCGAGCTCCAGTCCTCGGCGACCTTGATGCGACCGGCGTCGGGAGAGACGACCGCGAGGTCGAGGTGGCCGTACTTGCGACCCACGTAGTCGGCGAGGATCGGCATCGCCATGAGGTGGTCGACGGGGCCGTCGAAGAAGCCCTGGATCTGCGCGGTGTGCAGGTCGATGGCCATGAGCCGGTTGGCACCGGCCGTCTTGAACAGGTCGGCCATCAGGCGGGCCGAGATCGGCTCGCGACCACGGTGCTTCTTGTCCTGCCTCGCGTAGCCGTAGAACGGCAGGACCACCGTGATGCGCTTGGCCGAGGCGCGCTTGAGCGCGTCGATCATGATGAGCTGCTCCATGATCCACTCGTTGATCGGCGCCGTGTGGCTCTGGATGACGAAGGCGTCCGAGCCGCGCACCGACTCCTCGTAGCGAACGTAGATCTCGCCGTTGGCGAAGTCGTAGGCCGAGGTCGGGACGAGGTCCGTGCCGAGCTCCTTGGCGACCTCCTGGGCCAGCTGCGGGTGCGCCCGGCCGGAGAAGACCATGAGGTGCTTCTCGGTGGTCTTGTTGATGCCGCTCATCCTCGGGCGTCCTTCGTCTCGATATGCGTCTCGGTGTGCGTCTCGGTCTGGGGCTCACTGGGGCGCGTGGTGTCCGGGTCGGCCGCAACGGTCGCCTGCGCCGCCTGTGCGGCTTCCTCGGTCTTCGTGCCGGCGCGGCGGCGCGCGACCCAGCCGTCGACGTTGCGCTGCTGCGCGCGTGTGACGGCGAGCTGTCCGGGGCCCACGTCGCTGACGACGGCCGAGCCGGCCGCGACGTAGGCGCCGTCGGCGATGGTGCGCGGCGCAACGATGACCGAGTTGCTGCCCACGAAGCTGTGGGCCCCCACGTTCGTGCGGCCCTTGGTGACGCCGTCGTAGTTGGCGAAGATGGTGCCGGCCCCGATGTTGGCGCCGGCACCGATGGTCGCGTCGCCGCAGTAGGTCAGGTGCGGCACCTTGGCGCCCTCGCCGATGTCGGCGTTCTTGGTCTCGACGAAGCCGCCGATCTTGCCTCCTGCGCCGAGGCGGGTCCCGGGGCGCAGGTAGGAGAAGGGCCCGACGGTGGCGCGCGGCCCGACCTCCGCGAGCTCGGCCTGCGTGCGCACCACGCTCGCCCCGTCACCGACCTCGACGTCGACCAGGGTGGTGTCCGGGCCGATGGTGCAGTCGCGGCCGATCGTGCTGGCCCCGAGGATCTGCGTGCCGGGGTGCACGACGGTGTCGGGCCCGATCGTCACGTCGGCGTCGAGCCAGGTGGTCGCGGGGTCGATGACGATGGCGCCCTCGCGCATGGCCTGCTCGACGATGCGCCGGTTGAGCTCCGCGCCCAGGCGGGCGAGCTGGACCTTGTCGTTGACGCCCTCGGTCTGCCACAGGTCGGCCACGAGGTGCGCGCGCACCGACAGACCCCGGCCGCGGGCGATGGCGACGACGTCGGTGAGGTACTTCTCCCCCTGGGCGTTGTCGGTGCCCACCTCGGCGAGCGCCTCTCGCAGGACGGCCGCGTCGAACGCATACAGGCCGCTGTTGACCTCGCGGATCTCGCGCTGCTGCTCGTCGGCGTCCTTCTGCTCGACGATCGCCGCGACGCCCCCGTCGGGGTCACGGATGACCCTGCCGTAGCCGCTGGGGTTGTCGATGGTGGCCGTGATGAGCGTGACGGCGTTGCCCGACGCGTGGTGCTCCTCGACGAGGCCTTGCAGCGTCTCGCTCGTCAGCAGGGGCACGTCGCCGTAGGTGACGACCACGGTGCCGGACAGGTCGCCGGGCAGCACGTCGAGCGCGCACTCGACGGCGCGGCCGGTGCCCTTGACTTCGTCCTGGTCCGCGACGAGCGCGTCCGGGTCCACCTGCGCCACGTGCTCGGCGACGCGGTCGCGCTCGTGGCGCACCACGACGGCGAGGTGCTGCGGGTTCGTGCCCCGAGCCGCCCGGATGGCGTGGGCCACGAGGCTTCGGCCGCCGATCGTGTGGAGGACCTTGGGGGTCGTGGACTTCATGCGTGTGCCCTCACCGGCGGCGAGGACGATCACGGCGGTGGGCCGTAGATCGCTCACAGGGCGCAGCTCCTTTTTGGATCGGGGTGCACTCGGGGTGCGAACGACCCCGACCCGACCGGGCGCCGGGGTGCGCCGCAGCCATGCTACTCGCGGGGAGACGGACCCCTTGCCCGGGCGTGAGGGCGCCGTGACGCCGCTCACAAGCGCGGGCGCGTAGGGGCCGTATGCCGTGTCCTCCACGCTCGTGCACAAGCGGACTGCCGCTGCGGCCGGGCTACCGGCGACCGAGCTCCCCGGGCAGGAGTCGAACCTGCGTCGCTGGTCCTGATTCAAAGTCAGGCGGGCCCTGCCGGCAGACCAACCGGGGATCGTCGTCGAACGCGTCACAGGGTAGTGCAGCGCCACGGCCCGCCGGCACGACCCGTCGACCCCGGTGCTGCAGGGGTCGCGGACGCTCCGCCTGTGCGGGCGGGCGCAGGTCGTGCCGGTGGCAGGTCGGTCAGGACGCGGGGGCGGCTGCCGGGGCGTCGCTCGACGCCGGCGCGGGCGCAGGCGTCGAGGTGGACGAGGCGGCCGACGGGTCGCTCCCGGCGTCCTGGGCAGCCCCAGACGTGGCGGCCTGAGCCCCGGTCCCGGGAGCCACCGACGTGGTCGCAGCAGGATCCGGGCTCGTCGGGTCCGTCTCCGCGGGATCCGAGGTCGGTGAGGTCGCCGGGTCCGTGGCTGTGTTCGTGGGTGAGTCGGTGGGTGTGTTCGCGGGTGAGTCAGTGGCCGTGGCCGACGGCTGGGGAGCGACCGTCCCTGACGGCGGCGGCTCCGGCGCAGACCTCTCGGGAGGCACCGACACGGACGAGACCGGGCCGGGCAACTCGGGTGCGGTGGCCGGGTCGGTCGACCGGCCGGGTTCCGAGGATGCCGCCGATGCGGAGGATGTCGCGGACGGGCCGGTCGAGGTCGCCGGCGTGCCGGTCTCGGCGGCCGTCGACGGCGTCGCGGCCGTGGCGGATCCCGCGGGCAGGCTCGAGGGCCCGGGAGGCACGGCGCTCGTCGGCAACCCCGCCACGGTCGACGGGCTGGAGCCGCTGGTCCCGGTGACCTGCACGGGCAGGATTGACGGCGCACCGTCGATCGTCGTCAGGACCATCGACGTCGGCGACGCACCGGGCACCGGAAGGCGAAGTCCCTGCCCGAGCGAGGCCCCGGTGCCGGTCGGTACCTGCCCTGACGGGGACGTGGTCCCGGCCGGGACGGTCTGGCTGCGGGTGACCGCCGTGGTCGGGTCGAGCTGGTGCGCGACCGCCGGCGTGGCAGAGACCCCGAGACCCACGACGAGGCTCGCGACCGCCGTCGCGATCGGTGGCCCGAGCGTCGTCCCGGCCAGCATCGCCGTCCCTCCCGCAGCGGCGGCGACGGGCACCGCGGCCGGCGCGATGGCGGCCACAGCGGCCAGGGGGGCGGCGGCCGATGCCGCCCCGACGGCGCCCCCGGTGACCGCCGTGGCACCGGTGACCGCCGTGGCCGTTGTGACGGCCGTGGCCGTCGTGGCCGTCGTGGCCGTCGTGGCGGTCACCGTCGTTGCGGTCGCCGTCGTTGCGGTCGCCGTCGTTGCGGTCGCCGTCGTCGCCGTCGTCACCGTGGCAGAGGAGGCGAACGTCGAGGTCGCACCCACGGCCGTGGTGGTGGTCGTCGACGCCGCTGCCGCCGTGGCTCCGACAGCCGTCGACACCCCGATCCCGGCGGCTGCGTGCGTGCCGACGAGCTCGGCCATCGGGCCGTGACCCAGGGCGCGGGAGGCAGCACCTGCTGCGAGCACCAGCGGCGCCACGAAACCCCGGAACCCGGCGTGCACCCGCCCGAGGTCGGCGGCGAGCCGCGCGTCGACGGGACAGGTGTCGAGATGGGTGACCGCCCGAGTCCGCTGCCGCTGAGTGAGCTTCCCGCGCACGAAGCTGGTCAGGTGGGCGTGCACCCAGCGGCACTCGGAGCCGGAACACTGTGGAGCGTGTCGCTCCAACCAGACGTCGAGGTAGCCGGTGCGCAGGGCGTCGCGAGCGCGCATCGCTCGGGCGCTGACGACGTTCGCGGACACCCCGAGCAGTGGAGCCACGGCCCGCGGGGCCTCGCCCTCCACCATGGTGCGCCACAGGAGCTCCTGGTCGCTGTCGGGAAGCCCGTGGAAGGCCTCTCTGACCAGCTCCTTGTCGACCTCGACGTCGCCCACCGCTGCCTTCTCGGGGTCCGGCAGCTGCCCGGGCAGCAGGTCGAGGTCCTCCGACGGCGTGGCCACCACCGTGATCGAGCCCCGCACGGCGTCGACGCCGACCGAGCGGACCGTCGAGACGAAGTAGGCCCGGAAGTTCTGGACCGGTCCCTGGCCCTGGCGCACGAGCCTCAGCACGCGGGCCGATGCCTCTGCGACGAGGTCCTCCGGGGCCACGCGGCCCCGGAACCGGGTGGCCGCGGCATACGCAGCCGGCAGGTGTCGGTGCCACAGGGCCGCGAACGCCGCGTCGTCGCCGTCACGAGCCTGCTCGAGCAGCTCGGCATCGGGCGTGGCGGACAGGTCGGTCGGCGCGGTCGAGGCGTACTCGGGCGACGTGGGACCTACCAGGACCGTATGAGCTGACACCGGCGACTCCCGTCTGGCTTGGGTTTCCAGTGTGCGACACGTGGTCGAGGACCGGGACGGTTTTCGGGAGGCCCCGGCGCCACCGGGCCTCGCGGGAAAGCCAGGAGGACCGGTCGCGGCAAGCTCCCCCAAGACTTGCCACGACCGGCCCCGCAGTCGATTCGCACCATTGGTGTCCCCCCAAGGCCCATGGCCCCCGGACTGTGGTGGGCGAACCGTTTCCCCCCTCACCGACATAGACGAGCGGCTTACCGTTTCATGACGGGATTCTGGAAATTGTTTCGGACATTGCCCGTGGAGCCGGGCCGGACGAGCCCCGGCGGTCGCACGGCGGTCGTACGTCCGCGACGGGTGCCTGAGCCGACGAGGGTGCGGAACGGCACAATGTCCTCGTGACTGCCGACCGCGCCGACTCCACCCCGCCGCGGGCACGCATGACCGGGCCCGAGCGCCGCGAGCAGCTCATCAAGGTCGGGCGCAGGATCTTCGCCGAGAAGGGGTTCGAGGCGACGACGGTCGAGGAGGTGGCCTCGAAGGCCAACGTCTCCAAGCCGGTCGTCTACGAGCACTTCGGCGGCAAGGAGGGCCTCTACGCCGTCGTGGTCGACCGTGAGATCCAGGCCCTCCTCGGCGGGATCAGTGCGGCCCTCGAGGAGCCGGAGGGTGCCCGCGTGATGCTCGAACGCGCGACGCTCGCCCTGCTCGACTACATCGAGCGCGACCCGGCGGGCTTCCGGATCCTCGTGCGCGACTCGCCACCGGGCCAGTCGACGGGGTCGTTCGCGAGCGTCCTCGGCGACGTGGCGGTGCACGTCGAGCACCTGCTGGCGGCCGAGTTCAAGCAGCGCGGCCTGGACCCGAAGTCGGCCCCCATCCATGCCCACATGCTCGTCGGCATGGTGGCGCTGACCGGGCAGTGGTGGCTGGACCGGCGCAAGTTCAAGAAGGACCAGGTCGCGGCGCACCTGGTCAACCTCGCCTGGAACGGGCTCTCCGGCCTGGACCGCAGTCCGCGTCTGGCCACGGTCCCGAAGCGCTGAGACCGCCGGCTCGCGTCGCGTCGGACCGAGGATGCAGGTCTCGTCCTCCCGAACGGTCCCCTCCACGAAACCACGCGGAAGGACGAGACCTGGCGGCACCACCGAGAACGGCAGGCAGGGAACGCTCCCTCCCCTGACCAAGCGGGAGATCCCTGCCGTCCGGGCTCCATGAGACCCGCCGAGACCTATTCCACGGCACGCGCCCCGAGAATGTGGCGAAATGCGGCAAACTCGCGAAACTTTCTTCCGAGCCTGCCCCCGCGTCCGTCAACGACGCGCTGCCTGCGCCCTCGACCACCGGCGACGCGCCCGTCAGCGCGGCAGGCGTGCCACGGCGAAGGTGCGGGTGAACGGGAAGAGCACACCGAAGGACCGGCGGGGGTATGCCGTCTCGAGCTCGCGCTCGTAGTCGGCCACGAACGCCTGCTGCTCGCCCGCGTCGAGCACCCCCAGCACGGGCCGCAGGCCCGTGCCGCGCACCCACTCGAGCACGGGGTGCGGGGCGTCGGCTGCGGCGGGCAGCACGTGCTGGTAGGTCGTCTGCCACACGTCGACGTCAGCCGTGTGCTCCAGCAGGAGGGCGGCATACGTCTCCGGCTGGGCCACGGCCCTCGCCCGGTCGAGGCCCGGGCGCAGGTCGTCGGCTCGGGCCTGGCGTGCGGCGACCTCGCGCATGAGCCGGTGCGAGTGGGCGTCGAAGTTCGAGGGCACCTGCATCGCGAAGGTCCCGCCGGGCGAGAGGCTCGCCAGCCAGGACGGGATGAGGCGCAGGTGGGTCGGCACCCACTGGAGGGTCGCGTTCGTGACGAGCACGTCCACAGGGGCACCGGCGCCGCTCGGGTCCCAGTCCTCGGCGCGCGCCTGCACCCACTCGACCCGACCCGCTGAATCCAGCTGACGGGCCCGCTCGAGCATCTGCGGCGAGCTGTCGACACCGACGATGCGCGCGTCGGGCCAGCGACGGGCCAGGCCTAGGGTCAGCTCGCCGGGACCGCAGCCGAGGTCGACGACCAGTCGCGGGTCCGGCGCGTCGACGCGGGCCAGCAGGTCCGCGAAGGGACGGCCGCGGTGACCGGAGAAGACGGCATACTGCCTCGGGTCCCACGCGGAGTCGGTCATGTCACGCTCTCTTTCCTTCGATGTCAAGACTCTTGACGACGACTACAGTTGGACCATGAGCGCCGACCACAGGCCCGCCGACGATGTCGACGAGATCGTCTCGGCCTGGCGCCGTGAGCGACCGGACCTCGACGTGTCGCCGCTCGAGGTGCTCTCCCGCGTCTCGCGGCTGGCTCGGCGTCTCGACCTCGCCCGCGGCTCTGCCTTCTCGGAGCACCTGCTCGACAGCTGGGCGTTCGACGTGCTTTCGGCGTTGCGCCGCGCGGGCGAGCCCTACGAGCTCTCCCCCGGCCAGCTCGTGCAGCAGACGCTGGTCACCTCCGGGACGATGACCAACCGCGTCGACCGGCTCGAGCGCAGCGGCTTCGTCGAGCGTCGCCCCGACCCGGGCGACCGGCGCGGCGTGCTCGTGCGCCTGACTCCCGCCGGCCGGGACGTCGTGGACTCCGCGATGGCCGACCTCATCGAGCAGGAGAAGTCGCTGCTCTCGGAGCTGTCGGAGGCCGACCGCGCCCAGCTGGCGGGGCTGCTGCGGCGCATGCTGGCCCCGCTCGAGAAGCGCGAGGCGCCCGAGGTCCGTCGCGGCGCACCGACGGGCACGAACGGCTGACGGCCTCACGCCGTCTGCGCCGCCTGCTGGAACTCGAGCCGGTTGCCCACGGGATCGGCGGTGTGGAAGCGCCGCAGCCCCGGGATGTTGTCGTCCCAGGTGACCGGGGCCCCAGCTGCTTCGACCGACGAGGCGAGGGCCTCGAGGTCCGCCACCGCGATCCCCGGGTGGGCCTTGCGGGCCGGGACGAACCCCTCCTCGATGCCGACGTGGATCTCGGCCGAACCGGCCCGGAACCAGGCCCCGCCGCGGGCCTGCAGGCGTTCGGGCTTGGTCACCTCGGTCATGCCGAGGACGCCGACGTAGAAGGCGCGCATGTCGGGCTCGCACCCAGTGGGGCCGGACACCTGGACGTGGTGCAGGAACATCTCCATGCCCCGAAAGTATCTTGACATCAAGATACTTTCAAGGGCCGACAACCTGAGTGCTACCTGCACGTAGCCTTTGTGCCTCACGCGTCGTTTCTTCTGTACCGGGCCGCCACCGTCGGCGAGTCCCGACGAGACTGCTAGGAGATCCGCGTGAAGACCACTCGCAAGCACGTCCTGGCCATGGGACTGTGCCTCGTCTCGGCGGCGGCGGGGGCCCCGCTCGCGGCGGCGACCACGACGTCAGCCGCCCTCCCGGTGAGCAGCACGCTCACGAACACCCTGACCGACTCGGTCGGTGACCTGCTCAAGACGCTCGACACCCGGGCCGTGACCAAGGCGGTCGTGCCCACCACCGCGACGAAGAACGCGGTGGCCGCGCTGCTGCGGTCGGCCGGCCCCGGCGCCCGCGCCACGTGGGACGCGCGCTTCGGCACGCTGCGCTCGCTGCACGGCAACGGCTACCTCAGCGCGCCGCGCGCCGGCAGCGCCGTCGACGTCGCCCGCGGCTGGCTCGCCGCACAGCCCGACGCTTTCGGCCTGTCGGTCGCCCAGGTCCAGGGACTCGCCGTCGCCCGTGACCACGCGCTCCCCGGCACCGGCACGCACGTGGTCAGCTTCATCCAGACGTTCGCGGGCGCGACTGCCGCGCGAGGTGGGCGCCTCAACGTCGCCGTCGCCTCCGACGGCCGCGTCCTGTCGTATGCCGGTGAGACCGCCGGCGGCGCAGGCCTCCTCGGCGGGTGGGTGCTCGGCGAGGCCCCCGCCCTGGTCAAGGTGGCGGCGGCGCTCGCCCCGGGCACCGCCTGGGCGCCGACCCGCACCGGCACGCAGGCCGGGTTCACGACCTACGACCGGGGGCCGTTCGCCGGACCCGGCTACGTGCGCAAGGTCGCCTTCCCCACGCGGTCGGGCCCCGTGGCGGCATACAAGATCTACTTCATCAAGAGCCAGACGGAAGCCTGGGAGGTCATCGTCGACGGCACGACGGGCTCGGTGCTCTACCGCACGAGCGTCGTGCAGTTCGACGACGCCCACGGGACCGTCTACGACAACTACCCCGGTGCGGCGAAGGGCGGCCAGCCGCGCCAGCAGTCGTTCGGGCCGACCACCGCGTCGCCCAAGGGCTGGGTCGACCTCACCGGCGCCACCGGAACCGGGGTGACGACGCTCGGCAACAACGCCGACACCTACGCGAACTGGTCGAACTTCATCGGCCCGGTCGACAACGCCCCGCGCCCCGTCGCCCCCACCGGTGCCTTCGACTACGCGTACGCCAACCGCTGGGCCGCGACCAAGGGCCAGACCGTGCCCCCGTCGTACGCGCAGGACCTCAACCCCGCGGCGACCAACCTCTTCTTCCAGCACAACCGGATCCACGACGAGTACTACGCGCTCGGCTTCACCGAGTCCGCCGGCAACTTCCAGGCCGACAACGGCGGCAAGGGCGGACAGGGCGGCGACGCCGTGCGCGGGCTCGTGCAGGCCGGCGCCGCGTCCGGCGGCTCCCCCACCTACACCGGTCGGGACAACGCGTACATGCTCACGCTCGACGACGGCATCCCGCCGTGGAGCGGCATGTTCCTCTGGGAGCCGATCAACGACGCCTTCGAGGGGCCCTACCGCGACGGATCGTTCGACATGTCGGTGATCCAGCACGAGTACACCCACGGCCTGTCCAACCGCTACGTCGCCAGCGGGGCCGGGCTCGCCTCGCAGCAGGCGGGCTCGATGGGTGAGGGCTGGTCGGACTGGTACGCCCTCAACCACGGCTTCAACGCCGGCCTGCTGACCAAGCCGATCGTCGGCGACTACGTCACCGGCAACCCGACGCGTGGCATCCGCAACTGGAACTACGACCAGAACCCGACGACGTTCGGCGACATCGGCTACGACCTGACCGGGCCCGAGGTGCACGCCGACGGCGAGATCTGGACCGCGACGCTGTGGGACCTGCGCAAGGCGCTCGTCGCCCGCTACGGCGCGGCCAAGGGCGCGGCCGTCGCGGCGCAGCTCGTCACCGACGGTATGCCGCTGACCGCGCCGAACCCGTCGTTCCTCGACGCCCGTGACGGCATCCTCACCGCCGACCTCGACCGCAACCACGGTGACAACACGGCGCTGATCTGGTCGGTCTTCGCCAAGCGGGGTGCCGGCGCCTCGGCCAGCAGCAACACCGGTGACGACACCGATCCCACGCCCGCCTTCGACCACCCGTCGGCGGCCCAGAACGGCACGGTGGCCCTGACGCTCGTCAACGCCACCACCGGGCAGCCGATCCGGAACGCCCGGATCATCCTCGGCCGGTTCGAGGCCCGCGTGACGCCGCTGGTCCGCACCGGCTCGGCAGGTGGGGCATCGATCAAGGCGGTCGCGGGCACCTACCCGCTGACCGTCCAGGCCCCCGGCTTCGGCACGCAGACCATCGAGGGCTTCGCCGTCGCAGCGGGCCGGAACGTCGCGAAGAAGATCTCCCTCGCCCCCAACCTCGCCTCGACGGCCGCCGGTGCCCAGGTCGTGTCGACCTCGAGCCAGGACGACGGCGCCCCGGCGAAGTTCGCGTTCGACGACACCGCCGCCTCGGTGTGGTCGACGAAGCAGGGCTCGACGGCCTACAACGCCGGCCCCGACCAGCGCGTCACGGTCAAGCTCGCGGCTCCGGCCACGGTCAGCTCGGTGCGGGTCAGCGCCTACAAGGCCACCAACGCCTCGCGCTTCGCCGCCCTCAAGGGCTTCACGGTCCAGACCTCCCTCGACGGGGTGACGTGGAAGACGGTGCGCACCGGGGCGTTCGGCTACCAGGCACCGCGGCCGACGGCACCCGACCTCAACTACGCCACCTTCCCGCTCAGCACCCCCACGAAGGCGGCCTACCTGCGCTTCTTCATCGACTCCGTGCAGGGCGACACGACGACCTACGCCCAGGTCGCGGAGATCGAGGCGTTCGGGTCAGGCGCCGTGGTCGCGAACGGCACGATCAAGCCCGACGCGCCCTACCGCGACCACGGCACCATCACGGCGAACAACCCGGCCGCCGGTGACCCGACGGGGCTGCAGAACGTCTACGGCGTCACGGGCACCGAGCTGACGACCACGTGCGCCGCGCCGCCGGCCACCCAGGGCGTGGACGGTTGGGTGACCAAGCTGCCGGCCGGCTTCTCCGACGGGTTGCACTCCGTGTCGGTCAAGGGCACGAGCCCGCTCGACGCCACCGTCGGCCACGACCTCGACCTCTACTTCCTCGACAGCGCCTGCAAGCCCACCGGCTCAGCAGCGACGTCTTCGGCGGACGAGTCGGCGGTCATCCCGCCGGGCACGGTCTATGTGGTGAGCCACCTCTACACCGGGGCGAACGTCACCGTCGATGTGACGGCGGTCGACAACCGCTGACGCGGTCGCCCCAGCTCGATCGGAGGGCAGCTCGCGCAGGCGAGCTGCCCTCCGCTCGTCAGCCGACGACCTCGGCGGCCTCGAGCCACTCGAGCTCGAGCTCCTCCCGCTCCGCGACGACGGCCTGCAGCTTCGTGTTGAGCTCCGCGAGCGCCGCCGGGTCGGTGGCCTTCTCGACCATCTCGCCGTGCAGCCGCGCCTCGCGCTCCTGCAGCCGCGAGAGCTGCTTCTCGATGCGGGCCATCGACTTGCGCGCGTCGCGGACCTCTGCGGGAGAGGCGGTCGGCGTCGCCTGCCGTATGCCGACCGCCCCGGTCGCTGGGCCGGGCGAGCCGCCGCTGGCGCCCCCTGGAGCACCTGAGCCACCTGAGCCGCCTGCACCGGAGGCGGCCGAGCCGCCGGAGCCCGGCCGCGCCGAACCTCCGGAGGCCTGCGCCGCGATCGCCGCGTGCCTCAGTCGCAGGTACTCCTCGACCCCGCCGGGCAGCTCGCGCACCAAGCCGTCGCCGAGCAGCGCCAGCTGCTTGTCGGCGACGCGCTCGAGCAGGTACCGGTCGTGCGAGACGACGACGAGCGTGCCGGCCCACCCGTCGAGGACGTCCTCGAGCGAGGTGAGCGTCTCGATGTCGAGGTCGTTGGTCGGCTCGTCGAGGATCAGCACGTTGGGCTCGGTGAGCAGCAGGCGCGTCAGCTGGAGCCGGCGCCGCTCGCCGCCACTGAGGTCACCGACGCGCGCCTGCTGGCGCCCGCCCGGGAAGCCGAGCCGGGTGGCGAGCTGGCCGGCGCTGATCTCCTTGCCGCCGAGCGTGGTCCACTGCCTGACGTCCTCGATGGCCTCGATGACGCGCCACTGCTCGAACCGCTCGAGCTCGCGCACCTCCTGCGTCAGGTGGGCGATGGCGACCGTCTTGCCGATCTTGCGGCGCCCGCCCTCGAGCGGGATCTCGCCGGTCAGCGCTCGCAGCAGCGTCGACTTGCCGGCGCCGTTGACGCCGACGACGCCGACGCGCTCCCCCGGCGCCAGGCGCCAGGTCACGTGGTCGAGCAGCCGGCGCTCGTTCGGCGGCTCGCCGACCGAGACGGTGGCGTCCTCGAGGTCGAGCACGTCCTTGCCGAGGCGCCGGCTCGCGAAGGAGGCCAGCTCCACGCTGTTGCGCGGCGCCGGCTCGTCGGCGATGAGGGCGTTGGCCGCCTCGATACGGAACTTGGGCTTGCTCGTGCGGGCCGGGGCGCCGCGGCGCAGCCAGGCGAGCTCCTTGCGCATCAGGTTGGAGCGACGGTCGGCGAGGACGCCGGCGAGGCGGTCACGCTCGGCCTTGGCCAGGACGTAGGCGGCATACCCGCCCTCGAAGGCGCTCACCTTCCCGCCCTCGACCTCCCACGTGAGGGTGGCGTACGCATCGAGGAACCACCGGTCGTGGGTGATGGCCACGGTCGCGTTGCCGGGGCGCGGACGCTTGGTGGCCAGGTGGTCGGCGAGCCACGCGACGCCCTCGACGTCGAGGTGGTTGGTCGGCTCGTCGAGCAGTAGCAGCTCGGGGTCGGCGACGAGCAGGCGCGCGAGGGCGAGGCGGCGGCGCTCGCCACCGGACTTCGGGCCGACGCGGCTGTCGAGACCGCCGACGTTCTCCGCCTCGATGCCGCCGAGCAGGCCGGTCAGGACGTCGCGAATGCGGGGGTCACCGGCCCAGACGTGCTCGGGCAGGTCACCGAGCACGGCCTCGCGGATCGTCCACTCGGGGTCGAGGGC
Source organism: Terrabacter sp. BE26 (assembly GCF_041941675.1). GTDB lineage: Bacteria > Actinomycetota > Actinomycetes > Actinomycetales > Dermatophilaceae > Terrabacter. The sequence goes on along the minus strand of NZ_CP090122.1, from coordinate 2,872,810 downwards.
GTCGTCCTGCGCGAGCATGCCGATGCGGATCCCCTCCGCGCCGCCCTGCTTGGTGATGCGCCCGGAGTCGGGCTCCTGCAGGTCCGCCATGACGCGCAGCAGGGTGGACTTGCCGCCGCCGTTGACGCCGACGACGCCGATGCGGTCGCCGGTGAGGACACCGAGGCTGACGTCGTCGAGGACGTGGCTGGTGCCGAAGACGAGGGAGACCCGTTCGAGGGAGATGAGGTTGGCCATCGACCACTGACCCTACGGCGTGGGCGGGCGCTCACCGAATCGCGCTGGGCGTCGCCCCTCCAGCCCGGCGAGATGGTTCCTCTCGGGAGCCCGCGGTTACTTCGGGGCCCTCGAGCCGTGTGCGTGCCGCCGAGAGCGCCTCAGTCGGCCGTTCGGGCGGCGGGCACGACCTGGGCGCCGTGGACCGGCCCCCTGGCTCGGCGCAGGTCCCGGCACAGGTCGGAGGCCGCGAGCGACACCGACAGGTCGAGTGCGGCCTCGTGGCTCTCGGTCAAGAAGGCGATGGTGGGGCCGGACCCCGACACGACGCCGCCGAGCGCCCCGAACTCGACGCCGGCGTCGCGCAGCTCGCGCAGCTGCGGCCGCAGCGAGAAGGCTGCAGGTTCGAGGTCGTTGTGCAGGGCCGCACCGAGGGCCGCAGGATCGCCGGAGCGCAGCGCCGCCATCAGCTCGGCGCTGACCTGCGGCTCCCCCACGCGCACGCCGTCACGCTCGCGCAGGCGGTCGCACTCGGCATACACCTCGGGGGTGGACAGCCCCGTGTCGCTGACCGCGAAGACCCAGTGGAACGTGCCGCGCGCGAGCACGGGCGCGAGCTGCTCGCCGCGGCCCGAACCCATCGCGTTGCCGCCGGTGAGGAGGAACGGGACGTCGCTGCCGAGGGAGGCGGCCAGCTCGGCGAGCTCGTCGCGGTCGAGGCCGAGCCCCCAGAGCTGGTCGCAGGCCACGAGGGCCGCTGCGGCGTCGGCCGAGCCGCCGGCCATGCCCCCGGCCACGGGGATGTCCTTGTCGATGCGGATGGAGAGGCGCTCGTCGACGTCCCAGCGCTCGGCGACGAGGCGCGCGGCGCGGACGGCGAGGTTGTCGCCGTCGGTCGGGATGCGGTCGGCATACGGCCCCGCAGCGACGACCTGCCAGTCGTCCCAGCGGGCGATGGAGACGTCGTCGTGGAGCGACACGGCCTGGTAGACCGTCGCCAGCGCGTGGAAGCCGTCCGCCCGGCGGGGTCCGACGCGCAGCTCGAGGTTGACCTTGGCGGGGACGCGTACGGTCACCGCGCCGGGCAGCGTCGGGGCGACAGTCATGCGACCCACCCTATGGGCCGACCGGCGTCTCAGGTCGAATGACCGAGTCGCCGGGCGCGCGGCTCGGCGGGTCCCACGCCGGCGGGCCGAGCCTCGGCGATGCGGGAGAAGGCGGTGATGTCGAGCTGCTCGCCACGCGTGCGCGGGTCGATGCCGGCGGCGACGAGGGCCTGCTCCGCGGCGTCGGGCGAGCCGGCCCAGGACGCGAGCGCGCCCCGCAGCGACTTGCGCCGCTGGAGGAAGGCGGCGTCGATGCAGCGGAAGACGTCCTCGCGGCTGGCGGTCGTCTTCGGCGGCTTGCGGCGGCGTAGCGACACCAGGCCGGAATCGACGTTGGGGGCCGGCCAGAACACGTTGCGCCCGACGCGGCCGGCGAGCTCGACGTCGGCGTACCACGCCGCCTTGAGGCTGGGCACGCCGTAGACCTTGCTGCCCGGCTTGGCGGCGAGGCGTTCGGCGACCTCCAGCTGCACCATGACGAGGACCCGCTCGATGCTCGGGAAGTGCTGCAGGAACGAGAGCACGACCGGGACCGAGATGTTGTAGGGCAGGTTGGCGACGAGGGCCGTCGGGTCGGGACCCGGCAGCTTGGTCACGGTGAGGGCGTCCGCCGCCACGAGCCGCAGCTTGCCGGCGTTGTCGGGCTGGAGCGAGCGCACCGTCTCCTCGAGTGCGCCCGCGAGCCGCGGGTCGACCTCGACGGCCGTGACGTGCTTGACGACGGCCAGCAGCGCCAGGGTCAGGGAACCGAGCCCGGGACCCACCTCGACGACGACGTCCTTGGGACCGACGCCCGCCACCCGGACGATCTTGCGCACGGTGTTGGCGTCGACGACGAAGTTCTGGCCCCACTGCTTCGTGGGCCGCACCTCGAGGCGCTCGGCGAGCTCGCGCACCTGCGCCGCCCCGAGGAGTGCGGCGTCGTCGACCGGTGCCGCTGCGTCCTTCTTCGTCATGCGATCACCCTATGGCGCGGGCGAGAGGACGTATGCCGTGACGCGTCCCGGGCACCGACGGGTGAGGCCCCCGACCGGCTGGGTCGGGGGCCTCGGTCCTGCAGGCGCCTGAGGCGGCCGTCAGGTCAGGGCTTGCACTGCCACTGCGAGGTGCCGTTGTCGGCGTACACGCGGTTCGCCACGGTGATCTGCTGCTCGCGGCTGGCGAGGTCGGCGCGGCCCGCGAAGTCGCCGCCGCCGTAGGCCAGCCAGGTCGAGGTGAGGAACTGCAGGCCGCCGAAGTAGCCGTTGCCGGTGTTGATGTGCCAGTTACCGGTCGACTCGCACTGGGCGATGCTGTCCCACATGGCTGCTCGCGCGAGGTTCAGGCCGGCGCCCGAGCTGGAGGCACCAGCGCTGGGGGCGGGGGCGGCTGCGGGCTTCGGTGCGGGGGCCGGGCGCTTCTTCGTGCCGACGAGCACGATGCGCGCCACGGGAGCCTTGGTGACCGTGGAGGAGACCTCCTTGGTGGAGACGACCTTGCCGTCGACGACGGTGCTGCGCACCGTGACCGTGCGCACGCCGGCGACACCGGCTCGCTGGACCTTGGTCTGGCCGGCGTAGAGGCTGCCGGTCTTCGTGTTCGTCGTGCCGAAGGCGATCGGCCGGGTGACCTTCTGGTCCTTGGTCTGCCGGCGCTGGACGGCGATCTTCGCTCCCGACGTCAGCGGCGTCGTGACGGGCGGGTTCACCTTGTCGGCCTTGGCCAGGCGCACGTCGAGCTGCGTCAGCGCCTCGCCCACCGTGGTGGCGGCGATGGTCTTGGTGACGGTCTTGCCGTCCACGGAGACCGTGACGGCCTTGGGGGTCACGACCGTGACCGCCAGGCCCTGGCGGCCGATCGTCTGGGAACGCGACACCGACAGCCGGGCGCCCTCGCCCCGGACACCCAGTGCGAGCAGCGCTCCGTCGACCGTGGTCTCGGTGGTGCGGAGCTCGCGGGTCTTGCCATCGACCGTGAGCTTGAGCATGCGGGCGTACTTGACGGTGATGGTCTCGCCGTCGCTGACGGGTGAACCCACGGCGGGGACGACGACGTCGCCGGGCTTCACCGCGATCCCCTGCTTGTCGAGGACGTCGCCGACGGTGCTGGCGAAGGCGTGCGCCGAGCTCGTGGTGCCGTCGACCGAGAGGTTGACGGACTTGTCGAGCTGGGTTGCGCCGACCGCACCGGAGGTGAGGACGACGGCCGCGCCGGTGGCGGCCAGGATCTTGGCGTTGCGAGAAATCAAGTCACTCCGAACATCGAACCATCCGGTGCAACGCGCTCTCGAACAGTCCACCTCGCGTCGTCGGGAGGTGGGTCGATGCGGGGCAGCAACCGGCCAACAGCCATCCACCCTGACTGACACGTCATGCAAAGGTCAAATTTCGGTAACGGACTGCGAGTCAACCGAATCGACCGACGGCACGTGCGCTATGGGCCTAGGGGGCCGGTGTCGGACGCGTGGATCCCCATGGGCCGTAGACCAGTTCGCTGTTCTCGGACACGGCCCGACACAGGGTCGGGACGTCGATGTTGAGCACGCCGGCCATGGCCCGGATCGTGACCGGGACGAGGTAGGAGGCGTTCGTCGCGCCACGGTGCGGCGCCGGTGCGAGGTAGGGCGCGTCCGTCTCGACGAGGACGCGATCGAGGGGTACCGCCGTCAGCGCGTCACGCAGGGTGCGGGCGTTCTTGAAGGTCACCGTGCCGGCGAAGCTGAGGTAGTAGCCGCGCTCGACGCACTCACGGGCCATCTCGAGGTCACCGGAGAAGCAGTGCAGGACGGTGTGCTCGGGCGCCCCCTCCTCCTCGAGGATGCGCAGCACGTCGTCGTGGGCGTCGCGGTCGTGGATCTGCAGGGCCTTGCCGAGGCGCTTGGCGAGGTCGATGTGCCAGCGGAACCCGCCCTGCTGCACCGCGACGCCCTCGGGGCCGGTGCGGAAGTAGTCGAGGCCGGTCTCGCCGATGACGCGGACGCGATCGTGGGTCGCGCACCGCTCGACCTCGGCGTAGGCCTCGTCGAGCTTGCCGGCCGCGGCCAGGCGCGGAACCTCGTTGGGGTGCAGGGCGATTCCGCCCACCAGCTCGTCGTGGGCCTCAATGGCCTTCATGGTGAAGCGGATGCCGTCGAGGTCGCAGCCGACCTGGACGAGCCGCGTCACCCCGACCGAGCGGGCCCGCGCGATCGCGTCGGCGACGTCGAAGGGCTCGTCCCCCTCGCGGGTGATGTCGAGGTGGACATGGTTGTCGACGACGTCGATGGGCAGGGGGTCGGGCAGGGTCTCCGGCAGCCCTCGCTGCCCGGAGGAGCTGGGGCTCATGCGGACTCGGCCCCGCCCCCGCCGGCGGCGTGCTTCGGCTTGCCCATCTTCGGGGCGGCCAGCGGGTCCGTGTGGTGGCGCGTCCCGCCCGGTCCGGCCTCGCCGAGCCGTGCACGCTCGTCCTCGATCACCTGGTCGGGGTCCAGCTTTGCGAAGACGCCGGTGGGCTTGGCGATCGGCGTGCCCACGACCACCGGGCGCGACTCCCAGCGCGGCGTCGAGGAGTACTCCCCGGTGATGACCGGGTAGCTGCGGGCCTCGTCGTCGAGGTCGGGCACGACCTCCAGGCGCGGCATCGGCATGAACTCGCCCTCGCCGCCGAGCACGGCGTGCACGCGGTTCGCGGCGTGCGGCAGGAACGGTGAGATGAGCGTGTTGAGGTCCGAGACGGCCTGCACGAGCGTGTGGAGGACGGTGGAGAGCCGCTCGCGCTCGTCGTCGCCCTTGAGCTTGAACGGCTCGGTCTTCGAGACGTACGCGTTCGCCTCGCCGACGACGCGCATGACCTCCGCGAGCGCCGCCTTCTGGCGGTGCCGCTCGAGCGACGCGCCGACGGTTGCGAACGCACCTCGTACGGTCGCGAGCAGCTCCTCGTCGACGGGCTGGACGGCATACGCCCTCGGGATCTCGCCGAAGCTCTTGGCGATCATCGCGGCGGTGCGGTTGACGAGGTTGCCCCAGCCGGCGACCAGCTCGCTGTTGTTGCGCTGGACGAACTCGGCCCAGGAGAAGTCGGCGTCCTGGTTCTCGGGGCCGGCGGCGCAGATGAAGTAGCGGATCGGGTCCGGGCCGTAGCGGGCGACGATGTCCTGGACGTAGATGACGTGCTTGCGGCTCGTCGAGAACTGCTTGCCCTCGAGGGTCATGAACTCGCTGGCCACGACCTCGGTGGGCAGGTTGAGCTCGCCGTACGGCCCCGGCTCGCCGCCCTTGTCGCCCTTCCCGGCGTAGCCGAGGAGCTCGGCCGGCCAGATCTGGCTGTGGAAGGTGATGTTGTCCTTGCCCTGGAAGTAGTAGGAGACGGCCGACGGATCGTTCCACCACTCACGCCAGCGCTCGGGATCCCCGACGCGGCGGGCCCACTCGATGGAGGCCGAGAGGTAGCCGATGACGGCGTCGAACCAGACGTAGAGGCGCTTGCTCGGGTTGTCCTCCCAGCCCTCGAGCGGGATCGGGATGCCCCAGTCGATGTCGCGCGTCATGGCGCGGGGGCGCACGTCCTTGAGGAGGTTCTTGGAGAACTTGATGACGTTGGGGCGCCAGGTGCCAGAGGCCTCCCGGCCGTCGAGCCACTCCCCGAGCGCGCCGGCGAGGGCCGGCAGGTCGAGGAAGAAGTGCTGCGTCTCGATGAACTCCGGCGTCTCGCCGTTGATCTTGCTGCGCGGGTTGATCAGCTCGTCGGCGTCGAGCTGGTTGCCGCAGTTGTCGCACTGGTCGCCCCGCGCCTCGGGGAAGCCGCAGATCGGGCAGGTGCCCTCGATGTAGCGGTCGGGCAGCGTGCGCCCCGTCGACGGGCTGATGGCGCCGCGCGTCGTCTGCTCGATCATGTAGCCGTTCGCGTGCACCTGGCGGAACATCTCCTGCACCACGGCGTAGTGGTTGCGCGTCGTCGTGCGGGTGAAGAGGTCGTAGGACAGCCCGAGGTCGGTGAGGTCCTGGGCGATGACGGCGTTGTACTTGTCGACGAGCTCCTGCGGGGTCAGGCCCTCCTCCTCGGCGAGGACGAGGATCGGCGTGCCGTGCTCGTCGGTGCCGCTCACCATCAGGACGTCGTGGCCGGCCATCCGCATGTACCTGCTGAAGACGTCGGAGGGCACGCCGAAACCGGCCACGTGGCCGATGTGGCGCGGGCCGTTGGTGTACGGCCAGGCGACGGCAGACAGGACTTTGCTCATGGGATGGATCCTAGGCGGGCGCCCGCTGCCGCCGCGAAGGCGTTCTCGCCCGTCCCCGTCCCCCGCTGCGCCGCCGGTGTCACGAAGGTCGTGACGGCATACGGCTCCACGCGGTATGACGGAGGGATGACAGGTCATGTTGCGCACGCGAGCGTGACGGTCGACGCGACGCCGCAGGAGGCGTGGCGCGCCCTCACCGACCCCGAGCTGGTCCGCACGTGGATGGTGGGCACCGACGTCAGCACCGACTGGCAGGTCGGCAGCCCCATCACCTGGCAGGGCGAGATCAACGGCAAGCCGTACCAGGACAAGGGCGAGGTGCTCGAGTCGGACCCGCCCCGCCGGCTCTCGATGACGCACTACAGCCCGCTCATGGGGCAGGAGGACCGGCCGGAGAACTACCACACCGTGACGTACACGCTGTCGATCGACGGGGCGGTGGGGGCGACCACGGTGACCCTCGAGCAGGACGGCAACGTCTCGCAGGAGCAGGCCGAGCAGTTCTCGCAGAACTGGCAGTCGATGCTCGAGTCGTTCCGGTCAACGGTCGAGGGCCGCTGACGGCAGGGACGCGGAAAGGCTGGGCGGACAAGCCGATCGGCGCCGTCCTGTGTGGTCCGGCGCCGATCGGGGTGGTGGGTCCGGGTCTCAGCCGAGCCGTGCCTCGAGGGTGATCGGGACGGCCTTGAGCGCCTGGCTGACGGGGCAGTTGGCCTTGGCGTCCTCCGCGGCGGCCTGGAAGTCCTCGTCCGACATGCCGGGCACGTCGCCGACGACGCTGAGCGCGATCCCGGTGATGCCGGTCCCGGGGACGAAGGTCACGTTCGCCGTCGTGTCGAGGGTGGTCGGCGGCGTGCCGGCCTTGGCGAGGCCGTTGGACAGGGCCATCGAGAAGCACGACGAGTGCGCGGCTGCGATGAGCTCCTCGGGGCTCGTCCTGCCGTTGGCCGACTCCGCCCGCGAGGGCCAGTTGACGTCGTAGGTGCCGATGCCCGAGCTCTCCAGGCTGACCTGGCCGGAGCCCTCGAAGAGCGAGCCCTCCCAGTGCGTGCTGGCGGTGCGGGTGGTAGCCATGCCGTGCTCCTTCGGGTGTGCTGTCGTCGAGGCCGGCGGATGCCCGCCTCCGGACGGGGAACTACAGGAGCCTTACCCGCGATTCCCGCTGGGGCAAGCGGTTCGCCTGTCGAGATCGCGAGTCAGCGGGCGGCGAGGGACGCGTCGTAGAGCGCCTTCTTCGACAGGCCGGTGGCCGACGCCACGTCGGCCGCGACGTCCTTGAGCCGCTCGCCGGCGTCCACCCGAGCTCGTATGCCGGCAACGGCGTCCTCGAGGGAGGGCACCGCGCGCTCGGCTCCCGCGACGACGACCGTGATCTCGCCCTTGACGCCCTCCTGCGCCCAGGCGACGAGCTCGTCCAGGGTGCCGCGGCGCACCTCTTCGTAGGTCTTGGTCAGCTCCCGGCAGACGGCGGCGCGGCGCTCGGCTCCGAAGGCGTCGCGCATGGCGGTGAGCGTCTCGGCGAGCCGGTGCGGCGCCTCGAAGAAGACGAGGGTGCGACGCTCGTCGGCCACCTCGGCGAGCGCTCGGGCGCGCTCCCCCGGCTTGCGCGGGAGGAACCCGTCGAAGCTGAACCGGTCGACCGGCAGACCCGAGACGGCGAGCGCCATCAGGACCGCGCTCGGCCCGGGGACACACGTCACGCGGACGTCTGCGTCGATCGCCGCGGCGACGAGGCGGTAGCCGGGGTCGGAGACGGACGGCATGCCGGCGTCGGTGACGACGACGACACGCTCGCCGGCGACGAGGCGCGTGACGAGGTCGGGCGTCCGTGAGGCCTCGTTGTGCTCGTGGTAGCTGATCACGGATCCGCTTGGGGTGACGGCGAGCTCGCTCAGGAGGCGTCGCAGGCGTCGGGTGTCCTCGGCCGCGATGACGTCGGCGGTCGCGAGCTCCTGGGCCAGGCGTGGCGCCGCGTCGCGTGGGTCGCCGATCGGGGTGGCCGCGAGGACTAGGGTGCCGGTGCTCATGCCGCCATCCTCGCAGGACGCGATGGTCAGGCGGCGAGGGCGAGGGCCACCGCCGCCACCCGTCTGGCTCACACCGCTGCAGCCCGACAAGACCCAGATCCCGCCTGGCCGCCTACTGGGACGCCACGACGGCGTGCGCAACGGCATCCGCGATCCGTCGATGTCCGGCCGCATTCGGATGGTCGCCGTCGGCAGCGAGCAGGTGCGTCTCGTCCCAGGCGTCGTCCGGGCCACGGAACGCCGTCCGCAGGTCCACGTAGAGCGAGCCGGTCTCGCGAGCAGTGGCGCGGATCGTGTCGTTCACGCTCGCCGTCACGGCCGAGGCCGCGGCGACGTAGGCCTGACCCTGGGCGGCCGCGTACGTGCCGCCCAACCACACGCTCCAGTAGTCGAGCAGCACCACGGCGACGCTGCGGCCCTCCGTCAGCTGCCGCACCCGGGCGACGACGACCCTCAGATTGCTCGCAAGCTGCGGGATCCTCTGCTCGTAGCAGGCGACGTCCGTGGCGCACGCAGACGAGTAGGCGACGTCGTTCGCGCCGACCTCGAGGGTGAGCGCCTGACTGTTCTGTATCCGTCCGGCCGCGGCCGCGTCGTGCTCCACCTGCCCCAGCACGTCACCGCTCGTGTACCCGGCAACCGCGTCGTTCGCCACCTCTACCGGATGTCCGGCGAAGCGCGCGAGGTCATCGCCGAGCAGGCCCGGGTAGGGCGTGCACTCGCACGCGCTCCCGTACGGCACCGAGTCGCCCAGGGCCGAGGACGACCTCACCTCCCTGAGCGCGGCCGCCAGCCCCGGAGAGACAGTCGACGGCGCTGCAGTGGACGACGCTCCAGTGGGCGGCCCTCCGGGCCCTTGCGCCGGGCCTGCCGAGCACGCCGCCGCGCCGACCAGGCAGAGCGCGCAGAACGCGTACGCGAACCAGGCAGCCGACGCGCGCATCCTTCCTCGCCAGCCGACCCCCACCCGAGGACCGGGAACCGTCACCTCCCCAGTTTCGCCCCCACGCGCCGGAACCCGGGAGCGGAACGGCTCGGCGTTCCCCATCGTGGACCGGAAGCGCCGCACAGCCGTCTACGCGGTAGGACTGACCCATGAGCACCGAAGGGCGCCCCTCCACGACCGAGCAGCTACTGGAGGCCGACCGCCGCCAGCCCGACGTCGCCACGTTCGCCTCGGGCGTCTCGTCTGCCTCCCAGCACGCTGCCCTCCGCGCGTCGGTGCGCCAGCTCGGCACGCTCCTCGGCGAGGCGCTGACCCGGCACGAGGGCGCCGACCTGCTCGCGCTCGTGGAGAAGGTGCGCGGCCTGGCCCGCGAGCCCGAGGACGGCGAGCTGCGCGCGCTGCTCGAAGGCGTCGACGCGCCCACCGCAGTCGTGCTGGCACGCGCCTTCACCGCATACTTCCAGCTCGTCAACGTCACCGAGCAGCTGCACCGGTGGCAGGAGCTGAGCGCCGTCGACGAGGCGCCGCTCGCGGCGACGGTCCGGCGCATCGGCGCAGCCCTCGAGGAGGGCAGCCTCGAGCGGGACGAGCTCGACGACGTGCTCGGCCGGATCGAGTACCGTCCCGTCTTCACCGCCCACCCGACCGAGGCCACGCGCCGCACCGTGCTCAACCTCCTCCGGCGCATCGCCGTGACGGTCAGCGAGCTCGAGGACCCCCGCCGCCCGGCCTCCGAGGGCCCACGCACCGAGCGACGCCTCGCCGAGCTCGTCGACATGCTGTGGCAGACCGACGAGCTGCGCATCGTGCGTCCCGAGCCGACCGACGAGGCCCGCACGGCGATGCACACGCTGCGGTTCCTGGCCGACCAGGTGGTGCCCGACCTGCTGGCCGAGCTCGACCGCACGCTCGCCGGCATCGGGGTCGAGCTGCCTCCGACTGCGCGGCCCCTGCGCTTCGGCGCCTGGGCGGGCGGCGACCGCGACGGCAACCCCAACGTCACGCCGGACGTGACCCTCGAGGTCATCGGCATGCAGCACGACGCCGGGCTCGCCGAGCTCGTCTCGAAGCTCGACCACATGCTGCACGAGCTGTCCTCGTCGACGCGGTTCGTCGAGGTGACCGACGCGCTGCGCGAGAGCATCGAGCGTGACGCGGTGGCCCTGCCGGTCACCTACGCCGCCGTGCGCCGGCTCAACGCCGAGGAGCCCTACCGCCTCAAGCTCAGCTTCGTCCGCGTGCGCCTGCTGCGCACCCGCGACCGGCTCGACCACGGCACGCCGCACGAGCCGGGACGCGACTACGCGACGTTCGACGAGCTCCTCCAGGACCTCGTCCTCATCCGCGAGTCGATGCTCGCCGGCGGGGACGCCCTGACCGCCGACGGGGCGATCCTGCGCCTCATCCGCGCCGTTGTCGCGACCGGCACCGGTCTGGCGACGCTCGACATCCGCGAGCACAGCGCGAAGCACCACGCCGCCCTCGCCGACCTCTACGAGCGCATCGGCGAGCTGGACACGCCGTATGCCGAGCTGGAACCTCCCGCGCGCATCGCCCTGCTCTCACAGGAGATGGCCTCCCGACGGCCGCTCACCGGGGTCGGCGTCCACGACCTCGGCGAGGCCGCGCAGGCGTCCCTGTCGCTCATGACGGCCATCGGGCGGGCCCTCGACACCTACGGCCCCGAGGCCGTCGAGACCTACATCGTCTCGATGACTCACGACGTCGACGACCTCTTCGCCGTCGTCGTCCTCGCCCGCGAGGCGGGCCTGCTCGACACCGGCTCCGACACGACCCCGGCCACCGCCCGCATCGGCTTCGCCCCGCTCTTCGAGACCGTCGCCGAGCTCGAGGCGGCCGGACCTCTGCTCGAGGCCCTCCTGTCCGACCCGTCGTACCGCCGCGTCGTCGCGGCCCGCGGCGACGTGCAGGAGATCATGCTCGGCTACTCCGACTCCTCCAAGGACGCCGGGATCGCCGCGTCCCAGTGGCAGATCCACCGCGCCCAGCGCGCCCTGCGTGACATCGCGCGCCAGCACGGCGTGGTCCTGCGGCTCTTCCACGGCCGCGGCGGGTCGGTGGGCCGCGGCGGCGGACCGACCGGCGAGGCGATCCTCTCCCAGCCCTACGGCAGCCTCGACGGCCCGATCAAGATCACTGAGCAGGGCGAGGTCATCAGCGACAAGTACACCCTGCCCGGGCTCGCGCGCTTCAACCTCGAGACCGCGCTCGCCGCCGTGCTCGAGGCGTCGGTGCTGCACCGCCGATCACTCCTGCCGCGCGACGTCCTCGACGGCTGGAACGGCACGATGGACCTCGTGGCCGGCCGCGGCCAGGACGCCTACCGCGAGCTCGTGCGCGACTCCCGCCTCGTCCCGTTCTTCGTGTCCGCGACTCCGGTCGACGAACTGGGCAAGATGAACATCGGCTCCCGCCCGTCCAAGCGCCCCGGCGGCACCGGGGGCCTCGAGGACCTGCGGGCCATCCCCTGGGTCTTCGGCTGGACGCAGTCCCGGATCATCCTGCCCGGCTGGTTCGGCGTGGGCTCGGGCCTGGCCGCTGCCCGCGAGGACGGCCGGGACAAGACGCTGCGCGAGATGTACGGCTCGTGGGCGTTCTTCCGCACCTTCCTGTCCAACGTGCAGATGACACTGGCCAAGACTGACCTCGACATCGCCGCAGGCTACGTCAGCACGCTGGTCCCGGACGAGGTGTCCGGCGTCTTCGAGACGATCCGCGAGGAGCACGCCCGCACCGTCGAGGAGGTCCTGCGGCTCACCGGTCAGAAGGAGCTGCTCGAGTCCTCACCGGTGCTGCGGCGCACGCTCGAGCTGCGCGACAGCTACCTCGCCCCCCTGCACGCCCTGCAGACCTCGCTGCTGGCCCGCTCGCGGGCGGTGCCCGAGGACGTGGAACCGGACGCGGACGTCCAGCGTGCCCTGCTGCTGACGATCAACGGCATCGCCGCAGGGCTGCGCAACACCGGCTGAGGGCGTATGCCGTCTGGCGCGAACCTGCGCCACGGCGCGGTTCCGGATGTGACCCGGACCCGACGGACGCGCCGAACTGCGCCATGGCGCGGTTCGGGCCGTGACCCCGAACCCGACGAGGCACCGAACTGCGCCATGGCGCGGTTCCGGCCGTGACCCGAACCCGACGAGGAACCAAAGTGCGCCACGGCGCGGTTCCGGCCGTGACCCGGACCCGACGGACGCGCCGAACTGCGCCATGGCGCGGTTCCGGCCGGAACCCGGACCCGACGACCCACCGAACTGCGCCATGGCGCGGTTCTGCTCTCGTTCAGACCGTGATGGGACCGGCGGCCGGGTCACCGGCGGCGCGCAGCATCCGGGCGGCCTGCTCGCGCATGACCTCGCACAGCTCGGGCGGTTCGAGGACGGTCAGCTCCCACGGCAGCGCGCCCAGGTGCATGGCCATGGCACCGAGGTGGTTGCCACCCGCCTCGAAGATGCAGCGGTCGCGACCGTCAGCCGTGACCGTGCCCACAGCTGCGGGAACGTGCTTGTCCACCAGCTCTTTCGGCGCCTCGATGCGGACCCGGGCCACGTGGTCGTAGCCGCCCGCGGTGATCGAGCGCCGCACGTGCTCGGCGGCGTCCGGCGCCTCCCGCGGGGCGAACCGCCAGCCGTTCGACCGGGCCTCGGCCATGCGGTCGAGCCGGAAGGTGCGCCAGTCGTCGCGGTCGAGGTCGAAGGCGAAGAGGTACCACCGCCGGCCGGTTGCGACGAGGCGGTACGGCTCGACCCGCCTCTCCCCCGAACCGCGCGGGCCGGCATACGCGAACGTCACCCGCTCGGTCTGCCGGCAGGCGCGCGCGAGGCGTCGTCGCGTCGACGGGGACGACACCGCTGTCGAGCGTCACGGTCGCCTCGTGGATGGCCTCGACCTGGGCGCGAAGGCGTCCCGGCAGCACCTGGTCGAGCTTGGCGAGCGTGCGCACCGCGGCCTCCCCCAGGCCCTCGACGGTGCCACCAGCGGCGAGGCGCAGGCACACGGCGACGGCCACGGCCTCGGTGTCGTCGAGCAGCAGCGGCGGCAGGCGGCGCCCGGCTCCCAGCTGGTAGCCGCCCCCGGCACCGTGCTCGGCGTTGACCGGATATCCCAGGTCGCGCAGGCGCTCGACGTCGCGGCGCACGGTGCGGGTCGTGACACCGAGCCGCTCGGCGAGCTCGGTGCCGCTCCAGACGGGCCGGCTCTGCAGGAGGTCGAGCAGACGCAGCACCCGGGCGGTGGTGCCGGTTCCGTCGGACGACGAGGACATGACTCGAGTGTCGCAGCCTCTGCGGACAGGAGCTGTCCTATATGCCGTGGACGCTTGGACCATGACCACGACACAGACCTCCATCGACTGGACCTCCGCTCTCGTCGACCAGGCCGCCCGGCACTGGAGCAACCAGCTGCGCCCGCGTCTCGACGGGCTCACCGACGCCGAGTACCTCTGGGAGCCGACGCCCGGCGCCTGGAACCTGCACCCCCGGGGCCAGGGGGGCACGGAGATCCAGGGCGGCACCGGCGAGCTGACCATCGACTGGGCCTACCCCGAGCCCATCCCCGCTCCGGTCACGACGATCGCGTGGCGGCTGGCGCACGTCATCGTCGGCGTCCTCGGCGCCCGCGTACACAGCCACTTCGACGGACCGCCCGTCGACTACCTGACCTTCCCGTATGCGGCCACTGCCGAGGGCGCGCTCGGCCAGGCCGACGCGGCGTTCGCCGCCTGGACCGCCGGGGTGCGCGGCTGGGACCTCGACGCGCTCGCCGAGCCCTGCGGGCCGAGCGAGGGGCCGTGGGCCGATCACCCGCGGGTCGAGCTCGTGCTGCACATCAACCGCGAGGTCATCCACCACGGCGCCGAGATCGCGCTGCTGCGTGACCTCTACGCCCACCGCAACGACTGAGGAGAAGCCATGGCAGCCCACGTCCCACCCGTCCGCGACGAGCGCAAGAGCCTCATCGCCTACGTCGACCAGCAGCGCGACGCGTTCTTCTCCGTATCGTTCGGCCTCACCGAGGAGCAGATCCGCCTGGCACCCACGGCGGGCACCCTCAGCATCGGCGGGCTCGTCAAGCACGTCACGACCTGCGAGCGCGGCTGGACGGCGCGGATGGCCGCGGCGCCGAGCGCCCCCGCGCCACCCGACACGTCGATCGCCGAGCAGGCGCGGGCCTGGGGTGAGGACTTCACGGTCACCGACGACGACACGCTGGAGTCGCTGCTCGCCGCGCTGGCCGCGCAGGGCGACATCACCCGCCAGGTGCTGCGCGAGGTGGATCTCGGCGCTCCGGTGCCGGTGCCGCGCGACGCGCCGTGGTTCCCGCACGACGTCGAGGCGTGGTCGGTCCGGTGGGTGGCCATGCACCTCGTCGAGGAGCTGGCTCGGCACGCCGGGCACGCCGACATCGTGCGGGAGTCCATCGACGGCGCCACGATGTACGAGCTCGTGGCGGCCCGCGAGGGCTGGCCGGAGACGGCGTGGCTCAAGCCCTGGCGCCCGAACGTCCCGGCCGAGTCCACCGCCGTCCGGCCCTGACCCGTCCGGGACAGGCGAAGGGCCCTCGGGAGTATGAGTCTCAAGGGCCCTTCTGGTTGATCGGTCGTAGGTGACTCTCCCGATCGACGTCTCGTCGAGTCCGGTCCCGGCAGCCTCGTCACCGGCTGCCGCGGTGAGTCGCCCCACCGTGTGGACCCTCGTCTCCGAGTCGTCACGCTCTCCTCGGGAGGAGGGCGTAGGAAAGTTCTACCTCGGGCCATCTAGGCCCACAAGCCTTTTCGAGAAAGTTCCTCTGAGTCCTCACACCCTCCGCGCGTCCTCCACAGCCGACGGCCGGTTCATCCACATCCCGGCCCCTCGTCTCCACAGGTTGTGCACCACGCCTGTGGACGGGCCGGCATCAGGGGCCGCCGGGGGGCTCTCCGAGGAGCCGACCGCGCAGGAAGGCGGTGACGCGCTCGACCGCCTCGGGGTGCCGGTGGTCGGTCAGCGTCGCGTGTCCGTGTCCGTCCAGCTCGACCGCGACGAATCCCTCGCCGAGCTCGCGCCGGAGCGTCTCGAAGCGGGTGCCGGTCACCCAGTCGGCGTGGTAGCGGACGCCCAGGACCGGGCACCCGTCGGCGACGCGCCGACGGACGGCGGCGAGGTCCCCGGGCGTGAGGTTCACGTCGGCGGCCCGGCTGCGACCGATCGGCAGCGGAGTCGCCGGCTGCGCGACGACTGGCGCGACGACGACCGGGTCGACCATCGCCGCGAGCGCGAAGCCGCCCGTCACACACATCCCCAGCACGCCGACACCGGGCCCGCCCGCAGACGCGTGCACCGTCCGGGCCAGGCTGCGCAGCCAGCCCGCGAGGGGCGCCGTCCGGCCCGTGGCGAACAGGGTGAACTCGCGCGTGAGGCAGAGGCGCGGGACGACACGGGCTGCCTCCCACGTGCGGGGCGGCGCGTGGGACGAGCCGAAGAGGTGCGGCAGGACGACGGTGAAACCGGTGTCGACGAGGTGCTGGCCGATCTCGATGACCTCCGGGGTGAGCCCCGGGCTCTCGTGGACGACGATGACGCCGGGGCCCTTGCCCCGCGTGTAGGTCGGGTACGCGAAGCCCTCCGCGGCGTGCTCACCGCGGCGCCAGTCGGAGAGCAGCGACATGCCCGAGACGCTACGCCGCCCCGCTGTCCGAGAGGCAGCTCGCGGCGATCTCGGCTCCGCCCGCGAGGTTACGCTGGCGCCATGTCGACCTCAGCGACCGCGGAGCGCGGCCGGTTCGCCGGACTGCTCGCCGCCTCCGACCGCGACCCCGCGCGTGTCGACGAGCCGGGCGTGCGTCGAGGGCTGCGCTGGGAGACGGTGCTCGTCCTCGGGGTCAGCCTCGGGTCCTCGGCCGTCTACGCGGTGCTCAGCATCATCGAGAAGCTGACCCGGCCGGTGCCGCTGTCGCAGCAGACGACAGCGATGAACCAGTCCGCGACACCCGGGCGGCCCTGGCTCGACCTGGCCTACCAGCTCGCCGGCATCGTCCTGCCCCTCGCCGTCGTGGGCCTGGCCCTCTACCTGCTGAACCACGTGCGGCGGCCGGCGCCCGACGTGCGCGCCGGCCGTTTCATCGGGCTCGACCGGCGCGAGCCCGGTCGCGACCTGCTCCGCGGCGTCGGCCTCGCCGCCGTGATCGGCATCCCGGGCCTCGGCTTCTACTTCCTCGCCAAGGCGATCGGCATCAACACCCAGGTCGCCGCCGCCAACCTGCAACCGGTGTGGTGGTCGGCGCCCGTGCTGGTGATGGCTGCGATCGAGAACGCCCTCCTCGAGGAGGTCGTCATGGTCGGCTACCTCTTCACTCGCTGGCGCCAGACCGGATGGGGGTGGCCGCTCGTCATCGGCGTCTCGGCCCTGGTCCGCGGCAGCTACCACCTCTACCAGGGCTTCGGCGGGTTCGCCGGCAACATCGTCATGGGGCTCGTGCTCGGGCTGGTCTTCGTCCGCACGCGTCGCGTGATGCCGCTGGTCGTGTGCCACGCGCTCCTCGACACCGTCGCCTTCGTCGGCTACTCGGTCCTCAAGGCGCGCGGCGTCGCGATCTGAGCCACGGCCGGAACCCCACGGCCCACGCGTCGGCACGGTGCCCGTCCCACCCAGCGACACTGCATACGATGACGCCCATGAACTCGGCCCGGCAGGTGCGCGCGCGCCTGCTCGGGGACCCGGCCGACGACTTCCGCCTCTCCCGGCGCACCGCCGGCCGCCTCGCCTGGCTCGGGTGGGCAGGACCGCTCTTCTTCACGCTCGTCGGCGGGTTCATGCGCTTCTGGCACGTGGGCGCGCCGCACCAGCTGGTCTTCGACGAGACGTACTACGTCAAGCAGGGCTGGTCGATGGTCCTCTACTGGTTCGAGATGAAGAACGACCCGACCCTGCAGGAGGCCAACCAGGTCGACCAGCACTTCACGGCCAACGACCCGATGGTCTACGGCACGGAGGGTGACTTCGTCGTCCACCCGCCGGTCGGCAAGTGGCTGATCGGCTGGGGCGAGGTGCCCTTCGGCATCCTCAACTCCTTCGGCTGGCGGTTCGCCGTGGCCCTGGCCGGCACGATCTCGATCTTCATGCTCGGCCGCATCGCGCGCCGCCTCTTCCGCTCCGACCTGCTCGGCACGCTCGCCGCAGCACTGCTGGCGTTCGAGGGGCACCACTTCGTGCACTCGCGCACCGGCCTGCTCGACATCTTCGTCATGTTCTTCGGGCTGGCCGCCTTCGGTGCGCTGCTCGTCGACCGCGACCGGGCACGCGAGGTGCTGGCCCGCAAGGTGGGCGACCGCGCCCGAGCGGCCACGTCGAGGCTCGGGCCGTGGCTGGGCTGGCGACCCTGGCGGTGGGTGGCGGGCGTCATGCTCGGCCTGTGCGCCGGGGTGAAGTGGTCCGGCCTCTACTTCCTCGTCGCCTTCGGGCTGCTCACCGTCCTCTGGGACCTCGGCGCCCGGCGCGCCGCCGGGGTGCGCGGCTGGCTGGCAGGTGCTCTCGTCAAGGACGCGCCGTATGCGTTCGTGCAGGTCGCGGTCACCGCGGTCGTGACGTACGTGGCGAGCTGGACCGGCTGGATCCTCACCAAGGGCGGCTCCTTCCGCACGTGGGCGCAGGACAACCCGGACACGACCCACCCGTGGCTGCCCGACTGGTGGCGCTCGCTGTGGGCCTACCACCAGCAGATGTACGCCTCGACGCAGGCGATCACCTCCTCGCACCCGTACCAGACGAACCCGTGGTCCTGGCTGATCCAGGGACGCCCGACGTCGTTCTTCTACGAGGGCCCGAAGAAGGGCGCCGACGGCTGCCTCGTCGACCAGTGCAGCAAGGCGATCACCTCGATCGGCACGGTGTCGATCTGGTGGGGCGGCACCCTCGCGATCTTCGTGCTGCTGTTCATGTGGGCGCTGCGCCGCGACTGGCGGGCCGGCGCGATCCTGTGCGCGCTCTTCGCCGGCTACCTGCCGTGGTTCTTCCTCGGCAACCGGACGATCTACTCGTTCTACGAGGTCGCCTTCGTGCCCTACGTGGTGCTCGCCTGCGTCTACGTCCTGGGCCTGGTGGTCGGCGGTCGCGAGGCTTCGCCGACCCGTCGGCGCATCGGCTACGGCGTCATGGGCGCCTTCGTGCTGGTCTCCATGGCGCTCTTCGCGTTCTTCCACCCCATCTACGTCGCGGACGTGATCCCGCTCTCGGAGTGGCAGGCCCGCATGTGGTTCCCAAGCTGGGTCTAGGGCGGTCGAAGGGTTCGGCTGGACTGTTCGAGCGCGCTATGGGCTGGTGGTCGCGGGGCCGGCCGTTGACGACGGGACGGCAGTCGCTCCATCAGCAAGGCCCTCGGTGGTCGTGGGTGGTGCGGTCGAGCCGGTCGACTCTGGGGTCGTCGCGGTCGGTTGGGGTGAGCTGGACGACAGCGAGGAGTCCCCGCCGGGAGGCGTCGTGGACGCACTGGCGGACGGCGCAGGGGTCGCTGTGTCCCCCGTTGCCGTTGCCGTGGTCGGCAGGCTCGTGGACGGGGTCGGCGTCGAGGCCGCCGGAGCCGTGGCCTCTGCGGCGACCAGCGTCCGGATCTGGTTCTGGTAGTCGAGGAGCCTGGACCGGACCTCGTCGAGGGAGAGGGTCTCGATGGTCGCCGAGAATCGTGCGATCTGCTGCCAGAGCGCGTCGATACGCTGGCGAGTGCTGGGGTCGAGGTTTGCCGGAACCGTGAGGACGAGCTGCTGCGCCAGGGCGTAGGTCACGCACTGTGCACAGGAGTAGTTGACCGCGCCGGAGATGTTCTGGGGGATCGCCACGTGGGCGTCACCGGTGATGAGCACGACCTGGAACGCAACAGCGACTGTCTTGCAGCCGGTGCAGCTGGCGAAGGCGTAGGCCTCGTTGCTGTTGGTGACGGCGCTGCCGTCGGCCCAGACCAGGGCGAAGGCGACGTCGTAGAGCGTTGAGCCGTCGGCGGTG
The DNA here is from genome assembly GCF_041941675.1 of Terrabacter sp. BE26. Classification (GTDB taxonomy): domain Bacteria; phylum Actinomycetota; class Actinomycetes; order Actinomycetales; family Dermatophilaceae; genus Terrabacter. The sequence goes on along the minus strand of NZ_CP090122.1, from coordinate 2,853,328 downwards.
TTGACGGCGAGGGCCTGGTTGTCGCCGGCACCGGGAGCTCCGGGGCGGTTGAACGGGAACACCCAGGTCGGTGCCGTGGCGGTGCTCCCATCCGCCGTGGACTTCGGGACCAGCACGAGGGCGAGCGCGGGGTGCTCCTTGGTCGGAGGAGCCGAGGTCGAGGCCCACACGGAGCGCTGGCCCTCGACGATCCGGCCGTCGGAGAGGGCCGCTGCCCGGCCGGGAAAGCTCACGGCGGTCATTCCGTCGACCACGGTGCCCTTCTCGAACCTCTCGACGGGGCGGTAGCGGTCGGCGTCGGGCCACCAGGCCCAGGCCAGCGCCGAAGCGACGGCCACCACGAGCAGCCCTGCCAGAGCCCGGCGGCCGGGGCGTCCGGCGGTCCTGCGCCACAGCGAGACCAGCACCGTCCTGACCAGGCGAGCCAGGACCAGGAGCGAGCCGAGCACAGGCAGGCAGACGGCGAGGATCGCCAGCACCCTGACCGCCACGCCGGTGACGTCGCCGCCGGACCAGTCGACCCCCAGAGCATGGGCCTGCTTGAGCACGCTTGCCCACGCCGTGCCGAGGACCCGAGGGAGCGCCACGACCATGAGCACCAGGGTGACGAGCAGCAGCGGCACGATGACGAGCACCCACGCGGTCACGACGACCCGCGCCCAGCGCTTGAGCTCGGTCGCACGGGGCTCGGGGGACCGCCCGGGCACGAGGCTGCGAAGCGTCGGCCCGATGCGCGAGGAGAGGTCGGGCACGCCGGTGAGGTCCGCGAGCACGTGGTAGCCGTCGAAACGAACCATGGGCGCCAGCTGACGGATCATCTGCAGCAGCTGCGCGGCGAGGATGAGCAGCAGCGCATCCCATCGTGTGAAGAACCAGACGGCGAACATCGCCACCGCCACCAGCGCGTTGAAGTACAGGCCCCCGAGGTCCACGCGAAGGCGGCCTGCCCGGCCGAGGCGGTAGCTGTCGGTGACATCGGTGTAGAAGGCCGGCCAGACGAGGTAGAGGCCCGTGCCCATGGCGCCGGGCGTCGCGCCGCCGTAGCGACAGGCGGACGCGTGGCCGAACTCGTGGAACCCGGCGGAGAAGATCGTGATGGCGAAGACGAGGACCAGGAGCAGGGGCTGGTCGAACGCCTGGTGGGTCGCGGAGCCGAGCCCCTTCGTGAAGAGGACCCATCCGGAGACGACGAGGAAGGCGACCAGCGCGACCACCACGACAACCGGCGTGAAGAGGGCGGCAAAGGGCGCGGTCAGACGACGGGTCACCGTGGGGTCGGAGACCACCCATCGGAAGCGCAGCGCGAGGAGGGGGTTGGCTTTCTGCACCTGGGGCTCCGACCCGTCCGTCCCCCGGACGAGGCCGAGCGGGCGAAGCCGCGTCTCGACGAGCTGACGAACGTCATCCGGCGCGAGCCGCCGCCCGTATGCCGTGCTGACGACCTCGGCCAGCTCGGTGTAGGTCCGCCGTCCGTCGATCGCCTCGAGGACCAGGTAGAGCAGGGGCGTGAGCTGCACCGTCTGCCCGTCGAGGCGACGTGCGAGCGACGGTGGGTTGCGATAGCCGGAGCCCGTCAAGGCTCCGAGCAGCTCGACGCCCGTACCCCTCGTCGGAGGGTGCGCGACGTCACCCACGTCGGCGGACGGCAGGGCCGATGGGTCGATGGTGGAGACCGGCTCGGAGGCCCTGCCGTCCGCTGACGCGAGAGTCACGATGGGACCGTCTACTGCTTGATCTGCGAGGTCTGGTCGGCGGTGGCCTGGGCCGTCCCGTCCAGGTGCTGGGTGATCGAGCCCTGCTGGTCTGCGATGGACGTCGCCTCCGAGCCGAGGGACCCGACGTTGGCCGAGACCGAGGCGTTGATCGGGGCGGCGACGTTCGCGTTCGCGGCCACCGCTCCGTCGATCGGGGCGGCCAGCTTGGCGTCGGCCGCCGCGTTGACGTCGATGTTCAGCAGGTTGCCACTGAGGGCAGAGGAAGCCGTGGGCGTCGGGCTCGGGGCGGCAGCCGGCTCCGCGGTAGGCGTGGTGGGCGTGCCGGTGCCGGTCGCCGGCGCGGACTGGTCGATCGTGCTGTGCTGGGGCGCGTGGGCGACGGCGGAGCCGGACAGGTCCTGGTTGATGTCCACGCCCTGGTGGGCGACGGCCGCATCCGCGGAGCCGACCGAGAGGATGTTGGCACCGACTGCTCCGTTGATCGGCGCTGCGACATTGGCGTTGGCCGCGACGCCGAGGTCGACCGGGGCCGCGACGTCCAGGGCGAGGTTGAGGTCGGCGTTGAGGTCGAGGAGCGACATGACCTCCTTGTCCGGGAGGGCAGTCCCTCCCTCGGCGGCCAGCTCCTCCGCGGAAACGGGTGGGAGATCGGCTTCGCTCATCATTGGCTCCATTCCGGCACACGCGAGTGCCCGTCATCGGTTGCGGTGAAGCGCACATACCCGAGATATCCGTCACGCCAACTGGTCGGCCGGTACTTGAAGAAGGACCGGATGCCAGGCGCACCCGGTGCCTCTTCCAGCGGAAGCAGAGCTCCTACGCGAACTCGAGCCTCAGCGGCGTGGGAAGTCTGCCTGCGGAGGGGTCGCTCACGTGGTAGGCATCGAGGTACTCCCCGCAATGAGCGCGGGCCGACTCTCAGGAGTGAGCATGAGCGACATCGCCAGCAAGGTCGACAAGGCATTCGAGTCCCTCAGCATCGCAGAACTGGCTGATGCACCAGTGGACGCGCTGCAGGGCGTGAGCGCCAGCGACGCCGAGCACCTCAAGGCCGCTTTCAACATCAAGACCGTCCGGGACCTGGGCACCAACAAGCACTTCCTGTGGGCCCAGGCCATCGCAAAGCTGGCCGACTGACCCTCTCGCTCGAACGGCCCCCGCGCCCTCAGGGGTCCGGCGTTGAGCGTGACAGGCCGGCTAGGTCCGCTTCGGAGGGAGTCGATGAGAGCGGAACCATGAGGGTGAAACAGGTTGGCTGCCGTTGGGTCAGGGCCAGCCGGCCGCCGTAGGCCTCGGCGATCGATCGCCCGAGGGCCAGCCCGATCCCCAGTCCGTCGCTGCCGGAATGGCCTCGGCGGAACAGCTCGTCGCCAGGGACCTGGACGGAACCCTCGTCCGCGACGTCGATCGCGACGAAAGAGCCGAGGTCACGGAAGACGACGGTGACACGTCCGACGCCGTGCCGCATTGCGTTGTCCAGAAGGATCTTCAGAACCTCCGTGACGACGAACTGCGGTAGGGGCAGCGCAGGATCGGTCTGGGCCGTGACGACCAACGGGCGCCCCGCCTCGGACAGTGGGCCGTGCCACCGCCGCTCGATCTCCGCGCAGAAGTCCCCGACGCTGTGGCCCGGGCCCGCGTCCAGCACATCCGACTGGGGGCGGGACAGGTGGATGACGTTGTCGATCGTTCGCTCGAGATCTCGCACCTGCCCGAGGGCATCGACAAGCGCCGCGCGGAGATCCGCGGTGGCGCCGCTGCCTTTGTGGCTCAGCGCGTTCTGCAGCCCGAGGGCCAGCCCAGTGACCGGCGTCCGAAGCTGGTGGGAGATGTCACCGGTGAGTCGGCGTTCTCGGGCGATGAGGTCGCCCAGCCGGTCCAGCATCTCGTTCTGAGTCCGTGCCAGCCTGACCAGCTCGGGCGTCCCAACCGGCTCGGTTCGTGTCTGCAGGTCCCCGGCGACGACGCGCTCGGCCGCGACCGCCAGTGCCTCGAGAGGGGTGCTGAGGAATCGTGCCTGGCGTCGCGCCACGACGACCGAGACGGCAAGAGCGAGCACCGCCAACAGCGCCAGCGCTGCCCAGGCCAGCAGGATGGTGGTGAAGGTGTGGCTCGTGGGCGCTGCCACCCGAACCACTGCAATGACTCTCTCGGCCACGGTCACGGGAACCGCGACCACGAGATCAGCGCCGACCACGCCCTCGGACTCGACCCCGCGCGCGGCAGCGCTGGTCACCGAGTCGGCGGTCGGTGGCCCACCCGTGGCAGGAGACCTGCGGGTCAGCGAGGCGTCGTAGACGGCCACCTTCTTGTCGCCCTCCACGCGGGGCAGCTCCACCGGGTCACCCGCCAGGAAGTCCGGACCGACCTGCCGGGCAGCGAGCAGAGCGGTCCGTTCCAGCTCGCCACGTTCCTCACTGAGGATGGCGGCCCTTGCGGCCAGCGCCAACGGGATGCCGAAGAGCACCAGGGCGACCGACACGGCCACGACGGCCACGTGCAGGATTCGTCGGCGCATGCCTGCCATCCTGCCGCGCCGCACGCCCGGGCTCGACCCGCAGATCGTCGATGGCGTGGCCGGACCGCAGGTTTTGCCCTCCCCTAACCGGGAGTGGCATCCCGCCTAACCACCACCTTCCTAGCGTGGGGAGCGAAGCGGTTCGGACGCAACCAGAAGGGGACTCACGATGACTGTCGTCAGGACACGGCTTGCAGCGGCGGCGGGGCTGGGGGCCATCCTGCTCTCCGGCTGCGGCAACAGCCCCACCGCCCCCGCACCGGCGCCCACCTCTGCGCGCGTCGCATCTGCCACGACCAGCGGTCCTGGGCCACAGCCCACCGCGCCACCGTCCAGCTCCGATGCCGCCTCCTCTTCGGTCGGGTCCCCCACCCCCGCCGCCACCGAGAGCAACCCTCCGGGGGACATCCCCGACACCCAGGTCTACGTTCCCTTCACGCCCAACGGCACCCACATCAGTGTCAAGGTCCCCGAGGGATGGGCCCGAGCGACGACGGGCGGCGCGACGGTCTTCAGCGACAAGCTGAACCGCATCGAGGTCCACGTCGTCAAGACCACGACCGCGCCCACCGCGTCGACGGTCATGTCCATGGAAGTGCCTCAGCTCCGAGGCAGCGTGCCGAAGTTCGCATCACCGAAGGTGAAGACGGTCTCCAGGGCAGGTGGTCCTGTCGTGCTGCTGACCTACCAGGGTGACTCGGCGGTCGACCCGGTGACGGGCAAGGTGGTCCGCGACGCATTCGAACGGTACTCGTACTTCCGCCCCGGGACTCGGGTGGACCTGACCCTCTCGGGTCCCGTGAACGCGGACAACGTCGACCCGTGGCGCACGGTCTCGGACTCCCTGCGGTGGACGTCGTGATGTCCCTCCGCGGGCCGGGCGCCGCGGTCTCGGCCTCGTCCGGCCCCTTGACCGGGGACGTGAGGCCCGCGAGCTCGCAGCCGGCGGCCAGTGCCCTCACCGCCGATCGCCTCTATCGGTTCTTCCGCACTGGCGAAGAGGAAACCCTTGCCCTTCGGGGAGTCTCGTTGGCGGTCGCTCCCGGAGAGACGGTGGCAGTGGTCGGTCCTTCCGGGTGCGGCAAGTCCACGCTGCTGGGATGCCTCGCCGGACTCGACGAGCCCGATGGCGGGACAGTGCGCGTGGGTGGGCAGCGGCTCAGCCACCGTCCTGAGGCTGAACGGGCGCGACTGCGGGCGCAGCGCATCGGCGTCCTGCTGCAGAGCCGAAATCTGCTGCCACACCTGAACGTCCGGGCCAACATCGAGCTCGCCCGCACGGCCGGCAATGCAGGCCCGCGGCTGCGAGGCACGACCCAGCGCCCGAGCACACCCGTCGGGGTGACGGAGCTGCTCGAGCGGGTGGGCCTGTCAGCGCGCGCTCAGGCGTACGCGTCCGAGCTGTCCGGTGGTGAGCTCGCACGTGCGGGCCTGGCGGTTGCCCTGGCGAACGACCCGGACATCGTCCTGGCCGACGAACCCACGGGCGAGCTCGACGGAGACTCCGAGCAGCAGGTGCTCCAGCTCCTGCGTGACCGGGCGGGCGCGGGTGCCGCGCTCCTGGTGGTCACCCACAGCACACGCGTCGTCGCCATCGCCGACCGCGTCATCCACCTTCACGACGGGATGGTGACCTCATGACCGCGCTCCCAGCATCGTCGGCTCGGCCCGCGCTCGCCGTGACCTGCGAGGGTGTCGCTCGCACGTTCGGCCGCGGGGAACGAGCAGTCGTGGCCGTGCACGGCAGCAGCTGCGAGGTGCCCTTCGGGTCACGCATCGCGATCGTGGGTCCTTCCGGCTCAGGCAAGTCGACGTTGTTGCACATCATGGCCGGGCTCGAGACGCCCACGGCGGGACGCGTGTCCTGGCCCGGTCTGCCCGCCTCCGAGCCCGAACGGCGGGGACGGGTCGGCGTCGTCTTCCAGAGCCCCAGCCTCGTGCCGGCGCTGACGGTGGCCGAGAACGTCGCGCTGCCTCTCGTGCTGGCCGGCGTGCCCGACGCGGACGCCGACGAGCGCGTCGAGGAGGCGATGCAGCTGGTGCAGGTGGCCGAGCTCGCCACCCAGCTCCCCGAGGAGCTGTCCGGAGGACAGGCCCAACGCGTGGCCGTCGCGCGTGTCCTGGCGAACAGACCGTCCCTGATCCTGGCCGACGAGCCCACGGGACAGCTCGACCGCGCGAACGGCCAACACCTGATCGACGTGCTGCTCGCCACGGCCGAGGAGCTCGATGCGGCCCTGGTGGTCTCCACCCACGACATCGAGGTCGCAGAGAGGCTGGAGGAGCGGTGGCGGATGCACGAGGGACGACTGAGCACGGACGACACGGAGCTGAGGCCTTCGCGCGCGCCGCGTGGACCGCACGCAGGCGCGACCACGGCGGGTGACCGGAGATGACCGGCGCCTGGCTCATGGGCCTGCTTCGACGGCGCGGGGGGCGCCTGCTGGCGGTCAGCGTCGGTGTCGCCGTCGCCGTCTCCCTGATCGCGTCCATCGGGACGTTTCTGACGGTCTCGCAGCAGAGCATGACAGCACGAGCCCTGCGGTCGGTGGCCGTCGACTGGCAGGTCGAGGTTCAGCCGGGGGCCGACCCGGCCGCGGTTCGTGCCACCGTTGCCAGGTCTGACGGGGTCCGCGCAGCGTTGCCTGTCACGTTCGCTCGCAGCACCGGTCTGCAGGCCACCGCTGAAGGGACGACGCAGACGACCGGCGCGGCCGTGGTGCTCGGGCTTCCGGACGGCTACCGCACGCAGTTCCCGGGAGAGATCCGCCAGCTCAGCGGCGCCCCGAACGGGGTGCTCGTGGCCCAGCAGACCGCCTCCAACCTGCACATCCGCCCGGGCAGCCACGTGGTCGTGGGCCTCGGCCCGTCACGATCAGCGACGGTCACCGTCGCCGGCGTCGTCGACCTGCCCCAGGCCGACTCGCTGTTCCAGAAGGTGGGGGCCCCGGTCGGTGCGCAACCGTCTGCGCCACCGGACAACGTGATCCTGCTGCCTGCGCGCACGTTCGCCAGAGTCGTCAGTGGCCAGCCTGCGGCTCCCGCCCAGGGGACCCCCGGCCCGGCGACCCCGGTGGTCCCGGTGACGACCCAGATCCACGTCGCCCGATCGGCGCCGCTGCCGAGCGACCCGGCCGGTGCCTACGGGGCGGTCCTGGGAGCCGCGCACAATCTCGAGGCGGCCTTGGCCGGTACCGGGGTGGTCGGCAACAACGTGGGCGCGGCTCTCGACGCCGCCCGCTCGGATGCCGCCTACGCCCAGATGCTCTTCCTGTTCCTGGGACTGCCGGGTGCCCTGTTGGCCGCCATGCTCACGGCCGCCCTCGTCGGCGCCGGGGCACAACGTCGCCGCGACGAGCAGGCACTGCTCCGCACCCGCGGACTGTCCCCGCGGGCCATCGGACGCCTGGCGGCCACCGAGGCGGCACTCGTCGCCACCGGGGGAGCCGTTCTCGGACTGGTGGCAGCCGCGATCGCCTCCAGGTGGGCTTTCGGCCAGGGCAGCGCACCCGGCGCAGACGGCTCGCCCGGGATCGTCCGGCTCTCCCCCGCGTGGGCGCTCATCGCGGTCCTGTTCGGCGCCGTCGTCGCGGGGACGACGGTGTTGGTGCCCGCCCTCCGGGACCTGCGTCAGCTGACCGTCTCGCGGGCCCGGCACGCCGTGGGCCGGGCCCGGTCCCCGTGGTGGATGCGCTACGGCGTGGACCTCTGCATCCTCGCCCTCGCCCTGGTGGTGTTCTGGGTCTCCAGCAGCGACAACTACACGCTCGTCCTGGCACCGGAAGGTGTCCCGTCCATCTCGGTGTCCTACTGGGCCTTCCTCGGCCCGACCCTGCTGTGGCTGGGCGGCGCCATGTTCCTGTGGCGCCTGGCCACCATGGGCCTCGCCCACGGCCGCGGCCCCTTGGCCCGCTTCATCACCCCGTTGACCGGTCGACTGGCCAAGCCCGCAGCGGCCACCATGTCACGGCAGCGGCGCCCTTTGACCCGATCGGTCGTCCTGCTCGGTCTGGCGATCTCGTTCGCTGCCTCGACCGCGACCTTCAACGCCACGTACCAGCAGCAGGCCGAAGCAGACGCGCAGCTCACCAACGGCGCGGACGTCGCGGTCACCCCCGCCCCGGGAGCGCCGCTGTCCGCGAAGGCGACTGCCGCGATTGCCGCCACACCCGGCGTGACCCACGTCGAGCCGCTGCAGCACCGCTTCGCCTACGTGGGCGCCGACCTGCAGGACCTGTACGGGGTGCGTCCGAACCGCATCGCCTCGGTGACCGCGCTGCAGGACGCATACTTCCAGGGCGGCACCGCGCGCCAGCTCATGGCGACCCTCGCGGCCAAGCCCGACGCAGTCCTCGTCAGCGACGAGACCGTCAAGGACTTCCAGCTGCACCCCGGTGACCTGCTCAACCTTCGCCTCGAGAACCAGCGCACCCACCAGCTGACCACCGTCCCGTTCCACTACGCCGGGATCGCCAAGGAGTTCCCGACGGCACCCAAGGACAGCTTCTTCGTCGCGAACGCCGACTACGTGGCCAGGAAGACGGGGTCAGGCGCGGTCGGCACCTACCTGGTCGACACCTCCGGCACGAACCAGCCGGCCGTGGCCGCCACTCTGCGCCAAGCCCTCGGCACCAGCGCCACCGTCACCGACATCACCCAGACCCGGGCGGTCGTCGGATCCAGCCTGACCTCGGTCAACCTCGCCGGTCTGACCCGTCTCGAGCTGGCCTTCGCCGTCATCCTGGCGGCAGGCTCGGGCGGGCTCGTGCTGGCCATCGGCCTGGCGGAACGACGCAGGACCATGGCGATCATCTCGGTCCTGGGTGCTCGACGTCGGCAGCTGCAGGGCCTGGTCATGGCAGAGGCGGCCGTCGTCGCCGTAGGAGGCCTGGTCGGCGGCGCCCTCATCTCCTGGGCCCTCAGCCAGATGCTCGTCAAGGTGCTCACCGGGGTCTTCGACCCGCCACCCTCGAGCATCGCCATCCCCACCGTGTACCTGACCGTGACGGCGGCCACCGTGCTGGCCGCTCTCGCAGCGGCCGCCGGGTTCAGCGCCCGCTCATCGACACGACCGGCCGTGGAGGAGCTGCGAGACGCGTGACCGTCCGGCCGTCGCGATGACGCACCCGGCAACAGACAGTGGTCCGAGATCTTGGGGCCCTAGCATCAAGACCATGTCAGCGACGTGGGGGTCCTCCGGCGTCCCGGTCGTCATCGTCGAGGACGACGCCGTCATCGGCCGCCAGCTCCAGCAGGCCCTCGAGGGCCACGGCTACCGCAGCAGGTGGTTCCACACCGGTCAGAGAGCGCTCGAACATCTCCGTACCGGCCCCTGCGAGGTGATGCTCCTGGACCTCGGGCTACCTGACTCCGACGGCGTCGACATCGCCCGGCAGGTCCGCGCCGAGTTCCCCGAGCTGTTGATCATCATGCTGACCGCCCGCGCGGCGGAGATAGACGTCATCGCCGGACTCGACGCAGGTGCAGACGACTACATCACCAAGCCGTTCACCGTGACGGTGCTACTCGCCCGCCTACGGGCGCATCTGCGCCGCCACGCGCCCAACGACGATGCCCAGCTGGCCTGCACCGTGCTGGGCGCGCTCACCATCGAGCGGTCCTCCCGACGCGTCTTCGTCGACGATCACGAACTACCGCTGCGTGCCAAGGAGTTCGACCTCCTTGCGACCCTGGCCGAGCAGACCGACACGGCGGTGAGCCGCGAACAGCTCATGGCTCAGGTGTGGGACGAGAACTGGTACGGCTCCACCAAGACCTTGGACGTGCACATCGCACATCTGCGATCGGTCCTGTTCGCCGCTGGGGCCAACGCCGCAGGCCGGATGCCCACCATCACCACACTGCGCGGACACGGGTACCGCCTGGACGCCCCACCCCGCCTCGAGCCTGGAGACCACGAAGGACGGCACCCCGAACCGCAGTGAGCCGGCGCAGCGCGCTGTCCCGCGCCGCTCCGGGAACCGGTCAGGAGACGCGCGACGCGCTCTGCCGGGCCGTCCAAGCGCGCATTGCCACGCGAGCCAGCGTGATCCCCGATGCGGCCGCGATGAGCCCAATTCCGAGTCCGCCGAGGATGTCAGGGACGTGGTGCACGTGAGCGGCCACGCGGGACATGCCGACGACGACGGCGAGTAGCACCAGGAAGATGCCGATGCGTCGCCGGTACGCCAGCACGAGGCCTGCGACGGCAGCCGCTGCGGCCGTGTGGTCGGAAGGGAAGCCGTTGTCGGCAGCATGGGCGATCGCGGGTGCCAGGCCGTCCACGACGAAGGGGCGAGGGTCGGTCCAGATGGCGCTCATGGCCACGATGAGGACCCCGAGGACCGCGAGAGCCAGCACACCTGCCACGAGGAGCTCGAGCTTGCGCGGGCGGTCCAGCGTGAGCCATGCGCCGGCTGCGATCAGCAGCATGAGGAAAAGGGTGTAGGTCGCCAGAAACGCCACGAAGGTCACCGACCCATGATGCCTGCCGCTGTCTGTGTGCCGGCTGGGAGGGCGACGGGCGGCGTGCTCGCCGAGATCGCTGTCGGAGTACACCAAGGTGGCGCCGCTACCGTGCTGGGGCGCGCCGGCGACCGCCGGGGCCCGTGACCACGTCCCTGCTACGCCACCAGGAGCCCTCTGCCTGTGAAGCTGTCCTTGATCGCCTCCACCACCTCCGCGTTGCGCGTCCGCGCCGACCTACGCCGAGCCGGCGCGGCAGCAGCCTTCTCGTTCGTCGTGCTCGTGGTCGTCGCCACATTCGGGGTGCCGCAGTCACCGCAGCTGACCCCGCGCCTGATCACGTTCCTCGGTGCCCTCGTCTTCGCCGTCAGTGCTGCCGTCGCCGTCCGCTCCACGGCGAACGAGCTCGCCCGTGTCGTCGGGGCCCGAGCCAGCGCGGGCACGTCGTCGAACCTGCGTCTCTGGGTCACGATGATCGGCTACGTCCTCGTCGGGCTCCTGGCGCTCACCGTGCTGCACGTGCCGATCGAGAAGCTGCTCCTCTCCGGGGCGATCACGGGCGTTGTCATCGGCATCGCCGCCCAGCAGGCACTGGCCAACCTCTTCGCCGGTCTCGTGCTGCTGACCTCGAGACCCTTCGAGGTCGGGTCCTGGATCGTGCTCAAGTCCGGCGCCCTCGGCGGCGACTACCACGGTCGGGTCGTCGGCATCGGCCTGACGTACACCGAGATCCTCACCGAGGACGGCCCGTTCTCCCTGCCCAACGGCAGCGTTCTGGCTGCCGCCACCGGTCCGCGCACAGCACCTGAGAGCTCCCAGGCGGCGCGTGACGCACGGGAGAGTGGGCTCCCTGACGTCGCCCGACAGTCACCGAGACACCTGATGTGACTGCTCGGCCATCGGCTTGACCCTCGACGGCATGACAGCGCCTGCCACCGTTCCTCAACCTCGAGACCACGCACCTCGGGCGCCGGGACGGCTGGCTTTGTCAGATTTCCCAGTAGGGCTTCAGCCGGGTTGTGGAGGGTTTGGGGCGACAGCCCGACACGACCAGAGAGAATCCTATGTCTGACATCGTCACCTCCGTCCACGACCGCGGGAAGAGTGACCTGTCCAGCGCGTCGTGGCTCAACAAGGTGCCAGCCATCACCGCCACGTTCTGGCTCATAAAGATCCTGTCCACGACGATCGGCGAGACCTTCGCCGACTACCTCAGCGTGCAGGTCGGACTGGGCACCGCCGTGACCGACGGGGCGATGATGACGCTGCTCGCCATCGCGCTCGTCGCCCAGCTCAGGGCCCGGCGACTGATCCCCTGGCTGTACTGGCTCACCGTCGTGCTCGTGAGCATCGTCGGCACCCAGATCACCGACTTCTTCACCGACACCCTCGGCGTCAGCCTCTACGTCAGCACCGCCGTCTTCGCCGTCGTGCTCGCCGTGGTGTTCACGGTGTGGTGGCGCCAGGAACGCACCCTGGCGATCACGGCCATCGACACCCCGCGCCGCGAGCGGTACTACTGGGGCGCGATCCTGACGACCTTCGCCCTGGGCACCGCCGGTGGCGACCTCGCCACCGAGGCGCTCTCGCTCGGGTTCCGCAACGGCGCCCTCATCTTCGGCGGCCTCATCCTCGCCGTCTGGGCCGCCCGACGGCTCGGCCTCAACGGCGTCCTGGCGTTCTGGATCGCCTATGTGCTGACCCGTCCGCTCGGGGCCTCGCTGGGTGACCTGCTGACCCAGGACCGCTCCTTCGGTGGCCTGGGTCTCGGGGCGAGCCTGACGAGCCTGGTGTTCCTTGCCGTGATCGTCGTCCTGGTGGCGCGCGAGCAGGTCAACGCAAACCGTCACGGCATCCGGGCCAAGGGTGAGGCCCCGGCAGTCCACCCGCACCGGGACTACGCGTGGGCGGCTGCCGGTGCCGTCGCGGTCGTGGCCGCGGCCGTGGCCCTGGCGCCCGCGCCGACACCGGCGGCGGCCGCCCCCGCCGCGACCACCGGAACGGGGAAGGGGGCGCACGTCAACCCGCTGGAGGCCGACCCCACCTCGCCGATCGGTGACCTGCGTCCGTTCGCCGTCATCGTCGACGACGTGGCGACGAAGGCGAAGAAGGGTGACCTGACGGCGGCGACGGCGCGGGTCAAGGACCTCGAGGTCGCCTGGGACAACGGCGAGGCAGCGATGAAGCCCGCCTCACCCGACGACTGGCACACGATGGACTCGGCCATCGACGGCGCCCTCACCGCCCTCCGGGCGACCCCGCCGACCAAGGCGGCCTGTGTGGCAGCGCTGACCAACCTGCAGTCCACGATCGGGACGCTGGAGAAGAAGCAGTAACCAGTCCTGAGCGCGCCACCGGCCTCACGTGTGCCTGAGGCATCGGCTCGTCCACGAAGGAAGCGGTCCCGCTCCGGGACCGCTTCCTTCGGCACGTCGGCGTGCTTGCCATTGGTGGGCGTGCAGGGTCATGGTCGGAACAAAGAAGGAACCCCGCCCCCTCCCGCGTGTTTCCGCAGGTGGGACGGGGTTTCTCATCGGTGGAGCTGAGGGGATTCGAACCCCTGACCTTCTCATTGCGAACAGGTGCCGGGCCGTTGTCGTGCTCGTCCGGGTGCTCTGCATGCGTTACCTCGGCACCCTTGTCGGACGGGAGTTTCGGGGCTCGGGGGACACCGGGGGGACACGACTCGAGCACGCGGGTCTGCGCAGTGACGGGAACGCTCCGAGCTGGGAGGTGCCGCGCGGAAGGCGCTCGTGCAAGCCAGCCGAGCGGGTCGTCGTCCTCGCCGCGCGCTTGAGGTGGGCAGTGGTCCTCCGGGGGAGCCGGCTAGGCACTCAACGGCTGGGGCCTCCCTCGTCCAGGCGCTTGAGTCCCGGCCATGGGTCGTCGGAACGGCTGTCGACTGGCCGTGCGCCGCCGACCTTTGGCCGAAGCGCGGGGTGCGGTGGGGTGCGCGTAGGCGCGCCAGCGCCGAAGCGCGGGGTCCCCATCGCGGGGTCCCGCGCTTCTTCGCGCCGGAGGCGCGCTTGAGCCAGTACAGAAACTCCTCACGGAATCGCATCCCGGCTCCGCTGGGGCACGCGGGCGGCGGCATGACCGAACCCGGGCCTGCGACACTGCGGGTGTGCGAAACCGGCCTGACCGAGATTTGCTGCTTCTTCATCGACGGGTGCAGGCGGTCAATCCGCCCATGCCCGCGGATGAAGCGACCGAAGCCGCGTGGGATGCGTGGATGGACTTGCAGGACTTGCAGGCCATCCTGGCCGGTTTGGTGAGCCGAGGATGGCAGGACGTTAGTGCTGCGGACCAAGCGGCGTGGCGTAGAGAGGTCTCCGATCACCTGGCCAAGCGGTCTGTCGTTGACCTGCTTGGGGACGCAGCGGACGATGCGCGTCGGCTCGCGGCGACCCTAGGCGTGCTCGCCTAGGCGTGTTCTGCGAATCGCCTCAGCGATCAGCGGCAGTTGAGGACGTCGGGTGCCGTGCTCGCGACTCCCGAGTGATGTAAACAAGCACCCATGTCCTCGGAAGATCCTGGGCCACGCGATCCGAGACTGGATCCCTACCGTGACGCCGTGTGGGAACTCAGCAGAAACGGCAGGGTGGAAGCCCACCTCGTCACTCAGGTGGAGCACTTCCGCTACTGGCCGTTCGGTCGTGAACGCCACGAACGGCTGTTCTGCAGGGTGTGCTGGCCGGACGGCCGCTCGTCTCCACCCGAGGAGGACCTCGGACCCGAGTGGTACACCGTTGAGGAGCTCGAGCAAGGCAAGTTTGAGAGCGGATACGACAGCGGCGGTGTCTTTGACGCCAAGCCGCTCAAAGGCAGTGCTCGTGACGAACTTTGGGAGCGGTACGGCCCACCGTAAAAGCTCTCTTTGACGCGGGGTAAGGGCCGATCGACCCAGGGCATGCCTTCGCGCTCGGCGGCATGTCCGGATGTCGCCTACGACGCGGGAAGCCCCATCGCATGCAGCTGCTCCCGGAGGTCGTCGTAGTCGGCGTCGGGGTTGAGTTCCGCGAGGGTCGAAGGATCGAGCGGGTGTGACGTGTAGACCGCGCTGATGGCTGCTTCGCTGGGGTCCATCTCGAGGTAGTCCTGGGCGAAGCGCTCGAATGCTTGGGGGCTGTCGTCGAGGATGAGCTCAAAGAGTTCTTCGGCGCCGTCAGCGTCCGTCTCGCCCGTCGGAGGGGTGGCGGACCCCGAGTGCCACGTCTGTCCGTCCTCGGACCAGAAGGCCGCCGTGGCCATGAAGGTGTCGGCGATCTGGAACCGTGCGTCCCGCGTCAAGGGTTCGAACTCGGCCGGCATGCCGTCGAGGAGCCCAGGCCACAGCGAGACGGGTGTTCGCGTGAAGGGGCTCATGGGGGCCTCGTGTGCGAACCCCCAGCCGAACACTGCGTCGCGGGTGAAGGCGATGTAGTAGCGATCGCCTGAACCGTTGTCCATGCTGGCTAGCGCCATCCCGGAGGTGTCGCGCGGATCGAACCGGAAGTAGCGATCCTCGGGGTCATCGTCAGGGCTCAGCGCGACGTCCAGGACGGCGAGAGCGATGGACAGTTCTCGCAGGCGGTCAGGAGAAGGAAGTCGGTCAAGAAGTTCGGCGATGGTCACGAGCGAAAGACTGACACGAAAGGCCCTCTTGCAGACCGCGGCGCGGCATGTGCGGAACATCTCCGTGGCCATGCGATTCACGTGAGACGAGAATGCTTGCCATGGTCAGGAAGTCGAAAGGACCGACCTTCGCGGAGTTGCTCAAGCAGCCAACCTGGAGCGAGGCAGAGCCCCGGGTGCCTGGGGAGTACGCCGTCCGTCCCGGCAAGTACAACGCTGCTGGTGAGCTCTTCGACCCCAGCGGGGCGCCTATCCGTCCGCAGCAGGAGTACGTTACACCGGAACTTGCGCAGGAACTAGTCAACGGTGGCGCGTTGGTCGCGCATGAGGGTTGCGGCTGTGGCGGCTGGCAAGGATGCCAGCCTGTGTGGCTGTCCGTGGACGCATTGAGGCGAGTGCGTTCCGGTCAGGCGCCAGAGTTGATCGGGAGCCATGGAACGCCCACTTGGATCGACGTCTGGAGCAGTGACGACGGAGTGATCGTTTATCTCCATGGCGACGTTCGGTGGGGTGACGAGATCCGGTAGTTGTTGCGCGCGGTCTAAGGCTGGCGTTATTCGAGCGGCTCCGAGCGCGGCATGAGCGCCCACACGGACGGTGCCGCGGGCACGACCAGACTGTGTGGCGTATCCGGCCGCGTCGCAGAAGTCGACCACTCGTGCTTTGGTGACGGCATGAACGGTGATCGTGTGGGGCGTCTCAAGACATCCGTCGAGGTCCTGGACGCATACGTTGCCGCGCTGGACCGGCGTCAAGAGGTACTGAACTGCATCTTCGAGAGCGAGACGGTGGAGGACGCGGAGGCTGCGATCGCGCACTTGCTGGGTGTTAGCGGCACCGCGGCCAAGGCTGTTGTGAACATGCAGTTCCGCCGCGCGACGCGAACGGACAGAGCACGAGTCATCGCCGATCGAGACGAGCACCGACGGCAGCTGTCCGGGCTTACCGATGACTAGGGCGCTCGTCCTCACATCGGCATGTGGGTGAAACTTCGACCGCGCGACACGCGGCGTGTTTCTTCGTCGTTCGGCGGCCTGGGCGTGGATGGTGGGAGGTGCGGACACACCCACACAAAAAGACCTGAACTGACAAAAACTGCGGGCTTGATGCCCTGGGGGTCGGCTCCCCACCCCGGCCAGAGGCCATCCACACGAATAGCCGCTCACACACACGACACGCATCTTCTGGTCCGCCATCTTCTTCGTGATCTCTTGACGTGACTTGGCGTGTGCGCGGCTCCCCGCGACGCCGGCATCTTCTTCTCGATCGTTTCTGGGCCGCCCTTTCGGACCGGGTGTGCCGTGCAGCGGGAGCCGCAGTACCTGCACGGCACACCCACCCGGACCGGTTAGGGAAGGGGGTGGCCGATAATGACCCGGGAAACACGAGACCGCGTCTGGGACGCCGTCCCCCTCCGTTCGACAGAGCAGGCTGGTGAGGGCCACCCGCTCGACCTGGACCACCTCGACGCGGCGACCGAGGCGCAGGTCCTGGCCCGGTTGCTGTCGCGTGACTTCGACGCCTGGTCCGAGGCCGCCTCGCGGGTTGGTCACTGCGCCAGGCCGATCCGGCTGCACGGCTCCTCGCAGACGGTCGACGGCGCGACGGGTGAGGTGCTCTCGAGCTTCTCCTCGGCCGACAGCCCGCTCGGGGTCCTGCACGTCCGCTGTGGCAACCGTCGCGCGGTGGACTGCCCGTCCTGCTCGAGGCTGTACGCGGCGGACACGTTCCACCTGATCCGGGCCGGGGTCGTCGGCGGCAAGGGCGTCCCCGAGCAGGTGGGCGAGAACCCAATGGTGTTCGCCACCTTGACCGCGCCCTCGTTCGGGCTGGTCCACGGCACTCGGGGCGGCCGCACGTGCCGGCCCTTCACACCCAAGGGCCAGGACCAAACCTGTGAGCATGGACGGTCGACGGTGTGCCACACCCGGCACGCCGACGGGGACCAGCTGCTCGGGCAGCCGCTCTGCCAGGACTGCTACGACTACGAGAGCCACCTCGTCTGGCAGTGGTGGGCACCCGAGCTGTGGCGCCGGTTCACCATCGATCTGCGTCGCGCCCTCGCCAAGACTCTCGGCGTCCCCGAGACCCGGCTGCCGGACCTCGTGACGGCGCAGTACGCGAAGGTCGCCGAGTACCAGCAGCGCGGCATCGTGCACTTCCACGCCCTCATCCGGCTCGACGGCCCCAAGTCGGCGGACGGTTTCGCGCTCGCGCCGGCCGGTATCACCGCATCGCTGCTCGCGAGGCTGGTCGAGCAGGCCGCCGCTGGAGTCGTCTTCGATGCGCCCCCGCTGAACGAGGCCGATGTGGTGCGCCGGCTGCGCTTCGGCACCCAGCTCGACTCCCGCCCCGTCGCCGCCGCCCGGCGGACCGACGACCCGGACCGCGCCCTCACCCCGGAGCAGGTCGCCGGCTACCTAGCGAAGTACGCGACGAAGTCCGCCACCGACTCCACCGACACCGCCAGCCCCCACGCCCGCCGGCTGCGGGCAACCATCGCGCAAGTCACCGACCCGATCCACGCGGACGCCCGCCGCGACGGCATCCCGCTCCGGGAGCACCCGTACGGGCTCCTGTTCAAGTGGCGGCACATGCTCGGCTTCCGTGGTCACTTCTCCACCAAGTCACGCCGCTACTCGATCACCCTCGGCCAGCTGCGCCGCCGCCGGGTCCGCTACGAACGCGCCCTCGCGGCCGCGAACCGCGAAGGCCGGACCCTCGACGTCCGCGACCTCGACGACCTCCTGCTGGACGACACCGAGGAGACCACCCTCGTCGTCGGCCAGTGGACCTACGCCGGATCCGGCTGGGACACCGACGGCGACGCCGAGCTCGCCCGCGCCGCCGCAGCCCGCGCCCGCGAGTACGCCCAGGAACGAGCAGCGAACAGACACCAGAACGGCTGAGAGAGAAAGGAGTTCGAACATGAAAGTAGAGGAGCCAGAGAGGCCGGAGCCTCCAGTTCTGCCGGTGCTACTGACCTCCCGGGAGGTCGCCGCCGCCTTGCAGGTGTCGCAGGCAACGCTGAGCCGGTGGCGCCAGACGGGGCACGGTCCGCGGGTCGTGTGGCTGTCGCCCTACGCCCCGAGGTACCGCCCTGAGGACGTGACCAAGTGGCTGGAACGGATGGCGGCATGAGCATCAGCAAGATGCCCAACGGCCGCTTCCGGGCTCGGCTCAAGAGCGGCCGGGTCGGCGTCGCCAGCAAGGTCTTCGACACCCGCCGCGAGGCCAAGGCATGGCTCGACCGGGAACGAGCAGCCCTGGCCGGCGGTGTCGACCCGCGCGCCGGACGCGAACGGGTCAGGCCCTTAGTACAGCGGTGGCTGGAGGTCCGGCGGGTCACCGTGGCGGCCAAGACCTACCGCGCCGACCAGGACCTGCCCAGACTGATGCCGACGAGCATGCTCGCCCTGCAGGTCTCGGCGGTCTCCGGTCGGGAGGTCGCCCGGTCCTTCGAGGCACTGCTCGCCGTGGGCCTCGCCGAGGGGTCGGTCGTGCGCTTCCGCGCCAGCCTGTCGTCGTTCTTCAGCTGGTGCGTGCGCGAGAAGCTCATCCTGGCCAACCCGGTGACCGGCGTGCGGGTGCCGCGCCAGTCCGACGAGACGGACGAGATGGACCCCTTCAGCGAAGCCGAGCTGGAGGAGGTCTACGCCGTCTGGCATGCGACGGCGCCGCGGCTGGCCGACGTCCTGCTCGTTCTCGCGTGGACCGGCCTGCGGTGGGCGGAAGCCCGGTCGCTGCGCGTCGCCGACGTCGTCGAGGTCCCGACGCCGGGGCTGTTGGTGCGCCGGTCGCAGCCGGAAGGCGGGGCGGTGAAGTCGACAAAGGGGCGGTCCTCGCGTCGCGTTCCGCTCGCCAACCGGGTGCTCCCCATCGTGCTGGCCATGAGCGTCGGCAAGGCACCTGGCGATCTGCTCCTCACGACCGAGCGCGGGTCGCAGCTTCATCGGTCGGCGGTCCTGCGCACCCTGGAGTGGCCGACCACCGGCCGGGGTCGCCGGATCCACGACCTGCGCCACACCGCGGCGTGTCTCTGGCTGGCCCGTGGCGTCGACCCGGGGACCGTCCAGGCGTGGATGGGTCACGAGTCCATCGGCACGACGAACCGGTACCTGCACTTCCTCGGGACGGGTGCCGATTTGGCGGGTCTGGCGAGGCTCAATGTGACCCCGGGGGACACCGGGGGGACACATCGGCAGGAGACGGGCGGATGACAAAGAGAGAACCCCGCCCCTTCCTGCACGTTTCTGCAGGTGGGACGGGGTTTCTTCTCGGTGGAGCTGAGGGGATTCGAACCCCTGACCTTCTCATTGCGAACGAGACGCGCTACCAACTGCGCCACAGCCCCAAGGTGCGAAGGAACGATAACACCACGCCGACCGGCATACCGAATCGGCTGGCCCCCAGGATCCTGGGGGCCAGCCGAACAGCCCTCCCGGGTAAGGGTTGGGCATGCCTCACGCACGGATCGGCGTCTCCGGGTGGCGCTACGCGTCGTGGCGCGGCGACTTCTACCCGAAGGGCCTGCCGCAGCGGCTCGAGCTGACGTATGCCGCCGAGCGCATGACGTCCATCGAGATCAACGGCTCGTTCTACTCCCTCCAGCGCCCGAGCTCGTATGCCGCGTGGCGGGCGGCCTTGCCCGCCGACGTGGACTTCGCGGTCAAGGGTGGGCGCTTCATCACCCACATGAAGGCGCTGCGCGACGTCGAGACCCCGCTGGCGAATTTCTTCGCGAGCGGGGTCCTCGCGCTCGGCCCCCAGCTCGGCCCGGTGCTGTGGCAGCTACCGGCCCGCGTCGAGTTCGACCCGGATCGCGTCCGGCGTTTCCTCGAGCTGCTCCCGCAGTCGACGGGCGAGGCCGCACGGCTGGCCGAGAAGCACGACGACAAGCTCAAGGAGGACCGCATCCTGACGACCTGCGAGGTCGACGTCCGGATGCGGCATGCTCTCGAGCCGCGGCACGACAGCTTCGACACCGAGGAGGCGCGGGCGCTGTGCGCCGAGCACGGCGTGGCCATGGTCATCGCCGACAGCGCCGGCACGTGGCCGGTCATGGACGACGCGACGAGCGACTTCCGCTACGTGCGGCTGCACGGCGAGACCGAGCTCTACGCCAGCGGGTACACGGACGAGTCCCTCGACCGATGGGCTCGCACCTGCGGTCACTGGATGGAGCAGGGGCACGACGTGCACGTCTACTTCGACAACGACGCGAGGGGGCATGCGCCACACGACGCGGTGCGCCTGCTGCAGCGCCTGGGGGTGCCCACCGCCGCCGCGCCCCATTGAGGCCAAGACGCAGGGCACAGTGGCGCAGCTCGCGCCGGAGGTGCTTGCCGAGCGTCTGCCGTCGGCGCGAGCGTCGTCGGCTGGTCAGCCGCGTCGCTGTGCCTCGAGGTAGCCGCGCAGTGAGATCGGGTGCCGACCGGTGACCCGCTCGACGTCACCGCTCACCCCGTCGAGCTCCCCTCGCGCGACAGCTGTATAGGTCGACACCCACGCGTCCACCTGCCAGTCGGGAGCACCGTAGGCCGCACGGGAGGCGTATGCCTCCTCGAGGGTCTCGTCGTGGAAGCGCACCGGGCGACCCGTCACGTCGCTGACGACCTGCGCCATCTCTGTGAAGGTGAGGGCCTCGGGACCGGTGAGGTCGTAGGTGGCCCCCGCATGGGCCGCCGGGTCGAGCAGCACCGCGGTCGCCACGGCCGCGATGTCCTCGTGCGCGACGACGGCGGCGCGGCCCGCGTCCGCCGGCCCGCGGATGACGCCGTCCTCGCCGACCATCTGCTCGACGAACTCCAGGTAGAGGTTGTCGCGGAGGAAGGTCCACGCCATGCCGGAGGCGCGAAGGTGCTCCTCGGTGGCGGCGTGGTCCCGGGCTAGGGTGAAGGTCGCGTCGGGCGCGGCGCCGAAGAAGGACACGTAGACGACGTGATGCACTCCGGCGGCTGCGGCGGCGTCGACGAAAGCCTTGTGCTCGCCGAGGCGGTCGGCGTTCTCGGCCGCCGACACCATGAACAGCGTCTCGACACCCTCGAGCGCCGTTTGCGCGGCCGCTGCGTCCCCGTAGCTGCCCTGCGCCGCAACGGATCCCGCCAGCCGAGGCGCCCTCGCCACGTCGCGGACGAGCAGCCGCTGCGGCACGCCGCGAGAGGCAAGGTCGCGGGCCACGAGGCCGCCCAGCCATCCGGTCGATCCGCTGACCGCGAGCGTTGGGGCGGCGTCCACGGCCGGGGTGCTCATGACCCGAGCGTAGGCGCCCTCGACGGCGGAGGTGCCCGGGCAGCGACCGGACCCTCGAGCGCGGCGGGTGCTCCGCGCACGAGCACACCCCGCGGCATACGGTGGGACGGTGACTCACAACCCTGGTGACCGCCCCGGCACGCTGTCCGAGGCAACGGCCCCTGTCCCCCGGCCGGGCGGCGTGGACGCAGCCGCCCACGACGGCCGTTCCCCCGGCGCCGCCGACGAGCTCCCGGGCATCGAGGCGGCCGCGGTCCCCCCGGGCATCCGGGTCGCCGCCGACTGGGCCTGGCGCCTGCTGCTCATCGGTGCCTTCGTCTACCTCACCTCGATGGCCCTGCGGACGGTGTCCGAGATCATCGTCCCCGTCGCCATCGCCCTGCTCCTCGCGGCGCTCCTGCGGCCGGTCGCCAACTGGCTCCAGCACCGGATGAAGCCCGGGGCCGCCGCCGGGATCACTCTGGTGGGCACGATCATCCTCGTCAGTGCGCTCTTCACGATGGTGGGCTCGCAGTTCAGCAGCGGCTTCTCCGACCTGACGGGCCAGGTGGCGACCGGGCTCGAGACGGTGCGCGACTGGGTGCGCTCGACCTTCCGCATCTCCGACGCACAGTTCAACAGCTACTTCGACACCATCCGGCAGAAGGTGAGCAGCTCGGGCAACCTGGGCGACGCCGCCACCTCGGTGGGTCTGACCGCCACCCACGTCCTCGCGGGGCTGTTCATCGCGCTGTTCTCGCTCTTCTTCTTCCTCTACGAGGGCCCTCGCATCTGGTCGTGGGTCGTCGGCCTCTTCCCGCGGGCCGTCCGCTCGCGAGTGCACTCATCTGGCGTCATCGCCTGGGGGCAGATGTCCGCCTTCGTGCGGGCCACGATGATCGTGGCCCTCGTCGACGCGGTCGGCATCGGCGTCGGCGCGGCGATCCTCAAGGTGCCCTTCGCCTTCGCCATCGGCATCCTCGTGTTCCTCTTCGCGTTCATCCCGATCGTCGGGGCGCTGCTCTCCGGCGCGGTCGCGGTGCTGCTCGCCCTCGTGGCCCACGGCCCGGGCATCGCCCTGATCATGCTCGCCGTCGTCATCGGCGTGCAGCAGCTCGAGGCGCACGTCCTGCAGCCGTTCCTGCTCGGCAAGGCCGTCAGCGTGCACCCGCTCGCCGTCATCCTCGCGATCGCCGCCGGGTCGATCATCGCGGGCATCGTCGGGGCCCTCGTCGCGGTCCCGTTCGCGGCTGTGATCAACGCCGTCGGCAAGCACCTCTTCGGTGACGAGACGCAGCAGCAGCTCGACCGCGAGATGCAGGAGTCGGCCGACGACGGTGGGTCACCGGCGAACGCCTGACCGCCGCTGCACCGTCATCCTCGGTGCGCGCGTCCCGCGGTGGCCGGGCCCCTTGTGGGCCGGCCGTTGCCCGGGGCGCTGGTGGCCCCCTTGGACACCGCTCCTTCCGGCAGCGGTATCCGACGCGCGAGCCGCCGCACAGGCGGGGCGGCGACTCGGACACTGCTCCGCTCACGGGAGCGGTGGCCGATGGGCGAGGGCAGAACAGCCGGCTTGTCCCGGCGCCGCTCCTACTGGGAGACGGCGCGGCGGGCAAAGAGCGCGCGGTCGTCGAGCTCGTCGGCCTCCTCCGCGAACTCCGGGGTGTCGAAGACGTCGGCCGGGATGCCGCTGTCGGTCCACCGCGGCTCGGCCTTGGCCTTGAGCGCGTAGGTCGGGAGCGGCACGGGCACCGGGCTCCAGCTCCCCTCGGGGGCCTGCTGGGCAGCCGGGGCGAGCACAGGGGTGAGGGCAGGCGCGGGGGCTGGCACCGGGACGCCCCGGGTGACGAGTGCCTGGACGTCGAAGACGCCCTTCTCGGCGCGCGCGCCGGGCTGGTGCTGGGCGTGCCGTGCCGCAGCGGCGGGGCGTGCGCCGTGGGAGACCGACCCGGACTCGGCGGCGGCGGTGCTGCGGATCACCTGGGTGTCCTCGCTGGACAGGACGGGCACGAGGCCGCTGTCGTCGCGACGCCCCCGACCGTGACGGCGACGCCGGTGGGGCGTCTCGTCCTGCGCGTAGGTGCCGGAGTGCGACTCGGAGTGGGGCGGCGAGTAGGACCCGGTGCTCGAGCGCAGCCGGTCGGCCCTGGCCTCGGCCCGCAGCCAGACGACGACGGCAACGACGGTCAGGACGGCGAACGGCACCGACACCCACATGAGCACGTGCGTGAGCGTCAGCACGACCGACACCGGGAGCCACAAGAGCGCGAGGACCAGAAGCGCCGCCCGCAGCCGACGCTGGGCCACCGGTACCGGCGCCGGACCGGCTGCCGCGCTGCCGACACGTCCGGTGTCCGCCCGGCTGGTGGTCGAGCGTGCGGTCTGGGGCATGCGGTCCACCTCGGCGTAGGGGGCGAAGTCGTGTCGGGCCAGGTCGTGCTGGCCGTGCGCGTGGACGCGCCGGGCGACCAGTGGCGAGCTGCGCCGCGACGCGCCGGCCGGCACGGCTCGCTTCACGTCCACCGTGGGACGCGCGGCGTTCGCCGGCTTGACGGCATACGAGTGGGGACGCGGCGTGCTGAGCTGGGGAGCCGGCAGGGCCGGCCGCTTCTCGAGCACGCGCATCGCCTCGGAGAACCCCTCCATGGAGCGAGTGGCGGCCGCGTCCTCACGGCGACGCGCCCAGTGCTGCACGAGATAGGCGGCCCAGATCGCCACGATGACGACGAAGACAAGGCTGCTGACGGGCACGGGACCACGGTAGGACGCCGCCAGGCGGCAACCCTGCACATTCAGGGTGTGTCGCGCAAGAGGCTGGTGTTACACCTGTGACAGACGAGCCGTGAGGCTCGCCCCGGCGAGGTCCTCGACCGTCACGGCGAAGGACCGGTGGTCGCGCCACTGCCCGTCGATGTGCAGGAAGCGGCGCCGGATTCCCTCGTCGCGCAGGCCGAGCCGCTCGGCAACCCGCAGGGAGGGAAGGTTGTCGAGGCGGATGTTGAGCTCGACGCGGTGCAGCCCTCCGTGCCCGAGCGCGTGGTCCACTGCGAGCGCCACGGCGCGGGTCGCGATGCCCTGCCCGGTCATGGACTCGTCCAGCCAGTACCCCACAGCCGCGGACTGCTGGGCGGCACGGACGATGCCGAAGAGGTGCACCTGCCCGACGATGCGCCCGCGCACCTCGATGCACCACGGCATCGCCCGGTCGGCCCGGGCCTCGGCGTCCAGGTCCCGCACGAACTGGCGGAAGCTCACCGGCGCCCTGGCCGGCGCTCCCGGCGGGAGCGTCGGCTCCCACGGCTGGACGTGGTGGGCGTTGTCACGGCGGACGCGCTGCCACTCCGACTCGTCCTGGACGCGCAGCGGCCGCAGCACGATCGCCGGCTCCGACGTGGCGTCCCGCAGGACGAGCGGCCACGTGGCCGACCCGTCGCGGTGGGGGCGCCAAGGCATCCTCATGCCGTCACGTCAGCGGCCGCTCGAGTCGTCGCTCGAGTCGTGGCTCGGGTGGTCGCTTCCGGGGATCTGGTCGAGGGCGTGACCGAGGACCGGTGCGAGCACGTCGAGCGCGTCCGTGACGCCACCTCGCGAACCGGGCAGGTTTGCCACGAGCGTGCGGCCGGCCAGACCGACGAGCCCGCGGGAGAGCATCGCAGTCGGCACTCCCCTGGCCACGCCGGCGGCGCGGATCGCCTCAGCCACACCGGGGACGAGCCGGTCGACCAGCGGTGCGGTCTGCTCCGGCGTCACGTCGGTCGGGGTGAGGCCGGTGCCCCCCGTGGTCAGCACGAGGTCCGGCTCGCTGGCCAGCACCTCGCGCAGCGCCATGCCGAACTCGTCGCCGTCGGGCACGACGACGGGCGGGCCGGCGTGGAAGCCCCACGCACGCAACCGCTCGACGATGACGGGGCCGGACCTGTCGGCGTAGACGCCCGCCGCGGCCCTGGTCGAGACCGTCACCACGACGGCGCGGCGCCCCGCGCCGATGGCCTCACTCATGCCAGTCCCCCGACCGGCCGCCGGACTTGGCCGTGACCCGGACGTCGGTGATGCGGCCGTGCTTGTCGACGGCCTTGACCATGTCGATGAGCGCGAGCGCGGCCACGGAGACGGCGGTGAGCGCCTCCATCTCGATGCCGGTGCGGTCGGCGGTGCGCACGGTGGCGGTGATGTGGGCGCCGTCGTCGGCGACCGTGACCTCCACCTCCACGCCGTGCACGGCGATGGGGTGCGCGAGCGGGATCAGCTCGGGCGTGCGCTTGACCGCCTGGATGCCGGCGATGCGCGCGACGGCCAGCGCGTCGCCCTTGGGCACCCGGCCCGATCGCAGGGCCGCCACGGCCTGTGGGCTGAGGAGCACCCTGCCGGCGGCACTCGCCTCTCGGGCGGTGACGGCCTTGGCCGAGACGTCGACCATGTGCGCGCTGCCGTCCGCCCGGACGTGCGTCAACGAGGGAGGCGGCTCCGCGCCGGCGCCCCCGGCCGGCCGCGGCTCCGAGGAAGGTCCGGGCTCGCCGGCTTCCGCCGGCTGGGCGGGCGCGCCGGCCTCGGTCGGCTCCGTCGCGTCGCCCATCAGGCCTCCGGGTCGAGCAGCAGGACGTCGACGACCTCGCCGGCCACCAGCTCGGTCACGTCCTCGGGGACGACGAACAAGGCGTTGGCCCGCGACAGGTCGGCGACGAAGTGCGAGCCCTGGCCGGCGACCGGCACCGCCACGAGCGTGCCCTCGGCCGACCGCGAGACCACCGCGCGACCGAACTGCCGGCGACCTCCGAACGAGTCGACGCCCGAGATCAGGGTGGCGGGGCGCAACCGGCGCTTCTCCGGGGTGAGCCGCATCAGGCGGCGCAGGGCCGGACGCACGAAGACCTCGAACGAGACGAAGGACGACACCGGGTTGCCGGGCAGGGCGAAGAGCGGCACCTGCCGGCCGCCGGGTCCGGTCAGCAGGCCGTAACCCTGCGGCTTGCCCGGCTGCATGGCAACCTTGACGAAGTCGATCCCCTCGCCGCTCAGCGCTCCCTTGACGACGTCGTAGGCGCCCATCGACACCCCGCCGCTCGTGATCACGACGTCGGCAGAGCCTGCGACCTCGTCGAGCACCGCGATGAGCTCCTCCTCGGAGTCGCCGACGACTCCTCGCACCTCGGCGGAGGCCCCGGCGCTGACTGCGGCAGCCCACAGCATGGAGGAGTTGGAGTCGTGGATCTGGCCGGGGCCCAACGGTTCTCCCGGGGGCACGAGCTCGGTGCCGGTCGAGATGACGACGACGTGCGGGCGGCGGTGCACCTCCACGTCCGAGTGCCCGCAGGCGGCCAGCAGGGCGAGGGTCCGCGCGCCGACGACGCTGCCCGCCGGGACCACGACGGAGCCGGTCATGACGTCCTCGCCCCGTGGCCGGACGTAGCGGCCCGCCCTGACGGCAGTGCGGCACTCCACCTCGCCGGAGGCGGCGCCGTCGGTGTCCTCGACGGCGATGACGGCGTCGGCGCCGTCGGGGATGGGCGCTCCGGTCATGATGCGGGCGGCCTCCCCGGGACCGACCGAGAACGTCGGATCCTGGCCCGCGGCCACCTCGCCGACGATGCGCAGCCGCACCGGCGCGTCGGCGGCGCCGGCGAGCGACTCGGCGCGGACGGCATACCCGTCCATCGAGGAGTTGTCGAAGCGCGGCAGGCTCACCTCGGCGCGCACGTCGCGGGCCACCACGAGGCCGAGCGCCTCGGTCAGCGGCGTCCGCTGGGTGGGCGCCGGCTCGAGCGTCGAGAGGATGGCCCTCAGGTGCTCGTCGACGGTGCGCACCTCGCCGGGCACCGACTCCGGCGGCAGGGCGCCCGGGGGCAGCTCACCGAGCACGGCGTCGTCCTGGACGCGCGTGTAACCGTCGATGAGCACGTCGCCGAGGCAGCGGACGTTGCGCCCGAAGACGGGGTCACCGATGACTCGCAGGCTCGTGCAGTCACGCATCGACGGCACGCCCTTGGGGAAGCGCTTCTCGAATCCGGACACGAAGCGGTAGGCGGAGTCGAGGTCGACGAAGGGCTCGGGGCCCTCGACCGCGGCCACGACGTGGTAGCTCTCGTCGAGGGAGAAGAAGTCGGACCGGATCACGAGCAGGTCGTTCGTCGTCTTCACCGGCCGGAAGCGGGTGCGCGGCACGAGGATCGCCTCGGAGCCCTCGAAGACCTCGATCGCGGTGCCCATCGCCGACTCGATCTGGATGACCTCGGGCGAGCTGGGGTCGGCGGGGTCGACGGTCTTGCGGTTGACGATGATCGGGAGCCCGAGCACGCCCTCCTTCTGCGTCATGCGCTCGCGCAGGACCTCGAGGTCGACCCACACGTTGTTGGCGTTGAAGGTGTTGTGGCGCTTGATGTCGCGGAAGAAGCGCTCCTCCCCCTCGGCCACCATCGCCGTGTCGCGCAGCACGATGCGGCCGTCCGCCTTGCGCACCGCGAGGTGGCCGCCCTTGCGGTCGCTCTTGGTCCGGGTGCACACCTCGGCGACGTAGGGCAGCCCGTGCTCGACCATCCAGGCGGCGACATCGGGGTCGCAGGTGGCCCCGAGGTTGTCGGAGTTGGAGAGGAAGGCGTAGCGGATCCCCTTCTCCAGCAGTGCATCCAGCACACCCGAGGTGACGAGCGAGACGTAGATGTCGCCATGGCCGGGCGGGCACCACTCGAGCTCGGGGTCCTTGGGCCACGTGACCGGCATGAGGTCGTCGGGACACAGCTTCGGCTCCGCGTTCTGGATGAAGTCCAGCGGCAGCCCCTCGACCGGCAGGTCGGGGTACTTCTCGAGGATGGCGAGCGACTCCTCCGAGGTGCGGAAGGAGTTCATGAGCACGAGCGGCAGCTCGACGTCCCAGCGCTTGCGCAGGGCGAGCACCTGCAGGGCGATGATGTCGAGGAAGGTCAGGCCGTCCCGGACCTCGAGCGCGGACTTGGCGCCCGTCATGCCCATGCCGGTGCCGAGGCCGCCGTTGAGCTTGATGACGGCGGTCTTGGACAGGGCTGCGCGCGCCTCCTCGTCGGTGACCCGCACCTCACCGAGGGCCTGGATGTCGCCGAGGGGCTCGATCGAGTCCTCGGGGATCGTGCCGAGCGCTCCCGCCTCCAGCTGCTGGAAGTAGTGCTCGAAGACACGGATCGCCTCGGGACCCAGTCCCCGTTCGCGCATGAGCGCGACGGATGCGCGCAGCCCCTGGTCACTCATGGGCCTCACCTTACGATGGGCGGCGTGCGCATCCCGCAGGTCCGTCGGTTCGGTCCGCGATGAGAGCCGCCTCCAAGCATGACCTGCGTCACGCCGCACGGGCCCGCCGGCGCGCGCTCGCCGCGCGGACGGATGCCGCCGGGCGGGAGGCCGCCGCCCGAGCCATCGCCGAGGCCGTGCTCGGTTTCGTGCCCGACCCCGGCCGAGTGGCCGTCTACGAGTCGCTGCCCGACGAGCCGCCGACAGGCCGCCTCGTCGAGGCCCTGCTCGAGTCGGGCCACGAGGTCATCGTGCCCGTCGTGCTCGACGACTTCTCGCTCGAGTGGAGGTATGCCGTCCGCGGCGCCGCCGCCGACGAGGCCACCGTGCGCCGCCCCGGCCGGGGCGGCCGCACCGCCGGTGCCGACGAGCGACGGGACTGGCTCGGCACCGACGCCCTCGCCACCTGCGAGCTCGTCGTGACGCCCGGCCTGTCCGTGGACACGCACGGCACACGGCTGGGGCAGGGCGGCGGGTGCTACGACCGTGCGCTGCGGCACCGCGACCCGGGCGCCCCGGTGGTCGTCCTGCTCCACGAGGGCGAGCAGAGCACCGCCGACCTGCCGGCGGACCCGCACGACGTGCCGGTCGACGGCTACGTGACGACGACCGGGCGCGTGGTCAGGCTGCGCTGAGGGCGCACCGGACGGCATACGCCCTCGGTTGGTCGGCCTGGCGGACGGGCCCGCGTCAGGGACCGGCTGCGGCCGGGGAGGGCGGCGACAGCGTCAGCTCGTCGTCGCCGGCCTCCCGCACCGCCTTCTCGCTGAAGGCCCACGGGAAGGTCTCGTTGGCGGCCCAGGCGTCGACCTGGTCGGCGTAGTGATCGTTGTAGGCGTGCCCCGACTGCCCGGTGGAGTTGACCCACCGTGACGCGTCGAAGTTGCCCAGGTCGACGATCATCCGCATCGAGGGGCCGGTGGTGACGTCGTAGCCGGGCGCGGAGGCGTTCCAGGAGTTGGCGTTGACGATGGCGTTGCCGCCGCCGAGCTCGATGCCGCCGCGGTTGAACAGGTCCCGGACGACGGCGGGCACGCCGTCGCCACCGAGCACCTGGTGCTTCAGGTCGAGCTGGTGCAGCCGGCCCCAGCGCCACGTGGCCGGCACCTTGCCGAGCTCGCGGGCCAGGTCGAGACGCGCCGCCACGAGGGCGCGCTTGAGGATCTCGCCGGACCCCTCGGTGACGCCGGGCGTCGTCTTGTCGTCCCACCAGTCGTTCTTCGGGTCCTTGAGGAGCTGCTCCATGACCACCATCCACCGGCTCCCGCCGTCGGGGGCGATGTCGGGCGGCAGCTCGTCGAAGGTGTACTCGAGCAGGTGCTTCCACACGGCGTTGTAGTAGGCCGCCGCCGCCGAGTCGCGGGACTTGTCGCTGGGCTGGTTGCCGTCCCAGTCGCGCAGCAGGCGCTGCGCCTGGGCCGTGAAGTCGTCGACCTGCACGGCGAGGAGCCGCTCGACCAGGGCGGGCGCGTAGGTGTTGCGCGTGTCGCCCTGGATCTGCGACATCGTCTCGGGCGACACCTTCGGGGTGGCGGCGAGGAGCGTGCGGATGCGCTGGGCGCGGAAGCCGTAGTCCCACTCGGAGGTGAGGAAGGGCGTCGGGCTGGCCGTGACGGCCTGGTTGGCGGTGACGAGGAAGCCCTCGGGGGGGTCGAAGGTGCTGGGCAGCTGGTCGAACGGGACGTATCCCTTCCAGTCCCACTGCGAGTCCCAGCCGGGCGAGGGCCAGAAGCCGGGGGGCGAGCCCGGTGTGGCCGAGCGCCGGACCGGGATGCGGCCGGGCGCCTGGTAGCCGATGTGGCCGGCCGTGTCGGCGTAGACGAGGTTCTGCGAGGGCACCGAGAAGAGCGCGGCGGCCTTGCGGAACTCGGTCCAGTTCGAGGCCCGGTTGAGCGCGAAGACGGCATCGGCGGTCGAGCCGGGCGCCAGGGCCGTCCAGGCCAGCGACACGGCATACCGGTTGGACTGCGGGGCTCCGCGCACGACGCTGCGGTCCCCCGCCGCGTCGACGGCCGGGAGAACGTCCGAGAGGATCGGCCCGTGCACGGTGGAGCGCACCGTGAGGGGCACGTCGGCCCCACCGGCCACCTTGATGACCTCGCGGCGCGTCTCGAGCGGGAGGTTGCGGCCGTCACGGAGGTACGTCTCCCCCGAGACCTGCTCGAGGTAGAAGTCGGTGACGTCCGGGCCGAGGTTGGTCATGCCCCAGGCGATCGTGCCGTTGTGCCCGATGACCACGCCGGGCAGCCCCGAGAAGGTGAAGCCGGAGACCCGGAAGGGGCATGCCGCACTGACCGTGCGGCACTGGAGGTTGACCTGCTGCCAGATGCCGGGGATCGACAGGCCCAGGTGGGGGTCGTTGGCCAGCAGCGGCTTGCCGGTCGTCGTGTGCGACCCCGACACCACCCAGGAGTTGGATCCGATGCCGTCCCCGCGGCCGAGCGTGGAGGGGACCGCGTCGACCGACGCGAGCGCCGAGTCGATGGCGGCGGTGCCGCTGGAGGAGCGCATCGCCGTCAGGGCCGCGGGCTCGGCGCTGGCCGCCTGGTCGCCGGCGCTCGCTGCGGGCTGCCAGTCCTGGTCGGAGAGGATCGGCTGGTTCCGGTCGACCGGGTAGGGCGGGTAGAGCAGGTTGACCTGCTTGAGCGACCTGGTGGTGCGCGAGAGGCGGGCGCGGGCGAGCTCGTCGGAGTAGTCGCCGCGCAGGTCCCAGGCCATGGCCTTGAGCCACGCGAGGGAGTCGACCGGCGTCCAGGGCTCGACGCGGTAGCCGGGGTTGCGCCGCAGGAGCACGGAGTACTCGAGCGACATCTTCTCAGGCGACTCGGCTCGCTTGATGTACGCGTTGACACCGTCGGCGTAGGCCTGGAGGTACTGCCGCGTCTCGGGAGCCAGCTTGGGCAGCTCCTCCTCCGCGACCCGGCGCCACCCCATGGTGCGGATGACCTTGTCGCTCTCGATCCCGGCGCTGCCCACGAGCTCGGAGAGCCGCCCCGCGGTGACGTGGCGGCGCAGGTCCATCTCGAAGAAGCGGTCCTGGGCGCTGACGTAGCCCTGCGCCTGGAAGAGGTCCTTGGCGTTGTCGGCGTAGATGGTCGGGATGCCGCGGGCGTCGCGACTGACGCCGACGGAGCTCGTGAGGCCCTCCATCGAGAGCTTGCCGCTGGTCTCGGGGAAGGACTGCCGGACCACGCCCACCGCCAGGATCCCGACACCGACCACCGCCATGACGACGAGGACGGCGACGAGCAGGACGATCCGACGGGCGCGCTTCAACCGTGACACGCGACGAGCCTAGGCCCCACGCCGAGGGCGCCGACCGCGCCCCGCGCGGCGGTGCACCAATCGTTGTCGAACCGTGGGCGAAGTGCCGGCACGGCCGGTCTCCGGCCGCGCGCGGGCCTCTCGCGCGTCCTCGCGCGGGCCTCCCGCGGGCGAACCGGTGGCCGCCGGTCTGTGCCGGGATGGTTGGATTGGCGCACACCCGAGGAGCCGCCCTTGATCGCACACCCGGCCATCACGTCGTCGACCATGGACCTCGACGACCTGACGCGTGTGCTCCTGATCGGCTCGCTGGTCCTGCTCGTGGCGGTGGCCGCTGTCCGCCTCTCGGTCCGGTCCGGCCTGCCGTCACTGCTCATCTACCTCGGCATCGGCCTGGCCCTCGGCAACGCCGGCGCCGGCATCCAGTTCGATGACGCCTCGGTCACCCGGGTGCTCGGCTACGCCGCGCTCGTGCTCATCCTCGCCGAGGGCGGCCTGACGACCTCGTGGACCAACATCAAGAGCTCCGTCGCCCCGGCGGCGGTGCTCTCGACGCTGGGTGTGGTCGTCTCGGTGCTCGTCGTCGCCGTCGCGGCACACGCGTTCCTGCGGTTGTCGTGGACGACCTCGCTGCTCATCGGGGCGATCGTCTCGTCGACCGACGCCGCAGCCGTCTTCGCGGTGCTGCGCAACGTCGCGCTCCCCCGCCGCATCTCCGGCATTCTCGAGGCCGAGTCCGGGTTCAACGACGCCCCCGTCGTCATCCTCGTCGTGGCGTTCGCCGCGCAGGGCCTGCCGGGCGGCACCGCGCAGCCGTGGTGGGTCCTGCTCCTCGAGGCCGCCGTCGAGCTCGCCGGCGGCGCGCTCGTCGGGGTGGCCGTGGGCTGGCTGGGCGGGCAGCTGCTGCGCCGCGTCGCCGGGACGTCGTCGGCGCTGTTCTCCATCGGAGTCGTGGCACTCACCGTGCTCGCGTATGCCGTGGGCGCGGCCGTGCACGTCTCCGGCTTCCTCGCGACGTACCTCGCGGCGCTCGTGCTCGGCAACATGGGCCTGCCCAACCGGGTCGCGTTCCAGAGCTTCGCCAACGCGCTCGGCTGGATCGCCCAGATCGGCCTCTTCGTGCTGCTCGGCCTGCTCGCCGACCCGCGACGACTCGACGAGATGTTCGGCAAGGCGCTCGTCATCGGGCTGGTCCTGCTCCTGGTGGCGCGACCCCTGTCGGTCGTGGCGTCGGTGTCGTGGTTCGGCGTGCCCTGGCGTGAGCAGGCGTTCCTGTCGTGGGCGGGGCTGCGCGGGGCGGTGCCGGTCGTGCTCGCGACCGTGCCCCTCGTGGTCGGCACCCCGAACACGGAGTGGATCTTCGACCTCGTCTTCGTGCTCGTGGTGGTCTTCACCATCGTCCAGGCGCCGACGCTGCCGTGGGTGGCCAAACGGCTCGGGCTCACGGAGCAGGTCCACAGCGTCGACGTCGACCTCGAGTCGACCTCGCTCATGGAGATCAGCGCCGACGTCATCCAGGTGACGGTCGGGGCCGAGTCGCGCCTGCACGGCGTGGCGGTCTTCGAGCTCCGCCTGCCCAAGGGCGCCAACGTGACCCTGGTCGTGCGCGGTGGCGAGGGCTTCGTGCCCGAGCCGCACGCGACGATCAAGCACGGCGACCGTCTCCTCGTCGTCGCGACCTCCAAGGTGAGGCGGCGCACCGAGCGGCGCATCCGCGAGATCAGCCGCGGCGGGCGCCTCGCGGGCTGGTCGTAGACTGACCATCTGCCCTCTTCCCCTTCGACGCCTCGAGGTCCTTCCGGTGCCCACCTACTCCTACGCGTGCCAGAACTGCGGTCACACCTTCGACATCCGCCAGTCGTTCACCGACGACGCCCTGACGGTGTGCCCGAACTGCGGCGAGCCGCGGCTGCGCAAGGTGATCCACCCTGTGGGCATCGCGTTCAAGGGCTCGGGCTTCTACAAGACCGACTCGCGCTCCTCGGGCAAGAACGGCCCCAAGCCGGCCGCCGACTCGTCGTCCTCCCCTTCCTCCGGCGACGGCGGCGCGAAGAAGGACGCCGGGTCGTCGTCCTCGGACTCCTCCGGCTCGTCGTCGTCCTCGGACTCCTCCGGCTCGTCGACGTCCACCTCCTCCGGCTCGTCCACAGCCCCCTGAGCCCCGGGGACGTTGTCCCCACCCGAGGACGTATGCCGTGAGCCCCGGCGGGCGTCCGCCCTAGGCTCGCCCCATGACCACTGCGCAGACGACCACGTCCGCCTCCGCCGGTGCCGACGAGCGGGCCAGCGGCCCCGTCGCGGAGATCGGCGTCATCGGCGGGTCCGGCCTCTACGAGTTCCTCGACGACTACGAGACGGTCGAGGTCGACACGCCCTTCGGTCCCCCGAGCGACCCGCTCGTGGTCGGTGAGGTGGAAGGACGCGGCGTCGCCTTCGTCGCCCGACACGGCAAGGGACACCGCTTCGCC
Organism: Terrabacter sp. BE26; assembly: GCF_041941675.1. GTDB lineage: Bacteria > Actinomycetota > Actinomycetes > Actinomycetales > Dermatophilaceae > Terrabacter. Next base: position 2,818,799 of record NZ_CP090122.1, on the reverse strand, counting down.
CCGCACCGGGTCAACTACCGCGCCAACCTCTGGGCGCTGCGGGCCGTCGGCGCGCGCCAGGTCCTGTCGCCCTGTGCCGTGGGATCGCTCAGGCCCGAGCACGGTCCGGGCACGATCGTCGTGCCCGACCAGGTCGTGGACCGGACGTGGGGGCGGGCGCACACGATCTACGAGGCCGAGGGCCCGGTGGTCCACGTCGGGTTCGCCGACCCGTACTGCCCCAACGGCCGTTCGGTCGCGATCGACGCCGCGCGCCTGTCCCCGCTGCCGGTCGTCCCGGACGGCACCCTCGTGGTCGTCAACGGGCCCCGTTTCTCCTCACGCGCCGAGTCGGTCATGCACCAGCGGGCCGGCTTCGACATCGTCGGCATGACGGCCATGCCCGAGGCCGCGCTCGCCCGCGAGCTGGCGATGTGCTTCACGACGATCGCGATGGTGACCGACCACGACGCCGGCGTCGAGGGCGGCGAGGCCGTCAGCCACGAGGAAGTGCTGCGGGTCTTCGCCACCAACGTCGAGCACCTCGGCGCGATCCTGCGTGACGCCATCGGTCAGATGCCCGCGCACGAGCCCGACGAGACGGCCACCTGTCCGTGCCGACGCAGCCTCGACGGCATCGAGCTGCCCTTCCCCCTCCCCTGATGGCCGCCTCCGGGGGGCCGGGTCGTTGGCGCCCGGCCCGGCGCCACTCGCCAGCCTGGCCCGACGGTCCGCGTCGTCGCCACGCCCGGCGCAGCCGGTGGCGGCGATGGGCCTCCGCCGGGCTCGCCGCCCTGGCGGTCCTGGTCACGGTCGGAGCCCTGCGGCCCACGCCGGCCGGTGGCGCCGGGGTGCCCACGGTCGTGATGGCCCGCGACGTCGCAGCCGGTGAGCCCATCGCCGCCGACGACGTCATCCTGACCGCACGGCCGCGTGGCCAGCGGCCGCTCGCGGCGCTGTCCTCGCCGGAGACCGTGGTCGGCCGCGTCGCCGGTGCCTCGCTAGCGGCGAACGAGGTGGTCACCCCCGGCCGGCTCGTCGGCGACGACCTTCTGACCGGCCAGCCCGGCGACCGGGTCGCCGTCAGCGTCCCCGTCCTCGACGCCGCCTCCGTCGGCGTGCGGCCGGGCAACCACATCGACCTCTACGCCACCGGCACCGGGATGCGCGCAGCGAGCGATGTCGTCGTGCTCGCCGTGCGCGACGCGCAGGATGCGCAGGGCCTGGGCTCCGGAGCCCCGGCCCGCGTCACCCTGGCCCTCGACCCGGGCCAGGCCACCGAGGTGGCGAAGGCGCTGAGCGCGCTCCAGGCGGGCCAGAGCCTCGTCGTCGCGGTCCGGCACCGAGCAGGAGCCGGGTCCCAGCAGTAGTCTCGGACGCGCCGGCGCTGCTCGTCACGGCAGCCGAGCGGACAACGCGAGCCGGCCCGGCGGCCCTTCCGGCACCCACCTGCACGACCCCGAGGCGGTCGACAACCTCCGCCCTCCACCGAAGCATCGACTGCCCCTTCCGGGGATGCGAAAGGACGCTCATGCTCAAGGGTTTCAAGGACTTCCTCATGCGGGGCAACGTCGTCGACCTCGCCGTCGCCATCGTCATCGGCACCGCGTTCACGAGCGTCATCAACGCGTTCGTCAAGGTCATCATGGACCTCATCGGCAAGCTCGGCGGCAAGCCCAACTTCTCGTCGTACACGCCGGGCGGCGTCGCCATCGGCGCCTTCATCACGGCGCTGATCAGCTTCCTGATCGTGGCGGCCGCCGTCTACTTCATGGTGGTCGTCCCGATGAACACGATCGCCGCACGCCGCAAGAAGGGCGTCGAGCCGGAGCCCGCGGCTCCCTCGGAGGAGATCGTCCTCCTGACCGAGATCCGCGACGCCCTCCGCGTGCGCTGACCTGCCGGAACCCGCCAGACGCAGGACAGTGCCCGCTCGCCTGTTGGCTGGGACCGGCAGGACACCGCGACCCGACGGGGCAGCAGAGTGCCCACTCGACTCTTGAGTCGTGTAGGCACTCTCGTGTGGTGGGGACGCGGTCCCGGGACCTAGGCGCTGTCGCCGTGCGCCGCGCCGCCGTAGGCCTGGGGCCGGTCGTAGTCGCCCAGCACCTCGGCCAGCGCGAGCGGACGCGCGGCCTCGGCGTGCCGGCCGGCACGCTGCAGCGTGCGGCCCAGCAGCAGGTGGGCGTACGCATCGGTCGGGGCGTCCTCGATGACGCGGAGCAGCGTGGCCTCCGCACGACCGAGCTGGGCCGACTGGAAATAGGCACGGGCCAGCAGCAGGCGCAGCTCCGTCACGGAGTGCAGCACGGCCTCGTCACCGGGAACGGCACCGCTCGAGGCAGGGTCGGCCGGGCGAGCGCGAGCCGACTCCGCTTCCTCGACGAGCTCGGCCAGGGCCGTTGCGGCGCCCTGGTGGTCACCGCGCTCGACGAGACCCCGGGCCCAGGACAGGCGCAGCGGGAACGGTGTCATCGTGTTCATGCGCCCCACAACACCGTCGCAGACTGCCGCATTCCGCGGCGGGACGTGGCCCCCTCACTCGTAGTGCGGCGGTCGCTGCTCCTCGAGCCACCGGTCGCCGACTCCTGAGCCCGCGGCCCGCTCACCCCAGCCGAGGTCGAGCTCGTCGCTGCTGCGGGCGAGCGAGGCGGCCGGTTCCCCCGAGCCCACGTCGTCGACGTCCTCGGCGGCGCCGGTGCCCTTCCGGAACACCCGTCGGCGCTTGCGCCTGGGGGCCGGTGACGGGTGCGCCGCAGGGGCGCCGGACCCGGAGTCGCCGTTCGGGCTCTCCGCGGCCGTCGGCTCCGCGGGGCGATCGCCGTTCGAGCCCTCGGCTGCTGCGGCGCCACCGTCGGCCAGGTCCCCCGACTGCTCGCCTGAACCGTCGCCCGAGCCGCTGCCCGACCCGGTGCCGAACTCGTTGCCCGAGCCGGTGCCGGACCCGTTGGCCGACTGGGTGGCCGACGGGTGCAGGGCGGCCGCCGGAGGCGACGAGGTGCGCGCCAACGTGACGATGCGGGCGATCTCGCGAGCCGGGTCACGGAACACGTCGGTGCTCCAGACCCGCTCGTGCACCCACCCCAGTCGCTCCAGCTGCTCGGGCCGCAGTCGGTCACGGTCGCGGGTGCTGCGCAGCGCGGCATACCGTTCGCCGTCGGTCTCCACGGCGATCAGCGCGCGGCCGCGGTGGTAGGGGTCCTCGACCGCGATGTCGACGCGGTGGTCGGCGGTGCCGTAGTCCTCGTGCACCGTGAGCCCCTGGCGGCGCAGGCGCTCGGCGAGGTCGTGGCGCAAGGGGTCGTGCGTCAGCGTGGCGGCGGCGAAGAGCGTGTCCTCGTCCCCGGCGTTGCCGCGGCTCTCGGCGTAGGCCAGGAAGTCGCGCAGCATGACGGCTCCGCGGGCCTTGAGCCGGTTCGGGTCGAGGTCCACCGCACGCAGCGCGGACACCACGGTCATCCGGCTGCGGGCCCGGGTGATGGCGACGTTGAGCCGACGCTCGCCGCCCTCGATGTTGAGCGGTCCGAAGCGGTGCAGGACGCGCCCGTGCGGGGTCTTGCCGTAGCCGATCGAGAGGATGATCGCGTCGCGCTCGTCGCCCTGGACGCGCTCGAGGTTCTTGACGAAGAAGCGCTCATCGCGCGAGTCGTCGAAGAAGGCGGCCACGTCCGGGTTGGTGCGCAGCGCCTCGGTGATCGCGTCGTCGAGGCGGTCGGCGTGCCGGATGCCGAGCGCGATGACGCCGAGCGACTCCGCCGGCCGGGTCCGGGCGTGCTCGAGGACGAGCTCGACGACGCGGGCGACCTCGCCGTCGGTCGTCTCGATGGTGTCGACGCCCGGCTGCACCTCCGCCACACCCGCGACCGGCTCGAACCGCACGGCCGACTCGATGGACGTGCCGGGGAACGTCGTCAGCCTTCCGTCGTACATCGCCTCGTTGGCGAACGCGATGAGGCGCTCGTCGCGGCTGCGGTAGTGCCAGCTGAGGTTGCGGGTGGGCAGCGCGGCTGCGAGCACGTCGAGGACGGACTCGAAGCCCTCCGTCAAGGCCTCGTCCTCGGAGCCGGGGGCGTCTGCCTCGTCGTCGGACACGACGGTGAAGAAGTTGGTCGGCGGCAGCTGCCGCTCGTCGCCGGCCACGACGACCTGGCGTGCGCGGGAGATGGCCGAGATGGCCTGTGCGGGCTGCACCTGTGAGGCCTCGTCGAAGATGACGACGTCGAACCAGCGGCCCGGGGGCAGCGTGGAGGCGACGACGAGCGGGCTCATCGCCCAGCACGGCTTGATCGCCGTGAGGGTGGAGCCCGCCTGGGGCATGAGGTCGCGCAGTGACCGATGGCGCCGGGCCTTGCCGGCCTCGGCCCGCACGAGCGCCTCGTGGGCCGGGTTGTCGGCGAGCACCTCGCGCACGTGGCGTGCGACGGCACCGCGCACGCGTTCGACCGTGGCGCCCTGGTGGGCGCGGTCGGCCTCGGCGAACTCCGCGACGTCACGGCGCAGCCCCGCGCCGTCGTGCGCTCCGTATGCCGGGTCACGCACCGTGATCTCCTGGGCGAGCGAGGCCCACCACACGTGCTCGACCTCGGCCGTGACCTGCTCGGTCGGCACGCCACGCCGGGCGAGGTCGTCGACGACGGCGCCGAGGCCGGCCGCACGGACCTCATCGAGGGCCGCCGTGACCTGCGGCAGCACCGCGATCCGGTCGGGGCGACGCGCGAGGTCGGCGAGCCGGTCACGCAGGTCTCGCAGCGGCAGCGACGTGAGCGTCTGCCCGTCGGGGCCGACCGCCAGCCGCTCGTCGAGCCACTCGAGGTCCGCCGTCAGCCCGGCGAGCAGGGCCAGGCCCTCGTCGAGGCGCGGGGAGATCTCCGGACGGCCCCCGCCCCCGACGAGCTGGAACCAGTGCTCCCGCTGCTCGTTCGCGGACACGAGCTCCTCGTGGAGGTTCGCCGGCGGGCGCCCGGGCCGCAGCAGGCGCTTGGTCTGCTGGCGGATCTTCCAACGAGCCAGCCAGCCCATCTCGACGTCGCGCGCATCTCGCCAGTCGCGGGTGGCCGTCGCGGCGATGTGCTCCTTGAGCGGGATGTCGAACACCTCGGGACGGAACACCTCGAGCGTCTCGCGGACGCTCAGCATCGTCTCGAAGGCGGACTTCCAGTCCTCGAGCGAGTTCGCCTCAGGCACGTGCGACTCGGACAGGATTCGGTTGAGCCGGCGTGCGGCGTCGTCGAGTCCGTTGGTGCTGTGGCGGGTCGTGATGTCGAGGGCCTTGGACGCCTCGTCGGCGGTGAGGATGCGCGCACCGAACCACGGGTCGTCGCCCTCGCGGGTCCAGGCGCCCAGGCCCGCCGCGTCGCGCAGCCGCCTGCCGAGCTCGACGGCCCGCACGCGGCTGAGGCCCGCGAGGTCGCGGCTGCCGAGGCGTACGTGGGAGGTGGGGCACGGCGTACGGGTGCCCAGCTCGACGAGCGCCTCCTGGGCCTCGTGCGCGGAGACGCCCCACGGCTCGCGGACCTCGTGCAGGGCGCGCAGGTGGTTCTGCAGCCGGCCGCGCCGCTCGCGCAGAGTCGAGGTGGTGCGGTCGAGGTCGGCAGCGTCGTTCTCGACGGCCGCCTCGAGGCTTCTGGCGAACTGCTGCGCGGTGGCGCGCCGGTTCGTCGGGCCGTCGTACGCGTCGAGCACGAGGTCGCCGAGGCCGAGCCGGTCGAGCCGGCTGAGGACGGCGTCGATGGCCGCGCGCTTCTCGGCGACGAAGAGGGCCGACTTGCCCTCGGCGGCGAGGGCGGCGATGAGGTTGACGATCGTCTGGGACTTGCCGGTGCCGGGAGGGCCCTTGATGACGAGGTGGGCGCCCGCGCGTACGGCGTCGATCGCCGCGTGCTGGGAGGCGTCGGCGTCGAGGACGAGGTACTCGTGCTCGGGGTCCGGGTCGGGCTCGCTGTCCGGCAGCCGCAGGCGCACCGCGGCGAGTGCCGACTCGTCGCCGGCGAGCGCCGCGACGACGTCGTGGTCCGCGAGGGTGTCTCCCTGCAGGGCGAGGTCGGCGACCATCGGCAGCTTGGCGTAGGAGAAGGTGCCGAGCACCAGACGAGGGGTGATCTCGAACTCGGGCACGTGCTCGCACGCGTGGCCGAGGGCGGCATACACGGGGTAGGGGTCGAAGCCGTTGCCCGCGGTGGCGAGGTCGGCCAGCGCGTCCGCGTCGACCTCGATGCCCTGCTCGGAGCGGAGGTACTCGCGCAGCACCGGGTTGAGCTCGACGTCCGGGCCGAGGTCTATCTCGAAGTCCTCCTGCGCGGCGCCGGTCGGGCGCAGCACACACGAGCGGAGCAGGACCGGCGCAGCCGGCGGTCGGGCGGCGCGGGGCACGGACCACGTCGCCATGCCGATGGCGATGAACCCGGCTGCGATGCCGCGCTCCTCGCGCAGCTCGAGCGCCTTGGACCGGATGGCGCGCGCGCGACGGCGGGCCTCCGTGAAGGCGGCCGGCTCGCGGACCAGGTCGGACAGACGGGTGCGGCGGCCTGCGAGCAGCATGGAGACGCCGCCGGGGTGGGCGGTGGTCAGGTCGAGCGTCCCGGAAGGCAGGTCGCGGTACCACAGCAGGGTGTTGCGGCCACCGAGATCGACGAGGGTGCGCTGCCAGGTGCGGACGGCGGCCGCGACGCGGTCGGCTCGCGGGTCGCCCGAGGGCGACTCCGCCACGGTGGCAGGGTCGGTCCTGGCGGGGTCGGTCATCCCAGCAGGCTAACGAACGAAGGGCTGCCGCCCTGTCAGCGACAGACCAGCAAGCACGATTCGCCGGGGCTTTCGGCCCTGTCGCCACCGGCCCTTGCCTCCGGAGGGGTGGCCGAGGTGATCCGCCGGCCTCTCAGCTCTCCGAGGCGAAGGCGTCCACGAGCGCTCGAGCGAGCACGAAGACGGCCACACCGGCGCGGGCCGCTGCGGTCCGCAGCCGCTCCTCCGCCGCATCCGGGTCGAGGCCCCGTGCGCTCACCAGCAGGCCGATCGCCTGGTCGACGTGGGCCTGGGCCCTGAGCCGCGCGGGGCTCTGGACCGCCTCGAGCCGCGTCTCGAACGACAGGTCCGCGTTGGCGACCGCCCCGGGCGCCCACGCACCGAAGAGGTTCGCGAGCTCCGCCACGTGGCCGTCGAACGTGTCCGACGTGGCGCCGTAGAGGTTCACGCCACCGGTGACCACCCCGCCGTGGCGGATGGGCAACGACAGGGTGCTCTCGATGCCGGCCGCGGCGGTGGCCTGGGCGAACAGCCGCCACCGGTCCTCGTCCAGCAGGGCGTTGACGTCGGTCTGCACGACCTCCGCCGTCCGCACCGCCTCCTCACAGGGCCCGTCGTCGACGTACTGGACGGCGTCGAGCGCGGCCACCTCCAGGTCGCTCGCCACGTAGGTCAGCATCAGGCCCTGGGACAGCATGCCCAGGCTCACACCGAGCAGGCTGGGGACTTGCTCCTTGGCGCGCCCCACCAGCCGTGCCAGGTCCTCGCGCAGCTCGAGGTCGCCGTAACGCTCCAGCTCCTCGAGTGCCTCGTGTGTCTCCGGGATCGGCTCCATGTCCAAGCGCTTACCCATCCCGTACGCCGCAGGCGACATGTTGTACGAACGCGACAGCCGCCCCGCGGCCCACGAGGGACGCAGGTGCCTCGACGCTGGATCCGTACAAATCCGCCAAACCAGACGGGTGATCCCTTGAACAAACCCCCACGACGGGTGTCGGATCAGGACAGGCCCGTTCGTTGCAGGGGTGAGCGGCAGTCGAGTGACGCCGCGCCGAGCGAGGGAGATGATGCAGATGCAGTACCTGCTGTCCGTGATCGACGACGGCGCCGGCTCGGCGACCCAGACAGAGCAGGCCGACACCGATGCCTTCAACGACAGGCTGAGGGCCCAGGGCCAGTGGGTCTTCGCCGGCGGCCTCGGATCGCCCGACCCTGCAACGGTGGTCGACAACCGGGGCACCGAGGCGGTGATCACCGACGGGCCCTTCATCGAGGCCAAGGAATGGCTCGCCGGCTTCTGGATCATCGAGGCGCCCGACCTCGACGTGGCGCTCCGGCTCGCCGCCGAGGGGTCGAAGGCGTGCCACCGCAAGGTCGAGGTCCGGCCGTTCCTCTGAGTGCGCGTAAGTACCGCGAGTACGAGTGAGTAGGTGACCGACGAGAGTGGACGAGAGGCAGGGGGCGCCGTGAGCCGGCCCGGGACTGACGAGGCGATCAGCCGCGCCCACCGCGAGGAGTGGGCGCGGGTCGTCGCGTCCCTGGCCCGGCGGTTCGGCGACCTCGACATCGCGGAGGAGTCCGCGGCCGAGGCGTTCGCGACGGCCGTCGAGCGGTGGCCGGCGGACGGCATACCCCCCAATCCCGGGGCGTGGCTGACGACCACCGCCAACCGCAAGGCCATCGACCGCCTACGACGGGAGAGCAAGCGCGACGACAAGCACAAGGAGGCGCACGCGATGTATGCCGCCGAGGCACCCCAGCCGGTCGGGGCGGTCGACGACGACCGGCTCCGGCTGATCTTCACCTGCTGCCATCCGGCGCTCGCGATGGAGACGCGCGTGGCGCTGACGCTGCGCCTCGTGGGCGGCCTGACGGTGCCCGAGATCGCCCGGGCGTTCCTGGTGCAGGAGTCGACGATGGGCCAGCGGATCACGCGAGCCAAGGCGAAGATCCGTGCGGCGCGCATCCCCTACCGAGTGCCGCCTGCGGCGGACCTCCCGGTACGCGTGTCGGGCGTGCTCACCGTCCTCTTCCTCGTGTTCAACGAGGGCTACCTCGCGTCCGGTCCCGACAGCGACCCCCTGCGACCGGACCTGACCGCCGAGGCGATCCGGCTGGCTCGCCTGACGCGAGCCCTGCTGCCCGACGACGGCGAGGTGGCCGGGCTTCTGGCCCTGATGCTGCTCACGGAGGCACGCCGCGGCGCCAGGGTCTCACCCGGCGGCGAGCTGGTGACCCTGGAGGAGCAGGACCGAAGCGCCTGGGACACAGCGCTCATCGCCGAGGGGCACGGCATCGTCCGCGAGCGGCTGGCCTCGGGCGTCGCCCCGGGGCGGTTCCAGGTCCTCGCGGCCATCAACGCGGTGCACACCTCTGCCCCGGAGGCCGGCCAGACCGACTGGTCCCAGGTCGTGGCGCTCTACGACCGGCTCGTCCGCCTCGACCCCTCCCCGGTCGTCGCCCTCAACCGGGCGGTGGCGGTCGCCGAGCTCGACGGTCCGGAGGTCGGGCTGGCGCTCGTGGGCCGCCTGCAGGACGCGCTGGCCGGCTACCACGCCCTCCATGCCACGCGCGCCGACCTCCTGCGCAGGCTCGGTCGCACCGACGAGGCGCGGGCGGCGTACGACAGGGCGATCGAGCTGGCCGGGAACCGAGCGGAGGTCACCTACCTCACCCGCCGGCGTGACGAGCTGGGCGGGCGCCCCGGGGCTGAACCTCGCTGATCGGCGGGTGGGCGTGCGGGCCCGTGGCTACGCTGGCTACGGGAAGGGCGCCGACCATGTCACACATCGACGAGTTCTTCGACGAGCTGAGCCACCGCGGCCACCAGCCGCTGTTGGAACGGGTGGTGGCGACGATCCGGTTCGAGGTCCATGACGACATGGTCGACATGGTCGACGCGTCCGACAGCTCCGGGGCGAACGCCGGCGACAGGGACCGGGCGAGAAGCCTGAGCCGATGGGTGACCATCGACCACGGGGACCTCAGCGTCTCCGCCGACGGCGACACCGCAGCCGACGTCACCATCACGTGCACCGCGTCCGAGCTCGACGACCTGGTGAGCGGCCGCACGAGCGCGATGGCCTCGCTCCTGCGGGGCGCCCTGACGGTCCAGGGCGACCCGGAGCTCGTGGTGCTCGCCCAGCGGCTCTTCTCCCGCAGCCCCGGTGCGACCCGGGTGCCCAGCCCCGTCGTCGACGCCCGCGCGAGGGAAGGAGGAGCGTCGTGAGCGAGGGTCTCGTCCACATCCTGGAGGGCAGCACCTTCGTGGTGAGCGACCGCCGCGGCGACATCGATGCCTCCCCCACCGACCCCGGCGGCCTCTTCGCGTGGGACACCCGGTTCCTCTCGCGCTGGGTGCTCACCGTCGACGGCCAGCGCCTCACCACCCTGTCCACGGACGACCTCCACTACTTCGAGGCCCGCTTCTTCCTCGTCGTCGGCACCGACACGGTCTACGTCAACGCGAACCTCACCGTCCTCCGGCAGCGCGCGGTCGGGCACGGCTTCCGGGAGACCATCACCCTGCTCAACCACGACAACAAGCCGGTGGACCTGACCCTGCGCATGGACGTGGCCTGCGACTTCGTCGACCTCTTCGAGGTCAAGGACGCCCTCCCCAAGCAGGGCACCCGCTCCACCCGCGTCGAGGACGGCAGCCTCGTCATCTCCTACGACCGCGACACCTTCCACCGCGACACCACCGTCTCCGCCTCGGAGGCACCCTCGCGCGTGGACGACAGCGGCCTCGAGTTCGACGTCCACCTCGAGACGCACGGGTCGTGGTCCACGGAGCTCCACGTCGCCCCGCGCATCGGACGGCCCGACGCCCCGATCATCCGGATGGACGGTGAGGGACACAGCGCCCAGAAGGGACGCCTGGAGGAGCTTCGCGAGTGGGTCGAGGCCGCTCCACGCCTCGTGACCGACTCCGAGCAGCTCGCCGCAACCTACCGCCGCAGCCTCGTGGACCTCGCGGCGCTGCGGTTCTCGCCCGCGATCGCCGGGAGCCGGAGCCTGCCCGCGGCCGGGCTGCCGTGGTTCATGACGATGTTCGGACGCGACAGCATCCTCACGAGCCTGCAGGCGCTCCCCTTCACGCCCGAGCTCGCGGAGACGACGCTGCGCGTGCTGGGTGACTGGCAGGGCAGCCGGGTCGACGACTTCCGCGACGAGGACCCGGGGCGCATCCTCCACGAGATGCGCTACGGCGAGCTGACCGCCTTCCAGGAGCGCCCCCACTCCCCCTACTACGGCTCGGCGGACTCCACGCCGCTGTGGCTCGTGCTGCTCGACGAGTACGAGCGGTGGACCGGCGACGCCGCCTTGGTGCGCGAGTTCGAGCCCGAGGCGCGGGCCGCGATCCACTGGATCGACACGTACGCCGACCTGCAGGGCAACGGCTACATCGCCTACCAGCGGCGCAACGAGCAGACGGGCCTGGAGAACCAGTGCTGGAAGGACTCGTGGGACTCCATCTCCTACAGGGACGGTCGGCTGCCCGGGTTCCCCCGCGCCACCTGCGAGCTGCAGGGCTATGCCTACGACGCGAAGGTGCGGGTGGCGCGTCTCGCCCGGCAGTTCTGGGACGACCCGGCATACGCCGATGCTCTGGAGTGGCAGGCGGCCGACCTGAAGGCCCGCTTCGACCGGGAGTTCTGGGTCGAGGACGGTGGCTACTACGCACTCGCGCTCGAGGCCGACGGCACGCGCGTCGACGCGCTCTCCTCGAACATCGGCCACCTGCTGTGGAGCGGGATCGTCGACGACGCCAAGGCGCCGACGATCGCGGCGCACCTGCTCGGGCCTCATCTGTTCTCCGGGTGGGGCGTGCGAACGCTGGCCGACGACCAGGCCCGCTACAACCCGATCGGCTACCACGTCGGCACGGTCTGGCCCTTCGACAACTCCTTCATCGCCTGGGGCCTGCGCCGCTACGGCTTCCGGGAAGAGGCCGCCCGCGTCGCGGCTGGCGTGCTCCACGCGGCCGAGTTCTTCGAGGGGCGCCTGCCCGAGGCGTTCGGCGGCTACGAGCGCTCCCTGACGCGCTACCCCGTGCAGTACCCGACGGCGTGCAGCCCACAGGCTTGGTCGACGGGCGCACCGCTGCTGTTCCTGCGGACCATGCTCGGTCTCGACGCGGTCGGCGAGCACCTCATCGTCGACCCCGCGGTGCCCACGACCTTCGGGCGCATCGAGCTGCTCGACATCCCGGGCCGGTGGGGTCGCATCGACGCGTTCGGCCGGGGCATGGTCGACGTCGACGACGAGCGGTAGAACGCGGTAGAACGCGGTAGAACGCCGACGAGTTTCGGCTCTTCTCGAAAGCCCCTGTGGCGCCGAGAGCGGCGCCCTATCTTTGACGAACCGTGGTATCGCCCTCGGCGCGCGGGGCTTGCGACGAGATCACACTGCGCCGAGACCTTTGGAAGTGATGCCGATGCCACCTTGGATTCCGGTCTCCGCGGCGGTGTTGTTGGCCGCCTTCGTTCTCCCCGCGCCTGCCGCAACCGCGGTCAGCACGACACGACTCCCTGCGGTGGTTCAGCCCAAGGAAGTGCACCGGCGACGTGGGACCACGTCACGCTGATCATGTTCGAGAACAAGCCGTTGAAGAAGATCATCGGTAACACCGCGGACGCGCCCTACATCAACTCGATCGCCAACGCCTGCAGCTACTCGAAGAACGACCTCTCCCTGTCGACCACCAGCCTGGCCAACTACATCGCGCTGACCTCCGGCTACACCGGCTGCGACAAGGCCGACCCCAATGGCATCTGCACCCACCAGCTGCCGATCACGGCGAACAAGCCTCCGAGCTCCTGGCCGCAGGCCTCGAAGAGCAGCTTCGAACTGATGAACACGGCGACGCCGGGCAGCGCCGTGGAGTGGGGCGAGGACGCCCAGGGCGGCTGCTACACCGGCGGCGCCGGCCTCTTCACGGTCACCCACACGCCTTTCCCGTACTTCACGCGGACGCAGAAGACGCTGTGCCCGCAATACGCCAAGCCCTTCCCGGCGAACAACGCGGACGTGCTGTCCGCGACGTTCAACCTGGTGATCCCGAACAAGCAGCACATCATGCACCTGGTGCCGAACACCACCATCTCGCAACGGATCCAGAACGGCGACAACTGGCTGAAGGGCTATCTCCCGACGCTGCTCAACTCGACGACCTACCAGGCCGGCCGCTCCGCCATTCTCATCACCTGGGACGAGGGAAACAACACGACCTTCACGGTGCCGCTGATCGTCATCACGCCGTACACCACTGCCGGCGGTGTCTCCTCGGTCGCCTACGACCACTACTCGGTCCTGAAGGGCATCGAGCAGATGGTCGGGCAGACCCAGCTGCTGGGTCACGCGGGTGACCCAGGAAAGGCGTCCATCCGCGACGACGGGCTCTTCCGGCTGAAGTGAGCGGACGGGCCCTGGCTCACTCAGCCGGGTCGTCGGACGACGACGGGAGGGACGCGGTGGGTGCCGCTGCAGGGCCCGCGGTGAGCTGCGGCGCTGCGGACCCGGTGAGGTAGGCGTGCACGCTCGACGCGACCTCGCGTAGGGGTCGTGGCGGCAGGTAGGCCGCAGCGCCGGCATCGAGCAGTCGGCCCACGGGCCCCGGCTGGCTCACGCCGAGCTCCTCGTCGTCGATCTCGGTCACGATCACCCGGGCGTTCGGGAAGCCGGCGCGCAGCGAGCCGAGCAGCTGCGGGCTCACCGGGTGGGTCAGGACGACGTCGGCCGTCGTCGGCGCCTTCAGCAGGTCGAGGACGATGTAGTCGGGTCCCAGCTCGTCGGAGAGCCGGCTGCGCGCCGCGTCGGAGAGCTTCGTCGCCGTGGCCACGACCGTGACACCGTCGCGGACGCCCTCGACCGGGACGGGCTCGGCCGCCGGAGCCGGCGGCCCCGCCACGACGGCTCCCTCGAGCACGGCCGGGCGGAAGGCCAGGATCCCGAGCTCGCGCCCCTCGTGACGGAGCGTCACCTCGCGCCCCGCCACCATCGCCTCCACCGCGGACCGGACCTCGCGCGGAAGCGTCTCGAGGTCGAGAGTCTGGACTGCGCGTCGGTCTCGTTCCTGCACCGGACCATGGGGCATCAGGCACCCTAACCCGGCCGCCACGGCAGGGAGTGCAGGACGGACCGCGCGACACGGCATACGCCATCCAAGGACGTCGACCGTCCCTGGACGGCAGGGCTGGTGCAGACCTACTGGCCGGTGCGTCCGTCGATGCACTCGCGCAAGAGGTCCGCCGGTTTTTTCCGAACGTATGCCGCAACTCTTCCCCGGGCTCGAAGCGGGTGGGCAGCGTTGCAGTTCAGTGCGGTTCGCGCTCGCCGGTCAGCGGGTCGTCAGGGTGGTGGTCCTGGGCCTGCACGGACATGCCGGGAGTACGTTGCCGGCGTGCCCCTGCAGCCCGTTCGCCTGTTGACCGACGGTTGTCGCTCCGTCAGCCGTCAGCCCGCCAAGGATGATGCCGAAGCGATCATGGAAATCCTGTCGAATCCCTCAGTCGTGCAGCACAACCCGTCGGATCTGACGACGGAGCTCGAGGACGTCGAGGCGCTGGTGAGGCGCTGGCAGGGACGCTGGAAGCGGCACGGGTTCGGCAACTGTTGCGTCTGCGACGAGATCCCACCTTCGACGACCAGGGAGATGATGGCCTGGACCGGGCGTTCACCAACCGCTCGTGAGCGCGGCGGGTTCTGAGTACTCGTACGCACGCCGGTCGCCGCATCGGGTGCTTCACTGGCTCATGGGCACTGACACGGAGTCGCGGGTCTCGGCACGTGGCGTGATCAGCCTTGGTCACGTGCTGGTGGGTGGGGCTGCACTCGTTTTCGCCGGCGTGATGATATTCGCGGGTCGAGCGCCGGACGCCGGGTTGGGCGGAGTGTTCGTCGGTCTCGGGCTGTTGCTCGCGCTGGCCGCCGGGCTGTTCACGTACGCGGCAGTACTCGTCCTCCGGCGTGCACACCATGGTCGTGGTGGTCAGCTGTCGCTCACCCTCAGCCTTGTCGAGCTCGTCGCCGGTGCCGCCATGGCCGCGGCCATGGGCGTCGCCGTGCAAGGCTATGGCGCCTTCGAGCCGTGGCGCTCTCCCCTGCTGGTGCCGTCGGTGCTCCTCGTGGCTCTCGGCCTCGCGGGTCTTGCTCTCGAGGTCGTTGCGCGTCGTCCGGGTACGCACTGACCGGCCACGGAGGGTCCCCCCGAGGGGGGACCGGTCTCGACCCGCCCGAGCACGCGGGAGCAGGCAGGAGCGAGGGGGGCAGCGTGCTCAATGCTGAGCGTGACGGACCGGGGACGTGCGAGCACGCGTACGGGAACGCAGGCCGACCACCTAGCTCTGGGCCGCGGGCCGACCTGGCCGGTCGTCATCGCGCTCACGTCACTTTCGAACCTCGAGCACATTGTTGAACGGTGTCTGCGCCACGACGCGGAATGGCGTGAACCCGGCCGCCGACACGATGTCGCGCACGCGCGCCGGCCCGGCCTGGGTGCCGATCGCCAGACCCACCTCCTGCGAGAGCGAGCACGGGGTGCACAGCAGGGTCGAGAACCCGAAGTAGGCGCGGCCGACCGAGGTGAGGTTGTCCTCGACGTGGTCTCCGGCGGCGGGCTCGACGATCATCCACGTCCCGTCGGGCGTCAGCGCCTCGAAGACCTGGCGGGCGGCACCCACGGGGTCGCCCATGTCGTCCAGCACACCCTCATCCCAGCGGCCCGAACCGCGCCGTACGAGAACGGGGGCGAGCTGCCCCGCAAGTACTGGCACACCCACGACCTGTTCGTCACCCTCACCGCCGCGGCCGTCGCGACCTCCCGCCTGCGGGTCGGCAGCGGCGTCTGCCTCGTCGCCCAGCGCGACCCGATCATCACCGCCAAACAGGTCGCCAGCGTCGACGTGCTCTCCGGCGGGCGGATGGAGTTCGGCGTCGGAGCCGGCTGGAACCGGGAGGAGATGAAGAACCACGGCACCCACCCGCGCAGCCGGATGGCCGTGTTGCGCGAGCGCGTCGAGGCGATGAAGCAGATCTGGACCCAGGACGAGGCGAGCTACCACGGCGAGCACGTCAGCTTCGACCGGATCTGGTCCTGGCCCAAGCCCGCCCAGCGCCCGCACCCACCCGTGCTCGTCGGAGGTCTCGGACGCCCAGCGCCCCGCGGATCGCGGTCAGGCCTCGCGGAGCTTGGGGATGACCTCGGTGGCAATCGTCTCGAACGAGTGCCGCTCGTGAGAGGCGTCCGGGCGCCAGGTGTTCGGCCAGTAGAGCACGAACTCGTCGATCCCGGCGGCCACGAAGGTGCCGACCATGTCGGTGAAGTAGTCGGGCGACTCCCACGGCGTCAACGGCGGGAAACACACCAGCGAATGCCTGATCGCCTCCGGGTCGCGGCCATGGCGGACCACGAGGTCATCGAAGCGATGGCACCGTTCCGCGGTGACGCGATGGAAGTCGGCCTCGGTCTGCACGCCGTACCCACCCCACGAGCTCCAGCTGTCGGCGAACCGCGCTGCGATCGAGAGCATCTTCGGTCCGTGCGCCGCAATCGTGATGGGCGGCCTGGGACGCTGAACCGGAGCCGGGATGACCTCCGCCTCGGCGCACCGGTAGTAGACACCGTCGTAGGACGTCACTTCGTGGCGCAGCAGGAGGTCCACCAGTTCCACGAACTCGCCGAACCTGGCTACTTGTTCGCTCGGAGACCAGTCGACGCCGGCCACCGGCCCGCCGGCGGAAGGGTCACCGACTCCGAGCCCGAGCTCGACTCGCCCGGCGGACAGGTGGTCCAGGGTCATCGTCGCCTTCGCCAGCGTGACCGGTTGCCGGAAGTACAGGCTGGAAACGAGCGTGCCGACCCGAATGCGACTCGTGGTCGCCGCCATCAGGGTCAAGGTCGTCGGGCCGTCGTGCATCACGTGGCGCGGTCGGTCCGGTTCCACCACGGTGTCGCAGTTCCACAGCACATCGAAGCCCAGGCGCTCGGCCTCCTGCCAACGCTCGTGGAGCGTGTCGAGGTCCAAGTGCTGGTACTGGTAGGCGCCGAATCGCAAGGTCACGGTGTCGAACCCTCCGACGCACTGCGGCGAAGTCGTCTGCTCACCATCATCGGGTCGACAGAGGCATGCGTCCAGTGAGTCGCCCCGATGGTCCAGTCGGGGCGCGCTGCGCCTTCGGATCCGTGCGGTCCGGACGATATGGAATGCATCAACAGCGATCGGGCTTGGCTCAGTGCCGGCCTGTCGTGCATCGCGGTCGCTGGCTCGTGATCCCGCCAGAATGGCCGCAGCCACCGCCGGGTTGGCGCGCCCGACGGTTGCCTGGGAGTCGGATCTCGAGCGGCCAGCACCGGCGGATTGGCAGTTCTGGCGTAGCCCTGAATGATCTTCGGGCAGCGGTGACAAGCGGCGCCTGCCCACCGGCGCGGGCGGCTTCGCCGGGCATCTCCACGATGGCCGCCTGCACCGAGGGCAAGAGCTGGAGAACAGACGCAACTGCCGCGGAGCGCCCGTATTCCGGGAAAATTCGAACACTGCCGGTGAACGCCTGCGATTCTCACGTCATGAGCCTCGACCCGGCCACCGGCAACCCCGAGCACTACAAAGTCGTCTTCGAGAACGAACGCGTCCGAGTCCTCGAGTACACCGACACTCCCGGCGACCGGACAACGCCACACCAGCACCCCGACAGCGTCATGTACACGCTGTCGTCGTTTCGCAGGCGTCTGGTGTCCGGAGATGCGCAGCACGAGGTGGAGTTGGAAGCTGGAACGGTCGGTTGGCTTCCTGCCCAGGAGCATCACGGGGAGAACATCGGAGATACGGCAACGCACGTGATCTTCGTCGAGTTGAAGGAGCCGGGGGCGTCCAGCACCTCCAGGTCGCTCGGCCCACAGCCGACCTGACGCCTGGCCGCAACGAACGTACTCACATGCCGCGCGGTGGACGGACGTCCGGCACCACCGATGAGCGGGAAACGCTAGGGCGAGACTGCGCTGATCAACTCGTCACCGCGTCGCGGAGCCGGCTCTGCTCCCGACGAAGCCACGCAGCGCGGCGCTTGATGCGATCCCCTTCCGGTCATAGGCCTCGACCCGCCGCCCCTGGCCGCGGCGGTACCCGATGCCGGGGACGTTGCGGCGAGGCCAGCTCGGCTGGGGAGGCGCTTCCTCAGAGGGTGACCTGATGGGCGCACAGGGCGGACCGCAGGGTCGTCTCGTCCACGACGCCATCGCGCAGTGGGAGGGACGCGGCGACGAAGCCGTCGGGGCGGACCAGGTAGAGCCGATCGCGGCGTAGCCGGCCGTGGCTGTCGGGTCCGAAGTTGTGGGGTCCGTCTATCCACCCTGGGACGTTCGGGCGTGCTGCTTCGGCGCCGTAGGTGTGCAGCTGCCAGGTGAGGGACCGCAGCGACCGGGGGTTGTCCCCGACCGGCGGCAGGCGCACCCCGACGGCGCGGTCGTCGGCCCACGCGGGTGCCGCCTGGTCGGTGGCGAAGTGGTAGCGGATCCGGTACTGCCCGAGGTACCCGCCGAGCCGGGGACCTAACGGTGTGTCCAGGATGCGGGGGGCCAGCGTCGCCATGGGACCGCTGAACCGACGCCGGAACCATGCGGTTCGTCGGCTGCGCCGTGCGATGACGCTGAAGGCCCGGTCGGTGACCTTGACCAGCCGCTGCGCGACGGGGCGACGCTCGCGTTCGTAACGGTCCAACGCGGCCGGGTCGAGGTGGCCCTGGGCGACGTCGGCCAAGAGGTTGGCGAGGTTGTGGGCGTCCTGCAGACCGGTGTTCATGCCCTGGGCGCCGACGGGAGAGTGCACGTGGGCGGCGTCGCCGGCCAGGAAGGTTGCCCCCTTGCGGAACCGCGTCGCGACGCGATGGTGGACGCGGTAGGTCGAGAACCAGTCGACGGCGGTGTAGGTGAGTCCGAGGTCGGCACGGGCGGCGGCCAGGGCGGACTCCTGGAGCACCTCGTCGCTGTCCACCAACGAGATGAGTCGCGCATGCCCGCCGGGACCCAGCGGGAAGAGCAGGGCGAAGGTCGCCTCACCGAACCGGGCGGCGACAGCACCATCGGGCAGCCCCGAGACGCCGCGCAGGTCGGCGACGCAGAACATCGCGTCGTCGGTGACGCCCTCGAAGGGGAGGTCCTCGAGGCGGCGGACGGCCGAGCGCGCCCCGTCGGCGCCGATGCACCAGCGGGCCCGGATCCGCGAGAGCCCGTCCGGGCCATCGACGAGAGCCACGACGCGTCCCTCGCAGGGTTCGGTGTCGTCGACCAGGTCGACGAGCCGGTGCCGCCAGCGCACTCCGGCGCCGGCCTCGGCGAGCGTGGACGACAACAGCTCCTCGTTGCGGCTCTGCTCGAAGATCTGGATGCCCGGGTAGCGGGTCCATCCCCGCTGCGCCGCCGCGATGCTCAAGCCCTGCGGGCTGACGTCCTGACGGATCTGGATCCGCAGGGCCGGGTAGGCGCCGGCGAGAACCTGCTCGGCGAGACCGAGCTGGTCGTAGATCTCCATGCTCCGCGCCTGGACAGCGAGCGCCCGGGACTCGCGAGTCGGTGCCGACTTGGGATCGATGACCACGGCCGCAACGCCGCGCCGAGCCAACACGAGCCCGGCCATCAGACCGGTCGGTCCTGCGCCGACGACGAGCACATCGGTGTCGGTGATGGGTAGCTCGCTCAATGTCACGCTGGTCATGAACGTGTCACCTCTCCTGTTCCGAGGACTCAGGGCACGCCGCCACGGTACGGGTAGACGGATCGTGCGACCCCCGAGATGAGAGTGCTGGGAGCCGCCGCGGCGACAACGCGAGTGCCCGATCGGGCGGCTCCGACCATGATCAGCAGGGGTACCGGATCGCGTTGAGGGCGACTACCCGGCAGGGGCCCGAGCAATCAACCCTGACGACCCAACGCAAGCCCCCACTCCACCTAACGACGTCAGCTGCGAGCGTGTGCGTTGCGCCGTCAGCGGAGAGTCCAGGCCCTACGCCCGCTGAATGGCCACAGCGTCGGGTCCGTCGCGACGCGCCGTGCTGCCAGGGACGAGTCGGCTCCGGATGTACCTGCGGTGGCCGGGTCGGGCATTCGTCGGGACGGCCAGGTGGTTGACCAGTGTGACGATGAGCCGGCGCCCCGGCTCGACGCGGATCGCGATGGGCTCCAGCCCGTGACGAGGTCACGCTCAAACCCAGGGTTCAGGCGCCGCCGGCGGTGACGACCGCGTCGGTGGCGAAGCCCGCGACCATGCCGAGCAGCAGGCCGTATGCGAGCAGGTCGGCGCGCTTGGTGCGCGCGGCCACGCCGAGCAGCTGGGTGATCACGTAGATGATCGAGCCGGCGGCGAGGGTCAGGAACACGAGGCTGAGGGGCTCGCTGGTGAAGCCGTGACCGACCGCCGCACCCACGAACGTGGGTCCGCCGCCGATCAGGCCGAGGCCGAGCAGGAACGGCCACGACGGACGACGCGGCGTTCCGTCGGGCCCGAGGTCCCCGGCCAGCGGGGCGGTGATGCCGAAGCCCTCGGTGGCGTTGTGCAGGGCGAAGCCGACGACCAGCAGGGTGGCGAGGGCGATCTCGCCGCGCGCAGCCGACTGGCCGATGGCCAAGCCCTCCGCGAAGTTGTGCAGGCCGATGCCGACCGCGATCAGCAGCGCCAGCCGGCGCGCCACGGACCAGGACGCGATCCCGACCCGTCGCCTCGTGCCGTCGACCCGCATGCCGGCCAAGGCCTCGGCGTTCGGGGTCAGGGCGGCCCGGGCCGTGACCCGGCCGATCCACCCCTCGTAGGCCACCAGGGAGAGCAGCCCGACAGCCAGACCCCCGACGAAGAGTGCGCCGTAGCCGAAGACCGTGGACAGGCTGCCGCCGCCATCGTGCACCGCGCCGAGCGCGGCGTCGATCGGCTCCCAAGCGTGGGTCAGCACATCCCACACGAGGAAGAGCAGCACCCCGACCGCGGTGGCGTTGAGCACCGCCCGCAGGGCCGGCGCCGGGCGACGCAGCCGCCCGATGGGGAGGCCCAGCACGATGGTGGCGCCCGCGATGAAACCGAGCACCAGGGTGCGGCCAAGTCCCACGACAACTCCTTCGACGATCAGGTGAGCAGATCGAAAGTTAGGCGCGCCTTACCTAACTGGTCAAATGCTGGGAGTGGCTCTGCGGTGAGGACCTCGGCGGACTGTCACCACGGACTGGGCGTTGCGCGGCGCCTTGTCTGCGGATGTGACGCGACGGGCCTCCATGGTCGCTGTGGTTCCCGGGTCGTTTGCGGGCCCACCGATCGCGGCCCAACCACCGAGAGGAGCGGCCCCGTTGTCCACGAATGCCACTTCGAGTCGACCCTTGGTTGCTCACGAGATGCAGTGTCCCCGCACAATCAATCGAACGCACGGACATGCCT
Organism: Terrabacter sp. BE26; assembly: GCF_041941675.1. Lineage (GTDB taxonomy): Bacteria > Actinomycetota > Actinomycetes > Actinomycetales > Dermatophilaceae > Terrabacter. The sequence goes on along the minus strand of NZ_CP090122.1, from coordinate 2,797,668 downwards.
CTCCGCGGGTGTGTGCCGGTGACGCCCGCGATTTCGATTGCTGTCCGGTCCGGCACCCAGCACCATGACGAGGGTGTGCCCCGTTGCCAAAGCAGAAGCCCGTGTCGCCCTCGAGTCCCTTCCCGGACTCACGTGGCGACCGATTCGCCGCGACGACCTACCCGCGGTCGCGGCGTTCTTCGGCGAATGCGAAGAGTACGACCACAACCCTGAGCGCCAGTCCCTGACCGGACTGCAGGAGTACTGGGCCTCGCCTCGCTCACGCCCCGACGAGGACACCCTGGTCGGCTACGACGCCGCGGGGACGATCGCTGCTCTGGCGTGGTCGGGCTGCAACCGCGTCGTCACCGAGACCCGGGGCGTCTATCTCGGTGGGGCGGTTCGACCGGACCGGCGCGGTGAAGGGATCGGCCGGGCAGTGCTGCAGTGGGAGCTGGCCCACGGGCTGGAGTGGGACCGCGCGACGCGGCAGCCCGGCTACGGGCCGCTCGTGATGCGGCTGCACGCCCCCTCCGGCCAGGACGACGTGCGCGACCTGGCCGAACGTCACGGCCTGCCGCTGGAGCGCTACTTCTTCGAGCTCTCCCGACCCCTCGACGACCTCCCGCCGGCGGCCCAGCCCGACGGAGTGTGCATCATCGGCTGGGACCCCGCACGCGGCCGCGAGGTGCACCACATGATCGATGCCGCCTTCGGTGACCACTGGGGCCACACCGACCGCACCGACCAGATGTGGCAAGAGGTCGTCGGATCCCGCGCGTTCCGAGCCGACTGGTCCGTGCTGGCTCTCGACGAGGCCACGGACACGGTCGTCGGCGCCGCGCTCAACTGCGCCTACGAGCAGGACTGGCTGGCGACGGGAACCCGCGAGGGATACACCGACCAGCTCGGCGTCGCGCGCACCCACCGCGGCCGTGGCGTAGCCCGCGCACTCCTGACCGAGTCCATGCACCGCTTCGCCGCCGCCGGCATGAACGCCGCAGCACTGGGAGTCGACGCCGACAACCGCTCCGGCGCCGTGCGGCTCTACGAGTCCCTCGGCTACCGCCAAACCGCGAGCACCTGCGTCCACCAGCTCACGCACCCCTGCGGCCCGACCACGACAGGCACAGCACCACCCGAATGACGGACGCACGCTCATGAACAGCCGCACCTCGGACGACATCCGACCATGCGGCTCCTCGGACAACGTCCGACGCGGCGCGGGATCGGGAACCTTGAAACTTCTCGGTTGATGTCCGACGAACGTCTCGGGGAGATGGCCCAGGTCTTGGTAGGTGTGCCGGGGATCAAGGCCGCGGTGACCTCGGCCCGTACTACGATCGCGCGCATCTTGACGTCGAGGCGTTGAGGCAAGCCACAGCGGGCGTTTCACCCGGACGGGACCGGCGGCCATCAGCGGAGCTCTTCCGGCCCTTCTTTCACGGGCCTGGTTCATGTACACAGCTCATGCCCGGCGACGTGATCACTCCGTTGCGGCGGCTCGGCGCGGTGTCGGCGACCGTGCGCGAAGCCGTGGCTCGGGTCCAGTAGCCTGTCTCCCGTTGGCCACCCCATCGGGGCTCGTTGCAGCGAGGGTTACAGCGATCTTTGCAGCGCGGGTTCCATCGAGGGTTTCAGCCATGCCCCGCCCTCGTAGCTCAGGGGATAGAGCACCGCTCTCCTAAAGCGGGTGTCGCAGGTTCGAATCCTGCCGGGGGCACCACACGTTTGCGCAGGTCAGAGGCGGTGCAACTCATCCGCCATTCCCCTCGATGAGCCCGATCGGCTTGTTGTGGCACATCTGTGGCACATGGATGTCCAGGGAGAGGGCCACCGCGTCGAGGTCGTCGGGGAACAATCCGGCGTAGATGTCGAGCGTCATCGCGGCCGACGCGTGGCCGAGCATCTGCTGGACCGCCTTGACGTTCGCGCCGCCGCGGACCGCGAGTGAGGCCGCCGTGTGGCGCAGGTCGTGCGGTGTCACCCCGACGAGACCGGCCGCCACGCAGGCTGGGTCGAACACGCGCCGTCGCCAGTTGTTGAGGATGATCGGGCCACCCATCGCGGCCGGGAACAGCAGGTCGTCGCGCTCCTTGCCCTGGCACATAACGAGCAGCGCAGGCATGAGGGCCGGCGGCACCGGGACCGACCGGGTGCGATGGGTCTTCGGCGTCGAGAAGACCATGGTCGAGCCGACGCGGGTCACGCTCTCGGAGATGGTCAGCCGTCGCCGTTCGACGTCGAGCCGGGACACCTTCAGGGCCGCGAACTCCCCGAACCGCAGACCGGTCAGTCCGAGCACCGCAATGGCGAGGCCGTGCGAACCGGCCGCGTCGACGAGCCGCGCGAGCTCATCCGGAGTCAGGAACCGCGGCTCGCGCCGGACCTGCCTCGGTAGCCGAACGCCCTTGGCCGGGTTTCGTGCGATCCGCCCGTCCTGCACCGCTCCGTCGAGCACGAGCGATGCGACGAGGTAGATCTTGCGGACGGATCCCGCCGACAGTCCCGACGACGCCAGATCACCGACCCACCCGGCGATGTCGGAGTGTGCGATGCGCCCGATCGGCCAGCCACCCCACTGCGGCAGCACGTGCGTTCGCAGGGTGTCGCGGTACCGGTCGGCCGTCGAGGGCTTGAGGTGCGCCAGTCCCCTGCCCCACGTCTCGGCGTACGCAGCGAACAGCATCTTGCCGGCCGCAGGGTCGATGTATGTGCCGCGGTAGAGGTCGGCCATGAGCGAGACCAGGAACCGATCGGCATCGACCCTGCGGCCGAAGGACTTCTTGCGCTGCCGTCCGGACGGGTCGCGCCAGCGAGCGAGCCACCGCCCGTCGCGACTGTCCCTGACGACGTGGGCCACCTCAGGCCACCTGGTCGCCGAACCACGCCCGGACCCGGTCAGGATCGAAGCGCAGGTGCTTGCCCAGGCGAACGGCAGGCGGGCCTTCCCCACGAGTGCGCCACTGGTAGAGCGTGTTCCTCGACACCCCGAGGAAGGCCGACACGTCGTCGACGGTCCAGAGCTTCTCGCACGTCGGCGCGGGGTTCTTGGGTGCGCTCGGCACCGGGGGTGTTCTCATTGCGATCTCCTTCTCTCTCAGTTGGTTTTCTTGCGGGGTTGGGCGGCTCGCCATTGCGCGTGTTCGCGGGCGCGGGCTGCGGCGGCGCGGGCGAGTTCGGCATCGCCGTCCGTCTCCCAACCGGATCCCGCGTACGTCCACTGGCCGACCACGAGGGTGGTTTCGGTGTCGTCGTCGGTCAGGAAGTCGTCGAGGTCGCGGACGTCAAGGGTGCGTCCCTCGCGGGTGGCGGTGGCCAGGCGGCGTTGGAACCGGGCGCGGGCGCGGCGTAGCCGGCCGAGGGTGACGCTGTAGCGGCGGGACTTGGAGGAGAAGTGGCCGCGGAAGCCGAGCATGTGGGCCCACTTGCCGAGCAGCGCGTAGGGATGCCCGGCCATCGCCTGGTCGGTGGCGGCGGCTTCGGTGCGCTGTCGGTCGACGGTCTGGGCGATGGTCGCGCGGAGCCGGTGCAGGTGCGGGCTGGCCGCGTCGGTCGAGTCGGTCGCGGACTTCGTCGCGTACTTCGCGAGGTAGCCGGCGACCTGCTCGGCCTCGAGCTGCGTGTCGGGGTCGTCGGTCCGGTGTGCGTCACGGACCGGCCTGGCGTCGACCTGTCGGCCGAACCGGAGCCGCCGGACGAGATCCCCGCCGAACAGGGGCGGGGCGTCGAACCACACCGACGCGGCAGCAGTCTCGATCGCAGTCGAGAGCAGGGCGGCGGTGATCCCGGCCGGTGCCGGCGCATGTGACTCGTTGTCGGTGGCCTTGCCGTCGACGCGGACGAGGGCGTGGAAGTGGATGAGGCCGCGCAGCTGGTACTCGCCGACCTTGGCGAACTGAACGGTCGCGACCTGCGCGAGTCGGTTCGCGCTGATTCCCAGGGCGCGGGCGAGGGCGCGGCGCAGCGCGATGGTGAACCGGCGCCACAGCTCGGGAGCCCACCACTGCCACACGAGGTGCGAGGGGTAGTCGTAGCAGTCGCCGCACAAGGGCTGCCCGAGCATCGGGTCACCGTCGGCGTGGGTGGCGTGGCAGACCGTGGAACGGCCGTGCGGGCACCGGTCCGCTTCATCCTTGGCTCGATAGGGGCGGCAGCGGCGGCCGTTGCGGGTGCCGTGGACCGGGCCGAACGAGGGCGCGGTGAGGGTCGCGAACACGAGCGGGTTCTCCGGCACGGTGTCGGGGACGCCTTTGCCGCCGACGACACCGGCCCGGATGAGGTGGAAGGTATCGGCGGCGTAGATGCGGGAGCATGAGGGGCAGTCGGCGGCTCGGCGGTTGCCGCAGCGGACGTGCAGGACGCCGAGGGGTTCCTCGTCCGAGAAGTAGGAGCCGAGGACTTCGCCGGTGGTGGCGTCGATGGTCTGGGAGTGGCCGCGCAGGCGGATCGGTTTGGTGCAGTGGCCGACTCGGGCGGCGGTGGTGGCCCAGGCGTCGAGGTCGCGGGAGACGAGCCGGTCGGTGATTTCGCGCTCGAGGCGCGGTGTCAGGTCGGGCAGGTCCAGCCCGGCGTCCGCGCTGTAGCCGGGGAAGGATCCCGTGGCGGCGTGGCGGGACGTCGGGCTGGACTGCTGCACCGTCATGGGGTCACGCGGCCTGCGGGCTCGTCGGGGTGATGACGGGCGCGGCCATTGCGGCGGCGAGGACTGTGGCCAGGGGCTCCCCGGTGGTCAGCCTTCGCTGCAGCGGGAAGCGTTCGGCGGCGTCGAGGCCACCCCAGACCCCGAACTCCTCGTCGAAGACGAGCGCCCAGGCGAGGCACGGACGCCGGACCGGGCAGGAGGCGCAGATCGACGCCGCGCGGGCCTTGGTGCGCCGGCTAGTGTCGGCGAACCACAGCTCGGGGTCTGTCTGGCGGCAGGTGCCGCGTTCCTTCCAACCGCCACGGGCGAGAGCCCGAAGCATCGGGACGGGTCGGCCGCGCAGGACGCCGAGGGCCGTCTGAGTGGGCATCACGCTGCCTCCGGTCCGACGTCAGATCCCGCATGAGACGCCGAGGACGGAGCCGATGCCGCTGACCGTCGAGGGGTGCGCGACTGACGAGGCGTCCGGGGCCTGCGTGCACGCACCGACGCGTCGCTGGCTGGCTCGAAATCGTCGGCCGCGGCGGCTTGAGCCTCCGACCCAAGGTCATCAACGAGCTGGACGGCCTCGACCGGATCGGAGACATAGGGCGCGGGGTGGGTGGTGGCGACATTGCGAACAAGGTCATCGGGCCAGAAGTCCGCCCGGACCCGATCGGCGGAGCCGTCCTCCTCAATCACCCACGCAGTGCCCGGCGTCGAGGGTGAGATGCGGTGGGCGGGCGCGAGGGCGGCGGCGCCGTCGCCGAGGACCATCCGGGTTTCGTCGGCCGAGCGGAGCCGCAGGGCGATGGTCTGGGTGAACAGGCCGCGCAGGCCGATGACCTCCTTGCGGGGGTCTTGGACGCAGGCCAGGACGATGACGCCGAGGGCGCGGCCTTGGGTCAGCACCTCAGCCAGCAGGCGAGACGCCTCCTTGCGGATCTCCGGGTCGGCGTAGGCAGTGAGGACGGCGAGCTCGTCGATGGCGAGCACGTGCAGCGGGTCTGCGCTCGTGGGCTTGTGCAGCCTCGTGTCGCCAGCCATTCGGTGCCCACGCTCGTCCACGACCTGCAGCAGCCGCCGTAGCACCTCCAACGCCTGAGCCGGGGTGGTGGCGACGTCAGTGAACAGATGCCGACCCATGCCGACCTCGACACCACGTTTGAGGTCGACGCCCCACAGCCTGACCAGACCGGCGCGGACAGCCGGTGCAAGGCCACCACACACGCCCCAGAAGATCGAGCCCTTTCCGGAGCCCGAGCAGCCGACGACGAGGGTGTGCCGCCCGGTCAGTGGCAGCAGCCAGCGGGTGCCGTCCTGGCGCCGACCGACGGGGACCGCGTCGACGAGGACATCGGCCGGGGCCGAAGCTGCACGGACGGGTCCGAGGCGGTCAGCCATGACCAGGACGTACTCAACGGTCGATGGCGAGAGAGCGCGACAGCGGAACGAACGCGCCGACGCGGCAGCGGCCAAGGCCGGTGCGGCGTTCTCCAGGTCGTCGACCGTCTGGCCGGTCCGGGCCCGGACGGTGACCGTCAAGGTGACGCCACGAGCGGTGACCGAGCAGAGCCGCGGATGCACCCACACCGTCGAGCGCGCAGCAGGCCGGCGAGGCGCGACGGCACGCAGCGCGGAGGTAGACCAGTTGGCGCGCTGGTCACGCTGCACCGACAAGCCGCACTCCGGGCCAAGATCGACCAATGACGGCGAGCCCAACGACGCCACGAGGCCCGCTTGAGAGGTCCGGCAGCCCACCGCTCATACGAAGCCGGCCACCAGCGGGCCCACACCACGGCGACCACGGCCGGGACGACCCAGCCGAGGATGAGCAGCCCGATCGCCTGGGCCTGACCAGCCGGCAGCAGTCGCACGGCGACGGCGAGACCCGCAACGGACGCCGCCCACCGGAGATGCCGGTACGTCCAGCGCACGACCGCCCAGACAAGAACCGCACCGACACGGAGAGCCGAACCGACCTGACCGGCAACGCCCGCCAGTCCCGGGACGCCGCGCGAGTGTGCGAGGCCGGCTGGGATGGTGGCACGCATTACGCCGCCCCCTTGGCCTGACCGGACGAGGTGCCGGACTGACCGGCCTGGCTCGACTGGCCGGGTGCGACCATCGACTCCGCCCGGAACGACCACGAGATCCGGCCCCGGCCCATCGAGGTCTCCTCGATCCACGGCAGCGCCGTCAGCCCAACGAACTCCACCGGCGTCCACGGGAACGGCGTCTTGTTCTCGGGGGGCACCGGCTGGACCTTCGCGAAGAACTTCACGGACACCGCGGTCTCCCGCTTGCTGGCCTCTTCGTCCGCGTCCAACACCGTCACGGACCACACGAGGAGGTGCCCGTCTCCGGGTCGACCTGCTGCGGTCGCGTCCCGTCGGGCCGCTTCTCGACGTTGAAGTCGAGGACCGGCTCGACCGAGCCCTTGAAGAACGCACCGTTTGGGAACACGTCCCCGAACCCGACCTTGAACCGCTTCTGCATCGCCATGAGTGCTCCTTATCCAGTCGTCTAGAGCAGTCGCTCCGTGACAACAGTAAAACACTCATCTAGACAAGCAGGAAGAGTTGGCGTCAGTTGGCCGGGAAGCGGTACTCGAGGACGTAGCTCGGGGCCGCCTTGACCGTGTCGGTCAGTTCGACCGGCAATCCATTGGTGTCAAAGGCGATTCGCCTCACGGTGAGGACGGGCGTTCCAGCCGGCAGGCGCAGCCGGCGACGCTCCTCTGGCGATGGCATCCGAGCGGCCACCTCCTCGGAGAACTCAGCCAGCGCGTGGCCAGCCTCCTCGATCCGCGCATATATGCCGCCAGGGCCGGTGTCGGCCTCTTCGATCGGTGTCCCCTTCGCGATCGACGCGGGGACGTACGAAGAGGCCAGTTCGACTGGCTGACCGTCCATGAGGTACCGACGCCGACGAGCGACCACCCGCCCGCGCGCAGACAGCGACAGCGCTTCGCGAACGTCAGCTGGGGCCACCTCGCTGCCAACCTCGATCTCGTCGACGGTAGGGACACCCAGGCCTTCCGCCTCCGCGATGAAGACTGCCTGACCGGCTTCCCGATGCCGGCGGGCGAACCGATCCGAAGCCACCCGCCGCACGACTGGGCGCTCACGGACGAAGACACCGCGACCGTGCTCAGCGACCAGCAGCCCTTCGGCGCTCAACTCCCCCAGCGCCTGGCGCACCGTCATGCGGGCGACGCCGAAGTGCTCCCTCAACTGGGCTTCGGAGGGAACCTTGTCACCAGGCGCAATGCGACCTGACCCGATGGCCTCGCGCAGCGCGGTCGCGATCTGCTTGAAGGCAGGAGTGTCCGAGGTCTTGTCGACCTGGCCCAGTTCCAGCATGACTCACTCCTCCAGACGTCTGTAGTACCTACACTTTGGCAGATGGGCTCACACAACATGACAGAGACGCCTCGGCACTCAGTCAGCGTTGCCGCCGCGATCTTCGACGGGAGCGGCGACAACGTCCTGCTCATCAAGCGCCGCGACAACGGCCATTGGGAGCCCCCAGGCGGAGTCTTAGAACTTGACGAGACGATCGTGGACGGCCTACGCCGCGAGGTCCGCGAAGAGACCGGAGCAGAAGTCGAGGTCAGGCAGCTCACTGGCGTCTACAAGAACATGCAGCGTGGCATAGTCGCACTCGTGTTTGCATGCCACTTGGCCACACAACCGCGCACCCACAGTGAAGAGGCCCTAGAGGTCACCTGGGTGCCTGTTCGAGAACTTTCCAAGTACATGCTTCCGGCATACGAGGTTCGAATTATAGACGCCGCGGCTAACGATAGGGCCGCAGTTCGAGCACATGACGGCACCATCACAATTTCGGGAACACAATAAAGCACAGCAGCCAATGATACGACAGGGGAACAGTGCACATAAGCGAAATCCGGATCGAGAGATTCCGCCATCTTTCCGATGTCACAATCACACCGCCACGCGCTGGTGACGCTTCGTCTGCGATAGTTCTTGCTGGCCCCAACGGAGGGGGCAAGACTTCGATTCTCGAGGTAATAGCAATGGCATTGGCACAGTCCTTCGTCATGCCTTTCGGTCAGAACAGACAGATCGGCGACCACGCCTTTGAGGTGGACTTTGCTTTCAGCGGCGCTGAGGCGCAGCTCGTCTCTGACGCAATTGCCCAACGCCCCGAGTCATTCGTGAAGGAAGAGGTGGAGCGGTTCGTATCGGAACGCCAATACACGCGCTATTTCAACCGTGAACCCGCGGATCCCGTGCATCACCAGCGTCAGCAGAGTGCACACAGCCTCGTCCAATACACCCTTCGCGGGGCCTATGGTCGCCCAGTCGGATTCTCACTACGCGCTGATCGCAGTTACCCAAGCGTGCCATTCCAACAGCAAACGCTTCTTCAGCAGCGCCAGGATCCCTTGCAACGGAACATCGCATCTGCTTACCAACTGCCTGAGTTCCAGTATCGGGACATGCTTGATTTCCTAATTGAAAGCCAATACCATCACCTGCTCAATATCGGACGATTCATTGAGAATGGCGGCGACGCTGCCACCCGTCCAGAAAGTCCCCTGAAAGAGTACAATTCACTCTTCGAGGATCTGATGCCCGGCTACTCGATCACGACCCTCCCATCCGAGGGCGCGCCAACGAATCTATATGTCCAGATTCCATCTGGGACGATTATCCCATTCTCCGACCTGTCTTCTGGTGAACGCGAGGTATTCTTCGTCCTGGCAAACTTCATCAGGCAAAACGTTAGCAACGCGATTATCACCGTTGACGAGCCCGAACTCCACCTCCATCCCGAGCTATCACGTCGGCTCGTGCGCACCATGCTCGACATAAAGCCTGGCAATCAGATCTGGCTAGCTACACACAACGGAGAGGTCTTTGACGAGGTCGGGCGAGACCGCACCTTCTACGTGTCTCGGCGAGGAGGAACTTCCGAAAGCATCGTTCGGCGCGCCTCGGATGCGAGTGAGACGGAAACGCTCCTACGAGACCTTTTCGGATACTCCGGATATATCGGCGTCGCCCGTTCCCTGCTCTTTCTCGAGGGCGAAGAAGCGAGCCTCGACCGGCGACTCTTTTCAAGGCTTTTCCCCGCTGAACTCGCCGAGGTGAAACTCGTGCCCGCAGGCGGGGTGGACTCAGTTACTAGACTCAACTCCGCCGTCCTCCAGGTGATAGAGGGTGGAATCGGCTGGATGACATTCTATGCCATCCGCGATCGCGATTATCTGACCGACGCCGAGGTCGCCAATTACAACAAGCACCCCACAGGGCGACTGCGGGTGTTAGAGCGATGCCACATAGAGAACTACCTCCTGGTTGATGAGGTCATCACAAAGGTGCTTTGCGACGTCTTCGGAATGCAACTTGAACCGGGAGCGGTTCGTGCGTCGCTTGAGTCCATCGCGAAGGCCATGTCCGCCGAGGTCTTGGCGAAGATGGTGTCATTTAGGCTGCAACGCAAGACGTGGCCAGAGGACTTCGAAATAAGTGGCTTCCGTGGTGCAAGCGTTCTAAACGCCGACTCGACGCCCAACCAAGGACTGCTCCAAGCCATGGAGCACAGTTTTACTGATAAAGCGAATGCCGTAGGTGATGCAATTGGTCAACGACTGTCCACGGACGCGATCGCGACAGTGATTACCGAGTCGACGACAACGGTCGTTGAAGCACTTGCTGCAGACTTCGGAAGCAAGTCGTGGCGAAACATCTACCCGGGCAAGCGACTGCTCGAAGAATTGGCAAAGTTGTACGGGGTGGCCCCGATTGCGCTTCAGAATTCGGTTCTGATCGCACTGAGTTCGCGGAGAGAACTCATTGCTCAGGACCTTCGCGACTTGGTTTCCGCAGTATCCAGCGGCGACTCATTTCCAGCCAAGTCCGAAGGAAACGAGCTCAGCCCGAAAGACTGACTCCGTCGAGACAGACTCATTAGCGGGCCAGTTTCCTTCGCACCGCGCGGACGCCCCTACCTTTGGAGGTTATCTCCGATGAGACTATTCAGTTACAAGCGTCGCGAAGACATCCTCCGAATCGACGACACTGACATTGACGAGGATGATGCCGGCTCGTCGTGGCTAGCCCCCTTGGACGTAGCTGGAGAAGCTTCGCTCGCTTCGTTTAGGGGGGCCATGCGTGCATATGCTGACGCGTCCCACCAACAAGGTGGCGGGCTGAGTTCTTGGACGGGACTATCCAACCCGATGGGTGGGGACCTATATTTCACCCTGGCCAAGGCGGGCGAAGTAAGCGCCGACTACTCGCATAGGCTCCCAGTCTCAATATGCGTCACCGCGGACGGCGTCTCGGCCATCACCGTTGAGGTCGGACTGCATGGCAATGAGATTGACGAGGACGACATTGAAGATCTTCTTCGGCCTATGTTAACGCGGTCAGGATCAACACTTCTTGAAGTTGCGATACATGGGGAAGGCAACCAGATCCTCGGCATAATTCGGTTGGCTTACTCGCGGCGTGGCGCAAAGGTGTCAGACGCAGTTGCTCTTGGATTAAACGTAGAAGCATTCTTGCGCACGCTGCGCGGCGGCGGACTCACGGCAGAATCGGCATTCTCTCTGATCGCGGCAGGTCACGCAAACCCACTCCTCGGCATGCCGGAGTCGGCCTGGCTGGAGGTGAAGAGTCAAGGTTACAACTTGGCAGAAGACGCAGGGCGAATCGAACTTGGGCAGGACATAGCGCGCTTCGCGAATGGCGACGAGACGGGGCTGTTGGTAATTGGGTTCCGAACCAAGAAATCCGGTGTTGGCGAAGTCATCTCGAAACTGACGCCGTCTTTAGTTCCTCTCGATCCTGCCCGTTACCACCGGGCAATCGATGCGAAGGTTTTTCCACCTATCAATGGGTTAGAGATTCGCCAGATCGAAGTCCCACTTGCCGGAGGTCGCGTCGGGTTTCTGCTTGCAGCCCTAGTTCCGAAGCAACCGGAAGAGTCCAAACCAGTTCTTGTACATGGTGCAATCGTCGGGGAAAACGTCGAAGGCGCCTTCATCTCAATTGTGCAGCGACGGGGAGAGCATTCCGTGCCCGTAACCGCACAATCCATTCACTCAACACTGGCCGCAGGAAGAGCGCTGCTCCGTCGCGGCAGACTGCCGGATTGACATGGGCACCAACTCGGTCCGGAGAAGCGCCTGGGGCCATTTACCGGCAGTTTGGCACTCTGGGCTCGCGTGAGGATTTTCTGTACTGACTCAAGCGCGCCTGCGGCGCGAAGAAGCGCGGGGCCCCGCGATGGGGACCCCGCGCTCCGGCGCTGGCGCGCCTACGCGCACCCCACCGCACCCCGCGACCTGGTCAGCGGCGAAACCGACTCAGCCACGGATGCCACAGAGCCCAGCTCAGCCGCTCAAGGGCTCGGTCATGCTCCTCGTGCCGGCGAGGATCACTTACGCCGTAACCGTCCTCCCCATTGGGACCCACGTCGTAGTGGACCTCGACGGCGTCTCGGTAGGCGTTGATCGCCTCGCTATACGACTTAACCGCGCGCCAAGGCATGCCGGCCAGAATGGCGCTAGCTTCAAACGATGCTAATGCCTTATGGAACGCCTGATAGTCACCCGGCATGTGCCGCCGCGACTCGACCTCAGTGAGCCCACGACGGACGTCCGCGCGAGCAGCCACTCGCTCTCGCCTCTGCGAAAACATTGGAGAAACAACACCGCCCACAATGGCCGCACCGAGGGAAGACACAAGAGTTACCAGATCAGCCACCCGACTATTCTCATGGGACTCTCTCGTTGCTCTCGACACGTTGCACCGTGTGTCGCCGACTCTCTGGCCATCATTCGCTCGCCGCCGCTGTAACAGCTCCCCGCGAGCCCACCTTGGGACCCCGAGAGTGACGGCTGGCTCACCTCCCCCGCCGACGCCCCACAGGAATGCATCCTCCACCCTTTGCGGAGGCTCATGCGCTGGGGACGAGGGAGTCCCCAGCCGATATGTGCGGGGCCGGCTCCCGGAGAGGACCACTGCCCACCCCGGGCGCGTGATGGTGTCTACGACCCGCCCAGTCGACCTGCGCAAGCGCCTTCTGCGCGGCACCACCCAGCCGACCGAGTTCGGGTCACTGCGCAGACCCGCGTGGCCCATTCGTGGCACACAGCGCCCGAGCCGGTCGCCCGCGAGACCCCACCAACGGCAGGCGAGTAGGCACGCTGTCACCCAGCCCAAAAGCCGTGAAAACAGGGCATATTCGGCTCCTAAAGCGGGTGTCGCAAGTTCGAATCTTGCCGGGGGCACAACCGCCGAGGGCACAACGGCGTTCTCTCTGCGCTCTGATCGATCATCGCCTCGCCAAGCGACCTCTGACGACCGGGCCCTCGAGTCAGGAGCTCCCGCTCCACGGTGCCGGCGAGAGGACCCACAGCATCTCGGCGGACCTGCTGGTGCTCGCGTTGTGCCACGTGTGCGGCTCGCCCCCCGGGAAGGTCATGGCCGTCATGGCCGTCAGCCGCTCGCGGCGGTCCGCGAAGACGAGGTCGACCGCCCCCTTGAGGACGTAGAGCACCTCGACGGCGCAGTTGATCGTGTAGAGCTCGGCGCCCCCCGTCGCGCCGGGTTCGGCTGTGCTGTGGACGATCTGGAGGCGCGACTGCCCTCGCGGCGTCATCAATTGCTCTTTGACACCGGTCCCCCCGAGGTTGATCGCCGGGGCCGTCGCCTGCGTCACCAGTGCGACGTCCGGGGCGCTGAACAGCGATCCCACCTCGATGCTCATGACCTCGCACAGGGTGATGAGCGAGGCGACGCTGAGTGACGTCTCGTCACGCTCCACCCGGCTGAGGAAGCCCTTGGTGAGGCCCGAGGCCGCCGCCAGCTGGTCCAGGGTGTAGCCGTTCGCCTTGCGAGCAGCGCGAAGCCGGGCGCCTATGCGCGCACCATCGTTCGTGGGCGAGACCGGAACCGGTCGCATCGTGCTGCCTCCTCGTGTGCCACGGCACGGATCCGTCGAGATTCCGCCGATTCCCTTGACATCTCATCATGGCTGCCCGGATGCTCTGTACACAACCTTTGTTGTGCCTCGGGAAACTCAATGGAGAGATGATCATGCAGCTTCGACACCTCGCGTTCGCGGGCACCATCGCCGTCGTGGCCCTTGCTTCCGGGTGCGCCGCACCCGCCGCCGACAACCCCGCCCCGGCAGGAGCCTCAGGCGGCGCAAGCGCGTCAGTGGCCGCGCTGCCCAAGGACGAGGCCATCGCCGCGACGCTCCCCGCCACCGTCAAGAGCTCGGGGACCATTCGGGTCGCGTCCGGCATCAGCTTCCCGCCCATGGAGTTCTACGGCGCCGACAACCAGACCGTCCTCGGCTTCGACCCCGACCTCGCGGCCGCTCTCGGCCAGGTGCTCGGCGTGAAGTTCGACTTCCAGAACACGAACTTCGACGGGATCATCGGAGGCCTCGACGCCGGCCGCTACGACCTGTCCCTGACGAGCATGATCGACAAGAAGTCCCGGCAGGCCACGGTCGACTTCGTCGACTACCTCAGCTCGGGCGTGACCTTCATGGTGGCCAAGGGCAACCCGAAGGGCCTCAAGGACAAGATGGACCTGTGCGGCAAGAGCGCCGCGGTCGAGAAGAGCTCCACCGGTGACCTGTCCGTCGACGACATCACCAAGGAGTGCACGGCGGCTGGCAAGCCGGCCGTGACCAAGCTGCCGTTCCCCGACCAGGCCAGCGCCGTGCAGGCCCTGCAGTCGGGTCGCGCCGACTCGGTGGTCGCGCTCGACCTCACGCTCGCCTACAACGTCAAGCAGGCGCCGAACGCCTTCGAGGTGCCCGCCAAGCCGTTCGGCACGCTGCCCGTCGGCATCGTCGTGCCGAAGAAGAGCCCCGAGCTCCGGGACGCCGTGCAGGCCGCTCTGAAGAAGATTCAGGACTCCGGTGCATACGACACGCTGCTCGCCAAGTGGAACCTGCAGGACCAGGCGCTCAAGGGCGCACCGCTCAACACGGGTCAGTGACGTCATGACCGGCCACGCCGCGCCTGCCACGGACGTCACCGACGTCGGACACGCCGAGGAGCCCATCGTCCACCTCCGACACCCGGGTCGCTGGGTGGCGGGCGCGGTGCTGGTCGTCCTGGCCGCGATGTTCGTCAACTTCGTCGCCACCACGGAGCAGCTTCGGCTGGACCTGGTGGCTGGCTACCTGTTCGAGCGCTCGATCATGCGGGGGCTGCTGCTGACCATCGAGCTGACGGTCATCGCGATGCTCATCGGCGTGGCGTTGGGGACGGTTCTCGCCATCATGCGGCTGTCGGAGAACCCGATCCTGCGCGGCGTCGCCGGAGGCTACGTCTGGCTCTTCCGCGGCACGCCGATCCTCGTGCAGCTGCTCTTCTGGTTCTTCCTCGGCACGGTGCTGCCTCAGATCAGCCTCGGCATCCCCTTCGGGCCCGAGCTGGTGACCGTCTCGAGCAACACGCTCATCACCCAGTTCGTGGCCGCCATCCTGGGCCTCGGCCTCAACGAGGCTGCCTACATGGCCGAGATCGTCCGAGCCGGTATCGGCTCGGTGGACCGGGGACAGACGGAGGCTGCGGAGGCCCTCAGCATGAGCCCGGGGCTGACCTACCGCCGGATCGTCCTGCCGCAGGCCGCCAGGGTCATCGTCCCGCCGACCGCCAACGAGGTCGTCTCGATGCTGAAGCTCACCTCGCTGTGCCTGGTGATCGGACTCCCGGAGCTGCTGACCACGGCCCAGCTGATCTACGGCCGCAACTTCCAGCAGATCCCCCTGCTCATCGTGGCGTCGATCTGGTACATCGTCGTGACCACCATCCTGACGGTGCTCCAGAGCCGGATCGAGCGGCGCATGTCGCGCGGTGTCCTCGCCGCATCCACCCGTCGCAACCGCTTCGCGATCGGAGGCCGCTGATGGCCGAGAGCCAGCCCACAGCCCAGGCCCAGTCGAGCGCTCCCGCGTCGTTCCCGATGGTCGAGGCGAAGGCCGTACGCAAGTCCTTCGGCGACCTCGAGGTCCTGAAGGGCATCGACCTGACGGTCAGGAGGGGCGAGGTCGTCTCGCTCTTGGGTCCCTCCGGCTCAGGCAAGAGCACCTTCCTGCGCTGCATCAACCACCTCGAGCGGATCGATGGGGGTGAGATCAGCGTCAACGGCCGTCTCGTCGGCTACCGCAGGCACAACGGCAAGAAGTACGAGCTGAAGCGCAAGGAGGTGGCAGCCGCGCGACGTGACGTCGGCATGGTCTTCCAGCGGTTCAACCTGTTCCCGCACCTGACTGCGCTCGAGAACGTGATGGAGGCCCCGGTCTTCGTCAAGGGCGTGCCTCGCTCCGAGGCGAGAGCCGCAGCCCAGGAGCTGCTGGCCCGGGTGGGGCTCCGTGACAAGCCGGCTGCCTACCCTGCGCAGCTGTCCGGAGGTCAGCAGCAGCGGGTCGCCATCGCGCGAGCGCTGGCCATGAAACCGGAGCTGATGCTCTTTGACGAACCGACCTCTGCGCTCGACCCCGAGCTCGTCGGCGAAGTCCTCGACGTCATGAAAAGCCTTGCCGCAGAGGGGATGACGATGATCGTGGTCACCCACGAGATCGGCTTCGCCCGGGAAGTCTGCGACCGGGCGGTGTTCATGGACGGGGGCGTGATCGTCGAGGAGGGCGTCCCACGTGAGCTCCTGCTCAACCCGCAGCACACCCGGACCAAGTCCTTTCTCGCGAAGGTGCTCTGAAGATGTCAGATACAACTCCCACAGGACCCGTCGACGCGACGGTCGTCCCCCGGTTCGCCGGCCCCGCCACGTTCGCGCGGCTGCCGCGGCTGGATGAGGTCGAGCGGGCCGACGTCGCCGTGCTCGGCGTGCCCTTCGACTCAGGTGTCAGCTATCGCCCCGGCGCCCGCTTCGGCCCGGGCCACGTCCGCGCCTCGTCGAAGCTGCTGCGCACCTACAACCCCGTCCAGGACGTCGAGCCGTTCGCGGTGCAGCAGGTGGCCGACGCCGGGGACGTCGCCTGCAACCCGTTCGACATCCCGGAGGCGGTGCGCCAGATCGAGGGAGCCGTCCGGCAGGTCGTCGGCAGCGGCGCCACCCCCATGACGATCGGCGGCGACCACACCATCGCACTGCCGATCCTGCGGGTCCTGCACGAGGCCCACGGCGAGCTCGCGGTCGTCCACTTCGACGCGCACCTCGACACGTGGGACACCTACTTCGGCGCCCCCATCACGCACGGGACGCCGTTCCGCCGGGCGAGCGAGGAGGGGCTGATCGACCAGACGGGAAGCATCCACGTCGGCATCCGCGGCCCGCTCTACTCCCCCGAGGACCTCAGTGACGACGAGGTGCTCGGTTTCCAGGTCATCGGCGCCCACGACATGGACGACCTGGGCTGGCGAGGCGCCGTCGAGCGCATCAAGGCGCGGGTCGGCAACCGCCCCACCTACGTCTCCCTCGACATCGACGTGCTGGACCCGGCCTTCGCACCGGGCACCGGCACGCCGGAGGCGGGCGGCCTGACCAGCCGCGAGCTGCTCAACATGCTGCGGGCCTTCGCCGACCTCAACCTCGTCGGCGCCGACATCGTGGAGGTGTCGCCGGCCTACGACCACGCGGAGATCACCGGCATCGCGGCCGCCCACGCGGCATACGAGCTCATCTCCGCCATGGCGCCCCGGACGGAGTCCCATGCCTGAGCCGGCCACCGGCGGCGCAGCCGTCGTCGATGCCCTCGTGGCGCACGGCGTGACCGACATCTTCGGCATCCCCGGCACGCACAACCTCGAGCTCTACCGCTACCTCCCGGCGTCGGGCCTGCGTCACGTCGTGACGCGCCACGAGCAAGGAGCGGGGTATGCCGCCGACGGCTACGCGCGGGTCAGCGGCCGTCCCGGGGTGGTGCTGACCACGTCGGGACCCGGGATCACGAACGCGATCACCGCGCTGGCGACGGCATACGCCGACTCGGTTCCCGTCCTCGCGATCTCCCCCGGCCCGCCGCGCGGGGCGGTCGGACGGGACACGGGCTGGCTGCACGAGCTCAAGCACCAGCAGGCCGCTCTCGACGCCGTGACGGCGCGCAGCGTCCGTGTCGAGAGCGCCGACGAGGTCGCCGACGTCGTGTGCGACATCTTCGAGGCCTTCGAGACGCGCCGTCCCCGGCCGGTGCACCTCGAGATCCCCGTGGACGTCCTCGAGGCGGAGTGGACACGCACCCCGTGCCTTCGGCGGCCCCTGGCCGCCCCCGTCCGACCGCCCCGCCACGCCCTCGAGGCCGTGGCGGCCGCCCTGACCGGCGCGCTGCGACCGCTGCTCGTGGCCGGCGGAGGGGCCCGCGGCGCCGGGGAGCAGGTCAGGGCACTCGCCGATCTCGGGGTCCCCGTCCTGACCACCGTCAACGGCAAGGGCGTCATCGACGAGTCCCACCCCAGCGCGCTCGGAGCAGCGATGCGGCTGGACGCAGCCCACTCCGCGATCAACGACGCCGACGTGCTGGTCGTGGTCGGCTCCGAGCTCGGCGACTCGGACCTGTGGGGCGGCACGGTCGAGGCCGGTCGCCATGCCGAGCGCACCGTCGTGCGGATCGACGTCGACCCGGGGCAGATGCACAAGAACGTCCGAGCCGACCTGCCCGTCGTGGGCGACGCCGGGCTCGTGCTGCGAGAGCTGCTCGAGGCGCTGCCACGCACCCCTCCCCCGACCTGGCACCAGGACCGTGCCTCCACGCTCCGCGCGGCCCTGGACGCCGAGGCCGCCGTCGCCGGAGAGCCGTGGGCACCCATCCAGCAGGCCCTGTCGGCAGCCCTCCCCGCCGGCACGGTCATCGCCGGCGACAGCTCCCAGGTCACGTACTACGGCACGGTGCACAGCTGGCGGTTCACCCCGGCCAACCGGCTCCTCTACCCGACCGGCTACGCAACGCTCGGCTACGGCCTGCCTGCAGCGATCGGCGCCAAGGTCGCACAGCCCGAGCGTCCCGTGGTCGCACTCGTCGGCGACGGCGCGGCGATGTTCTCCATCCAGGAGCTCGTCACCGCCTGCGAACAGCGGCTGCCCCTCCCTGTCGTCATCGCGGACAACGGCGGCTACGCCGAGATCCGGGAGCAGATGGTCGACCGCGGCATCGTGCCCCAAGGGGTCGACCTGTGTGAACCGGACTTCCCCGCCCTGGCCCGGGCCATGGGGGCGCACGGCGTCGCCAGCGGATCGGTGGACGAGCTCGGCGCCCTTGCCGCCCAGGCATTGACGGCCGACCGCCCCACCGTCATCCATCACCGGGTCTGACCCTGCCGTCGTCGCCACCGCACACCGGGCGCCCGTCCTCGACCAGGGCGGTCGTCGGTCGCAGGCGAGGAGAAAACCGACAAGGTAACCCCAAGGTCCACCTCACACGCTGGGACATCCGCAGCAACGCGCCGGGCGCAGCCCGGAAGGTGAGGGGAAAGCCATGTCTGGGACGTTTGGCCGACGGCACGCAGCAGTTGAGGTTCTCGAGGACGGAAACCCCGCAGTACATGCCGGGCACATCACTTCCGGTCGGCTCGTGCAGTCCGCCGAGCGACCGGCCAGAGCCCGCGGCGGCCCGGGCCGCCGCCTCTTGAGGCGGGTGACGATGGCGACCGTGCCGGTCGTGCTCGCCGCCGGGCTGGCGCCGATGCAGGCCCGGGCTGACTTCAGCCAGGTCGGCCTCACCGACCCGGACACCCAGTTCCCGTCGTACTACGCCGACAGCAACGGGCTCGCACTCCAGCCATGTCTCGACGGTCTCCCGCTCTGCCTGGGCAGTCGCGCCGACCTGCTCGACAACGGCGCCGACGGGGAGGGCTTCTACTCCGCCGTCGCCGCCGACGTCGGAGTCATGAGCCTGGGTCTGGACCTCGAGGCCGCCTACCTCGCGGAGGACGAGGAGATCACCTTCCAGCGCAGCCAGTACTCCGCCAAGAGTGGCCTGAGACCCGGCTCCACCTACATCGTCACCGACCCGTACGGCACCAACACGTGCAAGAGCGACTCCACCGGGGCGATCAAGAACAATGCCTGCCGCTTCGAGACAGGGGGCGTGCCCGGTGACTTCGCCAGCGCGCTGCGGGGCCGCCTCGGCCCCTTCCTCACCTGGGACACGTTCGGCAGCACAGGCGCCGGGGCTCCCCCCGCCGGCTACATCGGCGACAACGCGACTCCGCACAAGGTCGTCGGCTCCCCGAGCGGCTTCAACAAGTTCCGGGTCGAGGGGCCCGGCATCAACACGACCGGGGTCGATGCCTGCCCTTCCGTCGACGGTCCCATCGCCGACTGCGGCGAGACCGACCTGTTCGTCGTCTCGGGCAAGGTGCTGGCCACTGGTCCGGCGGCAAGCACGAGCGCCAAGAGCTTCGACTACGGCAACACCGCCACGGGCGGTTCGCGCAGCCTCACGTACACGAGCTTCGGCAGTGGCAACGCCGTCGTGGACTCCGTTTCCCTGAGTGGGCCCGGCGCCGCCGACTTCGCCGTCACCGAGGACTGCTCGAGTGCCGGCACGGTCAACGGACCCGGGCTGGCACCGGGGAGCAGCTGCACGATCGGGGTCGCCTTCACCCCCCGCGTCGGCGAATCCACCGCGACGCTGACGATCGCCGACAACACACTCGGCAGCCCGCGCACCGTGGCCCTCAGCGGCAGGAGCCTGCCGGTCACCACCCTCGACCGGACGAGCGCCACCTTCGGCTCACAGAAGGTGGCCACCACCTCGACCGAGGACATCGTCACCGTCACGAACACCGGCGTGGCGCCGCTGAGCGCGACCACTTCCCTGTCGGGCACCGGCGCGTCGCACTTCACGGTCACCTCCAACGGCTGCACCACCCCGGTCGACCCCGGTAAGGGCTGCGAGATCTCGGTGGCCTTCACGCCGACGTCGACCGGCACCAAGTCGGCCAGCCTGCTCGTCACCGACAACGCCGGGGTGACCTCCTCGGTGACGCTGAGCGGGACCGGCACCAAGCCGCTCACGAGCCTCTCGCCCGCCCCGCTGGCCTTCGCCGACACCGCCACCGGCACGACGACCACCCAGCCGCTGACGGTCCACAACGGCGGCAGCGCCTCCGGTGTCATCACCAGCATCAGCGCCACAGGCGCCAACGCCGCGGACTTCGCCTACACCCCGACCGGCAGCACCTGTGTCGTCGGCGCCAACGTGGCTCCGGGTGCATCGTGTCTCGCCAACGTGAGGTTCCAACCCTCTGCGCCTGGTGTGCGCAGCGCCACGCTGGCGGTGGTCGTCGACGGGGTGACCAGCACGGTCGCGCTCTCCGGCACCGGGGTCACTCCTCCCGACACGACGGCCCCCTCCGTCCCGACCGGGCTCAGGGCCACCGCCTCGGGTAGCACGGTCGGCCTCACCTGGACGCCCAGCACCGACAACGTCGGCGTCACGGGGTACGCCGTGTACCGCGACGCCGGCAGCGCGCCCATCGCCCGTGTCGGCGGCACGAGCACCAGCTTCACCGACGTCGGCGTCACCAACGGCACCCACACCTACCGGGTGACCGCCGTCGACGCCGCCGGCAACGGCAGCGCACTCAGCGCCGCGGCATCCGTCTCGGTCGACGCCCAAGCCCCGGTCCTGGCGGCCACCTCGCCGGCCAGCGGGGGCACGACCTTCGCCACCACCGCCAATGTCACCGCCACCTTCAGCGAGGCCGTCCAAGGCGTCAGCACCACGACGTTCACGCTGAAGAACCCGGCCGGCACGCTCATCTCGGCAGTCGTCAGCCGCAACGGGACCACCAACCAGTGGATCTTCAACCCGGCCGCCACCCTGCTCGCCGACACCCGCTACACCGTCACCCTCACCGGTGGCACCACGGCGATCCGTGACCTCGCGGGCAACCCGCTGGCCACCCGGACGTGGACCTTCACCACCGGGCCGGCGCCGACCGTGACGACCACCACGCCCGCCAGCGCGGGCACGACCTTCGCCACCACCGCCAACGTCACCGCCACCTTCAGCGAGGCCGTCCAAGGCGTCAGCACCACGACGTTCACGCTGAAGAACCCGGCCGGCACGCTCATCTCGGCAGTCGTCAGCCGCAACGGGACCACCAACCAGTGGATCCTCAACCCGGCCGCCACCCTGCTCGCCGACACCCGCTACACCGTCACCCTCACCGGTGGCACCACGGCGATCCGTGACCTCGCGGGCAACCCGCTGGCCACCCGGACGTGGACCTTCACCACCGGGCCGGCGCCGACCGTGATCGCGCGGTCGCCCGGCACCGGCGCCCTCCGCGTCAGCCGGGTCGCCAACGTCACCGCCACCTTCAGCGAGGCCGTCCAAGGCGTCAACACCACGACGTTCACGCTGAAGAACCCGGCCGGCACGCTCATCTCGGCAGTCGTCAGCCGCAACGGGACCACCAACCAGTGGATCCTCAACCCGGGGGTCACGCTGAGCCCGAACACGGTCTACACCGCCCGCCTCACGGGAGGCACCACCGCCATCCGTGACCTGGCCGGCAACCCGCTGACCAGCATCGCGTGGACGTTCACCACCGGCCCCTGACCTGCCCCCAACCCCCAGGGATGCCCCGTTGCGCACCTTCCAGCAGCGGGGCATCCGCACGCGGTCACCCCACCGGCCATCTACCCCCTGGCGGTTCTCGCGATGCCGCCACGGGCCCGACTCCGGCGGCCAGCACGCCGAGCTCGTCGGCGGCGCCCCTGGCGAAGACGTCGAGGTCGGGATGCAGGTCGGCATCCGCCACGACGAGCACCTCGAAGCGACCCGCATAGGACATCGCGCCCACGCCGAGGGTCAGGTTGCCCAGCAGGTTGACCAGTGGGAACACCTCCTCGAGCGGGGCACCGGCGAAGGCCAACGGTTCTGCGGGTCCGATCAGGTCGGCGCTCAACAGGTTGACCCGCCTCCGGACGACGAGCCGCAGCAGCACGGCGCTCACGAGCCTGTTGCGGAAGACCACCCCCAAGGACGGGTGCGGCAGGGCCTTCGCCCTCGAGGTCGACGCACTGATGCGGCGCAGTCGCTCGACAGGGTCGGCCTCCCCCACCGGCAGCCCGACGGCCATCTGCGAGATCCGGTTGCCCACGTGGCTGGGGTCCGTCCCCCGGCGCAGGGAGACCGGCACGAGGACAGGGACGACCAGCCCGTCGACCGACTCGCCCCGGCTGCTCAGCAGGGCCCGCACGCCAGCCGCGATCACCGCGAGCAGCGCGTCGTTCACCGTGGCGTGCTGCGCGTGGGCGACCCCCTGCACCTCGTCCAGAGGGGCGCGGACGAGCGCCAGCCGCCGGTGCCCGCCGACCAGCCCGCCGAGACTCGTCACCGGACCGGGCTCCCCGATGACGAGCTCGCGTATGCCGTGCCACACCGCTGCAGCCGCCGCGGAGGTCTCCCGAGGGCGCCCCAGGGCGGCGAGGACGCCACGCGCTGCCTGCCCGCGGCGTCGAACGCCGTCGCGCATCAGCTCGCTCCGCGAGGGCGCGGGTGCCGGCGACCACGCCGCCGCCGGCCGGCCTCCCTCTCCCGGCCGGACGTGCAGCAGCGCCGCGAGAGTCGCGACGCCGGCGAGCCCGTCGGCGACCACGTGATGCATCCTCACGAACAGCGCGACGTGCTCAGTGCGTGGCCCGGGTAGCAGCCACAGCTCCCACAGCGGGCGCCGGAAGTCGAGCGGACGGCTCCGGATCTGCTCGACGGCGGCCAGGAGCGCGGCGTCGTCGTCGGACGCGAGAGGCGGCCCCACGCGTACGTGGTCGGCGAGACGGAAGTCGGGAGCGTCGGTCCAGAAGGGGCCGCCGAGCCCGCGAGCCGGGAACCGCACGACCTGCCGCAGGCGCGGGAGGCCGTCCAGCCCCTGCGCGACGGCCTCGCGGGCGACGTCGACGAGAGGAGTCCCCGACCCGTCGCAGAGCGGGCGCCCGTCGAGCACGGCGACGGCCCCGACGTCCTGTGGCCACCGCTTGTCCGAGAGCAGGAGGAGCCGGTCATCGGCGCTCAGCCTCTCGATCGCCACCGCCACCACCTCCCGATCGCCGACTCGACCTCCCGCTTGCTGACTCCCAGCGTCCGGCGCCCACCCGCCGGTGAACAGGGACCAACGACCCTGCCGCGGTCCCGCCCTCGTCCGCACGCTGAACCCATGGGCAGCACGCTCGAGGTGGGCCTGCAGCACGCCGTGAGGGCGGTGCTCGAGCGGTGGCCGACCGCGGGCCTCGCCGTCGCCGTCGTCCGCCCCGGCGGGCCGGCCTCCTTCGAGTGCCACGGCGTGGCCGACGTGACGACCGGCTCGCCGGTCACGCCGGACACCGTCTTCCGCGTCGGCTCGCTCACCAAGACCTTCACGGCCGTCGCCGTCCTGCAGCTGTGCGAGCAGGGCCGGCTCGACCTCGACGCCCCCGCCAACCGCTACCTGTCGACGTTCCGGCTGCGCCCGGCGCGGCCGGACCTGCAGTCGGCGACCGTGCGGGACCTGCTCACGCACACCGCCGGCATCGGCTTCTGGCGTCGGCCGACCGACCTGCTCCACCCCGTGTCGGGCGCCGGTGTCGAGACGCGTCAGGCGAGGCCCCTCGGGGAGTACTACCGCGGCGGGCTCCCGCAGGAGGTCCGTCCGGGGACCAAGTGGGTCTACAGCAACCACGGGTTCGCCGCCCTCGGGCAGCTCGTGGAGGACGTCTCCGGGCAGCGCCTGCGCGACTACCTGCGCCAGCACGTCCTCGATCCGCTCGGGATGGAGCACACCGACCTCGATCAGTCCGAGCGGGTCAGCGACGGCCTCGCCACCGGCTACGTGCTGCGGCGCCGCGGGCTCGTGCCGGTCGCGGTCAGGGACGTCCCCACCCCCGGTGGCGGTGGCCTCTACTCGACCTCGGCCGACCTGGCGCGCTACGTCGCCTGCCTGCTCGACGGCGGGTCCGGTCCGCAGGGCCGGCTCCTGCAGGCGTCGAGCGTGGCGCAGCTGTTCGCCCCGCACTACCAACCAGACCCGCGGCTGCCCGGGATGGGGCTCGCCTTCGAGCTGCGCTCCGAGGACGGTCGCCGCGTCGCCGTCAAGGACGGCGTGGTGTCCGGCTTCCTGTCGGCGCTGGCGATCGCGCCGAGCGCCGGGACGGGAGTCATCGCCCTTGCCAACACCGGTGGGCTGAGCGGCCGGGGAGCTCCCGTCGAGGTCGTCACCGCCGTGCTCCGTGAGCTGCTGGGCCTTGCCCGGGACCCCGTGCGTCACGACGTGCCGCCCCGGCCCGAGGTGTGGGGACAGCTCTGCGGCTGGTACTCCCTGCCGCCCGGAGCGGTGACCAACCTCTTCGCCCGCACGCTCATCGGCGCCGGCGCCGAGGTGGTGGTGGACCGACGTCGCCTCGTGCTCAAGGCGCTCAGCCCCGTCCCCGTCCTGCGCAGGGGCGTGCCGCTGCTCCCCGACGACCCGAAGGACCCGTATGCGTTCCGCGTCGACTTCTCGGCGACGGGCCGGGGCACCCTGCCGGTCGTCTTCACGGTCGACCAGACCCAGCGTGTGCGACGGCTCTGGCTCGACCTCATGGGCTTCGACAAGCGCCCCGGCGCGCGCAACCCACGTCTGGTGCTGGCAGGCGGACTCACCACCGGAGCCCTGGCCGCAGGCGTCGCCCGCACCCGACGGCGGCGTCGCTGAACGGAGCCCACCATGCCGAGACGACACCGCTCCAGCACCTGGCCGAGGCGCATCCCGCTTCGCGACGTCTCCCTCTACGTCGACGTCGTCGGGCACGGTGAACCCCTCGTGCTGATGCACGGTGGACCGAGCGCAGACCTGTGGACCCTGGGCGCGTTCCGGCAGCTCGCCGACCAGTTCACGCTCGTCTTCTACGACCACCGGTGCAACGGGCGCTCGACCGGCCCTCGGGTGTCGAGCATGACCTGGGAGAACCTCACCGCCGACGCCGACGCCCTGCGTGAGCACCTCGGCTTCGACGAGTGGGCCGTCCTCGGCCACTCCTTCGGCGGCCACGTCGCCCTCGAGTACGCCCTCAGGTACCCGCAGCGAGTGTCCCGGCTCGTCCTCCTCGACACGGGAGCCGACTCCCGCTGGGCCCGGGAGAACGCCCCGAGTCTGCTGCGAGAACGCGGGTGGGACCCGGGCAGGGCCGACCTCGTGCGTCGTTGGTTCACAGCCGACTTCACCCCGAGGGACTACTTCCCGATCTTCTGGAGGATCAGCAGCGCCGACATGCCTCACCACGGGTTCCGGGGGATGCTGCGCGAGCTGGCCACCGGCGGCTGGCGCACGCGGATGCGTCGCGAACCGTTCCTCTTCGCCGGACGCTCCCTGCTGCCGGGCTGGTCGGTCACCGACCGTCTCGGCGAGATCACCGCGCCGACCCTGGTCGTCGCCGGACGTGAGGACTTCGTCTTCCCGCCCGAGTGCCAGGCCGAGCTGGTCGCCGGGCTGCCCCACGCCGAGCTCCGCCTCGTCGACGAGGCGGGTCACAGCCCCCAGGACGAGTTCCCCAACCAGGTCCTCCCGGCCGTGCGGCGGTTCCTCGCAGCAGTACCGGACCCCCGCCCCGGGCCGGGCGGTTGAGAGGCCCCCGGCGTCGGCACCTGCGAGCGGCCGAGTCGCGTCACCTCGGCCCAGCACGCCCGGACCCGTGCCAGCGCACCGGGCCGACCCGGATGTCCCGCTCTCCCTCATCGCCGACCCACCGGCGAGGGTCGCTCCGGTGCACCTCGACGGGCTGACCTGGCCGTCCCCGACGGGCCCGGTCGTAGGCCGCGCGCAGCTCGGGATCGCCCAGGACGGCATATGCCGCAATGGCCCGCTGGAGCACCTCGTCGCGCTCGTCACCCCCCAGCCCCTGTCCCTGCAACTGCCCCTGCCCCTGCCCCGACGACGCGCTCTCGGCCCGCGCGTCCGGATGGTGCAGCCGCAGCAGCGCCCGGTACGCACGCCGGACCTGCTCCTGGGTGGCGGACGGCGGGACACCGAGGACGGCATACAGGTCGCCGCTGTGCGCCATGGCTGCCAGCTCCTTCCGACGAAGACGATGGTCCCGGCACGTCGCGAGGCGACGGCCGGACCGTCCGCTGCTGGGGTGACAGGGGCCCCGGCCGGTGCGAACCTGTACGCCGTCAAGGCGTGGGCGTCGCGCTTCGAGCGTCTGGCGCGCGATGGGCGAACGCACCGACCGGGGCGGCTCCGTCAGGCGCCGATCGAGTGCCGGTCCTCGGTCGTTCCGCCGATCTCGATCCTGCGCGGCTTCGCCTGCTCGGCGACGGGGATCGTCAGGGTGAGGACGCCTCCGTCGTAGCTGGCCTGGATGTGGTCGGTGTCGAGGTTGTCGCCGAGGACCAGCTGGCGGCTGAACACGCCGAACGGGCGTTCCGCGGCGATGAGCTGCTTCTCGTCGTAGCTGGACCGCCGCTCGGCCTTGACGGTCACCACGTTGCGCTCGACGTCGAGCTCGATCCCGTCCGGCGCCACACCGGGAAGGTCGAGCTCGACGTGGAAGGTGTCACCCTCGCGCCACGCGTCCATCGGCATCAGTGCCGAGCGGGCGAAGGAACCACCCGTGCCGATGACCTGCTGCGTGAGCCGGTCGAG
Source organism: Terrabacter sp. BE26 (assembly GCF_041941675.1). GTDB lineage: Bacteria > Actinomycetota > Actinomycetes > Actinomycetales > Dermatophilaceae > Terrabacter. The sequence goes on along the minus strand of NZ_CP090122.1, from coordinate 2,770,495 downwards.
GTCTCGGAAGGGATCGGTGCGCATCAGCATCAGGTTCACCTCCATCGTTGTCGCGATGCTCCTCGGAGGGCCACGATCGCTTCGTGCGATCTATGGCATGCGCCATAGATTCCATATACCACTCGTGGGATGCTGAGACAAGTGAACCCGACGGAGAAGGAGCCCTCGTGTCCCCACAGCAGCCCATCCCCGACGACGTTCCCGAGGCGGACGTGCTCGAGCAGCAGGAGCCGGCCGACCCACCGGAGCTGCCCGACCCCGAGGCGGTGGCCGACTCCGTCGACACCATGCCCCCGGCCCCCGCCGACGAGGCGAACGAGGCCGACCAGCTCGAACAGCACGAGGTCGTCGCCGGCGACGACGACGACTACCCGCACGAGGCGTAGGAGACCGCGCCGCCGACCGGTGCGGCCGCCGGCCGAGGCGCGCAACCTCGTGCAGGTGCGCAGCTCCCTACGCCGCTGGCTCCACGAGGTCGATGCCTCCGAGCAGCAGGTCGACGAGGTCCTCGTCGCCTGCCGCGAGGCGTGCGCGAACGTCGTCCAGCACGCCTACTGCGCCATGGCGGCATCGGGCGACCTGCTCGTGGAGGCGCGGCTGCTCGAGCGCACCGTGGACCTGCGGGTGCGCGACGAGGGGCAGTGGCGCCCCGCCACCGACCGCGGGGGTGGCTGGGGCCTGCAGCTGATGCGGGCGCTCATGGACGAGGTCGAGGTGGAGCACACCATGGCGGGCACCACGGCGCCATCGCGTCGCTCTTCCGGCTCGCGCAACGGCTGCGCGACCACCGCCAGGAGCTGCGACTGGTGGTGCCCCGCGAGGCCCCGACTAGGCCGTTCCGCCGAGAGTCCGGCGAGAGCCGGCGAGGACCGGCGAGGACCGGCGAGGACGGGTCAGACGGACTGTGTGGCGACGCCCCGAAGGAGGGCGAGGTAGTCGTCGACGGGCTTGGCACCGGACAGGGCGGCATACTCGTTGGCGAGGACGAAGGGCGTGGAGGTGACCCCCATGGAGCGCGCCTCGCGCTCGTCCGCACGCACGTGCTCGCCGTACTCGTCGGAGGCCAGCACCGCAGCCACCCGCCGTTCGTCGAGGCCGCACTCGGCCGACAGCCGCTGCAGCACCTCGTGGTCGTCGATGGCCAGCCCCTCGCTGAAGTGGGCGGCCTCGAAGCGCTCGAAGGCGGCAGAGCGCAGCGCTGGGCCGCCCATCTCGCCCGCGAGGGCACAGAGGCGGTGGGCGTCGAAGGTGTTGGCCCGGACGGCGCGGTCCCAGTCGAAGACGAGGTCGTCGGCCTGCGCCTCCTCGCTGGCCCGGGCGTTCATCAGCCGGCCGGCGCCCGCGTCACCGCCGCCGTAGCGCGTGGACAGGTGCTCGCTCACCGGCACTCCCCCACCCACCGGGACGTCGGGGTCGAGCTCGAAGGCGCGCAGCCGGACCGTGACGTCGTGCGGGCGTTCGAAGGCTGCGATGGCTGCCTGGAGACGGCGCTTGGCCACCCAGGAGTAGGGGCAGACCAGGTCGCTCCAGAGGTCGATCTCGATGAGGGTCGTGGACTCCGCGGCAGGCTGATCGGTCATCGCCTCAGTCAACCACGGACGCCGCTGCCTGCCGGGGAACGCACGGTGCCCCCATCGCGGACGATGGGGGCACCGTGGACGTTGGCGCGAGAGGCTGCGCTCAGAAGCGGCCGTAGCCGGACGGCGTCGTCCAGATGGAGTGGTTGCCGACGGTGGTGCCGGGGCGCTGGGCGTCGATCATGCGGCCGGGGCTGACGTAAATGCCCACGTGGTAGGCCGGCGAGCCGAAGAAGACGAGGTCGCCGGGGCTCGGGCTGCTGACCGGGGTGGCTGCCGACTGCTGCGCGGACGCGGTGCGCGGGATCGAGATCCCCGCGTGGCGGTAGACGTAGGAGGTGAAGCCCGAGCAGTCGAAGCCGGACGGGGTCGTGCCGCCGTAGACGTAGGGGACGCCGAAGAGCGACTGGGCGATGCCCACGATGCCCGACGCGCTGGGAGCCGGCGCCGGAGCGGTGTTGAGGGCGACGCGCTCGCTCGAGCGTGAGGCCCGCTGCGTCGCGGCCTGGCGGTCGGCGGCAGCCTTGGCGGCAGCGTCGGCGGCCGCCTTCTGCGCGGCGGCCTCGGCAGCGGCCTGCTGGGCGCGCTCGGCCTTGACCGTGACGTCCTCGATGACGACCGGGGCGGGCTTGGCCTGCTTGAGCGCGGGCTTGGCGTAGCCGATGGCCGAGAGGGCGTTGCCTGCGGTGAGGGTGCCGGCCGCGGGACCGACGGCGGCAGGAGCGGCGACGACGCTGCTCGAGCCGTCGGCGGCGTTGGCCGTGCCTGCGAACGAGGCGACGAGCCCACCGGAGGCCGCGACGATGGCGACCCCCTTCACAGCGGGCTGGGCCGACTCCTTGGCGATCGTCTTCAGCTCTGCAACCGCGTTGAATCGACCGGGGGCGCGGTGGCGCCCGGGAACGTTCTGAGCCACTGTTTGACCTCTCGACGCCTGCGAGGTGAGCTGTCGGGTTCGGGCTGGAGGTACTGCCCGGCCTTCGCTCGGACCGAGTTCGGTCCACGGAGGGCTTCACCCCGAGGGCGTCTCACGACGTCCGGAGAAAGTGGTTCCCCCGCTCCTGCCATGCGGTTCGTGCCGAGCCCGGGTCGATGGCAGGACTAGGCGGTCCGACCCAGGGCACCTGCTCGACGGGGAGAGCAAGTGGGGCCAACCGTACCCAATGCCCCCCTTGTTGTCACGTTCCGGTCTCGGGACGTCAAAGGCCCTGTCGCCGGGGCGTAAAGGACCAACCCCGCAAAGGACCGCGTCAGGGGTCCAAGGGGTCAGGCGGCCTGGCAGAAGACGTGGACGGCCACGTCGTCGGGAAGCGAGACCCCGTTGGAGGGCTGGTCACCCTCCCGGACGGCGAGGACCCGCCCCGCCTCACGCACGACCTCGACCCGCGCCCCGGGCACCACGCCGGCGCTCGTCAGGAGCGCGAGCGCCTCGGGGTCAACCTGCACCGGCTCGCCGATGCGGCGGATCGTCACGACGGACGGCGCGTCGCCGACGACGGCGGCGAGGGTGCGCAGGCCGGCGAGGAAGTCCTCCTGCTGAAGGATGCCGAGCTCCTCGAGGCCGGGGATGGGGTTGCCGTAGGGCGACTCGAGGCCCTCGCCGATGAGGCCGAGGATCTTGCGCTCCACCTTCTCCGACATGACGTGCTCCCAGCGGCAGGCCTCGTCGTGGGCGTACTCCCACTCCAGGCCGATGACGTCGACGAGCAGCCGCTCGGCGAGGCGGTGCTTGCGCATGACCCGCGTGGCCAGCAGCCGGCCGTGGTCCGACAGCTCCAGGTGGCGGTCGCCAGACACGGCCACGAGGCCGTCGCGCTCCATGCGGGCCACCGTCTGCGACACCGTGGGACCCGAGTGGCCGAGACGCTCGGCGATGCGGGCGCGCAGGGGGACGATCCCCTCCTCCTCCAGCTCGAAGATCGTGCGGAGGTACATCTCGGTGGTGTCGATCAGGTCGGTCACGGTCATACCCTCTCAGAGTCGGGCAGCGGTCAGGGCCGGCCCGGTGTCGCTGCCCGCGTCGGGTCGTGGCGCGGCACCCAGATGCGCAGCCAGCCGGCTCCCACGAGGGCGCCCGCGCCGAGGACGACCGCGGAGGCGCCGAGGGACAGCACGGCGCTCAGACCGGACAACGCCAGCGGCCCCGCTGCCCTTCCCAGGTCGGCGCAGAGGCGCCAGCCGCCGAGGAACTGAGCCCGGCCGTCCGCCGGGGAGGCGTCGGCGCCGAGCGTCATGATCAGGCCCGCGCCCAGGCCGTTGCCCACGCCGAGCACCGTCGCCGCGGCCGTCACGGCCACGAGGCTCGTGGCCAGCGGGAGCACCACCATGCCCAGTCCCAGCACGAGCATGCTGGGGACCGCCGCGGCGACCCTGCCGTAGCGGTCCATGAGCCATCCGGAGGGGTAGAAGAGCGCCATGTCGATCGCGCCGGCCACACCGAAGACGAGGGAGGTCTGTGCCGGCGAGAACCCGACCGACTCCGCCCAGAGCGGGATGAGGGCCTCGCGGACCGCCCGGGCCCCGGCCACGCACATCGCGCCGGTGCCGAGCGTCAGCAGGACGTGCCGGTGCTGCAGCAGCACCGAGGCGACGCTCCGGGGCGCACCGCCACCCACGACCCGGTGCGCCTGGGCCGTGATGTCGGGTGCGAGGAGGACGAGGACGAACGCGCCGATGCTCGCGACGCCGCCGACCGCATACGCGGACTCGGTGCCCCACCGCACGATGACGAGCGAGCCGATGAACGGGCCGACGAAGGACCCGATCCGGTTCACCCCGCCGAGCGTCGACAGCGCCCGGGCCCGCATCGCGACCGGGACGGCCTCGGTGAGGTAGGCCTGCCGGGCCAGCCCGAAGAGGGAGCCGGCCAGCCCCACGACCAGCACGCCGACGAAGAGCATGACCAGGCCGCCGGCAAGGGCCGCGAGCACCATGCCGGCGGCCTCGACGACCGCGGCGATGAGCAGGGCACGACGCTCGCCGATGCGGGCAGCGAGCGCGCCCGAGGGCAGGTCGCCGAGGAGCTGGCCCACGCCCATCATCGCGACGAGCAGGGCCGCCAGCCCGACGGAGGCGCCGAGCTCACGCGCCGACACGGCGACGATGGGGGTGACGGCGCCCGCGCCCATCGAGCCCAGCAGGGTCGGACCGTATGCCGACAGCGCGATCGTGCGCAGGCTGCCGCCGCGCTCAGCCTGCCTGTCCCCCCGCGTCTCGGTCACGCCACAGGACCCTAACGATCGGGTTACTCGGCTGGCCGCCCCGGCCTGCCGACGCAACCATTGGCGCGTGGCAGCAGACGCGTCGACGAGCGGGGCGGATGCGGGGCAGCGGTCCCGCACCGTCAGCATGCTGCTGCTCGGCGCCGTCGCGGCCTCTCTCGCCCTGGCGACCGGCGCGCCGATGGCGACGGCGGTCGTGGGGCTCATCCTCTTCGGGGTCCTGCACAACGTGCTCGAGGTGCGCTACGTCGTCGGCCGGTTCTCCGCACTGCTGACCCGGCCCTTCCTCGACCTGCTCGCCGCCCTCGTCGCCGGGGTGGTCGCCTGCCGGCTGCTCGCCGTGGTCGCTCCCGGGTCGGCGCGGCTCGCCGAGATCATCCTCGGCTACGCGATCCTCGCAGCGGCCGCGCACCACGGTCTCGACGGCCGGCGGCGGCTCACCGCCCTTCTCGCGCTCGGCCTTGCCACGGTCGTGTCGCTCGCCTTCCCGGCCTACCACTTCCTCGTGCTCGCCCACCTGCCCAACGTCGTGCCGCTCTTCTTCCTCTGGGACTGGTCCCGGCGCATCGGCTCACGACGGGGTCGACGGGTCTTCCGCGCCGTCCAGCTGCTGTGGGTCGTGGTCGTGCCGGCCGTCGTGCTGCTGGGCGGCCTGGACGCGTGGCTCGGCGCCGACCCGGGAGTCGTGCGCAGCGTCGTCGGCGACGGCCAGTCGCTCCTCGCGGCCAACGCGCCGCCCGGGGCGGCGGTCACCGTCGTCGCGCTGCGCCTCCTGACGGTCTTCGCGTTCATGCAGACCATGGGCTACGTGGTGTGGATCGCGTTCCTGCCGCGGGTGGCGCCCGACGCCTCGGCGGCGTTCGAGGCGCGTGTGCCGTGGGCCACTGGACCACGGCTCTGGGCCGCGGGCTTCGTGGCCGCCGCCCTCTTCGCCGTGCTCCTCGGTGTCGACTTCAGCCGGGGCACGACGCTGTATGCGGCCCTGGCCGGCATCGCGACGTACCTCGAGCTGCCGGTCCTGCTGCTCTTGCTCGCCGGCGGTCTCTCGGGCGGGCTGGCCGCTGGCACGGCGCTCGAGCACGGTCCGGAGGACCAGGACAGTCGGTCAGGTGGAGACGAGGAGGGCGACGAGAACGGCACGGTCATCCCTCTTCCGGAGACGCGCGGTGCGACGCCGCAGGTGCCGAGCCCCCTCGCGCTCGGGGGGCCGGGCAACGCCGGTCGACATTCCGCGTAAATGGGCTTGCCGCCCTGCCGGAGCCGGACGTACGGTCGAAGAGTCGAAACCGAAGGGAGGTGATCCGAGAAGTGATTTCTTCCGGAGCGTGTGAGGTGGCCACGCGATAGTCGCGCCCCATCCACACCCATGGATGAAGCAGGGCAGTCCGACCTCGTCGGGCTGCCCTGTTCCGTGGTCGTCCCAAGGCCCGCCCCCGGTTCAGGGCTGGAGCCGCAGCCTCTCCCAGGAGCCGGCGTCGGCCAGGTCCCCCTCGCCGGTGCGGCGGAAGACGATGCGGTCGTGCAGGCGGTTGCGACGGCCTGCCCAGAACTCCACCTCGTCGCAGACGATGCGCCAGCCGCCCCAGAAGTCCGGCACCGGCACGTCGTGCGCTGCCCCGGTCTCGGGGAAGCGCTCGAGGACCTCCTGCCACCGGCGCTCGAGCTCGGCCCGGTCGGCGGCGGGGCTCGACTGGTCGGAGGCCCAGGCCGACAGGCGCGAGCCGTAGGGCCGTGAGTCGAAGTAGGCCTCGACCTCGTCACGCTCCACGAGCTGCGCCGTGCCGCGGAACCGGATGGCGCGGTAGAGCGAGGGCCAGGTCAGGGCCGCCGCGATGCGCGGGTTGGCCTCCAGCTGGCGGCTCTTCGCCGAGCGAAGGTTGGTCACGAAGCCGGGTCCCCGCTCGTCGAAGAAGCGCATGAGGACGGTGCGCACGTCGGGGGTGCCGGTCGGGTCGACGGTGGCGACGGAGATCGCCGTGGGCTCCGGCACGTCGTCCCGCTCGCCGGCGGCGGCCATGGCGGCATCAACCCACTCCCGGGCCTGCAGGTACGGCGAGGGCGCGACGTCGGACTCGACGAGCCCGTCACCGGAGTAGTCGACCCGGCTCACGCCCGGGAGACCTCCGGGGCGGTCGGAGGAAGGCGGTGGGGGCGGGGTGTCCATGTGGTCAGACTAGGGTTGGGGTCATGGCAGGCAAGGGCAAGCTCGTCACCCAGACCGTCCGGCTGGGCATCAAGTACGGCCCCCAGATCTGGGTGGCCACGCAGGCGCTGCGCGAGCCGGCCAAGGAGGCGGTCAACAAGGCGGTCTCGAGCGAACGCGCCCGCCGCATGGCCATGGGCCATGCGGCCACGCTCGCCGACGGCAGCATCCTCAAGGTCTACAAGGGGGACGCGGCGCACTGGCTCGTCTTCAGCGGCGACGAGCCGGTCGCGGTGCATCCCGCCACCGACCTGCCGCTCGACACCCTGGCCGCGCGGGCCGACCTCACCAAGCGCATCCGCCCCGACGACAGGATCGGCGCAGCCGGCCGCGCCCGGGACGCGGCGGCCACCGCCCTGCGCCGCGGGAAGCCCAACCAGATCAACTGACGGGACGACCGCTGCGTCACTGTTTCGCCCAGCGCAACACTGACGTAGCGAGCGCGACCGGTGTCCCGCCCTGCCTACGTCACTGTTTCGCCCAGCGCAACACTGACGTAGCGAGCGCGACCGGTGTCCCGCCCTCCCTACGTCACTGTTTCGCCCAGCGCAACACTGACGTAGGGACGTGCCGCCGAAACGGTGGCTCGCGCCCGGCGCCTGGTGCCCGCCGCTCAGCCGGCGACCGTGATGCCGAGCTCGGCGGCGAACGCGTCGGCGAGGTCGATGACCTGCGCGCGGCTCAGGGTCGCGCCCCTGAGCCCGGCCAGCCCCACGGGCGAGCGCAGCGTGGCGCCGGAGAGGTCGAGGCCGGCATACCTCCCGCGGCCGAAGGTCGGCTGCTGGAGCGTGCACCCGTCGAAGCTGAGCCCGTCGACGGTCGCCTCCTGCAGGTCGAGCTCGACGACGACGCAGTCCACGAATGCGACGTCCTTGAGCCGCGCTCCACGCAGGTTGAGGAAGTCGACCTTGCCGCCGCGCACGGTCACGTCGCGCCAGGTCGAGCCCCACGCCGAGACCGCCGCGAGCCGGCAGCCCTCGACGGTCAGGTCGGCGAGACTCGCCTCGGCGAGCGTCAGACCCACGCCACCCACCCGTTCCCACTCGGACTCCGACCAGCGGGACCCCTCCAGGTGCGCGTCGTCCAGCGTGGCGCCGAGGAGCGAGCACTCGAGGAAGGTGTGGCCCTCGGCGTGCGCCCCCGTGAAGTCGGTGCCGTCGAAACGGACCGCGTCGTGATGTTGGTCTCGGGTGTCGAAAACGGCGTCAGGAAACAGGGTCTGGTCGGTGGCTGACGGCATACGGTGAGTCTGGCAGCCGGGACCGACGTCCGACCTCGGCTGCTGTTGGGTCCCCACACCGCGGTGGTACCGCCTGCACAGCGAGGATCGACATGGCCGACAGCACGCCCGACCCTGACTTCAAGCCCGGCCTCGAGGGCGTCATCGCCTTCGAGTCCACGATCGCGGAGCCGGACAAGGAGGGTGGGGCGCTGCGCTACCGCGGCGTCGACATCAACGACCTCGTCGGGCACGTCGACTTCGCCCACGTGTGGGGCCTGCTCGTCGACAACGAGTTCGACCCGGGCCTGCCGCCTGCCGAGCCCTACCCGCTGCCCGTGCACACCGGGGACGTACGCGTGGACGTCCAGTCCGCGCTCGCGATGCTCGCGCCCGTCTGGGGTTTCAAGCCGACGCTCGACATCGACGCCGAAGAGGTGCGCGACAACCTCGCCCGGGCTGCCGTCATGGCGCTGTCGTTCGTGGGGCAGTCGGCCCGCGGGCTCGACAAGCCGATGGTGCCGCAGCGCGAGGTCGACAAGGCCCGCACCATCACCGAGCGCTTCATGATCCGCTGGCGCGGCGAGCCCGACCCCCGCCACGTCGAGGCCGTCGACGCCTACTGGGTCTCGGCTGCCGAGCACGGCATGAACGCCTCGACCTTCACGGCGCGCGTCATCACCTCGACCGGCGCCGACGTGGCGGCCGCCCTGTCCGGGGCGGTCGGGGCGATGTCTGGCCCGCTGCACGGCGGCGCGCCCTCGCGCGTCCTGCACATGCTCGACGGCGTCGAGCAGCAGGGCGACGCCACGGCATACGTCAAGGGTGTCCTCGACCGCGGCGAGCGCCTGATGGGCTTCGGCCACCGCGTCTACCGCGCCGAGGACCCCCGGGCCCGCGTGCTGCGCGCCGCCTGCGAGCGCCTCGGTGCCCCGCGCTACGAGGCGGCGGCTGCCCTGGAGAAGGCCGCCCTCGCCGAGCTGCACGCCCGCCGCCCCGACCGCGTGCTCGCCACCAACGTGGAGTTCTGGGCCGCCGTGATCCTCGACTTCGCCGAGGTCCCGGCCTCGATGTTCACGCCGATGTTCACCTGCGCCCGCACCGCCGGGTGGTCGGCGCACATCCTCGAGCAGAAGAAGACCGGGCGCCTCATCCGGCCGTCGTCGCGCTACGTCGGCGAGGGCCCGCGCAAGCCCGAGGACGTCGCGGGCTGGACGCCCGAGATCGCCCACTGAGGCCGTCTTCTTGACGCCCGCACCTCGACGGGCGAGCCGGCTCGGGCGGGCGTAACCTCGCAAAGGAGTGCAAGCACGACACCGAGTCGGGGAGTCACCATGGTGCAGCGTCCGCGTGTCCGAGGGTCGATCGCCGTGGCGGGCACGCTGCTCGCCGCAGCCGTTCTGGAGGTGGCGCAGCCGCCCACCGCCGAGGCGGTGCCGGCCGTGCGCGTCACGACCATCGTCTCTGGGCTCAGCAACCCGTGGGACCTCACCTGGGTCGGCGACCTCATGCTCTACGACCTGCGGGCCGGGCAGGTGTGGAGCAAGCGCGGCTCGAATGCCCCACGGCGAGTGAGCCTCTCGGGGTTCCCGTCGATCTACGTCAACAGCGAGGCCGGGCTGCTCGGCATGGTCGCCGACCCTGCGGCCGCCACGAACAAGCGCTTCTACACCTGCCAGGCGGTTCGCGGCCCGAGCGGCAACCCGCTCGACGTGCGCGTGCTGCGCTGGCGGCTCACGGGCGACACGACCGCCGTCTCGGACGGTGCGCCGGTGGTCACCGGTCTGCCCCTGACCAGCGGCCGGCACTCGGGCTGCCGGCTGCGCTTCGGCGGTGACGGCCGACTCTACGTCGGCACCGGCGACGCCGCCGTCGGCACCAACCCGCAGAACCTCGGCTCGCTCGGCGGCAAGGTGCTGCGCGTCAACTGGAACGGCACCATCCCGGCCGACAACCCCTTCTACGCACGCGGCGGCAACGCCCGCTACGTGTGGAACTACGGCCACCGCAACATCCAGGGCCTGGCGCTGCGGCCCGGCACGAGCGAGCTCTGGTCGGTCGAGCACGGCTCCGACCGCGACGATGAGGTCAACCTGTCCGTGCGCGGGGGCAACTACGGCTGGGACCCGGTCCCGGGCTACAACGAGGCCACGCCGATGACCGACCTCACCAAGTTCCCGAGCGCACGCCGGGCGATGTGGAGCTCGGGCTACCCGACCGTCGCGACGAGCGGCGCCACGTTCCTGCAGGGCGCAGCCTGGGGCGAGTGGCAGGGCGCCCTCGCCGTCGGCCTGCTCAAGGGGCAGGGCATCTACCTGATGCGCTTCGACCCGACGCCCGGCCCGAGCCGGGTGACCCGCGCGACCCGCATCCCGGGGGCCCAGGGCTTCGGCCGCATCCGCACCGTCCAGCTGGGCCCCGACCACGCGCTCTGGTTCACGACCTCGAACGGCAGCAACGACAAGATCGTGCGCATCTCCCCCGCTGCCACCCCGCCGACGGTGCGGGCCGGCTCGCTGGTGTCCCCGAGCGGCGTCGCCGCGGTCCGCACCGGCAGCGAGATCTGGGCCTTCGTGCGCAGCACCGGCGACGCCGTCTACTACCGGCGCAGCCGCGACGACGGCGCCACCTGGTCCGGCTGGACACCCGCCGGGGTCACGAGCACCGATGCGCCCTCCGCCGCCTCGTCGTCCACCGGCCGCGTCGACCTGTTCACCCGCAACGCCTCACGCCAGGTGGTGCACACGTGGTTCATCGGCGGCACCCGGCGCGGCACGGCCCTGCTCGGTGGCGCCGTCATCGCCCAGCACGGCAGCTCCGTGGGCGGTGGCACCCTCGACGTCTGGGGTGTCGCGCCGGACGGCACCGGCTGGCGCAACCACTTCAACGGCTCGCGGTGGTCGGGATGGACCCGCGCCGGCGGCATCTTCACCTCGGGGCTGTCCGCCTCGGCGAACCTGACCACGAAGGTCACCACGGTGACGGGGCGCGGCCAGGTGCCCCTGACCTACGAGCGCACCTTCACCGCGACCGCCGCGAGCCCGAACGGCTGGGTGCCGCGCGGCGACGGGATGTCCGGCTGGTCGGGCAAGGCGCTGGCCGACACGACCGGCGGGCAGGCGCGGATCGCGGTCGCGAGCGGGCCCGACACCCAGGCCGTGGTGCAACGAGGCGGTCTGCAGATCGGCGTCACCGCTCGCTACACCTCCGTGCCCGACGTCGTGAGCCGTCCGGACGGCACCTTCGCCATGTTCGCCCGCAGCACCGACGGAAGCCTCTGGCTCTACGACGCGAAGCCCGGCGGCTACGTCAACCGCTCCCTGGGTGGGGTCGTCCGCTGACCCCCCTCGGAACCGTACGCGTACGGCTCAGAGAGGGGGCACGGCCGGCGTCCACGAACCCCCTGTCGGCGTCCACCTCGCGAGCCACGGTGTCCGGAGCTGGGCCGCTGGGGTTCAATGGCGGCGGCGACAACGGCGTCGCCGACCGACACGCCCGCCACCTCCCCCAGCGTGGCCGCATCTCCAAGGTGAACTGTGACCGAAGCCCCAGCCGTGACCCCGCCCATCAGCATTCCGGCCGAGCTGTTGCCCGCCGACGGACGGTTCGGCTCCGGCCCCTCCAAGGTGCGCCCCGAGCAGCTCGAGCACCTCGTCTCGCTCGGTCGCACGGTGCTCGGCACGTCCCACCGCCAGACGCCGGTCCGAAGCCTCGTCGGGGAAGTCCGCGCCGGGCTGCGTGACCTCTTCTCCCTGCCGGAGGACTACGAGATCGTGCTCGGCAACGGCGGCTCGACCGCGTTCTGGGACATCGCCGCCTTCGGGCTCGTGCGGGAGCGCTCGCAGCACCTGGCGTTCGGTGAGTTCTCGAGCAAGTTCGCGGCCGTCACCGGCGCCGCCCCCTTCCTCGGCGACCCGACCGTCGTCAAGGCCGACCCCGGCACTCTTGCTTCCCCGCACGCCGAGACCGGTGTCGACGCCTACGCGTGGCCGCACAACGAGACCTCCACCGGGGTCATGGCGCCGGTCCAGCGCGTCGAGGGCGCCGACCCCGACGCCCTCGTGCTCATCGACGCCACCTCCGGCGCCGGCGGCCTGCCCGTCGACATCACGCAGGCCGACGTCTACTACTTCGCCCCGCAGAAGTGCTTCGCCTCCGAGGGCGGGCTCTGGCTCGCGGCCTTCTCCCCCGCCGCCCTGGCCCGTGTCGACGAGGTCGCGGCGTCGGGCCGGTGGGTCCCCGACTTCTTCAGCCTGCCGACCGCGATCGAGAACTCGCGCAAGGACCAGACCTACAACACCCCGTCGATCAGCACGCTGGCCCTGCTCGACAGCCAGCTGCAGTGGATGCTCGGGAACGGCGGGCTCGACTGGGCCGTCGCCCGCACGAAGGACTCCTCGAGCCGCCTCTACGACTGGGCCGAGCAGACCAGCTGGGCGAGCCCGTTCGTCGCCGACCCGGCCGCCCGGTCGCAGGTGGTCGGCACCGTCGACTTCGACGACGCGATCGACGCAGCTGCGGTCGCCGCCACCCTGCGCGCCAACGGGGTGGTCGACGTCGAGCCCTACCGCAAGCTGGGGCGCAACCAGCTGCGCATCGCGATGTTCCCGGCCGTCGAGCCCGAGGACGTCACGACCCTCACCAGGGCCATCGACCACGTGGTCTCCCAGCTGACCTGAGCCCCGCAGCGCCCCGGAGGGCCGGGACCCCGTGTGCGGGGTGCCGGCCCTCTCGCACGCCGCCCCGTCCACGGGCGTGACCTTCGGGGTACATCCCTCGTTGACCCGACGAGACCGCCAACGGGGGCGGCTGACGCACCGAGGAGTTCCGATGGTCCGCATCGTCCGCGCAGGCACCACCGCGCGCCGGGTCGCTGCTGCCGTGCCGGTCATCGCCCTGGCCACGGCCGGCATCACGTTCGCCGCCACGCGCAGCACCGACACCGTGCAGCCGAGGTCAGCCATCAGCGTGCCCGACCAGCCGATCACGCAGGGCAGCCCCCTCTACCCGCAGGCCGGGCCGGCGCCCGCACCGATGCAGCTGCCGCCGATCTACCAGACCTTCACGCAGGACTACGCTCGCGTCGGTGTGCCGGCCGAGGCCCGCGGGGCGGTCACCGCCATCGAGTCGCTCGCCCCGGTCCGCCTGGACGCGAACGGCATACCCTCGATCGCCCTCACCGCGTACCAGCGCGCCGCCGGCGTGCTCGACGGCATCAAGCCCGGCTGCGGCATCGACTGGGCGCTCCTGGGCGCCATCGGCCGGGTCGAGAGCAACCACGCCCGCTTCGGCGGCAACGTGCTCGACGCCGCCGGCATCGCCCGGCCGGGCATCATCGGCATCCCGCTCAACGGCTCGAACGGAACGGCTCGCATCTCCGACACCGACGGTGGGTCCCTCGACCGTGACGCGGTCTTCGACCGGGCCGTGGGCCCCATGCAGTTCATCCCGTCCTCGTGGCGCATGGCCGGGCGCGACGGCGACGGTGACGGGGTCGCCAACCCGCAGAGCCTGACCGATGCCGTCACCGGCGCCGGCGTGCTCCTGTGCTCGGGCGGCACCGACCTGCGCCGGCCTGGAGCGGCCTACCAGGCCGTGCTGCGCTACAACCACTCCGACGCCTACGTGCGCACCGTCCTGTCCATCGCCGACGCCTACCGACGCGGCGTCACGGTGGTCCCCATGAGTGCGCTTCCCGCCGCCCGGCCCGCACCCGGCACGGGTTCGGCCACTCCCGACGGATCGGGCTTCGCGTATGCCGGTTCGCCGGCTCCCCGATCGACGGCTTCGCCGAGCGCAGACCCCACATCACGCTCCTCGGCGAAGCCGTCTCCCGCACCCGCCAACAACAAGCCGTCGTCCAGGCCCAAGCCGGCACCCCAGCCGAAGCCGAAGCCGGCGCCGGCGCCGACGCCGACGCCGAGCAAGCGCGGCTCCGGGCTGCCGGTCCCGCTGCCGTCGGTGCCCCGCGTGCCTCTGCCGACGGTGAAGGTCCCCGTGCCCAGCGTGCCCGGCGTGCCCTCGCCGAGCCTGCCCGCGGAGATCGTGCGACTGCTGGCTCTGCCCCATCTGCCGCTGGTCTCCGGTGACCCCAAGGACCTGGTCCGCGTGCTCGACCCGCTCAAGGGGAAGGTCGTGTGCGTCCTCGTCGACAAGGTCGTGACCTGCCCTGCCGGCGGTCTGCTTCCCTGACGAGGCACCTGCGCAGACGACGAAGCGGCCACCCGCCCGGCGGGTGGCCGCTTCGTCGTCTCAGGACGTGCTCGCTGCTTCGGTGGTCTCTGGTCGACGACGCCCGCTCAGCGGTTCACGACGGCCGCGACGACGGCGATGAGGAGGAACAGCACCAGCGCAGCGACGGTGATGCGGTGCCGGAACTTGAAGCTCACTTCGTCACCTCAGGCGCCGTGGGCACGGAGGAGGCGAGCTGGATGCGCAGCCGCGGCCGCCGCTTGGTCTGGATCGTCACCGCCACATTCTGCCCACGCGTGAACCAGAGGGCTACCCCGAGCAGGCTGAGGCCCACGGCGACCGTGCCGATGGCGATCGTCCAGCGGGGCCCCCACACGTCGCCGATCCAGCCGATCACCGGCGCCCCGACGGGGGTGCCACCCATGAAGATCGCCATGTACAGCGCCATCACGCGCCCCCGCATGACGGGGTCGACGCTGACCTGGACCATGGCGTTGGCGGTGGTCAGGGCGGTCAGCGCGGACAGACCGGTCGGCACGAGGAAGAGCGCGAAGAGCACGTAGTTCGAAGCGGTGGCCAGCAGGGCCGTCGACACCGTGAAGCCGACCAGGGCGACGAGGAGCACCCGCAGACGCGGCCGGGCTCGCCGAGCCGAGAGCAGGGCGGCGGTGAGCGAGCCGACGGCCATGATCGAGCCGAGCAGTCCGTACTCCCCAGGACCCTTGTCGAACACCTTGGTGGCCATCAGCGCCATCGTGAGCTGGAAGTTCATGCCGAAGGTGCCGAGCACGAAGACGAGCACCATGACGAGGATGATGTCGGGGCGCCCCTTCACATAGCGCAGCCCCTGGCGGATCTGGCCCTTGCCCCGAGCCCGCGGCGAGGGCGTCAGCAGGCTGGCATTCATCCGCACCAGGGCCACGAGCACGAAGACGAAGGTCGCGGCGTTCGCGAAGAGCGCCGGAGCCAGGCCGAACCAGGCGATGACCAGGCCTGCCACGGCAGGGCCGATGAGGCGGCCGAGGTTGAAGGAGGCACTGTTGAGCGCCACAGCGTTGGGCAGGTGCTCCGTGTCGACCATCTCGGACACGAAGGTCTGGCGGGCCGGATTGTCGACGGCGGTCGCCACACCCTGCAGGAAGGCGAGCAGGTAGACGTGCCAGAGCTGCACCACGCCGGTCGCGGTGAGCACGGCGAGCGCCAGCGCCGTCAGCAGCAGCGCACTCTGGGTCAGGAACAGCAGGCGCCGCTTCGGGAAGCGGTCGACGAGCATGCCGGCGAAGGGCGCGAGGAGCAGGAAGGGCAGGAACTGCAGACCGGTGACGATGCCGAGCGCCGAGGACGAGTGGTCGGTCAGGACCGTGAGGACGAGCCAGTCCTGGGCGACCCGGCCCATCCAGGTGCCGACGTTGGAGACGATCGCCCCGGAGGCGTAGATGCGGTAGTTCGGGATCGAGAGCGAGTGGAAGGTGGGGCTCACTTGCTCGCCACCTTCGAGAGCACCACGGATGCGCGCTGGAGCAGCTCCCGCTCCTCGTCCGTGAGGTGCTCGAACCGGGAGAGCATCCACTCGTCGCGGTGCCGGCTGATGCGCTTCAGGGCCTTCTGGCCTGCGGGGGTCAGGGAGAGGATCACCTGCCGCCCGTCGGTCGGGTCGTCGGCGCGGGCGACGTAGCCGAGCTCGACGAGCGCGCTCGTGGTGCGCTTCATGCTCGGTGCCGACACCCGCTCGATGTCGGCCAGCTCGCTGTTGGTCCGCGGGGTGCCCTCGAGGCGGGCCAGCACCGAGAACTGGTGCGGCGGGAGCTCGCGGTCGGACTCGAAGCGGACGCGGCGCGAGATGCGCATGCACGCGAGTCGGATGTCGTTGGAGAGGGAGACGAGCTCAGCGCGGGAGAGCTGGGCGGTCGACGTCTTGGGGCGCAAGGTCAGGGTCCTCGGAAGTACTGTCTGGTGGTACTTACCTTAACTCATTACCTCGGCTAACCATTCCCGAACGTCGCCTTTCGTTACGACTCGGGCACGCACGAAGGCCCCCTCCCGGTCGGGAGGGGGCCTTGCGGCATACGTTCTCGGGAGCCGGGAACGCTCAGGTGAAGAGCGACTGCAGCGGCGCCTTGACGAAGTAGAGGACGAAGAAGGCGGCCACGATCCACAGGAGCGGGTGGACCTCGCGGGTCTTGCCGCGGACGATCTTGACGAGCACCCAGGCGATGAAGCCGGCCCCGATGCCGACGGTGATGTTGTAGGTGAACGGCATCAGGACGATCGTCAGGAACGCCGGCAGGGCGATGTCCATGTCGTCCCACTCGATGTTCTTGACCTGCGACATCATCAGGAAGCCGACGATCACCAGCGCCGGCGCCGCCGCCTCGGACGGGACGACGGCGAAGAGCGGCGCGAGGAACGTCGCGAGCAGGAAGAGCACGCCGGTCACCACCGAGGCGAGCCCGGTGCGGGCGCCCTCCTCGACGCCGGAGGCGGACTCGATGTAGGAGGTGTTGCTGCTGACGCCTCCGGCACCACCGGCGATGGCCGCGAGGGAGTCGACGACGAGGATGCGGTCCGTCTGGGGCGGGTTGCCGTCCTCGTCGAGGAGCTTGGCCTCGGTGCCGATCGCGACGACCGTGCCCATCGTGTCGAAGAAGTCGGCGAGCAGCAGCGAGAAGACGAACATGATCGACGTGACGACGCCGATCTTGCCGAACGAGCCGAGCAGGCTGAACTGGCCGAGGATGCCGAGGTCCGGCGTGTTGGTGATGCTGTCGGGCAGCCTGGGCACGGTCAGGGCCCAGGCCGACGGGTTGGTCAGGGCTCCCGACTTGTCGAACACGCGCGGGCCGATGTGGAAGATCGCCTCGAGCACCATCGCGAGCACCGTGGCCCCGATGATGCCGATGAGGATCGCGCCCTTGACCTTGCGGATCAGCAGCATCGCGATGAGGAAGACGCCGACGACGAAGACGAGGGTGGGCCAGCCGTCGAGGCTGCCGCCGATGCCCAGCTCGCTCGGGACCGTGCCCGGGCTCGTGGGCCGGCGCGCGAAGCCCGCGTCGATGACGCCGATGTAGGCGATGAACAGGCCGATGCCGACCGAGATCGCGACCTTGAGCGTGCCGGGGATCGCCTTGAACACGGCCTTGCGGAAGCCGGTCAGCACGAGGACGAGGATGATGACGCCCTCGATGACCACCAGGCCCATGAGGTCGGCGAAGGTGATCTTCTCGCTCGAGTGGGTGAGCACCATGCCGGTGATGAGGCCGTTGATGCCGAGGCCGGCGGCCAGGGCGATCGGGAAGTTGGCGACGAGCCCCATGAGGATCGACATGACGCCGGCCACGACCGCGGTGCCGACCGCGACGAGCAGCTTGCTCTGCTTGAGGTCGGTCGTGCCGCCGATCATGGTTCCCGAGCCGTCGATGACGCCCGAGAGGATGATCGGGTTGAGCACGACGATGTAGGCCATCGTGAAGAACGTGACGAGGCCGCCACGGACCTCACGGGCGACGGTCGACCCGCGCTCGGTGATCTTGAAGAAGCCGTCGAGCCCCGACTTCGTCGGCGTCGGGGTGTTGGTGCGGGTTTGCGTCGACATGCGGCACACCTTAGTGCTGGCATGTTGGGCCCGGGAAACCAGACCCTAGGCTGTCAGCGTGACCGACGAGACCCCCCCCGCCGCCGATGCCGCGGACGCCGCGGGCACGGCGCCGTCCGGCCCGGCGGGCGACCCCGCACCGGGCCAGCTGCCCGAGGACCTGCAGCCGCTGCACGTGCCGATGCTGCGGATCGTCGAGGTCGGGCTCGCCGCGTGGGTCGTCGCGCTCGTCGTCACGCTGCTCGTGCCCGCCCTGCACACGGGCGACCGCTCGTGGTGGCCGTGGACGTGCGTGGCCGGCTTCCTGCTCGGCGGGCTCGGCTGGGCCTACGTACGCCGGGGGCGCGGCAACGCTCGCGACGCCGCCTGAGCGCCCCCGGGTCTCCCGCTCTCAGTCGGTGACGGGGTCGTCCGAGCCGTGCTGCTCCTCGTCGGCCTCGCGCGCGGCCGGCTTCTCCTCCTCGGCCGACTGCTCGCCGTCGGACGGCTCCGGCGCCGGCTGCTCGGACGGCTCCGTCGCGGACGGCTCGACAGGCTCCACGTCGACGGCGAACTCGTCGACGATGGGCTCCCCCACCGGCGTCGGCTCGGGGAGCTCGATGTCGGTCTCGGAGTGCGCCCCGCAGCCGTGGTCGAGGGAGACGACGCGGCCGTCGGACGGGCTCCACTCGTTGGCGCACACCCCGAAGGTCACACGCAGGGCGCCGGCCATCGGCACGAAGTAGCCGCACGTCGTGCACTGCGCCGGGGCCTTCGCGGCGATCTCGGACCTGGGGCCGTTGTCGCCGAAGTACCACCGGGCGGCGGCGGCCAGGCGGCCCTGTGCGGAGAGGACCCGGGGGCGACCGAGGCCGAGCTCGAAGATCGCCATCTGGTCGACCTCCTCGTCCCCCGTCGCCTCGAAGCCGAACTCGAGGTTCGGGTCGTCGGCGCGGTAGGGCAGCTCGTCGCCGGCGCCGAGGTCGCCGGGAGCCAGCCGGTCGGCATAGGGCAGCCACTCGGGCGCGAGGATGGCGTCCGGACCCGGGAGCAGGTTGGTCTCGCACACCGTGGCCACCTTGGCGCGGGGCGCGCGGGCGACGCTGACGCCCCACTTCCACCCGCGGTAGCCCGGGGAGGTGCACTCGAACCAGTGCATGCCGAGGCGCTCCTCGAGCAGCTCCATGCCGAGGTGGGCACCGATGGTGCCGGGCTCGGCGACCTCCTCGAGGATGCTGCGGGCGAGGTCGGCGGCGGACAGCAGCACGGCGTCCGACTTGGGGGCGGCGACGCTCATCGGCTCACTTCTCCAGCTCGTCTGCGAGCCCGCGCAGCGCGCGGGCGACGTTGGAGGCGAGCTTGCGCTCGGGTCGGCGGCCGGCGCGGTAGCCGTTGCCGACACCGTCGAGCAGCTGCACGACGTCCTCGATGATGACGACGAGCTCCTCGGGGCTCTTGCGCTCGCGCGCCGACCTGTTGGCCGCCACGGACTGGACGGGGTCGAGGACCTTGACCGACAGCGCCTGCGCGCCCTTGCGGCCCTCGACGATGCCGAACTCGACCCGCACACCCTTCTTGAGGGTCGTGACCCCCGCAGGGAGGGCGTTCGCGTGCAGGAAGACGTCCGCGCCCGAGTCCTCGGAGATGAATCCGAAGCCCTTCTCCGCGTCGTAGAACCTGACCTTGCCAGTCGGCACAGTCCACCTCGTTCAGATCTCGGTCGGCCGTCCGACGACACGACTCGATGGCGCTCCTTGCGCTCTCGACCAGCCTAACCGTTCGCCGCAACGCGAATTCCCGCTCGACGCAAGCCGCCCCCGGGGGCGTATGCCGGGTGGCCCGGTCACGCGGGGGTGATCCCCCACGTGCCCGTCCACTCGTCGCCGGGCTCGAGCACGACGAGGTCCCGGCCCGAGTTGAAGGCGTCGGCGGGGCAGCTCATCGGCTCGACCGCGATGCCGACCTCGCCCTTGCGGTCCTCGGCGATGGCGGTGAAGACCTGCAGCCAGGGGAAGGCGGCGTCGGCCCACAGCGTCGTCGCGCGGTCGGCTGCCGAGACGGTGCAACGCCACATCCCGTCGGTGTCGCGCAGGACGTCGGTGTAGGCGGTGTCGAGCGTCGCGCCGCCGACGCGTCGTGCCTCGCGGAAGTCGCACGGTTCGCCGTCGACGGGGTGGGTGGCCGCCGGCAGCAGCCGCTCGTCGACCTCCACCCAGGTGGCGGCGGGGACCTGGAGCTCGACCTCGGGCAGCAGGGTGTCGCCGATCGCGAGGTACGGGTGGGCGCCGTAGCCGAAGGGGGCCGCGGACGGCCCGACGTTGCGGGCGGCCGCGGTGACGACGAGGCCGGAGTCCTCGAGCAGGTAGGTGGTGCGCAGGTCGAGGAAGTGGTCCCAGCCCGGCTGCGGGTGCAGGCGGTAGCCCACCGTCACGCGGTCGTCCTCGAGCTCGACGAGCTCCCACAGCGCCCAGCGCACGAGCCCGTGGCTCGCGTTGCCGCGTGGCACCTCGGTGATCGGGAGCTGGTGCTCGGTGTCGCCGAAGGTGTAGCGGCCGTCGCGCAGCCGGTTGGGCCAGGGCATCAGCTGCTGGCCGCGGCCCGACGCGCACGGCTCGTCGGCGGCATACCCCGCGACGAGGTCCGTCCCGTCCCGGGTGAAGGTGCGCAGGCCGCCCCCCACCTCGACGACGGTGGCCTCGAAGGCGCCGTGGCCGATCGTCCACTGCTCCCCGGTGGGCTGTGCCGGGCCGGGCTCGGCAGGTGCCGCAGGCGAGAGCGCGCTCATGGGGGCAACGCTAGCGGGACGGGTGGGGCGGCACGGCGCAGGCCACCGCATTCGGCGCGCGGCCGCTCGTCGCGCGCCGAGTGGCTCTCGTGCGGCAAGTAGGTTGGGAGGATGGCCACGTCCAGCCGCAGCCTCGCCGACGACATCCGCGGCAGGAGCGACGCAGAGCTCATCGACCTCGTGCTCGCGCGCCCCGACCTCGCGCGCCCCGCGCCGGCCGACCTGACGGGCCTGGCTGCCCGCGCCGGCACGAGGGCGAGCGTGCAGCGGGCCGTCGAGGCGCTCGACCGCGGCCGCCTGCAGGTGCTCGAGGCTGTGGTCGTCGCGGGCGACGGGGCCGACCGGAGGGCCCTGATGCGGCTGCTCGGCACCGACGACAGGCCGACGGTCGATGCCCTCCTGCAGGACCTCTGGCGCTCGGCGCTGCTGTGGCGCGGCGCCGACGGCGACCACGTCGTGCGCACCGTCCCGGAGGTCCTCGGCAGCTCGGTCGCCGGACTGGGGGCTCCGATGCGCGAGCTGCGCCCGTCGTCGCCCCCCGAGCAGGTCGACCCCGAGCAGATCCGCGCCGCTCTCGCCGAGGCACCCGACGAGACGCGCGCGATGCTCGAGCGCATGACGTGGGGGCCTGCGTTCGGCGTGCTGCCCGCCGGCGGCCCGGGCCGCGCGACCGCCCGCTGGCTGCTCGAGCACCACCTGCTCGTGCCCGTGTCGGTCGACCGGGTGGCGCTGCCGCGGGAGGTGGGGCTCGTGCTGCGCGACGGCCGGCTGCACCGGTCGCTCGAGCTCACCCCGCCGGAGGTCGCCACCCGTCCGGCCTCCCTCGTCGACGCCGCGGCCGGCGGTGCTGCGAGTGAGTGCCTGACCCATGTCGACGAGCTGGCCGCCGACTGGGGTGCCGCCCCACCGCGGGTCCTGCGCGCCGGTGGGCTCTCCGTGCGCGACCTCCGCGTCACGCAGCGCACGCTCGACCTCGACCCCGAGCACACCGCCTTCGTCGTGGAGCTCGCGTATGCCGCCGGCCTCGTCGCCGACGACGGCGAGGTCGAGCCGCTGTGGGCGCCCACGTCGGAGCTCGACGAGTGGAGCTCCAGCGAGGCCGGCCACCGATGGGCCCTGCTCGCGGTCGCCTGGCTCGGTTCGACCCGGGCCCCGCACCTCGTCGGCCGGCGCAGCACCGGGACCGGTCCGGCCAACGCGCTCGGCCCGGACGTGCAGTGGCCCGCGATCCGTGCGATCCGGCGCGAGGTGCTGGGCGAGCTGGCCCTGCTCGCGCCCGGCACGGCCGCCGACCACGCCTCACTGCGCGAGCGCCTCGCCTGGCGCCGACCCAACCGATCGGCCACGGTCCTCGACGAGGCGGTCGAGGCGGTGCTGCGCGAGGCCGAGTGGCTGGGCCTGACCGGGCGCGGCGCGCTGTCCGAGGCGGGCCGAGCCCTGCTCGCGTCGCCCGCCGCGGTCGACGAGGTGGCCGCCGCGATGTCGCCCCACCTGCCCTCGCCGGTGGACCACATCCTCGTCCAGGCCGACCTCACGGCCGTCGCTCCGGGGCCGCTCGTGGGCGGCCTCGGCTCCTTCATGCGCCTGGCCGCCGAGGTGGAGTCCCGCGGCGGGGCCACCGTCTACCGCTTCACGCCCGAGTCGGTGCGGCGCGCCCTCGACGCCGGCTGGACCGCGGCTGACTTCGTCGACACGGTGCGCCGCTCCAGCCGGACCCCGCTGCCGCAGCCGCTCGAGTACCTCGTGTCCGACGTCGCACGCAGGCACGGGCAGACCCGCATCGGCGGCGCGGCGGCATACATCCGTTCGGACGACGAGGCGGTGCTCGACACGATGCTCGCCTCGCGTGACCTCGCCCCACTGCGGCTGCGCCGGCTGGCGCCCACGGTGCTCGTGTCGTCAGCCGACCCCCGCGTGCTCGTGGAGCTGTTGCGCGACAACGGCTTCGCCCCCGTCCACGAGAGCCAGGACGGCACCGTCGTCCACGCCGAGACGCCTCGCCGGCGGGCGGGGTCGCGGCGCCGCGGTCCGGCCCCGCTGGTCACCCCCGTCGACCGGGACCACACCCAGTCGCTCGTCGACGGGCTGCGCGCTGCCGAGGCCACCGCGGACCAGCGGCGCGCCGAGGACGAGGCCCGTCCGGGACCCCGCATTCAGGCCATGGACCCGGTCGTGACGCTCTCGCTGCTGCGCGACGCGGTCGCCGAGCGGCACGGGGTGTGGATCGGCTACTCCGACGGCCACGGCTCCACGAGCCGGCACCTCATCCACCCGCAGCGGGTCGAGGGCGGGCGGGTCCGCGCCACCGACGAGGCCGGCCACGAGAAGTCGTTCTCGGTGCACCGCATCACCGGCGCCACCCTCGAGAGCTGAGCCCCAACCGGTCCGGTCCACGGCGCACGTCGGCAGCCTGCCTGCTCGGCCCAGTGCGAAGCGCTCAGCCGGCTCAGGACCCTGCCAGCGCCTTGACCACGCGCGAGGGTGACGGGCGGCCGAGCTGCCCGGCCATCCAGAACGAGGTCTCGACGAGCTTCTCGAGGTCGACCCCGGTCTCGACACCGGCGCCGTGCAGGGCCCAGACGAGATCCTCTGTGGCGAGGTTGCCGGTGGCCGACTTGGCATAGGGACAGCCCCCGAGCCCGCCGGCCGACGCGTCGACCACCGAGACGCCGTCGCGCAGCGCCGCCATCGTGTTGGCGAGCGCCTGGCCGTAGGTGTCGTGGAAGTGCACCGCGATGCTGTCGGTGCCGATGCCCCGGGCCGCGAGCGCCTCGAGCAGTCGGTGGACGTGACCGGTCGTGCCGACGCCGATGGTGTCGCCGAGGCTCAGCTCGTGGCAGCCGAGGTCCATGAGCCGCTCGGCGGTGTCGACGACCTGCTCGACCGGCACGGGGCCCTCCCAGGGGTCGCCGAAGCACATCGAGACGTACGCCCGCACCCACATGCCGCCCTCGAGCGCGCGCTTCACGACCGGCTCGAACATCGCGTACTGCTCGGACACCGACCGGTTGAGGTTCTTCTGCGCGAAGGTCTCGGTGGCCGACCCGAAGATCGCGATGGCCGTCAGGCCCAGCTCCTCCGCGCGGTCCAGGCCCCGTTCGTTGGGCACGAGCGCGGGGCGCCGACGCCCGCGGCCGTCGGCACCGAGGGCCCCGAGCACCTCCTCGGCGTCGCCCATCTGCGGCACCCACCGCGCGGGCACGAACGACGTGGTCTCGATGGTGCCGAGGCCCGCGGCCTCGAGCCGCCGGATGAACTCCGCCTTGGTCGCGGCCGGCACCACCGTCTTCTCGTTCTGGAGCCCGTCACGCGGCCCGACCTCGTAGATCGTCACCTTCGCGGGCAGCCCCGTCGCCGCCTCGACCTGTGGGGATCGCATGCGCCCATACTGTCATCACGCCCAGGACCGCCCGGGTCGATGTGTCCGGCGGTCACGGGTGACCACGGAATACATCGAACGGGCGGGAGGGTTGGACGAGGCGATGAATGACGGACCCCTGATCGTCCAGAGCGACAAGACCCTCCTCCTCGAGGTCGACCACCCGAACGCCGAGGCGGCGAGGCGAGCCATCGCGCCCTTCGCCGAGCTCGAGCGCGCCCCCGAGCACGTGCACACCTACCGCATCACCCCCCTCGGCCTGTGGAACGCCCGCGCGGCCGGGCACGACGCCGAGCAGGTCGTCGACGCCCTCATGACGCACAGCAGGTATGCCGTCCCGAACGCCCTGCTCGTCGATGTGGCCGACACCATGGACCGCTACGGCCGCCTGACCCTCGAGAAGGAGGGCCTCGCCGACTCCCCCGAGGGCACCCGGCTCGTGCTGCGCACGACGGACCGGCCCGTGCTCGAGGAGGTGCTGCGGCACAGGAAGATCAAGCCGCTCACGGGCGAGCGCATCGACGACCTGGCCGTGGTGGTGCACCCGAGCGAGCGCGGCACCCTCAAGCAGGAGCTGCTCAAGGTCGGCTGGCCCGCCGAGGACCTCGCCGGCTACGTCGACGGCGAGGCCCACCCCATCGACCTGGCCCAGGACGGCTGGCACCTGCGCCCGTACCAGCAGCAGGCGGTCGACGGCTTCTGGCACGGCGGCTCGGGCGTCGTCGTGCTCCCCTGCGGCGCGGGCAAGACCCTCGTCGGCGCAGGCGCCATGGCCGCCGCCAAGGCGACGACCCTCATCCTCGTCACCAACACCGTCAGCGCCCGGCAGTGGAAGGACGAGCTGCTCAGGCGCACGACCCTGACCGAGGACGAGATCGGCGAGTACTCCGGTGCCCGCAAGGAGATCCGGCCCGTCACCATCGCGACCTACCAGGTGCTGACGACGAAGCGCAAGGGCGCCTACGCGCACCTCGACCTGCTCGACGCCCGCGACTGGGGCCTCGTCGTCTACGACGAGGTGCACCTGCTGCCCGCGCCGATCTTCCGCATGACGGCCGACCTGCAGGCGCGCCGCCGCCTCGGCCTCACCGCGACCCTCGTGCGCGAGGACGGCCGCGAGGCCGACGTCTTCAGCCTCATCGGCCCCAAGCGCTTCGACGCGCCGTGGAAGGACATCGAGGCCCAGGGCTACATCGCTCCCGCCGACTGCGTGGAGGTGCGGGTCAGCCTCCCCGACGGCCAGCGGATGGCGTATGCCGTCAGCGAGCCGGAGGACCGCTACCGCCTCGCGTCGTGCTCGGACTCGAAGCTCCCGGTGGTCGAGAAGCTGGCGCAGCAGCACGCCGGAGAGCCGACGCTCGTCATCGGGCAGTACCTCGACCAGCTCCACGAGGTGGCCGAGCGGCTCGGCGCCGAGGTCATCACCGGCGAGACGACCGTCAAGGAGCGCCAGCGCCTCTACGACGCGTTCCGCACCGGCGAGATCACGACCCTCGTGGTCAGCAAGGTCGCCAACTTCTCCATCGACCTGCCCGAGGCCAGCGTCGCGATCCAGGTCAGCGGCACGTTCGGGTCGCGCCAGGAGGAGGCCCAGCGCCTCGGCCGGGTGCTCCGTCCCAAGGGCGACGGGCGCACCGCGCACTTCTACACCGTCGTCAGCCGCGACACGGTCGACGCCGACTTCGCCGCCCACCGCCAGCGCTTTCTCGCCGAGCAGGGCTACGCGTACCGGATCGTCGACGCCGACGACCTCTGAGCCGGCACGCCCAGCCCGCGTGCGGCTGGGCCCAAGTCGACGGCATACCCCGGCGGTGACTCCACCGTCGGGGTGCCGGCATGCACCGGGCGCGGAGGAAGGATCCGATCCGCTCCCAGCCAACTCCCAGCAAACACGCCGACACTGATGTCGTGGACACCCAGACAGCACCGACCTCCGAGGCTCGGCTCCTCGTGGTCGAGGACGAGCCGAACATCCGCGAGCTGCTCGCGACGTCACTGCGCTTCGCCGGCTTCGAGGTCGAGACGGCTGCGGACGGCACGACGGCCCTCGCCCTCGCCGAGGAGTCCGACCCCGACCTCGTCGTGCTCGACGTCATGCTCCCCGACGTCGACGGCTTCGAGGTGACCCGCCGGCTGCGCGACCGCGGCCGCCAGCAACCGATCGTCTTCGTCACGGCGCGCGACGCGACCGGCGACAAGATCCAGGGACTCACGGTCGGCGGCGACGACTACGTCACCAAGCCGTTCAGCCTCGAGGAGGTCATCGCCCGCATCCGGGCGGTGCTGCGCCGCACGCGCGGACAGGTGGACGACGGCGCGACGCTGCGCTTCCACGACCTCGAGCTCAACGAGGACTCCCACGAGGTCCGCCGCGGCGGACGGGTCATCGACCTGTCCCCCACCGAGTTCAAGCTGCTGCGCTACCTGCTGCTCAACCCCAACCGGGTCCTGTCCAAGCTGCAGATCCTCGACCACGTGTGGGACTACGACTTCCGGGGCGAGTCCGGCATCGTCGAGTCCTACATCTCCTACCTGCGGCGCAAGATCGACGCCGACGGGCCCTCTCTCATCCACACCAAGCGCGGCGTGGGTTACGTTCTGCGAGTGCCCCCCGAGCTGACCACGACCTGACCGGATGGTCGACGTGACACCCCAGCCGGCCGCCCGACGAGCCGGACTGGACCGCACGGCGTCGCGCCTGCGGACCATGCCGCTGCGCTGGCGCCTGCTCGGCGTCACCCTCGCGCTCATCGCCATCGCGCTGGCCGTCACCTCCCTCGTGGTGAGCGCACTGCTGCGCGTCTACCTGCTCAACCAGACCGAGCAGGAGCTGGCGGTCTACGCGGCCAGCCTGGCGACGATCGACCCGGCCGAGCTCAAGGCGGACAGCCCGCAGCTGCCGACCGGCGTCACCACCGGGATGATCGACGCGCGCACCGGGCGCTCACGGACCATCGGTGAGGCGGTCACGGAGTCCAACCAGGCGGAGTTCCCTCGGCTGTCTCCGAGCGACCCCAGGGTGAGGAACCACACCGCCTTCCGGATCGGCTCGAGTGACGGCGCCGGGGAGTGGCTGGCCCGCGCCCAGCTCAACGAGGCGGGCACCGAGATCTACGTGGTGGCCGTCCCGCTCGGCCCCCTGGACCGCACCGTCGACCAGTTCCTGCTCTACGCCGCCGGCATCGGGGCCATCACCCTCATCGTCACCGCGGTGCTCGGGTGGTTCCTCGTGCGGCGCACCTTCCGCCCCCTGACCCGGATCGAGGACACGGCGGCCCAGATCGCGGTCGGCGACCTCACGCAGCGCATCGACGTGCCCGACACGGCGGACGAGGTGGCCTCCCTGTCCCGCTCGCTCAACGCGATGCTGGCGCGCATCGAGCAGAGCTTCGCCGTGCGCGAGGCCAACGAGGCGAAGATGCGGCGATTCATCGCCGACGCCTCGCACGAGCTGCGGACACCGCTCGCCGCCGTGGGTGGCTACGCCGAGCTCTACCGGCAGGGCGCACTGCCGACCGGTGACGCCGTGACGGGCGCCATGGGGCGCATCGAGTCCGAGGCGCACCGGATGAGCGGGCTCGTCGAGGACCTGCTCACCCTGGCGCGCCTCGACGGCGAGCGCCCGCTCCAGCTTCAGACGGTCGACCTGGCGGTCCTCGCCGCCGACGCCGCCCAGGACGCCCGGACCATCGCTCCCGACCGCCACATCGTCGCGACCGGCATCTCCGGCCCCATCGAGCCGACGGAGCTGCAGGCCGACGAGCGGCAGCTGCGACAGGTGGTGACCAACCTCGTCACCAACGCGCGGGTGCACACGCCCGTCGGCACGCCGATCGAGATCCTCGTGGGCCGGGTCGACCGCGGGCACGTGGCCGTCCACGTCCGCGACCACGGGCACGGCATACCCCCGGAGGAGCGCGCCGACGTGTTCGAGCGATTCTTCCGGGCCGACCGCTCCCGCAGCCGCGGCAGCGGGGGCGGCAACGGCCTCGGCCTCGCCATCGTGCACGCGATCGTCGAGGCCCACAGCGGCACGGTGACGGTCCGGGAGACGCCCGGCGGCGGTGCGACCTTCGTCGTGGAGCTGCCCATCGGTCCACGGGAGGCACTCGACGACCGGGGCCACACCTCGTCGCAAGGCACAGCCCATTCCTAGGAAGGCCACAACGGCGACCAAAGCTGGGTAGGTGTCATGGAGGCATCACCCCAGAGCAAGGAGGAGCCATAACCATGGCACCTGACAACGACACCCAGCAGATCCCCGAGGCCGACTACTACAGCCGTCCGGCCGCCCCCGTGCCATCCACGGCGACGTCAACGCCTCCCGCCGGGCCGACCGCGCCGCTCGGCCCGGGCAGCCGCCCGCAGCCGCGGCGCGACGGCCGCCTCGGACAGACCCTCGGCGCGGCGCTGATCGCCGCCGTCCTCGCCAGCGGGGGCACGTACGCGCTCACCCACACGGGCGAGCAGGGAGCCTCCTCCTCGACCACCCCCACGGCCACCGCGACGACGAACCCCAACCAGAGCACCTCGCCCACCGTGACGCAGGGCAGCTCAACCGCCCCTGACTGGACCACCGTCGCGGGCGCCGTGTCACCGAGCGTCGTCAGCATCGACGTCACGACGGCACAGGGCTCCGGGGCCGGTTCCGGTGTCGTCTTCGACGACCAGGGCCACGTGCTGACCAACAACCACGTCGTCGAGGGCGCCGGCGGCAACGGCTCCATCACGGTCACGCTCAGCGACGGCCGCACCTACCCCGCTTCCGTCGTCGGCACCGACCCCTCGACCGACCTCGCGGTCATCAAGATCTCCGGGGCCCCCAAGGACCTCGTGCCGATCAGCCTCGGCACCTCCGATGCCCTCAAGGTCGGCGCGCCGGTCATGGCGGTCGGCAACCCCCTCGGCCTCTCGGGCACCGTCACCACCGGCATCGTCTCGGCGCTCAACCGACCGGTCAGCACCGGCGGCTCGAGCCAGTCGCCGTTCGGGCAGCAGCAGTCCTCGGGCAACGAGGTCGTGACCAACGCGATCCAGACCTCGGCCGCGATCAACCCCGGCAACTCCGGTGGCGCCCTCGTCAACGCCAAGGGCGAGCTCGTCGGCATCAACAGCTCGATCGCCTCCCTCGGCCAGAGCGGCAGCGGCCAGAGCGGCAACATCGGCATCGGCTTCGCGATCCCCATCAAGGAGGCCAAGTCCATCGCCGACCAGCTGATCGCAAGCGGCAAGGCGCAGCACGCCTTCCTCGGCGTCAGCACCCGCGACACGGTCGTCAGCGACGGCGGCGCGAAGCGGGCCGGCGCCCAGGTCGTGTCCGTGAGCGGCGGCACCCCGGCGGCCAACGCCGGCCTGAAGAACGGCGACGTCGTGATCGCCGTCGACGGCCAGCGCGTCGACTCGGCCACCGCCCTCGTCGCCCAGATCCGCGAGATGAAGGCCGGCGACAAGACCACCCTGACGATCATCCGCAACGGCTCCCGTCAGGACGTCCCCGTGACGCTCGCCGTCAGGCCGGCCGGCTGACCCCTCCCCACCCGGCGTATGCCGTCGGGCCGGCGCCCGTCCCCGGCACCACCCTCCCGGTGGCTCGGACGGTCCCCGGCCCGGCGGCATACGTCGTCTCCGGAGGATCTCGGCGGATTGGGGCGCGGCCGTGCCCGCCCGTACCCTTGCCCGGTGAGTGTGACCGAAACCGAGCTCGACCCCTCCGCCGTCGTTCGCCTCGACCCCGAGGACGTGGCGACGGCCGTGCGCGTGCTGGCCCTGGCCCCGTCGCTCGACCTCGACGACCCCGACTTCGAGACGCTCAAGCGGGCCGCGTCGCTGATGTACAAGCGCCTGAAGAAGGACCGCCGCAACGCCAAGACGTGGGCCGAGCGCAAGGCCGACCGGCAGGTCATCGAGTCGACGGCGACCGGGTCGCCGATGCGGATCGACGACGAGACCAAGGGGATCCCCCTTGTCTCCACCGTGACCGGGGCCTTCGCCGGCGAGCTGGTCAACCCACGAGGCTGCTACATCTGCAAGCGCGACTACACACTGGTCGACGCGTTCTACCACTGGCTGTGCCCGGACTGCGCGCGCACGAGCCACGCCAAGCGCGACCAGCGCACCGACCTGACGGGCAGGCGGGCCCTGCTCACCGGCGGCCGCGCCAAGATCGGGATGTACATCGCCCTGCGCCTGCTGCGCGACGGAGCGCACACGACGATCACGACGCGCTTCCCCAAGGACGCGATGCGCCGGTTCGCGGCGATGGAGGACAGCGCCGACTGGATCCACCGGCTCAAGATCGTGGGCATCGACCTGCGCGATCCCACGCAGGTCATCGCCCTCGCCGACGAGGTAGCCGCCGCCGGCCCTCTCGACATCCTGGTCAACAACGCCGCCCAGACGGTGCGGCGCTCCCCCGGCGCCTACGGCCGGCTGGTCGAGCTCGAGTCCGCTCCGCTCCCCGAGGACGTGGCCCTGCCCGAGATGGTGACCTTCGACCGGATCAGCGAGGCGCACCCGGCGTCCATCGCCGGCGCCCTCGGGAACCACGCGGTCGCGCACCACGACGGCGAGTCGGCCGAACACGCTCTGGCCGCGCAGACGGCGGCGTCGATGACGGCACTGGCGCTGACGGCCGGCAACGCGAGCCTCGAGGCGCACCGGGCGGGAACTGCCGTCGATGCCGGCGGCCTGCTGCCCGACCTGCAGCGCACCAACTCGTGGACGCAGCGGGTGGAGGAGGTCGACCCCCTGGAGCTGCTCGAGGTGCAGCTGTGCAACTCCACGGCGCCGTTCCTGCTCGTCTCGCGGCTGCGCCCGGCCATGCGGGCCGCCGTGGCGGCGGGGGCCCGGCGGGCCTACGTCGTCAACGTCTCGGCGATGGAGGGCCAGTTCTCGCGCCGCTACAAGGGAGCGGGACACCCGCACACCAACATGGCCAAGGCCGCCCTCAACATGCTCACCCGCACCAGCGCCGGCGAGATGTTCGAGAGCGACCGCATCCTCATGACGGCCGTGGACACCGGCTGGATCACCGACGAGCGCCCGCACGACGAGAAGCTGCGCATCGCCGCCGAGGGCTGGCACGCACCGCTCGACCTCGTCGACGGCGCGGCCCGGGTCTACGACCCGATCGTGCGCGGCGAGGCGGGCGAGGACCTGTACGGCTGCTTCGTCAAGGACTACGAGCCCAGCCCCTGGTGAGCCGCCTCACCAGGGCCGGGCTTGCTCAGTCGAGCCGCTTGGCGTACCACGCCTCGGCATGGACGTCGTGCGAGAAGGCCGGCACCTCGACCCAGCCGTTGCTCAGGT
This sequence comes from Terrabacter sp. BE26, assembly GCF_041941675.1. Classification (GTDB taxonomy): domain Bacteria; phylum Actinomycetota; class Actinomycetes; order Actinomycetales; family Dermatophilaceae; genus Terrabacter. The sequence continues at coordinate 2,739,037 of NZ_CP090122.1, read as the reverse complement.
AGAGCGAGCGGGCCTCGACCAGGTCGAGGCGGGTGTCGAGCCGGATGGTGGCCACGTCCCAGACACGCGCCACCTCCTCGGCACAGAGGAGCAGGCTCGTGCCGAGGCCCGAGCCGCGCAGCTCGGGACGGACGTAGAGCCGCCGCACCTCGGCCACTCTCGTCCCGGAGTCGTCCCGCAGGCGGCGCACGCCCACGCACCCGGCCAGCACGGTCGGGTCCTCGGTGCTGCGGGCCACGAGGAACTCCCCCGTGGGCGGGGTGAGATCGTCGCTGCGCACGCGGGGGAAGCCCGTCTCGATCTCCTCGGCGGTCGAGTGGCGCCCCTCGTGCAGCCGGTAGTAGCGGTCGCTGACCTCGACGTAGTAGTCCCTCAGCAGCGCCTCGCACGCCGGGTCGCCCACATCGCCCAGCTCGATGACCCACCCGCCCGCCATCAGGACGGCCCCCGGTCCGGTGCCTGCGTGGGGACGGCGACCACGGGGTCGGCGACGGCGAGCCCGTCGCCGATGACCTCGGCCATGAACGCGACGAGGTCACGTCGGCGCCGGCCGGGATCGGCGGCATACGTCGTCGGCGCGTCTGGACGCTCGCGCACGCGCAGTGCCTCCTCGACGATCTCACGGTGGGTGGGATAGGCCTCGAGCGCCCAGCGTCCGGCGCCCGACTTCGAGGTCGGACGGCCCGTGCGCAGCAGGTGGACGAGCCGCGCGGCCCCGAGGGCACCCCACTCGGCCGCCTGGGGCAGCGAGGCCTCTCGCGGATGGTGCTCCATGGCGGCCAGCTGCGAGCGCCAGTACGTCTCGAGGTTGCGGCGCGTCGCCTCCCGGAGCGCGTCGTCGTCGCTCCAGACGTCCAGGTCGCCGAGGGGCGTGCCGCGCACGGTGATGCCGTGGTCCCGCAGCTCACGCCACGTGATGTGCGTGACGTCGGCGTGCGTGCCGACGTCGAACCACTGGTGCAGGACCCCCGGCACGTCGGGGAGCCGCTCCGGTGAGCCCGCGAGGTCCTGCGCCAGGACGTAGAAGCCGTCGTACGCGGGTTCTGTCCAGCGGCGGTCGAGCTCGGCGTGGACCCTACGGAGCACCTCGACCTCGTCGCCGGTCGGGCGATGAGACGTGAGGGCGACGAAGTCGACGTCGCTGCCGCCGTGGAACTCACCGCCGAAGCCGAGAGAACCGTGGAGGTACAGGCCCGTGAGCAGCCCCGGACACCCCGCGTCGAGCAGCTCGACATGGGCGTCCGTCAGCGCACGGACGACCTCCGGCAGGGACGCAGGTCCGGCCACGACTGCGCCGGTCAGACCGCCGCGCCGAAGGTCTGCCGCGAGGCGAGGGCCTCGCGCAGCTCCGCGTCGGCGTCGACGAGGGACCGGTGGACGGCCGGCGTCAGGTCCTCGCGGGCGATGGTCTTGGCGCTGAGCCTCGCCGTCTCCTCGGTGAAGACCCTCGGGAAGGCGACGAGCACGACGCGGGACAGGGCGTCCTCGCCGACCCAGCCGGCCATGGCAGGCACGTCGGTGAAGTAGCGCGGGACGTAGTCGGCGACGAGCGCGTCGTCCGGCGCCACCCACAGGCCGCGGGCCAGGTGCACCATCTCGTAGTTGGAGCGCCCCTCACGACCGGTCAGCTGCCGCCAGGCCCAGGCCTTGGCCTCGGGGTCCGGCAGGCTGGCGCGGCACATCAGCGCGTTGAGGCCGCCCTGGAGCGTGTCGTCCTTGGCCCGGAAGGCGTCCACCTCGTCGACGCCGATGAGCCCGCGCGCCGCGAGGTTGCGCACCACGATCCAGCGGAAGTCGCCGTCGTCCTCGAGGCCCGCCGGCAGCCCCTCGCCGTCCGCCCACGCGCGCAGCAGCGCCTCGTCGTCGCTCGTGCCGGCGACGAGCCGAGCAGCCGCGAGCGACTCGGTCGTGCCGGGCTCTGCGCCCTCGAGCAGCCCCGCCGCGGCGCGGTTGAGCCGGGCCGTCGCGGCGTCCTGCTCCGGGCGCGGCACGAAGTACGGCACGATCCGGTGCTCCGCGTACGCCGCCACCCGGGTGAGGATCGAGGAGTTCGTCTCCTGTGGCCACGCCGCGTCGAAGACGTCGAGGAAGGCGTCCGGGGAGACGCTGGCCCCGTGGACACCGTCGATGAGCGCCGACCAGACGACGGCGCGGGCCTGCTCATCGGGGATCTGGGGCAGCTGGGCCGGCAGGGCTGCGACGGTCGAGTCGGAGAGGCGTACGCGTGCCCACGTCAGGTCGGACGCGTTGGGGACGAGCACTGCCGGCTCGGGCGTGCCCTCGAGCTCCGGGAGCGTCGTGACGGGGCCGGTGACGGTGGTGGAGACGCGGCCCAGCTCGCACCCGTCGGTCCAGCCCGCCACGTCGAAGGTGTGGGGCCGGTCGGCAGGGCGGTCGGCCGGCGACTCGCGCAGCACCTGCGCGCGCTCGACGACGCCGTTCTGCTCGTCGATCTCGACCGAGATCGTGTCGCGGTCGGCGGTCAGCAGCCACGCGCGGGACCAGGCCTCGAGGTCCTTGCCGCTCGACGCCTCGATGGCGCGGAGGAAGTCGGCGAGCGTGCCGTTGCCGAAGGACTTGTCGGTCAGGTAGGCCCGGACACCGGCGATGAAGCGGTCGTCCCCGACGTACGCGATGAGCTGGCGCAGCGCGGCCGCGCCCTTGGCATACGAGATGCCGTCGAAGTTCTGCAGGGCGCTCTGGGCGTCGAGGGCCTCGACCCCGGCGACCGGGTGGGTCGAGGGCGAGCGCTCGGCGCCGTAGCCCCACACCTTGCGCACGATCGAGGAGTCGACCCAGGCGTCGGTGTAGTCGGTGGCCTCGACGAGGCAACGGTGCGACATGTACTCGGCGAACGACTCGTTGAGCCAGAGGTCGTCCCACCACTGCATCGTGACGAGGTCGCCGAACCACATGTGCGACATCTCGTGGCTGACCGTGTTGGCGCGCGTCAGCAGCTCGTCACGGGTGGCGGCGCCGCGGTAGAGGTACTGGTCCCGGAAGGTGACGCAGCCGGGGTTCTCCATGGCGCCGGCGTTGAACTCCGGCACGAAGACCTGGTGGTACTCCCCGAACGGGTAGCGGATGCCGAAGAGGCCGTGGAAGTAGTCGAAGGAGCGCTTCGTGACGTCGAACAGCTCGGCCGCGTGGCGCTCGAGCGGCTCGCGCAGCGAGGCGCGCGCGTGGATGCCCAGGGGTATGCCGTCGTGCTCGTCGCGCACGGACACATAGGGTCCGGCGCACACCGTCATGAAGTAGGTGGCCAGGGGCCGGGTCGTGGCGAGCGTCCACGTGCCGTCGGCCGCGCGGGTGGCAGCCCCGTTGCCGACGACGGTCCAGTCCTCGGGTGCGTGCACCGTGACGTCGTAGGGCGCCTTGAGGTCGGGTTGGTCGAAGCAGGCGAAGACGCTCGGGGCGGCGTCGAGGAACAGGTGGCCGTAGACGTAGTCCTGTCCGTCGGCCGGGTCGGTGGCGCGGTGCAGGCCCTGGCCGTCGTGGCTGTAGGCCATCGTCGCGACGACGGCGAGCTCGTTGTCGGCAGCGAGGTCGGGCAGGGCCACCCGCCCGTCGGCGAGCTGCGCCGGGTCGAGGCTCTCGCCGTTGAGCACGATGCTCTCCACGGAGTGGGCCTTGAGGTCGACCCACGAGCCAGCGCCCGGGGTCGTGCAGCCGAACCTCAGGACCGTGCGTGAGCCGAAGACGTCCGGGCCCTGGTCGAGGTCGAGCTCGACGGCGTACGAGGTGACGGTGATCAGCGAGGATCGCTCGCGGGCTTCGGCCAGGGTGAGACTGCGCATAGGTGCGAGCCTGCCAGATGCACCGGCGCTCCGTCTCCGGGGTTGCCCAGCAGGTCGTGCGAGCGCAGTCAGCGGTGGACCGGGCCGCCGGCCATGCTCTCGAGTCGCGCGATGCGCTGGTCCATCGGCGGGTGGGTCGAGAGGAACCGCGTGACGTCCTGGGCCCGGAAGGGGCTCGCGATCATCATGTGGCTCGCGTTCACGACGTCCTGGGAGGGGGCCAGGGGCGCCCTGGCGACCCCGAGCTCGAGCTTGCGCAGCGCGGAGGCCAGCGCCAGCGGGTCGCCGGTCAGCTTCGCGCCGTCCTCGTCGGCGTCGTACTCGCGGGTGCGGCTGATCGCCATCTGGATCATCATCGCGGCCAGCGGTGCGAGCAGGCTCATCGCGAGGAGGGCGAACGGGTTGGGGCGGTCCTCGTCGGAGCCGCCGCCGAACATGCTGGTGAACATCAGCATCTGGCCGATCGAGGTGATCACGCCGGCGACCGCGGCCGCCACCGAGCTGGTGAGGATGTCGCGGTTGTAGACGTGCATGAGCTCGTGGCCGAGCACGCCCCGCAGCTCGCGCTCGTCGAGCAGGCCCAGGATCCCCTCGGTGCAGCAGACGGCGGCGTTCTGCGGGTTGCGGCCCGTCGCGAAGGCGTTCGGCGCCGGGGTGGGGCTGATGTAGAGGCGCGGCATGGGCTTGCCCGCGGCCGTGGAGAGCTCGCGGACGATGCGGTACATCGCCGGTGCCTGCGCCTCGGACACGGGGTAGGCGTGCATGGCGCGGATGGCCAGCTTGTCGCTGTTCCAGTAGCCGTAGAACGTCGTGGCGACGCCGATCAGCGCGAAGACCCAGATGAAGCGGCCACCCCCGACGAGCGCGCCGAGGCCGAGCAGGAGGGCCCAGATGCCGCCGAAGAGGGCAGCCGTCTTCAGCCCGTTGAAGTGGTTGTGCATGTCGGGACAACGTGTGACCGGCAATGCGTGTTCCCGCTGGGAGTCCGCTGGGAGCTCCTGGAAGACGTCCCGGCGGTATCAGCCGAGCAGGCGCAGGAGCAGGTCGGGCTGGATGCACACCACGACGAGCACGGCGGACGCGAACACGAGGCCGGCGACGAGCGCCGGGCGCCGCCTCGCCGCGGCGAGCGCCTCGGCCGCCGGCTGGCGCACGGCCGCTCTTCCCGCGGGCACGGTGATGACACCGCGGAGCCAGCGGAGGTAGACGGCCACGCCGATCACGGCGTTGACCGCGGCGACGACGGCGAGCCACACCCACCCCTGGGCCACGACCGGGCGCAGCGCCGTGACCTTGCCGACGAGGCCGATGACACCGGGGGGCAGCCCCGCGAGCGAGGTCAGTGCGAGCGCGAGCGCGCCGGCGCGCCAGGGGTTGCGTTGCCACAGCCCGTCGTATGCCGTGAGGTGGCGCCCGCGACCCGGCGGCTCGTCGCGCACGGTGACCGCCACGACGGCGAAGGCCACGAGCGTCGCGACGAGGTAGGTCAGCAGGTAGGTCGCGCTCGCCGCGACGCCCAGCGCCGAGATGCTGACGAGTGGCATCACGACCCACCCGGCCTGGGCGACCGTGGACCACGCGAGCAGCCGCACGACGTCGTCCTGGCGCAGGGCCATGACGTTGCCGAGCGTCATGCTGAGCGCGGCGAGGATCGCGATCGAGAGCAGGGCCGGCGTCCCGAGCACCGACACGGCGCGCAGCACCACCAGCAGGGCCGCGAGCGCGGCCACCTTGGACACCGTGGCGAGGAACGTCGCCACCGGTACCGAGGAGCCGGAGTACGCCGTGGGCGTCCACGCGTGGAACGGCACGAGCGAGAGCTTGAACCCGACACCCGCGACCACCAGGACCGTGGCGAGGGCGACCAGGCCGGCGGACACGGACGGGAACACGGCCGCCGTGGCGCCGGCGCCCGGTCCGGCCGCGAACGCACCGCCCGTGGACAGCGCCGCGTCGGGGGTCAGGAACGGGCTGCCGGTCGCCGTGAACCACAGGGCCACCCCGAGGACGAGGAGCGCGAACGACACGAGGGAGGTGACGAGCAGCTGCGTGGCTCCCGCGACGGCCGACCGCCGTCCCGAGAGGGCGACGAGCGCGATGACCGGCAGCGTGGCGAGCTCGAGCGCGATGAGCCAGGTGCCCACGTCGCGACTGGCCGCCACGACGACGGACCCGGCCAGCGCCGCGAGCAGCAGCACCGCCTCCACCGGCTCGCGGGTGCTCGCCGCCGGGCGGGCCCGCCGGGTCCCCGGCCACGCGAGGGCGATGCACACCAGGGCCGAGAGGGCGGCGGCGAGCTGAAGGGTGCTGCCGAGGGCATCGGCCTGCCACAGGCACACCTGCGGCATCCCCTCGACGGCCGGCAGCGAGCCTCGGGCCGCGGCCCGTCCGGTCAGGCAGAAGGTCTGCCGCGTGGAGCCGCCGCCGAGCGACAGCCCGGGGACGGTCGCGAGGGCCGAGCCGAGGGCCGCGAGCGCGGCGACGGCATACGGCACCTGGCGCAGGCGGGGGTCGACGAGGTCGGCCACGAGCACGACGACGAGACCGACGACCGGCAGGAGGGCGGGCAGCACGGTGGCGTAGTCGATGGTGAGGCCCTTCACCGGGCCGCCCCCAGCCCGGCGAGCAGTCCGGTCGCGGCGGCGTCGGAGAGCCCGAGGAGCAGGTGCGGCACGACGCCGAGCGTGACGGCGACGACGACAAGTGTGAGGACGACGGCGTAGCGCACGCCGCGGCTGTCCACGACGGGCTCGGCCGCTGCGCCGGTGGCCGTCTCGCTCCCCTCCCCCGCCCACACGATGCGCGCCACCCGCAGCGAGTAGCCGGCCGCGAGCGCGAGGCCCACCGCGCCGAGCACGACGCAGACGCGCAGGAGCGCGACAGGTCGGCCGGGCGCGGGCGACCAGGCGGCATACAGGGCCAGGAACTCGCCCCAGAAGCTCACGAGGCCCGGGAGGCCAAGGGCTGCGGCGAGCCCGACGACGAGCGCGAAGCCGAAGCGGGGCGCCTTGTCGCGCAGGGCCGCCCGGGCCACGCGCAGGTCGGCCGAGCCCCACTGCTCCTTGAGGTCGCCGACGACGAAGAAGAGCAGGGCCGAGACGATGCCGTGCGCGATGTTGCCGAACAGTGCGGCCTGCAGGCCCGTCTCGCTGCCGGAGGCGATGGCGAGGGCGACGAAGCCCATGTGCGCGACCGAGCTGTAGGCGATGAGGCGCTTGAGGTCGCGTTCGACGAGGCAGGCCAGGCCTCCCCAGAGGATCCCGACGACACCGAGGAGGGCCAGCACCGGGCTCAGCTCGGCGACTCCCCTCGGGACGGTCGCGACGGCCAGCCGCACGATGCCGTAGGTGCCCATCTTGAGCAGCACGGCGGCAAGGAGCACCGAGCCCGCCGTCGGCGCGATGGTGTGGGCGGAGGGCAGCCAGGTGTGCAGCGGCCACAGCGGTACCTTGATCCCGAGCCCGAGCAGCAGCAGTGCCGCGATGGTCACCTGCATCGACCGGGACAGCCCGGCGCCGTGCCGCGCAGCGAGCACCGTGAGGTCGCTCGTGCCCTGCTGGTGCACGAGGAGCAGGATGCCGACGAGCATCAAGGTCGAGCCCAGCGCGGTGAAGAGCACGAACCGGCCGGCGGCGTCGGCGCGCGTCTCGTCGGGCACGTGCTCGTCACCGAAGCGGCGCACGAGCACCCACATCGGCACGAGGACGACCTCGAAGGCGATGAAGAAGAGGACCGCGTCGCGGGCCGTGAACGTCGCGAGCGCGCCCGTCTCGACGAGCAGGATGCAGCCGAGGAAGGTCGAGCCGCTGCCGCCCTTGGGGAACGGCCCCGACAGCGTGTGCTCCACGACCGCGACGGTCAGCACAGCGGTGAGCAGCACGAGCGCGGCGGAGATCCCGTCGACGCCGAAGTGCCACCGGATGCCGAGCGACCGGATCCAGGGCACGTCGACCTGCTGCCGGTCCGAGACGACGACGACCGCGAGCACGGCGGTCACGAGGGAGACGCCGTGGGCGATGCCGCGTTCGATCTTGGACTCCCCTGGGATCGCGATGCACGCGATGGCGCCCAGCAGGGGCAGCAGGAGCATCAGGGTCAGCGCCACGCCGTCACCCCGAGGATCGCGACGAGCACCGCACCGACGAGCAGGCTCAGCACCGACAACGAGGGCACCGCCCGGTGGCCGCGCTCCCCCGCCCGTCCTGCCGCCCGGGCCGCGACGGCCGCGGCCCGCGGGTAGGCGTCGACGACGTCACGGTCGAGCGCCACCACGAGGCGTGCCGTCGCCGTGACGGCACGCCCGACGGCCACGTATGCCGTGTCGACGCCGAAGCCGCGGACCGCCGAGTCGCGCACGTGTGCCGGGATGCGTTCGGCCGCGTCGACGCGGCCACGGTCGCTGAGGGACCACACGGCATACGCGGCTCCTGCGATGAGCAGGACGGACAGCAGCGCGCTGAGGAGGCCCACCTGGACGGCCCCGCGCAGGCTGAGCAGGAAGAGGACGCCGAAGACGGTCAGGGCTGCGAGGCCCGACACGACGAGCGCCGCGGACAGCGTGATCGTGGGGTGGCCGTGGGCGTGGACGCGCGCCACCTCGGCGTCGTCGGCACTGTCGGTGCTCGTCACGACGGCGACGTCCTCCTCGGCGACGACGGCGGGCTGTGGCTGTCCCGGTGCGCCGGCGGCGGCCACGGGAGAGTCGAGCAGCATCCACGCGCGGGTGCAGTAGGCGGCGGTGAGGACGACCGTCACGAACAGCGCGACGACGACGAGCCAGGCCCGCAGGCCACCGCCGCTCGTGGCGCCCTCGAGGGCAGCGTCGATGACGGTGTCCTTGCTGAAGAACCCGACCAGCGGCGGCACCCCCGCGAGGGCGGCGAGGCCGATGCCCATCGACCAGCGCAGCGCCCCCGTCGGGCGGAGCCGACCCCGCAGTGCCGCGATCGCCGTCGCCCCGGCCAGGATCGACAGCCAGCCGGCGCCGAGGAAGAGCAGCGCCTTGAAGAAGGCGTGGGCGATGAGGTGACCGACGCCCGCGCCGGGCCCGAGCTCGGCCGGCGCGGCTGCGAGAGCCGAGAGCATGATCGCGACCTGGCTCAGGGTGGAGTAGGCGAGCATCCGCTTGAGGTCGGTCTGGGCCAGGGCGAGCAGGGCGGCGTAGACCATCGTCACGGCGGTGAGGACGGCGAGCAGCGTGCGGGCGCCGTCGTGCTCGGCGTAGAGCGGGAAGAGCCGGGCGATGACGTAGGTGCCGGCGGCGACCATGGTGGCGGCGTGGATGAGCGCGGACGCCGGGGTCGGGCCCTCCATGGCGTCGGGCAGCCAGTCGTGGAACGGCACGAGGCCGGACTTGCCGGCCACGCCGATGGCGACGCCGACGAGCCCGATCGTCAGCAGCGTGTGGCTGCCCGGCGCCGTGAGCACCGTCATGAGGTCGGTCGAGCGCGCCCGCACCGAGAGGGAGACGATGCCGACGACCATGCCGATGTCGGCGACCCGCGTCACGAGGAACGCCTTGTACGCCGCCCGGCGCGCGGCGTGGCGTTCGCTGTCGTGCCCGATGAGCAGCCACGAGCACCAGCCCATCACCTCCCACCCCACCAGTGTTAGCACGAGGTCGCTGGACTGGACGACGAGCAGCATGCCGGACGCGAAGAGCGAGACGGTGGCCGCGAACCGCGCGAAGCGGGGGTCGTCGCGCAGGTACCACGTCGTGAACACCTGGATCGCGAGCACGACCACGGCGACGACGAACGCCGTCAGGCCGGAGAGCCGGTCGGAGAGCAGGTGCAGCGGGACCGAGAGGTCGCCGAGGGGCAGGCGCCCGACCGTGCCGATGTCGGCAGCGCCCGACGGGGCGATCCACTCGACGAGCGCCAGCACGGTGACCACGGCCGAGGCGGAGACGGCGATGGCCGCGGAGATGGCCCGCTGGCGCTGCGTGAGCAGCCCGGCCAGGGCCGCGAGCGCGGGCAGCACCACGATCGTCTGCACGACCCAGCTCACCGGACGGCCCTTCCGGCGGGGGCGGAGGGCTCGGTGTCACCGGTCGGGTCCTCGACGGCTTCCTCGCGCAGGTCGGGCACGGCCGTGAGGTCGATGTGGCCGGCCCGGCGGAACATCACCAGGATGATGGCCAGGGCCACGGTGATCTCGGCTGCGGCGATCGTGACGACGAAGAGGGTGAGGACCGGACCGGCGGAGAACGCCGCGCCCGCCGTCCGGGTGCCGGCCGTGACGAGCAGCAGGTTGGCGGCGTTGAGGACGAGCTCGACCCCGATCAGCACGAGCACCGCGTTGCGGCGCGCGAGGACGCCGTAGACCCCGAAGGCGGCGAGCAGGGCGGCGAGGGCCGCGGGCAGCGACAGGTGGATCACGTGCGGTCACCGCCGGTGTGCCCCGGGGTAACCGCGGCCGCGCCGTGGGCCGCCGCTCCCCTGCCCTCGCCCACCGCTGGTGTGCCGCCGGCCACCGCCCGGTCGCCGTCGCCCGCGCCCCGCCCGGCGCCGCTGTCACCGATCACGAGCCGCGACACGGCGAAGGCGCCGATGAGCGCGACGAGCAGCAGCACCGAGAGCAGCTCGAAGGGCCACACCCAGGTGCCGAAGACCGCCTGCGCGATCTGCGGCGTGGCGCTGGGTCTGGTGTCGAGGTCGGCGGTCGCACCGGAGAAGAAGGGCAGCAGCAGCGATGCCAGCAGCACGGCCGTCGCCGCCCCGAGCAGCGCGCCGGCGAACCGCTGCCACCACGGGGTGTCGATCTCGGCGTGCGGCCCGATCGGCGCACGGGTGAGCATCAGGGCGAAGAGGACGAGCACGACGATGGCGCCGACGTAGACGAGCAGCTGGACGAGGCCGACGAGCTCCTGGCCCAGGACGAGGTAGGCGCCGGCGAGCGAGCCGAGCGACACGAGCAGCCACAGCGCCGCGTGCACGACGTGCTTCGTCGTGACGGACAGCAGCGCCGACAGGGCGGTGACGGCGCCGACGGCGGTGAAGACGATGTCGCGGGTGGTCACTCGTCGCCGCCCCGGGTGCCGCCCTCCACGCCGCGCTCGCCGGCTCCGCCGACGTCGTCGCCGTCGCCGTCGACTCCGCGCGTCGTGCCCTCGTCGGTCGTGGACACGCTCGGCAGCACCTGCGTCGTGTCACCCTGTGCCGCCGCCGTGTCCGCGGCTTCGGCGACGGGGAGCTTCGCGGTCTGCTCGGCGCTCGAGGGAGGCGCCACCGTGCCGGGTGCAGCTGCCTCCGGTCCCTCGACAGCGGGCAGGACCTTCGTCCGCTCGGTGGGCGGCGAGACGTCCTCGGCCTGCCGGCGCGCCCGGGCCGGGCGGGCAGCGGCGCCGGCTGCACGCGTACTCCCAGCGCCGGCGGCGCCACGTGGTGGCCTGGCTGCAGCGGTGACCTCGGCGGGGTCGACGCTGCCCGGGTCGAGCGCCGGCGGCGGAGGCACGGTCGCCATCCACGCGCCGAGGCGGTCCTTCTCGTGTATCAGGTCGCGGATGTCGAGCTCGGCGTACTCGAACTCGGGGCTCCAGTGCAGGGCGTCGAAGGGGCAGACCTCGATGCAGATGCCGCAATACATGCAGAGCGAGAAGTCGATGGCGAAGCGGTCGAGGACGTTTCGCTGGCGGGCGCGGCCGCCCGGGGTGGCCGGCGGCAGCTCCTCCTTGTGCGAGTCGATGTAGATGCACCAGTCGGGGCACTCGCGCGCGCAGAGCATGCACGACGTGCAGTTCTCCTCGGTCAGCGCGATGACGCCTCGCGAGCGCGGCGGCAGGGTCGGTGCGACGTCGGGGTACTCGGCCGTGTGCGCGTGCCGGGTCAGCGACCTGGCGGTCGTCGCCAGCCCCTTGACCAGCCCCGGGAGTATGCCGTCACCCACGTCCGCTCACCCCTTCCTCGCCCAGCACCGTCGAGAGGCCAAAGTTTGCGCGTCCTGAACCGTCGAAAGGCCGAAGTTCGTGGGTCCGGCGCACTCGAGTGGTCACCCTGGGCGCCGACGCAGAGCCGCGAACCTCGGCCACTCGACGTTCCGGGACCCGCAGAACGTGGCCACTCGACGTTCCGGGACCCGCAGAACGTGGCCACTCGACGTTCGGCGACCCGCAGAACGTGGCCACTCGACGTTGGGGGATCCGCAAAGTCTGGCCTCTCGACGGTCGGGGTGAGCGCGGGGTCGTCATGAGGTCAGCACCACCCCGACGGCGGTGATCGCCAGCTGCAGGAGCGCCAGCGGCACGAGCCACACCCAGGCGAGGCGCTGGAGCTGGTCCTCGCGCATGCGCGGCCACGACACGCGTAGCCAGATGACGACGACGGCGACGAGAAAGCCCTTGAGCAGCGTCCACAACCAGCCCAGCCACGGCTCGAGCGGGCCCGCCCAGCCGCCGAGGTAGAGCACGGCGAAGAGCAGCGACATGACGACGATGCCGGCGTACTCGGCCAGCAGGAAGAATGCGAAGCGCAGCCCGGTGTACTCGGTGAAGGCGCCGAAGACGATCTCGGAGTCGGCGAGCGGCATGTCGAACGGCGGGCGCTGCAGCTCCGCGAGGGCGGCGACGAGGAAGACGACCGCGCCCGGGGCCTGCCACAGCAGCCACCACGGGTTCCACGCGTTCGCGATCCCGACGAGCGAGAGGGTGCCGGCCGCCAGCGCGACCGACGCGACCGCCAGCACCATCGGCAGCTCGTAGGAGACGAGCTGGGCGGCGGCGCGCATGCCGCCGAGCAGGGAGTACTTGTTGGCCGAGGCCCACCCGGCCATCAGCGTGCCGATGATCCCGACGCCGATGACGGCCAGGACGAGCACGACACTCGCATCGACGTCGGCGCCGACGACCCGCGGCGACAGCGGGATGACGGCGAGCGCCACGAGGTACGGGATGAGCGCGACGAACGGCGCCAGCCGGAACGCCCACCGGTCGGCGCGCGCGGGAGTCACGTCCTCCTTCTGGACGAACTTCACCCCGTCGGCGACGAGCTGGGCCCACCCGTGGAAGCCACCGGCATACATCGGCCCGAGCCGGCCCTGCATGTGGGCCATGACCTTGTGCTCGGTCTGACCGACGAGCAGCGGCAGCACGAGGAAGGCGGCGAGCACCGCGACCGCACGCAGCACGACCTCCAGCCAGGGCGCCAGGTGGAGGGTCAGGTGCAGGCTCACCGTGGCCCCCACTCCGGGCCGGGCACTCCCGGTGCCTGCACGCGGCGGCGGCCGGGGGCGCGCGCCGAGTCGTGGCCCTCGCCCGGCTCCTTGGCGCCGGGCCACGGCTTGGAGGCCCGGGCGGCGAGGACGAAGGACTTGCGCAGCGGAGTGCCCTCGAACCCGTCGGGCAGCAGGAGCGGCCGCAGGCCGAGCCCGCTGCCGTCGTCGAACCCGTCGAAGTCGATGCCGAACATCTCGTGCGTCTCGCGCTCGTGCCATGCCGCCCCGCGGAAGACGCCGGTCAGCGACGGGACCGGCCGGCCCTCGGGCGCCCGGGTGCGCACCAGCACCGACCGCAGCGCCCTCGTCACGCGGGTGTCGAGCAGGTGGCACACGAGGTCGAAGCCGGCGTCCTCGGCCGCGTCGGTCTGGTCGACCGCCGTGAGCCAGTCGAAGTACGCGTAGCCCTCCTCACGGAGCGCCCGCACCGTTGCGGCCCACTCCCCGAAGGGCACGTCGCGCACGTCCGTGACCTTCACCGCTCGCCCTCCGTCGGTGCCGTCGGACGGCTCAGGAGGGGGCGGCGGACGTCGCCCGCGCTGGCGACGCGGCTGCCGGCATACCTGCCCTTGAGCGTGGCGCTCGAGAGGCGCTCCTTCGCGATCTGCTCCTGCAGGCGGATGATGCCGTGCAGCAGCGCCTCGGGGCGTGGCGGGCAGCCCGGCACGTAGACGTCGACGGGCACGATCTGGTCGACGCCCTTCGTCACGGAGTAGGAGTCCCAGTAGGGGCCACCGGTGTTGGAGCAGGCCCCGAAGGAGATGACGTACTTCGGCTCGGGCATCTGGTCGTAGAGGCGGCGGATCGCCGGCGCCATCTTGTCGGTGACGGTGCCCGAGACCACCATGAGGTCGGCCTGGCGGGGGCCGGGCGCGAAGGGGATGACGCCGAGGCGGATGAAGTCGTGCCGGCCCATCGACGCGGCGATGAACTCGATGGCGCAGCAGGCGAGCCCGAAGTTGAAGACCCAGAGGGAGTAGCGCCGGCCCCAGTTGAGCACGACCTTGATCGGCCGGGGTGCGTGGCCACCGAGGGCGCCCATGGCGGCCGGACCGACGGTCGGCATCGGCAGGCTCACGGGGTGGTGGGCCGCCCGGTCGGTGGGGTCGCTCGCCATCACACCCACCTCAGCAGTCCGCGGCGCGCCGCGTGGCCGAGGCCGAGGACGAGCACGCCGAGGAAAAGGCCCATCTCGACGAGGCTCGCGCGCCCGATGCTCACGTCGCGGATGACGCTGGCCCACGGGAAGAGGTAGATCGCGTCGACGGCGAAGATGACGTAGAGGAAGGAGAAGACGAAGTAGCGCACCTTCGTCTGGGCCCATCCCTCGCCGACGGGGTCGACGCCCGACTCGTACGTCGTCAGCTTGGCCGCGTGCGGGGCGCGCGGTGCCAGCAGGCGGCGGGCCAGCATCGCTGCCGTGACGAGCAGCACGCCCGCCCCCAGCACCGCAGCGACGGCAACGTACCCGGACATGCCGGCCAGCCTAGTCATGCCGGTATGCCGACGGCTCGGGACGCAGGTCGCTGTCCACGACCTGGCAACCGCCGCAGATGTCAATAGGGCGCGAACTACGATGTAAAGGTGCTCGCCGCACAGGGCAACGGGCATCTGGGTAGAGAAGTTCGAGGGTGTTGCAGAGCATGAGCACGAAACTGGTCCAGAAGCTCGATCGAGTGGTCATCCGGTTCGCGGGCGACTCCGGGGACGGCATGCAGCTCACCGGTGACCGCTTCACGTCGCAGACCGCCCTGCTGGGCAACGACCTGTCGACGTTGCCGAACTTCCCCGCGGAGATCCGGGCGCCCCAGGGCACGCTGCCCGGTGTCTCGAGCTTCCAGCTGCACTTCGCCGACCACAACGTCCTGACCCCGGGCGATGCCCCCGACGTCCTCGTCGCGATGAACCCGGCGGCCCTCAAGGCCAACCTGAGCGACCTGCCGCGCGGCGCGACCGTCATCGTCAACACCGACGAGTTCACCAAGCGCAGCCTCGCCAAGGTCGGCTACGCGACCAACCCGCTCGAGGACGGCACCCTCGACAGCTACGACGTGCACCCGGTCGCCCTGACCTCCATCGCCGTCGAGGCCCTGGCCGGTTTCACCGACCTGACCCGCAAGGAGAAGGAGCGCGCGAAGAACATGTTCGCGCTCGGCCTGCTCTCCTGGCTCTACACTCGGCCGATGGGGGGCACCGAGGCGTTCCTCAAGGCGAAGTTCGCCGACAAGCCGCAGATCCTCGAGGCCAACCTCACCGCGCTGCGCGCCGGCTACAACTACGGCGAGACCACCGAGGACTTCGCGGTCGCCTACGAGGTCGTGCCGGCCACGATGCCCGCCGGCACCTACCGCAACGTCACCGGCAACGTCGCACTGTCGCTCGGCCTCGTCGCTGCCGCGCACCGCGCGCACCTCCCGCTCTTCCTCGGCAGCTACCCGATCACCCCGGCGTCCGACATCCTGCACACGCTCGCCGGGCTCAAGCGCTACGGCGTCGCGACGATGCAGGCCGAGGACGAGATCGCCGGGGTCGGCGCCGCGCTCGGTGCCTCCTTCGGCGGGGCGCTCGGCGTCACCACGACCTCCGGCCCCGGCCTGGCCCTCAAGGCCGAGACGATCGGCCTGGCCGTGTCGCTCGAGCTGCCGCTCGTCGTCTGCGACATCCAGCGGGGCGGCCCGTCGACCGGCCTGCCCACCAAGACCGAGCAGGCCGACCTGCTCCAGGCGCTGTTCGGCCGCAACGGCGAGTCGCCGGTGGCGGTCGTCGCGCCCGCGACGCCGGCTGACTGCTTCGACACGGCCGTCGAGGCGGTGCGCATCGCCACGACGTACCGCACCCCGGTGATCGTCCTGTCCGACGGCTACCTCGCCAACGGCTCGGAGCCGTGGCGGCTGCCGCGCACGGCGGAGCTGCCCGACCTCACCGTCGAGTTCGCGACCGAGCCCAACGCCGTGGACGACAAGGGCGCCCCGACCTTCCACCCGTACCTGCGCGACCCCGAGACCCTCGCCCGCCCCTGGGCGATCCCGGGCACGCCCGGTCTCGAGCACCGCGTCGGCGGCATCGAGAAGGCCGACGTCACCGGCAACATCTCCTACGACCCCGACAACCACGACCACATGACGCGGCTGCGCCAGGCCAAGATCGACGGGATCGCCGACACCATCGCGCCGCTGACGGTCGACGACCCGACGGGTGACGCCGACGTGCTCGTGCTCGGCTGGGGCTCGACCTACGGACCCATCGCCGCGGCCGTACGCCTGGCGCGGGCCACGGGGGCCCGGGTGGCCCAGGCGCACCTGCGCCACCTCAACCCGTTCCCCGCCAACACCGGGGAGGTGCTGCGCGCCTACTCGCGCGTCATCGTGCCGGAAATGAACCTCGGCCAGCTCGCGTTGCTGCTGCGGGCGAAGTACCTCGTCGACGTCGAGTCGCACACCTCGGTGCGCGGCCTGCCCTTCCAGGCGGGCGAGCTCGCCGACGTCATCGTCTCCGCTGCCCCCTCCCTGTCCGACGCGCCCCTGAAGGAGGCCGCCAAGTGAGCATCGACCTTCCCGTCGACCTCGGTATGCCGTCCGCCGGGCCGGGTGCCACCGGCACCGCGGGCGTCCCGCGCCTTGCCGACGGCTCCGCCCTGACCAAGAAGGACTTCACCTCCGACCAGGAGGTGCGCTGGTGCCCCGGCTGCGGCGACTACGCGATCCTCGCCGCGGTGCAGGGCTTCCTGCCCGAGCTCGGCCTCAAGCGCGAGAACATCGTCTTCGTCTCGGGCATCGGCTGCAGCTCGCGCTTCCCGTACTACCTCGACACGTACGGCATGCACTCGATCCACGGGCGGGCTCCGGCCATCGCGACCGGCCTGGCCGCGACGCGCGAGGACCTGTCGGTGTGGGTCGTCACCGGCGACGGCGACGCCCTGTCGATCGGCGGCAACCACCTGATCCACGCGCTGCGCCGCAACGTCAACCTCAAGATCCTGCTCTTCAACAACGAGATCTACGGCCTGACCAAGGGCCAGTACTCCCCCACCTCGCACGTCGGCCAGGTCACCAAGTCGAGCCCGCTCGGCTCGCTCGACCGGCCGTTCAACCCGGTGTCGCTGGCACTCGGCGCCGAGGCGAGCTTCGTCGCGCGCACCATGGACTCCGATCGCCAGCACCTGACGTCGGTGCTGCGCGCCGCGGCCGAGCACCGCGGGTCGGCGCTCGTCGAGATCTACCAGAACTGCCCGATCTTCAACGACGGCGTGTTCGACGTCCTCAAGGACCGCACCGAGGCCGCCGCGCGCATCCTGCACCTGACCGACGGCGAGGAGGTCGGCACCCCCGAGACCGTCGTGGTCCGCGACGACCGCGGCTCGCTCGCCGTCGTGCCCCGCGCCGAGGCCGACCCCGCCCGCATCGTCGTCCACGACGCCTCGGCCACCGACCCGTCCGCGGCGTTCGCCCTCTCCCGCCTCGACAGCCCCGACCTCGGCCACGTGCCGATGGGGGTCTTCCGCAACGTGCAGCGGCCGACCTACGACGACTCGCTGCGCGAGCAGATCGCCTCGGCCCGCACCGGCGAGGTCACCGACGCCGCCATCGACGCGCTGCTGGCCGGCCGGGACACCTGGACCGTGGGGGCGTGAGCGGCCGGCAGACCGTCGCACCGGTCAAGCCGCCCTCGACCGCGCCCACGGGAGAGGTCGGCCGGGGCACCCTCCTCGGCTTCGCGGCATACGGCATCTGGGGACTGTTCCCGCTCTACTTCGACGCGCTCAAGCCGGCCGGGCCGTGGGAGATCCTCGCGAACCGCATCCTGTGGACGCTCCTCTTCTGCGTCGTCGTGCTGCTCGTCGTGCGCGACTTCGGCTGGGTGCGGCCGCTGCTGCGCCGGCCCCGTCTGCTCGCCGGCACGGCGGTCGCCGCGGTGCTCATCGCGGTCAACTGGGTCGTCTACGTCGCAGCGGTGACCTCTGGCAACACGTCCGAGGCCGCGCTCGGCTACTTCCTCAACCCGCTGGTCACGGTCGCGCTCGGCGTCTTGGTGCTGCGCGAGCGGCTGCGCGTGCTGCAGTGGGTGGCGGTCGGCATCGGCGTCGCGGCCGGCGTCTACCTCGGCGTCGGGGGTGGTCGGGTGCCGTGGGTGGCCCTGACCCTGGCGCTGTCCTTCGCGCTCTACGGCCTGACGAAGAAGAAGGTCGGCGTCAGCCTCGACGCGATCCACGGGCTGACGGTCGAGACCGTCGTGCTGACCCCGGTCGCCGTGGTGCTGCTGCTCGTCGTCGGCGCCCAGGGCGGCCTCGCCTTCGGCCACCACGGAGCCTGGCACACCTCTCTGCTCGTCCTGTCCGGCGTCGTGACCGCGGTGCCGCTGCTCTGCTTCGCCGCTGCGGCCCGGCGCATCCCGCTCGTCTCCATCGGGCTCATCCAGTTTGTCACGCCCGTGATGCAGCTGCTGTGCGCCGTGCTGATGCTCGGGGAGCACATGCCCTCCGAGCGCTGGATCGGCTTCGGCATCGTCTGGGTCGCCCTTCTCGTGCTCACCGTCGACTCGCTCCTGTCGATGCGCGGCGCCCGGGCCGCACGGCGGGACCTCCCGGTCGACGACTGCCCCCGCTGAGGGTCGACGGCCGCACCGGTCGAGGTGACAGACTGCCGGGATGAGTGACGTCGCCCTCGCGTCCCGCACCGGCCGGTTCGTCGTCGCAGCCGCGGTCCTGGGGTCCGGGATGGCGCTGCTCGACGGCACTGTCGTCAACGTCGCGCTCGTGCGCATCGGCGACGAGCTCGGCGCGAGCATGAGCGACCTGCAGTGGATCACCAACGGCTACCTGCTCGCGCTGGCCTCGCTCATCCTCCTCGGCGGCTCGCTCGGTGACCGCTACGGTCGACGCAGGGTCTTCGTCATCGGCGTCGCCTGGTTCACGGTCGCCTCGGCCGCGTGCGGCTTGGCGCAGTCTCCCGGCCAGCTCATCGTCGCGCGGGTCCTCCAGGGAGTCGGCGGCGCCCTGCTGACCCCGGGGAGCCTGGCGATGATCCAGGGATCCTTCCGTCCCGCCGACCGCGGCAAGGCCATCGGTGCGTGGTCGGGACTCGGCGGGGTCGCCGCTGCCGTGGGACCGTTCCTCGGCGGCTGGCTCGTGCAGTACGCGAGCTGGCGGTGGGCGTTCCTCATCAACCTGCCGCTCGGGGCCGCCACGGTCTGGATCGCCTGGCGGCACGTGCCCGAGACGCGGGACCCCGGCGCCGGCCACCGCTTCGACGTCGCCGGAGCCGTGCTGGCCACCCTGGCCCTCGGCACGGTGACCCTCGCACTCATCCAGCACGAGGCGCTCGGCCTGGCGGGGTCGGTCCTCGTCGGTGCGCTCGGGCTCGCCCTCGGCGCCGCCTTCGTCGTCGTGGAGCGCCGCAGCTCCCACCCGATGGTGCCCCCGGCACTCTTCCGCTCCCGCCAGTTCAGCGCGGCCAACGCCATGACCCTGCTCGTGTACGCCGCCCTGGGTGCCGTCTTCTTCTTCCTGACCCTGCAGCTGCAGACGGTCCTCGGCTACGGACCGATGCAGGCGGGGCTCGCGTCGCTGCCGATCACCGTCCTGATGCTCCTGCTCGCCGCCCGTGGGGGCGAGCTCGCCTCCCGCATCGGGCCGCGTCTGCCGATGACGGTCGGGCCTGTCGTATGCGGTGTCGGCACCCTCCTGCTCTCCGGTGCGAGCGCCGGCTCGAGCTACTGGGTGGGCGTCCTCCCGGGGGTCACCGTCTTCGGCCTGGGCCTGACCCTGCTCGTGGCGCCGCTCACGGCGACGGTGCTCGCCGCCGCTCCCGACCGCTACGCCGGGGTCGCGAGCGGGGTCAACAACGCCGTGGCACGCGCCGGGAGCCTGCTGGCCGTGGCGGCGCTGCCGGCGGTCCTCGGGCTCAGCGGGTCGGACTATGCCGTGCCGGAGACGTTCTCGGCCGCCTACCGGAGTGCGATGCTGCTGTGCGCCGCCCTGCTGTTCCTCGGGGGCCTCGTGTCGTGGCTGCTCATCCGCAACCCGGCGCCGGCTCGGACGGCCGAGCCGGCCCGCGGCGCCGAGGGCGCCGGCACCCGGCCCGAGCGCGAGGTCGCTGGGGCTGAACGGCCCGCGACCCGGCATACGGTCCCGGCCGGGTGGTCGTGCGCCGGTTCGGAGGGCTGCCCGGGAGCGGGCGTCGAGGAGGCAGTCCGGGCCGGGGACGGCTGACCGACACGACACCCGTTCGGGTGGAACCCGGCGCCAAGTGGGGATGATGGGGGCATGAGCGACGCCGCGCAGCAGACGTTCCGGACCGAGCACGACTCCATGGGCGAGGTGCAGGTGCCCGCCGACGCCCTGTGGGGGGCGCAGACGGCGCGGGCGGTGGACAACTTCCCGATCAGCGGCCAGCCGGTGCCCACCGGCGTGGTGCACGCCCTCGCGCAGCTCAAGGCCGCAGCAGCGGAGGTCAACGCGGAGCTCGGGGTCCTCGACCGCGAGCGCGCCGAGGCCATCGCGGCCGCCGCACGCGAGGTGGCGGGCGGCGAGCACGACGACCAGTTCCCCATCGACGTGTTCCAGACCGGATCGGGCACCTCGACGAACATGAACGTCAACGAGGTGGTGGCCCGGCTCGCGCGCCTGTCGAGCGATGTCGACGTGCACCCGAACGACCACGTCAACGCCGGCCAGTCGAGCAACGACACCTTCCCCAGCGCCCTGCGCATCGCAGCGACGACCGCAGCGGTCGACGAGCTCGTGCCCGCACTCGAGCACCTGGCGGCGGCGCTGGGAAGAAAGGAGGCCGAGTTCGCCGACGTCGTCAAGGCGGGCCGCACGCACCTGATGGACGCCGTGCCCGTGACGCTCGGGCAGGAGTTCGGCGGCTACCGCCGGCAGGTCGAGCTCGGTGCGGCGCGGGTGCGCAGGGCTGCCGAGGCCACCAGGGAGCTGCCGCTCGGCGGCACCGCGGCGGGAACCGGGCTCAACGCCGCACCCGGGTTCGCGGCGGCCGTCATCGAGCGCGTCTCCCGCCAGACCGGGGTCGACTTCCGCGAGGCCGACAACCACTTCGAGGCGCAGTCGGCGCAGGACGCGGTCGTCGAGCTCTCTGGCGCCCTCAAGGTGGTCGCCGTCAGCCTCACGAAGATCTGCAACGACCTGCGCTGGATGAGCTCCGGCCCCCGCACGGGGCTGGGCGAGATCCACCTGCCCGACCTGCAGCCCGGTTCCAGCATCATGCCGGGCAAGGTCAACCCGGTCGTCCCCGAGGCCACCCTCATGGCGTGCGCCCAGGTCATCGGAAACGACGTCGCCATCACCATGGCCGGCGCGGCGGGCAACTTCGAGCTCAACGTCATGCTGCCCGTCCTCGCCAAGAACGTGCTCGAGTCGATCGGCCTGCTGGCCGCCACGAGCCGGCTGCTCGCCGACCGGTGCATCGACGGCATCACCGCCGAGGTCGAGCACGCCCGGGCCCTCGCCGAGGGCTCGCCCTCGATCGTCACCCCGCTCAACCGCTACATCGGCTACGAGGCCGCGGCGGTGGTCGTCAAGCAGGCCGTCAAGGAGCGCCGGACCATCCGCGAGGTCGTCATCGACCAGGGGCACGTGGCGAGTGGCAGGCTGACCGAGCAGCAGCTCGACGAGGCCCTCGACGTGCTCTCGATGACCCGGCCCTCCTCGGAGGCCTGAGGAGGCACCCAGGGCTAGGCGCCGAGGACCCGGTCGAGGTAGGGGTTGGCGAAGCGGCGCTGCGGGTCGACCCGGTCGCGCACGGCCAGGAAGTCGTCGAAGCGCGGGTAGACGCTGCGCAGGTAGTCCGCGTCGCGGGTGTGCAGCTTGCCCCAGTGCGGCCGCCCGCGGTGGTTGACGGCGATCGCCTCGAAGGCGTCGAAGTACGCGCCGCGCGGCTGCCGGTGGTAGCGGTGGACGGCGACGTAGCAGCTCTCCTGCTCGTACGCCGTCGACAGCCACACGTCGTCGGCTGCAGCCACGCGGCACTCGACAGGGAACGAGATGCGCTCGTCGTGGGTGTCGACCCACGCCCGCAGCTCCTGGACCACCTCGCCCAGGGCAGCTCGGGGGAACGCCCACTCGGACTCCACGAAGCGCACCTCACGCGCCGTCACGAACACCTTGTGCGAGCTGTCGGTGTACTGACGGCTGCCGAGGGCCCGGGCCGCGACGGCGTTGATCCCCCTCGTGGAGCGCGGCACCCGGGTGGCGACGCGGTTGGTCAGCTCGAACACCCGGTTGCTCAGCAGGTCGTCGTCGAGCCTCTCCCGCCACGCCCGCAGCGGGCGCCTGGCCGTCCCCTCAGGCACCCGGTTGTTGCGCTTCGTCAGGGCCCGGTCGGTGTGTGGGAACCAGTAGAACTCGAAGTGGTCGTTCGTCTCGGCAACGGCGTCGACGTGGGCGAGGACGTCCGGGAGGCGCTCGGGCCGCTCGACGGCGTGGAGCAGGAACGCCGGCACCACCGCGACGGTGATCTCGGTGACGACCCCGAGCGCGCCGAGCCCGAGGCGTGCCGCCTGGAAGAGGTCGGGCTCCCGGGTGGGCGAGCAGTCGACGACCGACCCGTCGGCGAGCACCATGCGCAGGGCGCGGACCCCCGCCGAGAGGCCGGTGAGGCGCAGGCCGGTCCCGTGCGTGCCCGTCGCCGCCGCGCCGGCCAGGCTCTGCCGGTCGATGTCGCCGAGGTTGGGCAGGGCGTGGCCGAACGCCGCCAGCTCCTCGACGAGGACGTGCAGCGGCGTGCCCGCACGGACGGTCGCCTCGCCGCGCGTCGCGTCGATGGAGGTGATCCCGGTCAGCGCGCCGAGGCGCAGCTGCACCCCGTCGGTGACGGCCACACCGGTGAACGAGTGGCCGGCCCCGATCGCCTTGACGCGCAACCCTTTGCGGGCCGCCCGGCGGATCTCGTCGACGACGTCGGCCTCGCTGCGGGGGTTCGCCACCCGGGCGAGCCTGGAGGTCTCGGTGCCGGCCCAGTTGGTCCAGTCGACGCTGCGCACGACCTTGCCGGTGATGCCGCTGACGCTGTCAGCCAAAACACTGCCCTTCTCCGCGATACGTCGCGGCCCGTCCCACGACCCGGTCGCCTCCGTCGCTGCTGACGAGCACGAACTCCGTGAAGCGCTCGGCCAGCTCCCCCGCCTTGGCGTGCCGGAACCATATCCGATCTCCCAGTGAGAGCCGGTCGGCTCCGGACCCCCTGAGGGGCGTCTGCACCTCACCTGTGCCCTCCTGACGCAGCAGCTCGAGCTCCTGCTCCGGCAGCGGGCTCGGCACGCGGGACCAGCCGGGCGGGCCCGACGCGACGTAGCCACCCCCGTATGCCGTCACGAACCCGTCGCCGGGGCGGCGCACGACCGGGGCGGCGAAGTAGGCGCCCGGCCGCAGCGACAGGGCGTCGTAGCCGTCGAACAGGGTGGGGGCGAAGAGCCCCGAACCCGCGGCCAGCTCGGTGAGCGAGGGGTCCAGGTGGCTCACGTGGAGGCTCCCGGTGCCGCCGCCGTCGACCAGCTCGAGGTCCGCGAGTGCCTGCGCGGCGGCCACGACCTCGGCCCGCCGGGCCCTGAGCTCAGCGTCGGAGACGCGCTTCATCCTGCGGACCACTGGGGAGGAGTCGGGCAGCCCGGCGATCTGCGCCTCGTAGAACATCAGGCCCGTGACGAGCAGGCCGTGCTCCTGTGCCCGGCGGATGACCGCCTCGACGTCGGCGGCGGTGCGCGTCGGCGACCGCCAGACCCCGAGGTGTGCCGGACCGACGCGCAGGGAGGCATCGACGTCGACGGCCACCCGAAGGCCCCGGTGGCCCGGCACCTCGCGGGCGATGAAGTCCACGTGCTCGACGCTGTCGACCATGACCGTCACCGCCGGCGTCAGGGACGGGTCGGTGGCGAGCCGCGCCAGGGCCGGGACGTCGACGCTGGGGTAGGCGACGAGCAGGTTCGTGTGACCGGCGCCCGCCCACCAGAGAGCCTCTCGGACGGCGTGGCACATGAGGCCCTCGAAGCCGTCGTGGGCGAGCGCACGCTCGATGAGCGGCCGGCTCCGCAGGGACTTCGTGGCGATGCGGATGGGCCGGCCACCGGCCAGGGAGACCAGGGTGGCGGCGTTGGCGTCGAACGCGTCGAGGTCGACCACGGCGAGCGGCGCCGGCAGGCCGGCGGTCGCCGCCGACAGGCGCGCCGCGACCGGTTCCGACAGACGGCGAGGCATGCCCGGCACCCTACCGAGCGTCACCCGTGTCCCCCGAGAGGAGTCGGCTCGCTTCCCGCGCAGTCGAGTGGGCACGGTGCATCACGGCGTGTGAAGCACGTGCCCACTCGATGGGGGTGGGTTCGGGCGAGGTCAGCCGACGCGTTCGACGACGCTGAGGGCGAGGGCCTGCAGGGCCGCCTTGGCGTCGCTGTCGGGCAGCGCGTCGAGCAGGGCCTGCGCGTCGCGGGCGACGGCATACGTCTCCTCGCGGGCCTGTTCGAGCGCCGGGTGGGCGCGCAGCAGGCGCAGCGCCTCGGCGAGGGTGGCGTCGTCGCGGAGGTCACCGTCGAGCAGCTCGAGCAGACGTGCGTCGTCGGGATCGGCCGGGTCGGCCACGGCACGGAAGCGCAGCACGGCGAGCGTGTCGACTCCCTCCCGTAGGTCGGTGCCCGGCAGCTTGCCGCTGTCGTCGGCGTCGGAGGCGATGTCGATCAGGTCGTCGGCGAGCTGGAAGGCCACGCCGACCTTCTCGCCGTAGGAGCGCAGGGTCTCGACCGTCTCGGGCGAGCCGCCGCTGAACATCACGCCGTAGCGAGCAGCCGTGGCGATCAGCACGCCCGTCTTGTCGGCGAGGACGCCGAGGTAGTAGTCCACCGGGTCGACGCCCTCGGGGCACCCGCGGTCGTCACGGATCTGGCCGGAGCACAGCCGTACGAACGTCTGGGCCTGGATCAGTACCGCCTCAGCGCCGAGCCCGGCGACCAGCTCGGACGCCTTGCCGAAGAGCAGGTCGCCGACGAGGATCGCCGTCGAGTTGTCGTAGGCAGCGTTGACCGAGGCGACCCCGCGCCGCACGGTCGCCTCGTCCATGACGTCGTCGTGGTAGAGCGAGGCGAGGTGGGTCAGCTCGACCCCGGCTGCCGCGCTGACGACGTCGTCGTTGATGCCGTCGCCCAGCTCGGCAGCGAGGAGCGTCAGCACCGGCCGGAACCGCTTGCCTCCCGCCGCCACGAGGTGTCCCGAGGCCCTCGCGATGAAGGGGTCGTCGTGGTCGACGACCTGCCGCAGCAGGGCGTCGACCCGCTCGAGGCCGTCGCGCAGGCGCTCGGACAGCGCCGGCGAGGCGCCCGGGACACCGAGCACCGGCGGGGTGGCGTGCGTGGTCATTGAGGCCGTCGACCGTTCCGTCGACCGTCGAGCGACAGCGCCGTCATCGGACGAACTGCGACGCGCGGTCGGCGAGGTCGAGCAGCGCCGACGGCAGGACGCCGAGGGCGAGCGTGACGAGCGTGCCGATGGCGATCGAGAACGTCGTCGAGACGGACGGCGTCACGACCTCGACCGCGTCGTCGGGCGCCTCGCTGAAGAACATCAGCACGATGACCCGCGCGTAGACGAAGACCGTGATCGCGCTGCAGACCACACCGACGATGGCCAGGACCGTGCCCGTGGCACCGCCGGTGCCGACCGCTGCGGCGAAGACCGCGTACTTCGAGACGAACCCGGAGGTCAGCGGGATGCCGGCGAAGGCCAGCATCAGGAAGGCGAACGCGGAGGCCACCACCGGGTAGCGCCTGCCGAGGCCCGCCCACTGGGACAGGTGCGTCGCCTCGGCGCCGTTCTGCCGCACCAGGGACACGATGGCGAAGGCGGCGATCGTGGCGAAGCCGTAGGCGACGATGTAGAAGAGCACCGCGCCGACGGCCTTGCGGTCGAAGGCGAGCACGCCGACGAGGATGAAGCCGGCATGGGCGATCGAGGAGTAGGCGAGCAGGCGCTTCATGTCGGTCTGGGTCACCGACAGCACCGAGCCGACGACCATCGTCAGCAGGGCGACCAGCACGAGCGCGTTGGTCCACTCCCAGCGAGCCGTGTCGAGGCCGACGTAGGCCAGCCGCAGGATCGCGCCGAAAGCGGCGGCCTTCGTGCAGGCGGCCATGAACCCCGTCACCGGCGTCGGGGCGCCCTGGTAGACGTCGGGCGTCCACGCGTGGAAGGGGACCGCGCCCACCTTGAAGAGCAAGCCGACGAACACGAGGAACGCGCCGGGCAGCAGCAGGCCGTTCATGGCGAGCGGGCCGCTGGAGATCGCCCGGGACAGGTCACCGAAGTAGACCGAGCCGGCGTAGCCGTAGAGCAGCGCCGTGCCGAAGAGGAAGAACGCCGAGGAGAAGGCACCGAGCAGGAAGTACTTGAGCGAGGCTTCCTGCGACAGCAGGCGGCGGCGACGGGCGAGGCCGGAGAGGATGTAGAGCGGCAGCGAGAGCACCTCGAGCGCGACGAACATGCCGATGAGGTCGTTCGTCGTCGGGAAGAGCATCATGCCGAAGATCGCGAACATCGTCAGCGGGAAGACCTCCGAGGTCAGCGCCCCGGCGCGGGCCGCAGCCGTCTCGGAGGGCGAGCCGGGCGTCGACGCGCCACTGGGCGTGAACGCGTCGGGACCCACGCCGCCGAAGCGCTCGGCCATCGTCAGCACGCCGAGCACGCCGAGCAGCAGGATGGTGCCCTGCATGAAGAGGGCGGGACCGTCGATCGCCAGGGCGAAGAGCTGGTGGCCGCTCGCCCCGTCGGCCAGGCCCATCGTCAGGCCCTGGTGCTTGGCCGCGACGAAGATCGACGCAGCAGCGGCGAGCAGGCCCACAACCGAGAGGGTCACCTGGATCGCGTGGCGCCGCTCCCGGGGGGCGAAGGCCTCGACGAGGACGCCGACCAGGGCGACGACGAAGACGATGAGCAGCGGCAGGATCGCGAGGTAGTCGACGTTCGACTGCTGGAACGCTGCGGGAAGTGCGGGCAGCGCCAGCGGAGCGACGGCGGTCACTTCGAGCTCCCTTCGGCCACGGTGCCGGCCGGGTTGAGGTTCGGAATGGCGTGCTGGACGTACGACAGGGTCTTGTCGACGGCCGGGTTGATCACATTCAGCGCGAGGTTCGGGACGAAGCCGAGGACCAGGAACGCGGCGATGAGCGGGGCGGCGACGAGCTTCTCGCGTGTCGTCAGGTCGCGCACGGCGGTGAGTCCGCGGCGGCCGGCCTCGTCGAGACGGTCGTGCTCACGCGCGCTGACGAGCCCCTCGGGCCGCGGCCCGGTCGCGACCCGCTTGTACATCAGCAGGACGTAGAGGGCGGCCAGGATGATGCCGGAGGTCGCGATCACGGTGCCCACGGGCTGGGTCGAGAAGCTTCCGACGAGCACGAGGAACTCCGAGACGAAGCTCGACAGCCCGGGCAGCGCCAGGGCGGAGAGGCCTGCCACGAGGAAGATGCCCGCGAGGGCCGGTGTGATGCGCTGCCAGCCACCGAAGTCGGGGATGCGCTTGCTCCCCCGGCGCCGGATGAGCATGGCCGCGAAGAGGAACAGCGCCGCCGTGGAGAAGCCGTGGTTGACCATGTAGAGCGTGGAGCCGCCCTGACCCACGTTGGTGAAGGCGAAGATCCCCAGCACGATGAAGCCGAAGTGGCTCACCGACGTGTAGGACACCAGCCGCATCATGTCGGTCTGGCCGATGGCGAGCAGCGCACCGTAGATGACGGAGAGCACGGCGAGGGCGACCACGACCGGCGTGGCCCAGTGGCTCGCCTCCGGGAAGAGCTGGAGGCAGAAGCGGATCATCCCGAAGGTGCCGACCTTGTCGAGCACGCCGACGAGCAGCGTGGCCGTCGCCGGCGAGGACTCGGTGGCGGCGTCGGGCAGCCAGGTGTGGAACGGCACCATCGGCGCCTTCACCGCGAAGGCGAAGAAGAAGCCGACGAAGAGCAGCCGCTCGGTGGTCGGGTCCATGGACAGGCCGGTGAGGCGCTGGATGAGGAAGCCCTCGCTGCCGCCGGGGCCCTGGAAGTACAGGGCGATGACGGCGACGAGCATGATCAGGCCACCGGCCAGCGAGAACAGCAGGAACTTCATCGCGGCGTACTGCCTGCGCGAGCCGCCGAAGCGCCCGATGAGGAAGTAGACCGGGATGAGCATCGCCTCGAAGAAGACGTAGAAGAGGAACACGTCGGTGGCGGCGAACACCCCGACCATGAAGGTCTCGAGCACGAGGATCAGCGCGAAGTACGTCTTGACGCGCTGGGCGCCACGGGGGCCGGCCTCCTCCGGCACGTCGTGCCAGGCCGCCAGCAGGCAGATCGGCGTCAGCACGAGCGCCATGAGGATGAGCACGAGGGCGATGCCGTCGACGCCGAGCGCGTAGCTGACCCCGAGCTGCGGGATCCAGGCGTGCTGCTCACCGAGCTGGAACTGCGCCCCGGAGGAGCGGTCGAACGTCGTGGCGGCGACGATGCCGACGAGCAGCGTCACGAGCGAGAACCCGAGCGCCATCCGCTTCGCGTTGAGGGCGGTGCCCGGCACGAACGCCACGAGCAGCGCGCCGACGAGCGGCACGAGCATGAGGATCGTCAGCCACGGGGTGGCGGACATGGTGGTCGACACAGTCGTCATCAGGAGATCACCCAGAGTGCACCGAGGATGGCGACGACGCCCGCGAGCATCGTCAGGGCATAGGAGCGCGCGAAGCCGTTCTGCAGCCTGCGCAGGCGGGCGCTGGTTCCGCCGACGAGGGCGGCGAGGCCACCGGCCGCACCGTCGACGCCCTTGCTGTCGGCGAAGACGAGCGAGCGCGTCAGGTGGATACCGGGCCGCATGAGGAGGGCCTCGTTGACCTGGTCCTGGTAGAGGTCCTGGCGGGCGGCCTGCGTGAGCAGGCTGCCGGCCGGGGCCGTGACCGGCACGTCGTCACGCCAGTAGCGCAGCCAGGCGAGCACGCCACCGGCAGCGACGAGGACGAGCGTCAGGACGAGGAGCACGGGGACCGGGATCACGGGGTGGGCACCCTCGGGCTCGGCGCCCGTGACCGGCTCGAGCCAGCTGTTGAACAGGCCCGTCGGGCCGAGGATGAGACCGAGGAAGGCCGACCCGAAAGCGAGCACGATCATCGGGACCGTCATCAGCCGGCCCGACTCGTGCGGGTGCACGTCGTCGGTCCAGCGCTTCTTGCCGTGGAAGGTCATGAAGAAGAGGCGCGACATGTAGAACGCCGTGATGCCGGCACCGACGAGCGCTGCCGTGCCGAAGACCCACGGGCGCCAGCCCTCGCCGATGAAGGCGGCCTCGATGATCTTGTCCTTGCTCCAGAACCCGGAGAACGGGGGCACGCCGAGGATCGCGAGCCAGCCGATGCCGAAGGTGGCCCACGTGATCTTCATGGCTCCCGACAGCCCGCCGAAGCGGCGCATGTCGACCTGGTCGTTCATGCCGTGCATGACCGACCCGGCGCCGAGGAACATCCCGGCCTTGAAGAAGCCGTGCATGAGCAGGTGGAAGATCGCGAAGGCGTAGCCGACCGGGCCGAGGCCCGCGGCGAGCATCATGTAGCCGATCTGGCTCATGGTCGAGGCCGCGAGGGCCTTCTTGATGTCGTCCTTGGCGCAGCCGACGATCGCCCCGAAGAGGAGCGTGATCGCACCGACGATGACGACGACGAGCTGGGCGGTGGGGGCGGCCTCGAAGATCGGCGCGGAGCGCACGACGAGGTAGACGCCCGCGGTGACCATGGTCGCGGCGTGGATGAGCGCCGAGACCGGCGTCGGGCCGGCCATGGCGTCGCCGAGCCAGCTCTGCAGCGGGAACTGCGCCGACTTGCCGCAGGCGCCGAGCAGCAGCATCAGCCCGATGGCGGTCATGAAGCCCTGGTTGGCGTTGTTGCCCGCTTGGCCGAGCACCGTCTGGAAGTCCACCGCCCCGAAGTGGAAGAACATCAGGATGATGGCGATCGACAGCCCGAAGTCACCGACGCGGTTGGCGATGAACGCCTTGTTGGCGGCGGTCGCGTAGGCGGGGTTGTAGTTCCAGAACCCGATGAGCAGGTAGCTCGCGAGGCCGACGCCCTCCCAGCCGACGTAGAGCAACAGGTAGGAGTTGGCGAGGACCAGCAGGAGCATCGACGCGACGAAGAGGTTGAGGTAGGCGAAGAAGCGCCGCTTGTCGGGGTCGTGCTCCATGTAGCCGAGGGAGTAGACGTGGATGAGCGACCCGACGAAGGTGATGAGCAGGACGAACACCATCGACAGCTGGTCGACCAGCAGCCCGGCGCTGAGCTTGAACGCGCCGTCGTCGATCCAGTCGTAGAGGTTGACGTTCATGGCGCGCGAGCCCGAGTCACGGCCGAGCATGGCCACGAACACGAGCGCTCCGACGACGAAGGCGCCCCACGAGAGGACCGTCGCGAGCACCGGCCCGAACTTGTCGGTGCGGCGGCCGCCGAGGAGCAGGACGGCGGAGCCGAGCAGCGGCAGCGCGACGAGAAGCCACGCGTATGCCGTCACCCCGGTCGCGGCGTGCGCCTCACCTTCGTGCGCGGCGAGGCCCGCGGCATACGTGCTCAGCGTGCTCGGTGAGCTCGCGAGCGTCTGGACGAGAGTTCCCATTCTGGGCGGCGCTCCTTACAGCTTCAGCAGGTTGGCGTCGTCGACCGAGGCCGAGCGGCGGGCGCGGAAGATCGCCATGATGATGGCGAGGCCCACGACGACCTCCGCGGCGGCGACGACCATGACGAACAGGGCCATGACCTGCCCGTCGAGGGCGCCGTGCATCCGGGAGAAGGTGACGAGGGCGAGGTTCGTCGCGTTGAGCATGAGCTCCACGCCCATGAAGACGATGATCGCGTTGCGTCGCGTCAGCACGGCGGCCGCGCCGATCGCGAAGAGCAGCACCGCGAGGTAGACGTAGTTCATCGGGCTCACTTGGACCGACCCTCCTCGATCTCTCGCTCGATGTGGCGCTCGACGTCCTTGAAGCCGTCGGCGGTGGCGACCTGGTTGCGCGCGACGAGCACGCGCGAGACGGACAGGTCGCTGGGCGTGCCGTCGGGCAGCAGCGCCGGGGTGTCCACCGCGTTGTGGCGGGCGTAGACACCCGGCGCGGGCAGGCCCGCGACGTTCTTGTTCTCGCGGACGCGGCGGGCGGCCCACTCGGCCTGGGTGATCCGGGGCGACAGGCGCTCGCGGTGCGCGAGCACCATGGCGCCGAGGGCGGCCGTGATGAGCAGCGCGGAGGTGACCTCGAAGATCCAGACGTACTGGCCGAAGATCAGCTCGGCGAGACCGGTGACGTTGCCGGTCTCGGCGTTGCTCGCCACGAGCTTGTCCATGCCGGCCTGCACGGCCTGCTGGTCGACGACGGCCTGGCCGATCGAGAAGACGAGCAGCCCGGCGAGGCCGATGACGAGCAGGAAAGCGGCCCAGCGCTGTCCGCGGATGGTTTCGACGATCGAGTCGGCGGAGTCGACGCCGACGAGCATCAGGACGAAGAGGAAGAGCATCATCACGGCGCCGGTGTAGACGAACACCTGCACGACACCGAGGAAGTCGGCCTTCTCCATGATGTAGAAGACCCCGAGGATGCACATGACGACGGCCATGCCCAGGGCCGCATGGACGGCCTTCCTGGCGAAGAGCAGGCCCAGCGCGGCGAGCACCGCGATCGGGGCGAGCAGCCAGAAGCCGATGGCTTCGGCGGTGGAGGTCACGGGTTGGCCCCTTCCCTGGTCTGGGCTGCGGTCGGGTGCTCCGAGTGCACGAGGTCGTGGACCCCGGGCACTGCTGCCCCGGCGTTGCCAGGGCGCCCGGCGGCACCGGTCACCGAGGGGGCGCCGCTGTCGTCGTCGTCCTGGGCGTCGAGGTCATTGCCCTTGCGCGCCTCGCGGGCACGGACGTAGGCCTTCTGCGCCTCGGTCGGGCCGGTGACCTTGCCCAGGTAGTAGTCGCGCTCCTCCATGCCCTCGGCCATCGGGATCGGCGGCGGGAGCATGTCGCCCTGCAGCGGAGCGAGGAGCTGTTCCTTGGTGAAGATGAGCTTGGCCCGGTCGTTGTCGGCGAGCTCGTAGAAGTTGGTCATCGTCAGGGCGCGCGTCGGGCACGCCTCGATGCACAGGCCGCAGAAGATGCAGCGCAGGTAGTTGATCTGGTAGACGCGGCCGTAGCGCTCTCCGGGGCTGAAGCGGCCGGTGCCACCCTGCTCGAGCGGGGTGTCGTCGTTGTCGGCGCCCTCGACGAGGATCGCGTCGGCGGGACAGGCCCAGGCGCACAGCTCGCAGCCGACGCACTTCTCGAGGCCGTCGGGGTGGCGGTTGAGCTGGTGGCGTCCGTGGAAGCGCGGCGCCGTGGGGCGCGGCTTCTCGGGGTACTCCTCGGTCGCCACCTTGCGGAACATCGTCCCGAACGTCACCCCGAAGCCGGCGACCGGGGCGAAGAGCTCGGCCAGGAAGCCCTTGCCGCGCTCGTCGTTGCCGGACCGCTGCTCGCGCGGCGTGCCGACCTCGGAACCCGGCCGGCCGGCGGGGCTCTGGGGCGACACGTCCTTGCCCACGGTGTCGTCAGCCATGGTCCTCCTCCTTGGCGGTGCTCGAGCTGGTCGAGCTGGTCGTGCTGCCGGTCAGAACCGGCTGGCGGGACGCGGCCCCCAGTCGCGGCGTGGGCTCGGCCAGGCGCTGGCCGGGCAGCGGCGGCACCGGGTAACCACCGGCGAACGGGTCGATCTCCTCCGGCGGGGTCTCGTCCTCGGCGGCGGCGCGGGCCGCGCGCCGGTCGTCCCAGATCCACGCCGCTGCGAGCGCGATGACGGCGACGATGCTGACGATGACGACCGTGGCCACCGAGAGCTCGCGACCGGCGAAGGTCAGCTTGCCGTCACCGAGGAAGCCGAGCTGGGCGCCGCGGATGAACGCGACGGCCACGACCCAGGCCAGGGTGATCGGGATGAGGAACTTCCAGCCGAAGCGCATGAACTGGTCGTAGCGCACGCGCGGCAGCGAACCGCGCAGCCAGACGAAGATGAACATGAAGAACCACAGCTTGGCGGTGAACCACAGCAGGCCCCACCAGCCGCCGCCGAACATGTTGTCGTTGATCGCCGAGATGATCGGCGGGGCCTGCCAGCCACCCAGGAACAGCGTGGTGGCCAGGGCCGAGACGGTGAACATGTTGACGTACTCGCCGAGGAAGAACATCGCGAACCGCATCGAGGAGTACTCGGTGTGGAAGCCACCGGTCAGCTCGCCCTCACCCTCGGCGAGGTCGAACGGCAGTCGGTTGGTCTCTCCGACCATCGTGATGACGTAGACGGCGAAGCTGAAGAACGCGGGGAGGATGTACCAGAGCGAGCTCTGCGCCGACACGATCGTCGAGGTGGACATCGAGCCGCTGTAGAGGAAGATCGCGACGAGCGAGAGCCCCATGGCGATCTCGTAGCTGATGACCTGGGCGGTCGAGCGCAGGCCACCGAGCAGCGGGTAGGTCGAGCCGGAGCTCCAGCCCGCGAGGATGATGCCGTACACGCCGACCGAGGCGACGGCGAGCACGAGCAGCGCGGCGACGGGCACGTCGGTGACCTGGAGCGGCGTGTGGTGGCCGAACATCCAGACGGTGCCGCCGAGCGGGATGATGGCGAACGACACGAAGGCCATCGTCGCGGCGATGAGGGGCGCGACCGTGTAGACCAGCTTCTCGGCGTTGGCCGGCGTGATGTCTTCCTTGAGCATCGACTTCATGCCGTCGGCCAGCGTCTGGAGCAGGCCGAACGGGCCGTTTCGGTTGGGGCCGGGGCGCTGCTGCATGCGGCCGATGACGCGGCGCTCGAACCAGATGACGAGCAGCGTCGAGACCAGCAGGTAGACGAAGATGCCGACGGCCTTGATCAGGGCCAGCCACCACGGGGTGTCGCTGAAGTCGGCCACCGGGTTCTCCGTCGTGGGGAGCGTCGTGGGCAGCGCTGCCGCCACCCCGTATGCGGTCACGGCGAGACTCATGCCGCACCACCCTTCGTGACGTTGACGCGGCCGCCGGCATCGCTGCCGAGGCCGGTGCGGACGGAGCAGAGTCGCGAGTTCGTCGGGAGCCAGACGACGCCGTCGACCATGCCCCTGGTGACGAC
The DNA here is from genome assembly GCF_041941675.1 of Terrabacter sp. BE26. Taxonomy (GTDB): domain Bacteria; phylum Actinomycetota; class Actinomycetes; order Actinomycetales; family Dermatophilaceae; genus Terrabacter. Next base: position 2,704,912 of record NZ_CP090122.1, on the reverse strand, counting down.
GGCGGGCAGGGTGACGTGGCCGGCGGGGCCGGTGACCGTCACCTCGTCGCCATCGGCGACGCCGAGCTCGGCGGCCGACGAGACGGACAGGCGTGCGACCGGCAGCGGCGCGGTGCCGGCGAGGAAGGGCTCCCCGTCCTGCATCCGGCCGGCGTCGAGCAGCGTCGGCCAGGTCGCGAGGACGAAGTGCCCCTCACCGGCCGGGGCCGAGGCCACGCGCTGACCGGCAGGAGCCCCCGTGGCGCGGGCGCCACCCCACGGGCCGAGGGCCTCGAACTGGGCGTGGATCTCGCGCTGGGTGCGGGTCTCGAGGAAGACGCCAAGCTCGCCCGCGAGCATGTCGAGGGCGCGGTGGTCGCTGAGCTTGTTGCTCTCGAGCGCCTCGTCGAAGGCACGGACGCGGCCCTCCCAGTTGACGTAGGTGCCGGTCTTCTCGGCCTGCGACGCGACCGGGAGCACGACGTCGGCGACGGCCGTGACCGGCGACTCACGCAGCTCGAGGGAGACGACGAACGCCTTCTCCAGCGCCGCGGCGGCAGCGGGGTCCCCGAGGTCGGACGGGTCGACGCCACCGACGAGCAGCGCGTCGATCTCACCCGAGGCGGCAGCGGCGAGGATGCCGGCGGTGTCGCGGGCCGAGGTGGCCGGCAGTTGGGCGACGTCCCACAGGCGGGCGACCTCGGCGCGGGCGGCCGCGTCCGAGACGGGACGCCCACCGGGCAGGAGCGCACCGAGCGCGCCGGTCTCGAGGGCGCCTCGCTCCCCCGCCCGGCGCGGCACCCACGCGAGGCGAGCACCGGTCGCGGCAGCGAGGTCGGCCGCGGCCGACAGGGCACCGGGCGAGGTGGCGAGGCGCTCACCGACGAGGACGACCCCACCGGCCGCGAGGGCCTCGCGCGCCGCCGAGCCCACGGGCGTGGCGGCCAGGTCGGCGAGGACGGACGCCTCGTGACCGGGGACGGTGGGCAGCAGCGTGGCACCGAGCTTGGTGAGGCCGCGCGTCAGGTGGCTGGTGGCGGCATACACCCTCGTCTTGTTCCTGCGGTGCGCCTTGCGCAGGCGCAGGAAGACGATGGGGCTCTCGTCCTCGGGCTCGAAGCCGACGAGGAGGACGGCGGGCGCCTTCTCGAGGTCGGCGTAGGTGACGGCGCCACCCTCGGGGCCGGTCGCGGCGACGTGCTCGGCGAGGAAGGCGACCTCCTCGGCCGAGTGCGGCCGGGCGCGGAAGTCGACGTCGTTGGTGCCCAGCACGACGCGGGCGAACTTGCCGTACGCGTACGCGTCCTCCGCGGACACCCGGCCACCGACGAGCACGCCGGCTGCCTTGGAGCGCGAGAGCCCGGCAGCAGCGGCGGCCAGCGCCTCCGGCCAGCCGACGACGCGCAGCTCGCCGTCGGCGTCACGCACCATCGGGAAGTCGATGCGGTCGGGCTGGGTGGCGTAGGTGAACGCCCAGCGGCCCTTGTCGCAGTTCCACTCCTCGTTGACGGCTGCGTCCTCGTCGGCGAGGCGGCGCAGGACGACCCCACGGCGGTGGTCGGTGCGCATGGCGCAGCCGCTCGCGCAGTGCTCGCAGACGGACGGCGTCGACACGAGGTCGAACGGGCGGCTGCGGAAGCGGTAGGCCGCACCGGTCAGCGCGCCGACCGGGCAGATCTGGACGGTGTTGCCCGAGAAGTAGCTCTCGAACGGCTTGTCCTCGTAGATGCCGACCTGCTGGAGCGCACCGCGCTCGACGAGCGCGATGAACGGGTCGCCGGCGACCTGGTCGGAGAAGCGGGTGCAGCGGGCGCACAGGACACAGCGCTCACGGTCGAGCAGCACCTGCGAGGAGATGTTGATCGGCTTGGGGTAGGTGCGCTTGACGTCCACGAAGCGCGACACCGGGCGACCGGCGCTCATCGCCTGGTTCTGGAGCGGGCACTCGCCGCCCTTGTCGCAGACCGGGCAGTCGAGCGGGTGGTTGATGAGCAGCAGCTCCATGACGCCCTGCTGTGCCTTGTCGGCGACCTCGGACGTGTTCTGGGTGTTGACGACCATGCCCTCGGACACCGTCATCGTGCACGACGCCTGCGGCTTGGGCATCGGCCGGACGTTGCCCTCGCGGTCGGGCATCGCGACGTCGACGAGGCACTGGCGGCAGGCGCCGACCGGGTCGAGGAGGGGGTGGTCGCAGAAGCGCGGGATCTCGATCCCGATCTCCTCGGCGGCCCGGATGACGAGCGTGCCCTTGGGCACGCTGACGGGCACGCCGTCGATCGTCAGGCTGACGTGGTCGGGGCCCGCCGGGACCTGGGCGTTGCCGCCCTTGTCGACGGCGTTGCCACCCGCGGACGGGGAGCTCGTGACGGTCATGCGGACACCATCCCGCTGGACTCCTTGGTCTGGGCCTGTGCCTGGACAGGGAAGAGGACCGACTGCTCCGGCGGGAACAGCTCGTGCGCCGGCGTGTGCATGCCGGCCTCGAACTCCTCGCGGAAGTACTGGACGGCCGAGGTGATCGGGCTGGTCGCCGCGTCACCGAGCGCGCAGAAGCTGCGGCCGAGGATGTTGTCGCAGATGTCGACGAGCTTGTCGATGTCCTCCTGCGTGCCTCGGCCGTTCTCGATGCGGTTCATGATCTGGCGCAGCCACCATGTGCCCTCACGGCACGGGGTGCACTTGCCACAGGACTCGTGGGCGTAGAAGTCGGTCCACCGGGCGACGGCCCGCACGACCGAGACCGTCTCGTCGAACACCTGGAGCGCGCGGGTGCCGAGCATCGAGCCGGCCGCGGCGACCGAGTCGAAGTCGAGCGGCACGTCGAGGTGCTCCTCGGTGAAGATCGGCGTCGAGGAGCCACCCGGCGTCCAGAACTTGAGCTTGCGGCCCCCGCGCATGCCCCCGGCGAGGTCGATCAGCTCGCGCATCGTGATGCCGAGCGGCGCCTCGAACTGGCCGGGGTTGGTCACGTGGCCGGAGAGGCTGAAGATGCCGAACCCGGTGGACTTCTCGGTGCCCATGCTCTTGAACCAGTCAGGGCCCTCGAGGATGATCCCGGGCACCGAGGCGATGGACTCGACGTTGTTGACCGACGTCGGCCGGGCGTAGAGGCCGGCGGCGCCGGGGAACGGCGGCTTGAGGCGCGGCTGGCCACGACGTCCCTCGAGCGAGTCGAGCAGCGCCGTCTCCTCGCCGCAGATGTAGGCGCCGGCGCCGGCGTGCACCGTGATGTCGACCTTGACGCCCTTGCCCCCGACGTCCGTGCCGAGGTAGCCCGCGGCACGGGCCTCCTCGACCGCGCGCAGCAGCCGGCGGTAGACGTGGACGACCTCACCACGGAGGTAGATGAACGCGTGCTCGCAGCCGATGGCGTACGAGGAGATGATGACGCCCTCGATGAGCGCGTGCGGGTTGGCCATCATGAGCGGGACGTCCTTGCACGTGCCCGGCTCGGACTCGTCGGCGTTGACGACGAGGTAGCGCGGACCGCCGTCGGGCGGGCTCATGAACGACCACTTCATGCCGGTCGGGAAGCCGGCGCCACCGCGACCGCGGATGCTGGAGTCCTTGACGGCGTCGATGATCGCCTGGGGCTCCATCTCGAGCGCCTTGGTGAGGGCCTTGTAGCCGTCGTGGCGCTCGTAGGTCGCGAGGGTCCAGGACTGAGGCTCGTCCCAGAACCTCGTGAGGATCGGGGTGAGGGTGTCGGTCACTTCGCGTCCTTCCCGTCTGCCTGCGCACCGGGCGCGGTCCACCCGCGCTCCTTGGCGATCTTGAGGCCGACCAGCGACGCCGGTCCGGCGCCCACGCCCTCGTCGGCGCGGCCGTCCTCGAAGCCCGCGAGCACCCGCGAGATCTCCTTGAACGTGCACACCTTCGCGGCGCCGCGCGTCGGGGCGACGTCCTTGCCGGCGCGCAGGTCGTCGACGAGGCCGATGGTGCTCTCGGGCGTCTGGTTGTCGAAGAACTCCCAGTTGGCCATGACGACGGGCGCGTAGTCGCACGCGGCGTTGCACTCGAGACGCTCGAGGGTGATCCTGCCGTCATCGGTCGTCTCGTCGTGGCCGACGCCGAGATGCTCCGAGACGCGGTCGAAGATCAGGTCGCCGCCCATGATGGCGCAGAGCGAGTTGGTGCAGACACCGACGGTGTAGTCGCCGTTGGGGTGGCGCTTGTACTGGGTGTAGAAGGTCGCGACCCCGCTGACCTCGGCCTCGGTGAGGTCGAGGATCTCGGCGCAGAAGGTCACGCCGCGGCCCGTCACGTAGCCGTCGACCGACTGCACGAGGTGCAGCAGCGGCAGCAGCGCCGAGCGCTTTCGGGGGTAGCGCGCGATGACCTCGTCGGCATCCGCGTGCAGCCGCTCGAGGACGTCGGCGGCATACGGCGCCTTCGACTCGGGGCTGACGTGCAGGAAGCCCGAGGCGTCATGGCCAGCGCTCATCGGTCCACACCTCCCATGACGGGGTCGATCGAGGCCACGGCGACGATGACGTCGGCGATCTGGCTGCCCTCGCACATCGCGGCCACGGCCTGCAGGTTGTTGAAACTGGGGTCGCGGAAGTGCGCCCGGTAGGGCCGCGTGCCGCCGTCGGAGACCAGGTGGCAGCCCAGCTCGCCCTTGGCGGACTCGACGGCCTGGTAGACCTGGCCCGGCGGGACCCGGAAGCCCTCGGTGACCAGCTTGAAGTGGTGGATGAGCGACTCCATCGAGCTGCCCATGATCTCGCGGATGTGGTCGAGGCTGTTGCCCAGGCCGTCGCTGCCGAGCGCCAGCTGCGCCGGCCAGGCGATCTTCTTGTCCTCCACCATGACCGGGCCCTCGCTCGCCTGGAGGCGGTCGGTGGCCTGCTCGATGATCTTCAGCGACTCGTACATCTCGTCGATGCGGATGCGCAGGCGGCCGTAGGCGTCCTGGCTCGTGCGGGTGATGACGTCGAAGTCGTACGTCTCGTAGCCGCAGTAGGGGTCGAGCTTGCGCAGGTCGTGCGGCAGCCCGGTCGAGCGCAGCACGGGCCCGGTGATGCCCAGGGCCATGCAGCCCGCCAGGTCGAGCACGCCGACGTTGACGGTGCGCCCCTTGAGCACCGGGTTCTCGTTGAGCAGCGCCTCGAGCTCGCCGAGGCCGCGGCGGATCTCGGGGACCATCTCGCGCAGGGCGTCGATGGAGCCGGGCGGCACGTCCTGGACCACGCCGCCGGGGCGGATGTAGGCGTTGTTCATGCGTAGGCCCGTGATCATCTCGATGACGCGCAGCAGGCGCTCGCGCTCACGGAAGGCGACGGTCATGACCGTCGTCGCGCCCATCTCCATGCCACCGGTGCCGAGGCAGACCATGTGGCTGCTGATGCGGGTCATCTCCATCATCAGCACGCGGATCACACTGGCGCGCTCGGGGATCTGCTCCGTGACGCCGAGCAGCTTCTCGATGGCGAGGCAGTAGGCCGCCTCCTGGAACATCGGCGTGAGGTAGTCCATGCGCGTGCAGAACGTGACGCCCTGCACCCAGCTGCGGTACTCCATGTTCTTCTCGATGCCGGTGTGGAGGTAGCCGATGCCCGCGCGGGCCTCGGTCACCGTCTCGCCGTCGATCTCGAGGATCAGCCGCAGCACCCCGTGGGTGGACGGGTGCTGCGGACCCATGTTGACGACGATGCGCTCCTCGCCGAGCGAGGTGGCCTCGTCGACGAGGTCGTTCCAGTCGCCGCCGGCGGCGTTGAAGACGTGGGCCCCCTCGCTGGCCTGCTCGTCGGCGCTCGAGGTCGCGTAGATGTCGTGGGTGCCGTGGTCGGGCACCTCGGTCTGCGTGAACTCGGTGTGGATCGGGTCGGTGTGGGTGCTCATCAGTTGTAGGACCTCCGCTGGTCCGGCGGTGGGATGGTGGCCCCCTTGTACTCGACGGGGATGCCGCCGAGGGGGTAGTCCTTGCGCTGCGGGTGGCCCGGCCAGTCGTCGGGCATGAGGATCCGGGTCAGGGCGGGGTGGCCGTCGAACTCGATCCCGAACATGTCCCACGTCTCGCGCTCGTGCCAGTCGTTGGCCGGGTAGATCGAGACGATGGACGGGATGTGCCGGTCGTCGTCGGGGCACGAGACCTCGATGCGGACCCGCCTGCCGCCGTGGGTGATCGACAGGAGGTGGTAGACGGCGTGCAGCTCCTCGCCGGCGCGGTCGGGGTAGTGCACCCCGGAGACCCCGGTGCAGATCTCGAAGCGCAGTGACGGGTCGTCGCGCAGCACCCGGGCGACGGCCGGCAGGTGCTCGCGGCGGACGCGGAGCGTCATCTCGCCGCGGTCGATCACGACGCGGTCGACGGCCTCGGCATACGAGGCCGTGCCCCCCACGAGGCCGCGCTCGAGGTTGTCGGCGATCTCGTCGAAGTAGCCGCCGTAGGGCCGCGAGGCCGCCCCGGCGACGAGGATCGGGCGCTGCAGGCGGGAGTAGCCGCTGGTGTCGCCGCCCTGGGTGACGCCGAACATGCCGCGGCGCACGCCGACGACCTCGGGCTCGAGGCCGGCAGCGGCGCCCTGGCGGATCTCGACCTCGTGGGGCGTCAGGCCGGAGGTCTGCGTCTTGGTCGTGTCGGCGTTGACCGAGGGGGTCGTGGCGTCGTCGGCGGCCTTCTTGTCGGCGTCGCTCATGCCAGCAGGCCCTTCATCTGGTGCGTCGGCGTCGCGGAGAGCGCGGCGGCCTCGGCGGCCTCGGCCGCCTTGACGCGGTTGACGCCGAGGGGCGAGCTCTCGATCTGGTGGTGCAGCTCGATGATGGCGTTGAGCAGCATCTGCGGGCGCGGCGGGCAGCCCGGCAGGTAGATGTCGACCGGGATGATGTGGTCGACTCCCTGCACGATCGCGTAGTTGTTGAACATGCCGCCCGAGCTGGCGCAGACGCCCATCGCGATGACCCACTTGGGGTTGGGCATCTGGTCGTAGACCTGACGCACGACGGGGGCCATCTTCTGGCTGACGCGCCCGGCCACGATCATCAGGTCCGCCTGGCGCGGGGTCGCCGAGAAGCGCTCCATGCCGAAGCGGGCGATGTCGTAGTCGGGGGTGCCGACCGCCATCATCTCGATGGCGCAGCACGCGAGGCCGAACGTGGCGGGCCAGATCGAGGCCTTGCGCATGTAGCCGGCCAGGCCCTCGACGGTCGAGAGCAGGAACCCGGCTGGGAGCTTCTCTTCGAGACCCATTGCTTACTCCTTAACTTTCCTGACGAACCCGGTGGACGCGTGCCGCACGGAGCGGCGTGGTCCGCGGGGTCAGTCCCACTCCAGGCCCCCGCGACGCCACACGTAGGCGTACGCGACGAAGACCGTGAGGATGAACAGGACCATCTCGACCAGCGCGAAGAGGCCCAGCTTGTTGAAGGCCACCGCGAACGGATAGAGGAAGACCGACTCGATGTCGAAGATGATGAAGAGCATCGCCGTCAGGTAGTACTTGATCGGCACGCGTCCACCACCTGCAGCCTGCGGCGTCGGCTGGATGCCGCACTCGTAGGCCTCGAGCTTGGCGCGGTTGTAGCGCTTGGGCCCGACGACGAGCGAGGTGAAGACCGACAGCGCGGCGAACGCGAAGCCGAGCCCCAGCATGAACAGGATCGGGACGTAGGAGTTCATCCGAGGTCACGTGCCTTTCGGTCGTGCGTGAGGTGCGAAGCGGGGGCGCAGGTGCGTAGCGCACCCATCCTAGGGGCGTGCGTGACGATTGTGCTCGGCGTCACAAGGCGGTCGGCAGGGGGGTGGCTCATGCGCTCGGGGCCAGCCGCGAGAGGGTCGTGATGAGGCGGTCCGTCGCGTTCCTGCTCATCGGGTCGGCGAGGTTGGCCATGATCTTGAGCAGGAGCGGCATGAGCTTCGTGCGGGGCAGGCCGTACTTCGTCGCGAGGCGCATGACCTCGGGGTTGCCGATGGCGTGGGCGAACCAGCGACCGAGCGTGAAGTAGCCCCCGAGCTCGTCCTTCATGACCTTCGGGTATGCCGCGAGCACCCGCTCGCGCGCGGCGTCGCTCGGGCGCGCCATCGCCTGGGCGACGAGCTCGGCACCGACCCGGGCGGCCTCGAGGGCGTAGTCGATGCCCTCGCCGTTGAAGGGGTTGACCATGCCGCCGGAGTCGCCCACGAGGAGCAGGCCGTCGGCATACAGGGGGGTGCGGTTGAAGCCCATCGGCAGGGCCGCGCCGCGGATCGGGCCGGAGGCCTCGTCGTGCTCGAGCTGCCACTCGGGGAAGATGTCCTCGACCCACCGCCGCATAACGTCCTTGTAGTCGGTCTTCTGGAAGGCCGAGGTGGTGTCGAGCGTGCCGAGGCCGACGTTGGTGCGGCCGTCCTCGAGCGGGAAGAGCCAGCCGTAGCCGGGCATGAGGATGCGGTTGCCGGCGTCGTCGCGGCTCCACAGCTCGAGGTGGCTCTCGAGGTAGTCGTCGCGCTTGGGCGTCGTGTAGTACGCACGGACGGCAACGCCCATGACGCGGTCCTCGCGCTTCGGCCGGCCCACGGCCGTCGCGAGGCGCGAGGAGACGCCGTCGCTCGCGACGACGACGGGGGCGCGGTAGGTGACGGTCTCGCCGGTGGGCCGGCCGCCGTCGTCCAGGCGCTTGGCGGTGACACCGGTGACCCGGCCGGACGAGTCGCGGACCGGCGCGGTGACGCTGGTGCGCTCCTGGAGCAGCGCGCCCTTGCGCTCGGCGTGGCGGGCCAGGGTCTCGTCGAGCTGGGCCCGGGTGCGCACCATGCCGTAGCCGGGGAAGGCCTCGGACTCGGGCCAGTCGAGCTGCAGGGTGTGGCCGCCGCCCTTGATGCGCAGGCCCTTGGTGCGCTGCCAGCCGGTGGTGTCGATGCCGAGGGAGATGAGCTCCTTGGTCGCGCGCGGTGTCAGGCCGTCGCCGCAGATCTTGTCGCGCGGGAAGGCCGACTTCTCCAGGAGCACGACGTCGAGGCCGTGGTCCGCGAGGTATGCGGCCGTCGCGCTGCCACCCGGACCGGCACCGACGACGACGACGTCGGCCCGCTCGACAGGCGCATCGCCACCCCGGGAGGGGCTGGTCGCGACGCTCGAACTGGACATGTCTCCCTGCAGGCTTCAGAACCGCTTGTGAAGATCTTCACGAACTCTCCGGGAAGTGTATGCCCGCATTTTCGTGACTGTCAGATAAGGACTACCTAACCCGACGCACTCGAACCTCGAGAGGCCACGTCCTGCCGCCCCCACCACGTCGAGAGGCCACGTGTGGTCGCGAGCCGGCCACCCGGCATACGCCAGCGGTCGTGTGCGGTCAGCGCTTGGTGCCGTGGTGCAGCGCGACGATCCCGCCGGTGAGGTTGGTCCAGCCGACCTGCTGCCAGCCGGCCGCCTCGATGATGCGCGCCAGCTCACCCTGCGGCGGCCAGGCGCGGATCGACTCGGCCAGGTAGACGTAGGAGTCGGGGTTGCTCGACGTGCGGCGCGCCACCGGCGGCAGCGCCCGCATCAGGTAGTTCGTGTAGACGGTGCGGAAGGCCTTGTTGACCGGCTGGCTGAACTCGCACACCAGCAGCCGCCCGCCGGGCTTGGTCACGCGGAGGAACTCGCGCAGCGCCGTCGCCGGGTCGGCGACGTTGCGCAGGCCGAAGCTCATCGTCACGACGTCGAAGCTCTCGTCGGCGAAGGGCAGGCTCATCGCGTCGGCAGCGGTGAAGGCCATGTCGGGACGGCGACGGCGGCCGACCCGCAGCATGCCGAGCGAGAAGTCGGCCGGCACGACCTCGATCTCCTGGTCGGCCCACGGCTCGCTGGACGTGCCGGTGCCGGCCGCGATGTCGAGGATGCGCTCCCCCGGCCTGGCGTCCACGGCCTTGACGACGGCCCGGCGCCACAGCCGGTCCTGCCCGAGCGAGAGCACGTCATTGGTCACGTCGTACTTCTCGGCGACGGTGTCGAACATCGACGCGACGTCGACCGGCTTCTTGTCCAGCTGCGCACGGCTCATGCGCTCATCCTCGCACCACGGGTGACCACGGCCGGTGTGGGCGCGGGCCCGCCGTAGAGTTGCAGACGATGTCCACGCTCCCAGCCCCCGATGCGCCGTCGCCCGCCGCGGGACCATCCGTCGTCGTGCGCACGGTGCCGATCGACGCCGAGGACCCCCTGCTGGCCTACCTGCCGGCGGGACTTCCGCACGACGAGCTGCTCTCGTGGGTGCGCCGCGGCGAGGGGCTCGTCGGGTGGGGCGCCGCGCTGACGTTCGAGGCGTCCGGCGAGGCACGCTTCCAAGAGGCGGAGGCGTGGTGGCGCGAGCTGGGCCGTCGCGCGGTAGTCCGCGACGACGTGCAGCGCGCGGGCAGCGGCCTCGTGTGCTTCGGCTCCTTCCCCTTCGCCGCGGACTCGGCCGAGCAGGCGCGTCTCGTCGTGCCCTCGACGATCGTCGGTCGCCGTGACGGGCACACCTGGCTGACGAGCGTGACCCTGGAGCCGCAGCTCTCGATCCTCGAGAGCCCCTCTGTCGCAAGCGATCCCGAGCCGCCCGTCGATGTCGCCTTCGCCGACGGCGCCGTCTCCCCCGCCGACTACGCCCATGCCGTCGCCGAGGCCGTGCAGCGCATCGCCGCCGGCCAGGTGGACAAGGTGGTCCTGGCCCGCGACCTCGTCGCCACCGCGTCCGCGCCCATCGACCCCCGGTGGCTGCTGCGGCGCCTCGCCGAGCGCTACGAGAACACGTGGGTCTTCTCGGTCGCGGGTCTCGTCGGTGCCACGCCGGAGCTGCTCGTGCGCCGCGACAAGGGCCTGATCACCTCCCGTGTGCTCGCCGGCACCATCCGCCGCACCGGCGACGACGCCAAGGACCTCGCGCTGGCGGCGTCGTTGGCCCGCTCGTCCAAGGACCTCGAGGAGCACGAGTACGCCGTGCGCTCGGTGGCGGAGGCACTGGCCCCCCACTGCTCCTCGATGAACGTGCCCGAGGCGCCCTTCGTGCTCCACCTGCCCAACGTCATGCACCTCGCCACGGACGTCGCGGCGGTCAGCGCCGACGACGCCTCCTCCCTCACCCTGGCCGCCGCGCTGCACCCCTCCGCCGCCGTCGGCGGCACCCCGACGGCCCACGCCGTCGAGCTGATCGCCGAGCTCGAGCACATGGACCGTGGCCGCTACGCCGGGCCCGTCGGCTGGATCGACGCCCACGGCGACGGCGCGTGGGGCATCGCCCTGCGCAGCGGCGCCCTCGACAGCGCGGACTCCTCGCAGATCACGCTGTATGCCGGGTGCGGCATCGTCGCGGGCTCCGACCCGGAGTCGGAGGTGGCCGAGTCCGACGCCAAGCTCGTGCCGATGCGCGACGCGCTGGCCAGCCAGTGAGGCGGCCGTGACGGTGACCGGCGAGCGGACCGCGAGCGAGCTGGCGTTGGAGGTCCTGCAGCAGCTGTGGCTCGGCGGCGTGCGCGACGTCGTGCTCTCCCCCGGGTCGCGGTCAGCCCCGTTCGCCCTGGCCCTCGACTCCGCCGACCGATCCGGGGACCTGCGCCTGCACGTGCGCGTGGACGAGCGCTCCGCCGGCTTCCTCGGGCTCGGGCTCGCGACCGGCTCCCGACGTCCCGTCGCCGTCGTCACGACGTCGGGCACGGCGGTCGGCAACCTGCTCCCGGCGGTCATGGAGGCGCACCACACCGGGCGGCGGCTCGTCGTCGTCAGCGCCGACCGCCCCGACCGCCTGCGAGGCACCGGCGCCAACCAGACGACCGTGCAGGCCGGGATCTTCGGGACCTTCGCGCCGTGCCACGACCTGGCGGCCGCGATCGCGGCCGGTCGGCTGAACGCCTTGGTGGCCGAGGCGTGCTCGACCCACGGGCCGACGCAGCTGAACGTCCAGCTCGACGGCGACCTCACGCCGCCGGACCCTGACCCGCTCACCTGGTGGCAGCGCCCCGACAACTGCGCCACGGCGCAGTTGGACGCCGGATCCGACCCCCAGACCCCCGGAAACCGCGCCACGGCGCAGGTGCACGCCGGATCCGACCCCCAGACCCCCGGAAACCGCGCCACGGCGCAGTTGCGGCAGGAGGAGGTCGGGGTCCGCCCGTCCGTGTCGGTGCCGACCGACGGGGAGCTGCTCCCCCTCGGGCCGCGCACCGTGGTGGTGGCCGGGGACGACGCCGGACCGGCCGCGCGGTTGCTCGCCGAGTCCGCCGGGTGGCCGCTCGTCGCGGAGCCGACGTCGGGAGCCCGCATCGGACGCCAGGCGCTGCGCACCGGCCGGCTCCTGCTCACCACTGCCCTGCGTGACGAGGTCGAGCGCGTCGTCGTCATCGGGCACCCCACCCTGTCGCGTCCGGTCACCGGCCTCATCAGCGACCCGGCGCTCGAGGTGCTGTCGGTCCGTGGCCCCGGCGGTGTCGCGACCGACCCCGGTCGTGTCGCGCGCGTGCTCGACGTGGTGCCTCGCGTCGAGTCAGCCGACGACGCGACGTGGTTTGACCGGTGGCACGCGGCCGACGAGCGTCTGTCGCAGCTCATCGACGCGGGCCTCGCTGCGGGGCAACGCGGCCCGTCCTCTCACGCACCCGACGTCCACGGCCTGTCGCCCCTGGCGGTGGCCGGGGTCGTGGCGGCTGCCGTCACCGCGCACACGACGCTCGTGGTCGGGTCGTCGAACCCCGTCCGCGACCTCGACGTCATGGCGACGCCGTGGCCGCCGCTCGAGCACCGCTTCGTCGTCGGCAACCGGGGTCTGGCCGGCATCGACGGGATGGTGTCCACCGCGGTCGGCATCGCGCTCGGCCGGCCCCGGGCAGCCCGCACCATCGCCTACGTCGGCGACCTGACGTTCCTGCACGACACGAACGGGCTGCTCGTCGGGCCGAGCGAGCCGCGGCCCGACCTGACCTTCGTCGTGCTCAACGACGACGGCGGCGCCATCTTCAGCACTCTCGAGCAGGGCGACCGGCGCTTCGCCGACGCCTTCGAGCGGGTGTTCGCGACCCCCCACGGCACCGACCTCGAGGCGCTCTGCGCGGCGCACCACACGGCATACGAACGCGTCGACGACCTCGGTCGCCTGGCGCAGGCTCTCGCCGAGTCACCCACTGGCGTCAGAGTTCTCGAGGTTCCGGTCTCGAGGTCCGGCCGGCGCGCCGAGACGGCGTGGCTGCGCGAGCTGGCCCAGCAGGCAGAGTCGGCCTCCCACTCGAGTGGGCCTTCCGTCCCCCTCGAGTGAGCGCTGTCCCCGGGCCTCTTCAGCCCGCAGCGCAGCACTGGAACCGGCCAGCCGTGGCTACCAGCTCGGCGTTGTCGCGCCTGCTGCCCGCCCGGAAGGTAGCGGTGTCCTCCAGCCCGATGCGCACGTCATGGCCGGCAGCCCGTGCCAGCACAGGACCGGCCACGTCGAGTCCTCCTCGCCGTGGATGGGCAGAGGCACTCCGAGACGGAGGCGAGCTTCGCTGCGGCGCGGGCCAGCTCGCGTGGCGTCTACGGGACCGAGGGGTGCTCGCGACGAGTGCGGTCGCCGTTGAGGCAGGCAGTGTTCATCGCGGCGTCGTGCTCGTCAGGACGGCGTGACACCGCACGAGACGGTCGCGCCACCACGCCTGCCGGTCCGGGGCAGCGGCGAGGTCGGCGAGCGCCTCGGGGTCGGGCACGGCGCGGCCCGGGGCCAGCACCCCGGCCGCCGGACGCAGCGGCGTCGGCGAGATGTCGCGCTCGAAGAGCCCGACGGTGCCCAGACCGCAGGCGAACTCAAGCTCGGGAAGGGCGGCCGCCAGGGAGACGCCCGCCGCGATGCCCACACTGGTGTCGAGGGCCGAGGACACGACAGCCGGCAGCCCGCACGCCTCGACGACCGAGAGCGCAGCGGCCACTCCCCCCAGGGGTGCGACCTTGACGACCACGACGTCCGCGGCACCGAGCCGTGCCACCCGGATCGGGTCCTCTGCCTTGCGGATCGACTCGTCGGCCGCGATGGCCACGTCGATACCGTTGCGCGCCAATGCCGTTCGCAGCTCGACGAGCTGTTCCACCTCGGCGCAGGGCTGCTCGGCGTACTCGAGGTCGTATGCCGTGAGCCGCCGCAGCGCCTCCGTGGCCGTCTCGACGTCCCAGCCGCCGTTGGCGTCCACCCTGACCCGCGCCGACGGACCCATTGCAGACCTGACCGCGGCGACCCGGTCGACGTCGTCGTCGAGGCCCTGGCCGCGCTCGGCCACCTTGACCTTGGCGGTGGTGCAGCCGTCGAACCGGGCGAGGACCTCTGGCACGCGGTCGGGGCCGACGGCGGGAACGGTCGCGTTGACGGGCACGGCGTCGCGCACCGGCTCCGGCCACACGGCATACGCGGCCTCGATCGCGGCGGAGAGCCAGCGCGCGGACTCGCCGTCGGCGTACTCGACGAAGGGGCTGAACTCGCCCCAGCCCGAGGGGCCCTCGAGAAGCAGGGCCTCGCGCACGTCGACGCCGCGGAAGCGCACGCGCATCGGAAGGGCGACGACGTGCGCCCGCTCGAGCAGCTCGTCGCACGGGGGCAGCGTCGTCATGGCTCCATCATCCCCGACCCGAAGCGAGGCTCACTCGAGTGGTGCGGCTCCCAGGCGGACGTCGCAGGGGTTCTCGACGGCGACCGTGATGCGGTCGCGGTGCCACTGCGTCATGGGCGGTAGACCGTCCAGCGGGAACCAGCCGGCTTCCGTCGACTCGTCGTCGCCGGGCCGCGGCTCGCCTGACTTCCAGCGGCAGCGGAAGGTGTGGTCGACGTACTGCGCGCGGTCACCGTTGGGGTAGGTCACGACCCGCGTGGTGGAGACCCACACGAGCCGCTCCACCTCGGCGACGACGCACGCCTCCTCCTGCACCTCGCGGACCGCGGTGAGGTGCGGCTCCTCCCCGGGGTCGACGACGCCGGTCACGGGGGTCCAGGCGCCGTTGTCCGAGCGCCGGACCAGCAGCACCTCGTCGGCGCCGCCCCGGCCCTCGCGCAGGACGACCGCCGTCACGCCCGGCATCCAGAGCAGCTCGCGACCCACCAGCGTGCGGAGGTGGGCGACGTAGGGAGGGATCGGCATACGGCCGACCCTAACCCCGCCGATAGGGTCGGTTCGTGAGTAGCGAGCCGAGCCAGAACGCCGTGTCCGAGATCTTCGACCCGAGCGAGTGGGCGCCCGTGGAGGGGTTCGACCTCAGCGACATCACCTACCACCGGCGCCGGCCCGTGGCGGGCCGCCCACACGCCGAGTCGGGCGTCGTGCGCATCGCGTTCAACCGGCCCGAGGTGCTCAACGCGTTCCGGCCCCACACGGTCGACGAGCTCTACCGGGCGCTCGACCACGCCCGGATGACGCCCGACGTCGGCGTCGTGCTCCTCACCGGCAACGGGCCGAGCCCCAAGGACGGCAAGTGGGCCTTCTGCTCGGGCGGCGACCAGCGCATCCGCGGCCGCTCCGGCTACCAGTACGCCGAGGGCGAGACGGCCGACACCGTCGACCAGGCGCGCGTGCGGGCGCAGGGCGGGCGCCTGCACATCCTCGAGGTGCAGCGGCTCATCCGCACCATGCCGAAGGTCGTCGTCGCCGTCGTCAACGGCTGGGCGGCGGGAGGCGGGCACTCCCTCCACGTCGTGTGCGACCTGACGATCGCGAGCCGTGAGCACGCCCGCTTCAAGCAGACCGACGCCGACGTCGGCAGCTTCGACGCCGGCTACGGCAGCGCCTACCTCGCCAAGATGGTCGGGCAGAAGTTCGCCCGCGAGATCTTCTTCCTCGGGCGCACCTACTCCGCCGAGGACATGCAGCGGATGGGGGCCGTCAACATCGTGGCCGACCACGCCGACCTCGAGAAGGAGGCGCTGCAGGTCGCGACCGAGATCATGGGCAAGAGCCCGCAGGCCCAGCGCATGCTGAAGTTCGCCTTCAACCTCACCGACGACGGCCTCATGGGCCAGCAGGTCTTCGCGGGCGAGGCGACCCGCCTCGCGTACATGACCGACGAGGCGGTCGAGGGGCGCGACCAGTTCCTCGAGAAGCGCGAGCCGGACTGGTCGCCCTTCCCCTGGTACTTCTGACCTCCGCACACTCCTGTCGCCGTGCTGCACATCGCGAGGTGGGCATCTGCTTCGAACGGTGTAGCGTCGAGCCCAGTGCTCCCGACGAGAAGAGGCCCACGGTGAGCGAGACCGAGAACCCCGGAACGGGAAGCTCTAGGGCCGGCATCCTCGACGAGGTGCTGGTCTTGAGCGGTGGCTTCTCGGAAGCCGACCGGTCACTGGTGCGCGAGCACCTGTCCACGCTCGAGGCACACCTGTCCCGCTGGGATCCTGCGGACGTGACCGTGGAGGTCTCGGTGAAGGACCGCGGGAGTAGGGAGCAGCAGGTCACGCTGCGCGCCGAGCTGCCCGGACTCCCGCCGTTGGTGGCCAAGGTCGTCGACCCGGACCTGGACAGCGCACTCGCGTCCGCGAAGCGTCAGCTAATCCGGCAGGTCGAGGACGAGAAGGCGAAGCGCGAACCCAAGAGCAACCGACACCTCCGGAACAAGCCCACCTGAGCTCGCCCCTCCCCCGCCTGGCTCACCGCGGCTCCCGCGCTCTCGGTCGATGGGCGTGCCGTGCCCGGCTGGCGTGCCGTGCCCGGCTAGTCCGACGGGGTGTCTTCCGCGCCTGCCTGTCGCGCCTCGCCCTGCTCGGCGGCGGACTCCGCCTCGCCCTGCTCGGCGGCGGACTCCGCCTCGCCCTCCGGGTGCACGAAGCCCGGCAGCGCCCGGACCACCTCGGGCGGGATGGCCAGTCCCTCCGGAGTGGAGGGGTTGACGGCGAGCCACAGGTTCTCGCCTGGCCAGGTCGCTGCCAGCTCCGCGATGGGCAGCTTGAGGGCTGTGGAAGGGTCTGCCCTCGCGGCGCGCAGCGCCTCCTCAGAGGTGAACACGGGGACGTACTGCGTGCCGTCCTGCTCGATCACCGGCAGCGCGATGGCGCCTTCGGGCAGCTCCTCACCCTCAGGCATCCCCTGCTGCGGCAGGAGCACCGTGCTGTTCGCGAGGTCATGGAGGACGGCTTGGGGATCGACGTCGGCCGGAGCTGTGCCGCTCTCGGCCTGACCGGCAGCCTGCTCGTCCGGGACCGAAGTGCTCATGATCGATCCTCTCACGAGAGATCCACCGGCGCACCACGCCAGGTCGACCGCTGCGGCGGTACATCCCGGGCTCGGAGGCCGTGCCCTTCCGGCCTCAGCCGTACTGGATCACCTGGTGGGACGGCAGCCAGAGGATCCGCCGGGCGACGTCGATGACGGTGGCGCAGTTGATGCATCGGTACCAGGCACACGCTGACCTGGTCCGGGGACAATGGCCCTCCACAGTGTCGGACTTGCACACGAGGCAGGTCATTTGCCTCCACCTTCCGCTATCAACCAATCGCCCCGTTGCAGCAGCAACGAGGCCCTTGCGCCAAGCCTAGGTCGGTGGGAGGGCCAGGCAAAGTCGGCGACCTCACGCCGCGCCGCTCACTGCACCCTGCCCCGGTTTCGGGCGGGGTGGCACGTCACAGCTGCGCGGGCAACGTACACGCCACGCGGGTCTCGCCGGCCTGTCGACCGCTCAGGTCTCGAACGGCTGGAGGCGGAAGCCCTTTCCCTCCTTGTGCGGCATACGGCGGTAGAACGCGGTCGCGTCGTCGCCCTCGACGAAGACGTCGGCACGCACGCACCCGCTGTCACGCAGCGCGCGACCGAGCAGGAGACGGGCCACGCCGCGCAGCCGGTACTGGGGTTTGACCAGCAGCAGGGACACATGGGCCTGCAGCTCGCCGTCTCCCTGGAGCTGGATGAAGCCGACCACCGCCGCCTTCCCCTGGTCCAGGGCGACCAGGGAGATGACCCCCGGGGCGGTGAGCACCCGATGGGTGCGTTCCGGGTCCTTGACGTAGTCGGTCCAGCCCTCCTCGGAGCAGAGCGCGACCACCTCGTCGAGGTGGCTGCGGTTGTACACCAGGACCGGCGCGACGTACGCGGAAGGCATCCCTCAGTGTGGCCTCTCTCCCGAGGAATGGAAAGGGACCCTGTCTCGCGGTGGTGGCCAGTGCCCGGAGCGCTGCTGATGCTTCGCACGCCTGCGCCCGGTAGCGCCGAACGCGGATGCCGTTCGGGGACTACCCCATTCGCGGGATGCACGTCGCCCCATGCCGCACTAGCATGTTCGGGAAGGTGCGCGTCATCCCTGAGCTACGGAAGGGAGCCTCCCTCATGGCCCTGCGAGACGCATTCTCCCGATTCCTCCGCAAGGGGTCGGGGCGCAGCAGCGGTGACGAGAGCGACAGCAGCCGGGCGACGGCGCTGAACGACCTCGCCAACGACATCGACGCAGGCGAGGACCCGGAGCTCCTCGTCCTCGTCGAACGTCTGGAGGGTTACTACGACCCCGCGACGGACGAGTTCGTGCCTACCGCCGTGGCGGTCGAGACCATCGAGGCTTTCGACGGCGACGATGCCAGGGAGCTGGTGCGAGCACTCGGGGATGCCGCGCCGGCGAGCGGCACCGGACAGGAGCCAGGGCAGAGCTGACGGGTGGCGTGACCACGTCGCACGCCCGTGTTGTTCGGGGCCCGAGTGCGGGGCCTCTGAGGGACCGCGAGCACACGGATGGAGGGTGGTGCGGTGAAGTACGACCAGTTCATCACGAAGGTGGCAGGACGTGCCGACGTCAGCTTCGGGACCGCTGAGGCCCTCACCGCCGCCACGTTGCAGGCATTGGCGGAGCGGATCAGCGGGGGTGAGGCGGCCCAGCTGGCGAAGTACATCCCCGAGGAGCTCAAGCCGCACCTGACCGGTGCAGAGGAGCCCGCCCAGCGCTTCGGGTCCGAGGAGTTCGTCCGTCGGGTTGCCGAGCGCGCCGGAACCGGCCCGGAGCGGGCGGAAGCCGGCATTCGGGCGGTGTTCGCCACACTTCGTGAGGAAACGCCACGAGAGGAGCTCGAAGACGTCCTCACCCAGCTGCCGAAGGAGTACGCGAGGCTCGTCGGCGCGAAACCCTGAGGCCGCACTTCTGAGCCACCGTACTTCTGAGCAGCGACTGCGTATGCCGTCCCGGCGCTCCCGCTGAACCGCTCGGCGGGCGGGTGCCCGGTCCACGGCACCGGTGACATCGGGACAGGGCAGGATGTTGCCGTGCCTGCCAGCCACGACCGCCGCGCGAGCGCCGGCCGCCGCGCCGGCCTCCGCGCCGGCGGGCGTGCTCGAGCGCTGGGTCGGGGTCTGGGCCGCGCGGCATCCGGCACGGCCCGCGCCACTGCGCGTACCGGGCGTTTCGCCGCTGCCAAGGCGCACGCCTACACGCACTCCGGCGGCGCCGGGGAGAGCGGCCTGGCCCGCCTGACGGAGCTGCACGGCAGCCACACGGCCGGGGACACCGTCATGACGCTCGCGCTCGCCGGCACGCTCTTCTTCAACCCGCAGACCGCGCAGGCCCGGAGCGACGTCGCCACCTTCCTGCTGCTGACGATGGTGCCGTTCGTCCTCGTCGCGCCCCTGATCGGGCCGCTGCTCGACCGCTTCTCGCACGGGCGGCGCTGGGCCATCGGCACGACCCTCGCCGTCCGGGCCTTCCTCTGCTGGGTTCTCGCCGACGCGATGAGCACCGGCAGCGGCTGGCTGTTCCCGGCGGCGCTCGGCTGCCTCGTGGCGTCGCGCGCCTACACGATCACCCGGGCCGCCGCCGTCCCACGCCTGCTGCCGCCCGGCACCACCCTGGTCAGGGCCAACTCACGTGTGTCCATGGCCGGCGTAGCGGGGGCCGTGGTCGGCGGCGCCCTCGGTGGTCTCGCGATGCTCGCCGGCCCCTCCTGGGCGCTGCGCGTCGCGTTCGTCGTCTTCGTCTTCGCCACCGTGCAGGCCATCCGCCTACCCGCGCGCGTCGACTCCTCGCTCGGCGAGCTCTCGATCGACGACACCGTGCCGATCCGCGTCGGCGCGGGCCGCGACGCGTTGACGGTCGACTCCCTCGGGCCGATCGGGCGCTTCCGCCGGCGCAAGCAGGCGATCCCGTGGCCGGTGATGCACGCCCTGTGGTCGACCGGCGGCACCCGGGTGCTCACCGGCTTCCTCATCCTGTTCCTGGCCTTCCTCGCCAAGGAGCAGCCGATCGACGGCATCCGCGCCGAGGTGGTCCTCGCCCTCGTCGCGGTGGCGATCGGCGTCGGCAACGGCCTGGGCAGCGTTCTCGGCAACGTCGTGCGCGACCAGCGGCCCGAACGCATCGCCATGGTCTCCGTGCTCGCAGCCACGCTCTGCTGCATCGCGACCGGCATCTGGTACGGCCTCTGGACCCTCGTCCTGCTCGGCTTCGTCCAGGGGCTGTCGGCGCAGCTGTCCAAGCTGTGCTTCGACGCCCTCGTGCAGCGCGAGGTCCCCGAGAACGTCCGGACGTCCGTCTTCGCGTGGTCCGAGACGATGCTGCAGGTCCTCTGGGTCGTCGGCGGGGCCCTCGGCATCGTGGTGCCCCTCAACCCCTACGTCGCCTTCCCCGCCTGCGCGGCCGTGCTCCTCTGGACCGTCGTCATGGCGGCCCGGCAGCGCCGGCGGCCCGAGCCCACCGCACCCCCGAGAGCGAGACCTGCCTGATGGCCGCCCCCTCCCCCCGCCCGCTCGCGATCCCCGCCGGACCGGACGTCCTCGACGTCCTCCCCGCCCTCGAGGCCGCGCTGGCCGGGCGGTCCCCCGTGCTGCCGTATGCCGCCGGCGACCCGCGGCCCACCGTGCCGTCCCACGACCGGGCCGAGCTGCCCGACGGGCTCGCGGTAGCCATCGGGACCTCCGGCTCCACCGGGCGGCCCAAGCGCGCGCTGCTGACGGCCGAGGCCCTCCAACGCTCGGCATGGGCCACCCACCAGGTGCTCGGAGGCAGCGGTGCCTGGCTGCTCGCCATGCCCGCCCACCACGTCGCGGGCCTCCAGGTGCTCCTGCGCTCGCTGGCCTCGGGCGTCGCCCCGACCGTGCTCGACCTGCGTGACGGCTTCTCGGTGGAGGGCTTCGCCGCCGCGGCCGACCGGGTGCGCCCGACCCACACGGCGTCCTGCCGCTACACCGCCCTGGTGCCGACACAGCTCTCGCGCCTCGTCGAGGACCCGGTCGGCGTCGAGGCCCTGCGCACCTTCGACGGAGTGCTCGTCGGTGGGGCCGCCACGCCCCGGGCGCTGGTCGAGCGAGCCTCGCACCTCGGGGTGGTCCTCAGCCTCACGTACGGGATGAGCGAGACCGCGGGCGGCTGTGTCTACGACGGGGTCCCGCTGCCGGTCAGCCGCGTCCACGTGGACAACGACCGCCACGTGGTCCTCGGCGGCGACACCCTCGCCCACGGCTACCTCGGGGAGCCGGGGCTCACCCGCGACGCCTTCACCACCGACCCCGACGGCGTGCGCTGGTTCCGCACCGACGACCTGGGGCACCTGGACGACGACGGCCACCTCGTCATCGACGGCCGCGCCGACGACGTCATCAACACCGGCGGCCTCAAGGTCAACCCCGGCGTCGTCGAGGACGCGATCAGCCGCCACCTGCACGAGGTCCTCGACGTCGTCGTGCTCGGCGTGCCCGACCCGGAGTGGGGCGAGTCCGTGTGCGCCGCAGTGACGCTGGTGGACCCGAGCCGGACGCTCACGACGCGGGAGGTGCGGGCGCGGCTTCGCGGCATACTCCCCGACACCGCGCTGCCGCGGCTCGTGACGGTGCTCGACGCGATCCCCCAGCGCGGCCCCGGCAAGCCCGACCGCGCCGCCATCCGACGCGGGGTCGGAGAGCGGGCCTGAGCGGTGGCAAGATGGGAGTGCCCCACCTGCCGAAGGAGATCACCGTGCTGCGCGTCGCATTCGTCGCCCTCGTGGTCTTCGCATCGATCTACGCCGTGGTCGACTGCCTGCAGACCGACCGGCGGCTGGTGCGGATCATGCCCAAGGCGGTGTGGATCCTGGCAGCCCTCGTGCCGGTGGTCGGGCCCGTCCTCTGGCTCGTGGCCGGGCGCACCGATGCCCGGGGCGGTCCCCGGCGCGCACCGCGTGGGCCGGGCCGCCAGCCGCCGGGACCCCGCGGGCCCGACGACGACCCCGACTTCCTCCGCAAGCTGTAGAAGGACGCCCCGAGAACTCCATGGCCACCCTGACCCAGTGGATCGAGGGCGCTCGCCCCCGCACGCTTCCCGCCGCCGTCTCCCCCATCCTCGTCGGCACCGGCGCCGCCTACCAGACCGGTCACGTCGTCTGGGCGTATGCCGTCCTCGCCCTCGTCGTCGCCCTCGCCCTCCAGGTCGGGGTGAACTATGCGAACGACTACTCCGACGGCGTCCGCGGCACCGACGAGGTCCGGGTCGGCCCGGTGCGCCTCGTCGGCCAGCGCCTCGCCGACCCGCGCACCGTCAAGTTCGCGGCCTTCGCCTGCTTCTTCTTCGCCGGCCTGATGGGCCTGGCGCTCGTCGGGCTCTCGGGGCTGTGGATCATGATCCCCATCGGCGCCGCCGCCATCGTGGCCGCGTGGTACTACACCGGCGGCTCTCGCCCCTACGGCTACCTCGGCCTCGGTGAGCTCTTCGTCTTCGTCTTCTTCGGGCTCGTGGCGACGCTGGGCACGATGGCCACCATGACGCCTCCCACCGCCGCCGGCTGGTGGGGCGCCATCGGAGTCGGCTCGCTCTCCTCGGCGATCCTCGTGGCCAACAACCTTCGCGACGTCCCCACCGACCGACAGCACGGCAAGCTCACCCTCGCCGTCCGGATGGGTGAGCCGGCGACCCGCGTGTTCTACATCGCCCTCATCGCCGTCGCCTTCGTCATGACCGGCCTGGCGTCCTTCACGTCGCCGTGGGCGCTGCTGGCCCTGCTGGCTGCGCCGCTCGTCGTGCGGCCTGTCCAGGCCGTGGTGGGCAGGGCCACCGGGCGCGGGCTCATCCCGGCGCTGGCCGGGACCGGGCAGTTCCTGCTCGCCTGGTCGCTGCTGCTGGCGATCGGCCTCGGCCTCGGCCGCCACTGACCCGGCTGGGCCGCCCTCCCTCGGATCCTGCTCCGTTTTCGGGAGCAGGTTCCGAGCCGGCGCAGAATTGGTCCGGCAGATTCCCTATCGGATCCTGCTCCGTTTTCGGGAGCAGGATCCGATAGGGAGCGGGCCCAAGGTGGAGGGTGCCTCAGCGGTCGGTGCTGCGAGGCTCCTGCGAGGTGTCGACGGGGCGCGTCAAGCCCTCGTCCTCGGCGTCCTCGGCATACTCGTCGCTCGTCGGGTCGACCTGCTGCTTCGCCTGCAGCTTGGCCTCGTGGCGCTCCACGAGCCGCGCCGTGACCTGGTCGCGCATGCCGCGCAGGAGGATGTAGGACGCGGCGGCGGAGGCGATCGCCGAGGCCCCCAGCAGGAGCACGGGGTTGGCGCGCAGGCCGATGAGCCAGAAGAGCAGGAGGAACCCGAAGAAGATCAGGATCCGGAGCAGGGAGTAGCGGACCACGTCAGATCACTGCCTTCTCACATGCCCGAGTAGTTGTGCATGCCCACGAAGGTCGACACGAGGTTGACCAGCGTGAAGTTGATGATGACCGCGACGTAGCCGAGGAGCGCGATGAGCATGGACCTGCGGTGGTCGACGCCGGCCGTGGCGCGCCCGTGCATGTAGGCGGCGTAGACGGTCCAGATGACGAAGGTCCAGACCTCCTTGGGGTCCCACTGCCAGTACGAGCCCCACGCCTGCTTGGCCCAGATGGCGCCGGCGATGAGGGTGAAGGTCCACAGGATGAACGCCACCATGTTGAGGCTGTAGGCGGTGCGCTCGAGGGAGGCCGAGCTCGGCAGCGACTCGATGAAGTTGGGCTTTGCCGGCGGCTTCTCCTCCCGGCGCAGCCGCACGAGGTAGAGCAGCCCGACCGCGCAGGCCAGCGTGAAGAAGGCGACGGCGAGGAAGGCCACGGAGACGTGGATGCCGAGCCAGTACGACTTGAGCGCCGGCATGAGCTCGCCCGCCTCGGTGTAGAGCACGGCGAGCGCGAGGCCGAGCACGAGCAGGATCGGCGTGACGATGAAGACGCCGAGCCACTGCCAGCGGTTGCGCTTGGCGAGCACGCTGTAGGCGGCACCCACGGCGGCGGCCGCGGCCGTCGCGAACTCGAACATGTTGCCCCACGGCGGTCGGCCGACGGCCAGCCCGCGCATCAGCACGGACGCCACGAGCAGGGCCGACGCCAGGTAGGTGAGCATCAGCGCGATGTTGCCGCGCTGGCGGCTCTTGAGGCTCTCCTCGAAGTCGGGCCCGGCGGCATACGGGGTCACCGGCCGTCGCTCGGTGGAGGACGGCCCTCCGGCACCCACCAGCTCACGCTCCTGTGCCGGCACCTCCGCGACGGCCTTGGAGTCGACGACCTTGGGCGCTCGCGCAGCGAGGTGCCACGTGAAGGCGAGCATGGCCAGGGTGTAGACGATCATCGACGCGTAGAGGGCCGCGTTGGCGTTGGCTGCGAGATTCACGATCGGTCGGTCCGTTCTGCATGGCGGTCGTGCACGCCGGTGGAGATCGCGGAGACGATCGCGGCGAGCCCGGGGTCGGAGTCCTTCGAGAGGCCACCGATGGTGACCACGGTAGCCGGTCGCCCATGCGCACCGGCAGGGCTGTCGAGGCCGCTGTCCGAGCTGCTGTCCCCGCTGCTGTCCGGGCTGCTGTCCACGGGACGCACGCGCACGAACACGCGCCGGCGCTTGATGGTGAGGCCGAGGATCAGGCCCAGCGTGGCGAGGATGGCGCTCACGAGGCTGATCGGCGCTCCCGGGTCGGTGCGCACCGACAGGCCCGCGAACCGCTTGACGGCGTCGAAGGTGATCGATCCGCGGCCGCCGGGCAGCTGCTTGGTCTCCCCCGGCTTCAGGCGCACGAGCATCGGGGTGCCGTCGGTCTTCATCACCTGCTTCATCTGCTCGGTGTTGAGGGTGTAGACCGACTGCGGGGCGCCCCCGGGGAAGAGGTTGCCCTCCCAGACCGAGAGCGCGACCTCGGGGTTGTCGGCGTCGGGGAAGAGCGACATCGGCCCGTTGCTGAAGGTCGGCTCGGCGGTCGGCAGGAAGAACCCGGTGAAGCCGAGCTGCTTCGGCGAGGCCGACGGGACCTTGATGACGCCGACGGACCGGTAGTTGGGGTCCTGCGGCAGGAAGGGTGTCGCCTCGTGGTAGAGCACGGTGCCCTTGGCGTCGCGCACGGTGATGACCGGCGTGTAGCCGTTGCCGAGCAGGAAGATGTCGGCGCCGTCGACGCTGATCGGGTGGTTGACCGAGACCGTCTGGCTCGACGCCGGTGCACCGGGTGCGCTGCGCAGCGTCGTCTGCGCGTCGAAGAACCGGGGCTTGGCGAAGTTGCGTCCCGGTTCCTCGTTGAACTCCACGTGCAGCTTGTCGAGCGACAGCACGAAGGGCGGAAGCGTCTCGCTGTCGACCCACGGGCCGGGCGCGATCGTGTTGTACGTCCCGGCGGAGGAGGCGAACTTGTCGCCCTCGGCGAGGATGACGTCGCCGCGCCAGCCGAGCAGGTGGCCGACCGCCATGCCGACGATGATGCCCGTCAGGGCCAGGTGGAAGAGCAGGTTGCCGGTCTCGCGCAGGTAGCCGGACTCACCCGAGACGGACGTGGCGTCGTGCGAGTGCAGGCGGAACCGCTTGCGCTTCAGCACCGCACGGGCGGCGGCGAGCGCCTCGTCGGGCGAGAGGCTCGTCGTGACCTCGGCGTGCTCGTCGAGGCGACGCAGGCGCGCGGGAGCCCGCGGCGGCCTGGACCGGAGCGCCGAGAGGTGCACCTTCGTGCGCGGCACGATGCACCCGACGAGCGAGACGAAGAGGAGCAGGTAGATCGCCGAGAACCACGGCGAGGAGTAGACGTCGAAGAAGCCGAACTTGTCGAGCCACGGCGCGCTGGTCTGGTGCTGGGCGATGTAGTCGGCGACGCGACCCGAGTCGATGTTGCGCTGCGGGAAGATCGATCCCGGCACGGCGGCGATCGACAGGAGCAGGAGCAGGAACAGTGCGGTGCGCATGCTGGTGAGCTGTCGCCACCCCCAGCGGAGCATCCCCACGGCGCCCAGCGTGGGCAGCGTCGGCTCCTGCCGCTCGGGACGCATCCCCTTGCGTATGCGTCCACCGCCCTTTGTCGCGAGCGTCTCCTGGTCTTCAGTGCGGTCGGCAGTGTGGTCGGCGGTGTGGTCGGGGTTCGGGCCGGTCGTGGCGCCGGTGGTGGGGTCGGTCTCGGTACTCATGTCAGATCGCCACCCGGAAGCCGTTCACGAGACGCACCTGCACCCACACGATGACGTCCTCCCAGACGCCGGTGAGCATGAGCAGTCCCACGCCGACGAGCAGGACGCCCCCGACGGTCTGGAGCACGCGGCGGTGCTCCCGCAGCCACTGGCTGGCGGTGCCGGCCCGCTCCCAGAGCGCCGCCATGAGCACGAAGGGCAGACCGAGCCCGATCGAGTAGACGGCGGCCAGCGCCAGTCCACGCCCGATCGAGCCGGAGGCGGCGGAAATCGGCGCCGCCATCGCCTGGATGGCACCGAGGGTCGGGCCCATGCACGGCGACCAGCCGATCGCGAACGCGGCGCCGAGCAGTGGCGCCCCGGCGAGACCGGCCCGTGGCCGCCAGCTGACCGGGACGGCATACGACCGCCCCACGCCCAGGAAGAGCACGCCCATGACGAGCACGACCGCGCCACCGATGCGCAGCAGCAGGCTCTGGTGCTCACGGAAGGCGAGCCCGACGGCCGAGACGGCGGCCGCGGCGACCAGGAAGACGACGGTGAAGCCGAGGACGAAGAGCAGGGCGCCGAGCACGAGCCGGCCGCGCGAGCGTTTCTCGAGGGAGACGTCCGACAGCCCGGTGACGTAGCCGAGGAAGCCCGGGACGAGCGGGAGCACGCAGGGCGAGGCGAAGGAGACGAAGCCTGCCACCAGGGCGACGAGCCCGGCGACGAGCAGCGATCCGGTGGCGAGCTCCGAACCCATGACGGCCTCAGGCCTTCTCGGTGAGGACGTCGTCGATCAGGCCCAGCAGCGTGGTGGTGTCGACCGGACCCGAGACGCGCGCCGCGATGCGTGCCTGCCCGTCGAGCACGAGCGTCGTCGGGGTCGCGGACGCCTTGCCCTGCAGCGCGAGGATGGGCACGCCGCCGTCGTAGGCGAGCGAGGGAAAGGTCACCTTGTTGGCCTTGAGGAAGGCGAGGCCGGTCTCGGGACCCTCGAGCTTGTCGAG
The DNA here is from genome assembly GCF_041941675.1 of Terrabacter sp. BE26. Taxonomy (GTDB): domain Bacteria; phylum Actinomycetota; class Actinomycetes; order Actinomycetales; family Dermatophilaceae; genus Terrabacter. The sequence continues at coordinate 2,677,733 of NZ_CP090122.1, read as the reverse complement.
CCCGATGAACTCGACCTTCTTCCCCTTGGCCTGCACGGTCTCCCACGCCTTCTGGAGGGCGGGCGTCTCCTCGATGCACGGGGGGCACCACGAGCCCCACACGTTGACCACCAGCACCGTGCCGGCGCGCTGGGCGCTGCTCCACGGCTTGCCGTCGAGGGTCGTCCCCTCGAGCGTCACCGGCTGGCCGCGGTCGGCGACCGGCAGCTGCTCGATCGACCCGTCGCCGGCCACGTAGCCCTTGCGGTCGCCCGAGCGGGCTTGGTCCGCAACGGAGTTGGGATCTGAGGAGCACGCCGCGGTCAGGGTCGCGAGAACCGCGGCCAGCGCGGCGGCGCCCCACCGCAACGCGGTGCGCCGGTCGAGGTGATGCATCAGGCGCCCACGCTCCTGCTCGCCCGGGCCAGCAGGCGGGCCGCCGGCTCGGAGTAGGTGATGGAGAGCAGCTCGTCGCCGCGATAGGTCAGGGAGGTCAGCGACGCGAGGGTGCACTCACGCTTGCGCGGGTCGTGCCACAGGCGCCGGCCCTCGAGCTTGTTGCGGACCGTCCACACGGGCAGCTGGTGGCTGACGACGACGGCCTCGTGGCCGCGCGCGGCGTCGCGAGCGTCGGCGACGGCCGCCAGCATCCGGACGGCGATCTGCTCGTAGGGCTCGCCCCACGACGGCTTGGTGACGTTGCTGAACAGGTGCCAGTTGCGAGGGTGGAGCAGGCTCAGGACATCGACAGTGCGGCCCTCGAAGCGGTTCTCCGACTCGATGACCCTGGCGTCGGTGGTGATCGTGACGCCGTGGTCGGCGGCGACTGGCGCGGCCGTCTCCTGCGCCCGCTCGAGGGGCGAGGCGACGACGTGGGTGATGTCGTTGCTCTCGAGGTGCACCGCGACGAGGCGGGCCATCTGCTGGCCCAGCTCCGAGAGGTGGAAGCCGTCGAGCCGGCCGTAGAGCACGCCCTGGGGGTTGTGGACCTCGCCGTGCCGCATGAGGTGCACGACCGTGAGGTCGCCGCCGGCCGACGCCGTCCCTCCGGTGCTCTCAGCCATGGTCGACAGTCTCTCAAACGAGCTGCTCAGGACCGAATCGGCCTCCGAGGCTGTGCACCCCCTGTGACATGCGACGACGTCGCCGAGGCCGTATGCCGTCCGGCCCGGCCGCAGGCTCTCCGGCCCGGCGTCGAACGCCGTCATCACCACGCCCGCCCGAGCACCTACACTCCCTCGCGTGTCGTGGTCGCTCTGGCTCACCCTCGTCGCAACGGGGACCCTCATCTCCCTGACCCCGGGTGCGGGCGCCGTCAACACCATGGCCAACTCGCTGGGCTCCGGCTGGACCCGCTCGATCTGGGGCATCCTCGGGCAGCAGGTCGCGCTGCTTGCCCACATCGCGGTCGTGGCCGCGGGTGTGGGCGTGCTCGTGGCGGGCTCACCCCTGCTCTTCAACGTGATCCGCTACGTCGGCGCCGCCTACCTCGTCTTCCTCGGGGTGCGGCAGTTCCGCTCGCGCGCAGCCGCCGCGAAGGTCGGCGAGGCGCACCGCGAGCCGGCGTGGTCGATGTTTCGGCGAGGCCTGCTCGTCAACCTCACCAACCCGAAGGCCGTGGTCTTCTTCCTCGCCTTCACGCCGCAGTTCATCCGGCCCGAGCAGCCCCTGCTGCCGCAGTACGTCGTGCTGGCCGCGACCATCGTCGCGATCGACGTCGTCATCATGTGGTTCTTCTTCGCGGCTGCCGCCCGGGGGCTCGGTCGCCTGACCCAGCGGGAGTCGGGGCAGCGCACCCTCAACCGCGTCTTCGGCGGCCTGTTCGTCGGCGTCGGGGTGCTGCTCGCCAGCGTCCACTGAGCCCGGAGGACCCGGGACGTCAGTCCGAGGTGGCGGCGGCGCGGGCCGCGGCGGGTAGGGCGGCGATGACGTGGTCGACCGCCTCGTCGTCGTGCGCGGCGGAGACGAACCACGACTCGAACGCGCTCGGCGGCAGGTGCACGCCCTGGCTCAGCATGGAGTGGAAGAAGCGGCGGAACGCGTCGGCGTCCTGGTCCTTGGCGTCGGCGTAGTCGGTGACGGCCCCGTCGCGGAAGAACACCGAGAACATCGATCCGGCCCACTGGATGGTGTGCGGCACGGACACCGCCGCGAGCTCGCTCGAGACCGCGTCGGCGATGGCGTGCGCGACGAGGTCGAGCCGGGCGTAGACCTCCGGCGTGCACCCCTGCAGCGTCGCCAGACCGGCCGCGGAGGCCACGGGGTTACCGGAGAGCGTGCCGGCCTGGTAGACGGGCCCCTGGGGCGCGAGGAGGGCCATCACGTCGGCACGGCCACCGAAGGCGGCCGTCGGGAACCCGCCACCCATGACCTTCCCGAACGTGAAGAGGTCGGGCGCGCCGGCGGCATACGGACCTTCCAGCCCGTAGAAGCCCGACGCGCTGCAGCGGAAGCCCGTCATGACCTCGTCGGACACCAGGAGCGCGCCGTGCTCCTTCGTGATCCTCAGGAGGCCCTCGGTGAAGCCCGGCGCGGGTGGGACGACGCCCATGTTGCCGGCTGCCGCCTCGGTGATCACGGCGGCGATCTCGTGGCCGCGCTCGGCGAAGGCGGCCTCGACCGCGGAGAGGTCGTTGTAGGGCAGCACGATCGTCTCGCCGGCGCTCGAGCGCGGGACACCCGCCGAGTCGGGCAGCGCGAAGGTGGCGACGCCCGAGCCGGCGGAGGCGAGCAGGGCGTCGACGTGGCCGTGGTAGCAGCCGGCGAACTTCACGATGACGTCGCGGCCGGTGAAGCCACGCGCCAGCCGGATCGCCGACATCGTGGCCTCGGTGCCGGAGTTGACGAGGCGGACCTGGTCGACCGGCTCGACCCGGCGCACGATCTCCTCGGCGAGTCGCACCTCGTTCTCGCTGGGCGTCCCGAACGAGAAGCCCCGTGCGGCGGCCTCGGTGACGGCGGCCAAGACCTCCGGGTGAGCGTGGCCGAGGATCATCGGCCCCCACGAGCAGATGAGGTCGACGTAGCGCTTCCCGTCCGCGTCGGTGAGCCACGGGCCCGACCCGCTCGCCATGAAGCGCGGCGTGCCGCCGACGGCGCGGAACGCGCGCACCGGCGAGTTGACGCCGCCCGGGATGACCTCGCTGGCGCGCGCGAGGAGCGCGGCGGACGCCGGGGCGTCGAAGTCGGGCTGGACGGTGACGGGCTGCGAGCTCATGCCCCCCAGTGTGTCAACCGCCGACCGGTGCGTCGTGCGCCGGGTGGTCAGCGACCGCTCGCAGCATGGGGGTCGAGGTGGTCGCGCACGATCCCCATGGCGTCGCCGATGGCGGTGAACTGCTCGGGCGTCATGATGTCGACGAGGTTGTCGCGCACGCTGCGCACGTGGACCTGGGCGATGGCGCGGACCGCCTCGAGGCCACCGGGCGTCAGCACGAGCTCGACGCCGCGCTTGTCGTTGGCGCACTGCTCCCGCGTCACCCAGCCGCGGTCCTCGAGGCGCTTGGCCGTGTGCGTCAGGCGGCTGCGGGACTGCACGACCATGGCCGCGAGCTCGGACATGCGCAGCCGGTGGTTCTCGGTCTCGGAGAGCATCGAGATGATCTCGTACTCGCTCAGCTGCAGGCCGGCATCGCCCAGCGCGTCGTCGAGCGCCTGCTCGAGCAGCCTGGTGCCGCGCAGGATGGCCCGCCACGACGCCTGCTCGGCGTCGCTGAGCCACCGCACGCCGTTCTCCCCCGAACCTGACATGTCAACCTCCTGTGACGTCACAGATGGTAGTTGCTGTCAGGCGATCCATCCGGGCACGTCGAGCGCGAAGTACGTCAGCACGACCTGGGCGCCGGCGCGACGGATGGACACGAGCGATTCGAGGGCGGCCGCCTCCAGGTCGATCCAGCCGTTGGCGGCGGCCGCGTGGATCATGGAGTACTCCCCCGAGACCTGGTAGGCAGCGACCGGGACCGACGCGCGCTCGGCCGCCGCGGCGATGACGTCGAGGTAGGACATGGCCGGCTTGACCATGACCATGTCTGCCCCCTCGGCGATGTCGAGGTCGATCTCGCGGAGCGACTCCACGATGTTGGCGGCGTCCTGCTGGTAGGTGCGACGGTCGCCCTGCAGGCTCGACTGCACCGCGTCGCGGAACGGCCCGAAGAACGCCGAGGCGTACTTCGCCGAGTAGGCGAGGATCACCGTGTCGGTGAAGCCCTCGGCGTCGAGAGCCTCGCGGATGACGGCGACCTGGCCGTCCATCATCCCGGAGGGGGCGACGACGTGGGCGCCGGCGCGGGCCTGAGCGACGGCCATCTCGGCGTAGAGCAGGTTGGTCGCGTCGTTGTCGACGCGGCCCCGCTCATCGAGGACGCCGCAGTGGCCGTGGTCGGTGAACTCGTCGAGGCACGTGTCGGCCATGACGACGAGGTCGTCGCCGACGGCCTCGCGAACTGCCCGCAGCGCGACGTTGAGGATGCCGTCGGGGTCGACCGCGCCCGAGCCGGTGGCGTCCTTGTGCTGGGGGACGCCGAAGAGCATGATCCCGCCGAGCCCGGCCGCCACGCAGCGATGGGCCAGCTCGACGACGCTCGCGAGGGTGTGCTGGTCGACGCCGGGCATGCTGGCGATGGGCCGCGGCTCGGTGAGCCCCTCCGCGACGAAGACCGGCAGCACGAGGTCACGCGGGTGCAGCCGGGTCTCGGCGACGAGGGACCGCAGGACCGGGTTCTGGCGCAGGCGGCGAGGACGCTCGATCATCACGCGTCGTCCTCAGCGGGCGCGCCGGCGCGAAGCCGGACGCTTGTCGCTGGGACGCTGCACCGGCTGGCCGGCCTCGGCCGAGGCGACGGCCAGCCCCACGCCGTGACCCGCGAGGGCGTCGACGAGGCTGAGGGCCGAGGCCTCCGGCGCGAGGACGTCGACGCGCAGGCCGTGCTCCTGGGCCGTCTTGGCCGTCGCGGGGCCGATGCACGCGACCACCGTTGCGGCGTGGGGCTTCCCGGCGATCCCGACGAGGTTGCGCACCGTCGAGCTCGACGTGAAGAGCACGGCGTCGTAGTCGCCGCCCTTGATGGCGTCGCGGATGTGCGCGGCCGGCGGCGCCGCGCGCACGGTGCGGTAGGCGGTGACGTCGTCGACCTCCCAGCCCATGTCGCGCAGGCCGGCGACCAGCGTCTCGGTGGCGATGTCGGCACGAGGCAGCAGGACGCGGTTGATGGGGTCGAGCACCTCGTCGAACTCGGGCCACGACTCGAGCAGGCCGGCAGCCGACTGCTCGCCCGCGGGCACGAGGTCGGGGTTGATGCCCCACTCGCGCAGCGCGGCCGCGGTGGTGCCGCCGACAGCCGCCACCTTCAGGCCGGCGAAGGCGCGGGCGTCGAGGCCGAACTGCTCGAAGCGCTCACGCACGGCGCGGACGGCGTTGACCGACGTGAAGCCGATCCACTCGTAGCGGCCGGTGACCAGGCCCTTGACGGCCTTCTCCATCTGCTGCGGCGTGCGCGGTGGCTCCACCGAGATGGTGGGCACGACGTCGGCGGTCGCGCCGTAGGCGGCGAGACGGTCGACCATCGAGCCGGCCTGCGCCTGCGTGCGGGGCACGAGCACCCGCCAGCCGAAGAGCGGCTTGGACTCGAACCAGGAGAACTCGTCGCGCAGCTCGACGTTGGGCGACACGATGGCGAGGGTGACCTCGAGGGGCTCCTTGGCGCTGAAGACCGACGCGGCCTCTCCCAGGGTCGTGGCCAGCGAGGTCTGCTGCACCGTGGTGCCGCGGGCGCTCAGCGCGACGAGGGACTCGGCGGGACGGCCCGCCGAACGCAGGGCCTCCAGCGCCGAGCGGATGCCGTCCGTGGTGCCCAGCAGCACGAGGGTGTCGGTGTCGGTGGCGTACCCGGCGTAGTCGACCCCCGGGGAGTCGACGCCCACCACGTGCACGGCACCGGTGGACTTCGAGGTCAGGGGCACGCCGGCATACGTGGGTCCGGCGGTCAGCGCGGAGACACCCGGGACGACGTCGTAGGTGATGCCGGCCTTTCGGCACGCGCGCACCTCCTCGACGAGTCCGTTGAAGGTGGCGGGGTCGCCGTCCATGAGGCGCACCACGAGACCGCCGGGGGCGACCGACTTCGCCGCCTTGACGACGAGCTTGGCGCGCATCGCCTGGGTGAGCTCCTGGCCCTGTTCCCCGTGGCCGGCGTCGACGATCTCGACGTCGGGCCGGGCGTGCTGCAGGACGACGTCGTCGCGGGCGATGCGGTCCAGGACCACGACGTCGGCCGCGGCCAGCAGGTCACGGCCGCGCAACGTCATGAGGCCGGGGTCGCCCGGCCCCGAGCCGACGAAGGCCACGCGGGCCGGCGTCGTCGCGGTGGTGGGGGTCGAGGCCGTCTGGTCCGACGGCTGCGAGGAAGGAGTCACGAAACTTGCTCCGGTTGGTGTGAGGCTTGGCGTGGGGAGTGTGCTGGGTCGACGGCGGCAGGCTCGGCGGCCGGCTCGGAGCCGCTCGTCGGATGGTCGTCCATGTCGAGGTCGGCGGCGCCGTCCTCCAGGAGGATCTGGGCCAGGCGACGGCCGAGCGACTCTGGCTGGTCGTAGGGTCCGACGAGCGAGCGGCGCAGCTCGACGGAGGCGTCCTCGCTCCCGACGAACCCCCGGAGCGAGAGCTCGAGGCCATCGTCCCCCTCGACCACCTCGGCCAGCGCCCCGATGGGAGCGGTGCAGCCGGCTTCGAGGGCGGCGAGCAGCGACCGCTCGGCGCAGACGCAGGCTCGGGTGTCGGGGTCGTCGAGCACCGAGACGGCCGAGACGACGTCGTGGCGGTCGGAGCGGCACTCGACCGCGAGGGCACCCTGTCCGGGCGCCGGGAGCATCTGGATGGGCTCGAGGACCTCGGTGGCCTCGTCGAGCCGGCCCAGGCGCGCCAGTCCTGCGCGGGCCAGCACCACCGCGTCGACCGCCCCCGACGTGACGAGCCCGATGCGGGTGTCGACGTTGCCGCGGATGGGACGGATCTCGACGCCGAGACCGAGGGCGGCGAGCTGCGCCGTGCGGCGCGGTGAACCGGTGCCGACCACAGAGCCGGCCGGCAGCTCGCCGAGCGTCAGCCCGTCGCGGGCCACGAGCACGTCGCGGCTGTCCTCGCGAACCGGGACGGCGGCAAGGACCAGCCCGGGCTCAGGAGCGGTCGGCAGGTCCTTGAGCGAGTGGACGGCGACATCGATGCGCCCGTCGAGAAGGGCCTGACGGATCGCGGCCGCGAACACCCCGGTGCCGCCGATGGCGGTGAGCAGCTCACCCGACACGTCGCCCTCGGTCGTGATCTCGACGAGCTCGACCTCGTGCCCGGCCTCCCGCAGCCGGTCGGCCACCCACCCGGACTGGGTGGTGGCGAGGGCGGAGCGGCGGGTGCCGAGGCGCAGGGCGCTCACGGTTGCGCCCGCTTCGGCGGCACGGACACGTTGGCGATGTCCTTCGGCTCGAGGTCGAAGAGCTCGCGCAGGGCGGCGGCGTAGTCGTCGCCGCTGCCCTCCATGGCGAACTCCTTCACGCGCCTGGTCGGCGTGTGCAACAGCTTCTCGACGATGCGGTGGACCGCCAGGGACACCTCGGCACGGGTCGACTCGTCGAGGCCCGGCAGCCGCTGGTCGAGACGATCCATCTCGGTCGCCACGAGCGCGGCGGCCCGGGCGCGCAGCGCGGCGACCGTGGGCGCCACGGACTTCTCCATGCGACGCGTGAGGTAGTCGGCGACCTCGCCCGTGACGAGGTCGCGCACGCGCACGACCTCCGTGGTGTCGGCGCGCCCCTCGAGCAGGAGTCCGAGGGCCTGCAGGTCCACGAGGGTGACCCCGGGGATCTCGCGCTGCCAGGAGTCGACGGGCTCGACGTCGCGGGGCAGGGCCAGGTCGATGACCACCTGGGGACGGCCGCCGCGGCGGGCCGCGCTCTCGGCGAGCAGGTCTGCCGTGATGACGTGGCCGACCGCACCGGTGCACGAGATGACGAGGTCGCTCTGCGCGACGACCTCGGCCAGCTCACCCCAGGGACGGGCCACGCCCGACGTGGCGGCGGCCAGGCGCTCGGCCCGGTCGTGGGTGCGGTTGACGATGGTGAGCGAGCCGACTCCCTGGCGACGGGTCGTGGCCGCCGCGAGACCGCTCATGCCGCCGGCGCCGATGACGGCCGCCGAGGCGCCGTCGAGGGGCCCGAGCACCGCGGAGGCCTCCTCGAGCGCGATCTGCACCAGCGAGACGCTGTGCTGGTCGATGTCGGTGTCGGTGTGGGCCCGCTTGCCGACCCGCAGCGCCCCCTGGAAGAGCGAGTTCAGCGACTCTCCCACCTGGCCGCGACTCTGCGCCCCGGCGAGCGCGTCACGCATCTGGCCGAGGATCTGCGCCTCGCCGACGGCCATCGAGTCGAGGCCGCAGGCGACCGTGAACGCGTGGGCCACGGCGGCGTCGTCGTAGCGGACGTAGAGGTGGTCGGCGAGGGCCTCGGCCCTGGCCGCGAGCGCCGAGCGTGGGTCGCTCGGCGCCAGCTCGGCCGCCGGGGGCCCGGACTCCGGCGCCTCGATGCCCGCCGCGATGGCGAGCGCCTCGCCGATGGCGGCCACTGCGGGGTGGAAGGCCGGTACGGAGGCGTAGACCTCGAGGCGGTTGCACGTGGACAGCACGACCGTCTCGGTGGCCGTGGCCGACCCGAGCACGGAGGACGCGATCGCCTCGGCTCGGTCGGGGTGCTCGGAGAGCGCCTCGAGGACGGTCAGCGGGGCCGTGTGGTGGGACAGTCCGATGACGAGCAGGCTCACTGGGCAGGCACCGCCGAACGAAGGTGTCCCGCGGCCAGGGACTTGCGCTGGGCGTGGAAGGCGAGGATCTGCAGCTCCGTTGAGAGGTCGACGCGGCGTACGTCGACGCCGTGGGGCACCGTCAGGACGGCCGGTGCGAAGTTGAGGATCGAGCTGATGCCGGCGCCGACCAGCGCGTCGCAGACGGCCTGGGCCGCCGGCGCAGGCGTGGCGATGACGCCGATGGCGATCGGGTCGACGGCGTGGTGGGCGCGCAGGTCGGCCAGCGGCCGGATCGGCACCCCGACGACGCGCTCGTCGGTGAGGGCGGGGTCGTCGTCGTAGAGGCCGACGATCCGGAAGCCCTTGGTGACGAAGCCGGAGTAGGAGGCCAAGGCGTGTCCGAGGTTGCCCATCCCGACGATGGCCACGGGCCAGTCCTGGGTGAGGCCGAGGGCTCGCGAGATCTCGAGGGCGAGGGTCTCGACGTCGTAGCCGACCCCTCGCACGCCGTAGGAGCCGAGGTGGCTGAGGTCCTTGCGCAGCTGGGCGGATCGCACTCCGACCTCCGCCGCCAGCTCCTCGGACGAGACCGACAGGACGCCGTCCTCAGCGAGGCGGGACAGGGTTCGGAGGTATTCGGGAAGCCGCGCGACGGTCGCGTCGGGGATCTCTCGACGCAGTGCAGGGTCGGCGGACACTCTTGCTCACCGGCTCCTCTCGAAGAGGCGTTCTGGCGAACGCGGAGCACGTGGGGACCCGTTCAGGCTAGACGTTTGTGAAGCCATGCACAAAGTTGACTTCGGCCGCCTACCACGGCATAGCGGACGGCGGTCAGGCAGGTCACCTCAGCGCCGCCCGGAGACGCGCCTCGTCGACCCGCCAGAAGTCGTGGCGGCGGCCGTCGACGAAGGTGACGGGGATCTGCTCGGCGTAGCGCCGGAGCAGCTCCGGGTCGTCGTCGACCGACTGCTCCGCCCAGCCCACCCCGAGCTCGCTCGTGACGCGCTCCACGACGACACGGGCCTCGTCACAGAGGTGACAGCCCGGCCGGCCGAGCAGCACGACCCGCGGTGGTGGGGTCTGCGCGGGCTGCTCACCGGTCATACCGACCACTCTAGGCACCCCGGAGGGGCCTCGTGGCCGCGCGCGGCCACGACGTCGGCTCCGCCACATATGGGTCCAGGGGTCCCATCCGCGCCTCCTGTCCGTCAGACTGTCCACGATGCGCGCGAACAGGACGCCGGCCCCCGGGCCCCGACCGGTTCCCGCCCCGGGAAGGGACCCGGCGCGGGGCGCGCTGACGCGCGTCCTGGCGCCTCTCCGAGCGGCGGGTGCGGCGGCGGGTGCGGGGTCGACCGTGGTCGCCGTCGGCGGCGTACCGGCATACGCCCCCTGCTCGGTGACTTCAGCCGTCCCACCCTCCTGGCGCTCGGCGCTCGACGCGATCTGGGCAGCGCTCGCCGGCGAGGGCGCCGGGCTCGGGCTGACGGACCCCTCGCCGCAGGGCTCGGGCCACCGCCGGTTCGAGCGTGAGCCCGAGCAGCACGTCCGCATCGCGGCCCTGGTGCAGCTGGCGCAGGGTGGCGACAAGGAGGCCTTCGCGCAGCTCTACGACCTCTACGTCGACACCGTGTTCCGCTACGTGCTCGTCAGGGTGGCCAACCGCGCCCTGGCGGAGGACCTCACCTCCGAGACCTTCATGCGCGCGATGCGCCGCATCGACTCCTTCACCTGGCAGGGCAAGGACATCGCGGCGTGGTTCGTCACGATCGCTCGCAACCTCATCGCCGACCACGTGAAGTCGGCGCGCTTCCGCTTCGAGGTCGCCACGGCCGACATGCGCGACGCCGACGAGCGGGTCGACGCGCCCGACACCGAGGTGCTGACACGACTGCGCGACGAGCGACTCGTGTCCGCGATCAAGCAGCTCGGGCCCGACCAGGCGGAGTGCATCACGCTGCGCTTCCTCCAGGGCCTCAGCCTGGCCGACACGGCGCGGGTGCTCGGCAAGTCCGAGGGGGCCGTCAAGCAGCTGCAGCTGCGGGCGACCCGGGCGCTGCGCAAGTCGCTCGAGGGAGTCGAGCTGTGACCCCCGTAACCTCGCCGCCCGCCTCGTCGTTCTCTCGGCGTAGGACCGGTGCGTGTGGCCCCGGACCCACGAACGGCACGCCGCCCGGCGTGACCGTGGATCGCGACAACGCAGGTGGCTCGATGGCAGCGAAGACGGTGCTGACCACGGTCCCCGAGCCCCTCCCGACCGACGTGCACCACCAACCCCTCGCCGTATGCCGGGTCGTCCCGTGCGCCCAAGAGCGCGGGACCGCTCTGCCCGCGAGAGCTCCGGCGCCCTCGGGGTGACAGGCCCACCGGCCACCAGCTGACCGAACGAACGACGTGATCCCTCACCACCGACGCACACGTGACAGAAACCACCACGACAGACACGAGAGGGGGCAGGAGCCATGGACCTCGGTGCGAACGCCGACGGCGAGCTGCTCCAGCGCGCCCTCGAGGGCGACGAGGTGAGCGAGCCGGGCATCCTCGAGCTCGTCGCCGTGCTGCACGCGGTCCAGGCCATCGACCAGGCGCGCCTGGCCCCCAGCGCGGAGTTCGTGTCCGACCTGCGCGCCCGGCTCCTCGCCGACGACCCGCCCGTCGCCCGGCCGGCCCCACCGGTGGGACCGGACGGGCCGGACGGCGCGGACGGCCGGGCAGGCCCCGGGGACGAGACCGCCCCCACCGAAGCCCACTCCACCCCGGCCCACCCCACCCCGGCCCACCCCACCGAGGCCGACCCTCCCCGCACGGGCGGGACCGTGTCGGTGCTCCGTGTGGCGGCCCGGCCGCTGCGGCTCGTCGCCGCGGCGGCAGCCGCCGTTCTCGTGCTCGGTGGCGCGCTGGGCGCGGCCTCGCGCTCGGCCGTCCCGGGAGACACGCTCTACGGCATCAAGCAGCTCCTCGACCGGGCAGCTGTGCAGCTCGCCGGCTCCCGCTACGACGAGGGCCTGACCTACCTGGCCCAGGCGCAGGAGCACATCAGCGACGCCCGCGACCTGCTCGACGGGGGCAATCCGGCGACGCACGACCTCGACACCGCCTACGACGCCGCCACGGACGCGACGCGACGCGCCCAGACGATCCTCCTCGAGGCCTACCGCACCGAGGGCCGCACCAGCGCCCTGACCGAGCTGGCCGACTTCTATGCGCGAGCCATCCCGCAGGTCGACGCGATGCGACCGCGTGTGCCGGCGGGTTCGCTCTCGGCCTGGCAGCGCCTGCGCGAGACGCTCGGCGCGGGCGACGTCGCGACGATGCGGGCCCTCGCCTCGTGCGCGGCCTGTGGCGACCGGGCGGTACAGGCCCGGACGGCCCTGGCAGGTCTGGCGGCCACGGCACGGGGCGGCGGCTCAGCGACCAGCACGTTCTCCCCCGGCACCACGGCCGGCACGCCGGCGCGGCCGGGCAGCACGAGCGGGCCCGGAGCTGTCCGCACCTCGGCTGGTCCGCCCGGCTCCACGGCGACCACGCCCGGCGGGCTCCCTCTCCCCGGGGGTTCGGTTACCGACGCAGCGCCTCTGCCCGGAAGCACCGTCAACCTCCCGACCGTCGGCGTCCACAGCTCGTCGGTGGGTGTGGGCGGCGGCGGCGTGACGCTGCCCGGTGCGACGCTGCCTGCGCCCCACGTCGGCGTCACCTCGACGAAGATCCAGGTCGTCGTGCCCCCGCCGACTCCCGGCGTTCCGAGTCTCTCGGGACTGCCCAGCATCCCCGTAACTGTTCCCCTGACGCCGCCCCCGACGATCCCCCTACTGCCCTAAGGGGCCACGGACCACAGCGACCCACGCCTGGTCCCTGGGGGCACGTCAGAGGAAGACGGACCTGCGCTGCATGAGCAGGCTGTAGAGCGTCTGCTGGATCGTCTCCCGCACCTGGTCGGTGAGGTCGAAGACGAGCATGGGGTCGTCCGCGGCCTCGGGCCCGAACGAGGACGTGTCGATCGGCGGACCGAACTCGATGAGCCACTTGCTGGGCAGCGGCAGCAGGCCGAGCGGCCCGAGCAGCGGGAACGTCGGCGTGATGGGCGCATATGGCAGGCCGAGCAGGCGGGCGACGGCCGGCATGTTGCCGAGGATCGGGTAGATCTCCTCGGCCCCGACGATCGACACGGGGACGATGGGGACCCCGGCCCGCAGCGCCGCCGACACGAAGCCGCCACGGCCGAAGCGCTGCAGCTTGTAGCGCTCGCTGAAGGGCTTGCCGACTCCCTTGAAGCCCTCGGGCCACACGCCGACGAGCGCGCCGCTGCCGAGCAGGCGCTCGGCGTCGCTGTTGGCCGCGAGGGTCGTGCCGGACCGACGCGCCATGGTGCCGATGAACGGCATCTGGAAGACGAGGTCGGCCCCGAGCATCCGCAGATGCCGGCGCTTGGGGTGCTCGTCGTAGACGGCGACCTGCGTCATCAGCGAGTCGAGGGCGATCGTGCCGGAGTGGTTGCCCACGATGAGGGCTCCCCCGACGTCGGGGATGTTCTCGATGCCGCGCACCTCGACCCGGAACCAGCTCTTGTAGAGCGGCCGCAGCAGCGGGAGGTGGACGTTGACGGTGTAGTCCTCGTCGAAGCCGAACTCGTCGACGACGTAGTCGCCGCTCAGCCGGCGGCGCACGTAGGCGAGCGTCTCCGCCACCTGGCGCTCGACGTCCTCGGCAGGCACCCCGGCGGAGCTGGCCGCCGCGCGCAGCACGTTGACGGCGAGCTCGACGAGCTCGGCCGGCCCCGGGCGCGCCTCGGACGAGACCTCAGCGCCCTCGAGCACGGAGCCGACCAGCCTCTCGGCGCGGGTCTGGACGGCGGCGAGCGCGTGCTCCCAGCCACCCTCGCCGCCCGGGAGCGTATGCCGTGTGCCCGTCCCCGCGGTCGACGCCTCCGCCGCCGGGGCGTCCTCGACAGGCGGAACGGCGCGCAGCCTCGTCGGAGCGCCGCCGGTCCGTCGCGGTGACCGCACGGAGGCGCGGGTGGGCCGGCTCCTCGGTGGCGTCGGCTCGGCCGGCAGGTCGGCCGGCACGTCATCCGGCCACCCGCTCTGCGGTTCGGTGGGCGGCTCGGTAAGCGGTTCGCTCGGCGGCCGGGTGCGTGCGGCCGACTCGACTTCGGTGGGCCCCTCCGTGACGGCGGCCTCGATGACCTGTTCGGACTCCACGACCGCGTCGAGTCGCGGGTCGCGGGTGGCGCCCGTCAGGTCCCGCCGAGCAGCGCTGACCTCGAACGGGGCGGGCGGCAGGAGCGGCGTGCCGCTGCGCCGGCGACGCTCGCCCGACGCGCGGGCCGCCCCGGCGGCGAACGCGCCCCGAGCCGGGCGCGCGGAGACGCCTTCACGGCTCGACGCGGCGTTCGGGGCCGCCGTGTTCGCGTCCGCGGCCCTCGTGGCCCCGTCCCGCGAGGCCACCGACGTGCTGGTCGTCGACGGCTTCGCGCCCGCGTCCTTCGCCGTCGTCTTCTTCGCCGTCGTCTTCGCCGCCGTCTTCCGGGTCGCCGCGCTCCCGGCCGTCCCCTGCCGGCTCGCCGAGCTCTTGGCCGTCGTCTTCTTCGCCGCCGTCCTCTGCGACGACGAGTTCTTGGCCGTCGCCTTCCGGGCCGCCGACTTCGTGGTCGCCCCCTTCTTCACGGTGGCCTTCGTCGGCGCGACCTCACGGCTCGCGGGAGCGGTGTCGCCGGTGTCCTGAGTCGGTGCGTTCAGGGAGTTCGTGGCGGCTGCGCCGCTGCTCTCGGCGGTCACGGTTGGATCCTGTCGAAGACGCGGGAGAGGGCTGCCGCAGTGCCACCCGCAGCCCCACTGACTGCTTCACCCACACCATCGACGCCGGGCACCACGGGCTCCAGGTGCCGGGCGAAGTCTTCGAACGCTGCCCGCGTGGTGAACCGCGGCTCGAAACCGAGGACGGAGCGCATCCGGCTGGTGTCGATCCCGCGGCCGAAGGCGAGGAAGGTCAGCTGGTCCGACGAGAAGTCGGCGAGGCCGCTGCGCCGGATGACGGTGCCGAGCAGGCCCGCGGCCGGCAGCGGAACCGGCACGATGGGGCGGCGGGCGATCGCCGTGCACTGGGTGACCGTGACGAAGCCGTCGCCCGCCACGTTGACGATGCCGGCGGCGGGCCCTGTCGTCGCGAGGACCATCGCCGCCGTGGCGTCGTCCTCGTGGACGAGCTGGAAGCGGGCGTCGTAGCCGAGAGGCACCGGCACGAGGGGCAGTGCGAAGTAGTCGGTGAGCGCCGTGCGGATGTTCGGGCCGACGACGTTGGCCAGGCGCAGCATCGTGATCTCGACGTCGGGACGCCGCCGGGAGAAGCCGCGTACGTAACCCTCGACCTCGACGGAGTCCTTGCCGAACCCGGTGCGCGGGAGGGTCTTGGGGTTCATGTCCTCGCTGAACATCGCGGGGTCGCGGGGAGAGGAGCCGTAGACCGCGGCGGAGGACTTCACGACGAGGCGGCTGACCGACTCGGACTTCTGGCACGCAGCGAGCAGCTGCATCGTGCCGATGACGTTGATCTCCTTCTGCGTCACCCGGCCGCCGGTGTCGCGAGGCGTCGCGATGACGTTCATGTGCACGACCGTGTCGACGGCCGCCTGGGCCATGATGCGCCCGATCATCGGGTTGCGGATGTCGGCGCGCACGAACTCGGCCCGGCCGATGGAGTGCCGGGGTGGCACGACGTCGACCCCGAGGATCCGGTCGACGGAGGGGTCGTTCGAGAGCCGCCGGGCGAAGAGCCCGCCGAGGTAGCGGGACACCCCGGTGACCAGGACGACCTTGGCCATCGGCTCCTCCTGTCGTCGGTCGGTACGTGCTCGTGGATGCGCGCTCGTCGATGGGCGCGTCGTTCCGCGCCCTGCTCGCTTGCAGGAAGGAGGTCGTCTCGCCCCCGCACGTTGCAGCCTACCGAGCGACTCCCGGCTCCGGCGGGGCGCACGCGGACCGGAGCCCAGGATGTGGCGAGACTCTCGTTGCACCTGCCCCGGTACGCGAACGACCCTCACCGAAGGGCGAGGGTCGAGAGCGTGCGGGGCGATTCCGCCGGTGACTGAGCTGGTCAGGTCACTTCTTGTTGCGACGCTGGTGGCGCGTCTTGCGCAGCAGCTTGCGGTGCTTCTTCTTCGCCATCCGCTTGCGCCGCTTCTTGATGACAGAACCCATGGTTGTCCTTGTCGTGAGACGTGTCCTTGAACTGAGCTGGTGCCGACCTGCGTCGACACACCTCGGAGAAGGATAGGTCGAACTTCACGAGCCGAACAGGCTCCACACCCTAGCGCGTGACGGTCCCCGACCCCAAAAGCACGACGAGGGTCCGGACGCGGGTGCCGACGGCTCCCCGCGGCGCCGCCCCCTGCCGTCCTCGCCCCGGACGCGCCGAGGGGGCGGCCGGACCTGATGGTCGTGGCCGCCCCCTCGGTGCGTGGTGACGCTGCTGTCACGCGGTGTCGATGTAGGACGTCTGCAGGTACTTGTGCACCGCATCCTCCGGAACCCGGAAGGAGCGGCCGACCCGGACGGCGGGAAGGTCCCCGCCGTGGACGAGTCGGTAGACCGTCATCTTGGACACGCGCATGATCGAGGCGACTTCGGCGACGGTGAGGAACCGCACCTCGTTGAGCTGGCGCTCGTTCGACATGTAATGACCCCGATCTTCAGTGGGTGCACCCGCGTGTCGACGGCTTCCCCTCCGGCGAAACTGCACGCAGGTGCAAGAAGCAACACTAGGGGCAGATGTGACTGGAGGGGAAGCGATCGGATCAATCAATCCGCTCCGCGCAACTCGACACGCCGACGCGATCGCTGTGGATGTGCCCGGTAGGCCCGTCCTCATGGCTCCAGCCGGTGCAGGTCGCGCGGGAACAGAGTCACCTCCCGGATGTTCTCGGCCCCCGTCAGGCGCCCGACCCACCTTTCCAGACCGATCGCGAAACCGCCATGCGGCGGCATGCCGTGGGCGAAGGCGTCGAGGTAGCCACCGAGGACGGACGGGTCGGTGCCGGTCCGCTGCATCGCTGCCGCGTAGTCGGAGGGGCGGTGCAGGCGCTGCCCACCGGTCGTCAGCTCGAGGCCGCGGAAGAGCAGGTCGAAGCTGTTGCTCCACCGCTCGTCGCCGGGCTGCGGATGCGTGTAGAAGGGCCGCTTCGACATCGGATAGCCCTCCACCGCAAGGAAGTCCGAGCCGTATGCCGCCTTGGCCCACCCGCTGAGCGCGCGCTCGTGCCCGGGGCTGAGGTCCGGCTCCTCCGGGTGCGCACCAACGCGAGCCAAGGCGTCGCGGAAGTGGATGACGGGGAACTCCTCGGGCACCGCCGGCAGCTCCACCTGGAGGAGCGCAGCGGCGTCGGCGGCCTGCTCCCGGATGGCCCCGACCATCCCGGCGATCGCCTCGCGCAGCACCGCGAGGACGTCGCGGTGGTCGCGGACGAAGCCGAGCTCGGCGTCGAGCGAGGTGTACTGCGCGAGGTGGCGGACCGTGTCGTGCGGCTCGGCCCGGAAGACCGGCCCGACCTCGAAGACCCGCTCGAAGACCCCGACGAGCATCTGCTTGTAGAGCTGCGGACTCTGCGCGAGGTAGGCGGTGCGGCCGAAGTAGTCGACGGTGAAGACGTTGGCCCCGGACTCCGTGGCGGTGCCGACGAGCTTGGGGGTGGCGATCTCGGTGAAGTCGAGCGCGCCCAGCGCAGAACGGAACCCACTCATCGAGGCACTCGCCAGCTGCCACGCGGCCCGGTGTCTCGGATGCCGAAGGGTCACCGCCGCGTGGTCGAGGTGCGTCGGCAGCCCGGCCGCGAAGGAGGGGCGCCACAGCTCGGCGGGCGGCGCGAGCGCGGGCTCGGTCAGGGCCGTGATCGCGGCCTCGACGAGCTCCGCGCCACCCGGGGCCGCGTCGTTGGCCGAGACGGTGCCGGTCACCTCGACGACGGTCTCCTCCGGCAGGCCGGCCAGCTGCTCGATCGTCTCGGCGTCCTTGACGACGACCTGGGCCAGGCCCGACCGGTCCCGCAGGACGAGGAACGTGACGCTCGCGAGGACGCGGCGTCGGTGGATCCAGCCGGCGAGCGTGGCGCGCTCGCCGGGTCGCGCGGACGCGAGCTCGCGGGCCAGGACGCGCGGTGCGCTGGTCGCCGGTGTCGTCGATGCCGTGGCCGTCGACGATGCCGTGGATGGGGTTGGTTGCATTCCGTTCACCTCCGGTGGGTTTTCGTGCCCCGGAGGTGTGGGCGATGGGGAATGTCGCTGTGCCACCACACCTTCGCCGCCGCGGATCGCGGTCGGCCTCTGGTCGTGCTCGGCTCAGGATCGTCAGGCCCGTCGTCGCCGTGCCGAGGACGCTACGTCAGGATCCCGGCCGGGGGCGACCCGATTTCGCGATCCCACCGGGGATCGCCGCGGCGCCGGCGTCGCCTGGACGCAGCGCAGCGAGCGAGGAACGAGCGAGCGGAGCGGAGGAAGGCGACGCCTGAAGGGCGCCCCGGCACGCGCCGCAGCGAAGCGAGGCGCCAACAGCAGGAACGAGCGAGCGAAGCGGAGGAAGGCGACGTCAAGAGGGCGCAGCGGCACGCGCGCAGCGAAGCGAAGCGCAGAAGACTCAGTCGAAGTGCACGTCGAGGCCGTGCAGGGGGAAGACGGCCATGCGCGTGGCCATGATCGCCCGGTCGACCTCGCTGGCGGGGTCATAGCCCATCTCCCAGGAGCGCCACCACAGCGGGCCGTCCTCTGCCGTCAGGTCGCCCATCCGCCGCGGACCGGGCCGGCCGAAGACCTGCTCGACGTGGGCGCGCCAGTCCTCGGGCACCTCGACGGAGGTCTTGATCGGCGCGTGGGCGGCGATGGCCGTCAGGTGGGTCCAGGTGCGGGGGACGACGTCGATGACCTCGTAGCCACCGCCGCCGAGCGCGACCCAGCGACCGCCGCAGACGTCGTGCGAGAGCCGGTGCAGCGCGTCGGCCACGGCCCGCTGGGCGTCGACCGTGACGGCGAAGTGGGCCAGGGGGTCCTCGGTGTGGGTGTCGCACCCGTGCTGCGTCACGAGCACGTCCGGCTTGAAGGCCCGGACGAGGGGCATGGCGACGGCATGGATCGCCCGCAGCCACCCGGCGTCGTTGAGGCCGGGCGGCAGTGCGACGTTGACGGCGCTGCCCTCGGCGTCGGGACCGCCCACGTCGGTGGGCCAGCCCGTGCCCGGGAAGAGTGCCCGCCCCGTCTCGTGGACGGAGATGGTCAGCACCCGCGGGTCGTCCCAGAAGATGCGCTCGACGCCGTCGCCGTGGTGCACGTCGACGTCGACGTAGGCGACCCGCTCGGCGCCGTGGTCGAGGAGCCACTGGATGCCGACGGCGATGTCGTTGTAGACGCAGAAGCCGCTCGCCTTGTCGCGCATGGCGTGGTGCAGCCCGCCGGTGAAGTTGACGCCGTGGTCGGTGCGGCCCTCCCAGACGGCGCGGACGCTGTCGACGGTGCCGGACACGACCCGGGCACTCGCGTCGTGCATGCCGACGAACGCGGGGTCGTCCTCGGTGCCGAGGCCGTAGGACTCGTCCGCCCGGCTGGGGTCCTGCGAGGCGAGCTTGACCGCTGCGACGTAGTCGGCGTCATGGATGGTCTCGAGCAGCTCGTCGGGCGCCACCTGCGCCCCCTCGACCTCGACGCCGTCGACGTCGAAGACGCCGAGGGCCTCGCACAGCCGGGCCGTCAGGTCCAGGCGCACCGGCGCCATCGGGTGGGTGGGGCCGAAGTCGTACCTCGTGAAGGAGGCGTCCCAGACGACCCGGGCCTGAGTTGGCATGATTGAGACGCTATCGCGGAAACGCGTGTCGGATGACGGAGGTAACACCCATGGGCCGCAACCGGCTCTTCGGCGACGACGTGATCGTCATCGGGCTGGGACGCTTCGGCTCGGCCGTCGCACTCGAGCTCACCCGGCTCGGCCACCGGGTGGTCGCGGTCGAGCGCGACAACGCCATCGCGGAGAGCTATGTCAACAAGGTCTCCAAGGTGGTGCACGCCGACATGGCCCAGTCGTCGGCGCTCGAGATGATCCGCCACGCGGCACCCAAGATCGCCATCGTCGGCATCGGCTCGTCCGTCGAGTCCTCGGTGCTGGCGGCCGCCAACCTCGTCGACGCCGAGGTCCCGTCGATCTGGGCCAAGGCCCTCTCGCCCGAGCACAAGCGCATCCTCGAGCGCATCGGGGTCCACCACGTCATCTCCCCCGAGGCCGACTCCGGCCGCCGCGTCGCGCACCTCGTCAACGGCAAGCTGCTCGACTACATCGAGTTCGACGACGGCTTCGCCATCGTCAAGCTCAAGCCGCCGGCGGAGACGATCGGCTTCACGCTCGAGCAGAGCTCGATCCGCCGGAAGTACGGCGTCACGGTCGTGGGGGTCAAGGCGCCCGGCGAGGACTTCACCTACGCGGTCCCGCAGACGAAGATCTCGGCCCACCACATGCTCATCGTCAGTGGCCCGGTCGAGCTCATCGAGCGCTTCGCCGCGCGTCCCTGACCGTCCCCGAGCCGGCGCACGGACGACGTATGCCGTCGCGCCGGGCGGGCGGGAAGGCATACGGGCTCGGTGCGAGGGCAGGTCAGAGGCGCAGGGCGGGGTCGACCTCGCTCCCGAGGGGCAGCACCATGGCCACCTCCTCCTCACCGTCCTCCTCGCTGACGACGCCCATCGGGCGACGGTAGTCGGTGGGACGGAAGCCCATCCCGCTGGCGAAGGCGACCGCGCGCCCGTTCTCGGTGCCGACCCAGTAGACGAGGTGCGTCTGGCCGCGCTTGGCGGCGAGGGACGCCCCCTTCTGGACCAGGAG
The DNA here is from genome assembly GCF_041941675.1 of Terrabacter sp. BE26. GTDB lineage: Bacteria > Actinomycetota > Actinomycetes > Actinomycetales > Dermatophilaceae > Terrabacter. The sequence goes on along the minus strand of NZ_CP090122.1, from coordinate 2,657,122 downwards.
GGTCGCCACGCCGGAACCGCGCGCCTCGGGACGGACCCAGAGGCCGAACAGCTCGCCGGCCGGCACGTCGTTCGTCTTCGCCGTGCCGACGCTGACGACGCCGACCGCCTGGCCCTCCCGCTCGGCCACGAGGCGGTCGGAGCGCTGCATCCGCACCCGCCAGAAGGCCTCGTCGTAGGCCTCCTCCTCCTCGGCCGTGGCCACGAACGCCTCGGGCGACTCACGCAGTGCGGCGAGCCGCACGGAACGGTAGTCCGCCCAGTCGTCCTCGCCGAGGGGACGCACGGTGATGTCGGTCATGGGCCAACCATGGCACGACGGGAACCGGAAAGCACCCGCAGGCTGGTGAACATCCGGCGACCCCGGGCACCCGGCGACCGCCCACCCGTCGCAGGACCCTCAGAACCGGTGGACCATCTCGATCTCCTGCAGATCGGGGCGCCGCGGGTGGTCGTGGACCGCGCCCGTGCGCACGAACCCGCACCGCGCATACAGCGCCTCCGCCGTGGGGTTGCCGCTCGTCACCTCGAGGACGACCTCGGACTTGCCGAGCTGGCGAGCCTCGTCGAGGACGGCGTTGACGAGGGCCTCCCCCACGCCTCGCCCGCGCGCCCGTGGAGCGACGTACATCGCGAAAAGCGTTGCGGTCCCGGCTCGCTCGGGCTCCCAGTGCGATCCGAGACCGGCGCTGCCCAGGACGCCCTCGGCGTCGCGGGCCTGGACCAGCCAGGCCCCCTCGATGCGCTCGCGCCAGTCCGCCTCGTCGTAGACGGCCTCGTCGGCGTAGGTGAACCAGAACGCATCGGGCGCGTCCTGGAGCATCGCGAGCCGGACGTCGCGGTGCGACTCCCAGTCGTCGGCGGAGACGCGGTGCAGGTGCATCGGGGCGTGCATCGGGGGGCGCTCATCCATGACCCCACACTGCCCTCAGCCCTGGCCGGACGCCAGCTCTTTGGATCGCGCCGCGGCCGCCTCCATGGCCGTGACGAACGCCGCCCGCACCTTGTGGTCGTCCAGCTGGCGCAGGGCCGCGACGGTGGTGCCGCCGGGCGAGCTGACCTGCTCGCGCAGCACGGTGGGGTGCTCCTTCGTCTCCTTGAGCATGGTGGCCGCCCCGTAGAGCGTCTGGACCACCAGCTCGGTGGCGGTGGCGCGAGGCAGACCAAGCACGACGCCGGCCTCGATCATCGCCTCGACGACGTAGAAGATGTAGGCCGGACCACTGCCGGAGATCGCGGTGACGGCGTCGAGGTGCTTCTCGGGCAGCCGCACGACCCGGCCACACGAGCTGAGGAGCGCCTCAGCCTCGGCGAGGTGGGCGTCGGTGCAGTGGGTGCCGGGCGAGATGCCGGCCATCCCCTGGTCGACGAGGGCGGGCGTGTTCGGCATGACCCGGATGACCGAGGTGCCGCCGGGCAGGCGCGACTCGAGGAACTCGGTCGTGATGCCGGCTGCGAGGGACACGACGGCGTTGCCCTGGGCGACGTGGTGGTTGATCTCCTCGAGCAGGGCGCCCATGTCCTGCGGCTTGACGCAGAGCACCAGCGTGTCGGCCACCTCGGCCGCCTCGGTGTTGGACAGGGCGCGGACGCCGTAGCGCTCGGCCAGCGCGTTCACCTTGTCCGGGGTGCGGCCGGTGACGATGAGGTCGCCAGGCTCGCGGCCGGCCCGGATCAGCCCGGACACGAGCGTCTCGCCCATCACGCCTGCGCCGAAGATGGCCGTCGTCGTCATCGGGTGCTCCCATCCGTCTCTCGGATCGACTCGCTTCTGCCGTCAGCTCTTCGTCGCGACGCCGCGCAGGAAGAACATGACGTTGGCCGGCTTCTCGGCCATGCGGCGCATGAGGTAGCCGTACCACTCCTGCCCGTAGGGGATGTAGACCCGCATCTGGTCGCCGCGGTCGGAGATGCGCTTCTGCTCCTCGGGCCTGATGCCGTAGAGCATCTGGTACTCGAACGACTTCGGGTCCCGGCCGGCCTGGCCGGCGAGCGCCCCGGCGATCTCGATGAGGCGCGGGTCGTGCGAGGCGATCATCGGGTAGCCCTCGCCCTGCATGAGGACCTTGAGGCAGCGGACGTAGGACTTGTCGACCTCGGCACCGGACTGGAACGCCACCGACTCCGGCTCCTTGTAGGCGCCCTTGCACAGGCGCACGCGCGACCCGGCGTGGGCGAGGTCACGGCAGTCCGCCTCGGTGCGGTAGAGGTACGCCTGCAGCACCGCCCCCACGGTCGGGTAGTCGGCGCGCAGCTCGCGCAGGGCCTCCAGAGTGAGGTCGGTGGTCGTGTGGTCCTCCATGTCGAGGGTGACCGTGGTGCCGGCCTGCTTCGCCAGCTCGCAGATCTCGCGGGCGTGGTCGAGGGCGATCTTGTTGCCGTCGCCCGGCAGCGCCTGCCCCAGGGCGCTGAGCTTCAGCGACACCTCGACGGTCCCGCCCTCGGTGAGCCCCTGGTCGCGCAGCGCGGTGAGCAGGGAGAGGTACGCGTCGCGGGTGTGCTGCGCCTGCGCGAGGTCGGTCGTGTCCTCGCCGAGGTAGTCGATCGTCGACAGGCGCCCGGAGGCGGCGATCTCGGTGGCGGCCGCCACGACGTCGGCACGCTCGGCCCCGGGGACGAACCGGCGCACCACCGAACGGGACACCGGCGCCTTCTCGATGACGTCTCGGATCCGCTCCTGCTTCGACAGCTGCAGGAGTGAGTTGCGCAGCAGGTCGCTGGCGTCCACGGGGGCCTCCGGGGGGTGCTCGGTAGGTGGCTGGGTGACGGGCGGCTGACGGTGGTGACCGTCCCGCCGGGCAAATCTACCGCCGCCTGACCGCGGTGCCGGGCAGGTGCCGGCTCTCCCCTGCCGAAGTACGGCAGACTCACCGCCATGCCTGCACCGACCCCGGCGCGCGGGGGACCCGGAGGACCCGCTGAACCGGCCCGACCAGCAGAAGCGGCCGGCCCCACCTTCGACGAGCTCGGCGACGCCCTCGGAGCGGCGTCGACGGTGCTGCGCGCCAACGCGATGGCCGCCGGGCTGGGTGCGCCGGTGCCGACCTGCCCGGAGTGGACGGTGCTCGACCTCGTCGTGCACCAGGGGATGGTGCACCGGTGGGCGGCGAGCCACCTGCGCGGCGCACCGGTGGAACCAGAGCGGTTCGAACGCGAGGGACGCGAGTCGCCGGACGTGCTGGACTGGTTCGACGAGGGTGCCACCGACCTGCTGCAGGCCGCCGTCGACGCCCCCGACGACCTCGAGGCCGAGGTCTTCCTCCGCGACGCCCCGGCCCCCCGACGGTTCTGGACCAGGCGTCAGTGCCACGAGACGACGATGCACGCGGTCGACGCCCTCGGCGCGCGGCTGCGACGCCCGGCGAGGCCGGAGGAGACGTGGATCCGTCCCGCCATCGCCCTCGACGGCATCGACGAGCTGCTCGCCGGCTTCGTCCCCCGCCGCCGGCTCGCGCCGCCGCCCGGCGGCGCGTCCCACGTGCTCGTGCGGCCGGATGCCGCCGACGTGGTCTGGCTCGTCGCGGTCGCCGGTGACGGGAGGGTCACCACCCGGCGGGTCGGAGCATCGTCCCCCGAGACCCTCAGTGCCCAACGCACCCTCGCCGGCCCGCCGGTCGACCTCTACCTCCGGCTCTGGAACCGGGCCGCCGCCGAGCCGGCCGACGAGCTCCAGCGCTGGTGGCGCCGATCCGTGTCGGTGAAGTGGTAGCCGACGTGCCCGTCGAGGGAGCACGTGTGCCGCTCGCCGGGTTCGGCCGCACCGCCCAGTCGGCGATCTACCGTGCCGGGGCCTTCGGGCGCCGTCCGAGCGTCCCGACCGACGGGACCCGGCTCGAGGCCGCCGCCCGCCGGGTCATGTCGAAGCGCGGCTACGCCTACGTCGCCGGCTCCGCAGGGTCGGAGAGCGGTGCCGACGCGAACACCGCTGCCTTCACCCGCTGGCGGGTGGTCCCGCGCATGCTCGTCGACACCACCGAGCGCGACACGTCGGTCGAGCTGTTCGGGCGCCGGCACGACAGCCCCTTCCTCGTCGCGCCCGTCGGCGTGCTGTCGATGGCCGACGACGAGGCCGACCTCGCCGTCGCCCGCGCGGCCCGTGAGCAGCAGGTCACCCCGATCCTCAGCACCCAGGCCTCGGTGCCGATGGAGGACGTCGCGCGCGCCCTCGCCGGCTCCGGCCACTGGTTCCAGCTCTACTGGAGCAGCGACGACGACCTCGTCGAGAGCCTGGTCTCGCGGGCCGAGGCGTGCGGCAGCGAGGCCCTCGTCGTCACGCTCGACACGGCATACCTCGGCTGGCGTCCGCGCGACCTCGACCTGGGGCACCTGCCCTTCGCCCGCGGGGAGGGCATCGCGCAGTACACGTCCGATCCCGTCTTCCGCCGGCTCGTCGCCGAGCGCGTGGAGGCCGGCTCCGGGGACGCGTCCTCGACGCGACCGCGTCCCACGCCGGCGGCGGTGTCGACGCTGCTCTCCATGAGCCGCCGCCACCCCGGGGCCCTGCGGCACAACCTCACCGCGCCGGAACCCCGGGCGGCCGTCGAGACGTTCCTCGACGTCTTCAGCCGGCCCTCGCTCACCTGGGCCGACCTGCCCCGCCTGCGCGAGATGACGAGGCTGCCCATCGTCCTCAAGGGGATCCTGCACCCGGAGGACGCGCGCCGCGCCGTGGACGCCGGCGTCGACGGGGTCTACGTGTCGAACCACGGCGGCCGGCAGGTCGACCGCTCGGTGGCCGCCCTCGACGCGCTGCCGGGGGTCGTGGAGGCGGTCCGAGGCGCCGGGTCGGGCGTGCCCGTGCTCTTCGACAGCGGGATCCGCTGCGGCGCAGACGCCTTCATGGCCCTGTGCCTGGGGGCGACTGCCGTCGGCATCGGTCGGCCGCACGTCTACGGTCTTGCGCTCGCCGGCGCCGACGGCGTGTCCGAGGTGCTGCGCAACCTGCGTGCCGAGCTCGACCTGCAGATGGCGCTCACCGGCTGCACGTCCCTCGTCGACCTCACCCCGGACCGCCTCGTCACCGCCCCCTGAGACGCCGGGCGCCACTCGACGGGTGGAATGACTCGACGCCATCGCACGGCGTCCTCCACGATCGAGACATGCCTGCCCTCGACCACCTGACCCGCGACGGCTACCCGAAGTCGTCGAAGTACGACGCGCGGTGGCTCGTCGACCTCGACATGGGCCCGCACCCGCTCTGGCTGCTCGAGGACCTCGCCGCAGACCTCGACCTGCGCCCGGGCATGCGGGTGCTCGACCTCGGCTCGGGCCTTGGAGCCACGTCGGTCTTCCTCGCCAAGGAGTACGGCCTCCACGTGGTCGCCGCCGACCTGTGGGTAGACCCCAGCGCGGCGGCCGCCGTCTTCCGCAAGGAGGAGGTCGACGACCGCGTGCTGGCCGTGCGGGTCGACGCGCACGCCCTGCCCTTCGGGCGTGGGTCGTTCGACGCCATCGTCAGCATCGACGCCTGGGAGTACTTCGGCACCGGCGACCACTACCCGCCCTACCTCGCCACCTTCCTGAAGTCCGGCGGCCAGCTGGGGGTGGCGACGCCCGCCCTGACCACCGAGGTTCGCGAGCTCGGCGAGATCCCGGAGCACATCGACCAGGTCGTCGGCGCCGAGTCCGCTGCCTGGCACACCGCCGACTGGCTGCGCAGCCAGTGGGAGTTCAGCCGTGCCTTCTCCCGGGTCACCGCCCGCAACCAGCCCGACGCCTGCGCCAACTGGCTGTTGTGGGAGCGCGCCGTGATGGAGCTCAAGGGCCAGACCAGCTCCCCGGTGCAGGGCATGCTCGAGGCCGACGACGGCGCCTTCGTCACCTTCGCCCTCGTCACCGGGAGAGTCGCCTGAGGCTCGACGCCACCGACCGGCCGTGTGCACCTCGGGCGAGCACTGCCCCCTGGGCTCGGGCCCGCACGCGTGGGCCGGCCGCGGCCCGATCGCGTATGCCGCAAGCTCGGCCCAGCTGACCGCATGGCGGTCGGCGTGGGGGCGCGGCGCCGTCGCCGGTCGCGGCACTTCGGTCCGCGATGTCGTGCCTGGCGTGGTCGTCGACGAGCTGGTCCTGACCCTGCCGCCCGGCATACACGCGGAAGCGCGCCACGGCGCACATCCGGGTGGCAGACCCGCCCGGCATCCACGCGGAAGCGCGCCACGGCGCACATCCGGGTGGCAGACCCGCCCGGCATCCACGCGGAAGCGCGCCACGGCGCACATCCGGGTGGCAGATCCGCCCGGCCTACGCGCGTAAGTGCGCCACGGCGCACTGGGACGCATCGTCCCTGTGGAGGGGCGACACGCGGGTCGCGGCTGCGCGGGCAGTCTTGCGACATGACTCGCCCAGATCGCAGCACGCCTCCGGTCCGACGGCCCGACGCGATGGCGGCCGGGCACACCGACGACCGGTTGCGGCGCTCGCACATCGCGCTCTTTCGCGGGGTCCACCTCGATCGGGCGGCACCCGTCACGCTCGAGGTCCGGGTCGAGGCCGCCCTTCTCGTGGTCACACCCGGCAGCCACGTGTCGCACCACACGGCTGCCAGTCTGTGGGGCGGAGTCGTTCCCGACCATCCGGATGTCCACGTCTCCAGCCCGCGCAACCGAACCCGGCGCGATGGGATCAGGGCCCATCGGCTCAAGGCGGGGCAGGAGGTCGTCCGCTTCCGCGGGTTCCGGGTGACGTCGCCGGTGCAGACCTTCCTCGACCTGGCGCACTGCCTGACACTCGTCGACCTGGTCGTCCTCGGAGACTCGCTCGTCAGGCGTAGACGCACGACACCCGAGCAGCTCGTATCGGCGACGCGCCGACACCGAGGGCCTTACTCGCGCCTGGCCCGCCGGGCTGCCGCCCTCGTTCGCGCCGGTGTCGACTCGGCGATGGAGACCCGGCTGCGGCTGCTGATCGTCCTCGCCGGCCTGCCCGAGCCCGAGGTCGACCACCGAGTGCACGACCACGACGGGACTCTGCTGCGACGCTACGACCTGTCCTACCTCCCCTATCGGCTTCTCATCGAGTTCGACGGCCGACAGCACGCGGAGTCCGAGGAGCAGTGGCTCACCGACATCGAGCGGGACGAGGCACTGGACGACGAACAGGTCCGCAGGCTCGTGGTCGTGTCCCGCGACATCTACTCGACGCCGGCGAACACGCTCGCGAGGATCACGCGGGCCATGCGCCGGGCAGGTATGCCGGTGCCCCCGTTACGGGAGGAATGGCGCCGACACTTCCCGGGCAGACCGGGAGACGCGGCCATACCGGCATGACGGGAAGGGGGCCTGCGCCGTGGCACGGTTTCGTGCCCGACCGCGGTCGTTCGGACGGGAATGTGCGCCATGGCGAGGTTGCACCGCGAACGCCGGCTGAATCGGCCTCGGAAGTGCACCATGGCGCGGTTGCACCGCGAACGCCGGCTGAATCGGCCTCGGAAGTGCGCCATGGCGCGGTTGCACCGCGAACGCCGGCTGAATTGGCCTCGGAAGTGCGCCATGGCGAGGTTGCACCCGCGAACGCCGGCCGAGTCGGGCATGGGAGTGCGCCATGGCGCGGTTCATAGCCGTGCGTGCCCGCGACGGCGGTCCTGCCGTGCTGCCGTACGCATAGGCACGGGAGGCGCCGGGTACGCACACGGCATACGGGAAGCGGTGGACTTGCCGCGTGGGTAGTGTCCGCTCACGGCGAACACAGGCTGAACCTGAGTCGATCGGACTCAGGATCGGGAACAGGATCGGCAATGCCCGCGTTGGTTGGGGTGTGCTCGTCGACAGCGGGCACGGATAGCATCGAGATGTCTCTCGATCAGTCAGGAGAAGAACATGTTCGAACGGTTCACCGACAGGGCCCGAAGGGTGGTTGTCCTCGCTCAGGAGGAAGCGCGCCTGCTCAACCACAACTACATCGGGACCGAGCACATCCTCCTGGGTCTGATCCACGAAGGCGAAGGCGTCGCCGCGAAGGCCCTCGAATCGCTCGACATCTCGCTCGAAGCGGTCCGGGCCCAGGTCCAGGAGATCATCGGCCAGGGGCAGCAGGCCCCGACCGGCCACATTCCCTTCACGCCCCGCGCCAAGAAGGTGCTCGAGTACTCGCTCCGCGAGGCGCTCCAGCTCGGCCACAGCTACATCGGCACCGAGCACATCCTGCTCGGCCTGATCCGCGAGGGCGAGGGCGTCGCCGCCCAGGTCCTCGTCAAGCTCGGCGCGGAGCTCAACAAGGTCCGCCAGCAGGTCATCCAGCTGCTCTCCGGCTACCAAGGTGGCCAGAGCGGCGAGAAGGCCGGCGCGGGCGTCGGCCAGGGCCAGACCGAGGGCACGCCTGCGGGCTCCCTCGTGCTCGACCAGTTCGGTCGCAATCTCACGCAGGCTGCCCGCGAGGGCAAGCTCGACCCGGTCATCGGGCGTGCGAAAGAGATCGAGCGGGTCATGCAGGTGCTGTCCCGCCGCACCAAGAACAACCCCGTCCTCATCGGCGAGCCCGGCGTCGGCAAGACCGCCGTCGTCGAGGGCCTGGCCCAGGACATCGTCAAGGGCGAGGTGCCCGAGACCCTGAAGGACAAGCAGCTCTACACCCTCGACCTCGGATCACTCGTGGCCGGCAGCCGCTACCGCGGTGACTTCGAGGAGCGGCTGAAGAAGGTCCTCAAGGAGATCCGCACCCGCGGCGACATCATCATCTTCATCGACGAGATCCACACGCTCGTCGGTGCGGGTGCCGCCGAGGGCGCCATCGACGCCGCCTCGATCCTCAAGCCCATGCTCGCCCGCGGCGAGCTGCAGACGATCGGCGCTACGACGCTCGACGAGTACCGCAAGCACATCGAGAAGGACTCGGCCCTCGAGCGGCGCTTCCAGCCGATCCAGGTGCAGGAGCCGACGCTGCCGCACGCCATCGAGATCCTCAAGGGTCTGCGTGACCGCTACGAGGCCCACCACCGCGTGACGATCACCGACGGCGCGCTCGTCGCGGCCGCCAACATGGCCGACCGCTACGTCAACGACCGCTTCCTGCCCGACAAGGCGATCGACCTGATCGACGAGGCGGGCGCGCGACTGCGCATCCGCCGCATGACGGCTCCGCCGGACCTGCGCGAGTTCGACGAGAAGATCGCCGCGCTCGTGCGCGAGAAGGAGTCGGCCATCGACGGCCAGGACTTCGAGCGCGCGGCCCGCGTCCGCGACGACGAGAAGCGCCTACGGCAGGAGAAGGCCGCCCGTGAGGCCCAGTGGAAGTCGGGCGACATGGACGTCGTGGCCGAGGTCGACGAGGAGCTCATCGCCGAGGTCCTGGCTGCCAGCACCGGCATCCCGGTGTTCAAGCTGACCGAGGAGGAGTCCAGCCGCCTGCTCCACATGGAGGACGAGCTGCACAAGCGCATCGTCGGCATGGACGACGCCGTCAAGGCGCTGTCCCAGGCGATCCGCCGCACCCGTGCCGGCCTGAAGGACCCGCGCCGCCCCGGTGGCTCGTTCATCTTCGCCGGCCCCACGGGCGTCGGTAAGACCGAGCTCGCCAAGACGCTCGCCGAGTTCCTCTTCGGCAGCGAGGACGCGCTGATCCAGCTCGACATGTCCGAGTACTCCGAGAAGCACACGGTCAGCCGGCTCTTCGGCTCGCCTCCCGGCTACGTCGGCTACGAGGAGGGCGGCCAGCTCACCGAGAAGGTGCGCCGCAAGCCGTTCTCGGTCGTGCTCTTCGACGAGGTCGAGAAGGCCCACCCGGAGATCTTCAACTCACTGCTGCAGGTGCTCGAGGACGGCCGCCTCACCGACTCGCAGGGTCGGATGGTCGACTTCAAGAACACCGTCATCATCATGACGACCAACCTCGGCACGCGGGACATCTCCAAGGCCAACATGGGCTTCTCGGCCGGACCCGACAGCCGCTCGGACTACGAGCGGATGAAGGCGAAGGTCACCGACGAGCTCAAGCAGCACTTCCGGCCCGAGTTCCTCAACCGCGTCGACGACACGATCGTGTTCCCGCACCTCAACCGTGAGGAGATCACCCAGATCGTCGACCTCGAGATCGCCAAGCTCGACAAGCGGCTCAAGGACAAGGACATGGGCATCGAGCTCACGCCCGCGGCGAAGGACCTGCTCGCCAAGAAGGGCTACGACCCCGTGCTCGGTGCGCGCCCGCTGCGTCGCACCATCCAGCGCGAGATCGAGGACGCCCTGTCGGAGAAGATCCTCTTCGCCGAGTTCACCTCCGGCCAGCACATCAAGGTCGACACCGAGGGCGAGGGCAAGGAGGCGACGTTCACCTTCGCCAGCACCGCCCGTCCCGACGCCCACCGGCCGGCCGACGACCTCGCCGATCTGCCGGAGGGTCCTGCCCTCGACGAGGCGCTCGGGGTCAACGTCGTCGCCGGACCGGCCGTGCCGGACGACCAGGTGTTCCCGGACTCCGGGCTGGGCTCCGAGCGCTGACCGCGCCCTGGCCGGCAGCCGAGGCTGCATGACCGACCGAAGGGGTCGGGGACCGAGGTCCCCGGCCCCTTCGGCGTACTCTCGCCCATGGTCCGTATGCCAGGGGCGCCTGCGTGGGCCAGACGGTCGACCGGTCCGCCGCTCTCGGCGTCCAAGCGGTCGTCTGCGGTCGTCTACGGTGGGCCGGTGACCTCCCTGGAGCGCCCCGCCGAGCCCGATCGCCGGATCGAGACCTCGGACGGGCGGCCACGCATCCGCCGGGCCCGCACCGCCGACGTACGCGGCATCCGGGCTCTCGTGGCCCCGCTGGCCGAGCGTCGAGTGCTCGTCAGCAAGGACGCGGTCGCCTACTTCGAGAGCCTGCAGGAGTTCCGGGTCGCCGAGCTCGACGGCCGGATCGTGGGATGCGGCGCCCTGCACGTGATGTGGGAGGACCTGGCAGAGATCCGCACGCTCGCCGTCGCCGCCGACCAGGTCGGAACGGGCCTGGGTGGACGCCTGCTCGAGGAGCTGGTCCAGGATGCGCGTGACATCGGGGTCCAGCGGCTCTTCTGCCTCACCTTCGAGACCGGTTTCTTCACCCGGCACGGGTTCGAGGCCATCGAGGGCCAGGCAGTGCCCACCGACGTCTATGCCGAGCTGCTGCGGTCCTACGACGAGGGAGTGGCGGAGTTCCTCGACCTCGAGCGGGTCAAGCCCAACACCCTGGGCAACACCCGGATGCTCCGCACGCTCTGACCCGAGCGCCCCCTGTCGTGGGACCCGCGCGGGCGCCGACGCTCAGGCCGCGGGCAGGTGGCGCTGCAGATGTGCCAGCAGCGCATCCACCGCAGGAGAGCGCCCCTCGCCCCGGGCGATGACCGACAGCTCCCAGACGAGCCGCTCCACGAGCGGGACCACGGCGAAGCCGGCCGCCCCCTGCGCCTCAGCGGGCGCGCCGGCGGCCGTCTGCTCGGGCACCACGGCCACGCCGAGGCCCGCTGCCACGTAGGCGGGCACCGCCGACAGGTCCGGCACCTCGAGGGTCACCCGGCGTCGCAGCGAGGCGGCACGCAGCCAGTCGTCCACCACCTTGCGGTTGCCGAAGCCGAGCGGCATGTCGACGAAGTCGTCACCGAGGAGGTCGGCCAGATGGACGGAGCCCGCCGCTGCCAGCCGGTGGCCCGCGGGTAGGAGAGCCACGAACGGCTGTCGCCTCAGCACCTGCGCGTGCAGGCCCACCAGCTCGTCGTGCGCCAGACCGCAGAAGGCGACGTCGACGCGCGAGCGACGCACGTCGTCGACGAGCCCGGTCGAGCCCCGGGGCGAGGTCCGCATCGACAGCTCGACTCCGGGGTGCTCCCGGTGGAAGGCGCCGAAGATGGCGGGCAGACCGAGCGACTCGAGGTTGGTCAGCAGCCCCACCCGTAGCGACCCCGTCACCCGGCCGGTGGCTTGGGCGCCGGCGCTGCGCATGCGCTCGACGGCCTCGAGCGCCGTGCGCGCCTGGGGCAGCAGCTCTCCCCCGGCCCGGGTCAGGGCCACGTGCCGGGTCGAGCGGATGAACAGGGCGGTACCCACCTCACGCTCGAGCACGGCGACTCCGGAGGAGACCGTCGACTGGACCGCGTGGAGGCGCTCGGCGGCCCTGGTGAAGCTCAGCTCCTCGGCGACGGCGACGAAGTACTCGAGGTGGCGAGTGTCCATGCCGCCATCATCCACCAGCAATGTCGATCAATGTGACTGAGAGTCCTCGTTGGACACGATGAATTCCAAGGCGCACGCTGGAACGATGACAACCGCCGGCCAGGCCCCGACCGGGACCCACCACGACGCCGCCTCTCGCAGCCGGCACCGCCGGGGCTTCTGGCTCGTCGTCGGGGCGTTTCTCGTGCTCATGGCGTTCACCACGCTGCCCACGCCGCTCTACCCGCTCTACCAGCAGCGCGACGGCTTCCCGACGTTCGTGATCACGCTCATCTTCGCGGCCTACGGCATCGGGGTGATGGCCGGTCTCTACCTCGCCGGCCACGTCAGCGACTACCTCGGCCGCCGCCCGGTGCTGCTCGCGGCCACGGCCGTCGAGCTGGTCAGCGCCGTGATGTTCGTGCTGCTGCAGGACACCGCCAGCCTCCTCGTGGCGCGGTTCCTCTGCGGCCTCGGCATCGGCGCCGTCACGGCGACGGCGACCGCCCACCTCGCCGAGCTGCACGCCGTCGGACGGCCCGACTCGGACGGGCGCTTCGCCTCGGTGGTCGCCGGCGCCGTCAACACCGGCGGCCTGGCCCTCGGCCCCCTGGTCGCCGGGCTGCTGACGCAGTTCCTCCCCCACCCGCTCACCGTGCCGTATGCCGTGTGGGTCGTCCTGCTCGCCGTCGCCTTCGTGGCTCTCCTGCTCGCACCCGAGACGGTCCACCGGCCCGCCTCGCGGCCGGCGTACCGCCCACAGCGCGTCAGCGTGGAGCCGGCGGCCCGCCCTCACTTCTCGGCTGCCGCGGTCGCCGCCGCCGCTGCCTTCTCCGTGCTGGGCGTGTTCACCTCGCTGACGGCCAGCTTCGTCGGAGGCACCTTGGGCCTGCACTCGCGGCTGCTCACGGGCTCCATCGTCTTCGGCGTGATCGGGGCCTCCGCGCTCTCGCAGGTCGCGCTCGGGTCGCGGGACGTGCCGCAGCGGCTGCGGGCCGGGAGGGCCGCCATGGCGGTGGGCCTGGTGCTGGTCGCGGTCGGCGCCTGGACGACCTCGCTGCCGCTGTTCGCGGTCGCCGGGATCACCGCCGGCGCGGGCGTCGGGCTCGTCTTCAACGTGGCCATCACGACCGCCTCGACCGTGTCGTCACCCGAGCACCGAGGGGAGACGCTCGCGGGCATGTTCCTGGCCGCCTACGCCGGGATCACCGTCCCCGTCGTGGCGGCGGGCGTCGCCGTCACCTACCTCCCGGCGCGGTCGGTGCTCGTCGTCTTCGCCGGCATCGTCCTCGTGGCCGTGCTGGTGTCGACCACCCGCCTGCTCACCCGGTCCTCGGCCGGCGACTGACCGCGGGACGCCGTAGGGGCGCGGCGGACGGCATACGTCCTCGGTGGGGAGCGGTCAGGCGCGGCCCGACGCGGCGTAGATGCGGCGGACGACGTCCTCGATGTCGGGCTCCTCGATCGTGAGGTCGCGCACCTCGTGCCGGGACGAGACGTGCGCGAGCACGGCAGCGACGGTCGTGCACTCGGCGTCGAAGACCAGCCGCTGGCGCAGGCCGCCCGACTCGCTCTCGACGAGCGTCGCGCCGGGCACGTCGACCAGGTCGGGCGTCGGCTGGGCGAGGTCGATCACGAGGACCCGTTGGGCACCGACCGTGCCGGCCAGACCCGCGAGCGTCCCGTCGAAGGCGAGGCGCCCGTGGTCCACCACGAGCACCCGGTCGCAGAGCCGCTCGATGTCGCCCATGTCGTGGGTCGTCAGCAGCAAGGTGGTGCCGTGCTCGCGCCGCTCCGCGACGAGGAACTCGCGCAGCCGCTGCTTCGAGAGCACGTCGAGACCGATGGTCGGCTCGTCGAGGATGAGCAGCTCCGGCGAGTGCAGCAGGGCGGCCGCGATCTCGGCGCGCATCCGCTGGCCCAGCGACAGCGAGCGCACCGGCGTGCCCAGCTGGGGGCCCATCTCGAGCTGATCGACGAGCAGGTCGGTGCGCGCCCGGGTGGCCCTCTCGTCGAGCCGGTGGATCGCCCCGAGGATCGCGAAGGAGTCGCGCAGCGGAAGGTCCCACCACAGCTGCGAGCGCTGGCCGAAGACGACGCCCACGCGCCGGGCCACCTCGACGCGCTGGCGCATCGGGTCCATCCCGCAGGTGCGGACGTGGCCCGAGGTGGGCTTGAGGATGCCGGTCAGCATCTTGATCGACGTCGACTTCCCGGCCCCGTTGGCGCCGATGTAGCCGACCGCCTCGCCGGGCTCGACCGAGAAGGACATCCCGTCGACGGCCCGGGTCCTCCTGAAGTCGCGCACGAGGTCGCGGGTCTCGATGATGCTGGCGTTGGCGCTCATCCACCGGCTCCTTGGTAGTGACGGGTGCCGAGCCGCCAGCACAGGCCGGCGATACCCCAGGCGAGCAGGGCGGCGATCGGCGTGCACCAGGCGAGCCAGTGCGGTGCGAGGGGGTCGGGCAGATCGAGGATGGCCACGGCTGGGATGTAGGCCACGAACGCGGTGGGCACCACGAACGTCCAGAAGATGCGCAGCGGACCGGGGAAGACCTGCTGGCTCTGCTGGGCGGCATACGAGCCCCCGTACGTGAAGGAGTTCGTCAGCTCAGCCCCGTCCACGAGGTAGAACTGCAGGCCGCCGGCCGTCGTGAACAGGGCCGAGAAGATCGCGGTGCCGCTGAGCACCGTGAGGGCGACGAGGACCAACGTGGCGGCCGACCAGGCGATGTGGGCGCCCGCCAGCGCCACGACGAGGGCGACGAGCGCGACCGAGAGGCGGCCGACCCGCCGCAGGGACAGGTCGCTGGTCATCAGCTGCGCGAGCAGCGGGAGGGGGCGCACGTAGAACGCATCCACCTGGCCGGCCCGGATGTAGCGGGGCAGCTGGTCGAGGTGTCCGACGAACATGTCGGCGAGCGCGAATGAGACGTTGGACAGGGCGAAGACGAGCAGCGCAGCCGTGAAGTCCAGCCCGCCGAGCACCTTGACGTTGTGGAAGATCACCCACACCTCCGCGAACTCGGCGAGCCCCACGCCGACGGTGCCGAGGATGTCGGTGACGAAGGACGCGCGGTACTGCATCTGCGCGCGGGCCCGTGAGGCGAGCAGCACGCGGTAGGGGCGCAGCCGCTCCGGCAGGGCGGAGCGGGTGCGCACCCGGCCCACCTCACCCACCTTGCACCTCCAGGCGACGACGCCCGGCCCGCAGCACGACCTGGCCGACGGCCAGGAGCGCGACCGCCCAGAAGACCTGCACGCCGACGGCGGAGGCGATGTCGGCCCCGACGACCCGGCCGGCGAGGATGTCGATGGGGTTCTGCAGCATCGAGGGGAACGGCGACCAGGTGGCCACGGTGCGCAGCCAGTCCGGGAACCACGGCACCGGCAGGTAGAGGCCGCAGAGCAGCCCGCCGGTGATCATCCAGAGCAGCGTGATGCCGCGGATCTCCACGAGCCAGAACGCGAGCAGGTTGATGACGAAGTTGCCCGAGAACGCCACCGTCACGGCGAGCACCACCGACACCGCACCAGCAGCCCAGCTGGCCGCGGAGGGCGGCCACGCCATGTCGAAGAGCAGGGCTCCGACCAGGAAGGCGGGCACACCCCGGCCGATGAAGTTGATGCCGGCCCGCCCGAGATCGCTGGCCAGGTAGGCCAGCTGGGGGTTGACCGGCCTCAGGAAGTCGACGGCGATGTCACCCGTGCGCACGCGGTCCTTGACCTCGGCGAAGCCCCACAGGTTCACGGTCCCGAGCAGGGCCTGGCCCCACCAGACGAAGGCCACCGCCGTCGGTGCGTCGTAGCCGCCGATCGACGAGCCGGCCGAGGCGAGGGCGGCGAGCAGCACCGAGGCCCGGATGAAGCCGAAGACCGAGTTCGTCGTCATGCCCGCCAGCAGCGCCAGGCGGTAGGTCGAGTGCCTCCGGAAGCCTGCCCGCACGAGCAGCCAGAAGGTCCTCACGACGAGGGGGCGGGGGCAGGCACAAGGGGGCACGTTACCGAGGACAAGGGCCGTGATCAACGGGTACGTGTTCGATATGCCGGATCCAACGGCCGACGTCCCCGTCACCCCGCCCCCGAGCCCCGACGTCGTCGTCGTCATGGGGGTCAGCGGCAGCGGCAAGAGCACCGTCGCCAAGGGCATCTCGGCGCTGCTGGGCTGGGAGTTCGCCGAGGGTGACGCCTTCCACTCCGAGGCCAACGTGGCGAAGATGCGCCAGGGCCACGCGCTGACCGACGACGACCGCTGGCCGTGGCTCGAGTCCATCGGCGACTGGATCAGCACCAGGGAGCGGGCGGGCGAGTCGGCGGTCGTCACGAGCTCGGCCCTGCGGCGTGTCTACCGCGACCTGTTGCGCCGGGGGCGCCCACACGTGCGCTTCCTGCACGTCGAGGCCCCGAGCGAGGTCATCCAGGAGCGGATGGAGCAACGCGCGGGCCACTACATGCCGCCGTCGCTGCTGCCGAGCCAGCTCGCCACGCTCGAACCGCTGGAGCCGGACGAGCCCGGCGTCTCCGTCACCAACGAGGGCACCCCCGCCGAGGTGCTCGACCGCTCCCTGCACGCCCTCGGACTCCGGAAGGACCCCAACGCATGACACTGCACCTGACACCCGCTTCCCCCGGGTCGCTGCCGACCCTCCACCAGCTGGCGCCGTCCGCGGTGGAGGCGGCGAAGCAGCCGTATGCCGGCAATGCGCAGCTCGTCGCTGCGTGCCTGCTCGGCATCCTGACCGTCGTGCTGCTCATCACCCTCGTCAAGCTGCACCCGTTCCTGTCGCTCATGCTGGGTTCGGCCGTGCTCGGCGCCGTCGCCACGATGCCCCCGGGCGACATCGTGGACAGCTTCATCAAGGGGTTCGGCTCGACCGCCGGCACCGTGGGCATCCTCATCGCCCTCGGCGCCATGATCGGCAAGATGCTCGAGGACTCGGGAGGCGCCAGCAGGATCGTGTCGACGCTCGTGGGCCGGGTCGGACCGGGTGGCCTGCCGTGGATGATGGCGGCCATCGCGGCCATCCTCGGCCTCCCACTCTTCTTCGAGGTGGGCGTCGTGCTGCTCGTGCCGGTCGTCATCCTCGTCGCCCGGCAGACCCGCCTCTCGATCATGAAGGTCGGGATCCCGGCGCTCGCCGGCCTGTCGGTCCTACACGGCCTGGTGCCTCCGCACCCCGGTCCGCTGACGGCCATCGGCCTGCTGAACGCCGACCTCGGGCGCACCCTGCTCTACGGGATCGTCATCGCGATCCCGACGGTCATCGTGGCCGGGCCGGTGCTGGCCAGGTTCGTCGACCAGTGGGTGCCCAAGTACGTCGTGCCGCTCGGCCGAGTGAGCCAGGTCCCTGAGCCCGTGGGGGTCGGATCCACGACCGGCCTCGCCGGGACCGGTGCCAGCGGCGGCGGGACGACGACCGCCGCCGGCTCCGCGGGCTTGCCGGGCCCGTCCCGACCCGAGGACGCCGGCCGCGCCGGCGCAGCCGGTCGGATGGACGCAGGTGCGCTGGACGAGCTCGAGGTGCCACTGCCTGCGGGTCGACGCCGCGTCGGTTTCGGCTCGGCCATGGTCGCCATCACGCTCCCCGTCGTGCTCATGCTCATCGACGCCGTGGCCAAGCTTGTCGTGGGCGACAAGACGAGCGGCATCCGGACGGTCGCCGATGTCGTCGGCACGCCCCTCGTCGCGCTGCTCATCGCGGTCATCTTCTGCTACTTCCGCCTCGGCCTGGCCTCCGGCATGACGCGCGTGCAGGCCAGCGAGAGCCTCGGTGCGAGCCTGCCCGCGATCGCCGGGATCATCCTCATCGTGGCTGCGGGCGGCGGCTTCAAGCAGACACTCGTGGACGCCGGCGTCGGCAACGTCATCAAGGACTGGGCCACCGGCATCAACATCTCGGTCCTGCTGCTCGGCTGGCTCGTCGCCGTCCTCATCCGCCTCGGCACGGGCTCGGCCACCGTCGCGACGATCACCGCAGCCGGCATCGTCGGCCCCCTCGCCTCGACACTCTCCGCGAGCCACCTGGCCCTGCTCGTGCTCGCGATCGGCTGCGGCTCGCTCTTCTTCAGCCACGTCAACGACGCCGGGTTCTGGCTGGTCAAGGAGTACTTCGGCCTCACGGTGGGCGAGACGATCAAGTCGTGGTCGGTCATGGAGACGGTCATCTCGGTGGTGGGCTTCGCGCTGATCATGCTGCTCAGCCTCGTAGTCTGACGCGGTGGCGACCCTTCCGCAGCACCTCTCCCCTGCGGCGCTCGAGTTCATGTCGGTGCGCCACCTGGCGACGCTGACGACGCTGCGGCCGGACGGCTCACCACACGTCGTGCCCGTCGGCTTCACCTGGGACGCCGAGCACTCCGTCGCGCGGGTCATCACCAGCCGCACGAGCCGCAAGGCCCGCAACGCGGCTGCGGGCTGCCCGGCGGTGATCTGCCAGGTGGACGGACGTCACTGGCTCTCGTTGCAGGGGGTGGCGCGGGTCCTCGAGGACGAGGCCTCCGTCGCCGACGCCGTGCAGCGGTATGCCGCCCGCTACCGCCAGCCCCGCCCCAACCCAGAGCGCGTGGTCATCGCGATCGACGTGACCTCCGTCCTCGGCAACCTCTGACCCCTTCCCCACCCAGTGACTGCTCGGTGGCCGGTGGCGTGCGGCTGGGGCCCGAGCGGGTCAGGCGGGGAGGCGGAAGCGTCTGCGGGGCAAGGGCTCGACGAGCCCGTCGGCCACCAGGGAGTCCAGGCAGCGCATGACCTGCGTCCGGTCGTCGGCAGCGTCCTCGAGGCGGGCGAGCGAGACCGCGGCGTGGGCCGCGCGCAGCCGGTGCAACAGCTCACCGCGGACCTGCCGGTCGGTCCCGTGCCAGGCCTGCCCGCGTCGCGGCGGACCGTCATAGGCGGGCCGGCCGTCCAGGTTCCAGGCGCACAGGCCGGCGACCGGGCACTCCTCGCACTTCGGTCCCCGGGCGACGCAGACCAGGGCCCCGAGCTCCATGACGGCGACGTTCCAGGTGTTCGCGTCGTCGACGTCGGCCGGCATCGAGTCGGCTGCCAGCCGGGCCTCGGCCCGGTTCAGCGTCAGGTGCGGGAACGCCTTGCCCTCGAGCGTGCGCGCCAGCACCCGGCGGACGTTCGTGTCGACGACCACCTCGGGGAGGCCGAAGGCGAAGCACGAGACCGCCGCCGCCGTGTAGGCGCCGACCCCGGGCAGCGCGAGCAGCTCCTCGGGGGTGGCCGGGACCTGTCCATCGTGGCGCTCGATCATCACGGTCGCCGCCTCGTGCAGTCGCAGGGCCCGCCGCGGGTAACCGAGCCGGCCCCACGCGCGCACCGCCTCTCCCGGCGCCGCAGCGGCCAGGTCGCCGGGCGTGGGCCACCGGGCCATCCACTCCCGCCAGATCGGCTCCACGCGCGCCAGCGGGGTCTGCTGGGACATCACCTCCGAGAGGAAGACGCCCCAGGGACTGCAGTCGGGTTCACGCCACGGCAGGTGCTTGCGGCCCTCATCGGCATACCACTGGTTGATCCTGGCGTGCAGCAGCGACAGCGGCACCGGCGACGAGGGCGGTGGTGAGCTGCGCTCGGGGGCCCGGCGGGACGGCATACGCGAGGGGTGCAGCGAAGCCGCGGGTCAGACGTAGCGCTCGAGGATGCTGGACTCGGCCAGCCGGGAGAGGCCCTCGCGCACCGCGCGGGCGCGGCCCTCGCCGACCCCCTCGACGAGCATGAGGTCCTCGATGCCCGCGGCGAGGAGCCTCTGGAGCGACTCGAAGTGGAGCACGAGGCGGTCGACGATCGCGGCGGGAAGCCTCGGCACCTTGGTGAGCAGGCGGTAGCCCTGGGGTGACACGGGTGCGTCGAGGCTGTCGCCGACCACCGAGAAGCCCACCGCCCGGGCCCCGGCCGCGAGGTCGAGCAGCTCCACGGAGTTGAGGGCCTCGAGGTTGGCCAGGGCCTCCTCGACGGTCAGCCCGGACTTGGTCGACGGGAGGTAGTCGCGGATGACCAGCTCGCGATCGTTGCCGAGACCACCGACGAGCTCCTCGAGCTGGAGGCTGAGCAGGCGTCCGTCGGTGCCGAGCTCGACGACGTAGTCCTTGATCTCGGCGGAGATGCGCCCGACCATCTCGAGGCGCTGCAGGACCGCGGTGACGTCGCGGATCGTGACGAGGTCCTCGATCTCGAGGGCGGACAGCGTGCCCGTCACCTCGTCGAGGCGGGCCTTGTAGCGCTCGAGGGTCTGCAGGGCCTGGTCGGCGCGCGAGAGGGTTGTCGGCGAGCCCTCGATGACGTGCCGCAGGTCGCCGACGTAGAGGGCGACCACGCCCATCGACTGGCTGACGGAGATGACCGGGAAACCGGTCTGCTTGGCCACCCGCTCGGCCGTGCGGTGGCGGGTGCCCGACTCGGTGGTCTCGATGCGCGAGTCCGGCACGAGCTGGGTGGCCGCCCGCAGGATGCGCGTGCCGTCGCGATCGAGCACGACGGCGCCGTCCATCTTGCACAGCTCACGCACGCGGGTCGCGGAGAACTCGACGTCGAGCACGAAGCCACCGGTGCAGATGGAGTCGACCACGCGGTCGAAGCCGAGCACGATGAGGGCCCCGGTGCGCCCCCGGAGGATGCGTTCGAGGCTGTCGCGCAGCTCGGTGCCCGGCGCTACCGCGGCGAGGGCTGCCCGCAGCAGCAGCTCGTCGTTACGCTCCATCACTTCCCTGTTCGCAATGGGGGCACTGAGGGGTCCACCCCGGGTCGGTCGCAGTCTAGACGGTGGCGACCGCGGGCGCGCTCTGTGCCTGCCCACCGGCGAGGCGGCCCATCGCGTGGATGGCGCGCGGGACGTCGGCGACCTCGACGGCGCGTATGCCGTCCGGCACGGAGCAGTCGGCGAGCGTGCCGGGCGGCACCAGCGCGTGCCGGAAACCGAGCCTGGCGGCCTCGGCGAGGCGGCGGTCGAGACCGGTGACGCGGCGCACCTCGCCGGCCAGCCCGACCTCCCCGAACGCGACGACGTCGGTCGCGAGCGGCTTGTCGACGACAGAGGAGGCCACGGCGCAGACGATGGCGAGGTCGGCGGCGGGCTCGGTGATCCGCACCCCACCCACGGTGGCCGCGAAGATGTCGCGCGAGCCCACCGGAGCGCCCGCTCTCTTGTCGAGGACGGCGATGATCATCGCCAGCCGGGAGGCGTCCAGACCACTCGAGGTGCGCCGCGGCGAGGGCAGCGTGGAGGTCGCCACGAGGGCCTGCACCTCGGCCACGAGGGGACGGCGGCCCTCGAGGGTGACGGTGACGCAGGTGCCCGGGACCGCATGGTCACGGGTGGAGAGGAACAGCCCACTGGGGTCGGCCAGCCCGGTGATGCCGACATCGGACAGGTCGAAGCAGCCGACCTCGTCCGTGGGGCCGAACCGGTTCTTGACGGCACGCACCAGCCGTAGGCGCGAGTGGCGGTCGCCCTCGAACTGCACGACGACGTCGACGAGGTGCTCGAGGACGCGCGGACCCGCGATGGAGCCGTCCTTGGTGACGTGGCCGACGAGGAGCACCGCGACACCGCGGGCCTTTGCCGCCGCGATGAGGCTGCCGGCGACCTCACGGACCTGCGAGACGTTGCCGGCCTGGCCCTCGACATCGGCGCTGGCGATGGTCTGGACCGAGTCGACGACGAGCAGTCCCGGCGAGCGGGCCTCGACCTGGCCCAGGACGGTGGCGAGGTCGGTCTCGGCCGCGAGGTAGAGGGTGTCGGCCATGGCGCCGATGCGCTCGGCGCGGGTGCGCACCTGGGCCGCCGACTCCTCACCGCTGATGTAGAGGACGTCGGCCCCGGAGCGGGCCGTCCGTGCCGCGACGTCCAGCAGCAGCGTCGACTTGCCGACTCCCGGCTCACCCGCGACGAGCACGACCCCTCCCGGCACGAGGCCGCCGCCGAGCACCCGGTCGAACTCCGGGACGCCGGTCGGCCGGGCCGCTGCCCGGGTGACGTCGACGTCGGCGATGCGCTGCGCCGGGGAGACGACGGTGGCTGCGGTCGTGCGCGCGGCGGTCGGACCGCCCACCTCGGCGACGGTCCCCCATGCCTGGCACTCGCCGCACCGGCCGACCCACTTGGCGGTGGTCCAGCCGCACTCGGCGCAGCGGAAGCCGGGCGTGCGGCGGGCGGTCGTCCTCGTAGCCATGGCATGACCGTAGGGGCCCGGTCCGACAGCCGCCGCGACGGCCCTTCCGGCTCGCCGTGAGAAAATGGGGCCCATGGACTCGGTCATGCCCTACGTGCTCGCGCTCGTCCCGACGGTCGGGGTCGCCGCCCTCTTCTACTTCGTCATCAAGAGCATCCTCGAGGGAGACCGTCGTGAGCGCCTCGCCCAGGCGAGGTGGGAGGCGGAGCACCGTCGTGAGGCAGGCGTCGCCGAGGCCCCCGCGACAGGTCGCGGGGCCGCGCCGCAGGATTCCGAGGCCGGGCCCACGGCGAGCGATCGCTGAGCCGCCATCGACGTCGCCGCCTCGAGAGCGCAAGTCGTCGTTTTCTTCGCGAATAGGTCTGTCTCCGAGGGGCTTCGTTTTCATTTCGCAACGCCATTGTTTTCGATGGAAATGCATTTCTCGCCCGAGAGCGGTAAATTGAGCCTGCTCGTGGGTCTTGCATTCACGGCCGCCCCTCCGAAACAACAGACGTCAGATGGAGAAACATGGCCCAGCGTGTCGAAGTGGTTCTGATCGATGACCTCGACGGCGGAAATGCCGATGAGACGGTGACCTTCGCTGTCGACGGCGTCACATACGAGATCGACCTGTCCGACGACAATGCCCGCAAGCTTCGCGACGACCTCGCGACGTGGACCGGTCACGCCCGTCGTGCAGGCACGGCAAAGGCGGCTTCACGCCGTCGCCAGACCGGTGGAAGTGCAAAGCGCAGCGACCTGGGCGCCGTCCGGGAGTGGGCCCGTGCCAACGGGCACAACGTCTCCGACCGCGGCCGCATCTCTGCGGAGATCCAGGACGCCTACGACAAGGCGCACTGACCGGTCACGACCTGTCCTCGCGAAAGGGCCCGGCACTCCACGAGCCGGGCCCTTTCGCCTGCCCCGAGCACGTGCCACGGATCGGCCTCTCGCCCGTGCCGCGACTCAGGC
Organism: Terrabacter sp. BE26; assembly: GCF_041941675.1. Classification (GTDB taxonomy): domain Bacteria; phylum Actinomycetota; class Actinomycetes; order Actinomycetales; family Dermatophilaceae; genus Terrabacter. Next base: position 2,633,904 of record NZ_CP090122.1, on the reverse strand, counting down.
GGTGATGGCCTCCGCCAGGTCGCCGTCCCGCTCCACCCGGTCCAGCACCTCGTCGGCGGTCAGCTGCACGAGCTCGCCACCCTGCGCCCCCGACTCGATCTCGTCCCACGAGCGCGGCGCCGCCACGGTCGGGCGCTCGCGGCCGCGCAGCGAGTAGGGGCAGACGGTCGTCTTCGCCGCCACGTTCTGGCTCCAGTCGAGGAAGACCTTGCCGGGCCGCAGCTCCTTGGCCATCTTCCACACGACGAGGTCGGGGTGCGCCTTGGTCAGCTCCTGCGCGAGCTGCTGGACGGTGTCGCGGATCTGGTCGCTCGTGTGCAGGCCGGGCAGGACGGCATACAGCTGGAGTCCCTTGCTGCCGCTGGTCACCGGCAGGGTGTCCAGCCCGAGGCCGCCGAGCCGCTCGCGCACGATTAGTGCCACGCGCGCGCACTCGTGCAGCCCGGTGCCGGGGCCCGGGTCGAGGTCGATGACGAGGCGGTCGGGGTTCCGCGGCTCCGCGTCGCGCCCCTCCCCCTCGAACCGCCACTGCGGCACGTGCAGCTCCAGGGAGTTGAGGTTGGCGAAGTACGTCAGGCCCGCGAGGTCGTCGATCAGCGGGAAGACCGGGTCGCGGCCGGCGCGGCGGATCCACGCGGGCGTCCCGGCGGGGAGGTTCTTCTCGAAGAACTGCATGTCGGCGACCCCGTGCGGGAAGCGGATCCGTGTGACCGCGCGGTCGCGCAGGTGCGGCAGGATCACCGGCGCGACGCGCGCGTAGTAGTCGATGACCTGCGCCTTGGTCGTGCCGGTGCGGGGGTACATCACCTTCTCGAGGCTCGACAGGCGCAGGCGCCGGCCGTCGACCTCGACGGTGACCTTCGGGGCGTCGAGGGCCATCAGTCACCGTCCTGGTGCGCGTCGACGTCGGCCGGCGCGAGGTCGGCGCGCAGGCCCTTGTATGCCGGCTGGCGCAGCCGCCCCTGGCTGCTCAGTCCCAGCGACTCCACATCCGCCACCAGCACCGGCTGCACCCACGTCGCGCCGACCGAGTCCTCGGCGGGCAGCTCTGTGGCGAAGGGCGAGTCGGCCGACGTCAGCGTCTCGAGGTCACGCAGCAGCGCCTGCCCTGTCTTGCCGGCGAGGCCCGAGCCGACCTTGCCGAGGAACTGCAGGCCGCCCGGGCCGGGCACGCCGACGAGAACCGAGCCCAGGCGCCGCCTGACGGTGCCGGTCGACTCCGGGCGCCAGCCGCCGATGACGACCGACACGGTGCCGCGATGGGGCAGCTTGAGCCAGTAGGACGAGCGCAGTCCCGGCACGTAGACGGAGTCGACCCGCTTGGAGACGATCCCCTCCAGCCCCTGCTCCTTCGTCGCCGCGTGCAGCGTCACCCCGTCGGTGAAGGTCGGCGGCGTCTGCCAGCGTGGGCCGCCGAGCTCCAGGCGCTCGAGGGTGGCGCGCCGGTCGGTCCACGTCCGGGAGAGCAGCTCGACACCGTAGAGGCGCAGCAGGTCGAAGGTCATCAGGGTGACGGGCGCCTGCTCGGCCAGCATCGCCGCGCGGCGCACGTCGGTCACGTGGAAGCGCTCGGCCATCGCCCCGAAGGACGGCACGCCACCCCGCAGGGAGACGATCTCGCCGTCGAGGAGCATGTCGGCATACTCCCCCGCCAGGCCGCGCAGCTCCGGGAATGCCACGGTCACGTCCCGCTCGGTCCGGGAGAAGAGGCGCAGCCCACCGTCCGAGACGTCCGCGAGAACACGCATTCCGTCCCATTTGACCTCGTGGCTCCACAGGTCGCCGACCGGAACGGTCGACGCTGGCGTCGCGAGCATGGGGCGCATGGGTGCATTCTTGTTCCCATGCGAGCCATCTGGAAAGGCGCCGTGTCGTTCGGCCTCGTCAATGTGCCGGTCCGACTCTTTTCGGCGACGGAGAACCACGACGTGCAGTTCCGGCAGGTTCACGAGAAGGACGGGGGCCGCATCAAGTACCAGCGGATCTGCTCCATCGACGGTGAGGAGGTGCCCTACTCCGACATCGCCAAGGGTTATGAGGCCGCCGACGGGCAGATGGTGATCCTCAGCGACGTCGACCTCAAGAGCCTTCCGACGCGGACGACGAAAGAGATCTCGATCGAGAAATTCGTCCCCTCCGAGCAGATCGACCCGCTTCTATTCGACAAGAGCTACTACCTCGAGCCCGACAAAACGGGTCTCAAGCCCTATGTGCTCCTGCGCGACGCCCTCGAGAAGGCCGACCGGATGGCCCTGGTCACGGTCTCGGTGCGCACCCGCATGACGCTGGCCGTGCTGCGCGTGCGTGAGGGGGTCATCGTGCTCCAGACCCTGCTCTGGGCCGACGAGGTGCGCAAGCCGGAGTTCGAGTCGCTCTCCGAGGAGACCCACGCGACGCAGAAGGAGCTCGCGATGGCCTCCTCGCTCGTCGACTCGCTCTCGGGCGACTACGAGCCCGACGAGTTCGAGGACGACTACTCCGAGGCGGTCGCCAAGCTGGTCGAGACGAAGATCGAGGGCGGCGACATCACCGAGACGCCCGAGGCCAAGGGCGAGGAGAGCGAGGTCGTCGACCTGCTCGCGGCCCTGCAGCGCAGCGTCGACAAGGCCAAGGCGGCCAGGTCCGGCGGGTCCGCGGCGTCCGCAGCCTCCGGCGCAGCGAGCAGCGCGACCGGGACCGACGGCGACGGCGGCACGGCCGGGAGGTCGGCGTCGAAGTCGACAGCCAAGAAGACGGCCGCCAAGGCGACCACCGCCAAGACCGCGGCGAAGAAGACCACCGCACAGAAGGCGACGACCAAGAAGGCCACCACCAAGACGGCCGCCAAGAAGTCGACCAAGAAGGCGAGCTGAGCCCGGGCGCCCCACCCGTCGGCGGCGTCCGCGACGTCGGTCGCCCCTGACGGCATACGCCCTCTTTGGGGTGGCCCCTGCGCGACGATGGGAGCGTGCGAACGGCGACGATCGACGAGCTCACCCGGCGCCTGCAGACGCTTCCCGAGAACCCTCGAGTCGTGGTCAGCGGCAACATGGCGGTCCCGTGGGAGGCCGTGCGTGCCCTCGACGCCGCCCAGCGCTCCTACGTGCTGCACGCCTTGAACGCGCCGGCGGGGCTGCCCGACCGGGAGGGCGTGACCGTCGAGACGTGCTTCGTCGGCCCGGGCATGCGTCACCACCCCCGGCTGCGCTACGTGCCCTCGCGCCTGTCCCTCGTCCCGCTGCTCTACAGCCGCGCCCTGCCGCCGGACGCCGTGCTGCTGCACTGCGCGCCCCCGCGACACGGGCAGGTCAGCATGGGTCTCGAGGTCAACGTGCTGCCTGCGGCCCTGGAGGCGTGCCGCTCGCGTGGTGGCCTCGTCGTGGCCGTGGTCAACCCGCAGATGCCCTACACGTTCGGTGACGCGCAGGTCCCGCTCGAGCACGTCGACCTCGTCGTCGAGGTGGACTCTTCGATGGCCTCGAACGGCCGGAGCCACCCGGACCCCGAGAGCCAGGTCATCGGCGAGCGCGTGGCCGCGATGGTGCGGGACGGCGCCACGATGCAGCTCGGCATCGGCGCCGTGCCCGACGCGACCCTCGCCGCGCTCACCACCAGGGTCGGCATCCGGATGTGGACCGAGATGTTCTCCGACGGCGTGCTCGCGCTCGACGAGGCCGGGGCCCTGGACCCCGACCACCCGCTCGTGACGTCGTTCTGCTTCGGCTCCCAGGAGCTATACCGGTGGCTCGACGGCAACCCGCGCGTCCGGATGATGCGCACCGAGAAGACGAACGACCCGGGCTTGATCGCGCAGCAGCGGCAGATGACCTCGGTCAACACGGCGCTCGAGGTGGACCTCTTCGGCCAGGCCAACGCCTCGCGGATCAACGCCCGCATCCACTCCGGCTTCGGCGGGCAGACCGACTTCATCGTCGGTGCGCTGCACTCCCCCGGCGGGCAGTCGTTCATCGCGTTGCGCTCGTGGCACCCCAAGGCCGACGTGTCGACGATCGTGCCGCTGCTCGACGAGCCGGTCACGAGCTTCCAGCAGAGCGCGATCGTCACCGAGCACGGCGTCGCGCCGCTGTGGGGCCGCAGCGAGAGGGACCAGTGCCGCGACATCATCGAGGAGTGCGCGCACCCCCGGGTCCGCGAAGACCTGTGGGAGGAGGCGCAGGCGCTCGGCCTCGCCTGACCGAGGATGTATGCCGTCCGGCTCGTAGGGTGACCGCATGACGTCGAGCTCTCCCGCCTCCACCACGTCCGGCTCCTCACCCTCCGGCTCCTCGTCGCAGGGGCGGCCGGTCGCCGTCGTCACGGGCGGCACGCGAGGCATCGGCCTCGCCATCGCCCGGGACCTCGCCCCGACGCACCACCTCGTCACCGGTGGGCGCAACGCCGACTCCGTCGCCGAGGTGGTCGACTCGCTGCCGTCGGCGCAGGGGCTGGTCGCCGACCTCGCCGACGTCGCGCCGGGCGGCTCGCTCCTGACCGCCCTGGACGCGCTGGTGCCGGGGCTCGAGCGCGTGGACGTGCTCGTGCACTCGGCCGGCGTGCTGCGCACCGGCACCGTCGCCGACTCCCCGGTCCAGGACTGGGCCGACTCGATGACCGTCAACCTCGTCGCGGTGGCCGCGATCACCCGGGCCCTCCTGCCGGCGCTGCGCGCGGCGCACGGGCTCGTCATCACCGTCAACTCCGGCTCCGGCTTCACCGCCACGCCGGCCTCCGGCGCCTACTCCGCCTCGAAGTTCGCGCTGCGCGCCTTCAGCGACGCGCTGCGGCAGGAGGAGCGCGAGCACGGCGTGCGCGTCACCTCGCTGCATCCCGGCCGCGTCGACACCGACATGCAGCGCGAGCTCGTCGAGTTCGAGGGCGCGGAGTACGACGCCGGCGCCTACCTCGACGTCGCCTCGGTCGTGCGCGCGGCACGACTGGCCATCGACGCCGGCCCGGACGCGAGCGTCGACATGGTGTCGGTCCGACCCCGCGGCTGGCGCCCCGCCGGGGCCTGACGGCCCCTCGGAGCGCTCAGATGCGGCTGGCCCCTCGGAGCGCTCAGATGCGGCTGGCTCCGCGCGTGGGGACGAGGCCGAGTCGCGCGAAGGCGAGCGCCTCGGCGAGGTCGACCTCCCGCTGCTCGCGCGCCACCTTGCGGGTCGAGACCTCCACGACGACCTGGCCGTCCCAGCCCGAGTCGGCCAGGTGCTCGAGCACGGCCGCACACGGCTGCGTCCCGCGCCCGGGCACCAGGTGCTCGTCGAGGAACGAGCCCAGCCCGTCGGTCAGGTGCAGGTGGGCGAGCCGCGACCCGAGGGCCTGGGCCATGGCGAGCGCGTCGGCGCCGGCGGTGGCGGTGTGCGAGAGGTCGAGCGTGACGTTGTCGTAGGGCTGCCCCACCGGGTCCCAGTGCGGCAGGTACGCCATGACCTCACGCCGCGCGGTGCGCCACGGGTACATGTTCTCGACGGCCAGCCGGACACCGGACTCGCGCTCGCGGCGGGCGACGCCCTCGACGAAGCCGGCGGCATACTCCCGCTGCCAGCGGAACGGCGGGTGCAGCACCACGGTGCCCGCGCCGACCTCCCGGGCCAGGTCGATGGAGCGGTCGACCTTGCCCCACGGGTCGGTGCCCCACACCCGCTGGGTCAGCAGCAGGGTGGGCGCGTGGACGGAGACGACCGGCAGCTCGTGCAGCTCCGAGAGGGCGCGCAGGGCGCCCGCCTCTTGCGTGACCGGGTCGGTCCAGACCATGACCTCGATGGCGTCGTAGCCGAGCCGGGCAGCTGTCGCGAAGGCCGTCGCCGCGTTGTCGGGGTAGAGCGAGGCGGTCGAGAGGCCGACTCGGATCGTCATGCGGCCATTTTGCGCCACGGACCGGTGCGCCCCGCCGGCCGGGTGCCGGCCCCACACGGAAGAGGGCGTCACGACGTGAGGTGGTCGAGGCGCCTGAGGATCAGGCCCTCCCGAAGCGCCCACGGGCCGATCTCGAGCTCTTCGACCTGCAGGAGGTCCAGGGCCGCCTCGGCGACGAGCGCCCCGGCATACAGCTGGCGGGCCCGGCCCGCGGAGACGCCGGGCAGCTGCGAGCGGGCCGCGGTGTCCAGGGGCCGCACGTCGGCGACGATGCGCCGCAGGTCGTCGCGGGAGAGGGTGCGCCGCACGTACGGTCCGTCGGCCCGTGGGGCGGCGCCGGCGATCCGGGCGAGGGAGCGCATGGTCTTCGACGTGCCGACGGCGCGGTCGGGTGGCCCCGCCGTCAGCAGCGGGCGTACGCGCTCGGCGAGAGTGGTGCGCACGTAGGAGCGCAGCTCACGTGCGGAGGCTTCCGTCGGCGGGTCGCCCACCAGACGCTCCCGCGTGAGCCGGCCGGCCCCGAGGGGCAGGCTGATGGCCACGTCGGGATCCTCGTCCAGGCCGTTGGCCAGCTCCAGCGAGCCGCCGCCGATGTCGACGACGAGCAGGCGTCCGGCCGACCACCCGAACCAGCGGCGAACGGCGAGGAAGGTCATGCGGGCCTCGTCGGCACCGCTCAGGGCCTCGAGCTCGATCCCCGTCTCGTCGCGGACCCGGGCGACCACGGCCTCCCCGTTGGGCGACTCCCGCAGCGCCGAGGTGGCGAACGCGAAGAGGTCGCCGACGCCCTGGTCCTCGGCGACCACGAGGCACTCGCGGAGGAAGGCGACGAGCCGGTCCGTGGTCGCCTTGCTGACCCGGCCGTCGGCCTCGAGGCTCTCCGACAGGCGCAGCTCGGTCTTGTGCGAGAACGCCGGCAGGGGCTGCGCGCCGGGATGGGCGTCGACGACGAGGAGGTGGACCGTGTTCGACCCGATGTCGATGACGCCCAGGCGCATGCGCCTCACCCTAGTCGCGCGCCCTGCACGGGCGGTATGCCGGTCGCGGAGCCCGTATGCCGTCGCGGAGCCCGTATGCCGTGGCGCGGGTCGCGCCCCGCGGGCCTGCGGTCAGGCGGAGCGGCGGCTCAGCGTCAGGGACGCCAGGGCGAGGGAGCCGGCGATGAAGGCCGCGACGATGCCGAGGTCGGTGAGCACCTCGGCGGCAGGGTCGGCGTTGGCCGCGATCTCCTTCATCGCGTCCACGGCGTACGAGAGCGGCAGCACGTTGCTGATCCACTCGAGGACGGTGGGCAGCTGGTCGCGCGGCACGAGCAGCCCGCACAGCAGGAACTGGGGCAGGATGAAGGCCGGCATGAACTGCACCGCCTGGAACTCCGTGCGGGCGAAGCCGCTCGCGAGCAGGCCGAGCGCGGTGCCGAGGACGGCGTCGAACACCGCGACGACGACGAGCAGCCAGACCGGGCCGGCGACGTCGAGCCCGCAGACCCAGACGGCGAACGCCGTTGCCACGAGTGCCTGCACGGCTGCGAGCGCGCCGAACGCGACGGCATACCCGAGCATGAAGTCGCCCTTGCCCATGGGCGTGGTGAGCAGCCGCTCGAGCGTTCCCGACTGGCGCTCGCGCAGCGTCGCCACGGACGTCACGATGAACATCACGACCATCGGGAAGACGCCGAGGAGCGCCGGGCCGATGGAGTCGAAGACCGGGGTGCCGTCGTAGATCCAGGCGAGCAGCCCGAGCAGCACGCAGGGGACGACGAGGATCAGGGCGATGGTGCGGTGGTCGGTGCGCACCTGGCGCAGCACGCGGCCCGAGGTGGCGGTGGCGAGCCCGGCGTTCACGACGACCTCCTCCCGCCGGACCCGGCGGTCTCGGCGTCGATGAGGGCGAGAAACGCCGCGTCGGCGTCCGGGGCACCGGTGCGCTGCAACAGCTCGTCGGGCGTGAGATCGGCGAGCACGCGTCCCTCACGCAGCAGCACGAGGCGGTCGCAGCGGGTGGCCTCGTCCATGACGTGGCTCGACACGACGAGCGAGTGCCCGCGGTCGGCGAGGTGGCGGAAGAGGTCCCACAGGTCGCGGCGCAGCACGGGGTCCAGGCCCACGGTGGGCTCGTCGAGCACGAGCAGGCTCGGCCGGCCGACCAGGGCCGCGGCGAGCGAGACCCGGGACTCCTGGCCGCCGGAGAGGTCCTGGACCAGCTGGTCGGCGTACGACTCGAGGTCGACCTCGGCGAGGGTGCGGTCGACGGCCTCGCGCAGCCCGTCGCCGCGTAGGCCGATGGCGCGGCCGAAGTAGGTGACGTTGTCGCGCACCCCCAGGTCGGCGTAGATGCTGGGTGCCTGCGTGACGTAGCCGACGCGGTCGCGCAGCACGGGCGAGCCGGCCGGGTGGCCGAGCACCGTGACGGTGCCGGCCTCGATGACCTGGACCCCGACGATGCACCGCAGCAGCGTCGACTTGCCCGAGCCGGAGGGCCCGAGCAGGCCGACCACCTGTCCGCCGGGGATCTCGAGGTCGAGGCCGGAGATGACCCGCCGCCTGCCCCGCACGACCTGCAGGCCGCGGATGGCGACCGCCGGCTCGCTGTTATTCATCATGCGATGAAATCTACTCCGGTGTGGTGGGCCTGTCCACGAGATGGTGCTGCAGGACGGGGCCGAGGCGCTCGACCAGCTCCTCGCGGGTCGCGTCGACGAGGGCGGGCAGACGGACGACGTAGCGCGCCACGACCAGGCCCAGGACCTGCGAGGCCGCGAGCGCACCCCGCAGCTGCGGGTCGGGCACGCCGGTGCTGGCCGCCACGCGCCCGAAGACCTCCCGGCCGAGGAACTCGCGCAGCATCCGCGCCGCCTCCTCGCTCGTCATGCTCGAACGCACCAGCGCCACCAGCGCGTCACGGCGCTCCGCCGGCTCCCACACCGTCAGGAAGGTGTCGACGATGCGCCACCCGAGCCGGTCGACGTCGCCGGTGAGGAGGTGGTCGATGAGCTGCGTCGGGTTGACCGGCACGTCGAGCGTCTCGACGAAGAGGGCCGCCTTGCCACCTTCGAAGTAGTGGTGCACCAGGGCCGGGTCGACGCCCGCCTCGCGCGCGATGCCACGCATGCTGGCCTTGTCGTATCCCTTGGCCGCGAAGGACCTCCTGGCCGCCTCGAGGATCGCCGCCCGCGTGTCGGCCCCACCGGGACGGCGGCCCCGGCCCTTGGGTGCCACCGCGCGGCTGGTGCTCGACGTCATGTCCTCACGCTAGCGCCGTGCGCCCGTCGGCCCGGGAGGCCGGATCGGACGCGGGCACGGTGGGACCGGGCCCCGGGGACGCGGCACACGGCATACGCCCGCTCCGCGAGCCGGCCGGGCGCCCACGGAGCGGGCAGCGGCGGGCGGCAGAACCGGGCCGCGACGTAGGGTGATCCGGTGGCTGAAGCACCCCTGGACCTCCCCCGCGTGTGGGTCGAGTTCACCGACCCCGCCGACGCGGGCCAGCGCTACCGATGCGACCTGACGTGGCTCACGAGCAGCTGGACGTGCATCTTCGGCAACGGCTGCCAGGGGATCTACGCCGGCCGGCCCGACGACGGCTGCTGCACGCTCGGCGCCCACTTCACCGAGAAGGACGACTGGAAGCGCGTGGAGCGGGCCGTCGAGGAGCTCGGCGAGGACGAGTGGGAGTACCACTCCGTCGGCACCGCCACCGGCACCAAGGAGGACTGGACCGAGAAGGAGGACGGCGCGCGCAAGACCAAGGTCGTCGACGGCGCCTGCATCTTCCTCAACCGTCCCGGTTTCCCTGCGGGCGCCGGCTGCGCGCTGCACCAGCACGCCATCCTCACCGGCGTCGAGCCGCACACGCTGAAGCCGGATGTGTGCTGGCAGCTGCCGCTCCGGCGGACGTTCCGCACCGTCGAGCTGCCCGACGACACCAGCTACCTCGAGATCACGATCACCGAGTACGACCGCCGCGGCTGGGGACCCGGAGGGCACGACCTCGACTGGTACTGCTCGGGCAACCCCGAGGCCCACGTCGGCCGCGAGCCGGTCTACCGGTCCAACGCTCCCGAGCTGATCGAGCTGATGGGCCCGGAGGCCTATGCCGAGCTCGCGATCCGCGCCGAGGCCCACCTCGCCCAGGTCAAGGCGGTTCGGGCGCACGGGGCGCGCAAGCTGCTGCCGCTGCTCGTGCACCCGGCCACCCTCGCGGCGCAGGGCGGTGCCGCTCGCCCGGCTCCGGGCCCGGCGGCTCGGAAGCGGGCCTGATGAGCGAGACGATCCCCTCCTCCAACATCTGGGAGACGCCCGACGTCTACGAGATCGAGAACCGGGGCGTCGACCGCGCGCACGTCATCGAGGACGCCATGCGGTCGGTGCTCGACTGGACGGGCCGCGACGTCGTCGACATCGGGTGCGGCACCGGCTTTCACCTGCCGCACTTCGCGCAGGATGCTCGGTCGGTCGTCGGCGTCGAGCCGCACCCACCGCTGGCTTCCCTTGCGGCAGAACGCATCTCGGGTATGCCGTCCGTCTCAGTCCGCGAGGAGGGCGCGGCCGCGATCGGGGTGCCGGACGGCTCGTTCGACGTCGCGCACGCCCGGTGGGCGTACTTCTTCGGGCCGGGCTGCGAACCCGGCCTCGCCGAGCTGGAGCGGGTGATGCGTCCCGGCGGCGCCGCCTTCGTCATCGACAACGACGCGACCCGGTCGACGTTCGGGCAGTGGTTCCGGCGCGCCCTGCCCTCCTACGACCCTCGCGCGGTCGAGCGGTTCTGGGAACGGCAGGGCTGGCAGCGCGAGCGCCTCGACATCCGGTGGGACTTCGACTCGCGCGAGGACTTCGAGGGCGTCGTCGGCATCGAGTTCGCGCCCGAGCACGCCGACCTGATCCTCGCCGAGCACCCGGACGCGACGGGCGTCGACTACGCCGTGAACCTCTGGTACCGCCGCTACTGACCGCGCGTCTGCCTGCGTGGTCGCGGACGCGGCCATGCGTGGTTGACGGGCCCCCAGCGTCCACAACCCCGCACGGCCTGCTGGCGACAGTCAGGCTGCCCGCTGCTGGACGCTGCAGCCGGCGCCGCATGGTCGAGCCCGCCCGGTCCATCCCCGGTTCCGGAAGATCAGGGCGAGATCTGCGGCGAAATCGCACGGCGTGACGGCGACGTCGGTCCAGCCGCCGCGGACGGTGAGGAGCCCGGTCGCGGCGGCCTTGCGATCTCGCGCGCCGGCACGCTGCTGACCCGTCCAGCCAACGTGCCCGAGTCGACCGTCGATCTCCACGACGACCGCCACTTCTGCATACGCCGAGTCACGCGAGCGGGCACCCGGAGCGGGCAGCTGACGCGTGCCCTTCGGCAAGCCGTGCGCACCCTCGATGTCCCGCGCGTAGCGGACCTCGGCCGCGCTCTCCGCGCCTTCGCCGATCAGGCCGAGGGCCTCTGCCAGCATCCGTCGGTGGGGATGGGTGGGCCGGCTCAGCAGAGCTCCGGCGAGCTCGGACTCGGTGGTCAGCCGCAGCTGGCACGCCTTGGCGACCAAGGCGAGCGCACGATCGGCACCATGACCGAGGGCGAGGTCGAACGCCGTGTGCTCGATCGTGGTCCTCGGCGGCCAGGCCGTCGGGTGCACCCGGGACGTGAAGTGCCGGCTGCGACGCACCCTGACCCCGGGCAGGTCAGCGCCACTACGCCCGGTGGGCACGAGGACCTCGACGTCGGAGAGGTGGAGCTCCTCGTCGGGAGCACGTGGGACCAGTCCCCACGCCTGACCCGCGCTGGCACCAGTGAGGCAGCACGGCGGTCCCACCGCCAGGAGCGCGCCCACCATGCGCGACTCCCAGTCCCGGCGACCGGGCGTGGTGAGGTAGACACCTCGATGGACCTGGAGCCAGCGTCCCGACGAGACCCGCCACCTGACCTCGTCGCCGCTCCACCCCGCTGACAGGAGCTGGGTCCGGGTGACGAGGCCCGCCTGACCGGCGACTCGGGCAGCCAGGAGCCGGTCGAGGGTCCGCTTCCCGGTTGCTCCGTCAGCCATCACCCGAGTGTGGTCCCACAGCGCCCCGTCCAGGTTTCGGCATCCACAGGACCTGGCCGCATCACGCGGCCGCCCCGGGCCGGGAGGGCGTGCGTGGTTGCGGGGCCAGTGGCGCCGTCAACCACGCACAACCTTCGAGCGCCGAACGGGCGCCGGGGTCAGTCGACGAGGTCGAGGGCGATGTCGACGATCGGCGAGGAGTGGGTCAGGCCGCCGACGGAGATGAAGTCGACTCCCGTCTCGGCGTAGTCGCGGGCCACCTCGAGGGTCATGCCGCCCGTGGCCTCGATCTCGACGGGTTCGCCTGCGGCGCGGAGCAGCTCGACCGTCTCGCGCAGCACGTCGAGGTCCATGTTGTCGCACATGACGAACCTCGCGCCGGCGTCGTAGGCCTCCTGCGCCTCCGCGGGAGTCGTCACCTCGACCTGCACGTCGACGTCGGGGAACCGCTCGCGCACCAGGGCGTAGGCCGCCGCGACCGAGCCGGCCGCCAGCTTGTGGTTGTCCTTGATCATCGCGACGTCGTAGAGCCCCATGCGCTTGTTGGTGCCGCCACCGCAGCGCACCGCATACTTCTCGAGCCAGCGCATCCCCGGCGTCGTCTTGCGGGTGTCGAGCACCATCGCGCCGGTCCCCTCGAGCGCGTCCGCCCAGCGCCGCGTGTGCGTCGCCACGCCGGACAGCCGGCTGAGCAGGTTGAGGATCGTCCGCTCGGCCACGAGCACCACCTGCGTCGGGCCGGTCACGCTGGCGATGACGTCGCCGCGCTCGAGCCGCGCCCCGTCGTCGTTGACCACCTCGACCGTCGGCACCTCGCCGCCGATCTGCTCCGCCACGGCCGCGAGCACCAGCCCGATCACCGGCACGCCCGCCACGACACCGGGCGCCCGGGCGACGATCTCGGCCGTCCGGGTCTGGTCGGCCGGGATGGTCGCCAGGGTGGTGACGTCGAGCCCGTCGGGACCGAGGTCCTCGCGCAACGCCACTGCCACCAGCTCGCGCGCCCACTCCTGCGGGAACCCGCTCAGCCCGTCGTCACTCACGCCGTCTCCTCCGGTCCGTTCGCCGAGTTCGTATGCCGCACAGCCGGGCTCGCGCCGACCGTTCCCTCTGCAGGCTCTGCACGGTCCTCGTCGAGGACGTCGACCGGCATCGAGGCGTCGAGGTCGAGGCCCTCGAGGTTCGACCGCGGCACCGGCACGACCTCGGCCGCCAGCACCCCGCCCGACCGCCGCAGGTGAACGTGGTGCAGGAAGTGGTCGTCGTCCCGGCTCGGGAAGTCCTCACGCACGTGACCGCCGCGCGTCTCCTCACGCAGCGCGGCGGCATACGCCAGCGCTCGGCCGAGGTGGAGCAGGTTGGTGGTCTCCCAGCTCTGGGGGCCGCCCTGCTGGTCGGCGTCCTCGGTGGCCGCGCGCACCGCGAGGGCCCCGAGCGCCTGCTCGGTGGCGGCGAGGGAGGTTGCCGACCGCACGGTGCCGGCGCCGGCGGTCATGGCGCGCTGGATGTCGAGACGCCGCTTGCTCCCGACCAGCTCCGGCTCTCCCTTCGACGCCACGGGGGCCGCCTCCGGCAGCTCGCCGGCGCCGAGCCGGGCGGTGAGGTCGTCGGCGATCCGGCGTGCGAAGACGACACCCTCGAGCAGGGAGTTGGAGGCGAGCCGGTTGGCGCCGTGCACGCCGGTGCACGAGGTCTCGCCGCACGCGTACAGGCCCTCGAGCGAGGTGCGCCCGCGCAGGTCGGTGCGCACACCGCCGCTGGCATAGTGCTGTGCGGGCGCGACGGGCAGCAGCTGCGTCGCGGGGTCGAAGCCGAGCTCGCGGCAGCGGGCGACGATCGAGGGGAACCGGTGCTCGAGGAACTCGGCGCCGAGTTGGCGGCAGTCGAGGTAGACGTGGTCGGTTCCGGTCTCGCGCATCCGCGCGATGATGGCGCGGGCCACGACGTCGCGCGGCGCCAGGTCGGCGAGCGCGTGCTGGCCCTGCATGAACCGCTCCCCCGCCTCGTCGACGAGGAAGGCGCCCTCGCCGCGGACCGCCTCGGAGATGAGGGGCTGCTGGCCGCGCGAACCCTCGCCGAGCCAGAGCACGGTCGGGTGGAACTGGACGAACTCGAGGTCGGCGAGCACGGCGCCGGCGCGCAGCGCGGCCGCCATGCCGTCGCCGGTCGCCACCGACGGGTTGGTCGTCGAGGCGTAGATCTGGCCGAGCCCGCCGGTGGCCAGGACGACGGCGCGCGCGTGGGCTGCGCCGACGCCGTCGACCTGGCCCTCGCCGATGACGTGGAGCGTGACGCCGCAGACCCGCTCATCGCTGTCGGTGAGCAGGTCGACGACGAGGGCGTGCTCGATGACCTCGATGCCGGGGTCGTCGCGCACCCGGTCGAGCGCGGCGATGAGGGCACGGCTGATCTCGCGCCCCGTGGCGTCGCCGCCGGCGTGCAGGATGCGGTCGCGGTGGTGGCCGCCCTCGCGGGTCAGCGAGATCTTGCCGGTGTCGCCGCGGTCGAAGTCCGCTCCCAGGGCGATCAGGTCCCAGACGGCATCGGTCCCCTCGGTGACGAGCGCGCGCACCGCGTCGACGTCACAGAGGCCGACACCGGCGACGAGCGTGTCGTGGATGTGCTCGGCCGGGCTGTCCTCCGGTGACATGACGGCGGCGATGCCGCCCTGCGCCCAGGCCGTCGAGCCCTCGTCGAGCACCGTCTTCGTGACGAGCAGGACGCGGTCGACGCGACGCCGCAGCCGCAGGGCAGTCGTGAGTCCCGCGATGCCGGAGCCGACGACGATGACGTCGGCCGTGGTCGTCCAGCCGGGGGCGGGCGCGCTCAGCCGTCGGGGGACGCTCACGTCGGGGAGCCCGCTCTGCGGCATACGCCTGGCCTCTCATCTGGTGGGTGGTGCCGAATGCTGTGACCCGGTCGCGGCGGGAGTCTGCACGCCGACGCCGCCGTGCCACGTCACATCGTGCCCTACGGAGGGCGGCTGGCCGCGCCCGATGCCGTACGCCGGCCGGGACCCTGGCGCGAGCGGACCCTCAGGTCTGGCTGAAGGTCTCGAGTGCGCCGCCGCCCGGGCCCACGAGGACGGGCAGGTTGTCGATGAGGCGCGTCGTCCCGACCCGGCCGGCCACCGCCAGGAGGGCCTCGCCGCGGTACCACTCCGGGACGTCCTCGAGCGTGTCCGGGTGGACGAGGACGAGGTAGTCGACGAGGGCCAGCGGCTCGCGCACGAGCACCGCCCGGGCGGCTCGGCGTACGGCCGACGGACCCTCTGCGGCTGCGGCCGCGCCGGCGCGCAGGGCCGCCGACAGGCAGAGGGCCGTCTCGCGGTCGGACGGCGTCAGGTAGGTGTTGCGGCTCGACATCGCCAGGCCGTCGTGCTCGCGCACCGTCGGCACGGACACGACGCGGACCGGGAAGTCGAGGTCGCGACACATGCGGCGGATGAGGAGCAGCTGCTGGGCGTCCTTCTGCCCGAAGTACGCCGCGCTGCACCGGGTCAGGTGCATCAGCTTGGCCACGACGGTGAGCATGCCGTCGAAGTGCCCGGGACGGGACTGGCCCTCGAGGACGTCGCCGAGGGGGCCGGCCGAGATCCGCACGGCCGGGTCGCCGTCGGGATAGACGACGTCCGGCGTCGGGGCGAAGACGAGGTCGACTCCGGCCTCCGTGCAGATCGCGAGGTCCGCGTCGAAGGTGCGCGGGTAGCGCGAGAGGTCCTCCTTGGGCCCGAACTGCAGGGGGTTGAGGAAGATCGTGACGACGACGTGCCGGTGTGCCGCACGCGCCTGCCGGATGAGCGTCGCGTGGCCCTGGTGCAGGGCCCCCATCGTCATCACCACGGCGACGTCGTCGTCGTCGAGCGCCGCACGGGCGTCGCGCAGCTCGTCACGGGTGCGGGCGACGACCGGGGTCGTCCGCCTGGGCTCGGCGGCAGGCTCGGTGACGGGCTCGGTGACGGGCTCGGTGACGGGCTCGGTGACGGGCTCGGTGACGGGCTCGGTGACGGGCTCGGTGACGGGCTCGGTGACGGGCTCGGCGGCAGGCTGGGCGCCTGGGTGCGCGCCTGGCTGGGCGGCGGTCATGGCTGGTCCTCCTCGTGCGCGAGCAGCTGGAGCAGCGGGTCGGCGACGTCCGCCCTGAGGCGCCCGCTGAGCAGCGCCCGCTGCGCCGTCGCGCGGGCCAGCGCCAGGTAGGTCGGACGGATGTCCGGGGCCACCGTGCGCATCATCGCGACGTGCTCGGCCACCGTACCGGCATCGCCCCTGGCCACCGGTCCGGTGAGGGCTGCGTCACCCCGCTGGAGGGCGTTGGCGAGCGCGGCCGTCAGGAGCGGCTCCAGGACCCGGGCCGGGTCGTCCACACCGGCCTCGCCGAGCAGCTGCATCGACTGGGCCACCAGCGTCACGAGGTGGTTGGCGCCGTGCGCGAGGGCGGCGTGGTAGGTGACGCGGTCCTCCTCGGCCACCCACACCGGGTCGCCGCCCATCTCGATGACCAGGGCCTCCCCCAGCGGGCGCGCCAGGTCGGTGGTCGTCACCCCGAAGCAGCAGTCGGCGAGGCGGTCCAGGTCGAGGGCCGTGCCGGTGAAGGTCATGGCCGGGTGCAGGGCCAACGGCACGATGTCGCTGTCGGCGGCGGCCTCGAACACCGAGATGCCGTGCGCGCCAGACGTGTGCATGACCAGCTGCCCGGGGGTGAACGTGCCGGTCGCGCTCAGTCCCGCGACGAGGTCGGCCAGGGCGTCGTCCGGGACGGCCAGCACGACAAGGTGCGCCCCCGCGACCACCTGTGGCACCGACTTCACCGGGACGCCGGGCAGGAGCGTCGCGGCGCGCTCGAGGCTCGCCTCGCTGACCGCCGAGACGCCGGTGATGACGTGGCCGGCTCGCTGGAGGGCCGCTCCGAGGACGGCGCCGACCTTCCCGGCGCCCACGATGCCGACGTCGAAGCGGGCAGGACGCTCGGAGGGGCTGCTCACGCACGGCACGCTATCGCCTACAGTCGCGAGACGTGGATCCCCTTCCCTGGCGAGAGGCGTGGCACGAGGCGTTGTATGCCACCGGGCGGGGCTTCTACGTCACCCGCGGCGGGCCGGCCGCCCACTTCACGACCGCGACGCACGGTCCCACGGGCGCCGCGCTGGCGCGGGCCCTCGTGCAGCTGTGGCTGCGCGACCACGAGGACCTCCCGGCCGTGGTCGTCGACGTCGGCGCCGGCCGCGGCGAGCTCGCCAGCCACCTCGTCGATGCGCTGGCCGCCCGGCCGGCCGCCATCCCAGGGAGGCCCCCGTACCCGGCGACGCGGGTCGTGGCGGTCGACGTGGTGGACCGGCCGGACGGGCTCGACGAGCGCGTCGAGTGGCTGCGCTCCCCCGGCGGCGAGGCCCTCCCGCCGGAGCTGACCGACCTGCGCGACGCCCTCGTCGTCGCCCACGAGTGGCTCGACGTCGTGCCCTGCACCGTGGCGCAGGTGGACCCGAGCGGCACCGCGCGCACCGTCCTCGTCGACCCCGGCACCGGCGAGGAGACCCTGGGAGCGCCCCTTCCGGACGACGAACGGGCCTGGATGAACGCCCACTGGCCGGCGACCATCCCCGGCGAGCGCATCGAGGTCGGCCTCGCCCGTGACCGCGCCTGGGCCGACCTCGTCTCGCGCGCGCGCTCCGGCACGCTGCTGGCCGTCGACTACGGCCACACGGCTGCGACACGTCCGAGCGGAGGGACGCTGACGGCATACGCCCACGGGCGGCAGACCACGCCGGTGCCCGACGGCACGTGCGACGTGACCGCGCACGTGGCGGTGGACAGCCTCGACGCCGACGAGGTGAGCACCCAGCGCGAGGTCCTGCAGGCCCTCGGCGTCACCGGCACGACCCCACCGCACGCACTCGCGCAGGCCGAGCCCCTCGCCTACCTGGCTGCCCTCGAGCGAGCAGGCGCCGATGCCCGGCTGCTCGACCGCGAGGGCTTCGGCGCCTTCTGGTGGGCGCTGAAACGCGTCCAGGAGCACCCCGTAGCCTGAGGGGTATGCGTCGTCTGGCCTCCGCACTGCTCGCCCTCGGACTCCTCGTGGCCGTGCCGACCACCGCGTTCGCCCACGACGTCCTGGAGCGCACCGACCCGGCCGACGGCACGAGCATCACGCACCTGCCCGAGGCGGTCACGCTGACCTTCTCCGAGGCGCCGCTGCCGATCGGGGCGCAGGTCGTCGTGACCGGGCCGTCCGGGCCGGTGTCGTCCGGCGCGCCGACGATCGCGGACCGCGTGGTCAGGCAGGCCCTGTCGCCGTCAGCCCCGGCGGGCGACTACACCGTCTCGTACCGCGTCACCTCGGACGACGGCCACCCCGTCACCGGCACGTTCTCCTTCCACGCGGCCATCGGGCTCGACGGGTCCACCGCCACCGCGGCTGCCACGGTGCACGTGCGCCCGGCCGCGAGCAGCGAGGACACGGGCAGCTCGCTCTTCGTGCCCATCCTGCTCACCATCGTCGGCACGGTCGTCCTGCTGGGGATCGGGGGCTTCCTCCTGCTGCGCAGCCGGGAGGCGGACCGCAACCAACGCGGCTGACCTCCTCGCCCCACGCGGCAGTGGAGGGCGACTCAGGAGCGGGCGCCGGCGCCGACCCGCTCGACGACGAGCCGCTCGTAGCCGCGGAGCACGAAGGTCGGACGGCGCCGCGCCTCGACGACGCGCACGGCGCCGAGGCGACGGAGCAGGGCACGCACGGAGATCTGCAGCTCCATCCGCGCGAGCGGAGCGCCGAGGCAGAAGTGGATCCCGGCCCCGAACGCCAGGTGCGGGTTGGGCTCGCGGGCAGCGTCGAACCGGTCGGGCTCGGCGAACACGGCAGGGTCGCGGTTGGCCGCCCCGAGCAGGGCCGCCACCTTCTGGCCCTCGCGGATGGTCACGCCGTGCAGCTCGACGTCGGTCGTGGCGGTGCGCTCGAACAGGTGCAGGGGCGAGTCGTGCCGGAGCATCTCCTCGACGAGGCGCGCCACCGCCACCTCGTCGTCGAGCGAGTCGAGGACGCGGTCCAGCTGGGCCGGGTCGGCCAGCAGCGAGGCCAGGCCGTTGCCGAAGCCGTTGACGCTGGCCTCGTGCCCGGCGTTGAGCAGCAGCACGACGGTGGCGACGAGCTCGCGACGGGAGAGCCGGTCACCGCCGTCGCGCTCCTCGACCAGCGCGGTGAGCAGGTCGTCGCCGGGCTTCGCGACCCGCTCGGCCGCGAGCTCCTCGACGTAGGAGGCGAACTCGTCACAGGCCTGCTGCGCCTGCCGCCGCGCCTCGGGAGACGGCGCCACCTCGTACATGCGCACGATGGCCTGCGACCAGTCGCGCAACCGCTTCCAGTCCGACGTCGGCGCACCGAGCAGCTCGCAGATGACGAGGACGGGCAGCGGCTCGGCGTAGCCCTCGATGACGTCGAACCGCCCACTGTCGAGGCGCGCGACGGCAGCATCCAGCAGCTCCTCGGCGAGCGCCTCCACCCGCGGCCGCAGGCGCTCGATGTGCCCGCGGTTGAAGGCGCCGGCGACGAGACGGCGCAGACGGGTGTGCTTCGGCGGCTCCGAGTCGAGGATCGAGTCGGCGTGCAACCAGTCGAACACCGTCCACGGGTCGTCGTCCGACGAGGCTCGGGGACGGAAGATGCGCCCGAGCCGCCGGTCACGCAGCACGTCGTTGGCGGCGGCGTGCGTCGTCGTCACCCAGAGGCCGAGCCCCTCGTGCCACACGACCGGTGCCACACCTCGGGCCTGCGCCAGCGCCGGGTACGGATCGGCGACGAACGCCGGGTCGGACAGGTCGAAGTTCGCGTGCGGGACCGTCATCGAGCTCACGCCCCCAACTGTGCCGCACCGGAGGGGACGCCACCGAGCGGGGCCCGAGCGGTGGGCCGGGAGGAGGCACGCGGCATACGCCCGCCGTCCGGGCCGTAGGCTCGGACGCATGACGGAGACCACCGCCTCGTCGTCGCCCTCGCGCCAGGCCCTGACGGTCGGCCTGGGCGCCGGTGGCCTGGCCACGGCGGACATGGTGCTCAACATCGGCCCGCAGCACCCGGCCACGCACGGCGTGCTGCGGCTGCGGATCGTCGTCGACGGCGAGCGGATCGTCACCGCCGAGCCGATCATCGGCTACATGCACCGCGGGGCCGAGAAGCTCTTCGAGGTGCGCGACTACCGCCAGATCATCGTGCTCGCCAACCGCCACGACTGGCTCAGCGCCTTCTCCAACGAGCTCGGCGTGGTCCTCGGCGTCGAGCACATGCTCGGCATGGAGGTGCCCGATCGGGCCGTCTGGGCGCGCACCGCGCTGGCCGAGCTCAACCGGGTGCTCAACCACCTGATGTTCCTGGGGTCGTATCCGCTGGAGCTCGGTGCGATCACCCCCGTCTTCCACGCGTTCCGCGAGCGCGAGGAGCTGCAGGCCGTCATGGAAGAGGTCTCCGGAGGGCGGATGCACTACATGTTCAACCGGGTCGGCGGCCTCAAGGAGGACCTCCCCGCCGGCTGGATGGGCCGCGTCGACACGGCGATCGCGAACGTGCGCAAGCGTCTTCCTGACCTCGAGCGCCTTGTCATCGGCAACGAGATCCTCGAGGCTCGCACGCGCGGCGTCGGGGTGCTCCCGCGCGCGACCGTGGAGGCCTACGGCGTCTCGGGACCCATCGCGCGGGCCAGCGGCCTCGACGTCGACCTGCGCCGCGACACGCCCTACCTCGCCTACGGCGAGCTCTTCGGCGACAAGGGCCCGGGCCGTGTCGTGACCCGGACGGCCGGTGACTGCCTGGCGCGCCTCGAGGTGCTCCTCGAGCAGGTGCACGTCTCGCTCGACCTCGCGCAGGCCTGCCTCGACCGGCTCGTGCAGCTGCCGCAGGGGCCGATCAACGTCAAGCTGCCCAAGGTGCTCAAGGTGCCCGAGGGTGAGATCTACTGCGCCACCGAGAACCCGCTCGGCTTCAACGGCTACTTCCTCGTCTCGCGCGGGGAGAAGACGCCGTGGCGCCTCAAGCTGCGCTCCGCCTCGTTCAACAACATCAGCGTGCTGTCCGAGATGCTGCCCGGGCAGCTCATCTCCGACATGGTCGCGATCCTCGGGTCGATGTTCTTCGTCGTCGGGGACGTCGACAAGTGAGGGCCCGTATGCCGTCCGCCCGGGTCTCGCGCGCCAACGTCGTCCGCGGCGTGGCCGTCGCCGCCATCACGGCCGCGATCACGCTCGCGGCGGCCTGCTCCGACGAGGACACCGTGAACACGGTCCCGCCGCCGTGGCCGACGCGGACCACGACCCCCGACGGGCCGCCGAAGCCGCCCTCGGTGCCGACGACGCCCACGAAGCCCACGACGTCGACGAAGCCCACGACGTCGACGGCGTCCACCTCTCACACGTCGAAGGCCACCGTCTCCGGCCCGACCTGAGCGGGTCGGTACGCGGTCAGTACGCCGGGACGCCCAGGACCCGGGACCGTCCCGAGACGACGTCGATGACCGGGCGGGCGCCCAGCGGCCGCGCCAGCTGCAGTCGAGCGATGCGGGAGACGTAGCTCGACGGGCACATCGTGTCCTGCGGCGCCGGCTGCGACGTGCCGCCGACGACGACCATGTCGTCGAGCTCGACGACATGGGCGGCCAGGTCGACGTCGCAGGGACCGCCCCCGATCCCGACCTCCACCGCCCCGCCCCTCACGGTCACGAGCCGGTCGGCCGGGTGGAGGTCAGCCGCCGGTTCGGGCAGGCCCGGAAGCGGCGGGACAGAGCCCGGCCGCTGCCCCAGGACGCCGTCCGCGACGGCGATGACCGAGATCGGGTGCGAGAGTCCGTCGATCGTCAACCGCCAGACGGGCAGCCGCACCTCGCCCGTGCTCGTCCGGACGGGCGCGTCGGCGCGCACCGCCCGGGTCACCACGAGCCGGCAGGAGGCGGCCGGGATGCCGTCGCAGCTGCCGGGGGCGTCGGAGTCCGCGCGCAGGGCCCGGTCGAGCGCCTCGCGGGGACCCACGACGACCACGGACCGGGTGGCCTGTCCCGAGGTCATCGTGCCCGTGCCGGTCGTGTGAGCGGGCACCCCCGGGGCCAGCCCGACGTGGCGCGCGGTCCAGGCGATCTTCTGCTCGCTGGTGTCGAACCCGAGGTCCAGGGCCCAGCCCGAGAGCAGCACCGGAGCCGTGGACGCCGTCGGCACCCCGGCCCTGCGGACGGCCTCGGCCACGACCGCTGCCCGGCTCTCGAAGTCCGGTGGTGCCGGCGCGACGGGCGCGACGACCCCTCCCGCGCCGGGCAGGTCCGTGGCGTCGGGCGCGCCGGCGGTGCCCGCTTCGGAGACGTGCGTCGCGGCCCCACCCGGCAGCTCGGGCGATGGCGCCGTGCCGCATGCCGCGAGCAGCCCCGTCGCCGCGAGCAGGAGCGCCGCGGCGCTGCTGACGGGCCCACGGACCCGTGCCCCATGTGGCTGCATGCCTCTGATGACACCACGCCAGACGGGTTCGTTGCGCCAGGACGGGGGTCAGCTGTGGTCGGAGCCGTTCTCGTCCTCGTCGTCGCGGGGACGGAGCCGACACCAGCCCTGCACCACCATGCCGGCGACGGCCAGCAGCAGCGCGATGGCGGCATGCACGCCGAAGGCCCAGATGCGAGCCAGCTGGGACTCCACGTCAGCGTCGGGCAGCAGCACCAGGACGTTGGCGACGTACCAGCCCACGAGCGCCGAGCCGGTCAGGGCCCCGGCCTGGGCCAGGACCAGGGTGCGTGCCGCGCGCAGCGGCGTGATCGTGGGGTTGGGATGCCCGTCGCGGACCTTGCGCACCTGCCAGCCCCCGACCAGCAGGGCCGCGCCGAGGAAGACCATGGCGACACCGCCCACCCAGCCCGGGTCGGGGACCGAGCTGCCGCCGGAGGCGAGCCAGCGCAGCAGCAGCCACGCGAGCACCGTCATGGCAACGGCCACGAGCACGAGCGTCGTGGCACGGATGCCGGTGTGGTGTCTCACTGCTGCTCCCATTCGGGACCGGGCCGCACGCCCGATCGGTCGAGGTCGGCCAGGATGTCCGCCACGGGCCGTATGCCGTCGTCCCCGGGTCGCACGCGAAGGATGGCCGCCGGCTCGGCGTCGGCCCACGGCACCAGGACGAAGGCCCGCTCGTGGGCGCGCGGGTGCGGCAGCAGGAGGGCGGGGTCGTCGCTGAGAACCTCGAGGGCCCCGCCCGGAGTGCCGTACTGCAGCAGGTCGAGGTCGAGGGTCCTTGCACCCCAACGGACCTCGCGGGTGCGGTCGTGGTCGGCCTCGATGCGGTGCAGGGCCGCGAGGAGCTCCGCCGGCGCCAGCGTGGTCCGTCCGAGCGCGACGGCGTTGAGGTAGGGCGGCTGTTCGGGACCGCCCACGGGGTCGGTCTCGACGAGCGACGACACGGCCGTGACGGTGAGCCCCGGCAGGTCGCGCAGGGCCCGGACCGCTGCCGTCAGCGTCTGCCCGCGGTCCCCGAGGTTGGAGCCGAGCGCGACGGCCACGTGGGCGCCGCCCACGCGCTGGACGCATACCTGCACGTCGGTGAACGGCTGGCCGACGGGAGCCTCGGGCTTGTGCACGACGACCTCGACGGAGTCGACGAGGTCATGGCGCAGCACGTCGTCGGCTATGACCTCGGCCAGGCGCTCGATCAGGTCGAAGGAGGGACCGGTGATCCGGGCGACGACCGCGTCGGCGACCTCGGCGTAGTTGACGGTGGCGGCGAGACGGTCGCTGCGCCCGGCCCGTTCGAGGTCGCACCACATCGTGACGTCGACGAGGAAGGTCTGGCCGTCGCGCTTCTCGACGTCGAGCACGCCGTGGTGGCCCTGGGCCGAGACGCCCTGCAGCACGATGCGGTCGGCCATCAGGCGCGGTCCTCCTGCAGGTCGTCGTCCAGGTCCTCGGGAGCGTGGTCGAGGGCGGCCTGCACGACGGACAGGGCCCGCACGGTGGAGGCGACGTCGTGGACACGGACGCACCACAGGCCCGCCATGGCGGCCATCACGGAGGTCGCCGTGGTCTCGACGTCCCGGTCGGCGGGCGGCCGCGGGGTGGCCCCCTCCTCACGCCCCAGGCGACCGAGGAAGGTCTTGCGCGACGCCCCGAGCAGGATCGGCTGGTCGAGGTCGTGCAGCGCCGGCAGCGCGGCCATCAGCGCCCAGTTGTGGTCGGCGTTCTTGGCGAAGCCGAGGCCCGGGTCGAGCACGAGCGCCTCGGGCTCGATGCCGGCGGTGAGCAGCTCGTCCCGCCGCTGACCGAGCTCCTGCAGCACCTCGGCGACGACGTCGTCGTAGACCGCGCGGGACTGCATCGAGGTGCTGTGGCCGCGCCAGTGCATCGCGATGAACGGCAGGCGGTTCGCGGCGACCCAGGGCACCATCTCCGGGTCGGCGAGGCCGCCGGACACGTCGTTGACGATCGTGGCGCCGGCATCCACGGCAGCCCGCGCGACAGAGGCTCGCATCGTGTCGATCGAGACGACGGCGCCCTCGGCGGCGAGCGCGGCGACGACGGGGACGACGCGGCGCAGCTCCTCCTCGACGGAGGGACGCCCGGCGCCGGGGCGCGTCGACTCACCCCCCACGTCGACGATGTCGGCGCCTGCGGCGAGCACCTCCCGTCCGTGGGCGATCGCGGCGTCGTGCTCGAACCACTCGCCGCCGTCGGAGAAGGAGTCGGGGGTGACGTTGACGACGCCCATGACGAGGGTGCGGTCCTGCACCCCGAGCAGGGTGGCCGCGTCGGGCCGCTCGTCGGGGACGTGGCGGTGTGCGGGCGCTGGCGCGTTCATGGGCGACATTGTGTCGTCGCCGACACGAGGCGTGCTGCTGTGGAGGGGTGGCTCGCCGTCACTTGTTGCCCTCGAGCATCAGCGCCATCGCCTCTGCTCGAGTCGCCGGGTCGCGCAGCTGCCCGCGCACGGCGGAGGTGATGGTGCTCGCGCCCGGCTTGCGGATGCCGCGCATCGACATGCACAGGTGCTCGGCCTGGACCACGACGATGACGCCCTGCACGTCGAGGTGCTCGACGAGGGCGTCGGCGATCTGGGACGTCAGCCGCTCCTGGACCTGCGGGCGCCGGGCGAACACCTCGACGAGCCGGGCCAGCTTGGACAGGCCGGTGACGCGGCCGTCGTTGCTGGGGATGTAGCCGACGTGCGCCACCCCGTGGAAGGGCACGAGGTGGTGCTCGCACGTGCTGTAGAGCTCGATGTCCCGCACGATGACGAGCTCCTGGTGGTCTATCTGGAACGTCGTGCCGAGCACGTCGGCTGCCTCCATGTCGAGGCCGGCGTAGATCTCCCCGAACGAGCGGGCCACCCGGGCCGGTGTGTCGAGCAGGCCCTCGCGCTCGGGGTTCTCGCCGATGGCCAGCAGCAGCTCGCGCACCGCCGCTTCGGCGCGCGCCGTGTCGATCGGCACGTCAGCTCTTCTCGTCAGGGTTGACGCGACCGTCCTCCGGCACCTCGATGACCTGCTCGGCGGGGTGCTCATCGGCGAGCGGGTGCGCACCGACGGAGGCGGCCTCGTCGATCCTGCCCTCGAGCGCCTTGTCCGCCGGGACCGGCGGCGGCAGGTGGCCGTTCTGGCCGTTGGAGCCGTTGCGGGCGGCGATCTCGGCCGGCGTCAGGACCGGCGGTCGGTCGCTGAGCTGGCGGGTCTGCGAGGACAGCCAGGTCGGGCGCTCCGGCTGCTTGACGACCGAGGCGAAGAGCTGGGCGAGCTCGTGCGCGTTCAGCGTCTCCTTCTCGAGCAGCTCGAGGACGAGCTGGTCGAGCAGGTCGCGGTTGGCGTTGAGCGCGGAGTACGCCTCGTCGTGGGCGGAGTCGATGAGGGCGCGAACCTCCTCGTCGACGACCCGGGCGATCTCCTCGGAGTAGTCGCGCTGGTGCCCCATGTCGCGGCCGAGGAAGACCTCGCCGTTGCTCTGGCCGAGCTTGATGGCACCGACGCGTGAGGACATGCCGTACTCGGTGACCATCTTGCGCGCCATGCCGGTGGCCTTCTCGATGTCGTTGCTGGCACCGGTGGTCGGCTCGTGGAAGACGATCTCCTCGGCGACGCGGCCACCGAGGGCGTACGAGAGCTGGTCGAGGATCTCGTTGCGCGTGGTCGAGTACTTGTCGTCGATCGGCATGACCATCGTGTAGCCGAGGGCCCGGCCGCGCGGCAGGATCGTCACCTTGGTCACCGGGTCGGTGTGGTTGAGCGCCGCGGCGACGAGGGCGTGGCCACCCTCGTGGTACGCCGTGATCTTGCGCTCCTTGGCCGACATGATGCGCGTGCGCTTCTGCGGCCCGGCGATGACGCGGTCGATGGCCTCGTCGAGGGCCGGGTTGTCGATGACCTTCTTGTCGCTGCGCGCCGTCAGCAGGGCGGCCTCGTTGAGGACGTTGGCCAGGTCGGCGCCGGTGAAGCCGGGGGTGCGGCGGGCGACGGCGAGCAGGTCGACATCGGCAGCCATCGGCTTGCCCTGGGCGTGCACCTCGAGGATGCGGTGGCGGCCGATCATGTCGGGGGCGTCGACGGCGATCTGGCGGTCGAAGCGGCCCGGGCGCAGCAGCGCCGGGTCGAGGATGTCGGGGCGGTTGGTCGCGGCGATGAGGATGACGTTGGTCTTGACGTCGAAGCCGTCCATCTCGACGAGCAGCTGGTTGAGCGTCTGCTCGCGCTCGTCGTGGCCGCCGCCCATGCCGGCGCCGCGGTGGCGGCCGACGGCGTCGATCTCGTCGACGAAGACGATGGCGGGCGCGTTGGCCTTGGCCTGCTCGAAGAGGTCGCGGACACGGCTGGCGCCCACACCGACGAACATCTCGACGAAGTCCGAGCCGGAGATCGAGTAGAACGGGACGCCCGCCTCACCCGCGACGGCGCGGGCCAGGAGCGTCTTGCCGGTGCCGGGCTGGCCGTAGAGCAGCACGCCCTTGGGGATCTTGGCGCCGACGGCGAGGAACTTCGCGGGCTCCTGGAGGAACTCCTTGATCTCCTGGAGCTCCTCGATCGCCTCGTCGCAGCCGGCGACGTCGGCGAAGGTCACCTTCGGGGTGTCCTTGGTGGCGAGCTTGGCGCGCGACTTGCCGAACTGCATGACGCGGTTGCCGCCGCCCTGCATCTGGCCCATGAGGAACCAGAAGAGGCCGAGGATGAGGATGACCGGCAGCACCGAGAAGAGGAACGAGCCGAACCAGCTCGGCTGGTCGATCTGGTCGTCGACGCCCTTGGGCGGCGCCTTGGCGTTGAGCGCCTGCACGACCTGGCCGCCGCGCGCGTCCACGTAGTACGAGTAGACCGTCTTGGCGTCCTTCACCGTGCCGTCGGGCGAGGTGTAGGGCTTCTTGAGCGTCAGCTCCATGCGCTCGTTGTTGAGCAGCTTGGCCGACTCGACGTTGCCGTCGTTGATCTGCGTCATCGCGGCCGAGGTGTCGATCCGGGGCGGGCCGGACTCCGAGAACATCATGCCGAAGACGAGCGCGCTGATGAGGACCAAGATCCACAACAGTGGGGTGCGCAGAATCCGCTTAGCGTCCATGTACGTGCGGGGCGGTGCCCCGGTCCTCCTGCTCGTCCGGTGAGTTTGTCCACCGGCACAACGTCCGGGGAACCACCAGTGTTCCGCATGCGGCGGGCCCATGACCAACCACACGGTCCAGCGTTGCGTACCCACCCGCCGGGGGGACAGGTGCCCCGGGGCGGCCGCAGCAGGTCAGGCCGTGTCGGCGCGCAGGGCCTCGAGGACCCGACGGTCGATGCCGTCGGGGGTCAGGCGCGCCTCATAGTTGGCGTTGCCCGCCCAGTCGGCCAGCGCCGTGGCCAGGTCCCCGCCCTCGAAGCCGGCGCGAGCCAGGCGCTCACGGACCTCGTCCGCGAGCGCGCCGTCGAGCGGCTGGACGTCCTCGGGCCTGCCGAAGTACATCTCCCACTCGGACAGCAGCCGACCGAGCTCGGTGACGGGGTCGGAGTGGTCGTCGACGCGGAGGTCGGCCAGCACGCCGCAGCCGTCGTAGCCGGAGCCCGGCTCGACGGCATACAGGGCAGCGCTCTGGCGCCCGCGGGAGTCGCCGCCGGCGGCGTCCCCGGCCACGAGCGCAGCGAGCAGTCGCTGGGCGAGCGGCCGGCCGGCCGACTCGCGCCACGCGCGCTCCATCGCCTCGACGACCTCGGGCCCGGTCAGGATGTTGCCCTGGATGGCGTATGCCGTGTCGCCGTCCTCGCGCGCGACCCCACCGGCCCAGGCGTTGCACTCGGAGCCGGTGAAGGTGGCGGCCGTGCCGCTGCCGACGACGCCGACCTGGCGGGTCTCGCGGCCCTCGTCGAGCGCCGTGGCGGCGGCCAGTGCCTGCTGCGCCCCCTCCCCCGCGGCCAGGCGGCCGAGCAGCTCGTCGCGGTAGGCGAAGCGGGCGAAGGACTGCGTCGCGACGGCACCCACGCCGATGCGGGCGTCGGGGACCACCGCACCGACGGCGAGGAACTTGCTGGCGACGGCCACGCCGTAGCCGTCACCCTGGCGCGCCACGATGGAGAAGGTCACGGGGCGGTCTCCTGCTCAGGCGTAGACGTGGGGCGCCAGGGTGCCGACGCAGCGCAGGTTGCGGTACTTCTCGGCGTAGTCGAGGCCGTAGCCGACGACGAACTCGTTGGGGATGTCGAAGCCGACGTACTTGACTGGGATGTCCACCTTGACCACGTCGGGCTTGCGCAGCAGCGTGCAGATCTCGACGGAGGCCGGCTTGCGCGACTCGAGGTTGGACCTGATCCACGACAGGGTCAGGCCCGAGTCGATGATGTCCTCGACGATGAGCACGTGGCGGCCGCTGATGTCGGTGTCGAGGTCCTTGAGGATGCGCACCACACCGGAGCTCTTGGTGCCGCTGCCGTAGGACGACACGGCCATCCAGTCCATCGGGGCCGTGCCGGGCAGGGCGCGCATGAGGTCGGCCATGACGACGACGGCACCCTTGAGGACGCCGACGAGCAGGAAGTCCCTGCCCTCGTAGTCCTTCCAGATCTCCTCTGCGAGCTCGGCGAGCCGGGCCTGGATCTGCTCCTCGGTGAGCAGGACCTCGGCCAGGTCTTCTCCCATGTGCTCGTGGTCCACGAAGGCTCCTCGATGTCGTCAGGTGTCGCGGTTGGGGTCGTGCGGGGCGGGACCATTCAACCGCACCGGCCGGTCGGGGTCGTCAGCCGCCGTGAGGCGTCGTCGGCCGCTGTCGAGCGCTGTCAGGCGTTGGCGCCCTGGCGCAGCGGGGTGAAGACGATCGCTCCCCCGGTGCGGGCGACGGCGATGCCCCCGGGCACGTGCAGCGGACCCTGGCCGTGCCACGAGGTGAGCAGCGCGTCGAGCGACTCGACGTGGGCGGCGCTGACGTCTGCGAGCGGCGCCCCCGCCTCGGCGGCCAGCAGCCGCCACACCCGGGTGCGGATCGCCCGGGGCAACGCCGAGAGCGCGTCGAGGTCGACGCCGTCGCCGGTCGGGCCGGCGGGCAGCTCGGCCCTGGCCCGGACGGCGAGCCCCTCGAGGTAGTCGGCGTCCTCGCGCAGCAGGTCGGCGCTGCGCGCCAGGGCCGCCGCGAAACCCGGGCCGAGGTCGGACTCGAGCGTGGCGAGCAGTCGCCGCGCACGCACCCGCCGGAACGAGTCGTCGCTGTTGTGCGGGTCGACCCACGGCTCGATGCCGTAGGCCGCGCAGGCCGCCAGCGTCGTGGCGCGCGGGAGGGCGAGGAGCGGGCGGACGAAACGGTCGCGGCGCACCGGCATACCGCTGAGCGAGCGGGCTCCCGAGCCACGGGAGAGACCCAGGAGCACCTGCTCCGCCTGGTCGTCGCGGGTGTGGCCGATGAGGACCATGAGGGCGCCCAGACGGTCTGCAGCCGCCTCGAGCGCGGCGTAGCGGGCGGAGCGCGCGTCGGCCTCGAGGCCGGCACCGCTCGTGCGGACGGCGGCGCACACGACCTCGACCGGGTCGAGCCCGAGGCCGCGGCACAGCGCTGCGGCCTCCTCGGCAACGTCCGGGGACTGCTCCTGCAGCCCGTGGTCGACGACGACCGCACCCGCACGCACCCCCGAGCGTGGGGCCTCGAACGCGAGCGCCGCCGCGAGGGCCACTGAGTCGGGCCCCCCGGAGCAGGCCACGAGCACCAGGCCGCCGTCGGGGACGTCGGCGAGGTGCTCGCGCACGGCCAGGCGGGTGGCCGCCACGGCGGGGTCGGGACCGGGCATGTCTGCGGGACCTCGCATCGCTCAGCCGTGGACCCGACGCACCCATGCGTCGGGGGCCAGGATCTCGGCCGCCCGGGGCAGGGTCTCGGGCGAGGACCAGACGGCGTTGAAGCCGTCGCGCCCCACCCGGTCGGTCACGGCCCGCACGAAGACGGCACCGTCGCGGTACTGGCGCATCTTGGCCTCGAGGCCAAGGAGCTTGCGCAGCAGGCGGTCGATGCCGACCGCGCTGTTGCGCCGCTGGTCGAACTTGCGGCGGATCTCGTCGACGCTCGGGATGACGCGGGGGCCCACGGCGTCCATGACGACGTCGGCGTGGCCCTCCAGCAGCGACATGACGGCCGTCAGCTCGGCGATCTGCGCCTTCTGCTCCGGCGTGGCGAAGAGCTGCGCGATCCCCTCCCCGGAGCCGAGCACCTCAGGCAGGTTGCGCGTCAGCTGCTCGAAGCGGCGGGAGAGGTCCTCCGGCGTCGGTGCAAGGTCGACGGCGAGCGCCTGCGTGCGCGAGACCATGTGCTCGCGCAGCCACGGGACGGCGGTGAACTGCACGCGGTGGGTCTCCTCGTGCATCGCGACCCATCGCCGGAAGTCCCTGGGGTCGACCTCCAGGCGCCGCTCGGTGGCCACGATGTTCGGGGCGACGAGCAGCAGCCGGGGCGTGCCCCCGGGCGCCAGGTCGTACTGGCCGAGGACCTTGCTCGAGAGGAAGGCGAGCAGCGCCCCCATCTCGGCGCCGGTCACCTTGCCACCGACGAGCGCGGCCGTGGCGTTCGTCGGCGACTTCTTCGCGGCGTTCAGCTTGTCGACGACAGGGTCGAGCATGGAGCGGAAGGAGTCGACGTTGGCGCTGATCCAGCCCGCCCGGTCGACGACGAGGGGAGCAGGCGCGTCCGCGGGGGCCTGCAGCTCGCTCGTCTCGGCCACCGGGGCGACGGCGGACGCGGCAGCCTCGCGCAGGTCCGCGACGATGGCGGCCGCCTCCTCGCTCGAGACCTGGGGGCCGGGGTTGACGATGGCACGGCCGGTCCGCTTCGCGAACTCGTAGTCGACCGACGCAGCCGGGGCGCCCCCTCCCGACCGGTCATGGCGGTCGGCGCCCTGCGGCGCCGGGATGATGCTGTCTGTCATGCCTGGCCTTTCCGTGCCGGGACGACCGGAGCGGCTCACCGGACCGTCAACGGCAGCCGCACGAGGCGATCGCCGCTACGAAACGGTCCAACGCCGCCCGCGCCTCGTTGGTTCCTACCCCGGCGACCATACCCACGAAGACGAGCAGCCGGCCGCTGTCGTCGACCACGCTCCCGGCGAGTGCGTTGGCACCGGTCAGGGTGCCGGTCTTGGCGCGGGCGCGCCCCGCCACGTCGTGGGCGGCGCCCGTGAACCGGTCGGCCAGCGTGCCCGTCAGCCCGCCGATGGGCAGGCCGTCGAGCGCCTGCCGCAGCACCGGGTGCCGGCCGTCGTAGCCGAGGACGAGCACGTCGGACAGCAGCCGGGCGCGCACGCGGTTCTGGCGGGAGAGGCCGCTGGCGTCGGACAGCGTGACGCCACGGGTGTCGAGGCCGAGCGCGGCGACCTGCGACACCACCCAGCTGCCCACCTGGGCGAAAGCCGTCCCGGCGCCCGACCGGTAGGCCGCCTGGCGGGCGAGGACCTCGGTCAGCGCGTTGTCGCTGTCGGTGAGCGCCAGGGCCAGCTGCTCGCGCACCGGCGCCGACTCCACGCTCCCGAGCACCGAGCCGGGGCCGGTGGTCGGGGCGGTGGGTGTCGGACCGGGCGAGCCGGGCACTCCAGGAGCGCGGCCGCGCGGCGCCAGGCGCACGGTGACGCCGAGCGACCCGAGCTGGTGCGCGAAGGCGCTACGCACCGCCGCGACCGGGTCGGCGGGCCCCGGGTGGCCGCCGCTCGCCCGCTGCGTCGACAGGCCGAGCATCGCCACGGCGCCGGTGATCCCGTCGCCGAGGAACGTCGGGGCCCACGTCGGCGCGGTCCTCGGGCCGTCGGCATACGTCTCGTCGACGTAGAGCGTGACGCGCCGGATGCCCTGGGCCGACAGCCGGGCCACCACCTGCTGCGCGAGGTCGCGCAGCCCGGCGCGGCCGGCGACCGACTGCGGGTCCCCCTTCCCGGGGTTGAGCAGCGAGTCGCCGCCCGCCACGAGGACCACCTCGTCGGGGCTGTCGCCCTCGCGCACGACCGTGTGCAGCGTCTCGTCGGGGGCGAAGGTCTGGCCGATCGCCGTGGCGGAGAGGAGCTTCGTCGTGGAGGCCGGGATCCGCGGCTGGTCGCCGCGCTGGTCGAGGAGCACCTCGCCCGTCTGCCCGTCGCGGACCACGAGGGCCGAGTCCTTCAGCGCCGGAAGGGCACGCACCGCCGCGAGCGCCCGGGCGACACCGGCACCCGACGGGGCGGCGGTGGCACCCGCCAGCGAGGGCAGCACCGGGCCCGCCGAGGCGCGCAGGCTCGGCTGGGCGACCACCGGCAGGGTCCGTGTCGCGACGGTCTCGGTCGGCGCGGGCGGCGGCAGTGGACGCATCGTCAGCACACCGGGCGCGGCGTCGGCGACATCGAGGACGGCATACCCGAGCACGATCGTGACGAGCGACCAGCCGACGGCCCAGGCGTACCAGCGGCGTCGCGGCATCTCGTGCGCCATCCTCACCCCCGTCCGTTGCTGTCCCCGGACCTGTTTCGCGCAGGGACCGACCTTGCTGACACACTGTCGCGGACGATTCTGTCAGCCGCCGCCGAGTGCCCCGGCACCCGAGCACGCCCGAAGAGCCCGAGAAGGGGAAGACGTGGAGTTCGACGTCACCATCGAGATCCCGCGCGGACAGCGCAACAAGTACGAGGTCGACCACGAGACCGGTCGCATCCGCCTCGACCGCTACCTCTTCACGTCGATGGCCTACCCCGCCGACTACGGCTACATCGAGGACTCGCTCGGCGAGGACGGCGACCCGCTGGACGCGCTCGTGCTGCTGCCCGAGCCGGTCTTCCCTGGCGTCGTCGTCGAGGCCCGCCCGATCGGCGTCTTCCACATGACCGACGAGGCCGGCGGTGACGACAAGGTGCTGTGCGTGCCGGTCGACCCCCGCAACGCCGGCATCCAGGACATCTCCGACGTCAACGAGTTCACGCTCAAGGAGATCCAGCACTTCTTCGAGCGCTACAAGGACCTCGAGCCCGGCAAGCACGTCGACGGCTCCGACTGGGGCAACCGCGAGGCCGCCGAGAGGATCATCAGCGAGGCCTTCGACCGCGCCCGGGAGCAGGGCACCTCGACCGCCCGCTGGGCGATGCCCGAGGGCCACTGACACCGTCCCTCCCCGAGGCCGTATGCCGTGAGCCGACCCCCGCAGCCCAGCCGGGCTGTGGGGGTCGGCCGTTTCCTGCGCGTCCGGCTCAGCGAGCCTCGGTTGCCTCTGCCACCGCCCCGGCGACCGCGTCACCATCGTGCGCCGGCTCGGTCGGCTCTGTGACCGAGGTGGCGCGAGGTCGCAGGACGAAGGCGGCAACGAGCAGGGCCACGAGGGTGAAGGCCGCCGAGGTGAGGAATGCCGGCCGGATGCCAGGGACGAACTGGCCGGGCACCGCCTGCGACGCGTAGACGCTGACGATGGCCGCCAGCCCCACCGCGCCGCCGAGCTGCTGCGCCGTCTGGAGCAGGCCCGAGGCCGTGCCCGCCTGGGCCCGCTCGACGCCGCCCAGCACGACGACGGTCACCGGCATGAAGACGAGGGCCGCGGAGACGCCGTTGAGCACGAGGGCACCGAGGAGGTGGCCGGCATACGTGCTCGTCGTCGTGATGCTGCTGAGCCACACGAAGCTCGCGGTGAGGCCGAGCGTGCCGACGAGCAGCAGCGGTCGCGGGCCGACCTTGGCGACGAGCCGTGCGCTGACCCGCGAGGTCGCGAAGATCGCGAGGCTGAGCGGCAGGAACGCGGCACCCGTGGCGACCGGGTTGAAGCCGAGGACGAGCTGGAGGTACTGGGTCACGAGGAAGAACGTCGAGAACTGCGCGCCGACGACCAGCGCCATGAGCACGAGTGCTCCCCCGCGGGTGCGGTGGCGCACGAGGGCCAGCGGCAGCAGCGGTCCGGCGGCGCGGCTCTCGGTGCGGACGAAGAGGACGAGCAGCAGGGCGCCGACGACGAACGAGGCGAGCGTCAGGGGCGCGGCCCAGCCTCGGTCGGCGGCACTGATGAAGCCGTGGACGACGGAGACCGAACCGAGGGTGGCGGTGACGGCACCGAGGACGTCGAATCGGCCCCGGACGCGCGGGGTCTCGGTGACGAAGCGTCGGGCGAGCACGAGCACGACCGCGCCGATCGGCACGTTGACGAAGAGCGTCCAGTGCCAGCTGACGAAGCTGGTGAGCACGCCCCCGAGGAGCAGTCCGATGGAGGCGCCCGCCGACGAGACGGCGGTGAAGAGGGCGAGGCCGCGGTTGCGGGCGGCCTCGTTCGGGGCGCTGGTGGTCACGAGCGCGAGCACGCTGGGAGCGGCGAGCGCGGCTCCGACGCCCTGGAGGGTGCGCGCGGCGACGAGCCAGGCCGGCGAGCTCGCCAGCCCACCGAGGAGGCTCGCGCCGGTGAAGACGGCGAGCCCGATCTCGAAGCTGCGCAGGCGTCCGATGACGTCGCCGAGCCGGCCGCCGAGGAGCAGCAGACCGCCGAAGGCGAGGGTGTAGGCGTTGAGCACCCACGACAGGCCGGCCGGCGTGAAGCCGAGGTCGGCCCTGATGTGCGGGAGCGCGACGTTCACGACGGTGGCGTCCAGCACGAGCATGAGCTGGGCCACGAGGACGATGCCGAGGCCGATGGCGCCGCGGCGGGCGGCGCCACTGGGGGCGGACGCGGACGAAGAGGTCGGGCCTGACGGCGTGGAGGAGCCTGACGGGACGGGCCCTCGGTTCGTGAGTGACGTGGTGGTGCTGGTCGACATGGCGGCCTCAGGCTTCGTGACGCTGGAACTGCGGGCGCGACGCCCCGACGGTGAGGGGGTCGCGCGTCATGGGCGTGAACGCGCTGGCGCGGACCCGCGTCGCGCGGTCTTCGGGCGTGCCGTGGTCGCCGACGGCGGCCTCGGCGGCGGTCGCCACCTGGCGGGCGACGAGGGGCGCGCGGTGGGTGGTGGCCAGGTGCGACAGGTGGACGCGGCGGGCCTGTCGGGTGGGGCGGATGGTGGTGGTCATGGCTGCCGGACTCCTCTGTGACGACGGTCGGCGCTAGGATTAGCGGAGAACCACTCCGGTTCTGCGGACCAGAATACGGAGACAGCCTCCGTTTTAGCAAGGGAGATTTCTCGTGACGCCTGCCGCCCGCGGCGAGGCGACGCTCCATCCGTCGCCGGAAATCGTTGTCGCACAGGAGAGTTCGGCGACCGGACCTGCCGACGAGACGCCTCAGAAGTCACCCCGGCCGATGCGCGCCGACGCCAAGCGCAACTACGACAAGATCCTCGCGGCGGCCCGCGCCGTCTTCTCCGAGCACGGCACGGACGGCTCCCTCGACGAGGTCGCCAAGCGGGCAGGCGTGGGGCCGGGCACCCTCTACCGCCACTTCCCCACCCGCGAGGCCCTCGTCGACGCGCTCATGAGGGACTGGACCGACCGGGTGGCCTCCGACGCCGACGCCGCCATCGCGACCGACCTGCCGGCGCGCGAGCTGCTGCTCGACTGGTTCGAGCACTTCGTCGAGCACATCACGCTGCGCCGCGGCACCGCGAGCAAGATCTGCGCCGCCATGGACGACCCTGCATCACCGATCTACGGCAAGTGCCGGGTGATGAGCGACGCCAACCGCCGGGTCATCGACCACCTCACCGAACACGACCAGCTGCGGCCGGGCGTCGACCCCGAGAACGTCATGCGCCTGGTGAGCGGAGTGGCGAGCGTGGCCGACACCAGCCGCGCCCCGCTCGACGTGACGCCGATGCTCCAGGTCGTCGTGGACGGGATTGTCCGGGACTGACCGGTCGTTGCACAGGTCATGAGCCTTGACCTGCGCATCTTCACCGAGCCCCAAGAGGGCGCCACCTACGACGACCTGCTCGCCGTAGCCCGAGCCACCGAGGACCTCGGCTTCAGCGGCTTCTTCCGCTCGGACCACTACCTCCACATGCGCGGCGACGGCGGGGTCGGACCGACCGACGCCTGGATCACCCTCGCCGGGCTCGCGCGCGACACGTCGACCGTCCGCCTGGGCACCCTTGTCACCTCCGCGACCTTCCGCCTGCCCGGGCCGCTCGCGATCCAGGTCGCCGGCGTCGACCAGATGAGCAACGGACGGGTCGAGCTGGGACTCGGCGCGGGATGGTTCGAGGCCGAGCACAGGGCATACGGAATCCCTTTCCCGCCGGTCGGCGAGCGCTTCGACCGGCTCGAGGAGCAGCTCGCCGTTGTCACCGGCCTGTGGGGAACCCCGCGCGGGGAGACGTTCTCGCACGAGGGCACGTACTACCGCCTGGCCGACTCCCCTGCGCTGCCCAAGCCCGTCCAGGACGGTGGCGTGCCGATCATCATCGGCGGGAGCGGGAAGCGGCGTACCCCCTCGCTCGCGGTCAGGTATGCCGCCGAGTTCAACGCCCCGTTCGAGTCCGCGGCCGCGTCTGGCCGGCTGTTCGAACGGGTCCGCGAGGTGGTCCGCGAGGCGGGCCGCGACCCCGGCTCCCTGACCTACTCCGCGGCCCAGGTCGTCTGCGTCGGCAACGACGAGGCGACGCTGCGCCGGCGGGCGGCCGCGATCGGGCGCGACGTCGACGAGCTGCGCGCCAACAGCCTGGCCGGCTCGGCCGACGAGGTCGTCGAGAAGCTCGGCACGTTCGCCGAGGTGGGCACCGAGCGGGTCTACCTGCAGGTGCTCGACCTCTCGGATCTCGACCACGTCGCCGACATCGCCGAAGGCGTGCTGCGTCAGCTCCCCTGACGCGCCGCTGGACACCGTACGAGCGTGCGCCCGCGACGTGACGACACGTCGAGGGGGCACTTCCCGGTCGAGTGGGCACGTGCGACGTGTTCCCGACTTGATACATATAGAGAACCTATGTAATTTGGGGCGAGTGACCGCGACCGCTCCCTCCACCCTCGGCAACGACCTGTTGCGCTCGGCCGCCCGGCTCTCCCGCTGGGCCAGCCGGCACGCGTCGTTCGAGGTGCCGTTCGCCCAGGCCCGTCTGCTCGCCCTCCTCGACGAGCTCGGGCCGTCACGGGTCAGCGCCCTCGCGGCCGCCGACCACAGCAGCCAGCCGACGATCACCACCCAGCTGCAGCGCCTCGCCGCGTCGGGGTGGGTGCACCGCGCGTCCGACCCGGACGACGCGCGCGCCACGGTGGTCTCCCTCAGCGACGCGGGCCGCGCCGCACTCGAGAGCGTGCGCCGCGCCCGCCTGGCAGTCCTGTCCCCCGCGCTCGACCAGCTGGACGAACCGGCGCTCGACCGCGTCCGGGTCGCGATCGAGGTCATGAACGAGCTGCTCGCCGCCGCGGCGGACGCCCCTGTCCCGCACACCACCCGAAAGGACGGATGACCACTCCCATGTGGCGCCAACCCAAGACCGTCTGGTCGATCGCCTTCGCCTGCGTGATCTCCTTCATGGGCATCGGCCTCGTCGACCCCATCCTCAAGCCGATCGCCGACGAGCTCGGCGCCGGGCCCTCGCAGGTCTCGCTGCTCTTCACCAGCTACCTCGCCGTCATGGGCGTGGCCATGCTCGGCACCGGCTGGGTCAGCAGCCGAATCGGCGCCAAGCGGACCCTGCTCGTCGGCCTGGCGCTCATCATCGTCGGCGCAGCGCTCGCCGGCCGCCAGGACACCGTGGGCGGCATCGTCGCCTTCCGGGCGCTGTGGGGTCTCGGCAACGCGCTCTTCATCGCGACCGCCCTCGCCACCATCGTCAACGCCGCATCAGGCTCGGTGAAGCAGGCGATCATCCTCTACGAGGCCGCGCTCGGGGTCGGCATCGCCACCGGCCCGTTGCTCGGCGGCTGGCTCGGAGGCATCTCGTGGCGCTGGCCGTTCTACGGCGTCGCCGTCCTGATGGCCGTCGCCTTCATCGCGACCGTCACGACGCTGCCGAAGACGCCCCCGGCTGCCCGGCCGACGCCGATCAGTGCGCCGCTGCGGGCTCTCGGCCACCGCGGCCTGCTCACCGTCGGCGTCACCGCGCTGCTCTACAACTTCGGCTTCTTCACCCTGCTCGCGTTCACGCCCTTCCCGCTCGCCATGGGTGTCCACCAGATCGGGCTCATCTTCTTCGGCTGGGGCGTCATGCTCGCGATCACCTCAGTCTTCGTGGCGCCGATGATCCAGCGCCGGTTCGGCACCGTGGCGGGCATCGCCGGCGCCCTGCTCGGCTTCGCCGTCATCCTCGCCGCGATGGCGATCTGGACCGAGAACAAGACCGTGCTGATCGTCGGCGTGGTCGTCGCCGGCGCCTTCCTCGGCGTCAACAACACCCTGATCACCGAGACGGTCATGAAGGTGGCCCCGGTCGAGCGGGCGGTCGCGTCAGCGGCATACTCCTTCGTCCGCTTCGGCGGCGGCGCCGTCGCCCCGTGGCTCGCCGGCAACCTCGGCGAGCGGTCGATCCACCTGCCGTTCTGGGTGGGCTCCGGAGCCGTCGTGCTCGCCGTGCTCGTGCTGCTGACGGCCCGCCGGATCATCGGCGCGCTCGATGCAGAGCCCGGCCACGGCGCCGAGCCCGTCATCTCCCGCACCGAGGCCGAGGCGCTCACGGTCGGCGACGCCTGACCGACGCGCACACCCGGCACACCAGAGACGCCGCGCCCCTCGCAAGGGGCGCGGCGTTCGCGTGTCCGGACGACCTGTCGTTCAGCGGCGGCTCGCTGGCGAGGACGCCTGGCTGGTGGCCCCGGACTCGACGAGGCTGGTCTCAGCGGTGATTCGTCGCGCGCCGGGCGGCCCAGGAGCCGAAGAGGAAGTCCCCGACCGGGCGCATGGGTCAGGCGAGCAGGTCCGGGAGCCCGACGGCCCCGCGCCGGCGCGGGCCGCCGCGGATGTCGTAGGAGTCGAGGATCAGCTCGGCGAGCTCCGGCCGGTCGAGCAGGTGCAGGCGTGCCCACATCGTCACCCGGAAGCGGAAGGTGTCGATCCGCACGAAGGTCTCGCGCCGACCGGCGAGCGCCTGCTCGGTGTCCATCTCGCCGGTCCAGACCTGGACGAGCTCGCCGCCGTCGTCGTCGCGTCGCAGGCGAGCGAACGTATGCCGTCCGGCGCGCCAGATGGGCGCCCCGTCGTGCGCGACTCCGGGTTCCGCGCCGGGCAGGCGCCCGGCCAGCTCGTCCACGTCAGTCCAGGTCGCCACGGCTCCTCCTCGGCAGGAGGCTAGACCCGCCCGGACAGAAGTTGGCCCTTCGACGGGTCGGGACCCATGAACTTTGGCCTCTCGACGGGTGGGGGGGAGGTGTCAGTGGAAGGTGACGGACTGGCCGGCCTGCAGGGCGGCATACGCCTCGGGGTCGGCCTCGAGGGCCGCGCGCCGGGCCTTGTGCCGGTAGCGCAGGATCTGCACGATGCCGAGCGCCCACACGGGGTACTGCACCGTCATCGCGACGCGGAAGGAGTCGACGCCCCACGTGGACGGGCCGCCGGGCGCCACCCGGTCGAGCACGACGCCGACGAGCGCGACCGCCGCAAGCGTCGCGATGAAACCGCCGGTGTTGACGATGCCCGACGCGCTGCCGATGCGGGTCGGAGGGTTGAAGGTGCGGGCGAGGTCAAAGCCGATCATCGAGCCCGGTCCGCCGACCGCGATGAGGACGACAAGCACGACGAGCAGCCACAGGGGGGCCCGACCGGGCCACAGCAGCACGACCGTCCAGGCCACGATCGCGGCCCCGACGATCCAGAGGACGAGCGTGCTGCGGGAGAAGGGGTAGCGCATCGTCAGGGTGCCGATGACCGGGCTCGTGATGACGGTGGTGACGACCATCAGCATCAGCAGGAGGCTGGCCGTGCCGGACGACAGCCCCTGCCCGGCGACGAGGAACGGGAAGCCCCAGAGCATGGTGAACATGTTGGCGGCGAACTGTGACGTGAAGTGCGACCACAGCCCGAGCCGGGTCCCGGGAACGAGCCAGGCGGCTCGCAGCGTGCGGGCTATGGCGCGCAGCCGCAGCTCGTCGCGGTGGTGGTCGGTGTAGGGGCTGTCCTTGACGACGAGCACGAGAGCGATGCCGCTGAGGACGCCCACCGACGCCGCGACGGCATACGACGGGGTCCACCCGAAGTGGGCGAGCGCGGCGGCGAGCGGCCCGGCGGCGGCGAGCGCGCCGAGCTGGCCCAGGACTCCGGTCAGCTGCGTCACCATCGGCGTGCGCCGCGGAGAGAACCACAGCGCCACGAGTCGCAGCACCGAGATGAAGACCATGGCGTCGCCGATCCCGAGCAGCACCCGGCACAGCAGCGCAGCCGGGAAGGAGTGGACGAAGGCGAAACCGAACTGGGCGACGGTCAGGAAGGTGAGCCCCACGCCGAGCAGCTTCTTGGACCCGTAGCGGTCGAGCAGGGCCCCGACCGGCAGCTGCATCGCCGCGTAGACGAGGACCTGCAGGATCGTGAAGGTCGACAGCTGCGAGCTGCTGATCCCGAAACGGTGGGCGGCCTCGAGGCCGGCGACCCCCAGCGAGGTGCGGTGGAAGACCGCCAGGACGTAGACGGCGATGGCCGCCGCCCAGACCGCCCAGGCTCGGCGGCCGTCGAGCGGGAACCGCTGGCCCGCCGAGGTGGTACTGCTCATCCGATCGGTCGGCTCCTCA
Organism: Terrabacter sp. BE26; assembly: GCF_041941675.1. Taxonomy (GTDB): domain Bacteria; phylum Actinomycetota; class Actinomycetes; order Actinomycetales; family Dermatophilaceae; genus Terrabacter. The sequence continues at coordinate 2,593,035 of NZ_CP090122.1, read as the reverse complement.
GTTGGCGCCGGTCATCGGGATGTTCTTCGCAGGGGCCTTGGGCACGCAGTCGACGATGGCCTTGGCGACCGTCTTGCTCATGTCGGGCTGGAAGACGCTCGGGATGATGTAGTTCGGGTTGAGCTGCTCGTCGGTGACGACCGAGGCGATGGCGTCGGCAGCCTTGATGAGCATCTCGGTGGTGACGTCGGTGGCGCGGGCATCGAGCAGGCCGCGGAAGACACCGGGGAAGGCGAGGACGTTGTTGATCTGGTTCGGATAGTCGCTGCGGCCCGAGGCGACGACCGTGGCGCGCTGCGTCGCCTCGTAGATGTCGACCTCGGGGTCGGGGTTGGCCAGGGCGAAGACGATGCGCCGCTCGGCCATCTCCTCGATCCACTCGGGCGCCAGGATCCGCGGGGCGCTGACGCCGATGAAGACATCGGCGCCCTGCAGGCCGTCGCGGAGCGTGCCGGTGATGCCGCGCGGGTTGGTCTTCCCGGCGAGCTCGCGCCAGGCGGGGGTGAGGGAGTCGTCGTCGCGGTTGAGTAGTCCCGGCCGGTCCGAGACCGTCACGTCGATCGCGCCGGCGGCCAGCAGCAGCTGGACGATCGCGGAGCCGGCAGCACCGCCGCCGGAGACGACGATCCGCGCGTCGGGCAGCTTCTTGTCGATGATGCGCAGCGCGTTCTTCAGCGCCGCGAGCACGACGATGGCGGTGCCGTGCTGGTCGTCGTGGAAGACCGGGATGGACAGGCGCTCGCGCAGCTTGGCCTCGACCTCGAAGCAGCGTGGTGCCGCGATGTCCTCGAGGTTGATGCCGCCGAAGCCGGGGGCGATGAGCTCGACGGTGCGCACGATCTCGTCGACGTCGGTCGTGTCGATGCAGATGGGCCAGGCGTCGATGTCGGCGAAGCGCTTGAAGAGGGCCGCCTTGCCCTCCATGACCGGCAGCGCCGCCATCGGGCCGATGTTGCCGAGGCCGAGGACGGCCGAGCCGTCCGTGACGACCGCGACCGAGTTGCCCTTGATCGTCAGCTTGGGCACGTCCTCGGGGTGCTCGGCCAGCGCTTGGCTGACGCGGCCGACGCCGGGCGTGTAGGCCATCGCGAGGTCCTGGCGGTTGCGCAGGTTGACCTTGGACTCGACCGAGATCTTCCCGCCGAGGTGGAGCAGGAAGACGCGGTCGGAGACCTTGTGGACACGCACCCCCTCGAGCGTCTCGACGGCGTCGACGATCTCGGTGGAGTGCTCGGCGTTGCTCGCGGAGCAGGTGAGGTCGATGACGAGCCGGTCCGGGTGCGAGTCGACGATGTCGAGCGCGGTCGTGATGCCGCCGCTCTCGGCGACCTTGACCGCGAGGGCTCCGATGACGGCCGGGTCGGTGCCGGCGTGGATGCGCATCGTGATCGAGTAGGAGGCGGTGGTGGCGCGGGCACGTTGGATCGACTCAGTCACGTCCCTTATCGTCCCACGATCCGACAGAGGCCCCGGACGCGGTCCGAAGACCGATCAGTAACATTCGTCCCCGGTCACGGGCCGCCCACCCGACCCCGGCGGTCGTGCCCGTTGGCGGCGGGACCGGGCACACGGCATACGACAATGGGGGCGTGACGACACACGGGGAGTCGACGCTCACCCGGACGGACGGGCTGACGGCCGCCGAGGTCGCCGAGCGCGTCTCGCGGGGGGCCGTCAACCGGCTCACCGAGCGGACCTCCCGCTCGGTCGGCGAGATCGTCCGGGCCAACGTGCTCACCCGGTTCAACGCGATCCTGGGGGCGCTCTTCGTCCTCGTGATGGTGACGGGGTCCTTCGCCGACGGCCTCTTCGGGATCGTGCTCGTCGTCAACTCGGCGATCGGCATCGCCCAGGAGTACCTCGCCAAGCGCAAGCTGGACCGGCTCGCCCTACTCAACGCGCCGACGACCCGTGTCGTGCGGGACGGTGCGGTGCAGGTCGTGGCCACGAGCGAGGTGGTGCAGGACGACCTCATCGAGCTGCGCACGGGCGACGAGGTCCCCGCAGACGGCACGCTGACCGCGAGCGCCGGCCTCGAGCTGAACGAGGCGAACCTCACCGGCGAGTCGGACCCGGTCGCACATGACGAGGGTGACGAGATCAGGTCGGGCACGAGCGTCGTGGCGGGCTCGGGCCGCTACCACGCGAGGGACGTCGGCGCGGATGCCTACGTCAACCGGATCGCTGCCGACGCACGGAAGTTCACGCGAACGCGCTCGGAGATCCAGGCGTCGACCAACACCCTGCTGACCTACATCACGTGGGTCATCGTCGCGGCCCTGCCCATCGCGATCTGGTCGCAGTGGCGCACCGTCGGCGACCAGGGCTGGCAGCAGGTCGTCATCCGCTCGGCTGCGGGCGTCGTCGGCCTCGTTCCCGAGGGGCTGGTGCTCCTGACGTCGGTCGCCTTCCTGCTGTCGGCCGTCCAGCTCACGCGCCGGCAGGTGCTCGTCCAGCAGCTGCCCGCCGTCGAGGGCCTGGCCCGGGTCGACGTCGTGTGCCTCGACAAGACGGGGACCCTCACCGCCGGTGACATCACCTTCGACGACGCACGCCCGCTCGGCGACCACGACGCGGACGAGATCCGCTCCGCCCTCGGCGCTCTCGCCGACGACCCCAACGCCAACGGCACGCTCACCGCCGTCGCCGCGGCGCTCGGCTCCCCCGGATGGACGCGGACCGGGACGGTCCCGTTCAGCTCGGCACGCAAGTGGAGCGCGGCAAGCTTCGAGGGCCGCCCCACGTGGGTGCTCGGCGCCCCCGAGGTGCTGCTCGCCGCGAGCCCGCAGCGCCCGCAGCGCCCGGCACCGCAGCTCCTCGAGGCCGTCCGCGCCGAGGTCGCCGAGCTCGCCGACGCCGGTCGGCGCGTCGTGCTCCTCGCCCGGAGCGAGGAGCAGCTGCCGTCGGCAACGGCCCTGCACCCGCAGCTGCCGGGCGCCCTGGTGCCCGCCGCGCTCGTCACCCTCACGGAGCAGGTGAGGCCCGACGCCTCGCAGACCCTGGCCTATCTCAGGGAGCAGGACGTCGCCATCAAGGTGGTCTCCGGCGACAACCCGGTGACCGTGGCCGCGGTCGCCAGGGCGGTGGGCCTCGACGCCGGTGAGCCGGTCGACGCGCGCACCCTTCCCGACGACCCGGAGGCGCTGCGCTCCGCACTCGCCACGCACAGGGTCTTCGGCCGGGTCACCCCGGAGCAGAAGCGTGCCTTCGTCCACGCCCTGCAGGCGGACGGCCACGTCGTGGCCATGACCGGTGACGGCGTCAACGACGCGCTCGCCCTCAAGGACGCCGACATCGGCGTGGCGATGGGCAACGGGGCCCAGGCCACCAAGGCGGTGGCCGACCTGGTCCTGCTCGACGGACGCTTCTCGCACCTGCCCGACGTGCTGGCCGAGGGCCGCCGCGTCATCGGCAACGTGGAGCGCGTCGCCAACCTCTTCGTCGCCAAGAACGCGATGAGCCTGGTCGCGATCCTCGCGGCCGCGGTCATCGTGGTGCCGTTCCCGTTCCTCCCCCGGCACCTGACCCTCGTGTCGGCGGTGACCATCGGGATCCCGGCGTTCTTCCTCGCCCTCGGGCCCAACCGGCGCCGCTACCTGCCCGGCTTTCTGCACCGGATCCTGCGCTTCGCGGTGCCGTCGGGCGCCGTCGCAGGCGTGGTGGTCATCGCCTCCTACCTGCTGGCCGGCAGCAGCGAGGGCGTCACGGCCGACGAGTTCGCGAGCCGTTGCCCCGTCGACACGGGCGCGACCGCCGCGACCGCCGCCGCCGTCGCCGCCGACGTCGCGTGCTGGCGCCCCGGCAGCGGTGCCACGATCACCCTGCTCACGGTCTTCTTCTGGATCCTGGTCGTCCTCGCCCGGCCCTTCCGGCCCTGGAAGGCGGCGCTCGTCGGGGCCATGGCCGGTCTGGCGGTCGCCGCCTTCCTCGTGCCACCGGCCGCGCGCTTCTTCAACCTCGACGCGCCGCTGCCGCTGGTGTGGCAGTCGCTCGCGGCGGGTGCCGTGGGCGCCGTCCTCGTCGAGGTGATCTACCGCACCTCACCGAGCCTGCGGGCGGCCCATCACGAGCCCGACTGAGCGGGAGGCGCTTTTCCCGGGTCCTCCCGGGACGGCTGCCATCCGCGGTCGGCCCGGGCCGGGCGAGCACGGCGGTCCCGTAGACTGGGGGCTGCACAGGGATCTGGCGTGGCCTGTTGGGCGGGTAGGCGCGCACCCGCTGTCGCGCACCCGCGACCAGAACCGGAGCCGCCCTCGTGTCCCCCACCGACTCGTACCGCCACCTCTTCGGCCTCACCGGCCGCACGTACATCGTCGTGGCGTTCCTCGCCCGGCTGCCGCTCGCCATGAGCCAGCTGGGCACCCTCCTGCTCGTCTCCCACGCCACCGGGAGCTACGGCGCCGGCGGCTTCTGTGCCGGCGCGCTCGCCGTCGCCAACGCGGTCGGCGCCCCCTTCTGGGGCGCCCGTGCGGACCGGCTGGGGCAGCGCCGCGTCGTCGCCGTCCAGTCCCTGGCCGGCGCGGCCGGGCTCGTCGCCGTCCTGCTCGTCGTGGGCGCCGGCCTCTCCTGGGGAGTGGCGGCCGTGGCGAGCGCCGTGGCCGGCCTGCTCCTGCCCCAGATCGGCCCGCTCGCGCGGGTGCGCTGGCGCCCGATCACCGCCGGCACCGGGCCACGCCAGCACCACCTCGTCGATGCCGCCTTCTCCTACGAGGGCGCCGCCGACGAGGCGTCCTTCGTCCTCGGCCCGGCCCTCGTCGGCCTCGGTGTCTCGGTCGCCAGCCCGGCGGCCGCCCTGGGCCTCGCGGCCGCCGCTCTCGCCGTCTTCGGCACGTGGTTCGCCCTCCACGAGACGGCGGCCGTCACCCACGCCGCCACGTCCCGGGGCAGCGGCGCCACCGGCCGGTTGCTCGGCCCGGCGCTCGTCGTGCTCTGCGTCGCCCAGCTGCTCGTCGGCTCGGTCTTCGGCTCCGTGCAGACCGGCACGTCGGTGCTGGCCACCGTGGCCGGCTCGCCGGGGCTGACAGGCTATTTCCATGCACTCCTCGGGGTCGGCAGCGTCATCGCGGGGCTCGCCGTGGCAGGCCTGCCCTCGCGGTGGTCCCTCTCGGCCCGGCTGCGGTGGTTCGCCGTGGCCCTGCTCGTGCTCGGGTCGCCGCTGCTGCTCGTCGGGTCGCTCGGAGCCCTGGTCCCGGCGCTGCTCGTCCTCGGCTGCAGCATCGCCCCGTACATGATCACCACGTTCACGCTGGCCGAGCGGGTCACCCCTGCCTCGCGCACGGGTGCCGCCATGACGGTTCTCGCCGCCGCGACGGGCCTCGGCTACGCGGTCGGTGCGGCCCTCGCAGGCAGACTGGCCGACTGGGGCGGGCACACCCCCGCGTATGCCGTCACGGTCGGCGCCGGCGCGGCCGCGGTCCTCGTGTCATGGGGTTGCCGACGGGTGCTCCAGCGAGCTGAAGCCCGGCCCCTACCGGAGCCCGCCACGGCGCCCTGAACGCACCTTTTAGGGTGATTGCGTCCGATCCCGAACCGGTCGATAAGAAGAAACACCGGATATTTGCGTGAAAACGCTTACAAGCCGGCTACACGTTCATTAGTGTCACGCCTGTAACACCCCCACGGCTGGCACGCACCCCCCCATCCGCACCAGCCTCGAAGGAGCCCGTCCTGCGCGCGCAGGTGGGCTCCTTCGCCCTTTCCGGGGGGCGCGGTCCCTCGTTTCGAGTAGTAAGGTCGCGCCTTCTTGGCACACTCCGGGGCATGGGCACAGGGGGCGTTCAGGTTCATCAGCGGCGACTCTGGCGACGGTGGGGCGACCGAATGGCGGCGACGGCCATCGTGGCGATGGGTGCAGTTCCGCTCTCCGGCTGCGCTTCTGGTGACTCCGCCTACCCGCGCCCGCCCAGCAGGGCCGCGACGCAAACGGGACCGTCGATGACCACCCTCGCGGAAGCGGTGCAATGCGTGTCGGATCACGGTGAAGGCCAGGCCAGCGGGTCCGACCTTCGCGCCGCAGACCTGCTCGGCCCCACCATGCGCCCCGGCAGCGTGGTCGAGACGTTCTTCGGGCCTGGCCGGGATGTCGGCGATCCCCGGTGCGTGAAGGCGATGCCCGCGGTGGGTGACCTCGACTGTCACCAGCGGGCCCCGTGGGTTCGCGGCGACTGGCTGGGACTGGCCATTCCCTCCGGCGCCGCCCGAGTGCGCACCCTCGAGATAGTCGCGAACGACCGTGAGCCGGTACGTACGAGCAACCCCATCTCGCAAGTCCTGACCTACGTGGAGGTCGACCTCGCGCCGCATGATCCGCAGCGTCTGGGCCAGTTTGTCCGCGAGGCGTTCCGGCACTGCGCGGGTGGCATGCTCCAGAACCTGCACGGGGTATCGGCGATTGTCGGCTCCGCCCCGGCCGAGTACCGCCAGGGACAGGCCACCGCTGTCGCCTTCCTGCGACGCGACCGGCTGGCCTGGGTCGTCCTGAATGGTCAGCGCGAGTGGACCAACGCCGAACGCGACAAGGTGCTCACGACACTTGCCGAGCACCTCGCCCGAGCGTGACGGGCCCCTCAACACCGAGCCGGTAGGAGCCGCCAGCGGTTCTGAACATCGAGCAGAGTCCACGGGAGGCAACTGAGCTGAGCCCCGCGCCACTCGTCCTGCTCGCGGCATGGATGGGCGGGCGTAGCCCCCTCGACGCGGCGTGGTCGGACGTCGTCCGACGAGCGCCAGTTGCGGATGCTGATGCGGGGCGTGGGCCCGTGGCTCACAGGGGGCGAGGGTGGTGCATCGGGTGAAGCGCACCTGCCCACTTCATCCGCTCTGATGTGCGAACCGTAAGCCACCGGCAGCGGGCACCTCCCGCCAAGGGACCGAACACGGCCCACCGAAGGACGAAGGGCCCTGTCACCGCCGATGGTCAAGGCCGACCCTGAGACACGAGTCAATCCAGGGAGGAGTAGAGCGATGAAGGCCATCGTGCAGGACCGGTACGGCGGGGCAGGCGTGCTCTCCTTCGCCGACGTCCCCCGCCCGCAGGTCGGCGAGGACCAGGTGCTGGTGCAGGTGGTGGCGGCCGGGGTCGACCGGGGCACGCTGCACCTGGTGACGGGGCAGCCGTACCTGATGCGGGTCGGGGGCGTCGGGTTCAGGGCTCCCAAGCGCAGGGTTCCCGGCGTCGACTTCACGGTCGCGCGAGCCGGTCAGATGCCAGTGAAACCGACGCAGTTGACCTCCGAGGAAGCGGCGGTGCGCGGCACCGAACCCTCCACCGCCTCCGCGCCCGACAGACCCCGCTGACGCCAGCGCCAGCCGTCTCGTGACCGCCCGTACCCGACGATCGCACCCCGCCAGGCAAGACCGGCTACCAACCCAAGGAGCACGCCATGACCTCAGCGACGCACAGCCCTGACACCCCAATCGCCCCGGGGCCCGCCACGCCGCGCCGACGGATGGACCCGATGAGAAGGATCTCCCTGACCGCTGGGGTGCTGTACCTCATCACGTTCGTGTCGATCCCCTCGCTCGCACTGTACAAACCGGTGAAGGACAACGTCGGCACGTTCATCTTGGGCGCGGGCAGCGACACTGGCGTGCTGTGGGGCGCCCTCTCGGAGGTCATCGTCGGCCTCGCCGGCGTCAGCACCGCCGTGGTGCTCTACCCGGTTACCAGAAGGGTCAGCCAGACCGCCGCCCTTGGCTTCGTCACCGCCCGGGTCGTGGAGACCAGTCTCATCATCGCCGGCGTCATCAGCATGCTGACGATCCTCACCCTGCGCAACGACGTCGCCGGAACCGCGGGCGCGAACCCCGCGTCGCTCGTCACGATCGGCCACAGCCTGCTCGCGGCCTACACCTGGACGTTCCTGCTCTCCCAGAGTCTCATGCCCGTCTTCTGCGACCTGCTCCTTGGCTACGTGCTGTACCGGTCTGCACTCGTCCCTCGCATCCTGCCGATCATCGCCTTCATCGGCGCCCCGCTGCTCCTCGTCTCCGACATCGCGATCTTCTTCGGCGCCTACACGAACCTCTCTCCGATCGCCGGCCTCGCCGCACTGCCCGTCGCCGCGTTCGAGCTCACCCTCGGCATCTGGCTCATCGTGAAGGGATTCACGCCAGGCAAGACCGCGAGCGACATAGCTGCCGACCTCCGCGTCAGAGGCATCTGACGCCCACCGCATGCAACGGCCCGTACTCCGACGTGGTGCGTGTCCTCGGCCTGTGCGGACTTCGGGGTGAGCTGGCCGGCCTCCAGGTCGAAGACCGCATGAGAGTGCCGGGCGAGGGGCTGCGGTTGCAGAGAACCGTTCTCGCCAGCAGCTCCAAGGACGGCCTGTACGTCGACACGCTGAAGGGCCTTCGCTCGCGCACCGTGGCCTTGCCGGCGGTCATCGGCAGGCCGACCCTGCGGGCTCACGGTCTGCGGCATACGGCGGCATCGATCTGGCTCGGTGCAGGCGCCGACCCGAAGGTCGTCCAACGCATCCCGGGGCACGCCTCTGCGGCCTGACGATGGACCTCTACGGCCACCTGATCGACCCCAAGCGTGGGAGGCAGCCCAGAAGGTCGGGGGCACCACGGGGGCATCCACGGCGACAAAGGAAAGGCCCCCGTCTCTGGCGAGAAGGGGGCATGACCTGTGGCGTTGCGTGGAGCCGCTTGTCGGAATCGAACCGACGACCTATTCATTACGAGTGAATCGCTCTGGCCGACTGAGCTAAAGCGGCTGGTCGTGTGGGGATGCGGCAAGCCGCAACCGAGCACGGAGGTTGAGTATACGCACGAGCCCCACAGGAGGAAAATCCGGTCGCGGGGCCCGAGCCGGGCGACAGTACGTCGTTGCGGGCCGCCCCGCGACCACCGGGAATGCCCGTCACCTCCGCGTGCCTTGACCAGAGGAGGACGCCACCACCGGCCTCCCCACGAACCAAGGAGCGACCCGTGCCCGAGAGCACCGACGCGACCACAATGACCACCGAGACCATGCGCGCCATGACGTACGAAACCTACGGCGGACCGGAGGTGCTCGCCCTGACGGAGCGACCACGGCCCAAGGTCGGCCCCGCCGAGGTGCTCGTCCGCGTGCGCTCGGCCGCGGTCAACCCCGTCGACTGGATCCTCATGGGGGGCGGGCTCGACGCATTGATGGACGCCTTCTTCCCCGTGATCCCGGGCTGGGACGTGTCGGGGGTCGTCGAGCAGGTGGGCCTCGACACCCCGGAGTTCTCCGCGGGTGACGAGGTGCTCGCCTACGCCCGCAAGGACTACGTCCACGGCGGGACCTTCGCCGAGCTCGTCACCGTCCCGGTGCGTGCCCTGGCCCGCAAGCCGGCGTCGATGTCGTGGGACGAGGCGGCAGGCCTGCCGCTCGCGGGCCTGACGGCGCTGCGCCTGCTGAGGAGGCTCGAGGTCGGCAGGGGCGACACGGTGCTCGTCCACGCCGCCGCCGGCGGCGTCGGCTCGCTCGCCGTGCAGATCGCCCGCTCGCTGGGTGCGCGCGTCATCGGCACCGCGTCCGAGCGCAACCACGAGCGGCTGCGTGCGCTGGGCGCCGAGCCCGTGGCATACGGCGACGGGCTGGTCGAGCGGATCCTCGCCCTGGCGCCCGAGGGCGTGGACGTGGTCGCCGACTTCGTGGGCGGCGTGCTCGACGTGACGACGGCTGTGCTCGCCGAGGGCGGTCGCCACGGCTCGGTCGCCGACGGGTCGGTAACGCGGGCCGGCGGGCACTACGTGTGGGTGCGACCCGACGGTCCCGGACTCACCGAGCTCACGCGCCTCGTCGAGGAAGGCAGCCTCTCGGTCCCGGTGGCGCAGACCTTCCCCCTCGAGCAGCTCGCCGACGCCTTCCGGCTCAGCGCCCAGGGTCACGCCGCCGGCAAGATCGTCGTGCGCGTCTCGACGGACTGAGCGGCGAGGCGTCCCGGGCTCCGGGACGTCGGTCAGGACCCGCAGACGAAGTCGTCCTCTGGCGCCCGTGCGTGGGCCAGGTAGTCGTCGACCACCGCGTCGGCGCAGTCGTTGTCGTTGCCGTAGGCGCCGTGCCCGTCGGCCGACACGGTGACGAACCGTGACCTGACGATCTCGCCGGCGAGGGCGCGCGTGTCCTCGATGGGGGTCGTCCGGTCTCCGTCGTTGCCGATCACGAGCACCGGCGTCGGGACGTCGGCCCCCACGAGCAACGTCTGGCGTCGGACGCCGGTCCATCCGTCGCACTCGGGCGTCGACGGGCCGTTGATCCGTGCCCACAACGGGTGGTTGTCCAGGACGTCACGGCTCGGCACGACCGAGTCCCACGGCGACCGCGGCCAGTCGGAGCAGGTCACGAGCAGGTGGCCCCGCGCCGTCGCGTCCTCGGCGTAGGTGCCGTCCTCGTTGCGCTGGACCATCTCCATGGCGAACGCGGCGAGGTCCGCCCCGTCGTCGTCGTTGACGGCCGTGTCGAGCGCGTCCACGAGGTCGGGCCAGGTGTCCCGACGGGTCAGCCCCCAGCCGATGGCGGTGGTGGCCCAGCCCTCGCTCAGGCTGGGCAGGCTGGCGTAGCCCGTCGGGAGCGGGTGCCTGTCCAGGCGGTCGAGGAACGCGACGAGCGTGCGGGACACCGCCGCGGTGTCCTTCCCGATCGGGCACTCGACGCTCGACCCGCAGTCGGTCGCGAAGTCGTCCACGACGTCGTCGAAGTCATCGGCCCAGCCGCGCGCCGCCGCATCGACCTCCTGCCGGCTGGGGACAGCCTCGTCGAGCGCGTCGGGCAGCACGGCGGAGTCGAGGACCATGCGCCCGACCCGGCTGGTGAAGAAGTCGGCGTAGACCGCGCCGATCATCGTGCCGTAGCTGACGCCGTAGTAGTTGAGGCGTTCGTCGCCGACCGCCGAGCGCAGGATGTCGAGGTCCCGGGCCACGAACTCGGTGCCCATCCGGGCGGCCAGAGGACCGCCACGGGCCAGGCACCGCCGGTTGCGCTCCGCGGGCGCGCGGCGGGCGGCAACCCGCTCGGCAGGGGTGTCGGGGGTCGGGTCCGCGGCATACATGGCGTCGAGGTCGGCGTCGGTGAGGCAGTCGACCGGGTCGGACCGACCCATGCCACGCGGGTCGAACCCGACGACGTCGTAGCGCTCGCGGACGGCGTCGTCGAAGAAGTCGGGCGCGGCGTCGGCGAACTCGATGCCGGAGCCACCGGGGCCGCCGGGGTTGATGAAGAGGGAGCCGATGCGCTTGCCCGGCCCCGAGGCCACGAGCCGGCGCAGGGCGATCGAGGTCCTCTCGCCGCCCGGTCGCCGGTAGTCGACCGGCACCTCGACGGTCCCGCAGTCGAACCTCGCGTCGTCGTCGCACGTCACCCACGCGACGGCCTTGCCGTAGTAGGCGGCCAGGTCGGCGGGCTCCGGGTCGACCGGCCCGGTGAAGGTGACCGGCGTCGTGGCCGGCCGGCCCGCGCCGGCGGCCATGGGAGCCGCCCCTGCTGCCGGAGCCAGTGCAGCCCCGGCGGCTGCGGGACGGGTGCTCGCGGTCTCAGGACGAGCGCCGGCCGGTACCCGCGCGGGTGCCGCAGCCAGCAGCAGGAGGGTCGCGAGGACCGCGACGGAGACGAGGGGCGCGACCAGCAGGCTCAGCAGGTCGTGCCGTTGCCGGGCACCTTTCCCCTGAGCAGGTATCCGTCCACGGCGGAGTCCACGCACGGGTTGCCAGCGTAGTAGGTGCCGTGCCCGTCATGGTCGGAAATGAGGAGAGTGCCCGAGTCGAGGTCCCTGGCGAGCTGCTTCGTGCCACCGATGGGCGTCGCCGGGTCCCGTTCGTTGCCGATGACGAGGATCGGGTCGGCACCCACCGCGAGCGTCGTGCCCTTCTCGGCACGTCCCGGCGTGGGCCAGCTCCGGCAGTTGTCGTAGAGCTCGCCGGTCATCCGGGCCCACAGCGGGTGGGCGGCCTTGGCCTTGCGCTGCTCGGCGAGGACGGAGGCGTCCACCTTCGAGCGCGGCCAGTCGGCGCACCGGACGGGCAGCATCGCCTGCAGGTAGGTGCTCGGCGCATAGGTGCCGTTGCTGCTGCGCGCGACGACCGACATCCCCTTGGACAGCAGGATGTCGCCCTTGCCGGTGAACGCCTGGGCGAGACCCTTGTTGAGCGTCGGCCAGGACGTGTCGGAGTAGAGGCACATGAAGATCGAGAAACCGACCCAGCCCTCGCCGATGCGGGCCAGGCCCGGCTGGCTCGTGGTCAGCCCCTTCTTCTCGACCGCGTCGAGCAGGTCGACGATCTTCTGCCGTGCCGCCGCCCTGTCGCGGCCGAGGGCGCAGTCGGGGCGAGCCACGCACCAGCCGATGAACGCGTCGATCGAGGACTCGAAGCCCTGGATGTCGTAGGTCATCTCCTGGTTGTCGGTCTGGTTCGGCGACATCGCCGAGTCGAGCACCATCCGGCCCACCTTCTTCGGGAACGCGTCGGCATACATCGCGCCGAGGAAGGTGCCGTAGGACCCCCCGAAGAAGTTGAGCTTCTCGTCACCGAGGAGCACCCGCATGACGTCCATGTCGCGCGCCACCTCCGCGGTGCTCATGTGCATCGCGCGGACGCCCCCGCGGGCGGCACACCGCTTCGTCACCCCGTCGACGTCGGCGAGCAGGGTGGATCGCTCGGCCGGCGAGTCGGGGGTCGGGTCGGCGCTGAACAGCAGGTCCATGTCGGAGTTGCCCAGGCAGCGCACGGGACTCGAGGCGCCGATGCCGCGGGGGTCGAAGCCCACGATGTCGTATGCCGCCCGCACCGCCGGAGAGAAGACGAACGACGCGTACTGGGCGTACTCCACCCCGGAGGCGCCCGGGCCGCCCGGGTTGATGACGAGCGAGCCCAGCCGCTTGGCGGGGTCGGTCGCCGGGGCCTTGCGCAGCGCGAGCGTGAAGCGGTCGCCGCCGGGCTTGGAGTAGTCGACCGGGACCTGCATCGTCGTGCAGCGGTGCTGCGGGTTGTCCGCGCACGGTGACCACGTCAGGCGCTGGGTGTAGAAGGCGTTGAGGGCTGCGGGGTGGTCCTGGTTGGCCGTGCTGCCGGGCGAGGGTGCCGCCGTGGTGGTGCCTGGGGAGGTGGCGGGCAGGCTCGGCCTGGCGGCCGGGGGCGGGTTGCCGACCCGCCAGGCGGTGAGGACGACCGCGGTGACGACGGCGAGGACGGCCACGGCGGCCAGCACCAGCCGCAGCGGCGAGCGGGCCGTGCCGTCCCCGGGCGGCGGCCGTTGACCGGCGCCTGTCGCGGCACCAGGCGGGGGCGGCGGGTAGTCGGGCGGGAGGGCCGCATACCCCGTCGGGCCGTCCGGCAGGTCGTCGGGGCGCGGCGGGTCGTTCAGCATCGCAAGCCGTCCTTGGGCACGCGCCCCTGCACGTAGTAGGCGTCGATGGCGCTGTCGACACACGTGTTGCTGCGGCCGTAGGCGGTGTGGCCGTCGCCGTCGAAGGAGAGCAGCACGGCGTTGTCGAGCTCGTCGCGCAGCCGCTTGGACCACTCGTAGATCGTCGCGGGGTCGCGGGTGGTGCCGACGACGACGATGGGGTTGCTGCCCGGAGCGCTGATCCGGTGCGGCGGGTTGGTCGCCTTCACGGGCCAGACGCCGCAGGGCAGGGCGCCCCAGGCGAGGTTGGCGCCCCACGTCGGGGCCTCGGCCGAGAAGTCCTTCGCGTGCTTCTCGTAGGCCGACAGGTCGGGGCTGTCCGGGCGGTCGAGGCAGTTGACGGCGTTGATGGACTCCATCAGGTTGCCGGTGTATCCACCGCCGGGGCGCCGCTCGGCGTAGGCGTCTGCGAGCTGCATGAGGCTCTGGCCGTTTCCGGCCTTGGCCTCGCGCAGGGCGTCGGTGAGGATGCTCCACGCCCCCTGGTCGTAGAGCGCGACGGCGACGCCGAGGCGTGCCCAGCCCTCGGTGAGCAGGGGCGCGCTCGAGTCACCGGACGGCAGGGGCTGCCGGTCCACCTGCGTGAAGAAGTCGTCGAGCCCCTTGAGGGCGGCCTCGGGAGTGTTGCCGAGCGGGCAGTTGCCCTGCTTGACGCAGTCCTCGACGTAGGCCTGGGTCGCGATCTGGAAGCCGCGCGCCTGGCCCTCGTTGAGCTCGGCGCTGGTTAGGTCGGGCGGCACGACGCCGTCGAGCACCATCCGCCCGACCCGCTTGGGGAACAGCCCGGCGTAGGTCGAACCGAGGAAGGTGCCGTAGGACTTGCCGAGGTAGTTCAGCTGCGGGTCGCCGACCGCGGCCCTCAGGATGTCCATGTCGCGGGCGGCGTCCGCCGTGGAGAGGTGCTTGACGAGGTCGGGGTTGTCGGCCTGGCAGCCCGCCGCCATGGCCTTGGCCTGGACCAGCAGGGCCTGCTCCTCGGCGCGGTTGTCGGGCGTCGGGTCGGCACCCAGGAAGCCGTCCAGGGCCTTGTCGCTCAGGCAGTCGATGGGGTCCGAGCCGCCGACGCCGCGCGGGTCGAAGCCGACGAGGTCGTAGTAGCGACGCACCTCGGGACCGCCGATCGTCTCGGCCCCGTTCCGGACGTAGTCGACGCCCGAGGCGCCCGGACCGCCCGGGTTGACGAGGAGCGACCCCAGCCGCTTGGACTGGTCGCGCGCCTTGACCCTGGCCACCTTGATCGTGAGGTCCTTGGCGGGATCGGGGGCGGCGTGGTCGAGCGGCACGCGCAGGTCGGCGCACTCGAGGTTGCCGCACTTCTTCCAGTCGAGCTTCTGCGTGTAGTACGGCGCGAGCGCCGAGTCGGGTGCGGCCGTGGCCGCCGGCAGCCCCGAGCTGGGCGTCGTGCCGACGGGCGGCTCGGTGGTGCTCGTGCACCCGGAGAGGGCCGGCACCAGCGCCACGAGCGCCACGAGCACCGACACTGCGGCGGAGCGGGCGCGGGGGGTGGCAGCCGGACGTCTCGTCATGCCGGAAACCGTAACGGGTCGACCTGCGAGCGGCCTGCCGCGTCCCACGGTCGTGACCGCATCGAGGACGTATGCCGTCCGCCCCCGCTCGCCGGTCGGGCCACGGCCCGGAGCGCCACGCCCGTGTCAGAGGCCGAGGTCACGCGGCACGCGCAGCTGCAGCGCCATCGCCTCGAGCGCCAGCAGGGGCGGCACGTTGGCGTTGATGCGGTCGCGGGCCTCGTTGATCGCGTCCATCGCGGCGAGGAGCTGCTCCGGGACGAAGACGCCGGCGAGGGCCCGCACCTTGTCGACGGCGTCGGGGTTGACGAGGTCGACGTCGGACCCGAGACGCAGCACGAGGGCGTCGCGGTAGATCGACGTGAGGTCGACCAAGGCCCGGTCGACGACGTCCCGGGCGTAGCGGGTGGCCCGCATCTTCTGCTCGCGCTCGAGCGCCGCGACCTGCGAGCGGATGTGCGGCGGTTGGGTGCGCGCCGTGGGGTCGGCCCCGAGGGTCTCCATGAGCCGGGACCGCTCCGCCGCGTCGCGCTCAGCGATGGAGGCCGACGACTCCTCGTCGGCAATCTGCGCGAGGTCGGCGGCGGCGCCGATGGCATCGCCCACACCGAGGATCTTCGTCGCCATGGCGATGACGTCGCGACGACGGATGCGCGCCTGCTCGTCGCGGGCCAGCCGGCGCGCGAGGCCGATGTGCGACTGGGCGGCGCGGGCGGCATACAGCGCCATGGCGGGGTCGACGCCGTCACGGCGCTGGAGCAGGTCGGCGACGGCCTCGACCGGCGGCGTGCGCAGGCGGACGTGCCGTGAGCGCGAGCGGATGGTGACGATGACGTCCTCGAGGCTCGGCGCGCACAGCATCCAGACGGTGCGCGGGGTCGGCTCCTCGAGGGCCTTGAGCAGCGCGTCGGCCGGGGCGTCGGTGTAGGCGGTCAGGCGGTCGGCGTCCTCGATGATGATGATGCGCCAGCGGCCCACCGACGGACGCAGGGCCGCCTCCTGGACCAGGGCACGAGCCTCGGCGACCTTGATGGACAGGCCCTCGGTGGCCACGACCTTGACGTCGGCGTGGCTGCCGTCGAGCGCCGTGCGGCACTCCCGACACTGCCCGCAGCCGCCCCGGGGGCACTGCAGCGCCGCCGCGAACGCCCGGGCCGCCGTGGACCGGCCCGACCCGGGCGGCCCGGTGAAGAGCCACGCGTGCGTCATCGCGGACTCGTCGGACACGGCCCGCGACAGCGTCTCGATCGTGGGCTCCTGCCCGACGAGGTCGTCCCAGACGGTCATGCGCGGAGGGCGAACACCCGGTCGACGCCGTCGAGCACGGCGGCGTGGAGGCGCTCGACGGACTGGGCGGCGTCGAGCACGAGGTAGCGCTCCGGGTCGCTCGCGGCGAGCTCGAGGTAGCCGCGGCGCACGGCCCCGTGGAAGGCGTCCGCCTCGGACTCGAGCCGGTCGGGCGCGTCGCCGCGCCGCTCCCGCCCGACCTCGGGGCTCACGTCGAGCACGATGGTCAGGTCCGGCAGCAGGCCGCCGACGGCCCAGTGCTGCAGGGCCATGATCTCGTCGCGGCCGAGGGCCCGGCCGGCGCCCTGGTAGGTGATGGAGCTGTCGACGTAGCGGTCGGTGATGACGACCTTGCCCTCGTGCAGGGCCGGCTTGATGAGCTGGTCGACGTGGTGGGCCTTGTCGGCCGCGAAGAGCAGCGCCTCGGCGCGCGGCGACACGTGCTCGCCGTGGAGCACGAGCTCGCGGATCTGCTCACCGAGCGGTGTGCCGCCCGGCTGCCGGGTCACCACGACCTCACGGCCACCCTGCTGCAGCACCTCCTGGAGCAGGCGCACCTGGGTGGTCTTGCCGGCACCGTCGCCGCCCTCGAAGCACACGAAGAGCCCCGGGGCGGTGTCGGCTCGATGGGTCGCTGCCGCGAGGTTCTCCGTCACGGCCCGAGCCTATGCGAGGCATCCGACATCGGCCGCCCGCGCCGGCTCAGCGGCGGGCGAGCAGCTCCTCGGCGACCTGGACGGCGTTGAGCGCCGCGCCCTTGCGCAGGTTGTCGCCGACGACGAAGAGCACGAGGCCCTTGCCCTCGGGCGCGGCCTGGTCGGCGCGGACGCGGCCGACGAAGACCTCGTCGCGACCGGCGGCGTCGAGCGGGTTGGGCACGTCGGTGACGACCACGCCGGGCGCGTTCTTGAGCAGGTCGAGCGCCTCGTCGGGCGTGATGTCGCGCTCGAACTCGGCGTGGATGGCGAGGCTGTGGCCGGTGAAGACGGGCACCCGCACGCAGGTCCCCGAGACGCGCAGGTCGGGGATGTGCAGGATCTTGCGCGACTCGTTGCGCAGCTTCTGCTCCTCGTCCGTCTCGAGCGAGCCGTCGTCGACGATCGACCCCGCGAGGGGCACGACGTTGAAGGCGACCGGGACGGCATACACGGTCGGGTCGGGGACGGCCACCGCGCGCCCGTCGAGGGCGAGCCCGGAGGGGTCACCGGCGGCGTACGCTCCGCGCAGCTGGCCGTCGAGCTCCTGCACGCCCTTGCCGCCCGAGCCGCTGACGGCCTGGTAGCTGCTGACGTGCAGGCGCACGAGGCCGGCCTTCTCGTGCAGCGGCTTGAGCACCGGCATCGCGGCCATCGTGGTGCAGTTGGGGTTGGCGACGATCCCCTTGGGGATCTCGCGCAGGTCGTCGGCGTTGACCTCGGAGACGACGAGCGGCACCTCGGGGTCCTTGCGCCAGGCGCTCGAGTTGTCGATGACGGTCGCCCCGGCGGCGGCGACCTTGGGGGCCAGCTCCTTCGAGGCGGCCCCTCCGTTGGAGAAGAGCGCGATGTCGATGCCGGAGAAGTCGGCGGTGGCGGAGTCCTCGACGACGACGTCCTCGCCCTTGAAGGGCAGCGTCGTCCCGGCCGAGCGTGCGGACGCGAAGAAGCGGACCTGCGTCACCGGGAAGTCGCGCTCCTCGAGAAGGGCGCGCATGACGCCACCGACCTGACCCGTTGCACCGAAGACTCCGACTCGCATGGGCCCAAGGTTACGGCGAGGGAGATGGCCCTCCCCCGCCGCGTTCATCCCTCGGTCATTCGGTGCCCGCGTGGCGGTCGGCGTTGGCGTGGATCGCGTCGTGGACGTATGCCGCCAGGCCGGGGGCGATGTCCTCGTACGTCTTCGTGAACCGCGGGTCGGAGACGTACATGTCGGCCAGGCCGCGGTGGAAGTCGTGGCTGAGGTCGTAGAAGCGGTCCTGGATGTGCCTCCGGTGCTGCTCGGCGGCGTCCATGGCCGCCTCGCTCGTGGCGGGCTGTCCGGAGGTGAGGGCGGCGACGAAGGCCGCGTTGACGGCGTCCACCTCGGCCTTGACCTGCTCCCAGTCGGCCACCGTGTAGCCCTTGGTCCGCGACGCCGACTGCTTCCACGCGTCGGTCTCGCCCCAGCGCTCCTGGGCCTCCTGCTGGTAGCCGTCGTCGAAGCCGTCCCCGAAGAGCGCCTTGAGGTCCTCGGGGGTGGCGGGCTGGTTGCTCATCTCTCTCTCCAGTGCTCGGTCGATGGCCATGACGAGCTCGTGCAGCTCGTCCAGCCGGGACATGACCGTCGCACGCTGGCGGCGCAGGTGCTCGGCCGCGTCCTCGGCGCCGTCGAGCAGGGTCGCGATCTCGTCGAGCGGCAGCTCGAGCCGGCGGTAGACCACGACCTGCTGCAGCCGCTGGAGGTCCCCGTCGGTGTAGAGCCGGTAGCCCGCCCGCGAGCGCTCGCTCGGGACGAGCAGGCCGATCTCGTCGTAGTGGTGCAGGGTGCGCACCGTCACGCCGAAGAGCTCGGCGACCTGCCCCACCGTCCAGGTGGTCATCTGCTGCGTCCTTCCGGTCATGCACCGAGCGTGGGCCCTCACGTCGCGTGAGGGTCAAGTCCCTTGTGGCGCAGAGCGACACGGGCGCCGACGAACCCACCGTATGCCGGCCCCTAGAGTGAGCGCGTGCACCGTCGCCTCGCGCTCGTCCGCCGCCCCTCCCCCCACCTCGCGGACGGGATCGTGACGCACATCGAGCGGTCGGGGTCCGTCGACGCCGAGCTGGCCCTGCGGCAGTGGCAGGAGTACTGCGACGTTCTCCGGCGCCGCGACTGGGCCGTGGTGGAGGCGCCACCGGTGGATGCCTGTCCCGACGGGGTCTTCATCGAGGACCAGGTGGTCGTGCACGGCGATGTCGCGGTGCTGTGCCGCTCGGGTGCACGGGAGCGACGCGGGGAGCGCACCGGCGTGCGGGAGTCCGTGGAGGCGTACGGCTACCGCACGGTGGAGGTCGTGGCGCCCGGGACGCTCGACGGCGGAGACGTGCTCAAGCACGGCCACCACGTGTGGGTCGGCGTCGGCGGCCGGACGAACCTCGCCGGCGTGGACCAGCTGCGCGCGGCCCTGGAAGGTCATCGCGTCGAGGTCGTGCCGGTGCCCGTGTCGAAGGTGCTGCACCTGAAGTCCGCGGTCACGGCGCTGCCCGACGGCACCGTGCTCGGCTACCCGCCGCTCGTGGACGACCCGTCGGTGTGGCCGCGGTTCCTCGCCGTGCCGGAGGAGTCCGGCGCTCACGTCGTGCTGCTCGGCGGGATGTCGGTGCTCATGTCGGCGTCCGCGCCGCGCACGGCCCAGCTGCTCGCGGCGCGGGGCCACGACGTCGTGACCGTGGACATCTCCGAGTTCGAGAAGCTCGAGGGCTGCGTCACCTGCCTGTCCGTGCGACTCCGCGGCTAGCGGCGCCGTTCCGAACCGTGACCTGCCGGGCCTGCGAACCGCGTCCGGGGCGATCCCGTGCGACCTACACTGAAGCCGCGTCGCTGCGCTGACCTCCTCGAATGGCAGGTGGATCGCCGTGCGTCCCCGCTTCTCGCTCGCCTTCGGCCCAGTCGTCGCGGCCGTCGCCGCGCTGCTGTCGGTCTCCTCGGGCTCCAGCGCCCCGGCGGCCGTGGCGCTCACGCCGGCCGAGCAGGCCCTGGCCGCCTACAACCGCATGACCACGGCGCAGCGCATCGGCCAGCTCTTCATGGTCGGGGGCCCCGCGATCGGCCTGGGCACGGCCACCACGAGCGCGATCAGCACCTACCACGTCGGCAACCTCGTCCTCACCGGGCGCACGACGGCCGGCGCGCCGCCGGTCCGCTACCTGGCCGGGCAGGCCGACAACCTGACCACCACGACGGCGACAGCCGGCGTCCCCCTCCTCATCGCCGCCGACCAGGAGGGCGGCTACGTCCAGGTGCTCCAGGGCTCGGGGTTCTCCCGCATGCCGACCGCCCTGACCCAGGGCACGTGGGCCGACACGACGCTCACGGCATACGCCAGGGCGTGGGGGATCCAGGTGCTGCGCTCCGGGGTGGACGTCGACCTCGCTCCCGTGATGGACACCGTCTCGCAGGGCTTCGCCCCGTACAACAAGCCCATCGGCTACTACCAGCGGGAGTACGGCTACACACAGACCGTCGTCGCCGACAAGGGCACGACGTTGCTCCGCGGGATGCAGGCGTACGGCCTCGCGATGACGGCCAAGCACTTCCCCGGTCTCGGACGGGTGGCCGGCAACACGGACACGACCGCCGGGGTGACCGACACGGTGACGACGCGCACCTCGGCCGACATCACGCCCTTCCGGGCGGCCGTCAGCGCCGGCGCGCACCTGCTCATGGTCTCCTCCGCCTACTACTCGCGCATCGACCCGTACCACCCGGCAGTCTTCTCCAGCACCGTGATCCGCGGGATGATCCGCGGCGACCTCCGGTTCAACGGCATCGTCGTGAGCGACGACATCGGCAACGCCAGGCAGGTGGCCGCCTGGTCGCCGGGCACCCGGGCCGTGAGCTTCCTCAGCGCGGGCGGCGACATGGTGCTGACGGTCAACCCGTACGTCATCCCCGCGATGGTGGGCGCGGTGACCGCACGCGCCGCGTCGGACAGTGTCTTCCGCAGCTGGGTGCAGACCGCGGTGATGCGCGTGCTGACCGTCAAGGCGATGTACGGGCTGCTCGCACCGCGCCTGCCGGTGACGGGCTACTTCGGCTCGCTCACCACGGCGGCCCTGCAGCGCTGGCTCGGCATCGCGCAGACCGGGGTGTTCGACACGACGACGGTCCGCGCCCTGGAGGCCCGCACCGGGGCCCCGGTCGACGGCATCTGGGGGTCGCGGTCGATCGCCGCGCTGCAGAGCTACCTGTGGCTCTACCACGACGGGGCGACGACGTGGAACGCCCACACCGCCGCCGGCCTGCAGCGCTACCTCAACACCCAGCTCTGACCGGCCGCCCCGCCGCGTAGCTAGCGCCAACCTCCGTCGTGGACTCCGCCGGGAACGTCCGCCGTGGGGTCGTACGGCGTCCGCGTGAAGCGGAAGGAGGCGAGGTCCAGGTGCGTGGGTATGCCGTCCGCCGACCTGAGCACGCGCAGCGGCTCACCCGTGTAGTAGCCGTCCAGACCGACCCACTCGTCGGCGCCCACCGGGGCGAAGCGTGAGCCGCGCGCCGTGCCGGGATCGCCGAGGACGAGGTGCTCCCCGACGACCCGCGCCGTGGACACGGACGGCCCCCAGTGCCAGGTCCCGACGAGGTCGAGGACCGAGGGGTCGCCGGAGGCGTGCCACGGCTCGGGCGTCAGCGGCTCTCGCTCGGCGAAGTCCGTGAGCAGTCGCGCTGCCGTCGTGACGGGAGCCATGCCGGTCGTCGTGTTGGTGAGGACGACCGCGCCGTCGCCACTCTCGACGTCGACCCGCAGGCCGGCGAGGAAGCCCGGCATCGAGCCGCCGTGGCCGGCATACCTCGTGCCGTCGACGTTCCAGACCTGCCAGCCGAGCCCGTGGGCGGCGGTCCACGGCTGGCCCGGGTCGTCGGCCAGCGTGTGGGGCTCGTACATCTCGGCCAGGGTGTCGCGCGAGAGCACGTCGCCCGTGTCACCGCCGGCGAAGCCGGCCCAGCGGGCCAGGTCCTCGACCGTCGTCCACAGCTGTCCCGCCGGGGCCATCGCACCGGCGTCGTGCTCCGGCTCGGGCAGCAGGACGTCGGCGAAGGGGTGCACCGCCAGGCCCGGGGCGGCCCTGCCGTCGGGGCGCGTCGTCGTGCGGGTCATGCCGAGGGGAGCCAGCAGGTCGCGGCGCACGACGTCGAACCAGTCGGCCCCGTGGGCCCGGGCCACCAGCTCGCCGAGCGCCGCGAAACCGACGTTCGTGTAGTGGAAGCGGCGGCCCGCGCGGAAGCGCTGCGCCACCGGCGAGAAGGCGAGCGCGTCCCAGTCGCCGCCCGGCGTGCGCTCCCACCACGGGCCGTTCGTCTCGGCCTGCACTCCGCCGCCGTGCGAGAGCAGCTGGGCGATCGTGGCTCCGCCGATGCGCGAGCCGGGCACGTGGTCCTCGAAGCGGTCCGCTAGGTCGAGCCGGCCGGCGTCGCGCAGCCGCAGCACGGCCACCGCGACGAACGTCTTCGTGATGGATCCCATGCGGTACTGCGTGTCGGTGTCCGAGGCCACGCCCTCGGCGCGCCCGTCCACCGTGCCGATGGCATCGGACCAGACGAGGGCTCCACCGCGCACGATCCCAGCCGCGACCGAGGGCAGCCGGCCCCGCCGCTGCTCGGTGGCGAGCAGGTGATGCAGATGGCGGGCGGTGCCAGGGTCGAGGTCCGTGTGGTTGCTGGGGTCGTGGGTCACGCGCGCCAGCCTAGGAGGGACGTGCGTGGCACGGCCGAGGCCGCCCCGGCAGGATGGGACGGCGGCCCCCACGCCCCCCACGGCGGCTGCGCATCGGATATCTTGACATCAAGATTTATTCGGGACCCGCCTCTCGGATCTCGGCACGACCAGCAACCCGAACGGAGCACCCGCGTTGGACTCGACCATCATCTACACGCACACGGACGAGGCGCCCGCCCTGGCGACGGCCTCGCTGCTGCCGATCGTCTCGGCGTTCGCCAAGCAGGCCGGCGTCGACGTCGAGACGCGTGACATCTCGCTCTCGGGCCGCATCATCGCCAGCTTCCCCGACGCCCTGAAGCCGGAGCAGCGCATCGACGACGCCCTGGCCGAGCTCGGCGCCCTGGCCAAGACGCCCGAGGCCAACATCATCAAGCTGCCCAACATCTCGGCCTCGATCCCGCAGCTCAAGGCCGCGATCGCCGAGCTGCAGGCCGCCGGCTACGCGCTGCCCGACTACCCCGACAACCCGTCCACCGACGAGGAGAAGGCGGCGCGGGCGGCATACGACAAGGTCAAGGGCTCCGCCGTCAACCCCGTTCTGCGCGAGGGCAACTCGGACCGTCGCGCCCCCGCGTCGGTCAAGAGCTACGCGCGCAAGCACCCGCACTCGATGGGTGCGTGGAGCGCCGACTCGAAGACGAACGTGGCCACCATGGGCGAGCACGACTTCCGCCACAACGAGAAGTCCGTCGTCATGCCGGCCGACGACACCCTGCGCGTCGAGCTCGTCGGCCACGACGGCTCCACCACGGTGCTCAAGGAGTCGATCCCCGTCCGCGCGGGCGAGGTCGTCGACGCCACGTTCATGGACGTCGCCAGGCTGCGCGACTTCCTCTCCGAGCAGGTCAAGCGGGCCAAGGAGGAGGGCGTCCTCTTCTCGGTGCACCTCAAGGCCACGATGATGAAGGTCTCCGACCCGATCATCTTCGGCCACGTCGTGCGCGCCTTCTTCCCCGACGTCTTCGAGACGTATGCCGGCGCGCTCGCCTCCGTGGGCGCCTCGCCCAACGACGGACTCGGCGCCGTGCTCAAGGCCGTCGAGGGCCTGCCGGCCGACGAGCGCGCCGAGGTCGAGGCCGCCGTCGCCAAGGGCTTCGAGCAGGGCCCGGCCATCGCGATGGTCAACTCCGACAAGGGGATCACCAACCTGCACGTGCCGAGCGACGTCATCGTCGACGCGTCGATGCCGGCGATGATCCGCACCTCCGGGCACATGTGGAACCGCGACGGCGAGGAGCAGGACACCCTCGCCGTGCTGCCCGACAGCTCGTATGCCGGCATCTACCAGGTCGTCATCGACGACTGCCGCGTCAACGGTGCCTACGACCCCGCGACGATGGGCTCGGTCTCCAACGTCGGGCTCATGGCCCAGGCGGCCGAGGAGTACGGCAGCCACGACAAGACCTTCGAGATCCCGGCCGACGGCACCGTGCGCGTCGTCGACGGCTCGGGTGCGACGGTGCTCGAGCACGCGGTCTCGGCGGGCGACATCTGGCGTGCCTGCCAGACCAAGGACGTGCCGATCCGCGACTGGGTCAAGCTCGCGGTCACGCGCGCCCGCGCCACCGGCACGCCGGCCGTCTTCTGGCTCGACGAGGACCGCGCCCACGACGCGAACCTCATCGCCAAGGTCAACGAGTACCTCGGCGAGCACGACACCGACGGCCTCACGATCGAGATCATGAAGCCGACCGACGCGATCGCCTACTCCCTGGACCGCATCCGCAAGGGCGAGGACACGATCTCGGTCACCGGCAACGTGCTGCGCGACTACCTGACCGACCTGTTCCCGATCCTCGAGCTCGGCACCTCGGCCAAGATGCTCTCGATCGTCCCGCTCATCAACGGCGGTGGCCTCTTCGAGACCGGCGCTGGCGGCTCGGCACCCAAGCACGTGCAGCAGCTCGTGCAGGAGAACTACCTGCGCTGGGACAGCCTCGGCGAGTTCCTCGCCCTCGCCGTCAGCTTCGAGCACCTCGCCGGGGTCACCGGCAACGCCCGGGCCAAGGTCCTCGGCGAGGCCCTCGACCGCGCGACCGGCACCCTGCTCGACGAGAACAAGGGCCCGGCCCGCCGTGTCGGCCAGATCGACAACCGTGGGAGTCACGTGTGGCTCGCTCTCTACTGGGCGCAGGAGCTCGCGAAGCAGACCGAGGACGCGGCGCTCGCGGAGACGTTCGACCCGGTTGCGAAGGCTCTCGAGGACAACATCGACACGATCTCCCAGGAGCTCGTCGACGCCCAGGGCCACCCGGTCGACATCGGCGGCTACTACCGGCCCGACGCCGACAAGGTCACCTCGGTGATGCGTCCGTCGAAGACCTTCAACGAGATCGTCGACGCCCTCGCCTGAGGTTCCCTCTCACCCGAAGTGCCCACTCGACCGACACGGTCGAGTGGGCACTTTCGTACGCGCCCGAAAGGGTCGAGGGCTCGGGACCGGAACCGCGCCATGGCGCACTTCCGTTGATCATCGGACCCGGATCGGGACCGGAACCGCGCCATGGCGCAGTTCCGTTGGTCATCCGGCTCGGATCGGGGCCGGGACCGCGCCATGGCGCAGTTCCGTTGATCATCGGGCCCGGATCGGGACCGGAACCGCGCCATGGCGCAGTTCCGTTGGTCCTCGGACCCGGATCGGGACCGGAACCGCGCCATGGCGCAGTTCTCGTTCGCCGGCGGCCAGGGCGGGTGGGCACCTCGAGCGCCCCACGGCGGGGACGGCATACGTACGCGGTGAGCTGGCTAGGCCTCGGCGTCGCGGAGGGCGTCGGTGGCCTCGGCGATGATCGCCTGCATGGCGGCCGCGGCGGCCGCGCCGTCGCCCGACTGGACCGCCTCGGCGACGTCGCCGTGCAGGCGCACCGCCACGGGGTTGGGCGTGGCGGGCATGAGGTCGTGGTGCGTACGACCGGCGAGCACCTCGCCGACGACGTCGGACAGCGCGGCCAGCATCTCGTTGCCGGACGCCGCGAGCAGGGTGGCGTGGAAGAGCTGGTCGGCCTCGAGGTAGGCCTCGAGGTCACCGGACTTGGCATGGACGGCCATCTGCATGACCGCCCCCATGAGGGCCCCGCACTGCTCCGGCGTCGCGTGGGCGGCGGCGAGCTCGGCCGCGACCGGCTCGATGCCGCGGCGCACGTCAGCGAGGGAGAGCAGCTGCTGCTCGCGCCCGGGGCCGTCGAGGCGCCAGCGGATGACGCGCGGGTCGAAGACGTTCCACGTGGTGCGCGGCAGCACCCGCACGCCCAAGCGCTTGCGGGCCTCGACGAGACCCATCGAGTCGAGCACCCGGATCGCCTCGCGCACGACCGAGCGGGACACCCCGTAGCCCTCGTCGAGCTGGTCGATGCGCAGCACCGTGCCCGGCTCGAGCTCGCCGACGACGATCTGGCGACCGAGGTCGTCCAGGACGCTCGCGTGGAGGGCAGGGCGGCGGTCGGTCGGCACGGGGTCAGCCTGACACACGACCACTCTGCTCCCGATCATCGGCATTAAATCTGCTTTATTGAGTCATGTGGGTTGATAAGACGCCCTTGTTGCTGCACCCTAGTGCGAGCGACTCGACGAAGACGTCGTTCGAGCCGGACGAAGGAGTCACGGATACATGCAGCACCACCCACCTCCGCTGGTCGTCGTCATGGGGGTGTCCGGCTCGGGCAAGACCACCATCGGCGCGGCCCTCGGGCAGCGTCTGCGGGTCCCGTTCGCGGACGCCGACGACTTCCACCCGCCGGCCAACATCGACAAGATGTCGGCCGGCATCCCCCTCACCGACGACGACCGCGGCCCGTGGCTCGCGACCATCGCCACCTGGCTCGGAGAGCACGCGGCGAGCGGCGGGGTGACCAGCTGCTCGGCGCTCAAGCGCGCCTACCGCGAGGTCCTCGCCGCGGCGGCACCCCAGGTCTTCTTCGTGCACCTGCACGGCGAACCCGAGGTCATCGCCGCCCGGGTCGCCGGGCGCCCCGGCCACTTCATGCCGGCTGCTCTGGTCGAGTCGCAGTTCGCCACGCTCGAGCCACTCGAGCCGGGCGAACGCGGAGCCGTCCTCGACGTCGACCAGCCGGTCGACGACCTCGTCACCCAGTCCCTCACCCTTCTCGACTCTCGCGATACGGAAGCGATCCGCCCATGACCACCCCCCTGACCACCGACCTGCTCTCCCTGCTGCCCGGCTCGGCACTGGCAGCCGACAAGCTCCCCGACATCCCGGCGGGGCGTCTCGTGCCCGCAGCCCTGCTCGGCATCGCCGTGCTCGTCGTCCTCATCGTGCGGTTCAAGCTGCACCCGTTCCTCTCGCTGACGCTGGGCGCGCTCACCGTCGGCGCGGTCGCCGGCGTGCCGATGGCCGACGTGCTCGACAGCTACTCGAAGGGCTTCGGCAGCACGGCTGCCGGCGTGGGCATCCTCATCGCGCTCGGCGCGATGTTCGGCAAGCTGCTCGCCGACTCGGGCGGCGCCGACGAGATCGTCGACACGATCATCGGCCGCAGCGGCACGCGTTCGCTGCCCTGGGCGATGGCTGCCGTCGGCGCCATCATCGGGCTGCCGATGTTCTTCGAGATCGGCCTCGTGCTGCTGATGCCGGTCATCTTCCTCGTCGCACGCCGCTCGCAGCAGTCGGTGATCCGCGTCGGCATCCCGGCCCTCGCCGGCCTCTCGGCGATGCACGGCCTGGTGCCGCCCCACCCGGGCCCGCTCGTGGCCATCGACGCCCTCAAGGCCAACCTGGGCGTGACCCTCGGCTTCGGCATCCTCGTCGCCATCCCCACGATCGCGCTCGCCGGGCCGTGGTTCGCACGGTTCGCCGCCCGCTGGGTCGACGTTCCCGCGCCCGACCTGTTCGAGGCGCGGGAGTCCGACAACGGCGCGCGCCCGTCGTTCGGCATCACGATGCTCACCGTCCTCACGCCCGTCGTCCTGATGATGGGCAAGGCCCTGGCGGACATCCTCGCCGGCAAGGGCACCGCCGCCCGCACCGCGCTCGACTTCCTCGGCACGCCGCTCATCGCCCTGCTCATCGCCGTCATCCTCGCGATGTTCACCCTCGGCCGTGGCGCCGGCATGGGCGTCAAGCAGATCAGCTCCTCGCTCGAGTCCTCGCTCGGGCCGATCGCCGGCATCATCCTCATCGTCGCGGCCGGCGGCGGCTTCAAGCAGACCCTCATCGACACCGGCATCGGCCAGCTCGTCGCCGACTGGATCGCCGGCAGCGGCCTCTCGGTCCTGCTGCTCGCCTGGCTCGTCGCCGTGCTGATCCGGCTCGCGACCGGCTCGGCCACGGTGGCCACGGTCACCGCCTCGGGCATCCTCGCGCCGCTCGCGGCAGGCATGTCGACGAATGAGGTCTCGCTCATGGTCCTGGCCATCGGCGCCGGCTCGGTCTTCTTCTCGCACGTCAACGACGCCGGCTTCTGGCTCGTCAAGGAGTTCTTTGGCCTCAAGGTCGGCCAGACGATCAAGTCGTGGTCGCTCATGGAGACGGTGCTCTCGGTCACGGGCCTCGTCCTCGTCCTGCTGCTCAACCTCGTCGTCTAGCTGCCCCCAACGCCGCAACCGTCGAAGGGCCATCCCTTGCGGATCCGTGCAGGTCGAGAGGCCAGTTCTCGTGCGAGAACTGGCCTCTCGCTGTTCTCAAGGCGGCATGCTTTGGCCTCTCGACGTCCCAGGACCCGCAAACTTTGGCCTCTCGACGGTTGGGGGTCAGGGCTGGGGGATGTCGATGACGGGGCTCACTCCACGTCGAGGAACCAGCCCGTCACCATCCCGGCAGGACGGGCCGGCTCGATGTAGTGCTCCCACGAGAAGGCGGCGGCGAACATGTCCATCGGCATCTGGAGCATGCCCTGCGCGTCGGACTGGCTCGCGTGAGCCTTGAGCGCCGACCGCTTGACCTCGATGAACTCGCTCACGTCGCAGGCCCAGTGCAGCTCGCTCTCGAGGCTGCCGAGCGGGTTGCCGTCGTCCATCGGGAGGGTCGGGTCCCACTCCCCCACGTCGAGCCCCGCTGCGAGCGCCGCCTGGTGCGAACGGATCATGGCGTCGCGGTTCATCGACCCCTCGAGGTAACGAGGCGTCCCGGCGAGCTGCGCCGCGCGCTTGGTCACGGCGTGGACCTTGACGTGGTCGGGGTGGCCGTAGCCGCCGTGCCAGTCGTAGCCCACGACGAAGTCGGCCTGCTCCTCGCGCAGGATGGCGGCGAGGCGCTCCGCCGCCTCCTCGGTGTCGGCCCTGGCGAAGCTGGCTTCGTGGTCGTTCTGCGCCCAGCCCGTCATCCCGGAGTCGGCGTAGCCGAGGAACTCGACCCGGTGGGTCCCGATCAGCGCGTTGGACGCGGCAGCCTCGGCGCGGCGCCGGTCGACGACGGTCTCGCCCTCGGCCAGGTCGTCGGGGACGTCGCCGTGGTCGCCGTTGGTGGCCACGACGAGGACGACCCGATGGCCCTCGCTGACGGCACGCGCCATCGAACCGGCCGACTGCGAGGCCTCGTCGTCGGGGTGGGCGTGCACGAAGACCAGCGTTGACATGCTCACAGCCTCTCACCGCCCGCCGATCTCCGTAGACACGTCGCCGACGGGCAGCGTGTAGACGACGAAGCCCTCGAAGGTGGCCAGCTCGTCGTAGAGGCGGCGCGCGACCGCGTTGGACTCGTGCGTCTGCCAGTAGACGCTGCCGCAGCCCTGCTCCCGGGCCCAGTCGCGCAACGCGCCGACGAGCGCGCTGGCGACGCCGCGGCCGCGCACGTCGGGGTCGGTGAAGAGGTCCTCGAGGTAGCACAGGTCGGGCTCGCTGGAGCTCGGGTGCACGAGGAAGTGGGCGATCCCGACGAGTCGACCGTCGAGCCAGGCGCCGCGCCCGTGCAGCCTTGTGCCCGAGCTGATCTCGCGCCACGCGCGGTCGTACGCCGCCTGGTCGAGCTCACGCCCGTAGAACCGGAGGTACGCCCGGAAGAGCTCTTCCCAGCGGTCCCGGTCCCCGGGCTCAAGCCGTCGGATCTCGATCACGAGCCGACGCTAGCGCGACGCCCGCGTATGCCGGGAGGCCCGGCACCCGGCATACGCGGTCACTCGCTGGAGCGGGCGGTCAGGCCTTCTTCGTGGCGGCCTTCTTGGTCGTGCGCTTCGTGGTCTTCTTGGCCGTCTTCTTCACGGCGCGCTTGCGGGTGGTCGGGCCCTTGGCGCGCTTCTCGGCGAGCAGCTCGTAGCCGCGATCCGGGGAGATCGAAGAGGGGTCGTCGTCCTTGCGGAGCGTCGCGTTCGTCTCGCCGTCGGTGACGTAGGGCCCGAACCGGCCGTCCTTGACCACGACCGGCTTGCCGCTGACCGGGTCGGCGCCGAGCTCCTTGAGCGGCGGCGCGGCGGCGGCTCGGCCACGCTGCTTGGGCTGCGCGTAGATCGCGAGCGCCTCCTCGAGCGTGATGTCGAACAGCTGCGACTCCGAGGTGAGCGAGCGCGAGTCGGTGCCCTTCTTGAGGTAGGGCCCGTAGCGGCCGTTCTGCGCCGTGATCTCGACGCCCTCGGCGTCGGCCCCGACGACGCGCGGCAGCGACAGCAGCTTGAGCGCGTCCTCGAGCGTCAGGGTCGAGAGCTCCATGTCCGTGAAGAGCGAGGCCGTGCGTGGCTTGACCTTGGCGGCCTTCCTGGCCTTGGGCTTGTCGGCGCCGGCGGCCGCTGCGTCGTCGTCCTCGACGACCTCGGTGACGTACGGGCCGTAGCGCCCGGCCCGGGCCACGATCTCGCGCCCGCTCTCCGGGTCGCGCCCGAGCACCTTGCCGTCGTCGGCGGCCACCTCGAGCAGCTCGCGGGCCTTCTCCGGGGTCATCTCGTCGGGCGCCACGTCGTCGGTGATCGTCGCCCGGCGAGGCGTCGCAGCCACCTCGGCGCCCTCGGCGACCTCGCCCGTCGCGAGGTCGACCCCGGCAGGGACGACCTCCTCGACGTACGGGCCGTAACGGCCGACCCGGACGACCATGCCGTCGCCGATGGGGATGGTCGAGATCTCCTTGGCGTCGATCTCGCCGAGGTCCTCGACGAGCGACTTCAGGCCCTCCCCGGTCGTCGCCTCCTCGCCGAAGTAGAAGCGCTTGAGCCAGTCGATCCGGCGCTCGTCACCGTTGGCGATGCGGTCGAGGTCCTCCTCCATCGAGGCGGTGAACTCGTAGTCGACGAGGTTGCCGAAGTGCTCCTCGAGCAGGCGGGTCACGGCGAAGGCCAGCCACGTCGGCACGAGGGCCTGGCCCTTGTTGAAGACGTAACCGCGGTCCTGGATCGTGCCGATGGTCGCGGCATACGTCGAGGGTCGGCCGATGCCGCGCTCCTCCATCGCCTTGACGAGCGTGGCCTCGGTGTAGCGGGCCGGCGGGCTCGTCTCGTGCCCCTGGGCCTCGGCGCGGACGACCTCGAGGGCGACCCCGGCCGAGAGCTTGGGCAGGCGGCGCTCCTCGGCGGCGGCGTCGGCACGAGCCGCGGCCTCGTCGTCGCGGCCCTCCTCGTACGCGGCGAGGAAGCCCTTGAAGGTGATGACGGTGCCGCTCGCGCTGAACTCGACCGACTGCGCACCCTCGACCGCCGTGTCGACGGCGAGCTTGACGGTGGCGGTCGAGCCGCGGGCGTCGGCCATCTGCGAGGCGACGGTGCGCTTCCAGATCAGCTCGTAGAGCGCGAACTCCTCGCCGCGGAGCGACCCGGCCACCTGGGCCGGCGAGCGGAAGCGGTCACCGGCGGGGCGGATGGCCTCGTGGGCCTCCTGCGCGTTCTTGACCTTCTTCTCGTAGCGGCGCGGGCTGTCCGGGACGTACTCGGCGCCGTAGAGGTCGCGCGCCTGGCTGCGGGCGGCGGTCGTCGCGGCGTCCGACAGCGTCGTGCTGTCGGTACGCATGTAGGTGATGTAGCCGTTCTCGTAGAGCCGCTGCGCGACGCGCATCGCGTTCTTGGACGACATCCGCAGCTTGCGCGACGCCTCCTGCTGGAGGGTCGAGGTCGTGAACGGGGCCGACGGGCGTCGGGTGTAGGGCTTCTCCTGGACGTCGGTGACGCGTGCCGTGTGCGACAGGGACGCCTCGGCGATCCGCGTGGCGAGCGCCTCGTCGAGGTGGACGACGCCCTTGCCCGTCAGGCGGCCGTCGTCGGCGAAGTCGCGACCGGTCGCGACGCGGGTGCCGTCGACGGAGGACAGCCGTGCGGTGAACTGCTGGCTCGCACCCTCGGGCGTGAACTCGCCCTCGACGTCCCAGTAGGAGGAGCGGACGAACGCCATGCGCTCGCGCTCACGCTCGACGACCATGCGGGTCGCGACGGACTGCACGCGGCCGGCCGACAGGCCCTGGCGGACCTTGCGCCACAGGACCGGGCTGACCTCGTAGCCGTAGAGGCGGTCGAGGATGCGGCGGGTCTCCTGCGCGTCGACCATCGCGGTGTCGATCTCGCGGGTGTCGTTGACGGCGCGCTGGATCGCCTCGCGGGTGATCTCGTGGAACACCATGCGCTTGACCGGGACCCGCGGCTTCAGGGCCTCGAGCAGGTGCCACGCGATGGCCTCGCCCTCGCGGTCCTCATCGGTGGCGAGGTAGAGCTCGCTGGCGTCCTTGAGCAGTCGCTTGAGCTCGGCGACCTTCTTCTTCTTGTCGGGGTCGACGACGTAGTAGGGGTCGAAGCCGTTCTCGACGTCCACGGCGAACTTGCCGTAGGGCCCCTTCTTCATGTCCGCCGGCAGCTCCGACGGGTTGGGCAGGTCACGGATGTGCCCGACCGACGCCTCGACCTCGAAGTCGCCGCCGAGGTAGCCGGCGATGGTCTTCGCCTTGGCGGGCGACTCGACGATGACGAGCTTGCGGCCCTTGCCTGCGGCCATGGTGCACCTTCAACTTCCCGCATCTCACGTGCAGCGGATTCGTCGCTGCCCGGACGTGGACGCGGACCGACCGTAACAGCACCCGCGGCCGGGACTCGCGGGGCATCCACGGGAGAGGGCGTATGCCGTCACCCCACCGACCGCACACCGCCCGCCTCAGCGCACCGCCGGGTTCAACGGCGACGCCCGTCCGGACGCCGGGTGCCTCGGAAGCCGGGCGGACGGCATACGTGCTCGGGAATGATGGGGATCGAGAGGGCGTTTCCGTGATAGTTTAGGATTCAATAACTTTGGAAGGAATTGCCATGTCGGCACCGGTCCTCTACCTCAGCCACGGCGCGCCGCCCCTCGCGGACGACGAGCGCTGGACCGCCGAGCTGTCGGCCTGGTCCACCGAGATCGCCAAGCCCCGGGACGTGCTCATCATCTCGGCCCACTGGGAGGACGCGCCCACGACCCTCGGCTCGACCACCGGCGCCCCCCTCACCTACGACTTCTGGGGTTTCCCGCAGAGGTACTACGAGGTCACCTACGACGCGCCCGCCGCCCCGTCGCTGGCCGACGACGTGACGAAGCTGCTCACCTGGCCCGGCCACACGGTCCACCGTGACGAGGCGCGCGGCCTCGACCACGGCGCCTACGTGCCCCTCAAGGAGATGTTCCCCGACGCCGACGTGCCGGTGCTGCAGATGTCGATGCCGACGCTCGACCCGCGCGGGCTCTTCGAGATCGGGCGGCGCCTCGCCCCGCTGCGCGCACAGGGCACGCTGATCGTCGGCTCCGGCTTCACCACGCACAACCTGCAGTGGTTCAACCCCCGCGCCGGGTCGGACGCCCTGCCCCCCAGGGCGAGCGCCGAGTTCGACCACTGGGCGCAGGAGGCCATGCGGTCGCAGGACGTCGACAGCCTGCTCGACTTCCTCGACAAGGCCCCCGCCGCCCACGAGGCGCACCCCCGCACCGAGCACTTCGCCCCGCTCTTCGTCACCCTCGGCGCCGCCTACGAGTCCGGCGGCCTCGACAACAAGAGCGTCATCGAGGGCTTCTGGTTCGGCCTGAGCAAGCGCTCCTGGCAGTTCGGCTGACCCGGCCCGGGTGGCCCGGATGGCCCGGCGAGCTGGGCGGCCTCGGCGGGATCGGCTGTCGCACCGACCGCACGGGAACCCCCGCGGAGGGCAGCCCGTTGGTCACGTGTGGCGCTCCACGATCGCGGCCGCGGCTCGGAACCTCCCCTGACTCCGAGCCGCGGCCGCCCCTTTCCCGAGGGCGGCGCGGGCGCCGACGGTGTGACGGAACCGGCGGTAACGCCCACCCGTCGCAGACGCACGGCACGTAGAGTGGCCGTACGCCCGACGATGGCGCCGCAGGCGTGCGTCGCGCACCGCTCGTGGTGCCGTGCACCCGACGTGCCGTGACCTCGGGCGAGGGACTTCGGGCGCGTCTCCGACGCGACCGGCACGCGAGGGAAGGACCCGCTCCACCATGACTGACCAGCCCGCCGCCCAGCAGGCGACCGCCGCCGCGCAGGTCGCGCCCCTCGAGCCGCCGCCCGGCGAGGCCTTCGTCCTCACCGCCCCGGCACCCACCGCCCCGGTGGCCGAGACCTCCGCACCGAAGATGGCCCCGGCCGTTCCCGAGGCGGCCCTGCCCGGGCTCGAGGCCAAGGTCGACACCTACCTCGAGTCGCTGACGAAGGCGGCTGCCCGCTCCCCCGAGTGGGAGGCGAAGGCCGCCGACGTGCGCAGCATGGGCAACGACGAGGTGCGCTTCGCCGCCGAGTCGTCCAACCGCATGCTCCAGATGCCGGTCAAGGCACTCAACGAGGGCGGCCTGTCCGGCAACTCGAAGGTCGGCAAGACCCTGCTCGACCTGCGCCGCACCGTCGAGGACCTCGACCCGGGCCAGGCCCAGGGCGCGAAGAAGTTCCTCGGCATGATCCCCTTCGGCGACCGCGTCACCGACTACTTCCGCAAGTACCAGTCGGCCCAGAGCCACCTCAACGGCATCCTGCACTCGCTGCAGTCGGGCCAGGACGAGCTCGTCAAGGACAACGTCGCGCTCAACCTCGAGAAGAAGAACCTCTGGCAGTCGATGGGCCGGCTCAACCAGTACGTCTACGTGGCCGAGCGGCTCGACGCGCGCCTCGCCGCCCAGGTCGCCACCTACGAGGTCAGCGACCCCGAGCGGGCCAAGGCCCTGCGCGAGGACGTGCTCTTCTACGTCCGGCAGAAACACCAGGACCTGCTGACACAGCTGGCGGTGTCGATCCAGAACTACCTCGCAATCGACATCATCATCAAGAACAACATCGAGCTCATCAAGGGCGTCGACCGCGCCACCACGACGACCGTCTCGGCGCTGCGCACCGCCGTCATCGTCGCGCAGGCGCTCAACAACCAGCAGCTCGTGCTCGACCAGATCACGGCGCTCAACACGACGACCTCGGGCATCATCGAGCGCACCTCGGAGGCCCTCAAGCAGAACTCCGCGCGCATCCAGGAGCAGTCGGCCAGCTCCACGCTCTCGATCGAGTCGTTGCAGAAGGCCTTCGCCAACATCTACGAGACGATGGACACCATCGACCAGTTCAAGGTCCGGGCTCTCGACAACATGGCGGCGACGATCGGCACGCTCGAGACGGAGGTCGCCAAGTCGCGCTCCTACCTCGACCGAGTCGCCAAGCAGGACCAGCGCCGGGCCGACAACGTCGCGCCGGGGCTGCTCGACCTCGGGCCGACCCGGTGAGGCGCCGCCACGCCTGACGAGACGGGTGCATCGGTGACACGGATCGCGGACCGGTGAAGCAGGATGTGCATGGACGACCGCCTCGGGGCACCCGACGGCAGCGCAGCACACCAGCTCGACACACATCAGAGGGGACAGACGCAGTGGGAATCCGGTCGTGGTTCGGGTTGGACCGGCCCGAAACGCCCGAGCCGGTGCGCTCGGGACCGCCCACCACGGAGCAGCTCCTCGGTGCGCTCGACGCCATCGAGCAGCAGGCCCGGGACGGCAAGGTGCCCGGCGTCGTCCTCTCGCGCCTGCTCCGGGTGACCCGCGTCGTGCGCGAGACCCTCCCGCGCCTGGCCAACCTCGGCCTCGGCAGCGCGCAGGGCTACAGCGTCATGGCGACCGCCACCGACTACCTCCCCGTCGCCATCGGCAACTACCTGCGCCTGCCCCGGGACTGGGCCGACACCCGCCCCATCGCGGCCGGCAAGAGCTCGGTGATGCTCCTCGTCGACCAGCTCGACCTGCTCGGCTCGACGATGGACAAGGTCTACGACGCGGTGAACCGCGCCGACGCCGAGGCGATCATCGTGCACGGGGCGTTCCTCGAGGAGAAATTCGGGCCGGCCTCCGCCGGCGGGGTGCTGGGGCTGGGTCCCGACCCCGTACGCGTCG
Source organism: Terrabacter sp. BE26 (assembly GCF_041941675.1). Classification (GTDB taxonomy): domain Bacteria; phylum Actinomycetota; class Actinomycetes; order Actinomycetales; family Dermatophilaceae; genus Terrabacter. Next base: position 2,557,151 of record NZ_CP090122.1, on the reverse strand, counting down.
CCCCGCCACCGCCCTCACCGGGGAACTCCGACCCCGGCCGCGTGGGCGGGCCAGGCGCGTCCGACGCCGGAGTCCGGGGAACCTCCCCCTCACCTGCCCCGTTGACGCCCCCGGAGTGACGCATGGAGGGGGACGCATGACCACGGAGGAGACTCGCCTCGCCGAGAGCCTCGAGCAGCTGGCCGACGTGGCCGCCGAGGCGGGGCTCGACCCCGCCTCCGCCCGCGAGGAGGGGCTGCGCGTGGCCGCCGCGCTCGCCGAGGCGGTGCCGGGAGCAGCTCCCGCGTGGGCGGAGGTCGCCCACCCCGGGCTGACCGACCTCGGCCGCATCAACGAGGCGTTCTTCGACGCCGCCTCGAGCGGACGACGGTGGCGCGGCGCCCCGACCGACCTGCTCCAGGCCCTCGTCGACTCGCGGCACGACCGAGCCCTCGACTACGCCGAGGCCCTGACCGAGGTGGCCTCCTCGGCCGTCATGCTCGGCACCGCCCCCATCTGGGTCATCGCCAACGCCTCCGCCGCGTCGGGTGCCTACCTGGCCGCAGCACGGATGCCCGCCTCATCGGGTATGCCGTCCCAACCGGACCCCCAGCCGTCGTTCACGGTGCCGGCCTTCCCGGGGCCGACGCTCCCGGGCACCCAGCCCGGCGGCGAGCGCCCGTTGCAGGGCGGCATACCCGGTCTGGGGCTCGGGACGCCCGACACCATGCGCCCCACGGTCCCCGGCCCGATGGACCCGTCGGCAGCGGCACCCGCAACGGCGCAGCCGGCCGCCCAGCCCGCCACGGAACCCGAGCCGCCGGCCGAGCCGGAGAGGTCGGTCGAGGAGCTGCTCGCCGAGCTCGACGACATGATCGGGCTCGAGCGCGTCAAGAAGGAGATCCATCGGCAGGTGGCCCTGCTCACCGTGGAGAAGCTGCGCACCGAGGCCGGGCTCAAGGCGCCCAAGATGAGCCGCCACCTGATCTTCGTCGGCAACCCCGGCACCGGCAAGACGACGGTCGCCCGGCTGGTCGGCGACATCTACAAGGCCCTGGGGCTGCTGCCGAAGGGGCAGCTCGTCGAGGTCGACCGCAGCGAGCTCGTCGCGGGCTACGTCGGGCAGACGGCGATGAAGACCGCCGAGGTGTGCGCCAAGGCCACCGGCGGCGTGCTCTTCATCGACGAGGCCTACGCCCTCACCGGCGACCAGTACGCCGAGGAGGCCGTCAACACGCTCGTCAAGGAGATGGAGGACCACCGCGAGGACCTCGTCGTCATCGTCGCCGGCTACCCCGACCCGATGGCGCGCTTCATCGCCCAGAACCCGGGCCTGGCCAGCCGGTTCACGACGACCATCGAGTTCGACGACTACTCCGACGACGAGCTGCTCGCGATCCTCGACTCGATCGCCGAGGGCAGCGACTACGAGCTGACCGACGACGCCCGGCGGCGCGTGCGCCACCTGCTCGAGGCGACGCCGCGCGGGCCGTCCTTCGGCAACGGCCGCTTCGCACGCAACCTCTTCGAGCAGGCCGTCGGCAGCCACGCGTGGCGGCTTCGCGACGCGACGGAGCCGACCCGCGACGAGCTGCGTCTACTCACCGCAGACGACCTCATCGAGCAGCCGGACGTCCGGGACGACCCCGACCAGACCGGCGCGGATCCGGCAGCTCTCGGGGCAGAACCTGATGGCGGGGCCGCACCCGGTGAGGCAGTCTCGGAGCAGCAGCACCACACCAGCGCGACAGAGCCCGAGGACACCGCATGAGCGCACCGACGACGAACATCCCGGTCGCCATCCCGGCGCGCTCGTCGTCCGGCGCGCCCAGCGGGTCCGGGGGCCGACCGACGCGCACCATCGCCGGCAGCATCCCGGGTGCCCGCAGCGTCATCGACCGGCTCCTGCACGGCACGCCCGGGCGGATGCGTCTCTTCGGGCTGCTCGGCGTCATCGCCGCCGTGCTGCTCGGCGCGGTCAGCGCCAACGCCCTCATCGCCTCGCAGGCCGCCGTCGAGCGCGCGGCCAACAACACCGCCCAGGTCGTGCGCGCCCAGTCGATCCACGTCGACCTGCTGCGCGCGGACGCGCTCGCGACCAACGCCTTCCTCGTCGGGGGCCTGGAGTCCCCGGAGTCCCGTTCGAAGTACGAGACCGCGTTGGCCCGGGTCGCCTCCGGCATCGCCGAGGCCGCGGCTGCCCAGCCGGCCGACGGCACGGTGCTGGGCGTGCTGGCCGAGAAGGTCCAGAGGTACGCCGCCCTCGTCGAGCAGGCCCGTGCCAACAACCGGCTGGGCCTGCCGGTGGGTGCGCAGTACCTCACGCAGGCCAGTGCCGGACTGCGCTCCGACGCGATCCCGATCGTCGAGCAGGTCGTCAAGGCCAACGAGGACCGGTCGAGCAAGGAGTTCGACCGCAGCAACTCGGCGCTGCAGCTGCTGGTCGGTGTCGTCGCCCTGCTGGGACTGGTGGCCCTCGCGGTCTGGCTGGCCAGGCGAACCCACCGCTACCTCAACCCCTCGCTCACCGGCGCGATCGCGCTGCTGCTCGTGGCGCTCTTCGTGGCAGCGACCCAGATCAGCGGCATCGCCTCGGCCACGAGCCAGGTCTCGGGTGGGTCCTACCAGCGGGCCGTGGCCCTCGCCGACGTCACCACGGCCGCCAACGACGCCCGCGCCAACGAGAGCCTGACGCTGATCCGCCGCGGCTCCGGCGCCGACAACGAGAAGGCCTGGGTCGCCGACGCGAAGACGGCTGAGGACACTCTCGCCCGCGTCCGCGACAGCTCGGGCCTGCAGCAGCAGTGGCGCGCCTACTCCGACGCCCACAAGCGGGTCCGCTCGCTCGACGACGGCGGCAAGTGGGACGAGGCGGTGCGCCTGTCCACCAGCACCGCCAACAGGGGCGCGGCCAAGACGTTCGACGACTTCGACGTCGCCGTGGCGCAGGCCCGCGACCAGGCGGCCAAGGACACCGTGACGACCCTGCAGGGCCTCGACGGGAGCGTCGCGCTCATCGCCGTCCTCGTCGCCCTGGCGGGCCTGGTCGCCTCGTGGCTGATCGTGCGCGGCATCAGCCAGCGCCTGGAGGAGTACCGATGAGCAGGATCACCTCGACGCTGCGTCGCCGTCTCCTCGCGCTCGGGGCCGTGGCCGCCCTCGGCGCCCTCGCCGGGTGCTCGGGGGTCACGTATGCCGAGACGCCCCTGCCGCCGTCCGCCGCGCCGAAGACGTCGTCCAGTGCTCCCCCCGTCGCCGCGCCGACGTGCGCCAACGCCACCCAGTCCTACGACCCGCTGCCCAGCCTGCCGAGCCGCGCCGAGATCACCGACGCGACGATGCGCGACCGCATCCTCAAGCGCGGCTTCCTGGTGGTCGGGGTGTCGGCCGACACCTACCTGTTCGGCGCCCGCGACCCCTTCACCGGCGGCATCACCGGCTTCGACATCGACATCGCCCGCGCTGTCGCCAAGGCCATCTTCGGCGACCCGAGCAAGATCCAGCTGCGCGTCATCACGGCCGGCGACCGGCTGCCCCTGCTGCAGTCGCGGCAGGTCGACATGGTGGCCCGCAACATGTCGATGACGTGCGACCGGTGGCAGAAGATCGCGTTCTCGGCCGAGTACTACCGCTCCGGCCAGAAGGTCCTCGTCAGCAAGGCCCTGCCCGGGGCGAAGGACCTGGCACTGACCGACCTCAAGGGCCGCAAGGTCTGTGCGCCGGCCGGCACGACCTCCCTGACCAAGCTCGAGCAGGTGAAGGGGCCCGAGGCGGTCCCGGCCGCGACGCACACCGCCTGTCTCGTCCTGCTCCAGCAGGGCAAGGTCGACGCCATCACCGGGGATGACACCGTCCTCGCCGGCCTTGCCGCGCAGGACCCCAACACCGTCGTCACGAGTGCCAAGGCGGTCACCGTCGAGCCCTACGGCCTCGGCCTCAACAAGGCGGACGTCTACCTCGCCCGCTACGTCAACCGGGTCATCGCCGACCTCGAGGCCGACGGGCAGTGGAAGAAGATCTACGACCGCTGGCTCGCCGGACCCCTCGGGCCGGCTCCCTCTCCCCCGACCCCGGTCTACGGGCGATGAGCGCAGTGCCGCAGGGCCTCCCCGACGCAGGGACCGCCGCTCCCACGGCGCCCGGGCGCCTCGGCGTGCCCGTCCAGGCCGAGGAGGCCCAGAGGTACCTCTTCGCCCTGCGCGAGTGGGTGGCCCAGCGCCGGGCGGACCTCGGTGAGGTCGACCGGGCGGTGCTCAAGCTGTCGCCGGCCGAGCAGGTCGCGATCACCAACGACCTCACCGTCGCGCTCACCTTCTGGAAGGCCGTCAGCGACCGGCTGACCCTGCTCGAGACGACCTTCGACGGCGGCCGCGTCGGTCCGGTCGAGGCCGAGCGGCTCTCGACCCTCATCCACGGGCGGCTCGACTCCAACACCAGCGAGCACCTGTCGCTGCCCTCCAGCGGGTCCCTGGCCGTCAGCCTGCCGGAGGCCTGCCGCCTGCTCGACTCGTTGACCCGCACCCTGCAGGCGCGCGCCTCGCTGGCCCCCGGCGCCGCCGAGGCGACGCAGCGCATCACCATCGTGCGCGCCGGGCTCGAGCGCACCCGTGACCAGGTCCCGCTCGTGCCCGCCGGCCCGCAGCGCGACGCGGCCAGCGAGAAGCTCGCCCGGCTCGACCGCCGCATGGAGGACCTCCTGGAGCGGGCCCGCCGCGGCGCCGACGTCGGCGGCATCATCGGTCCCCTGGAGATCGACGTGGCCGTGCTCGAGCGCGACCTCATCGTCGCCGCCGCCGAGCGGGCCAGCGCGGCGCGCAGCCGGGTGCGCACCGAGCAGCAGGTCGAGGAGCTCGACGCCCGCGCCGCCGCGATCCGCGCCCTCGAGCGCGCCTGCGTCGAGGCGATCACCCCGGCCCCGCACCTGGCCATCCCCAACGTGCGTGCGCTGGGACCCGTGCCCCAGGGCGCGGCCGAGCTGACGGCATACCGGGAGAGGCTGGAGCGGGTCTCGCGCGCCCTCGACCTCGCCCACGAGACGTATGCCGGTGGGCTCGCCGAGCGCGACGAGGTCGTCGGGCTGGTCGGTGCCGTGGGCGCCATGGCGGCCTCCGCGTCCCTGGCGCCGGAGGTGGAGGCCGACGTCGCCGAGCTGCGCCGCCGGCTCGACGAGGCGCTCTCGGCCAAGCCGCTGCCGATCGCCCGCGCGCGGGCCCTCGCCGCGGCCTTCCAGTCCTACGTCGACGCCGCGACCCGCCCGCAGCCCGGCGCGGGTCGCCTGGCCCCGCGCGCGTCCGCCCCCCGACCCCAGAGGCCTCGCCCATGAACTGCACCCAGCCGGGCTGCACCGGCACCATCGTCGACGGCTACTGCGACCTGTGCGGGATGGCCGCCGGCTCCAACCCGGTGCCGGCGACCGCCGGTGCCCACGCCGGTGCGGTGGCCGGTGCCGGTTCCGGGGCCCTTGCGACCTCGCCGCCGGCAGCCGGCCCCTCGATCCCCGAGGGCGGGGCCTGCCAGCAGCCGGGCTGCTCCGGCACGATCGAGGCCGGCTACTGCAACGTCTGCGGCACGCCCGCCGACCAGCTCAGCGCCACCGCGTATGCCGCGCCGACCGGGTCCACGGGAGCGGCCGGCACAGCCGGCGCGTCCGGTTCGGCCGGCGCCAACGGCGAGTCCGGCGCACAACCGGCCGGCGTCGGTCCCGAGATGTCCACGCGCTCCGCCGCCTCGAGCAACCTGGCCTCGGCAGCCTTGGGCTCCAAGCGAGCCCGCGAGCTGGGGTCCGTCGCCACCCGCCGCACGGGGGGCTCCCAGCGGCTGCGCGCCGCCCGCCTGGGCGGCGGCATCACCACGGTGCGGCCCGCTCCCGAGATCGACGCCGAGAAGGCGCTCCTGACCAACCCGACCGTCCCCGAGAGCAAGCGCTACTGCCCGAAGTGCGGCGAGCCCGTGGGCCGCAGCCGCGACGGCAGGCCGGGACGCACCACCGGCTTCTGCCCCAAGTGCCGCCAGCCGTTCTCCTTCGACCCCAAGCTCAAGGCGGGCGACCTCGTCGCGGGCCAGTACGAGGTGGCCGGCTGCCTCGCGCACGGTGGCCTCGGCTGGATCTACCTCGCCCGCGACAAGAACGTCTCCGACCGGTGGGTGGTGCTCAAGGGCCTGCTCAACTCGGCCGACCCCGACGCGCTGGCCGCCGCCATCGCCGAACAGCGGTTCCTCGCCCAGGTGTCGCACCCGAGCATCGTCGAGATCTACAACTTCGTCACGCACGACGACGCCGGCTACATCGTCATGGAGTACGTCGGCGGCACGTCCCTGAAGTCGATCCTCAAGCAGCGGATGCAGGCGGCCGGCAAGTACGACCCGCTGCCCGTCGACCAGGCCCTCGCCTACCTGCTCGAGATCCTCCCGGCCTTCCAGTACCTCCACGACCTCGGGCTCGTCTTCTGCGACTTCAAGCCCGACAACGTCATCCAGGTCGGCGACGAGGTCAAGCTCATCGACCTCGGTGGCGTGCGCCGCGCCGACGACGAGGACTCCGCGATCTTCGGCACCGTCGGCTACCAGGCCCCCGAGGTGGCCGAGCTCGGCGTCTCACCCGCGTCCGACATCTACACGATCGGGCGCACGCTCGTCGTGCTCACGATGGAGTTCCGCGGCTACCAGACGACCTACCTCAACACGCTCCCCGCGCAGGACACCGTTCCGGTCTTCCAGCGCTACGACTCCTTCTACCGGCTCGTCGCCAAGGCCTGCGCCCCGAACCGTGACGACCGCTTCGTCTCGGCCGACGAGCTGCGCTCCCAGATGGTCGGGGTGCTGCGCGAGGTCGTGGCCCTCGATCGTGGCGCCGGTGCCGCGACCTCCACGGTCAGCTCGCTGCTCTTCGACGTGCCCACGCCGGGCGTCGCACCCGACGACTGGCGCAACCTGCCGGTGCTGCGGCGCGACCCGCACGACCCGCAGACCGGCTGGCTCACCACGGTCGCCGGCACCCCCGAGGAGCGGCTGGCGACCCTCGAGCGGTCGGCCGTGCGCACCACCGAGGTGCTCCTCGAGGTGGCTCGCACGGCCCTCGAGGCCGGCCGGCGCAACGTGGCCGAGGCGACTGCCGGCGAGCTGCTCACCTCCGACCCCTGGGAGTGGCGCGCCGTGTGGATCCAGGGCCTCGCCGCCCTCGAGTGCGGCGACTCGCGGGCCGCCCAAGCGGCCTTCAACGCCGTCTACGGGCAGGTGCCCGGCGAGCTCGCACCGAAGCTCGCGCTCGCCCAGGCCTCCGAGCAGGCCGGCGACGACGCGGTGGCCGAGAACCTCTACGTCGCGTGCGCGCGCACCGACGCGACCTACGTCCCGATGGCCGCCTTCGGCCTGGCCCGCATCCGGGCCGCGCGGTCCGACGTCGACGGCGCCGTGGCGGCATACCGGCTCGTCCCCGTGCAGTCGAGTGCGTACCGCACCGCGCGCGCCGGGCTCGCCGAGCTGCTCGCGCGCGCCAACCGCGGGCTGCCCGACCTGGCCGAGGCGCTGCGCACGCTCGACGACACGTCACTGTCGGCGCGGCGGCGCGCCGAGCTCACCACGCTGATCTACCGTGAGGCGCTCGCGACCGTGGAGAAGAGCGGCAACAAGGCCGACATCCGCGTCGGCGAGCACAGGGGCACGCCCAACGGCCTGCGGCTCGGGCTCGAGGAGGCCCTGCGGGAGCTCGCCAAGCGCACCCCCGACCTGTCCGCACGCGTTCCCCTCGTCGACGAGGCCAACGTCATCCGACCCTGGAGCCTCTGGTGACCGACTTCCCCACGGCGGGAGCGCCCCAGCCCGCTCCCGCCTCCACCGACGAGCGTCAGCAGGGCCACGGGAGCGACGAGCGCGACGAGCTCCCGCCGCGCGAGTGCCCGGCCTGCGGCACCCCCAACCCGGCTGACTCAAGCTTCTGCGAGGCCTGCGGCGCCGACCTCGTCGTCACGGCGCGCGCCTCGGCGGGTGCGCCCACGGGAGCGGCCGACGGCCCGGTGCTCTCCTCGGCCACGCCGCAGACGGCGCCCGCCGGCGAGGAGTCGCCGCTCGACGTGGGCTGGACCGGTGCGGTGCCGGGCGCGCCCGGGCCCGCCGTCGACGACGAGCTCACCTGCCGGGCCTGCGGCCAGGGCCGCATCGTCGACGGCTACTGCGACCACTGCGGCACCCCGCCGCCGAACCCGCGCGACCACTTCGTCGAGTCGCCCGCTCCCTGGGTCGGCGGTGTCTGCGACATCGGTCGCCGCCACACCCGCAACGAGGACGCCATGTCGCTCAGCGCCATCGAGGCGCCCGGGTCCCGGGCCGTGCTCGTGGTGTGTGACGGCGTGTCCATGGCGTCCGACTCCCACATCGCCTCGCTCGCCGCGGCGACAGAGGCCCGAGCCGTGCTGGACCAGCCGTTCCCCCGCGGCGTCGGCACCCCCGAGGCGTGGGCCGCCACCGCCGGGCGGGCCCTGACGAACGCGGTGGCCCGGGCCAACGAGGCGGTCATCGCCGCCGTGGTCGAGGACGTGCCCAACCCGCCGTCGTGCACCTTCGCGGCCGCCGTCGTCGAGGACGACGTGGTCGTCGCGGGCAACGTCGGGGACAGCCGGGTCTACTGGTTGCCCGACTCCGACCAGGAGCCGGCGATCCAGCTCGGGCGCGACGACTCGTTCGCGCAGGAGCAGATGGCCGCCGGCGTGCCGCGTCTCGAGGCCGAGACGGGTCCGCACGCGCACTCCATCACCCGCTGGCTGGGCAAGGACGCACCTGACGACCTGACGCCGCACCTGACCACGATGAGGGCCACCGCCGGCTGGCTGCTCGTGTGCTCCGACGGCCTCTGGAACTACTGCTCGGAGGCCGAGGCCCTGCGGGCGCTGCTCCGCGGCGCCGCGGAGCAGGCTGCTGCGACGGCCGGGACGGACCCGACCGACAGCGCGACGCCGACCGTGCTGGCGCAGGCTCTCGTCGACTTCGCCAACGAGCAGGGCGGCCGCGACAACATCACGGTTGCCCTCGCCAGACTGGCTGGACGAGGATCGACAACGACGAGCGAGCCGGCCGCGACGACGGCGCCGGCGGAAGGGGACAGGGCCGATGGCTGACTTCACCGCAGAGGTGTTCCAGAACGAGTTCCTGCCCGACGGGGGGACCGACGTGCACGCCATCGTGCGCATCACCTCGACGGGCGCCTCCGCCGCGAACGCCGCGGGCGCGCTGGCCGACCCGGGCTCGGCCGCCGAGGTCATCCTCATCGACACCTCCGGCTCGATGGGCCGGCGGGGAGTCGCGGCCGCCGGCGAGGCCGCCAAGGCCGCGCTCGCCGAGATCGTCGACGGCACCCTCTTCTCCATCGTCGCCGGCAACGGCACCGCCCAGATCGTCTACCCCTACAGCCACCAGGGCGCGCTCGTCCCGATGTCGTCCCACACCCGCGGCGAGGCCAGCCGGGCCATCGAGGGACTGCGGGCCAACGGCGGCACCGCGATGGGCACCTGGCTCACCCTCGCCCGCAACATCTTCGAGACCGTGCCGCACGTGACCAAGCGCCACGCGATCCTGCTCACCGACGGCGTCAACGAGGGCGAGACGCCGCAGTCGCTGCAGACCGCGGTGCGCAGCTGCGTCGGTGTCTTCCAGTGCGACTGCCGCGGGGTGGGTGACCAGTGGCGCGTCGACGAGGTGCGCGGCATCGCCTCTGCCCTGCTCGGCAGCGTCGACCTCATCCCGGCGCCGGAGGAGATGGCCGCCGAGTTCCAGGCGATGATGCGGGCTTCGATGTCGCGTGGCGTGGCGAGCTCCGAGCTGCGGGTCTGGGTGCCGCAGGGCGCCGAGCTGCTCTTCGTCAAGCAGGTCTCCCCCACCCTCGAGGACCTCACTCCTCGGCGCACGGTCGTCAACCCGCTGACCGGGGCCTATCCGACGGGCGCCTGGTCCGACGAGACCCGCGACTACCACGTCGCCGTGCGCCTCCCGGCCCGCACGCTCGGGCAGGAGCAGCTGGCGGCCCGGGTGCAGCTCTCCCTCGGCGGCGACCCGGTGGCGCAGGGCCTCGTCAAGGCCAAGTGGAGCAACGACGACTCCCTCACCACGCGCATCGACCCCGCCGTGGCCGCCTACACCGGGCAGGCCGAGCTGGCCACGACCATCCAGGAGGGGCTCGCGGCCAAGGCCGCCGGCCAGGACGACGTGGCCACCGCCAAGCTCGGCCGGGCCGTGCAGCTCGCCGGCCTGACCGGCAACGACGAGATGACCACCCGCCTGAAGAAGGTCGTCGACATCGACGACGTGGACACCGGCACGGTGCGCCTCAAGAAGGGCGCGTCGAAGATCGACGAGATGTCGCTCGACACGGCCTCGACCAAGACGAGCCGGGTGCGCCGATGAGTGCGGTCTGTCCCAACGGGCACACCTCCGAGGCGGAGGACTACTGCGACACCTGCGGCTCGCCCATCGACCTCGCCGCCCAGCCCGCGGCGAGCGACGGGTCGGGCGGGACCGTGGCCGCGGCGAGCGAGGCGGCTGGAACGGCTGGCGCTGCTGGAGCGGCCGGGGCCGCACCCCCGTCGTCGCGGTCGTCGCTCGACCTGGGGCCTGCCGTCGAGGAGTCCGCCGGTGGCCCTGCGTCGACGCCCGGAGCTGCGGCGGCCCAGCCCAGTGCGCCCACGTCGCTCGAGTGCCCCAACTGCAAGACGGAGAACCCCGAAGGCGCGCTGTTCTGTGAGGCCTGTGGCTACGACTTCACCACCGGAGCGATGCCGCGCGACCCCTCGGCCACGCCCGGCGAGCTCGTCGACACCGAGCCCCACGAGCTCGCCGACTCCGGCGAGCTGCCGGCTGCTGGCGGTGCGGCGGCGGCAGGCGGTGCAGGCGGTGCAGCAACCTCGACGCCGTCGGGCCAGGCGACGGGGGGTATCAACGGGGCCGAGTCGACCGAGCCGTTCGAGTGGCTCGCGGAGGTGTGGGTCGACCCCGACTGGTACCAGACGCAGGAGGCCGAGGACCCGTGTCCCTCGCCCGGGTTGCCGACGATCATGCCGCTGCGCCACCGCAGCGTCCTGCTCGGACGGGTGTCGACGAGCAGGAACACCCACCCGGAGATCGACCTGTCGTCCGACCCGGGCGTGAGCCGCCGCCATGCCCAGCTGACGACCGACGGCACGCGCTGGTTCGTCGAGGACCTGGGCAGCTCCAACGGCACCTACGTCGGCCCGGCCTCGGGTCCCCTGCCCGCGACGGCGATCGCGGTCGGACCCCGCACCGAGCTCGGTGACGACGACCGGCTCTACGTCGGGGCCTGGACCCGCGTCGTGGTGCGGCGTGCCACCCCCGACGAGGTCGAGGCCTACGCCTGAGCCTCGCGGGCGGCGGCCCCACGGCATACGCCCTCGGTCGGGCGGCCGGCCCACCTTCGGGCGGTGGCGGCCGGCCCACCTTCGGGCGGTGGCGATCGGCGCGGACGAGACCTAGGGTGTGCGACGTGAGCCATCGGCCCTCGACGACGCCCCGGTGGAGCTGGCGCGCGCCGTCGTCGTCACGGGTGTGGTGGCCACGCGCGGGGCGGGCGTCCACGACCTCGTTCGGAGAGCACCCGGGTCCAGGAGGGCACCGATGTCCGCGCTGAGCATCGGGCAGGTCGCGGAACGCTCCGGTGTCGCGCCCTCGGCGCTGCGGTACTGGGAGGAGCTCGGCCTGATCAGCTCGATCCGCACCGCGGGCAACCAGCGGCGCTACGAGCGGGCCACGATCCGGCGCATCGCCTTCATCCGCGCGGCCCAGCGGGTCGGCCTGACCCTCGACGAGATCGGCACCGCCCTGGCCGGCCTTCCAGAGGGACGCACCCCCACGGCGCGCGACTGGGCCCGGCTATCCCGCGCCTGGCGGGGTCGCCTCGACGAGCAGATCAGGCGCCTCGAGCGGCTGCGCGACCAGCTGGACTCGTGCATCGGCTGCGGCTGCCTGAGCCTGTCCGCCTGTGCTCTCAACAACCCCGATGACCGGCTCGCCGAGCGCGGCCCCGGAGCCGTCCTGCTCGAACCCTGACCCGCAGCACCGGGTCGACCGGCCGGAACGAACGGTCCCCGGCGCCCTCATGCGCCGAGATGCGGGTTCGTTCCGGCCCGGTTGTCCCTACAGGTCCGGGCCGGGCGCGTGTCAGTCGGCGGTGACATCGGACGACAGGGCGTCGTCGGGCGCCGGCACGCCGGGCCCTCCCGTGGGGCCGGGCGCCGCTGCGCCCACGCCGGCCAGGGCAGGCATGCCGTCCGGGCGTGCGGGAGCCCCCGCCCCCTCGTCGAGGTCGGCTGCCGCACCCGTGAACTGGGCGGCATACAACGTCGCGTAGGCGCCACCTGCGGCGAGCAGCTCGGCGTGCGAGCCCTTCTCGACGATGCGGCCCTCCTCCATGACGAGGATGAGGTCGGCGTCACGGATCGTCGACAGGCGGTGCGCGATGACGAAGCTCGTGCGGTCGGACCGCAGCGCGGCCATGGCCTTCTGCACGAGCAGCTCGGTGCGCGTGTCGACCGAGCTCGTCGCCTCGTCGAGGATGAGCAGCGCCGGGTCGGACAGGAACGCGCGGGCGATCGTGACCAGCTGCTTCTCTCCGGCCGAGATGTTGGACGCCTCGTCGTCGAGCACCGTGTCGTAGCCGTCGGGCAGCGAGTGCACGAAGCGGTCGACGAACGTCGCCCGCGCGGCGGCCACGACCTCCTCGTCGGTGGCGCCCGGGCGGCCGTATGCGATGTTGTCGCGGATCGTGCCGCCGAAGAGCCACGTGTCCTGCAGCACCATGCCGATGCGCGAGCGCAGGTCGTGGCGCGTCAGGTCGCGGATGTCGACGCCGTCGAGGGTGATCCGGCCGCCGTCGAGCTCGTAGAAGCGCATGACGAGGTTGACGAGGGTCGTCTTCCCGGCCCCGGTGGGACCGACGATGGCGACGGTCTGGCCGGGCCGCACCGACAGGTCGAGGTCCTCGATCAGGGGCTTGTGGGGTGTGTAGGAGAACGACACGTCCTCGAACGCGACGGCTCCGTGCGGGTCCTCGATGCGCGCTGGCGACACGGCGTCGGGCTCCTGCTCGTCGGCGTCGAGGACCTCGAAGACGCGCTCGGCCGAGGCGACCCCGGACTGGAGCACGTTGGCCATCGAGGCGACCTGCGTCAGCGGCTGGGTGAACTGCCGGGAGTACTGGATGAACGCCTGCACGTCACCGAGGCTCATCGTGCCCGACGTGACCCGCAGGCCGCCGACGACGGCGATGACGACGTAGTTGAGGTTCCCGACGAACATCATGACCGGCATGATGATGCCGCTGATGAACTGGGCGCCGAACGCGGCCCCGAAGAGCTCGTCGTTCTTCTGCCTGAAGCTGGCCTCGGTCTCCTTCTGCCGGCCGTAGACCTTGACGAGGCCGTGCCCGGTGAAGGTCTCCTCGACGATGCCGTTGAGCTCGCCGGTGTTGCGCCACTGCTGGACGAACAGCTTCTGCGAGCGCTTGGCGATCAGGCTCGTGACGACCACCGAGATCGGGATGGTGACGAGAGCGATGAGGGCCAGCACCCACGAGATCCAGAACATCATGGCGAGGACCGCGACGACCGTCAGCAGCGAGTTGAGCAGCTGCGACAGGGTCTGCTGCAGGGACTGGTTGACGTTGTCGATGTCGTTGGTGACGCGGCTCAGCACCTCGCCGCGCGGCTGGTTGTCGAAGTAGGGCAGCGGGAGCCGGTTGAGCTTGGCCTCGACCTCCTGGCGCAGGTCGTACATCGTGCGCTGGAGCACGCCCTGCAGGATCCAGCCCTGGGCCCACATGAGCAGCGACGCCACGACGAACAGGGTGATGACGAGCAGGAGCACGTGCCCGAGGGCGTCGAAGTCGATGCCCCGGCCCGGGGTGAAGTCGACGTTGCCGAGCAGGTCGGCATACGTCGTCTTCCCCTGCTGGCGCAGGGCGTCGATGACCTGCTGCTTCGTGGTGCCGGGCGGGGCCTTGATGGTGCGCCCGACGACGCCGGCGAAGATGAGGTCGGTGGCCCGTCCGAGGATCTTCGGGCCGACGGAGCTGAGGGTGACGCTCACGACCGCCAGCACCAGCACGAGGGCGACCTTGGCCCGGTGCGGCCGCAGGCGGCCGAGCAGCCGCTTGGCCGACGGCCCGAAGTTCAGCGACTTCTCGGTGGGCTGGCCGAGGGCCAGGTGCGGCGGCCCACCACGGCGGGCCGGTCCGCGCCGGCTCTCGGCGGCCTTCTCCTCGGCCGTCTTGACTCCCTCGGCCATCAGGCCGCCTCCTCCGCGCTGCGCTGCGACTCGACGATCTCCCGGTAGGTCTCGCAGGAGTCGACGAGCTGGTCATGGGTCCCCTGGCCGACGATGCGGCCGTCCTCGAGCACGAGGATGTGGTCGGCGTCGACGATCGTCGAGACGCGCTGGGCCACGATGACGACGGTGCTGCGCGACGTGGCCGGCCGCAGGGCCCGGCGCAGCCGGGCGTCGGTCGAGAGGTCGAGCGCCGAGAACGAGTCGTCGAACAGGTAGATGTCGGGCCGCTTGACGACCGCGCGGGCGATGGCGAGCCGCTGGCGCTGGCCGCCCGAGACGTTCGTGCCGCCCTGGGCGATGGCGGCCTCGAGCCCGCCCATCGCCTGGACGAAGTCCGAGGCCTGCGCGATCCGAAGGGCGTCCCACAGCTCGTCGTCGGTGGCCTCCGGGTTGCCGTAGCGCAGGTTGCTCGCCACGGTGCCGGTGAAGAGGTAGGGCTTCTGCGGGACGAGCCCGATCTTGCTCCAGAGCTCGTCGAGCTCGAGGTCGCGCACGTCGACCCCGCCGACGCGCACCTTCCCCTTCGAGGCGTCGAAGAGGCGGGGCACGAGGCCGAGCAGGGTGGTCTTGCCGGCGCCGGTGGAGCCGATGATCGCGGTCGTGCGCCCCGGCTCGGCGCGGAAGCTGACGTCGTGCAGGACCGCCGCCTCGGCGCCCGGGTAGTGGAAGTCGACCCCCACCAGCTCGAGCCCGGCCGAGCCGGACGGCAGCCGCAGCGGCTGCACCGACTCGACGACCGACGAGTCGGTGTCGAGCACCTCCTGGATGCGGGTGGCCGACACGGAGGCGCGCGGGATCATCGTGGCCATGAACGTCGCCATCATGACGGCCATGAGGATCTGCACGAGGTAGGACAGGAACGCCGTCAGCTCGCCGATCTGCATGTCACCCGAGTCGATGCGCTTGGCGCCGAACCACATGACGGCGACGGTCGAGACGTTGAAGATGAACATCACGATCGGGAACACCAGGGCCATCAGGCGGCCGACGTGCAGGCCGGCGTCGGTGAGCCGCCCGTTGGCCTCGGCGAACCGTGCCTCCTCGTGCGCCTCGCGCACGAACGCACGCACCACGCGGATGCCCGTGATCTGCTCGCGCATGACGCGGTTGACGCCGTCGAGCGAGGTCTGCATCCGGCCGAACCACGGCAGCATGCGGGACACGACGAGGCCGACGAAGAGGCCGAGCAGCGGCACCGCGACGGCGACGAGCCAGGAGAGCCCAACGTCCTCGCGCAGCGCCATGATGATGCCGCCGACCATCATGATCGGCGTCGTCACCAGCAGGGCGAAGCCCATGAAGGCGACCATCTGCACCTGCGTGACGTCGTTGGTGTTGCGCGAGATGAGCGTCGGGGCGCCGAAGCGCGTCACCTCCTGGGCGGAGAACTCGACGACCTTGCCGAACACGTTGCCGCGCACCTCGCGGCCCATCCCCATGGCAACCTTGGCCGCGAGGTAGGTGGCGCTCACGGAGGCGGCGATCTGCACGAGGCTGACGACCAGCATCAGGCCGCCAGTGCTGACGATGTAGCCGGTGTCACCCTTGGCCACGCCCTGGTCGATGATCTCGCCGTTGAGGCTCGGCAGGTAGAGCGAGGCCATCGTACTGACCAGCTGCGCCAGCACGATGAGCACGATCTGGCCCCGGTAGGGGCGCAGGTGACTGCGGAGCAGCCGGATCAGCATGAGCGTGCCTTTCGGAGCGTGGTGTGCGGGCGGCGGTCGTTGGAGAAGGGGTCGCGCAAGGACGCTGGGGACTCGCGCGGGGTGGGGGCCAACCGGTTCGTCATGGTCGCGCCTCCTCGTCGGTGCCGTCACGACGGACGAGGCCGAACAGGACCGTGTCGACGACCTCCTCCGGCGTCAGCACCTTGCCGTCGGCGATGCCGGGGTGGCTGCCCGAGAAGGTGAGCAGCCGGATGCGGTGGATGACCTCGGTGCCGGGCACGACGAGGCGGTCCTCGTCGTGGATGAGCAGGTCGTGGATCGCGTCGAGCAGCGGCTGGTGCGCGGCCTCGTGCTCCTCGTGGTCGGCGTAGCCTCGCAGGTGCCGCCCCGCCTCGTAGCAGGCTTCGTGCAGCCCGCGGTCGGGCGGCTGGGTCAGCCCGAGGGCGCCCATCAGGCCGAAGACCTCGGTGAAGCGCAGCTGCATGATGCGGGTGAAGTCGACGAGTCGCTCGCGCAGCGACCCTTCCGGGTCGATGGCCGCGATGCGCCGCCGGACGGGGGCCGGGCAGAAGGCCGTCTGGACGGCCTCCTTCTCGAGGACCTCCTTGGTCGGGAAGGCCCGGAAGATGGTGCCCTCCGCGACGCCGGCCTCCTGGGCGATCTCGCTCGTCGTGGGGTTGCGGCCCTCGCGATGGGCGAGCCGGAGGAAGACGTCGATGAGGGCGTCGCGCCGCTCGTCGGGGTCCATCGGGGCTGCGCGCCGCTGGCTGGCCCGCTGCGTCCGTTGGGTGGAGTGCGGCGCCGCCGCTCGGTCCATGTGGGTGGGCACCCGTCCATCATGAATGAGTGAGCACTCACTCACAACCGCTTTGCGAATTTTCTCGATCGAGGGGCCCGGACGTCAGTTTGGGAGCGTTCGGGACGCCTGGTACGTGATGGGACGGCTACCGAGCGACCCAGCTGTGACCTAGAGATGGAGTGGTCAGACGAGCAGGCCGTCGGCGACGAGGTCGCGAAGCTGCGGGACCAGCTCGGCACGCACCGCCGCCGGGTCGAGGTCGAGCACCGTCGCGATGGCGTCGAGGGCAGCTGCAGCCGTCAGCTCGCCGTCGGCGACCCCGAGGTATGCCGCCAGCAGCGTCCCGGCCCGCACCACCCGCCCCAGCCCGCCGCCTTGCCGGACGAGGATGACGCTCGGGTCCTCCGCGCCCGGCCTGCCGTGCCGCTCCTCGGTGACGTCGGGCGCGCACGACCACGCCACGCCGAGGACCTCGTCGTCCGAGTGCTCGGCGAGCCAGGTCCGCGCGCGCAGCCCCGCGTCGACCGTGGGGCCCATGGGTGCGGCGACGGGGCCATACGCCTCGTCGAGCGAGCGCCAGGGCGCGCGGTCGGTCGCCGGGCGCTGGAGGGTCACGATGCCGAACCCGACCCGCTCGACGTCGCGGGCGGCGAAGTCGCGCAGCCAGGCGGCATACATCCTCGAGTGGGTCTCGCTGCCCGGCTGGGCGCCGCCATCACGGGCCCACAGCTCGGCGTACTCGGCGGGGTCCTGCGACTCGCGCTGCACGACCCACGCGTCCAGCGGCACGCCCTCGCGGGCCTGCTCGTCGAGCCACTCCCCCCACACCTCGCGCCACGTGCGCCCGGCCGGGACCTCCCAGTTCCCAAGGAACTGGGCGACGCCGCCGGGCTCGAGCACCGTCCCGACCTGGCGCACGAGCGAGCGGACGAGGGTGTCGCCGGCGCGGCCGCCGTCGCGGTACTCGTAGAGCGTCAGGTCCTCGTCGCGCGGGGTGATGACGAACGGCGGGTTGCTGACCACGAGCGAGAACCGCTGCCCCGCCACGGGCTCGAGCAGGTCGCCGCGGAGCAGCTCGAGGGGCGGGACGGCGCCGGGCTCCTCGGAGGCGGCCAGCGCGAGGTTGAAGGCGGCATACGCAAGGGCTCGCTCGGAGATGTCAGTGGTCACCATCGAGCTGGCGTGGCCCGTCAGGTGCAGCGCCTGCACCCCGCAGCCGGTGCCGAGGTCGAGGGCCCGCTCGACGGGCCGGCGGACCGTCCACGACGCGAGGGTGGTGGAGGCCCCGCCGATGCCGAGCACGTGGTCGGCGCGCAGCGGGCCGCCGAGGGCCACCTCGGACAGGTCCGATGCGACCCACCAGTCGTGCGCGTCGTCGCCGTAGGGCCGCAGGTCGCACGTGGCGACGACCGTGCGGTCTGCGCCGGCCGCGCTCGGACCGTCGGCGGCCCCGACGGGGCCGAAGCCGGCAGGGCCACCCTCGAGGCGGACCAGCCCGAGGGCCACGGCCCCCTCGACCCCGAGCGTCGGCAGGGCGGAGGCGAGCGCCGCCGCGCCGACGCGGCGGCCGAGGGTGAAGAGGCGGACGAGGACGCCACAGGAGTCGCTTGTCGTGGCGGTCGCCGTCGGCTCGGTCGCGAGCAGCGCCGGCAGGGGCTGCTCACGGTGCAGCGCCGCCGAGGCCACCGGCCCGAGTCTCTCGGCGACCCCGTCGACGGTGAAGTGGGCCGCCGCGAGATCCGCGCGCAGCAGCGCGAGGAGACGCTCGTCGACGACGGGCGTGTCGCTCAGGACCCCTCGCCCGTGCCGTTCGAGCCGGCCCCGGCGCGCCCGGCGGCGAGCGCCGACTGCAGGTCCGGGTGGATCTCGAAGACCTTGTCGAGACCGGTGATCGCGAAGACCTTGAGGACCCGGTCGTCCCTGCCGACCAGGCGCATCGAACCGCCGCGGGTGCGGGCCAGCTTGAGCCGGCCGACCAGGACCCCGAGGCCGGTCGAGTCGAGGAAGGTGACGTCGGTGAGGTCGACGACGAGGTTGGTGCGCCCGGCCTGGATCTGCTCGTCCAGCTTCTCGCGCACGACCGGCGCGGTGTAGACGTCGATCTCGCCGCCGAGGTGCACCACGGTCTGCTCGCCATGGTCGGCTCGGGTGATCGAGAGATCCACCTGTGCCCCTTCCTGTGCCCACACTGGCTAGATGGTTACGAGTGCGAGGTGGCTACGGACCGGTCCTTGCGTCGCCTCGCCAACTGCTCGGACGACGATTCCACCTGCGTTGCTGACTACGGAGTAACATGCCCCCCGCTCGACGGCAACCGTACCCCGACGGCATACGGTTGCTCCACATGAACGGGGAGCCCACGCCGATGCGAACCGTGCCGGAGGACCTGCTCCGCACGCTCGTCGGCGACCACCCCGAACGCCTCGTGCACGTCCACGAGGTCCCGGCCCGCGCGGCCGTCCACGCCGACTGGCCGGAGTGGGTCGACGCGACGCTGCTCGGCGCCCTGCTCGCGTCGGGGATCGAGGCCCCGTGGTCGCACCAGGTCGAGGTCGCGGAGGCCGCACACGCCGGTCGGCACGTCGTCGTCAGCACCGGCACCGCGTCGGGCAAGAGCCTCGGCTACCACCTGCCGATCCTCACCGACCTGACCGCGGGGGCCGGGGCCCCGAACGGCCGGGGGGCGACGGCGCTCTACCTCTCCCCCACCAAGGCGCTGGCCGCCGACCAGCTCAGCCGCATCGACCGGCTGGCACTGCCCGCGGTGCGGCCGGCCACCTACGACGGGGACACCCCGACCGACGAGCGGCGCTGGATCCGCGACCACGCCAACCTCGTGCTCACCAACCCTGACCTGCTGCACCACTCGCTCCTGCCGGGTCACGAGCGGTGGAGCTCGTTCCTGCGGGCGCTGCGCTACGTCGTCGTCGACGAGTGCCACGTCTACAAGGGGGTCTTCGGCGCCCACATGGCCGCGGTCCTGCGCCGCCTGCGGCGGGTTGCCGCCCGCTACCGCGCGGAGCCGACCTTCGTCTTCGCGTCCGCGACCGTGGCCGACCCGGAGGAGCACGCCTCGCGGCTCCTGGGTATGCCGGTGGCCCCGGTGACGCGGGACGGCTCGCCCCGCGCGCCGATGACCTTCGCCCTCTGGGAGCCGCCGCTGCTCGTCGACGAGACCGGGCAGCCGCAACGGGTCAGCACGATCACCGAGACGGGTGAGCTGCTGGCCGGGTGCGTGCGCGAGCAGGTGCAGACGGTGGCCTTCGCCCGCTCCCGAGCCGGCGTCGAGGTCGTCGCCCGCATCGCCAAGGAGCGGGTGCCGGTCACCGACGAGGGGCGGGTCGCCGCCTACCGCGGCGGCTTCCTGCCCGAGGAGCGGCGCGAGCTCGAGCAGTCCCTGCGGTCCAAGGAGCTGCTAGGGCTGGCGGCGACGAACGCGCTCGAGCTGGGAGTGGATGTCAGCGGGCTCGATGCCGTGCTGCTGGCCGGGTGGCCAGGCACGCTGTCGTCGCTGTGGCAGCAGGCGGGCCGGGCCGGCCGGTCCGGGGCGCGGTCGCTGGCGGTGCTCGTGGCCGCCGACGACCCGCTCGACACCTTCGTCGTGCACCACCCGGAGGCGATCTTCGGCCGCGGGATCGAGGCGACGGTCATCGACCCCGACAACCCCCACGTGCTCGCCCCGCACCTGGCGGCCGCCGCTGCCGAGCTGCCGGTGACCGAGGCCGACGTGGCGATCTTCGGAGCCCAGACGCGCGGCCTGCTCGACGCACTGGTGGCCCGCGGCATCCTCAAGAAGCGGCCGCGCGGCTGGTTCTGGGGACGTGAGGACCGGCCCGCCGACCACCTGTCGCTGCGCGGCGCCGGCGAGCCGGTGCGCATCATCGAGACGCGCACCGGGCGCGTCGTCGGCACCGTCGACGACGCTGCGGCCCACTCGCAGGTGCACACGGGGGCCGTGCACCTGCACCAGGGACAGACCTGGGTGGTGACCGAGCTCGACCTCGACGACCACGCCGCCTTCGCCGTCCGCGGCGACCCGGGATGGACCACGCAGGCGCAGTCGGTCAGCGACTTCCAGATCGTCCACGAGCTCGAGCACGAGGACTGGGGGCCGTTGCGGTGCTCCTTCGGGCACGTGACCGTGCGCAACCAGGTCACCTCCTTCCTGCGCCGCCTGCCCGGTGGGGAGGTGCTCGGCGAGCACCCGCTGGACCTGCCGCCGCGGTCGCTGCCCACCAAGGCCGTCTGGTGGACGATGCCCGTCGAGGAGCTCGCGGCGGCCGGGGTCGCGGAGGACGGCATACCGGGCGCCGCCCACGCGGCCGAGCACGCGGCGATCGGGATGCTCCCGCTCTTCGCGACGGCCGACCGCTGGGACATCGGCGGGGTGTCGACGGCCCTGCACCCGGACACCGGCCTGCCGACGATCCTCATCTACGACGGGCACCCGGGAGGCGCCGGCTTCGCCGAGCGCGGCTACCGCCGGATCCGTGCGTGGCTGGGCGCCACGCGCGACGCGATCGCCTCGTGCGAGTGCGCCACCGGCTGCCCGTCGTGCATCCAGTCGCCGAAGTGCGGCAACGGCAACGAGCCGCTCGACAAGGCCGGCGCCGTGGCCCTGCTCGACCTCACCCTGCGGTGCGCGGGCACGGGTTGCTGACCGCCTGACCCCCTGACCCCTCGACCACGACGTGCCGGCGCACGTTCGAGCGGGCCCAGACTTTGAGACGTAACCGTCCCGGGCTGGCGCACCCGGACGCATTTCCTCAAACTCCCATATGGAAAGTAGGAAACGGTCCTACCCTTCCAGTAGGAAAGCAGCCGCTCTCCAGGGCCTGTCACTCTCTGCGCCCGCCCGTCACACGTGTCAGGAGCCCGTCGATGCGCCGTCCAGCTCTTCTCGTCATCACCCTCGCCGTGACCGGGACGCTCGGTCTGACCGCCTGCGGTGGCGGGGGCGCCAGCGACGCAGTCGCCCAGCCCGGGTCCACCGCCGCGGCAGCCCCGACCAGCACGGTCAACCTCTACGCCTACTCCGTGCCGAAGGTCGCCTTCGACGTCCTCATCCCGGCCTTCCAGAAGACCCCGGCCGGGTCGGGCGTCCAGTTCCAGCAGAGCTACGGCGCCTCGGGCGACCAGAGCCGCAAGGTCGCCGCCGGCGCTGCTGCCGACTTCGTCAACTTCTCCGTCGAGCCCGACGTGACCCGCCTCGTCGACGCCGGCCTCGTCGACTCGAACTGGAATGCCAACGAGCACAAGGGAATCCCGTTCGGGTCCGTCGTGACCATGGTCGTCCGCAAGGGCAACCCCAAGGGCATTCACGACTGGAACGACCTGCTCAAGCCCGGCGTCGAGGTCGTCACGCCCAACCCGTTCTCGTCGGGCTCTGCCAAGTGGAACCTGCTGGCGCCGTATGCCGCCAAGAGCGACGGGGGCACGAACAAGGCCGCTGGGCTGGCCTACATCAAGTCCCTCGTCAGCCAGCACGTGAAGATCCAGCCGAAGTCGGGGCGCGAGGCCACGGAGGCCTTCCTCCAAGGCAGCGGCGACGTGCTCCTCGGCTACGAGAACGAGGCGCTCTTCATCGAGAAGAACGGCGACCCGGTCCAGCACGTGACCCCGCCGCAGACGTTCAAGATCGAGAACCCGACCGCGGTGCTCAAGGGCAGCAAGAACGTGGCGAAGGCCACGGCGTTCAACGAGTTCCTCTACACGGCGCCGGCCCAGAAGCTGCTCGCCGAGGCCGGTTTCCGGCCCGTCGACCCCACCGTCGCGGCGGCGTACGCCTCGAAGTTCCCGGCGCCCCAGAAGCTCTGGACCATCGCCGACCTGGGCGGGTGGAAGGCCGTCGACGGCACGCTCTTCAAGAAGGACGTGGGTGACATCGCGAAGATCTACGACCAGGCCACCCAGTGAGCCCCGACGTGCTGCAGGGGCGAACTTCGAGAGGGAGGTGACCATGACCGCACACCAGCCCGGGCGCGCCGTGATGGCGACGTCCTTGGCCCTCGGGCCCCAGGTCCTGGGGCCCGCCGGCAGACCGGACGCAGACTCGTCCCACCCCGATCCCTCGACCCCCTCGACTCCGTCAACGGGTGCCGAGCGGGACGTCCCACCGACGCCCAGCTCGCACAGGCGCATCGGTCTGGCCCGTCCACTCGGCGTCGGCGTGGTCACGCTGTGGCTCAGCGTCATCGTCCTGCTGCCGCTCGCGGCGCTCACGGTGGCCGCGTTCGACGAGGGCCTGGCCGGTCTCTGGCGGGCGATCACGTCCCCGGCCGCCTTGGCGGCCCTGAAGGTGACCGTGCTGGTGTCGGCCGTGGTCGCCCTGGTCAACGCCGTGCTCGGCACGCTGGTCGCCTGGGTGCTGGTGCGGGACGACTTCCGCGGGAAGCGGGCGGTCAACGCCCTCATCGACCTGCCGTTCGCCCTGCCGACCATCGTCACGAGCATCGTGCTGCTGTCTCTCTACGGTCCCAACAGCCCGATCGGGGTGCACCTCAACGCGACCCGCTGGGGCCTGATCGTCGCACTGCTCTTCGAGACGCTGCCCTTCGTCGTCCGATCGGTGCAGCCGGTCCTCATCGAGACGGACCGCGAGGTCGAGGAGGCCGCCGCCTCCCTGGGGGCCAGGGGCTGGACCACCTTCCGCCGCATCGTGCTCCCGGCTCTGGCTCCCGCCATCATCAGCGGCGCCGGACTCGCGTTCGCGCGGGCGATCGGCGAGTACGGCTCCGTCGTGCTCATCGGCGGCAACATCCCGCACGAGACTCAGGTCGTGTCGCAGTACATCCAGCAGCAGATCGAGGTGGACCGCCCGCAGGCGGCGGCTGCCGTCTCGGTGGCGCTGCTGGCCATCGCGTTCGTGACCCTGCTCGTGCTTCGTGTCCTGTCGAGCCGGAGCCGGCGCCGTGAGGAGGATGACTCATGAAGGTCTCTCGCGCCACGCGGCTCTCGCTGCGCACCGTCGCCCTGGGCTACCTCTTCGCCCTCGTCGGCATGCCGATCGCCATCATCCTGTGGCGCACCTTCTCACCCGGCCTGGGGGAGTTCCTCGCCTCGGTCTCGACGCCGGCAGCTCGGGCGGCCCTGAACCTGTCGTTGCTGATCGTGGCCATCACGGTGCCTGTCAACGTCGTCTTCGGCGTGGCGACGGCGCTCGCGCTCGTGCGAGGACGGTTCCGCGGGCGCGGCGTCCTCCAGGCCGTCGTCGACCTGCCGTTCGCGGTCTCACCGATCGTCGTCGGCGTCGCGCTCATCATGCTGTGGGGCTCGGCCGGCTGGTTCGGAGCCCTCGACCGGGCCGGCTTTCAGGTCATCTTCGGCCTGCCCGGCATGGTCCTCGCCACCATCTTCGTGACGCTGCCGTTCGTCGTCCGCGAGGTGGAGCCGGTGCTCCACGAGATCGGCCTGGACCAGGAGCAGGCCGCCTCGACGCTGGGGGCCAGCCGCTGGCAGACCTTCTGGCGGATCACCCTCCCGGCCATCCGGTGGGGCCTGACCTACGGCGTGGTGCTCACCGTCGCCCGGGCGCTCGGCGAGTTCGGCGCGGTGATCATGGTGTCCTCCGGCTTCGCCGGGGTCTCCCAGACGCTGACCCTGCTCGTGCACTCCCGCTACATCGACGACCACAACACCTACGGCGCGTATGCCGCCGCGACCCTCCTCATGGGCATCGCGCTCGTCGTGCTGCTGCTCATGACCGTGCTCGACCGCAAGAGGAGTGACCGATGATCACCGTGACCAACGCCCGGAAGAGGTTCGGCACGTTCGCGGCCCTGGACGACGTCAGCCTGGACATCCCCAAGGGCTCGCTGACGGCCCTGCTCGGCCCGAGCGGCTCCGGCAAGTCGACCCTGCTGCGCTCAATCGCCGGGCTCGAGGCACTCGACTCCGGATCCGTGACGATCCAGGGCCGGGACGTCACCGACGAGCCGCCACAGCGCCGTGGCATCGGTTTCGTCTTCCAGCACTACGCGGCGTTCAAGCACATGACGGTGCGCGACAACGTGGCGTTCGGCCTCTCGATCCGCAAGCGCCCCAAGGCGGAGATCGACAAGAAGGTGGGCGAGCTGCTCGAGATCGTCGGCCTCGAGGGCTTCCGCCACCGCTACCCGGCACAGCTCTCGGGTGGCCAGCGCCAGCGCATGGCCCTGGCCCGCGCCCTCGCCGTGGACCCGCAGGTGCTGCTGCTCGACGAGCCGTTCGGTGCGCTCGACGCGAAGGTGCGCACCGACCTGCGGCACTGGCTGCGCCGCCTCCACGACGAGGTCCACGTGACCACCGTGCTCGTGACGCACGACCAGGAGGAGGCGCTCGACGTCGCCGACCGCATCGCGGTGCTCAACCAGGGGCGCATCGAGCAGGTGGGCGACCCGGTGTCGCTCTACGAGCGGCCCGCCAACGACTTCGTCATGGGCTTCCTCGGCTCGGTGGCCCGGCTCGGGGACCAGCTCGTGCGGCCCCACGACATCGTGCTCGAGCGCGACCGTGCCACGGCCCTGGCCCTGGACGCCGAGGTCCCGGGCTCACCCGGGGTCGTGCCCGCCGTGGTGGAGCGGGTCGTGCCCCTCGGGTTCGAGGTCCGCGTCGAGCTTCGGACCGACACCGGCGAGCGGTTCGCGGCCCAGGTCTCCCGACACGACGCCGCCGGGCTGCAGCTGCAGCCCGGCGAGACCGTGCAGGCCCGCGCGATCGGACGGTCGAGCGTCATCGACGCTCAGCCGGTCGCCATCTGAACGTCCCGGGCAGTGCTGTCCCCCGGCACTGCCCGGGACAACTCGTCCGCGGTAGTACCCGTAGCTTCCGGGCGTCGTGTGCCGTGTGCGGGCTGATCTGCGCACGGGGCCCGCCCCCGCGGTGGGGTCGCGTGAGCCCGGGCGCGCTCGTGCGGCAGACTGCGAGGGTGGACATCTCGGCGCGGGTCGACTACGCAGTCAGGGCCATGCTCATCCTTGCCGACGCGGCGGCCAAGGAGTCGGCGCCGATCAGCATCGATGCCCTCGCGACTCGGCAGGAGCTTCCGCGCAAGTTCCTGGAGGCGATCTTCGCCGACCTGCGCCGCGCCGACCTGGTGGTGAGCCGCCGGGGGTCCCAGGGCGGCTACGTGCTGGGACGGCCGAGCAAGGACATCAGCGTGGCGGACGTGTTCCGGGCCGTCGACGGACCGCTCGCCGAAGTCCGGGGCCTGCGGCCGCACGAGACGGAGTACCAGGGGGTGGCGGCTCACCTCCCGAGCCTCTGGGTCGCGGTCCGCGCGAGCCTCAGAGAGGTGCTGGACGACACGTCGCTGGAGGACCTGCGGACCGGCGACCTGCCGGACCGGGTGCGCCAGCTGCTCGCGGCACCGGACGCCTGGCACAACCGCTGAGCAGCCCCTCCACTGATGGCGCCGGCGCCCGATGTCATCGCTCGGGTCCCGCTCGTCCGCGCGCCACGGCCGGCTCGGGCCACAAGGCCGGGCGCACCGTGACTTGGAGCTCGAGATCCTGGCCTGTGACCGTGCACCCTTGCGAGACAGCACCGTTGGCGTGCGCCACCTGCCGCGCGACGCCGCAGGCCTGAGCCTCCGAGAGGCCGTCCTGGATCGCGGACGCACCGGCGAGCGAGCCGAGGTCGGCCGCGAGCCGGGCGTGATGACTGGCGACCACCGCCGAGACGAGGACCAGACCTCCGGCCGTCAGCGCGAGCACCACGGCGACCACGGACACCAGCAGCACCGTCGCCGCACCACGGTCGTCCCGGTGGGTCTGCTGGTGGGCCTCCCGGCGCGTCACGGCGGTGCCCCACCTCATGGCGCCGCCTCGACGGGCGTGACCGCCGTGGCGCTGAGGTCCCATCCGGGTAGGGCGCCCCACCCGCCGGTCCGGACCGAGACGGTCACGCGGACTCCTTGGACTCCGGCGTCGACCTGCACCCGAGAGCCGTCGGGGGCAGCCCGAGCGGCGAGGGCCCTGACGGTGCCCACGTCGTCCCCTCGGGCAGCGGATCGGCTCGCGATGCGCGCGGCGTCGACGCACCTGATCTGGTCGACACCGGCCTTGACCGCGACGAGGCACAGTGCCAGGACGAGGACGACGGACGGGATGGCGACGGCGAGCTCCGCCGTCACCATCCCGCGGTCCCGTCGGGTGCGGGACCGGCTCGGGCGGCTCCTCACCCCGCGATTCCCAGAGCGCTCTGGACGATGCCCGCGAGGGCGCTCCTCACCGCATCGGACTTGACCACGCCGAGCAGCACGAGAGCGAACGTGCACGCGGCCATGATGCCGACGGCATACTCCGCCGTCGTCATGCCGGTGTCGCGCGGCCGGCCGAGGCGACGGATCAGCTTGTGGGTCATGGGTTCTCCTTCTCTTGGTCCGGGCGGGCGCCCGGGACGTGTGGGGTGCTGAGGGCGCCTCCGACCAGGGGGTGGCCGGGAACGGAGCGGATGCAAGCGGCGCCGGCGACCGAGACCATCGGCCGAGCGCGGCCGTCGGGAGTGGGGGCGCCTCATCCCTCCAGCAGGTCGCCGGCGAGCGCGATCACGAGTGGCGCCACCGTCGTGAGGCAGAAGGCCGGCAGGAGCACGAGCCCGAGGGGCGCGACGAGCCGCACCCCGACCCTCGCGGCCGACACCTCGAGCCGCTCCAGCTCCGCGCCGCGCAGGTCGTCCGCGGCGGCCAGCAGCATCGGACCGGGCGGTACGCCGGCCTGGTGGGCGACCGCCACCGCTCTCGCGGCCGGAGCCCACGTCGGCCCGACGGACGTCCACGCCTCGCTCTCCGTGCCTCCCCACCGCAGGGCGGCGGCGACCTGCTGCAGGTCCGTGGCCACCGGTCCGGGCATCCCGTCCGCCACGGCGTCGAGGACGTCCCACGTGGGCAGGCCGGAGCGGTACGCCAACGCCAGCAGGGCCAGCGCCGACGCGACCTCGGACTCGCCTGCACGCCGCTGACCGGCGTCCCTCGGACGGAGGTGCGCAGCCAACCGACGTCGGCGACGTTGCGCAGCTCGCTCGTCCGTGGGAGCCACGGGGTCCTGTCCTGAACCACCGGCCGGGGCTGCCCCGGAGGCCTCTCGACCGCCCAGCAGGACCAGCACGGCGCCGGCGACCAGCCCCGCAGCCAGGACTGTCGGCACACCGCCGTCGGGCAGGCGCGCGACGAGATCCCACCCACTCACGGACCGACCGCCCGCCGGATCATGCGCGCACACCAGACGCGGCCGGTCCACACCAGTCCGAGGCCGACACCGGCGCACGCAGTGGCGAGCGGCGAGTCGAGATAGAGGCTGGCCGGGTCGACACCGCAGGCGAGCCCGAACAGCGGTCCGGTCAGCGGCAGCAGGGTGAGCACGGTGACCGTGGCTCTCGGGCCGGCGACCGCGACGGCCACCTTGCCCCGCCTGGCTCGAGCATCGAGCAGGCCGCGGGCGGCGCGGTCCACGGCGGAGGCGAGCGGCGCACCCGTCGTCTCCGAGAGTCGCCAGGCGGCGGCGACGAGTCGCAGGTCTGCTGAGGCGCTGCGCTCGGCCCACCCGGCCCAGATCGGGGAGGTCGCCTCGGCCCGGTCGCTCGCCTCCAGCAGGTCGCCCACGAGCCGGTCGATGTCGGCGGCAGGCGCAGCGGCGCCATCGGCTCCCGAACGCCCTGACGTGGACCGGCGAGACGCACGAGCAGCCCGCACCGCACCCCTCGCGGCGGCGACTCGCTCGGCGCCCAGGGTGGAGGTGGCGGCCAGGTCGATGGCGCGGCTCGGCGTCAACCCGGCCTCGAGCGCCGGGCCGATGCCACGCAGCAGCTCGAGGACGTCGTCGACGAGCACCCCGGGCCTGCGCCGCAGCCGCCACCGCCGGTAGAGGTCGACCGGGTCCTCGTGCCAGAGGCTGACGGTGCGGGCGGGACCTCCCGAGTCATTCCCCGGGACCGGAACCGACCAGGCGTCCACGAAAGCGCTCCCAGCGGACCTGCGGCGCGGCCACAGCAGGACCGCAGCGGCGACCAGCGCCGATGCCACCAGGGCCGATGCGGCCACGGCGGCACCCTGCACGGTCACGATTCCTCCACCGGTCTCAGGTGGGCGAGCAGGTCAGCCCTCAGACCGAGCCGGGCAGCCACCGCGGGCCAGCCCGCGCCGACGCGCGGGACCTGCCCAGGTCCGTCCCACTCGAGTGCCGTCACCACCTGTGGTTCGCCGTCACGGCGGAAGAGCGCAGCCACCGAGGCGATGCGGCGCTCACCCCGGTGGCGGGTCACGTGCACGACGAGGTCGATGGCGGCGGCGAGCTGCGCCCGGACCGCCTCGGGACCCATGCCTGCCAGGGCACCCAGGGCCTCGAACCGGGCGAGCACGTCGCCGGGTGCGTTGGCGTGCACCGTGCCGCAGCCGCCCTCGTGGCCGGTGTTGAGTGCGGCGAGCAGCTCGCGCACCTCGGCTCCGCGAACCTCACCGACGACGATCCGGTCGGGCCGCATGCGCAGCGCCTGCCGGACGAGCGTCGTGAGGGTCACCTCGCCGACGCCCTCGACGTTGGCCGGACGGGCCTCGAGCCGGACGAGATGGGGGTGGTCCACGCTCAGCTCTCGCACGTCCTCGACGACCAGCAGCCGGTCGAGGGGCTCGACGCAGCCGAGCAGCGCGGCGAGCAGGGTCGTCTTGCCGGCGCCTGTGCCGCCGGAGACCACGAAGGCCAGCCGCCTCGCGACGACGGCCCGCAGGACCGGCTCCCACTCCGGCGGGAACATGCCCTTGCCGCCGAGCTCCTCCAGCGACACGGGACGACTAGGCGGGACGCGGATGGTGATGTGCGGGCCGCCGGCGACGAGCGGCGGGAGCATCGCGTGCAACCGGGCTCCGGAGGGCAGCTGGCCGTCGACCCACGGGCTCGCCTCGTCGAGGCGGCGCCCGGCCAGGCCGGCCAGCCGCACGGCGAGCCCGCGGGCCTCGTCGGGCGCCAGTCGCCCACCGACGCACTCCATGCCGCGCCCACGGTCGACCCAGATGCGCCCGTCGCCGTTGACGGCCACGTCGGTGACCTCGGGCTCGGCGAGCCAGGGGTCGAGTGGGCCGGCGCCGAGCACCCGGGCCGCGAGGGCCGTTCGGGTCTCGGCGACCCGGTGGGCTCCGAGGGCGCCCCGCTCCTGCACTGCCACGTCGTCGACGGCAGCGCCGTCGGGGCCGACGCCGTCACGCACTCGCTGCCACATCGCCGGTGTCAGGCTCATCCGAGACACCTGCTCACCGGAGGGCTGATCGGTGTCGCGTCGCACCTCATGCGGCGATCGCCTGCTCGGTGAGCCGCAGCAGCAGCTCGTCGGCCACCCGCACCACGTCACCGCGTCCCCGAGCACCCGGCGGGAGCCCGTCGGTCACCTCCGCGGTCAGGCGCCGGTCCTCGCCGACGGTCGCCACCAGGGGCACGTCGAGCTGGTTGACGACCAGGTCCTCGAGGTCGGGCTCGACCCGTCCGCCTCGCAGCACGATCCAGGGCTCGATCGGCAGCAGCGGCTCCGTCTCCCAGGCACGGTCGGCGTCACGTGCCCGGGCCAGCAGGCCGCGCACGCCGGTGACCACGGCGAAGGCCGAGCCGAGCTGCGGCACCTGCGACCCCGTCACCACGACCACCGCGTCCACGAGCAGGGCGATCGCCGCGACGACCGACGGGTGCCGTGGGAGGTCCAGCACGGTCACGGCGTGCGCGTCGGCGAGCCCGGCCACCACGTCGGGCACCGTCTCGAGCCACGCCTCGACCGGGGCGGCGCCGGGGTCGGTCCCCCACCCGGCACCCCGGGCGCCCGAGAGCACGGGCACACCGCACGACACGGGCAGCTCGTCGGCCAGGCCCAGCCCGTCGACGACGCCCGCCACCTCCGCGAGCTCGGGCCACCGCCATCCCGGCTGCTGCTCCAGGCCGAACACGACGTCGAGGCAGCCGGACCAGGGGTCGAGGTCGACGGCCGCGACGGAGCGGCCTGCCGCGGCTGCCCGAACGGCGACGGCGGCAGCGAGGGTCGAGGACCCGACCCCACCGGAGGCGGGCACGAAGGCGATGACAGTTCCCATGCGCCAACGCTCACGCAGCCACGTGGCCGAGCCCAGCGGCATACGCAGGTCGGTGGACAGTGGCACATCTCACCGAGGGGGTGTGGACAAGCCCCGCCGAGCACACTGACGCCGGCTCAAAGGGGCCACAAAGCAGTGGTGGCCTCCGTCCGGGGGAAGACGGAGGCCACCTCACGAGCCTGGCGCCGGGGGGGAGGAGCCAGATCGCGCGATGCTCGACCCCGAGGGGGAGCACCTCATCAATCGTGGCCCCTGGCTCGCTCGAATGCAAACCGACTTGTCCCCACTGAGGCGGATTTTTCCCGACTTCGTACCGGAACTATTCACCGAGCCGAAATCTTGCCGAGCGACAAACAGGGCGGAGGCCCCCCGACCGTGGGTCGGGGGGCCTCCAGAGAAGTTCCGTGCTACCAGGCGTGCATCTTTCGAAGTGTCGCCCCGGTTGTGCGCCCGGGGGTGGACGGTTCCAAGTGAACTGCTCTCGCGTGGGTACTCGGCCTCTTCTCGAGACTGCTGTCCTGCAAGGGATCCGGCCTACGCCTCTCGGCGATGTGGTTCCTGACTCCGTTGTACTCCACGCCCCCGGGGTGGCGACACCCCTGCCGGCTCCGGGCTCGGAGAAAGTGTCTAGCCACGTGGACACCCCCGCCCAAAAAGGACGGGGCCGCCGCCCTCAGCGGAGGCGGCCGGCGCGCACCGCGTCGCTGATCCGCTCCCCCTCCGCGGCGCCGCGCACGAGCGCCTCCCCCGCCTGCGCGAGCCACAGGCCCACGCCACGGGCGCCACCCTCCACGTATGCCGTCAGCGCACCCAGGTAGGCAGGCCCCCCGCCGGCCACGTGGCCGGCTTCCGGGACGGCGACACCGGTGGGGTCGAGCCCGAGGGCCTGGACGAGGGCCCGCTCCATCGCCCGTGCGACGAGCCCGTTGCCGTGCACGAAGGGGCGGACGGCAACGATCTCGGCGTGGACCAGCGCGGCGACCACGGACGCGGGGACGCGGTTGGTGCCGGCGGCAGCCACGACGATGTCGGACAGCGAGGCGAGCCGGGCGGCGACGACCGTCGGCTCCGGGGCGGGACCGAGGTCGACGAGCTCGGTGCAGCCCTCCGCGCCGGTGCGCGGGCGGCCGAGCTCGTCGCCCTGGACGAACGGGGCGGCGGCAGCGACATGGAGCCGAGCCAGTGCCTGCAGAGGCGCCGTCCGCACGAGGGAGACGACGCGTTCGCTCTCGGCGGTGGCGGCCACGGCGCCCTTGAGGGTGCGCAGCCCCGGATCGAGCTCCTCGGGCCAGTCGCGGGCGCCGCTCATCAGCTCACGCACGAGGTCGACCGGGAGCTCGGCGCCGTCGAGGGCCGCGCTGGCCTGCGCGCCGCGGACCCGGGACTCTGCCGACGCCTCGGGGATCCGCCGCCTCAGCGCCTCGTGGAACCGCAGCCGGGTGCAGGCCTCGCGCGCGGCGTCGGCGCGCTCGCGCACGTCCGGCAGCTCGACGAGCGCGGCGAGCTGGTCGACCAGCGCGGCCTGACGCGCGGCCTGCTGCTCGGCCTGCCGCCCCGGCTGGTGGGCGGCAAGCGGGCTGCCCGCCTGTGGTTCTCGCTCCCTGCGGGGCTCGCCGTCGGCGGGCGTGGCGCGGGCAGCAGTCGGTTCTGGCACGGCGTCCAGCCTAGGACCGCCACGCAGGGCTGGTCGCCCTGCGACGATGAGAGCGTGCCCACTCCGGAGGTGCTGGACTGGCCTGCTCGACGGTGACGTGGCGGTGGCCTACCTCGCCATGCGCGACCTCCTCGGGCACGAGGACCCCCGCCTGCAGCAGCGCATCCCCACCGGTTTCCACCACCGCCGGGAGGAGCCCGAGGATGCGCGGGCATCGTCCGTGGAGTTCCTCCTGCGCCACAGGCTCTTCGGGAGCGAGCGGACCGGGGCGGTGATCGATCCCGAGCTCATCCGGCTGCACCACCCGGCCCGGTGGCACTTCGACATCCTGCGCGCGGGCTGGATACCCTTGCCACGGCTGGAGTTTCGCGCGACGAGCGCATGGACGACGCCCTCGCGATCCTTGGCAGCCGCCGCCGTGACGACGGACGCTGGAGCGCCAACCGTGCCTACCCCGGCCGGACCTACGTCCCGAAGGGACGCCCCGGCGAGCCGAGCCGCTGGGTCACGCTGGTCGCCCAGCGCGTCCTCCTCGCGTATCCTGACTGACATGTGTTCGACCGTCGCACCGACCCGCGCGTGGTGGCTGCCCAGCTGAGGCGGCCCATCGAACCAACCCGAGATCCGGAGCCGCCCACGGGCGGCTCTTCGCATGTCCGGGACGAACCTTCCCGGCCCGGCCTCTCCCGTGGGCACCACGAGAAGGAGAGACCATGACAGCGACCATTCCCACCGCCGCCCCCGACGCTACGCCCGTCGAGACCGTCCGGACGGAGGACAGCAGGACGTATGCCGCAGCGCTCGAGCGCAGCGCCGTGCTCGACGCGCTCATCGAGGAGCACGCCACCGAGGACCCTGCGCGTTTCCGGATGCTGACCGGCGACCGCCCCACCGGACCGCTCCACATCGGCCACTTCCTCGCCAGCCTGCGCAACCGGGTCCGCCTGCAGGACAAGGGAGTCGAGACCTTCGTCGTCATCGCCGACTACCAGGTCATCACCGACCGCGACTCCGTCGGCGAGATGGGGGTCAACGTGCGCGGCCTCGTCCTCGACTACCTCGCCGCCGGCCTCGACCCGGGCCGCACGACGATCTTCACCCACAGCGCCGTCCCGGCCCTCAACCAGCTGATGCTGCCGTTCCTGTCGCTCGTCACCGACGCGGAGCTGCGCCGCAACCCCACGGTCAAGGACGAGCTGGCCCTGTCGGACGGCCGCCCGCTGTCGGGCCTCCTGCTGACCTACCCGGTGCACCAGGCGGCCGACATCCTCTTCTGCCACAGCCGGATCGTCCCGGTCGGCCGCGACCAGCTGCCGCACCTCGAGCAGACGCGGGCCATCGCCCACCGCTTCAACAGCAGGTATGCCGCGGGACAGAGTGTCTTCGCCGAGCCCGAGGCCCTGCTCAGCGACGTCCCGCTCCTGCTCGGCACGGACGGCACGAAGATGAGCAAGAGCAAGGGCAACGTCATCAACCTGCGCGACACGGCGGACGAGACGGCGGCCCGGATCAGGGCGGCGCGCACGGACTCGGAACGGCGAATCACCTACGACCCGAGCGCTCGTCCGGCCGTCGCGAACCTGCTCACGATCGCCGGCCTCTTCTTCGAGGAGTCACCGGAGTCACTCGCCGAGCGGGTCGGGGACGGCGGCGCCCGGGCTCTCAAGGCGCTCGTGACCGAGGCGGTCAACGAGTCGCTGGCCGGGCACCGGGCGCGGCGCGCCGACCTGGCCCGCGACCCGGCATACGTCACCTCGGTGCTGCACGACGGCAACACCCGGGCCAACGAGGTGGCCGAGCGGACGCTGGCGACGGTGCGGGCGGTGATGGGGATGAGCTACTGAGCGGCCGTCGTGGCGCGACCGCGCTCCGAGGACGTATGCCGTCCGCCCCTCGCGCGCGAACTGGCCGACCACTCGTCCACGCCTCAGCGCCGCTGGACAGGCTACTCATCGGTAATGGCGAGACCCGCCTCACGTGCCCATCCGGGGCGAACTAGCCTGAGACTGAGTCGTGCCGCAGGGATGTCGTCGCGGGCGGCGGGACCGCACCATCGTCGATGCGAAAGGGTGACACACCGTGAGCGAGAAGCCGCTCGAGAACCTCGTCCATGAGGGACAGACCTTCCCACCGCCGCCCGAGTTCGCCGCCCAGGCGAACGGCACGGCGGACCTCTACGACAAGGCGGCTGCGGACCCCGAGGGCTTCTGGGCCGAGCAGGCCCGGAAGTACGTGACGTGGAGCAAGCCCTTCACGCAGTCGCTCGACTGGAGCAACCCGCCGTTCGCGAAGTGGTTCGCCGACGGCGAGCTCAACGCCTGTGTCAACGCCGTGGACCGGCACGTCGAGGAGGGTCGCGGCGACAAGGTCGCGATCCACTTCGTCGGCGAGCCGGAGGGCGACACGCGCGACATCACGTATGCCGACCTGCACGCCGAGGTGCAGCGCGCCGCCAACGCGCTGGCCGACCTCGGTGTCGGCAAGGGCGACACGGTCGCGATCTACCTGCCGATGATCCCCGAGGCGGCCGTCGCGATGCTGGCGTGCGCCCGCCTCGGCGCCCCGCACTCGGTCGTCTTCGGCGGCTTCTCGGCCGAGGCGCTGCACTCGCGCATCAACGACGCGGAGTGCAAGGTCGTCATCACCGCCGACGGTGGCTACCGCCGCGGCGCCGCGGCGGCACTCAAGCCCGCCGTCGATGCTGCTCTCGACCACGGCGACACGTCGGTCGAGCACGTCCTCGTCGTCCGGCGCACCGGCCAGGACACCGTGTGGAACGACCGCGACATCTGGTGGCACGAGGCGCTCGAGAAGGCCGCCCCGACGCACGAGGCGCAGGCGTTCGAGGCCGAGCACCCCCTCTTCATCCTCTACACCTCGGGCACCACCGGGAAGCCGAAGGGCATCTTCCACACGACCGGTGGCTACCTGACGCAGGTGGCCTACACGAACGCCATCGTCCACGACGTGCACCGCGACACCGACGTCTACTGGTGCACCGCCGACATCGGCTGGGTGACCGGCCACTCCTACATCGTCTACGGGCCGATGACCAACGGCGTCACGCAGGTGATGTACGAAGGCACCCCCGACACCCCGCACCAGGGCCGTTGGTGGGAGATCGTCCAAGACCACAAGGTGACGATCCTCTACACCGCCCCCACCGCCGTGCGCACCTTCATGAAGTGGGGCGCCGACATCCCCGCGAAGTTCGACCTGAGCTCGCTGCGCCTGCTCGGCTCGGTCGGCGAGCCGATCAACCCCGAGGCCTGGCTCTGGTACCACATGCACATCGGCGGCGGTCGGTGCCCGATCGTCGACACCTGGTGGCAGACCGAGACGGGCGCCATCATGATCAGCCCGCTGCCGGGCGTCACGACGCTCGTGCCCGGCTCGGCGCAGAAGCCGATCCCCGGCGTCAGTGCCGAGATCCTCGACGACGAGGGTCAGCCGTTCACCGAGCCCGAGAAGGTCGGCTACCTCGTGCTGACCAGGCCGTGGCCCTCGATGCTGCGCGGCATCTGGGGCGACCCGGAGCGATACAAGGACACCTACTGGTCGCGGTTCGGCGAGAAGTACTACTTCGCCGGTGACGGCGCGAAGTACGACGCCGACGGCAACATCTGGCTGCTCGGCCGCGTCGACGACGTCATGAACGTCTCGGGGCACCGCCTGTCGACGGCCGAGATCGAGTCGGCGCTCGTGTCGCACCCGAAGGTCGCCGAGGCTGCGGTCGTGGGCGCCACCGACGAGACCACCGGCCAGGCGATCTGCGCGTTCGTCATCCTGCGGCACGAGTACGTCCAGGAGGTCGACGAGCGGGGCGAGGGCAAGGACCTCGTCCAGGAGCTGCGCAACCACGTGGGCACGGAGATCGGCCCGATCGCCAAGCCGCGCTCGATCATGATCGTCAGCGAGCTGCCGAAGACACGCTCGGGCAAGATCATGCGCCGCCTGCTGCGCGACGTCGCCGAGGGCCGCGAGGTCGGCGACGTGACGACGCTCGCCGACAGCGCGGTCATGGACCTCATCAAGACGGGCCTGAGCTCGGAGTCCGCGCCCAGCTGACTCCGCGCCCGAGCACCTATGCCGCCCGCCTCACCTTCGTGGTGAGGCGGGCGGTGTGCGTGGCGCCCTTCCCCCTCGGCACCGTGGTCCCCGGCTGTGGGTCGTGGGGTCGTGGATTCCGTATGCCCGATGTTCGTCCTTCGGTACAATCCGCGTTACCGTCCGGGAGCCGTCCCCGGAGGTTCGGGCGCGCCGGCACTGTGAGACCTCGGGGGATGACGATTCGATGTTCGAGCACTCACCGACCTCGGGAAACGGCTCATGGCGGCACTGACAGACTGTGTCTGCGGTCACCCCGGTGAGGTCCACCGTCACTACCGGAGAGGGTCCGACTGTGCCGTCTGCGGCCCTCAGGACTGCCCGAGCTTCCGACGGAGGGCCTTTCGGCCACTGTCCTGGGGACGTAGGCGCCGACGCGCCCGCGGCTGACCCACCCGGCCGGTCCATCAGCTCCATCGGCTAGGTCGTCTCGTCCTCGGGCGCTCGCGATGCCTGGCCGCCGCCCGCCGCGTCGACGAGCTCGGCGAACCGCTCGTAGAGCGCCACCGAGGCCCTGGCCTGGCGTCTCGCCAGCTGGCGGGTCGCCTGACGCGTTTCCTGGTCGACGTCCCAGCTTCGGTCGACCGCCTCGGCCAGGCGCTGCTCGAGGTCTCCTCCCGTCAGCGGCACGACCTGCGCGGCGGCCGGGAACAACGCCTCGATCCCTGCGAACTTCGCGTTGAAGTACTCGGAGTTGGTCAGGCAGATTGTCGGCACCCCGGCGGCCAGGGCGTAGACCGCACCGTGGTAGCTGCCCGTCACGACGGACCGGCACCCCGCGGCGGCGGCGCCCAGCGCGGAGGGCGTCCTCAGGTCCTGGACAACGCTCCCGGCCGGGAGCGGTCCCGGCCAGAGGGCAAGGATGTTCCACAGGTCCGCGTCCCTCTCGTAGCGAGAGACCGGGAGCGCGATCACAGCCGCTCCCTTCTCGGCCACCACCTTGGCCAGCGCCTCGCCCACGACTCCAGCAACCGCCTTGTCCACCCCGGCATACCCCGAGACCCTCGCGTTGACCCCCAGAGCCGGCGTCGAGGTCGGCTCCCCCGCCACGCCCGTCATGTCGTCGCCCACCAAGCCCATCACGTCGTCCCCGGTCACCTCGACGCGGTCAGCCGGAACGCCCAGCGCCTCGGCGAGGGGCGGGCCGGTCACGCCCTCACGAAGGCCGAGGACGTGCAGGCGCGGGAGCACCCGCCGCGCCTGTCGTCGGAGCACGGGGTGCGTCAGGGGGCCGAGGCCTTGCCCGAACATGGCCGTGGGCTTGCCGAGCCGCTGCGCGAGATCGAGCATGCTGAGCACGCCGAAACCGTGCCACCACCAGGTGTCGCTGAGGTAGCCGCCTCCGGAGGCCACCACGACGTCGGCCCACCTGACGGCAGCCGTCAGGGACCGCGGCCGTCGAGCCGGGCGGCTCCAGGCGCGACCAGTCGCGATGTAGGGGCGGGTCATCTTGTGGACCTGGCCCGCACCGAGACGCACCCGCTGCAGGGTTCCGGGCATGGCGCCGGGCCTGCCCAAGCCGGCCGGCACGGGCGTTGCCCCCGGGCAGTACTCGGCGAGCCGCTCGGCGTCGTGACAGATCACGGCGATGTCCGCATGCGGCCAGAGCCTCCGCAGCTGGGCCACGCAGGCCTGGAGCATGGCAACATCGCCCATGTTGAGCAGGTCATAGCCGCTCTGGTCGACGAGAACCCGCATGCTCACCCTCGAGCGGGTCCCGAGAATGCACGAGGTGAGGCTCGGTCATCACCCGCTCCGCGGGTCGCCGCTCCCGGGACCGGTGACCTACCTGGGCGACGGCGACCCTGTTTCAACCGCTCACTGGCCAGTCCGGCCGTGGCGGCCGCCAACCCGAGCACCATGGCGCCTGAGCGCGCCACCCCCATGGGGTCCCCCCTGATGGTGTCGCTGAGTCCCATCGCGAGCCCCCTGGGGAGCACGGCACGGACGTATGTCCTCTCGCTGGACAGCGCGATGGTCCGGTCCGTCAGCTCAGCGAGAGCCGCCTTTCCCTGCCCCTCGGCAAAGCACCGCCGTAGGAAGAACTGGAACTTCTCGCGAGTCGGGGGGACCTTGTGGTGCGCCAATGCAGCCGGCTGGAACACCCAGTAGGTCCCTTCGCGAACAACGCCTGCCCGCAGGCACAGGTCGGTGTCCTCCGGACGAGAGCGCGCACCTGCCTTCCCGAAGCTGAGCCGGAACCCGCCGACGGCATCGAACACCTCCCGCCGGATGGCCATGTTCCCGCTCCACACGTTGCGGACCGGGGTGACCTGCTCCGGCATGCCCCTGTAGGACCCGCCGACCACCCAGTCGAACTCCGGTGCGAACCACCTGGGCCGACTCGTCGACCAGGCCGGTTCCAGGCGACCACCCACTCCGATGACGGCGGACTGCTCGAACGGCGTGAGCAGCTGTTCGAGCCAGCCCGGCTCGGCGGTGGCGTCGTCGTCCATGAAGGCGACCACCTCCGAGGTCGAGGCCCCGACGCCGGTGTTGCGCGCGCCCGAGGCACCTGGCGCCAACGCGTTCTCGAGCACAATGACATCCGCGAGCTCGGCCCTCGCCCTGGACCAGAGGCGGTCGTTGTGGTCGATGACGACAATGGTCTCCTGCGCGGGGTGGGACTGCCGGGCGACCGAGTCCACGGCCGCCACCAGGTCACCCCAGCGTTGCTCGTCGAACGCCGCGATGACGACGGACACCGATGGCAGGCTCGCTGGACGAGCTCCGTGCAGCGCAGCCGGTGTGGTCACGTGAACATCCGATCGAATCGCCTCGGGCGCACTTGACGCGGCGTAGATTTCACTGAGAAACGCTAGCGGGTGACCCACGGACCCGCTCCGTTTCTCAGAAGATTCTCCGAATCAGGTGAACGTATGATTCCACGTGGGGCGAAGGCAGGTATGTCGGTGTCAAACAGGATCAGATGAGACAAAGGGGCCCACAGGAGGCGTATTTCTTGACGTCATCAAGAGTCGCGATTCACGCTTCCTGCCGTATCCGCCCGAGGGCGAAGCACGCGGGGGCGTGAGGTAATCGCGCATAGGGGGCTATTGGTAGCACAACGGATCGTGGGGGCCGGGGGGCGCACCACAGTGAAAGCACGGGACGGTCTTGCTCGTGGAGCAGGTCGATAAACATCCGGAAAATACGTCGAACACCGCCGGGCACAGGTCGAACGAAAGGTCGAACGAAAACCGGCAACCGAGACCGCGGACGCCACGTGTCAGCATCGTCATCCCGACACTGAACGAGGCGCGCAATCTGGAGGTCGTCCTCCCCGGGCTGCCACCGGTTCACGAGGTGATCCTCGTGGACGGGCTCTCCTCTGACGACACCGTCGCGACCGCCCAGCGCGTCATGCCCTCGATTCGTGTGGTGCGCCAGTCACGTCGCGGCAAGGGAAACGCCTTGGCCTGCGGGTTCAACGCGGCAGGGGGCGACGTCATCGTCATGTTCGACGCCGACGGCTCGGCGGACCCTCAGGAGATTCCCCGCTTCGTCGATGCCCTCGTCGCCGGCGCGGACTTCGCCAAAGGGAGCCGGCGCCTGCTGGGCGGCGGCAGTCAGGACATCACCCATTTCCGAAGCGTGGGGAACCGCACCCTCAGCAGCCTGGCCAATGCCCTTCTGGGCACCAGCTACACAGATCTCTGTTACGGCTACAACGCTTTCTGGCGAGACATTCTGGGCGAGCTTGACCTGCCGCCGGTAGATCTTCAGGACGCGAAACTCCGGAAACCTCTCTACAACCGCATGGTGTGGGGCGACGGGTTCGAGATCGAGACGCTTCTCAACTGCCGAGTGGCCACTGCCCAACTCCAGGTCACCGAGGTCCCCAGCGTCGAGAAGGACCGAATTCACGGAGTCAGCAATCTCAACTCGTTCAGCGATGGCATCAGGGTACTTCGGACGATCTTTGTCGAGCGCCGCAGGCGAGGTGGACGATCTTTCCGACGTCTTCTCGGTCAGCCCGAAGGTGGTCACGTCGGACTCAGGCCGGTGAATTCGCTGAAGGACACTCGGCTCCGGACGGAGGAATTCACGCCGGTCGAGCTGACAGAAGTGGAGATCACCGGCCGCCTGCCGGCCCTTGCCCCGGCCCCGAGGCGTCAGCGGAGGCGGGCGCAGGTGCTGGTCCGGCTCGCCACGGAACCGCTGGGCTTTCAGGAGCTGACCGTCGGCGAGAGCGGGCTGGGTCCCGACGAGCTCGGCCACCAGATCCTCGAGCGCTTCGGTGCACAGGTGGGCGAACGCCTGACCGCGGCCGGTTACCCAGTCACTTCCGAGCTCGCGGCCGAGGGCCTGGGAATCGACCCCGCCACGATGCCCAACGTGCAGAGTCGGGAGAAGCTGCTCGCGAGCGCGCCTCTCTTCAGCATCGTCATCAGCACCCGCGATCGCGCCGAGCAGCTGGCCAGCTGCCTGAAGAACCTGGGCGCCCAGGAGTACCCGGACTTCGAAGTCGTGGTCGTCGACAACGCGTCCACGACTGACGCTGCGGAGGCCGTGGTCGCCGACGCTCCCTTGGGGTGCACCTATGTGCGCGAGAACCGCCCCGGGCTCTCCTGGGCACGCAACGCCGGCGCCAGAGCGGCCCGAGGCGACCTCATCGCCTTCCTGGACGACGACGAGGTGGCGGACCGGTACTGGTTGGCCGAGCTGCTTCGCGCCTTCTCCTCGGGGCGAGACATCGGCTGCGTCTCGGGCATGATCCTGCCCGCAGCGCTGGAGACTCAGGCGCAGGAATGGTTCGAGCAGTACGGGGGCCACAGCAAGGGCCGAGGTTTCTCACCCGTAGTGTTCTCTGCGCACGGCGGACAGAGTCCTGTCTACCCCCTGCCGCCCTTCGGCGCGGGCGGCAACATGGCGTTCCGGCGCGAGGTCCTCCTGGCCATAGGGGGTTTCGACGTCGCGCTGGGCGCCGGTACCCCCGCTCGCGGGAGCGAAGACACCTACGCCTTCTCGCGCGTGCTTCTGAGCGGCTTCCGGATGGCATACCAGCCTTCAG
The DNA here is from genome assembly GCF_041941675.1 of Terrabacter sp. BE26. Lineage (GTDB taxonomy): Bacteria > Actinomycetota > Actinomycetes > Actinomycetales > Dermatophilaceae > Terrabacter. The sequence continues at coordinate 2,515,559 of NZ_CP090122.1, read as the reverse complement.
CGTTTGTCCGTCATCACCACTATGCCGATCTGTCAGGTCTCACACGCCAGCTCCGCGGTTATGGCACCGGCGTAACCGCCTACTACGCGGCCTTGTTGCGCCACGACCCGAAACTGCTGGGAACGCTGGTGACGCTCATACCCTCGGCCGTTCGCGACATGCGTGGGAGTGACTCGCTGAGCTCTGCGACGACGCGAGACTTCCCACCCCGGCTACGTCGCGAGGTGAGGATGGGCATGCTCACCGGAGTGCCCGCCTACGTCCGCAGCGCACGTGCGCAGGCGCGTCTGTCCAGTGGGGCGATCCCGTGAACGAGCAGCGTTCCGCGGCGACCTCCGGCGCCGGCTTCGACGCCGGGCCGGGCGAGGACCTCCGCCACCACCTGCCGATCCTGATGTACCACAGCATCTCGCCCGCCTCCGCCACGCCCCGGTTCCAGAGGTTTGCGATGTCTCCGGCGGTTCTCGCCAGTCACCTGGCCTTCCTCTCCGCAGCGGGCTACCAGACCCTCACCGTCACGGAGGCGATGACGTCACTGGATCGCCGGGCCCTGCCGGAGCGCAGCGTCGTGCTGACGTTCGACGACGGCTACGCCGACTTCCACACTGCGGCGCTGCCGATCCTCACGGAGTACCGGATGCGCGCGACGCTCTACGTCGTGACCGGGTACGTCGGGGGGACCGCACGTTGGCTTGCCGACCTCGGCGAGCAGGGCCGCCCGATGCTCGCCTGGTCCCAGCTCCGGGAGGCGGTCGCCGAAGGGGTGGAGGTCGGCGCCCACAGCCACACGCATCCACAGCTGGACCGGCTCGACGCCACCCGGCTCACCGCTGAGGTCCGTCGCCCGAAGGCACTGCTGGAGGACCAGCTCGACCTGCCCGTCACCAGCTTCGCCTACCCCTTCGGCTACCGGAGCAGCTCCAGCACGGCGGCGGTTGCGGAGGCCGGATACGACAACGCGTGCGTCGTGGACAACCTGCCTGCGCCGCACGAGGGCGTGGACCGTCACGTGCTGCCGCGCCTCACCGTGAACGCCGACACCTCGGTGCAGCAGCTGGAGCGGCTGTTGCACCGGCCGCCCGGACGGGGCAGGGCGGCCGCGGCGTCGCTCAAACGCGGCTTGTGGCACGCGGCGAGACGTGTCGGCCCCTTTCAGCCACAGTGGAGGGACCCGACGGCATGACTGTGGTCGGCCGTCGCCGAGCACGTCCGACGCATCCACCGTCCGGGGCCGCGTCGAAGGACGAGGCCGCACGTCCGTGGGAGTCGTTGAGCACCGTCTCGCTGACCTGTGCACTCGGCCTGCTGGCCGTCAACCTGGCCTTCTGGGCCGGACGGGCCGGACACGAGGGGCCGTGGGCCGAGGCCGTCTACTGGGCGGGCCAGCTGCTGATCGTGACGCCCATCGCCGCGCGCCTGGTGTCACGCCGCCCACCGTCGTCCACGGAGTCCGTGGGCCTGGTCGGCCTCCTGGTCCTCGCCGAGTACGCCGTCAAGTTCTGCTACAGCCCGTTGATGTGGACGTTCCCGGACGAGCTGGAGCACTGGCGCAGCACCGAGGACATCCTGCGGACCGGCCGGCTCTTCACGGTCAACTACGCGCTGCCGATCAGCCCCGGTTACCCGGGGCTTGAGAACGTCACCGCCGCGCTGTCGTCGATCACGGGGTTGTCGGTCTTCGTCTCGGGCACGGTCGTGGTCGGCGTGGCCCACCTCCTGCTGGTGGCCTTGCTGTATGCCGTCTTCCACAGGCTCTCACGCTCGACACGCGTCGCGGGCATCGGCGCCCTGGTCTACGCCATGAGTCCGCACTTCGGGTCCTTCGACTCGATGTTCATCTACCAGGCACTGGCTCTGCCCTTCCTGGCCCTCGCGACCTATGCAGTGCTGGTGCTCACGGAGCCGCGAGAGTCGTCCGAGACGCAGCACAAGACCGGCTGGTGGGTCACACTCGTGCTGTCGGTGCTCACGGCGACAGTCGCCCACCACGTCACCAGCTATGTGCTGGCCGCCCTGCTCGCGCTGTTCACCGTGGTCACCGCCGTGCGGTCCCGCTGGGCGACGATCCACGTGCCCGCTCTCGCCTGCGGACTCACGGTGGCGGCGGCCGTGGCCTGGATCCACTTCGCGGCACCCACGACCCTCGACTACCTGGCCCCGACCGTCGAGGGCCTGACCGGGCACTTCGCCCTGACGGGGGTGAGCGCCGGGTCCTCTCTTCCAGGCGGTCCGCTGGCGAACCAGATGCTGATCCTGATCTTCATCGGGGCCCTGGCGGTGCTGCTGGCATACGGCGCGAGCCTCCTGTGGCGCCGAGGACGCCCCGACACCGGCGCGACGACCTTCCTGGTCGCGTCGTTGTCCTTCTACCCCGTGCTGGTCCTGCGGCTGATCTCCGACGACGGTGCCGAGCGCGCCGGGCGAGCGTTCACGTTCGTTTTCATCCCGGTGGCCTGGGTCGTCGCCGTCGGTGTGGTCCACCTCATCCGGAAGCCCAGCCCCGGGGCTGGCGCCAGGCGTGCGCGTGACGTCATGGCGGTCGGACTGGCGGCCACGATGTTCGCGGGCAGCATCGCGAGTGCGTGGCCCCCGTACTGGGAGAGGCTCCCGGGCGCCTACCAGGTGGGAGGGTTCGAGCGTTCGGTCAGCCCGCAGGGGATCGCCGCTGCCGACTGGGCCCGGTCCGCCCTGGGGCCCGGCAACAGGTTCGGTGTCGACTTCTCGAACGGCGCTCTACTGGGCGCCTACGGGAGGCAGGACCCCGTTCGGGACGCCTCCACGCTGTACTACTCGCCCGTCTTCGGACCTGACCAACGCGCATATGCAGCGTCGGCATCGGTGCGCTACCTGTTCGTCGACCGGCGACTCGCGCAGTCGCTGCCCGTCAGCGGGAGCTACTTCGCGGTGGATCCGGACGCCGGGCAGCGCACCAAGCCCATTCCCCTGAGCAGTCTCGACAAGTACGCCCGGCTGGCGGGTGTCGATCGGCCGTTCGACAGCGGGGACATCGTCGTCTACGACCTGAACGAGCTGCTCAATGCGCAGTAGGGCATTCGACCTCCTCGCTGCCGCCACGCTGGCCATCGCCGCCGTCGCAGCGATCCTGTCGGGCGCCCCCGTCGCGGTCTCGTCCGTGCTCGGGACCCCCTTGGTGCTGGGCGCCCCCGGATACGTGTGGACCGATGTCCTCTTCGGCTCCAGCCTGAAACCCATGATGCGTGCCGCGCTCTCCGTGGCGCTGTCGCTGGCGATCACAGCGCTCGGCGGGATCGTCCTCCACGTGAGCGGGGTGCGGCTGGACCGCTCGAGCTGGCTGGCCCTGATGGCCGGGACCACCCTGGTCGGCGCCGCGCTCGCGGCCACCCTCCGCGCCCGGACCACGGAGACGCCCCAGGTCCCTTCCCGGGGCCAGACCCCCCGACCGCGGGTCTCCCGAAAGCAGGGCGTGGCATTCGGCCTGGCTGCCGTGATCGGCGTGACGGCCGTGGGGATCGCCGTCCACAGCGCACGTGCGCAGGTGCAGCCGCCGTTCACGCAGCTGTCGCTGAGCCAACGGGGCGCCCCGGGAACCGCGCAGATAGACCTCGGCAACCACGAGGGCGGTACGCAGCACTACAGGGTCGTCGTCCAGGCCGACGGGGTCCCCTCCCGCGTGTGGACGGTGCCCCTGGCCGATGGGGCGAGGTGGCAGCGTTCGGTGTCCACCCGGCCAGGCCAGCGACTGGTGGTCACCGTCTACCGGGCCGGAACGAGCGGCCCGCCGTACCGGTCCGTGGCCCTGAGCGTTCCCAGCAGGACGAAGTGAACGAAGCAGGAGCCTCGGAGGAGCGAGGTAGGCCACCGGAAGCAGCGGAGCTCCTACCCTCGGGCGGCACCGGCCCGCCCACAGACTCCGGCCGCGCTCGTGACTGGCGACAGCACACTGACGTCCTCGGCCGTGCGGGCTCGCTGCTCGCCACGACCGTGGTGACCTCGGGCCTCGGATTCGTCTACTGGGCCGCTGCTGCGCGTCTCTACAGCCAGCGGGCCGTGGGTCTCGGCTCGGCCGCCATCTCGGTGATGATGCTGCTCGGGACCATCGGCATGGCCGGCCTGGGCACGGTGCTCATCGCAGAGCTTCCGCTCCGGTCGGTGGGCCGTGCGCGACTCGTCGCGGCCGGGCTGCTGGCCAGCGCGGGCGTCTCCGCGGTGCTGGCCCTCATCTACGTGCTGACGGCCTCGCGGCTCAGCGACGCGCTGGGGATGCTGGTCAGCCAACCGGGAGGAGCGGGACTCTTCGTGCTCGGGGTCGCCCTGACAGGGGCGATCCTGGTCTTCGACCAGGCCACGTTGGGACTGCACCTCAGCGCGCTCCAGCTGTGGCGGAACACCATCTTCGCGATCGTGAAGATCGGACTCCTGGTGGCGCTCGCGCTCGCCGTGCACGACGAGCAGGGGCTCGGGATCCTCGCCTCCTGGGTCGGGGGGACCGCCCTGTCCATGGTGCTGCTGGGAGTGGTGATGCGCCTGCGAGGCATGCCCATCGCACCTCGACCCCAGTGGTCGCTGCTGCGCGGCCTCGGCAGGACGACACTGGCCCACAACTGGCTCAACCTCGGCGTGCAGGCGCCCCGGCTGCTCATCCCGGCCGTCGTCACCGCCACCGTCTCGGCGTCGGCCGGCGGCGCCTTCTACGCCGCGTGGACGGTGGTCGGCTTCCTGTTCATCCTGCCCACCCACCTCTCGACGGCATTGTTCGCCGTCGCTTCCGCGGATCGGGCCGCCCTGGCACGGAAGACACGGTTGACCCTGCGCGTGTCACTGGCTGTAGGGCTCTGCGGCAGCGTGGGACTCGCGGTAGGGGCTCCCCTCATCCTTGCCCTGTTCGGACGCAGCTACGCCCGTGAGGCCACGGTGCCCCTGCAGGTGTTGGTGCTGGCGTACGTGCCGATGATGGTCAAGACCCACTACGTGGCCGCGGCGCGCGTGCGGCGGCGCATCCCTCGGGCCGCGGTGGTGATGATCGTGTGGGCCGTCCTCGAGCTGGCGGCCGTGTCCTGGGGCGCCCACGTGGGCGGGCTGGTCGGGGTTGCCTCGTGGTTCGTGGGCGCGATGGCCGTGGAAGCACTGGTCCTGGCGCCCATGGTCTGGAGCGTGGCTGCTGCAGACCAGCGCAAGGGTGGGCGCACCTAGCCGGTGCGCCCACCCCAACCCTGCATCCGGACGCTGTCATCCAGGTCACTGCCATCCGGGTCACTGCCGTCCGGGGCCGCTGACCCGAGCACCCTCAGCGGGGACGTCCGGAGAAGTACGGGTCGCGCGCCATGGAGATGTACGCGTTCAGCGCGCTGGGCGAGGAGTCCGCACGCCAGTCCAGCTTCGAGGACGACCGGTTGGTGTCGAAGTACACGAAGGCCTTGATCCCGCGGTGAGCCTTGATCCACCTGCTGGCGTCGGACAGCCAGGCGGCCTTGTTGCCGCCGGGCTCGAGCGACCCGGTCTCGGCGATCATGATGGGCTTTCGTCCGGCGTAGTCCGCGTAGACCGGGCCGAAGACCTGTCCGAAGGTCTGCCAGGAGTCCTTCGAGCCCCAGTTGTAGCCGTCGATACCGACCCAGTCGACATAGGCGTCGCCGGGGTAGTAGTTGCGCCAGGAGTTCCACGACGTCGTGCTGGTCCCGCCCGGGTGCGAGTCGGCGTTGGGAGCCCACACCCACGCCACATTGCGGACACCCGCACGGGCGAAGACGTCGTGGATGTGCCGCCAGGCGGCGACGAACACCGACGGCTTGTTCCCGACAGCCGTGCCGGACCACGCATACCAGTCGCCGTTCATCTCGGCGCCCCAGCGCAGGAACATCGGTCTGCCGAAGGCAGCCACGGCCTTGGCACGGGCCCTGATGAGCGCGTCCTGCGATCCGTTGACGATCTTTCGTGGGTCGATCCCCCACCAGGTGTCCATCACCGTGCGGCCCTGCGCGGCGTCCGCCTTCTCCGCGACGCCGGGGAACGAGTCTGCCCAGTCGTAGTAGTGGGAGTTCACGGCATACTTCCGCTTCAGCTGGGACTCCCGGGCGGTCACGCTGGTCTGCAGGGTCTTGCCGGGGAGCTGGGTGAAGGCACCGAAGATCACCGTGTTCGACGACGGAAGCGGCGGATGCACGGACGTGCTGGCAGTGGCCGAGGTGGTGGCGGAGCCCGCGATGAGGAGCGCGCCCGCCGACACGGCCGCAGCGGCCAGCGGGAGCAGGCGCTTGCGACGCCCATGAGGGGAACGGGATGTCTGGTTTCGGGTGTTTTGCATGCTGATCCTTCAGTCGACGTTCGCGCAGAGGGGGAGGCACGAACGCCCAACACCCTGACATGCGTGTCGCAACGATGCGAAATGGCGCGGTCCCCCTCGCATCCGGACGATGCCGGTCCAGCGCCGCGCGCCGTCGGCCCGGGAACGGCAGACGCCGCCTCGTGCGAGCCGCGCGTTTCGCGGGCACGGTGCACACGGCATACGCTCGTTTTGGGAATGCCTTCGGGAGCGTGATAGTTAGTTGAAATGTGAAGCAACTTCGGATCGTCGTCTCCAGCACCCGTCCCGGCCGCATCGGCCCCAAGGTCGCCGAGTGGGTGGCCTCGCAGGCCCCCGCCGACGAGTGGGAGGTCCAGCTGCTCGACCTGTCCTCGCTGCCGTTCTTCGACGAGGAGGACATGCCGCGCAACGGCAACTACGCGAAGCCGCACACCTTGGACTGGGCCTCGAAGGTCTTCGAGTCCGACGCGATCGTCGTGGTGACGCCGCAGTACAACCGCAGCTTCCCGGCCCCGATCAAGAACTCGATCGACTACCTCTTCGCCGAGTGGGACGCCAAGCCCATCGCCCTCGTCGGCTACGGATGGACCGGCGCGACCGACGCCACGGCCGACCTCACCAAGGTGCTCGGCCACGTCAAGGCCGACGTCGTCGGCTCCACCGGCCTGGTCTTCACGCAGGACGTCTCCCCCGCCGGTGACCTCGACGTCACCGACGAGCGCCGCGCCGAACTGCTCGCCCTGCTCGACGCGCTGGCCGCCAAGGTCGACGAGCCGGTCAGCGCCACCGCCTGACCGCGCGCACTCCCGACGGGGGCCGCCCACCTCGGGCGGCCCCCGTCGTCGTCTCCCGATGGCGTATGCCGTGTGGGGGGGTTCTCGCTGCCCGCGGGGCCGCGGCACCGCACGACGGTGTCGCGCACCGCCGCGGACGCACTACCGTCAGGGTGTGAGCCAGCACAGCCCCGAGCCCCAGACCCGCGACGACGAAGCACCCGTTACCGAGTCCCCCAGCTCAGACGGGCAGTCCCCGGAGGTGAGCTTCGCCGACCTGGGGCTCGACGAGAAGGTGCTCAAGGCGCTGCGCGACGTCGGCTACGAGCACCCGTCGCCGATCCAGGCGGCGACGATCCCGGCGCTGCTCGAGGGCCGCCACGTCGTCGGGCTCGCGCAGACCGGCACCGGCAAGACGGCCGCGTTCGCCCTGCCGATCCTCAGCAGGCTCGACCTCAAGCAGAAGACGCCGCAGGCGCTGATCCTCGCCCCGACGCGCGAGCTGGCACTGCAGGTGTGCGAGGCCTTCGAGCGGTATGCCGCGCACCTCAAGGGCGTGCACGTGCTGCCGGTCTACGGCGGGCAGGCCTACGGCGTGCAGCTGAGCGCGCTGCGCCGCGGCGTCCACATCGTCGTCGGCACCCCCGGCCGCATCATGGACCACCTCGAGAAGGGGACGCTCGACCTCAGCGAGCTGCGCTTCCTCGTGCTCGACGAGGCCGATGAGATGCTCAAGATGGGCTTCGCCGACGACGTCGAGACGATCCTGGCCGACACCCCGGACGACAAGCACGTCGCGCTCTTCTCCGCGACGATGCCCTCGCAGATCCGGCGCATCTCGAAGAAGTACCTCCACGACCCGGTCGAGATCACCGTCAAGTCGAAGACGTCGACGGCGCCGAACATCACGCAGCGCTACCTCACCGTGTCGTATCCGCAGAAAGTCGACGCCCTGACCCGCATCCTCGAGGTCGAGAACTTCGAGGGCATGATCGTCTTCGTCCGGACCAAGAACGAGACCGAGACGCTGGCGGAGAAGCTGCGGGCGCGGGGCTTCTCGGCGATGGCGATCAACGGCGACATCGCCCAGAACCAGCGCGAGCGCACCGTCGACCAGCTGAAGTCCGGCAAGCTCGACATCCTCGTCGCGACCGACGTCGCGGCGCGCGGGCTCGACGTCGAGCGGATCAGCCACGTGGTCAACTACGACATCCCGACCGACACGGAGTCGTACGTCCACCGCATCGGTCGTACCGGGCGAGCCGGCCGCAGCGGCGACGCGATCTCGTTCGTCACGCCGCGCGAGCGCCACCTGCTCAAGGCGATCGAGAAGGCGACCCGACAGTCGCTCGTGCCGATGACGATGCCGAGCGTGGAGGACATCAACGCCAGCCGCCTGACCCGCTTCGACGACGCGATCACGCAGGCCCTGTCGGCGACCAGCCGGATCGACGCCTTCCGCGACGTCATCGGGCACTACGTCAGCGAGTTCAACGTGCCCGAGGCGGACGTGGCGGCCGCGCTGGCCGTGGTCGCCCAGGGCGACGAGCCGATGCTGCTCGAGCCCGAGCCGGTCCGGCCGGCAAGGACGTTCGACGACCGGGGGCCGCGGGAGCGTCGCGATGACCGAGACTCACGTGGTCGAGGGGATCGGGGTGAGCGGGGACCGCGGCGTGCGGCCTCCGGGCCGATGGCGAAGTACCGCATCGCGGTGGGACGGCGCCAGCGGGTGGAGCCGCGGCAGATCGTAGGCGCCCTGGCCAACGAAGGCGGCCTCGGCCGTCAGGACTTCGGCCACATCGACATCCGCGCCGACCACTCGATCGTCGAGCTGCCGGCGACGCTGCCGCCCGGCGCGTGGGAGAAGCTGCGCTCCACCCGCATCTCCGGACAGCTCATCGAGCTGACGCAAGCGGACGGACCGTCGTCGACCGGGTTCCAGAGAAAGCCCCGCGACAAGCATCGGCGCGACTGACGGCTCAGCCGGCGGCCCATGCCATTTCCGATTCCTATGTCCCCTTTGCGCCATGGTGATGAGCGGCTGCATCCCGGCACGAGTAACCTGCGACACTCAGACCGAGGTCCCAGGGGCCGGTCCGGGACCTCCGCCGATCGGATGCCGGCCGAGACAACCGTTGGAATTCACATCGCAGAAGCGCGATTCACCCCCAAGATCACTCGAGCTGTCCGATTGGGCTTCGTGGGACGGACTCATCCAGGTGAGGCAACGTCGGCTGTCCTTGGCTGCGACGCAACCGTGGGATGGCGGCTAGGAGAGTGAGGGATCCTAGCCACAGGACCGGAGTACACAACAGCATGCCAGCGGGAACAGCCCACCGCCGGTGTCAGCGACGGGTGGAAGCCCCCACATAGGGGCTCCGAAAGCGGCCAGCGCGCAGTTAGGCAGCGGCGCTAGGGACCCTGTCGAGGCGAGGAAGACGCGTATCCCAGATCCACCGAATGCCTCTCATGGAGTTCACCGACGTCCGGGTTTGCGCGTCCCCTGGTATCGGGGGGTTTGAGGCCCGACGTGTCCTGAAGACGTGAGGGCCATCGGTGGGATCTTCGATGTGTAGGGCCAAGTACTCATCGAAAGGGAGCCAGCCCGATGGCTTGTGCCCGTCCTTCCGCCATACGACATCGGGAGTGCCGGGCACGAGCTCCGAGATACGGCGGGGCAGTGGTCAGCGGTCCTTCGCCGCGCGCAGGGTGGCCGACGAGAGACTGTCGAGCTACATGCCCGTGAAGGCCGACATCATCCTCAAGGCGCCAGGCCCGATGATGACGACGAAAAGCGCCGGGAAAAGGCACAACAGCAACGGAACCATGATCTTCACCGTCACCTGCTGCGCTTTCTCCTCTGCCTTCTGCCTGCGCACGAGGCGCATCGTCGCGGTCTGCTCGCGTAGCACGGTCCCGATCGGCAGACCGAGTCGGTCAGCCTGCGTCAGGGCGCTCGTGAAGTTCTTCACCTCCGGGAGCACGACGCGCTCCCCCATGCCGGTGAATGCGTCACCGCGTGACTTTCCGATCTGAATCTCGGAGAGCACGCGCGCGAACTCGCCCGAGATGGGCCCCTCGACGTTGCGTGCCACCTGCATCAACGCGGCGTCGAATCCCTGCCCCGCCTGCACGCACACGCTGAGCATGTCGAGCGCTTCGGCCAGTCCCTTGGCTGTCTGCTCCTGTCGCTTCAGGGCGAGGTTGTGCACGAGCAGGTCAGGGAGGAAGAACAATGCCGTCCCCACCATCAACGCGATGCCCACGCCGGAGAGGGAGAACCCAGCGTAGACGACACCGAGCAGCACCCCGAGCACCAGAGCGCTTCCCTTGGTCCCGAGAACTCGCTCCGGCGTCCACGGGGCCGGGTTCCCTGCCCGGTCGAGCATCCGTGCGAGCCGTTCGTGGGTCCCCGAGGGCGAGAGCCTCGCGGCCAGAACCTGCATGCGGCCCATGACCGGGGTGACCAGCCGCTCCTTGGTGCTCAACTCCGCACGCACCGCGCTGCGGTCGCCGACGGGGCTCTCGATGAGTGCCAGTGACTTGGCGACTCCTGTCGGCCCCCCCGATCCCAGGAGGAGCGCACCGGCTGCGGCCGCGACACCGACCGCGACCAGGGCGGCTCCGACATACAGCAGCACGTCAGACCTCGATCTTCACGATTTTGTTCATCCAGAGCATCCCGAGCCCCATCATGACGACGCCGCCGACCAACATGGCGATACCCAGAGGCTCCTGCCAGAGCAGACTGATGTAGGCGTAGTTGCCGTAAAGCATGTAGATGAAGATGCCGATCGGGAGCGCCACCAGGATGTATGCCGAGAGGCGACCCTCCGCGGAAAGCGCCCGTACCTGTCGGCCCAGGGACTCACGCTCTTTCAGCGTCGTTGCCGTCGTGTGCAATGTGTCGGCCAGGTTGCCGCCGACCTCTCGCTGGATTCGGATCGCCATGACGGCCCAACGCATGGAAGTGCTGTTCATGCGAGCAGCCATGTGCTCCAGGGCATCCGAGATGTCCGTGCCGATTCGCGCCTCCGCCAGGGCCCGGGAGAACTCCTTTGCCGCGGGCTCCGCAGCGTCACGAGCCACGGCATCCAGCGCCTGCGCCAGCCCGAACCCGCTGCGCAGGCTGGTCGACACGAGCGTCAGCACGTCCGGCAGCACCGCTTCGAATGCCGCGGCCCGCCGGCCGGCAAGGAGGCGTAGCACCAGCATCGGCAAGACGAGCCCGACCACTGCGCCGACTCCGCCTCCGAGCAGCAGCAGGACCGGCTCGGAGCCGCGGAACAGGAAGAGCACGAGGGCCGCCACGACCACGGCGGCGATTCCGCGCAGGACGAACCACTCACCAGCGCGGAAGGGCAGGTCGGCGCGGGCCATCAGCGCCATCGTGCTCTTCGTCGAAGCCCTTCCCTGCATCTGCCGCTCGCCGAAACCGATCAACTGCTCCGAGAGCGGCGTGAGCTCGGACTTGGCCTTCTGGTCGACCGCCACTCGGCCCCCGGGCACGTAGTCGCTGATCGAGGCGATGCGTCGCTCGCGCCGGGTCTGCAGGGTGGGGGCGAGGGCGATCGAGAGGGTGACGACGGAGAGGGCGACGAGGACGGCCGCGAGCCAGATCAACGGGGACGGGGCAGGGGCGGCGGGCATCAGAATCCCTGCCGGGCGAAGAGGGTGATGGGAAGGTCTACGCCATGGTCTGACAGGTCGTCGGTGAACTTCGGGCGAATTCCGGTGGGCACCAGCCCACCGAGGAACCTGCCGTTCTCGTCCCGACCGGCCGAGTAGTCGAAGACGAAGATGTCCTGCAGTGTCACGACATCTGCCTCCATCCCCAACACCTCGGTGATGGCGACCACCCGGCGCGACCCGTCCTTGAGGCGCGACTGCTGCACGATGAGGTCGACGGCTCCTGAGACCTGCTCGCGGATGGCCCGCACCGGCAGGTCGACACCCGCCATGAGCACCATAGTCTCCAGCCGCGACAGACTGTCGCGCGGCGAGTTGGCGTGCAGGGTGGTGATGGAGCCGTCGTGACCGGTGTTCATTGCCTGGAGCATGTCCAGCGCGGCGCCGTCTCGGATCTCACCGACGATGATGCGGTCGGGCCGCATGCGTAGACAGTTGCGAACCAGCTCACGGATCGGCACCGCGCCGCTCCCCTCGATGTTCGCGGGGCGAGCCTCCAACCGAAGGACGTGGTCCTGGCGCAGCTGAAGCTCGGCTGCGTCCTCGATGGTGACGATCCGCTCGTCAGCCGGGATGAACGAGCTGAGCACGTTGAGGGTCGTCGTCTTGCCCGAGCCGGTGCCCCCCGAGATCACGACGTTGCGCCGGCCCCGAACGCACGCGGACAGGAAGTCCCTCGCGCTGGTGGTCAGGGTGCCGAAGCTGATGAGGTCGACGTCCGTGAAGGGGTCGGCGGAGAACTTGCGGATGGTGAGCAGCGAGCCGTCGAGCGCGATCGGGGGGACGACGGCGTTGACGCGGGAACCATCAGGCAGTCGCGCGTCCACCATCGGACTGGACTCGTCTACTCGCCGACCGATGCGGGCGACGATCTTGTCGATGGTGCGGCGTAGGTGGGCGTCGCTGGCGAAGGCGGTCTCGACGGGATACAGCCTTCCGCCGCGCTCGATGTAGATGCTCCCCGGGCCGTTGACCATGATCTCGCTGACCTCGGGGTCGCGCAGATAGGGCTCAAGGGGCCCGTGCCCGAGGATGTCGTCGGACACTTCCTGGGCGATCCGCGATCGGTCCGACAGCGACAGTGGGGTCTGCTCCGAGTCGATGACCTCCTGCAGCGTGGTGCGCACCTGCGATGCCAGCTCGTGCTCGGAGAGGTGGGGGTCGTAGAGCCGCGGGCCCAGCGAGTCGACGAGCGTCTGGTGCACCCGCTCCTTGACCTCGGCGAAGGGATCGACGGGGCGGCTGCGAAGCTCGGCGCTGCGCGCTTCGCCGACGCCTGGCGGCGGCGTCGCGACGTGGCGGGCTCGGTCGAGGCGTTCAGCGAGATTGCTCATCTCTTGCTCCTCAGCAGACCAAAGTTGCGCTTGATGCCGTTGCGGAGCTGCTCGCCAAAGCGGATGCGGATCTCCGTGTCAGCCAGGTGCCGCATCGCCAGCGAGACGGTGGACCTCGGCTCCGACAGGATGATCGCCACGCCCCGGTTCGTCGCGGCGGGCACGGAGACGCTGTTCGGGATGCTCACGGCGATCGAGGCGCCCAGGGCTGACTCGACGTCATCAGCTGTGAGCCCCACCTTGGCATCCGACCTGTTGAGGACGATGCACCGTGCCTCCGGTGCCGTGCCGAGGGTGTCAAGGGTGTTGATGGCGACCTTGAGGTTCTTGATGGCTGGGATGTCCAGGGTCGCGATCAGCAGGGTCAGATCGCTCGAGTCGAAGGCAGTGAGGACGTGCTCGGTGAACGAGGGCGGCGTATCGACGACGACGTAGTCGTACTCCGCCCTGGCAACTCGCAGGATCTCGGCTACCAAGGCGGCAGGGATCCTCTCGGCCTCCGCCGGGTCGTCGGGCGCGGCGAGTACGTGGAGACCGCTCGCCTCGTGAGTCGTCACGACCGAGGCCAGACCCTCGCGGTCGAGGTGGCCGCTCATGGCCACCAGGTCACGGATGGAGCTGCTCGGCAACAGCTGGAGGCTGATGGCCACGTCCCCGAACATCAGGTCAAGATCGATGAGCAGCGTCCGGGAGTGCATCCCTGCCAGATAGGCAGCGACGTTCGTCGCGAGGGTGGTCTTGCCGACCCCCCCTTTCGCCGAGAAGACGGTGACGACCTTGGCCTCACGGGACGTGCCCCCTGCCTGGTGGCCGTGCAGCTGTGCTGTCAGTGCGCGGCTGCGGCGCACCGCCTCGGCGAGGGCCGGGCTGTCGTCGGCCTGAACGACCTCGCGGATCCCACTGCGCAGAGCGTTGGCCAGGACCGCCACCTCGAGTCGGTGCCGGAGCAGGACGACCCCGACGTGGGGGTGGTCCAACCGCTGCGCGTCTGCCAGCTCGCAGGCTGCGTCCAGGTCGACGTCAGGTCCGACGACCACCAAAGTGTGCGCCGCGTTGTCCTCGATCGCGCGGGCCACCTGCGGGCCGGAGGACATCGCAACCACGTCCTGGCCAACCGCGTAGCGGTACTTGTCGGCCGCCGATGGGTCAGGGTCCCAGAGAATGGTCATGGCAGAGTCCCGGGGAAGAGGTTGAGGTCGTTCGCCTGCTGGTTCGGGTCGATCTTGACGCCCGAGCCACGTAGGGCCGCATACAACGTGTAGTTCGCCACGCCGTGGATGAGCTTCGCCGCATCTCCAGGAGGCACGGCCACCGTGACGAGGACGCCAGTTGAGTTGGCAGCCGGCGCCGCTGCGCCGTCCGTCTTGGCCGGTGCCGCCAGAGCCGAGGTGCCGACGCCGATGACGAGCACGTCGTCGAGCAGCACACTCGTCCCCTTGATGTCGTTGTCGTTGATCTTCTTCGACCGCGCATCGTCGCCGAGGGCCTTGATCTTGTACGACGTGTAAATGGCGATGTGTGAGCCCGGGGTGACGAAGGTGCCCACTCGGGCCGGGTCGCTCAGCTGCACGGAGACGGCGAGCTTGCCCGCGGGCACCTCGATGGCCTTCTCCGCGGGGGGTGTTGTGCCGAAGCGCGCGGCGAGGACGTACTCCCCCGGCTGGACGTCTGAAAGCGCGAGCAGCTCCCGGTTGCCGGCGTTGATCTCCTCGAGCGCACCCGCCGGAACCGCCTCTGCGGACACCTTCGTGTGCGTGAGCAGGCCCTGCTCCTCGGCGGCCTTCAAGGTGGTGCCGGCGGGGACGAGCTTCTGGGCGACCCAGACGCCGGCGAGCTGGGCGCCCGCCAGCGCGCGCTGGTCGGCGTTCTTGGCGTAGACGAGGACGAGGCCCCCGCCTGCCGCAGCGAGGAGCAGGGCCAGGAGCGCGGCGAGGAGGCGACGGTTCATCGGTTACGTCCTAGGTCGAGTCAGTCATTCGTTCCGACTGGCGCACGAGCGGTAGCCCCGTGCAGGGGATATACGAGGGGGAGATATGAGGGTCCCATCACCGCGTCCTGGACTCGCTGGGCGCATACTGGCTCGCTCGATGAGCATCGGCGCCACCCTTTTGCCCGCAGCATGGTGAGCGGCGACTGAGACCACCTCAGCCGCCGCTGCACCAGAGGATCACGGAAGGTTGGTCGCCACGTTGGTGAACAGGCCGCTGATCTTGGTACCGAGCGCCGTCACGGCGGCGATGATCGCGACGGCGATCAGGGCCACCATGAGGCCGTACTCGACGGCGGTGGCGCCCTTCTCGGACCGGGCGTCCCTGGCGACATTAAAGCGGGTCTGGCACTTGGCTACGAAGTTGGTCATTAGTGCGTCCTCGTCCTTGTCTTTGTCCTTGTCCTTGTCACGGGACCTTGGAGGAGACGTTGGTGAACATTCCGCTGATCTTGGTACCGAGGGTCGTCACGGCGGCGATGATGGCGACGGCGATCAGGGCCACCATGAGGCCGTACTCGACGGCGGTGGCGCCCTTCTCGGACTGGGCATCCTTGGCGACGTTGAATCGCGTCTGGAGCTTGGCAGCGAGCTTGGTCATGAGATTCCTCCCGACAGGGCCCACCCGATGTGTGCCCGACGAGGGGAACATTAGGAATCAAACTCACTCGTGTCCCGATAACCGCGAAAATTGGGTCAAAGTAGCGGAATCCTTGCGAGTGCGCCGCAGCCGTGCGCGGACACGCCGATGAAGGAGCTGTCGTGGCAAGTGCAGGCCCCCTTCCGCTCGTACTCGTCACCTTGGCAGGGGCGACTGCCGGCCTCCTCATGGTTCGGGGCCTGCACTCACACGCCTACCGTCACCAAGAGGAGCGTTCCCTCCCACCGCGCCACGTCGGGTGGGTCGTTCCTGTAAGCGCAGTTGTGTCCACCTCGATCTGGCTGGCCACCAGCCCCGGCTCCCCTGCCTTGGTGCCGATCACCTACCTGGCCTGCTCGTGGGTGTTGATCGCGCTGGCCGCCATCGACCTGGACGTACATCGCTTGCCGGACGCCATCCAGCTTCCCGGCTATCCAGTCCTTCTGGTCCTTCTTGCGTGCTGCTCGATACTTACTGGCGACCTGGATGCACTGCTGCGAGCCTCCCTCGCGGGCGCGG
This sequence comes from Terrabacter sp. BE26, assembly GCF_041941675.1. Lineage (GTDB taxonomy): Bacteria > Actinomycetota > Actinomycetes > Actinomycetales > Dermatophilaceae > Terrabacter. The sequence continues at coordinate 2,499,334 of NZ_CP090122.1, read as the reverse complement.
GGATGTTCGGGCTCTTCTTCGTCCTGCTCCTCGCGGCTCCCAATGGCGGCATGGGCTTCGGTGACGTGAAGCTGTCCGGGTTGCTCGGCCTGCTGCTGGGCTGGCTCAGTTGGCGGCACGCCACTGTCGCCACACTCGGGACATTCGTCCTCGGGGGCTTCGTCGCCGCCGTTCTCCTGGTCTCCGGACGCAGCGACCGCCGAGGCGAGTTCGCCTACGGGCCGGTCATGGTCGCAAGTGCGCTCATGACCATCATCCTGCTACCGCTTGCCGCAGAGGCCGCATGACCAGGGACCCGCCCCCACGTCGGGCGGGGCGGCACGTTCGGGACCGCAGGCAGATTGCGCCGATATCGATGTATGCCCCTTATGTGTGCCCTACTGTCGGCCTCGGGAATCGATCAAAGCGAGGGTTGAGGCATGGGCGGGGGCGTTCGAGCATGGAGTCGCGCGGGACGTGACCGTGGGGTGGTGGCCGTCGAGGCGGCGTTCGTCATGCCCCTGATCCTCACGCTGGCCCTCGGCATCGTGGAGTACGGCTTGGTCTTCAAGGACAAGCTGACCATGTCGGCTGCCGTACGCGCCGGGGCACGCACGGCGTCGGCCGAGCCGCGAGTCGGGTCATTCGCTGCGGATACCGCCGCGGCTGTGGCCAAGGGAAGCACGGCGCTCAACATGGCGGACGTCACCAAGATGTGGGTCTACAAGTCCGATGCCCAGGGTTACCCCCTCGGGGGCGGCAGCGCCTTCACGACCTGCACCACGTGCATCACGTTCAGGTGGGACGCCGGTGCCGGCAAGTTCACTCCCGTCTCGGACACCTGGGCAGCCCTCACGCAGAATGCCTGCCCGGGTGACCCCAACCACGACACGATCGGGGTCTACCTTGAGGTGGATCACAAGGCCGTGAGCAACCTGTTCTTCAAGTCGATGACGCTGCGCGAGCACGTCGTCATGACGCTGGAGCCGGTGCCGGTCACCAGTGGCTGCCGATGAGCCGGTGCCTGATCACCAAGGTCCGACGCCTGCGGCGTGACGACCAGGGTTACGTCGCCATCATGGTGGCGCTGATGAGCTCGGTCCTGCTGTGCATGTGCGCCCTCACGGTCGACGTGGGTTACTGGTACGTCGTCGCGAGTCAGGCCCAGAAGGCCGCCGACGCCGCCGCTCTGGGTGGAGTGCCCAACCTGCCCGGCAACCAGAGCGCCGCCTTCACCGCCGCCCAACTGCTCGCCAAGCAGAACGGCTTCGCCAATGGCGTGGCGTCGACGTCGGTGGCCACGAGCATTGGCAACCAGCCCTCGCGGCTTCGCGTCACGGTGACGCGCACGGTCGACAACTTCTTCGGGCCGCTCTTTGGTATCCCCAAGACGACGATCACCAGGTCGGCAATGGCCGACTACGTCGGTCCTCTGCCGATGGGCAGTCCCTGCAACGAGTTCGGCAACGACCCCGATAACGGAACCGACAACCGCCGCAGCACCAACTGCAGCAACGCCGGGCAGTTCTGGGCGAACGTCGGCAGCTGGTCGGCGTCGAAGCTCTCGGGGGACGCCTACCAGAACAACTCATGCGGGAGCGGCATCGACGGATGCACGGGGAGTTTGAACACCGATTACGATCCCAACGGCTACTACTACGTCGTCACGCTGACGCGCGCCGTTTCCAACCTCCAGTTCGAGGCGTTCGACCCCGCACTCGTCGCAGTCGGTGACCTGTGTGGGGACGGAACCAACCCAACGAGTGACAAGTCCTTGACCGGCAAGGACAGGAACGGGATAGCTGACCCGAGGTACGCCAAGGGAGCCGCCAGTCCCTTCTGCACCGGAGACGTCCGCTTTGGCGGGACGGGCGAGGTGTCCACTCAGTTCACAGTGCGCGAGGCCGGCTCATCGACCACCTTTTGGGACCCCGCTTCGTATACAGCCCGAACCGGATGCAACAAGGTCTTCGCGGGTTACAACCTGCCCAACAACGCAACTGCAATCTCAACCATGCCGCTAGGGACGTACAACGTTTTCCGTAAGTGGACGCCCCTTTGCGACTCACCCATCGCGAGCGCGCCCGCGGGCCAGTACATGATCCAGGTGAAGACGAACGGTCTGGGTACTGACGCCGCCTCTGGGCACAATCGATTCGGCCTACGCGTGTACTCCACCTCGGACACCACGGCGAAGGACGCGATCTCGATCGCCGGTTTCTCCAAGATGGCCATCTACGCCAACCTGCCGAGCGCCACGACGACGTTCTTCCTCGCGCGCGTGCCGAGCGCGGCTGCGGGCCAGGTGCTGAACGTCAAGCTCTTTGACATCGGCGACTCCACCGGATCGGGAACCGTGAGCATCCTGAGTCCCTCTGGAGGCCCCCTTACCGGTTGCACCGGCTCCGGCCCCATCACGTCCGTGCCCAACTGCAAATTCACCGCCAACAGCACGTTCAACGGCAAGTGGCAAGTGGTCTCGGTCCCGATCCCACCCACCTACTCGTGCGTCGACTCCGACCCCAATGCGTGCTGGTTCAAACTCCAGTACTACTACGGGTTGGGCAACCAGCCCTCCGACACGACGTCGTGGTCGGCGGCCTTGGCGGCCAATCCGGTCCGACTCGTCGAGTAGTGCGGTGTCCCGACTTGCCGCTGTCGTGGATCCACTCCTGACCCGCGAGCGGCTCAGAGTCTATCCCTGGATCCTGTTGTGCGGGGCTGGACTCGCTCTCTTCGTTTCGCTGATCGTGGGAACCACGCAGGGACTGTGGCCGGACTACTCGGCGCGATGGACCGCCGGGCGGCTGCTCCTCACGGGTCACCTCGACCAGCTCTATGATCCCGCGGTCCAAGCGTCCCTGCAGCACGGGGAGCTCGGCACGAGTGGACTGTCCTGGTTCGTCTCGCCGCCCTTCGTGGCCGGGCTCTTCGCCCCCCTGGCGACCCTGCCGTATGCCCTCAGCTGCGCGGTCTGGACCGTGAGCTCGTTGGCGTCCCTACTGCTCGCCCTGAAGCTCCTGCGGCCGTGGGCGCCGCCGGTGCTGGCCTCGCGCTGGCGGCTCTTCGTCGTCATCGTCTGCTCGTCCTACCCGGTCGTCGAGCTGGTGGGCGGCGGGCAGGACACCGCCGTCGTCCTGTTGGCGGTCGTGGCCGGCATGCGGCTCGTCGAAGCGGGCCATCTGCTCACCGGCGGGGCACTGTTGGCCCTCGGATGCATGAAGCCTCAGCTGGTGTTCCTCATCCCGCTCCTGCTGCTCGTGCAGCGGAGGTTCCGAGCCGTGGCAGGCTTCCTCGGCACCGTCCTGCTCCTGCTGACGGCGTCACTGCTGATGGTCGGGGTGGACGGGGTCGGGCAGTGGCTGCGACTGCCGACGTCCCCGCACTACGTCCAGGCAGTCCAGCTTGATCAGGCGTGGAAGTCCGTGAGTGCGTCGGCATGGCTCACGGCCGTCGCGCCTTCGTCATGGGGATCGACGTGGCAGTCCCTGGCCACGGCTGCCGGACTCGTCCTGGTCATCCCTGGGCTGCGGGCCATGCGGGGAGCGCGCCCCTCGAGCGCGACCGGATGGGTCATCACCCTGACGACGACCGTCGTCGCGTCGCCGCACGTCATGGCCTACGACCTCGTCCTTCTGATCCCGGCGGTCGTGCTGCTCGCTGGCCTGGCATGGACGGCGGCCACCCGCACCGCCCTCGCAGGCATCTATACCCTCTCGTGGACGATCACACCTCTGCACGCCTTGGCCGGGGCATGGCCATGGCCTCTGGACGTCGTTGGCTCACCCTGGGTCGCGGTGCCGCTCGTCGTCCTCTGGGCATCTGCGTTGAGCCCGGGCCCGCGAAGGGTCGCACAACCGAGGTCAAGCGCGGAGGCGATGCCGCCCTATCTGCCGACGACCCAGTCGCAGCAGGACCCGGGCACGTAGTGGGCGCGGCTGCGCCGGCCGTCCGCCGATTGTGTTCGGCTCGCCGTCCTGATCCGTCGCGCCCTGATCCGATGGCGGACTCTCGGGAACTGGCGCGGGCGCTGCGGGCGGCCAGTCGAAGCCGCGCACCAGCTCGGCCTGCAGGAAGTGGTCTGTCCAACCGCCGGAGTCCCGATAGCGCAGCCACCCGTCTCCGACGTAGAACCATCCAGTTTGCTTGTCCACGACGCCCCCCACGCACCATTGATTTCAACCGGTCCCCCCGACCAGTGACTCGAATCTAGGACCTGAAGACGCTGTTTCAGGCCGTTGCCGCATTAGTCCCAAATGCCCGCGCGCCGAAGCTCGAAGTCAAGGTCCGTGCCTGTCGATGCTCGCCGTCATCGGCCCCACTTGCCGAGCGCACTCCGGTCACCCTGCTGACCTTCACAGGCGTCGGGGACCTCATCGCCACCACGATCGTCGCCGTCTTCTACACGGAGAGCGTCAACCGTGCTCTGGCTGGTCGCCGCAGCCCTCCCCTTCGCAGCCCGCCGGCTGCTCCTGAAGCGCAGAATCACCAGGCCCCGTCATCCTCGCGATCCCTGCGCTGCTCGGCTGAGGCCTTGCTCAGTTTGACCGCGCTGAATGTGGGCTCACAGACAACGGCCATCTCGATTACCAGCGCAAGCTGCGAGCTTGCGCATCCAGCGTGTAGGGCGATCACGCAAGAACTCGCCCAGACATCGCGGCGTCGGCGCCCGAAGACGGCCGCGACTAGATGGGGCTCAGCGGGGCGGTGACCAGCACAGTGAGTCTCGAGGCTACTTCGGGAGTCCATCCGCCGGGCGAGGGGCAGCGCAATGAGAAAGCAGAGGTAGGCGAGCACATGGACGACCTCAACACCAACGGCGCGATGGATGATGAGCCGACGACGACGGAGTATCGGCGCGACGTCATTACGGAAACAACAAGTACCGCGGTATCTCCGGCGGTGTGCGCGATGGGACAGACACGATGAAAGAAAGTGACTGGTGACCGTTGCGGTGAGCGCTCTGTTCCCTTCGCCCGCGGTTCCCGCCGAGGAAGATCCCGCTCTGGACGGCATCAGCGTGTTGTTGCCATGGCTGGTGTTCACCGCGGCGCACTCGCGGTTCGTCTCGGGGCGGATGGTCCCGACTCGATGAAGCGAGGGCCTGCTGGTCGGGACGTGAGCGCCCAGGAGACGCCTGCGTTGTCCAAAGCCAGAAACGGCGACAGGGTATCTGCTTATGGCACTCTGTTCCTACAGGGCGCCGTCCCGCTGGGTGATGACCCGGGCGTAGCCCCGAGCCCGCCCCACATCGGCCTCTTGCTCATAACGGCACGTCCGCCAACAATGTCGGGGGCGTCACGGGACTCATGCTCCCCCTACACTCGTCGAGCCCTGCAGGCCGGGCGGCGACGTGGCGGAAGAACGTGGGCGCGACGTAGGCGCGACGGCGTGCCACAGGCTGGTGCAGACCCATTCTTGAGGCAGACTCAAATCAGGCAGCCTCCGAGTTACGGGGCCGGGCGCAACCCCTCGGTCCAAACGACGATGATATTGGCGGCATACCACCGCTGGGCAGCGATCAGCAGCAATAGGACGACCCCCACCCACAGGACATTCAGTCGAGAGGCGCGCCGCGGCGTGCCCGCGAGCAGGACGGGCAAGGTCGGCGCGAGCAGCATGTAGCGCATGACCGCTGGAAGCATTGGCGTCATCGCGAAGATGAAGACGGGGTACGCCACGGACCATGCTCGGAGCTCAGGCGCCCACGCCTTGGCGCTGGGAAGCAGCATGCCGACTACGAGCATGAACACGAAGAGGACAAGTAAGGCCAAGCCAACAACACCGAAGAGATGGAGTGTGTCCTCGAACCACCCGAGGTGGAGGCTTCGTTGTCCAGCGCTCCGAGCCATACCTGCCTGAGTGCCGATGAAGAGTGAGGCAAGAAGCATCCACGAGAACAGACCAAAGATGCTGACGGCCCCAAGGAGGGCAAGTGCCGCTGCGCCGCTACGGCGCGTCTTCCAGAAGGGGCCCTCCGACCGGTATCGGAGATACGCGTGAACGAGCACCACCACCACGAAGGGCAAGGTGACTAGCCTGGTCATCGACAGGGCAAGCACTGCCGCCGAGGACCCGAAGTAGTGGCGGTCGACCACCAGGTTCAGGGCCGCCATGAGGAACAGTAGAGCGAGCGACTCGCTGTAGCCGATCTGCAGCAGTGGTGCGCTCACGAAGAAGCAGGAGAAGAGCACGGTCACGGCCGCCAGAAAGGCGCCCCCGCTACGCAGAACCAAGCGGTACATCAGGACCATGGCTCCAGCCCCGACGACACAGCTGACCACAGTCGCGGCAGCCGTGAATGGCAGGGATGTGAGCAACATGACGGCGCGGACCATCAACGGGTACGCCGGCGGGAAGGCCCAAGTCCACAGAGTGTCGTGCGCGTCCGCCGGAGTGGCCTTGGGAGTCGGTACCTGATACCCATCGGTTGCGATCCGCCGATACCACTGGGCGTCCCAGTTGGAGACGATTCCGAGATAGCCAGGGGCCTGGGGCGTGGGTTCGTAGACGTAGTAGTCGGGTCTGGTGGTCGGCATGGCCACCTGATGCTCAGCCGCCACTGCCAGGAAGATCGTGTCCACAACCCGTGAGGCGGCGAAGATGGTGAGCGGGACCCAGTACCGAACCAACCATGCCCACACAGCGTTTCTCACCTGCCCGAGGACCGACGACGACTCGGGTCCCGAGCCGACAGTCGAGTCGACGACGCCGACTCTGTGACTTGCTCGGGCTGGAATTGTTTCGCGCATGGTTCTCCTCCGACGAGCGACAGGCCCACCCACCACGAGCGTCGGTCACTGCGGGGCGCTGCCTGCGCAGACCCGGCGAGCCTAAAGGACTGGCCGCGGTGTCGGACCTATTCCCTGAAAGGACGACAAGTCCGACGCGACGGAAATGTCCAATCGCCTGACACGGCCCTCCACCTCCATGCACCATGGCGGCGGAGGGTCACCGCTCGGCACCGCGCGGGAGGACATGAGGTAGGGGGCTAGACGATGGCAACCCGCGTTTATGAGCGGATCGCTGGAGCCGACGCACCACGACGCGTCTTGGTCGTGATGCCGGCCTACAACGAGTCCGCCTCCATCGCCGTCGTGTTGGCCGAGGTTCTCGAGAGCCTGCGCGGTGTCGATGTCCTCGTCGTTGATGATGGCTCGGCCGACGCGACCGCGACAATCGCCCGGCGGTTTCCCGTCAAGGTCGCTCAACACGCCTTCAACATGGGCGTCGGAGGCGCGATGCGTACAGGCTTCAGGTATGCCCTGTCGCGGGACTACGACGTCGTAGTGCAGGTCGATGCGGACGGGCAGCACATCGCCGCCGAGGCACAACGTCTCATCGACGCCACCGCGATCGTTGACATCGCAATCGGTAGTCGCTTCAGCGAAGGCTCGACCTACGATGTCCACCCGATCCGTGGCGCATCTATGCGCCTAGTTGCGGGACTCATGAGCTGGGTCGTGGGTGACACGCTCACCGACTCCACCTCGGGTTTTCGCGCCTTCTCGAAGCCGGCCATCGAACTTTTCGCCCAGCACTACCCCTGTGAGTACCTCGGCGACACGGTCGAGTCGCTCGTCCTGGCGCGCAGATCGAGCTTCAGGGTCGGCGAGGTGGGAGTCGTGATGCGTCCGCGGTTGGGAGGCAGGCCGAGTCAGGGAACCTTCTCCTCAATCGGGTACGCCGGCCGTGCTGTGGCGACGGTCTTCCTCGGCATGGTGCGCGCAAAGCCCGTGACGGCGGGGACCCTGCCGTGACTGGAGGCTTCGGACTCGCCCTCGCCGGCGCAGCAGTGGTTGTTCTCACGATCTTCGAGATGGTGCGCCGCCGCTACATCCGGGGACGGTTCGCGGTGACATGGACCTTGGTCGGAGTGGTCACCGTACTCATGGCACTCGCACCGGGGGCTCTCGACTGGGCTGCGCGAATGACTGGCATTGCGGTGCCACTCAACCTCCTCTTCTTCATCGGCTTCCTTGGCCTGCTGCTGATCCTGATTCAGCTGACGGCGGAGATCGGTCGCCTGGAAAGACGTATGCTTCGCGTCGCCGAGGACGCGGCACTTCTTAGAGTGGAGCTCCACTTACGAGAACAAGTTGCCGAGGCGAAAGCCAACCCATCTCAGGATTGAGATCCGACCGAATTGATGAGCTGACTCGTGCCGACCTGCCTGGTTCGCCCACCGGCGGGACAGCCTCCAAGCCGACGGCTCGGCCGCGACTTTTGGGAGCTTTCGAGGAAAAATCGCACCGACGACGGACACTTCACGGTCCAACGGCGAGCGGCGTTCACCTGGGGCCAGAGGAAATCGTGACCCCTCGGGTCAGGCGCTTGGTCTGCAAGCAGTCAGTCAGAGGGCCAGCAACCTTGGCCACGCAAGGGGGCTCTGCCGGTGTGAACGACCGATCAAGCCAGACGCTGGGCTACCCTGCGTGAGGGAACACCCACTACAGCGCCCTGCTAAACAACCCGGAGTCACATGAGTGCTCGTGCGACCGTCGTGGTCGTTGGCTTTGGCTCTGAGGAGTACCTTGAGCAGTGCCTGTCGGCCATAGCTGTAGACATGGGCCCCTCGGATGAGCTGATTCTCGTGGACAACGGCGTCGCGGGCGCTGCACATCGGCGCAACGGTTGGCCACCCCAGGTCCGCACGCTGTGCCCCGGCCGAAATCTCGGCTTCGCAGGAGGCGTCAACCTAGGAGCCGAAGCCGGCAATGGGATCTTCGTCATTCTCGTGAACTCTGACGCCATTATCGAACCCGGTGCCATCGATGCATTGATATCTGTCGCTGATGAGGCTCGTCCGACCATGGCGACAGGATGTCTTCGCCTGGCCAACGCACCCGACCGCGTCAATTCTGCCGGAAATCCGCTTCACTACACCGGGCTGTGTTGGGCTGGCGGCCACGGCGAGCTGGCAACGAGCCACTCACTGCAAAGACAAGTCGCCACTGCAACGGGCGGCCTGATGGCATTGCGCCGAGCCGTCTGGGACAGATTAGAAGGATTCAACGAAAGCTACTTTGCGTACCACGAGGACTGCGAGCTCAGCGTCCGAATGTGGCTCGTTGGGGGCCAGGTTGTGTTCACCCCTCACGCGGTCGCACTGCATCACTATAACTTCTCACGCAACGCACTGAAGATGTACCTGCTGGAACGCAATCGACTTGCCACGGTGCTGACCGTTTATCCGACCAGCCTTCGACGTCGCGTCCTGCCTGCCATACTTCTGTCGGAAGTCGGGCTGCTTGCTCTGGCCACCAAGCAAGGCTGGCTTACCCAAAAGATCGAGGGATACCGCTGGTTGTGGCGTCACCGCCGAGACCTGCGCATCCGCAGAGAGCTCGTGACCCGGACCTGGCAGCGCGAACCCGCTGCATTGACGCCACTGCTATCTGTGCGAATCGATCCAGCAATGATGCAGCTCCCACCACTCATGTGGGCGGTCAACTTCCTGCTCGACCGATACTGGAGACTGTTGGGTGGAGGAGCACGCGCTCGTGGCTGATGGCTCGGGCTTCATTGTTGTCGCGGTGCACAGACCTCATGCCCATCTCTTGCGGCGGCAGCTGCAGTCCATACGTGCACAGACCCTGGCCGATTGGACTTGTCTCGTAGGCGTGGACGGCGAGGACGCGGGCGCCGCAGCCCTCGCTCGCGCAGCAGTGGGCAACGACCCACGATTCAACGTCGTCGAGTTCCCGGACAACGCCGGCGTGTACCGTCACTTCGAACGCCTTCTGACTTTCATGCCGGCGGGCGCCGGGTGGGTGGCACTTTCAGACCAAGACGACTACTGGTACCCCCACAAACTGGAGGTGCTGGCGTCAGCATTGGCTGCACCGAATGTCGCCGCAGTCGCTTCACGTGCCCGGGTCGTGACCATTGACGGCGTGTGCGAGGGGCTCACCCGCAGGCGAGCGGGAGGCGTCCTCGACATGCTCCTCATGAATCAGGTGACGGGGAGTCATGCCGCCTTCAGCGCTGGGGCAGTCCGAGGAGCTCTGCCGTTCCCCGACGGAGGGCCCGGGGCTATCCACGATCACTGGCTAGCGGTTTGTGCAGCGGGGGTGGGCTGCGTGGCCCAAATCAACTCAGTGCTTCAGGACTATGTGCAGCACGGCGCGAACGTCATCGGAGAGTCCAGACCTCCCAATCCGGCTAAGGTCGTCAGCCTCGTTTCGGACGGCCGCTTCGACATTCATCTCTTCGTCGATCGGCCATGGCAGTGGCGGTCCGCAATGGCCCAGGCCCTCATGGGCCGGGCGCACGGACTACCGCATGAGGCTGACCTCCGATCGGTGGCAACCGGGCGGTGGAACGCCGAACTGGGGCGCCTACTCTTGATTCAGGCCCTGCGGCGCAGGACCCCCTTCCTGATCTGCCTTGCCCTGGCCTGGGGAGCTATCCGCCACATCACAGATGCAAACCCGCCGTAAGAGGATTGCAGGTACTTCTGAGACCTCCCTTTGGGCCCGCGCCTAGGCCGACCAGCGCCGCAACAGACGCACACACCGGAGCGCGGCAGGCAGTGCGAATAGAAAGATCAACAGTTCACCCGTGGCCATGCCGCTGACTGCCCCGACTGATCCGGCCACCTTGGCGCCGACCAGCACCAACGGAACCGCGATCAGAGCCGCCAGCACATTCGCCCGCACGGCGTGGCCCGTCTGACGTTGGGTTACCAATATATGTCTGCACGCAACTGTTTGAAGGTTTACGAAGAGGAGGTAGGCACCCAGGGTCCAACAGACGGGCGCGGGCGCCTGTAGGCCCGGGCCGAAGAGCAACTTCGACGCGAGCGGCCCCGCCAAACCCAAAGCCAGCAGCAGTAACACGCCCGCGGCTACGTGAAGGGCTCCGACCCGCAAAGCGCGGCGGCGGAACTCATCCTGAGGTGCGACCGCAAGCCAGGGATGCACCGTGTTGCTAAGTGCTGCGATGCTGGGAAGCAGCACCTGAGACAAGCGCTCACCCGAGCCAAGTCTAGCAAGCTCCGGGACAGACAGGAAGAAGCCCGATAGGAATCCGAGGCCCGACGTGAAGGAAGCCGCCGACGTCTCGATCAGTGCCAATTTGCCGTGAGTGCGCAACGTCCATACCGGGTGCGTTGAAACAAGGGCCCGCACTGGTGAAGGGCCGAGTACCCGCCGCGAGTAGGCACCCAAGCCACTGATCGTGGACACCGCGATGACCGCCGGATAGAAAGACGCCTTGCCTGAGGCGGCGACAGCTAGACCGCCGAGCACGAGGCCGGACACTCTCGGTGCAATCTCGAAGGCTGCGATCTCCCGAGGGGCTGCGCTGCCCACGCAAAACCAAGCGATTGAGAGGCCAGACAGTGTGGTCGCCACAGCCATGAGAGCACAAGTCAGCGCGTGCCCATCGCCTGGCGCAACAACCACTGCAAGACCTGCCGCAATGGGGGTTACCACGACCGCCGCGGCGACGCGGCTAGTGAGCGCATCTGCGTAAATGCGCCTGCGGCCCTCCGGGTCGGCCTGAGCCACAACAGCAGCCCCGACGACCGGCCAGCCCAATCCCACCACGATGGCGCCCAGCAGCCCTAATGACTGCCCGACTGTCAGGGCGGCCCAATCCTGCGGGCTGACATTGCGAGCCACGAGCGGAAAAGCTACGACGCCTCCCGCCGCAGCTATAAGAGGCAAAGACGCGAAACCCACGAACCTGCGCATCCATGACCGCATCAGGCGTTCGGCTTCCACTTGAGCCTACGCGGCCGGCCGCCGTCCGTCCGCGGCAACGGTCTACGCTCTTCAGGGCCAATGGGGCCACTGCTACCGCTCCGGAAATCTCGATAGCCCCTGCGCATTGCGAACCATTGAGCCCGGCGGTCCGGGCTGCTCACGACCGTTGCAATGAAAGCCGGAGCTTGGATCGCAACGATCCGCACCGCCCATTCCCAATCACTGCCGCCGTGGAGCTGCATGGTCTTGAGTCGGTTCCGGATCATGTAGAAAGTGCGCCAGGGGGGGTGGCGCGAGAAGCGGTTCCCAATGGCGTTGTCCCAGCGGGATGAACCTAGGTGATGCACAAAAGGGCAAGGCGGAGCCGACAGAGTTTTGAGACCCGCAGATCGGCATCGAAGGTAGAAGTCCGTGTCGACACAGTCGATGAAAAGGTCTTCACGGAAATAACCGACTCGATCAAAGGTCAAGGCTCGGATTAACATCCCACTTTGCATCGGTTCCAATGGTTCGAGCCGACTGAACAGGCGCTTTTGAACCGGCCTTTTATTAATACTGCTAGCAGCTACAAGGCCATACTCCTCCGAGTGGTCCACTTGATGTAGGCGATTCAATGCGGCAGCGACATAGATCTCACTTATCAGACTGTCCTGATCACAGGTGAGAATAAAGTCGACGTGTCCCCAGGACCTCGCTTGCCGCACGCCCGAGTTCAAGGCGGCGGCGATGCCTTGATTTCCCCCAGGGCGGATGACCGAAACCCGGCCGGAAGTGAGCGTCACTATGCGCGCCCATACATGCTCAGCAGACCCGTCATCTACCAGCACGACGTGCGCGCACTGCCGTACCAGTCGCGCTACTACATCCTGCAGGTGGTCCGGGGGGTTGAACAGTGGAACGACGGCGACAACAACCTCACCGTGGCGCACTGCCTTGCTCCTGTCTCTCAAGATCCGAGGGCAAGAGAAGCCCGCCGCTCACGGAATCATAAGCCCGGCGGGACCACAGTGAAGGCGAGGCGCGACGTGGGCCTTGACGTACGGGTCTATTCGATCGCTTGTTGCCGCTTGGCACGTCGCGAGCGACCGAAGCCCTTTCGGCGGGCAGCCTCCCGCGACCCCTCCTCACGGACTACCCCTAGCAGCGTCTTGGGGTCTGGAGGCGGCCAGTCCAGCGTCCGCGGGTCGGCAGTCTCCATGTAAAAGTCGGTCCAGCCGTGGTTGTCGCGGTGGCGCAGCTTGCCGTCGCCAACGTAGTACCAGCCCGCAGGCTTGTCGTTCATCGTTCCCCACCGGATGCAGTTGTGTGCGAGATTCCCCCTCCCACAAAACACAATGCAGAGGCACGGAATGCATCCGCATAGCCATTGTCGGATTAGTCTGATTTGGCCGTGTCACAGGCACATCCGGGACGTTCGTTAGACTGGTGGCGCCCGGCGGGACCCTGTGACTGGGCAAGGTGTGCCGGGAAGTCTGGTCGGCGTCCTACGACCCGACCCCGAGAGGTCCCACGGTGACCGACGCGCCCTCCCCCGCCCCCACGCCGGCTCCGCCCGGAAGAAGTCGTCTACTCGGCCGCGGCACCGGGCGCGAGGCCAGCTACGTCGCCGACCTGCTGCGCACCGAGACCGTAGGCGGTGCCATTCTGCTTGCCGCTGCGGCCATCGCCCTCCTCTGGGCCAACTCCCGCTGGCGCGACGGCTACTCGACCCTCCGCGACACCGTCGTCGGGCCGCACATGCTCAACCTCGATCTGTCCCTCGGGACCTGGGCGGCCGACGGCCTCCTTGCCATCTTCTTCCTCGTGGCCGGCATCGAGCTGAAGCGGGAGTTCGTCGCGGGCGACCTCTCCGATCACCGCAAGGCCGCCCTGCCGATCGCGGCAGCCGTGTGCGGCGTAGCGCTGCCCGCGATCCTGTTCGGGATCACGGCCACGCTGATGAGCCAAGGGGCCAGCGCAAGCGAGCTCAGCGGCATACTCCGGGGCTGGGCGATCCCCACGGCCACCGACATCGCGTTCGCTCTCGCGGTGCTCGCCGTCATCGCCACACACCTTCCCAGCGCGCTCCGGTCCTTCCTGCTGACCCTCGCGGTCGTCGACGACCTCATCGCCATCACGATCATCGCGCTCTTCTACACAGAGAGCGTCAATCTGCTCTGGCTGGTCGCCGCCGCCCTCCCCCTCGCCGCGTGGCGGCTGCTCCTCAAGCGCAAGCGGACCAACCCCGTCCTCCTCGCGATCCCTGCGCTGGTCGCCTGGGGCTTCGTGCACGCGAGCGGCATCCACGCCACCGTCGCCGGTGTCCTGCTGGGCCTCCTCGTCCCGGTGAACCGGGCGGTCGAAGACGACCCGGACCGGCGCTCAGTCGCCGAGCGGCTCGAGCACAAGCTCCGCCCCTTCTCCGCCGGCTTCGCCGTCCCGGTCTTCGCGTTCTTCGCCGCCGGGGTGACGGTCGTCGGTGGTGGCCTGGGGGCCGCGCTGCGCGACCCGGCCGCCATCGGCGTCGTCGTCGGCCTTGTCGTCGGCAAGGCGATCGGTGTGCTGGGCGGCACGTGGGCCGTCGCGCGCTTCACCCGCGCCGAGCTCGACGAGGACCTCGCCTGGAGCGACGTCTTGGGCCTGTCCCTGCTTGCGGGCGTCGGCTTCACCGTCGCGCTATTGGTCGGCGAACTCGCCTTCGGCAACGGCTCGGAGCGCGACGACCACGTCAAGCTTGCGGTCCTGTGCGGCAGCGTCATCGCGGCGCTGCTCGCAACCGTCGTCCTGAGACTGCGCAACCGGCACTACCGCCTCGTCGAGGCCCGCGAGACCGCCGACCTCGACCATGACGGCGTGCCGGACGTCTACCAGGCCGACGGACGGCTCGACCCGGCCTGACTCCCGCCGTGCGCGTTCGGGTACGGGCTCCGCAGTAGGGTGGCACCTGCATGAGTGGCAGGCGCGACCGCGCAGTTCCCAACGAGCACGGAGGAAGTGAGCCGATGACCACGGATCCCCGGCAGGAGCGGACCCTCGGCCAGCTGGTCGCCTCCGCCACGCAGGATCTCTCGACGCTCGTCCGCAGCGAGATCGCCCTGGCCAAGGCCGAGCTCTCGGTGCAGTTCAAGAAGGCCGGCGTCGGCGGAGCCCTCCTCGCCGCAGCCGGCGTCGTCGCGTTCTACTCCGTCTACTTCATCTTCATCACGATCGCCGAAGGGATCCAGGCCCTCGGCCTGCCGCGCTGGCTCAGCTTCCTCATAGTCACCGTGTTCATGCTGCTCGTGGCCGGCGTCCTGGCCATGCTGGGCATCCGCAAGATGAAGACCGTCAAGCCGTCGCCCGACAAGACGATCGCGGAGGCGAAGGAGACGGTCGCCGGCCTGAAGTCCGCAGCCGAGCACCCGGGCACCACCGTCCCCGCGCCGCGTCCCGAGTGGGACCGTCCGAACGGCCAGGTTGCGGCCGCCCCCGTCGTGCCCGCTGACACCACCGGCGCAAGCGCAGTCACTTCGTCCCGCGACGCCTGACCCGAGGGCCTATCGTCACACCCATGTCCGTCGACGCTGCCTTCGTCAACATCGACGGCCCCTGGGAGCACCGCTACGTCTCGGCCAACGGCGCACGCTTCCACGTCGCCGAGATGGGCGAGGGACCGCTCGTCGTCATGCTCCACGGCTTCCCGCAGTTCTGGTTCACGTGGCGCCACCAGATGGTCGCCCTTGCCGAGGCCGGCTACCGCGTCGCCGCGATGGACCTGCGCGGCTACGGCGGCTCCGACAAGCCACCTCGCGGCTACGACACGTACATGGCGACCCTCGACACCGACAGCGTCATCCGCGCGCTCGGTGAGAAGGACGCCGTCGTCGTGGGACAGGGCCTCGGCGGCTGGATCGCCTGGAGCATGCCGACGCTCCGGCCCGAGGTGACGCGTGCGGTCGCCTCCCTCTCGATGCCGCACCCGCGGATCATGCGGCACGCAACATGGACCAACGCGAAGCAGCGGCGCGCCTCCTCGTGGGTCGTCGGCCTGCAGAAGCCCTTCGCCCCCGAGCGCGAGATGACCCGCTCACACGAGTATGTCGCGGAGCTCCTGCGCGCGTGGGCCTCCCCCTCGGGGTCGTTCCCGACCTCCGAGGACGTATGCCGTTACGGCGACGCCATGATGATCCCCTTCGTTGCGCACTCCGCCGCCGAGCACTACCGCTGGCTCGGTCGGTCGTCGATCCGCCCGGACGGGCCGATCTTCATGCGCCGCATCCGTTACGCCATCGGGGTCCCGGTGCTGCAGCTGCAGGGGACCGACGACGGGTGCGTACTCGCGGAGGCGACCCACGGCTCCGCCGCGTTCGTGCCCGGCGACTTCCGTCAGGTGAAGGTCCCCGGCGCCGGCCACTTCCTGACGGAGGAGGCCCCCGAGCAGGTCAACGCCGCCTTGGTCGGGTGGCTAAAATCCCTTGCCTGACATGGAGTTCGATCTTCCCGATGCCGGTGGAGTCACGTGGTCGGTTTCCGTCCGTGACAGCTCCGGCATGCCGTTGGGCGCGTCCGGCGAGAACGTGCCGTTGCGCACCGCGTCCGTCGGCAAGGTCCTGCTCCTCATCGAGACCGCACGCCTCATCGCCGCCGGCGAACTCTCCCCCGACGAGCCGCTGACCCGGTCGCTCGACCTCTGGGTCGGCGACTCCGGCCTGTGGCACACCCTGTCAGTCGAGACCCTCCCCCTCGTCGACGTCGCGGCCCTCGTCGGCGCGGTGTCCGACAACCTCGCGACGAATGTCCTGCTCCGCAGGGTCGGACTCGCCGAGGTCGCCGCGCGAGCCACGTCCCTCGGCCTGCGCGCAACCGCCCTGCACGATCAGGTGCGGGACGTCCGTGGAGCCGAGCACCCCGTCACCCTGTCGACCGGCTCGGCATCGGAGCTCAGCGCGCTGATGAGCCGTCTGGCCGCGGGGACCGCTGTGGGTGAGGACGCCGACCGGCTGGTCCGTCAGTGGCTATCCGCCAACGTCGACCAGTCGATGGTCGGCTCGGCGCTCGTCGAGCAGGGCGGCCTCGACCCGATCGCTCACCATGCGTCTCTTGGACTGCCCATGACCTTCTGGAACAAGACAGGAACGGACGACGGGGTGCGGGCCGACGTAGGTGCCATCACCTCCGACGGCCGAACAGTCACGTGGGCCGCCATCGCCAACTGGGACCCGAAGCCCGGGACGACGCTCGACCACCTCACGGTGTGGGCGGTGCTTCGGGGAATGCGGCACATCGGCGAGCAGGTCCTGGCGCAGCTCTGATTGCCCCAACCTCCCTCGACTCGGAGCCGAACCCGCAGGCCGCCGGACTAAGCCTGGCGCGCCAACCTCAACGGGCGGCGGGGATGACGAGCGTGAAGGTCGCGCCTCCGCCGGGCGTCGCTTGCACGTCGAGTCGACCCCCGTGGGACCGGACGATCTGGGTCACCAGCGCCAGGCCGAGACCGACGCGCCGGCCACCTGAGGCGCCGTCACCGCGCGAGAACCTTCGGGTGAGCCGTTCCACGTCCGCGACGTCGACGCCGGGGCCGTGGTCGACGACGTCGACCCGCACCAGCCCGTCCTCCCTCGAGGAGCGCACCTCCACCCGAGATCCCCGCTCGGAGTGGGCGATCGCGTTGTCGACGAGCGCCAGCACCGACCGTCGAAGGCTTGCGGCCACACCGTCGACGACGCACGGGCTGCGGTCCGAACCCACAGAGCCCCCAGAACCGTCAGAGCCCGCAGAGACCTCCGGGCCCACCGATCCCGGTCCTGCACCTTCGTCGACGAGCGTGACGCCGCGGTCGGCGGCATACGGCCTCAGCGAGGTCACCACGTCCGACGCGAGAGCGCCAAGATCCACCTTCTCGGCGACCTCGTCGACGTGCTCGAGCTGGGCCGAGAGCAACAGGTCCGACACGACGTCGGCCATCGCCTGCGTGTCGTGGACGAGCTGGTCGACCTCCGCGAGCCGACGCTCGTCCGCCGCGTCGCCCTCGTGAGCCCGCGCATCCGCGGCCACGTGCCGGCGCAGCATCTGCGCGCGGGTGCTGATGACGGCAAGAGGCGTTCGAAGCTCGTGCGAGGCGTCGGCGACGAACTGCCGCTGCAGCTCCATCGCCTCGCCGAGCGGGCGCACCGCCCGGCGCCCGGCCACTAGCCCGGTCAGGGCCGCCAGCAGCACACCGATGCCACCGGCCACCGCCGTGGACACGAGCAGCCGCTGCTCCTCGCCCGAGTGCAGCCGGATGTCGTAGACGGCGACGTAGGTCCCGTCCGAGCGGCGGTCCACCCACGCGGGCCAGGTGCGCCCGTCCGCGTCGTAGCTCGTCGCCCCCGAGACGTCCGGGCTGGTCCCGACCACCGCGGTCGCCAGACCGGCAGGCATCGTCCGCGTCACCTCGTGCGTCGGTCCGGCCAGCTTGGCGAGCCACGTCCCCGGCGGCGCGTCGATGACGTCGTCGGCCGTCCGCGCCGTCGTCTCGGTACGCCCCCGGACCTCCGACAGCTGCTGCCGGTCGAAGAGGACCGCAGCGCCGATGATCGCGACGAGCACGACGAGGGCCGTCGTCGCACCGACGCGCAGAGCCACCGACCGCGACGCCTGCCGCAGCGGATCCCTCTCCGTCACAGCCGATCTCGACCGAAAACCCATCACGACGTCCCGAGCCGGTAGCCGACCCCGTGGACGGTCTCGATGACCGACTTCCCGAGCTTGCGACGCAGGTAGTAGACGTACGTGTCCACGGCGCCGAGCGTGTCGGCGTGGTCGAAGGCCGTCGCGAGCAGCTCGTCACGGGTGAAGACCCGCGTCGGGCGGCGCGCCAGCGTCTCCAGCAGCCGCGCCTCGCGGCCAGAGAGCATCACCTCGTCGCCGTCCCCGACCAGGCGCTGCTCCTGCACGAGCAGCCGTCGCGGACCGACCGCGAGCTCGTTCGCCGCGCCGCCGACGGGCCGCAGCAGCGCGCGCAGCCGGGCCAGCACCTCCTCGACGTCGAACGGCTTGACGACGTAGTCCTGCGCGCCCGCGTCCAGCCCCTCGACCCGGTCGGCGACCGTACCGCGCGCCGTGAGGAAGAGCACGGGCGCCGTGAGCCCCCGCGAGCGCAGCCGCGTCACGAGGTCGACCCCCTCGATGCCGGGCAGCCCCCGGTCGACGACGAGCACGTCCCAGTCGTCGACCAGCCCACGATGGAGCCCGGCCTGTCCGTCGCGGACGGCCGTGACGGCATACCCCTCCTCGTCGAGCAGCTCGGCGAGCATCTGCGACAGGTCCGGGTCGTCCTCGACGAGGAGCAGGCGAGGGCGGGACGTCGGCACACTCATGCGGTCGGACTCCTCGCGCCGTCTCATAACTTTCTGAGATCGCCTCGCGACGATCGTCTACGTGAGCACCACCATCGCACCACACCGCGGGACCCCGAGCCGGGTCCGTCGCGCCCTGCGTGCGGGCTCGGACTTCCGCCGCTGGCAGGCGCGCACCGGTGACCTCCTCGAGACCCTGGCCATCGCGAGCCTCCTCGCCGTCGTGACCCAGTTCCTCCTCGCCGGCGGCAGCCACGACCTCGTCGCCGGCGCGTCAAGCACGATGCTGATCGCCGTCGGGCGCCTCACCGGCCTGGTCGCCATGGACCTGCTGCTCATCCAGCTGCTGCTGGCCGCGCGGGTGCCGTGGGTCGACCGCGTCTACGGGATGGACCGCGCGCTCAAGGCACACCGCGTCCTCGGCCGCATCACCGTCCCCCTCGTCCTCGTGCACGTCGGCGCGATCATCCTCGGGTATGCCGTCCGCGACGCCCTCCACGGGCCGTTCGGACCCGTCGTGGAGACCTTCCGCCTGCTGACCGGCGGCAGCGACCTGCTCTTCGCCTTCGGCGCGACGGCCCTGCTCGTCGTCGTCGCGGTGACGTCCGTCAGCATCGCGCGCCGGAAGGCGTCCTACGAGTGGTGGCACCTCGTGCACCTGACCTCGTATGCCGCCGTCATCCTCGCCGTGCCGCACGAGCTCTCGATGGGCTCGGACTTCACCGCCTCCGCCTGGGCGCGCACCTACTGGTGGACGCTCTTCGTCCTCGTCGCCGCGAGCGTCGTGTGGTGGCGCCTGCTCGTCCCGGTCGCCCGCAGCCTGCGCCACGGCCTGCGCGTCAGCGACGTCGTCGAGGAGAGCCCCGGCGTGTGGTCGGTGCGGATGACCGGGCGTGACCTCGACCGACTGCCGGCGCGGGCCGGGCAGTACCTCAACTGGCGCTTCCTCAGCCCGCGCCTGTTCGCGAGCGCCCACCCGTGGTCGCTGTCGAGCGCCCCGGACGGCCGCCACCTGCGCATCACGGTCCGTGACCTCGGCGACCACTCGAGCCGCCTCGCGGGGCTCCGCCCCGGCACGCGCGTGCTGTTCGAGGGACCCTACGGCGCGTTCACGTCGCGGGGCCGCGTCCGCCGCCGGGTCCTGCTGCTCGCCGCCGGCATCGGCGTCACCCCGGTCCGCTCGCTCCTCGAGGAGCTCGTCCGCCACGGCCACGCCGGCCCCGGCGACGTCACCGTCGTCTACCGCGCCAACACCGAGGCGGAGCTGGCGCTGCGAGACGAGCTCGAGCACCTCGCCGCCGTCGGCGGCCACCGGCTGCTCCTGCTCGTCGGACCGCCGGTCCAGGGCTCCTGGCTGCCTGCTGGCTCCGCTCGCAGGAACGGCGAGCAGTCCTCCGATGCCCGGCGGCTCGCCGGGCTCGTGCCCGACCTCGCCCGGCACGAGGCCTACGTCTGCGGGCCCGGGAAGTGGATGGACCTCGTCCACCACAGCCTCCTCGAGGGCGGCATCCCCAAGACCCACATCCACGACGAGAGGTTCTCCTGGTGAGGAAGACAACGGCAGTCGTCGTCGGCCTCGCCGGCATCGTCACGGTCGGCGCCTCCTGGGCCAGCGGCCTGGCCCCGAAGCATAACGCGGTCAACGGCATCCACGTCGCCATCCGGGCCAAGGCCGGCCCGCCGGTCGCCGGCGCCCCACCGCAACCCTCGTCCTCGTCGGCGTCCTCGTCCTCGTCATCGTCGACGAAGTCCGCCGAACCGCGGTCCGGGTCCGTCGACGGTGCCGTCGTCGACACGCAGTACGGCTCGGTCCAGGTGCGGATCACCTTTCGGGGCAAGAAGATCACCAACGTCCACGCCCTGAAGCTGACCGACAGCTCCGGCACGTCGGTGTCCATCAGCGCCGGAGCCGCGCCTACCCTGCGCCAGGAGGCGCTCGACAAGCAGTCCGCGCAGATCGACGTGGTCAGCGGCGCGACCTACACCAGCGAGGCGTACCAGCAGAGCCTCCAGTCGGCGATCGACGCCGCACACCTCGGCTGACGCAGCCCTCCACGAACGCCCTGTCGTATGCCGTGTGCCGCAGTCGCGCAGGCGTCCGCCGCCGAGCTGGCTGGGAGTTGAATGTAACCCTGGTGCATTTCGGGCATACGGCACCTTCTCCTCTGCGATGATGCGCTCGCGCCGTCCCTTCGGACGATGCGCTCGCAGCACCACTTCTCACAGGGGCTAATTCATGCTCAGTCGCCGGCCTTTCGCCGCGGCCCTGACCCTTGCGCTCGTCGCACCGGTCACGGCGCTCACCGCTTCCCCCGCCGCCTCCGCAGCCCACGCCGCGTCCGCGGCCCCCGCCGCATCCTCGACGGGAAAGCGGATCGCGGCCAAGCGTCTCCCGCGCCCGCTGCGCGACAAGGCCCACACCCGCGCGCACGAAGCACACACCGTGCTCGTGAAGTTCCGTACGTCGGCACCCAAGACCAGACGCGACCACGCCGTCGCCTCCCACGGCGGCCGCGTCGCACAGGCGCTTCCCGGGACCGGCTTCGTGAAGGTCACGACGAGCGGTCGCGCCGAGGACCTCGCGCGACGTCTGAAGGCCGACCCCACCGTCGCCGAGGTCGCCCTGGACTACGTGCGCAAGGCATCCGCCTCCCCGAACGACCCGGCCTTCGCCTACGGCGACCAGGACTACCTCCAGACGGTCCGGGTGCCGAGCGCCTGGGACCGGTCGAAGGGCTCGCTCAGCCAGGTGGTGGCCGTCATCGACACCGGCGTCAACGGCAGGCACCCCGACCTGGCCGGGCGGACGGTCGCCGGCTACAACGCGATCACCAATGCCAGCATCGCCGCCGGCGCCGCGAGCGACGACAACGGCCACGGCTCGATGGTGTCCGGCATCATCGCGGCCGGCACCGACAACGGCGAGGGCATCGCCGGGGTGGCCTGGAACGCCAAGGTCATGCCGGTCAAGGTGCTCGACCGGACCGGCAGCGGTGCCGACTCCGACATCGTCGAGGGCATCGACTGGGCCGTCTCCCACGGCGCCAAGATCCTCAACCTCTCCCTCGGCGGTGACGGCGACAGCCCTGCCCTGCACGACGCCGTCAAGAACGCCGTCGCCAAGGGCGCCGTGGTCGTGGTCGCCGCCGGCAACTCGGGCGACGACGTGACGCAGTACCCAGCGGCCTACCCCGAAGCCGTGGCCGTCGGCGCGACGGACACCAGCGGAGCGCTCACCGACTTCAGCACCTACGGCTCTTGGGTCGACATCGCCGCACCCGGCTGGGGCATCCTCTCGACAGGGATCCCGGACTCGAGTGGCAACGACTACTTCTACGGTGACGGCACGTCCTTCGCGGCACCGATCGTCTCGGGGGTGGCCGCACTGATCCGCACCCAGAGCCCGACCCTCACGCCCGCCCAGGTCCTCTCACGCCTCAAGTCCACCGCCCGCGATGCCGGACCTCGCGGCATCGACCCCTACTACGGCGCCGGGATCGTGGACGCCACCAACGCCCTCGGCGGCGGCTGGGCTGCGGACTTCGGCTTCCCCGCCATGGGGGCGGGCGAGCCCAACGACGTGCCGAGCCGTGCCACGCTCCTCGCCGACTCGGCAACGGGCATCGTCTCGGTCGAGGGCGACGTCGACTGGTACCGCATCGTCACCGACACCACCCAGCCGCTGTCGGTGACGGTCACACCCCCGGCCGAGGACCCGAACCTGCCCCAGAACGAGGACCCGGAGGTCTCGGTCTACGACTCCGCCCTCCGACCGGTCACGACCTCCGACCACCAGGGGGCGGGCGGCGCCGAGCTCGTCGGCTGGACCGCCCCTGCCGGCACCTCCTACGTCAGGATCGAGAACTTCAACGGCGCCCGCGTCGCTCGGCCCTACACCGTGTCGCTCAACCGGCGCACCGGGGCGCTGCTCAACTCACCGTCCTGGCTCTACCAGCGGACGCCGCAGACCGGCTCGACCGCCGTCGGCGACGTCACCGGCGACGGCCGCGACGACGTCGTCGCCACCCTGGGCGAGTCGTCCGACGCCGTGACCCCGCGGGGCATCATCGTGTATGCGCAGGCGAGCGCCCCCACCCCCGACGACGGTACCTTCTACCCGACCGCCGACGACTCGCCCGTGACGCGGGTCGCCGTCGCGGACCTCGACGGGGACGGCACCGCAGAGGTGCTGGCCGGGACCCTGAACGGCCTGCAGGTCTTCCACCGACAGGCGGACGGCACGCTGGGGACCGCGAGCTCCGTCGCATCGGTCCCGGGCCTGGTGCGAGATGTCGCGGTCGGGGACGTCGACGGTGACGGCCACCCGGACCTCGTGACGAGCATGTCCGCCACCACCTCCATCCTGATCCACCAGCCGGACGGCACCTACACCAAGGCGATCGACGTCCCCGGGCAGCTGGTCGACCTGTCCATCGCCGACGTCGACGGTGACGGACGGCCGGACGTCGTGGGGACCGACGGCGCAAGCGCGGTCGTCCTGCACAACGACCCCTCCGACCCGACCGGCTGGCGCGTGACCAAGCACCCCGTCACCCTCTCCTCCGGCTCGACGGTGGGGGCCGCACGAATTCTCGACGCCGACCGCGACGGGCGCCCCGACGTGGTGGCCCTGGTCCGGAGCGCGAGCGGATCGGCCAGGCTGGCGACCTTCCTGCAGGGAGCCGACGGCACGCTGCAGGGACCGACCAGCACGGCCATGCCCGCCTACAGCGAGACCCTCGCGGTGGCCGATGTCAACGGCGACGGGGTCCCCGACCTCGTCACGTCAGGCAGGAACCCGAGCCCGAACGTCTCGGTGCTGCCCGGGCTCGCCGGCGGCGGCTTCGGGGCGCCCGTGTCCACGCCCACGGGCGACTCCATCTCGTCCGCACACCAGGGCGAGCTGTCCACCGGCGATCTCGACGGGGACGGACATCCCGACGTGGCCCTGATGACGAGGACCGACGTGGCGGTGCTCCGCAATGCGACCGCGGCCACTGTCCCCGGCCAGCCCGCGCTGTCGGTGCGCAGCACCACACCGAGCGACTTCGCGTCGTCCCTGGCCCCGAGCTACACGCCGACGGTCACCTTCGCCGGCGACGTCAACGGCACGACCGTGAACGCCTCGACGGTGCGGCTGCTCGACGGCCACACCGGCTCCGCCGTACCCGCCACCGTGACGTACGACGCGGTCATGCGGACGGCGACGGTCAGGCCCACGACGGCGCTCTATGACAACGCGCCCTACCGGCTCACGGTGTCGGGCGTGAAGGACACGGCGGGCGGGACGATGCCGACGGCATACTCGGTCACCTTCCGCACGGTCGACGTCACTCCCCCGGCCGTGGGCTCGTTCACGGCCACCGGGACGCTGCGCGGCGCCACGCTCACGTGGAAGGCCCCGACCGTCAACGACCTGGACCGCTACATCGTCCGGATGGCGCCGGGGACGACGCCCCCCGCCAGCGTCACCACGGGCACGGCGGCCTACTCCGGAACCGCGACGAGCGCCAACGTCGCCAACCTGGCGCAGGGCACCACCTACAGCTTCCGGATCTGGGCCAGGGACCGGTCGGGCAAGCTCAGTGCGCCGTCCTCCCGCACCCTGGTCGGGACCACGGAGACGATGACCTCGAACGTCACCTCGCTGGCGTACGCCGGCTCCGTGACCGTGAGCAGCAGGCTGACCCGCCCCGACACCGGCGGCTCCGTCGTCGGTGTCCCGGTCCAGCTCTACTGGCGCAGGGCCGGGACCACGACGTGGAACCTCCTGACGACGCGGACCTCCAGCTCCACGGGCACCGTGTCCTACGCCCACAAGCCCGCGACATCCGTGGAGTACCTGTGGATCTACCGCGGCTCGACCAGCTTCGTCGGATCCAGCAGCGCGCTGCGCGCGGTCGGGGTCCGCACCGCGGTCACGGGGGTCGTCAGCCGCAGCTCGCTCGCGCTGGGTGGGACGTTCACGATGTCCGGGTCGGTCTCGCCGACCCACGTCGGACAGGGTGTCTACCTGCAGCGGTATGCCGGCAGTGGGAAGTGGACGACGGTGACGAGCAAGCCACTGGGGACGACGAGTGCCTACGCCTTCTCCGTCAAGCCGTCGGCCCGGGGCACGTTCACCTACCGGGTCTACAAGCCGGCTGACACCGACCACCTCGCCTCGTACAGTGCAAGTCGTGCGGTCAGGGTCTACTGACCGAGCGAGGCGAACTCCCATGGACACCACACCTCCTCCCGCTCCACTCACCCACCCCGACGAACGCGCCCTGGTCCTCGCCGGCGGCGGCGCTGCCGGCAACGCCTGGCAGATCGGTCTCGTCGCCGGACTCGCCGCTGCCGGCGTCGACCTCACCCGGGCGGAGCTGATCGTCGGCACGTCGGCCGGGTCCACGGTCGCCGCCCAGATCACCTGCGGCCCAAGGCCGGCCGAGCTGTATGCCGCGATCCTGGATGAGGCGCCGCGGCGCCCTTCCGCCCCGACCGGCTCCGCAGGCCCGCGTCCCGCGGTCTCCGGGCCGAGCTACCTCGAGTGGTCGAACGCGGTCATCGCCTCTGCCGCCGACCCGACGGACATGCGCCGGCGGATGGGTGCCGCGGCACTCGAGCTCGACCGGTCCGACGGCTCCCTCTCGACGCGCTGGCGCGACACGGTCGCAGCGCGTCTCCCCGGCCGCGACTGGCCGGAGCAGCGCGTGCTCATCGCCGCCGTCGACGCACGCACCGGGGAGCCGGTCGTCTTCGACCGCCACAGCGGGGTCGACCTCGTCGACGCCGTCGCCGCGAGCACCTCGGCCATGACGCCCTACCGCATCGGTGACAACCGCTACCTCAACGGCGGCTACCGCCGCAGCGAGAACGCCGACCTCGCGGCCGGCTACGGGTTCGTGCTCGTGCTGTCACCCTTCGGTGGCCGATCCCGTATGCCGTCGGGCTGGGGCATGGACCTCGCCACCCAGGTCGCGGAGCTGAGGGCCGCAGGCAGCAGGGTGCTGACGGTCTTCCCCGACGCCGGATCCGGTGAGGTGTTCGACGCCAACGCCCTGGACCCGTCGACGCGTCAGCCGGCGGCGCGAGGCGGCTACGCCCAGGGCCTCGCCCTCGCGGACCAGCTCGCCGACCTCTGGAGCTGACCCGCGCGACGGTCAGCGGGAGCGGTAGCGGCGCTCGGGCCGGCCGGTCGAGCCGTAGCGCAGGGTGACGTCGGCACGGCCTGACGCCACGAAGTGCTCGAGGTAGCGCCGGGCACTCACGCGTGAGATTCCCACGGCCTCAGCACATTCCGTGGCCGAGAGCGTGTCGGACGCCCCGCGGAGCGCCGCCTCGACCACCTCCGCCGTCTCGGTGCTGAGGCCCTTGGGCAGGAGCGCGACCGCGATGCGCCCGACCGGTGGCGCCCCGAAGGCCGCGTCGATCTGCTCCTGCGTGAGCTCGTCGCCGAGGTCGCGGGCCCGCTCGACGGCATACGTGCGCAGTCGCTGCTCGAGGTCGGCGAAGGTGAAAGGCTTGAGCAGGTAGCCGACGACGCCCTGGCGCACGGCCCCGCGCACCGCGTCGGCCTCCTTGGCCGCGGTGATGACGAGCACGTCGCAGGTCTGCCCGGCCGCGCGCAGCCGGGTCACGACGTCGAGACCGAACGCGTCGGGCAGGTAGAGGTCGAGCAGCACGAGGTCCGGCTGCAGCGAACCGACGAGCGCGAGCGCCTCGTCACCCGTCTGCGCCGTGCCGACCACCTCGAAGCCGTCGACCCGCTCGACGAAGCCGCGGTGGATGCGGGCCACCATGAAGTCGTCGTCGACGACGAGCACCCGGATCATCGCTTCTCCTCACTGGTCACGGACGTGGGCACGGGCGCGGGCCCGCGTGTCGGTGCGGCTTCGGGCCCGGCCTCGACGGTTAGGCGCGCGACGAACTTCGCGCCCGTCGGAGTGCTCTCGACCTCGACCTCGCCGCCTCGCCGCTGGCAGATCAGCCGGGTCAGGGCCAGCCCGATGCCCCGCTCGCCGGCGCGCGCCGCCTTGGTCGTGTAGCCGTGGGTGAAGACCTCGGTCACCACCTCCGGGGCGATGCCCGGGCCGGAGTCGACCACGCTGACCTCGAGGGAGCTCGCGTCCTGGCGGATCGTCAGCTCCACCCACTTGTCACCGCCCTCGGAGGAGGCGGCCGCGTCGATGGCGTTGTCCACGAGGTTGCCCACGACCGCGGCGACGTCCGCGGAGTCCCGGGAGCCGATGCGGCCGAGCGAGGTGTCGTCGGAGACGCGCAGCTCGACCCGGCGCTCCGTCGCCTGCGCCGCCTTGGCCATGACCAGGGCGGTGACCGCCGTGTCGCGGATGCGTCGCGAGACGGTGAGGTCGAGCTGCGCGCGGTGCTCGCTGACGGAGTCGACGTAGCCGACGACCTCGTCGTACTCCCCGAGCTGGATCAGCCCCGAGATGGTGTGCAGCTGGTTGGCGAACTCGTGCGCCTGCGCCCGCAGCAGCTCGGTCGTGCTGCGGAACGAGCCGATCTCCCGCTCGAGGTCGGCCAGCTCGGTGCGGTCGCGCAGGGTCGTCACCGAGCCGAGCGGCCGCCCGTCCTTGCCGACCTCCATGCGGTTCATGACGAGCACCCGTCCCCGGCGCAGCACCACCTGGTCGCGCGGCGCCACGGCCCGGCCGGTCTGGTCGGCCAGGCCGGTCTGGTCGGCCAGGCCGGTCTGGTCGGGCTCGTCCGTCTCGTCGGTCACCCCGCGCAGCACGTCACGCAGCCGCGCACCGATCGGCAGGTCGTCCAGGCGCATCCCTACCGCATGCTCCGGGAGGTCGAGCAGTCGCTGGGCGACGTTGTTCACCAAGGTGATCCGCTCGTTCGTGTCGAGCGCCACCACGCCCTCGGCGAGCCCGAAGAGCATCGCCTCCCGGCTCTCCGCCAGCCCCGTGATCTCCGCCGGCTCGAGCCCGAGCGTCTGCCGCTTGATCCGCCGCGCGAGCAGCCACGAGCCGACCCCACCCAGCACGAGCGCGATCCCGAGGTAGGTCGGCAGGTACGAGGAGTTGCCGAGCAGGCGGTCCCAGGCGGACGGCATACGGACGGCGACCATGACGGTGCCGAGCTGGGCACCCACGGGCAGCGGCGCCGCCTCCGACGAGGAGGTCGGCGTGTAGAGCAGCGGGCTCTGGGCGACGAGCATCCGCTCGCCGCGCACGTCCATGACGCCCGTCCAGCTCGCACCCTCGCCGACGGCCGGCTTGCCCAGCGGGATGCGTGTCCTGTCGATGGTCGGGTCCGAGGAGACCCGCGCGACCTCGTCGGCGTCGGCGACCGTCACCGAGGTGACGTTGTACTGCGTCACGACCGACTGCACCACCGCGGGGAGCGCGTTGACGACACCGCCGGGGCTCATCTCGCTGCGCACGATCGGGGTGCTCGCCAGCTGCTCCGCGATGCCCGACACCCGGCGCCCCTCGGTGCGCGTGAACGTCGCGTCCGACTGCGCGAGTGAGACGAGCGCGACGGTCACGAGCACGCCGAGCAGGATGACCATCTGCACGACGAGCAGCTGCCCGGCGAGGGAGAGGCGACCGAAGCGGCCCGGTCTCTGCGTGACCAAAACGAACTCAACCTTCATTGCTGACACAAGGGCGACACGGCGGCGTGACGCAAGCCACGATCATGCCGTTCCAGCCACAGAACGCGAAAGAGAACCTCAACGATGAGCACTCGCACCCCCGCCCGCAGGTCCGTCCTGTTCGGCATCACCGCCGGTGTCACGGCCCTGGCCCTGTCGGCCTGCGGCGCGACCGCCAAGAAGGACGAGGCCGCAGCAGCCGGAACGGGCGCCGCCGGCGGCTCGCCCGCCAGCAACCTGCAGATCATGGTCCCCAACTCCCCCGGCGGCGGCTACGACACGACCGCCCGCACCGCGGCGAAGGTCATGGAGACGGCCAAGATCACCAGCGCCATCCAGGTCTTCAACCTCCCGGGCGCCGGTGGCACCGTCGGCCTGCAGCGCACCGTCAACGAGAAGGGCAACGGCAAGCTCGCCATGCAGATGGGCCTCGGTGTCGTCGGCGCCGCCTACACGCAGAAGAGCCAGGCCACCCTCTCCGACACCACCCCGATCGCCAAGCTGATCGAGGAGGCGGGCGCGATCGTCGTGCCGAAGGACTCGCCCTACCCCGACATCAACGCCCTCGTCGCGGCCTGGAAGAAGGACCCGAAGAAGGTCAACGTCGGCGGCGGCTCCTCGCCGGGCGGCCCCGACCACCTGCTCCCGATGCAGCTCGCCAAGGCGGTCGGCATCGACCCGAAGGCCGTCAGCTACATCGGCTTCGACGGCGGCGGCGAGCTGCTCCCCGCCCTCATCGGCGACAAGATCTCCTTCGGCGCCAGCGGTTTCGGTGAGTTCCTCGACCAGGTCAAGGCCGGCCAGGTCAAGGTCCTCGCCGTCACGAGCGAGAAGCGGATCGACGCCCTGCCCGACGTGCCGACCCTCAAGGAGTCCGGCATCGACCTCGTCTTCACCAACTGGCGCGGCATCGTGGCCCCTCCCGGCATCTCCGACGCCGACAAGGCCACGTGGATCGACGCGCTGACCAAGATGCACGCCTCGCAGGGCTGGAAGGACGAGATGACCAAGCGCGGCTGGACCGACGCCTTCGTCACCGGCGACCAGTTCGGCACCTTCCTCAAGGAGCAGGACGCCTCCGTCGCCGAGATCCTCAAGACGCTCGGGCTGGCGAGCTGACCATGTCGGACCACTCCGCCGAGACCACCCGTGACGCCACGCGCGACATGACGGGGGAGGCCGCCGGCGGGGACCGGAGCGGCCGCGGGGACCGCGCACAGTACGCCCTGTGCGCGGGCCTCGCGGTCCTCGGCGTCCTGCTGCTCACCGACGCCGCCCGCATCGGGCACGCGACGAGCAGCAACGACCCCGTCGGTCCCCGGCCCGTCCCGATCATCCTCGGCATCCTCCTGCTCGTGACCGCCGTGCTGTATGCCGTCGACGTCCACCGCGGCGGCGTCGGCAGTCCCGAGGAGGGCGAGGACGTCGACCTGTCCACCGGCTCCGACTGGAAGACGCTCGCCCTGCTCGCCGGCTTCTTCCTGCTCAACGCCGTGCTCATCCAGCCGCTCGGCTGGGTCATCAGCGGCACCATCCTCTTCGCCGGCTCGGCCTTCGCCCTCGGCAACCGCCACCACGTGCGTGGCCTGCTCATCGGCCTGGGCCTGGCCCTCGCGACCTTCTACGCCTTCGCCATCGGGCTGGACATCAACCTGCCCGCCGGCGTCCTCCAAGGAATCCTCTGATGGACAACTTCGGCAACCTCCTCGAGGGGTTCGGGCACGTTCTGACCCCGATGAACCTGCTCTTCGCCCTGATCGGCGTCACCATCGGCACCGCCGTCGGGGTCCTGCCGGGCATCGGCCCGGCCATGACGGTCGCCCTGCTGCTGCCGGTCACCTACGGCCTCGAGCCCACCCAGGCCCTCATCATGTTCGCCGGCATCTTCTACGGCGGCATGTACGGCGGATCCACCACCTCGATCCTGCTCAACACCCCGGGCGAGTCGTCGTCGGTCGTCACGGCGATCGAGGGCAACAAGATGGCCAAGGCCGGCCGGGCCGCGCAGGCCCTCGCCACCGCGGCCATCGGCTCGTTCATCGCCGGCACCATCGGCACCCTCGCGCTGGCCCTCGTCATGCCGCAGGTCGTCAAGTTCGCGGTCAGCCTCGGGGCGCCCGAGTACTTCGCGATCATGCTCGTCGCCTTCGTCGGAGCCAGTGCGGTCCTCGGCAGCTCGCGGATCCGCGGCTTCGCGGCGCTTCTGATCGGGCTCGCGATCGGGATCATCGGCATCGACAAGGTCACCGGGCAGCAGCGCCTGACCTTCGGGGTCGCCCAGCTCGCCGACGGCATCGACGTCGTCGTCGTCGCGGTCGGCATCTTCGCGGTCGGCGAGGCGCTGTGGGTCGCGGCGCACCTGCGCCGCAAGGCCGCCACCGTCATCCCCGTCGGGCGCCCGTGGATGGGCCGCGACGACTGGCGCCGCTCGTGGAAGCCGTGGCTGCGCGGCACGGCCTTCGGCTTCCCCTTCGGCGCCCTGCCCGCCGGCGGCGCCGAGATCCCGACGTTCCTGTCGTACATGACCGAGCGCAGGCTCTCCAAGCGTTCCGAGGAGTTCGGCAAGGGCGCCATCGAGGGCGTGGCCGGACCAGAGGCCGCCAACAACGCCTCCGCCGCCGGCACGCTCGTGCCGATGCTCGCGCTCGGCCTGCCGACCAACGCGACGGCCGCCATCATGCTCGCGGCGCTGCAGGGCTGGGGCTTCGAGCCCGGGCCGCTCCTGATGGAGAAGCAGCCGGTGCTCGTCTGGACGCTCGTCGCGAGCCTCTTCATCGGCAACACGATGCTCCTGCTGCTCAACCTGCCGCTGGCCCCCGCCTGGGCCAAGCTGCTGCAGATCCCCCGTCCGTACCTCTACGCCGGCATCCTCTTCTTCGCCTCCATGGGGGCGTATGCCGTCAACGCGCAGCCGTTCGACCTGTTCCTGCTGCTCGGGCTGGGTCTGCTCGGCTTCGTGCTGCGCCGGTTCGGCCTGCCGGTGCTGCCGCTCATCATCGGCGTCATCCTCGGCCCTCTCGCCGAGCTGCAGGGCCGCCGGTCGCTGCAGCTCTCGGGCGGCGACCTCGACGGCCTCGTCGGCGGCCCGGTCGCCTGGGTCTGCTACGCCGTCATCGCGCTCGTGCTGCTCTGGCCGCTGGTCGCCAAGGTCCGTGGCCGCGGCCGTGGTGGTGACGGCCCGGGCGCCGGCTCCGACGCTCCTGCTGCCACGGAGGTGATGGCATGACGATCCTCGTCGGCTACATCCCGACCCCGCAGGGCGAGGCTGCCCTGGCCGCCGCGATCGCCGAGGCCACGGCGCACGACGAGTCGGTGCTCGTGCTCAACATGTCCCGGGACGACAAGCTCGTCGACGCCCACCGCGCCGAGAGCTCGGACCTCGACCGGCTCGACCACGACCTGGCCGAGTCCGGCGTGACGCACGAGGTGCGGCGCATCGAGCACGGCACCGACCCCGCCGACTCGATCCTCAGGATCATCGAGGACGAGTCGATCCGAATGCTCGTCATCGGCATCCGGCACCGCAGCCCGGTCGGCAAGCTGCTCCTCGGCTCGACCGCCCAGCGCCTGCTGCTCGACGCCACCTGCCCGGTCCTCGCCGTCAAGGCGGACTGAGGCACACGGCATACCTGCTCCGCCCACGTCGAGGGGGCACTCTCCCACGGAGGAGAGTGCCCCCTCGACGTTTCGGGGTCAGGCGATAGGGCGGGAGACACCCACGTGGCGCGCGACCTCGGCGAAGCCGGCGCGCTGGTAGAGCCCGATCGCCGGGCCACCGTCCTCGGCCACGATGACGAGCTGCTTCACGGCCGGGTCCTCGAAGGCCCACTCGCCCGCCGCCCGCACGAGCGCCCCGGCGAGCCCGCGGCGACGGTGGCTCGCGAGCGTCACGACGTCCTGGTATCGGGCCAGCTCGCCGAGCCGGACGATGCCCAGTCGGGCCACGAGCCGGCCGCCATCGAAGGCCCCGACCCAGTGGGCGCGCCCCGACTCGACGAGGCCCCGCTGTGCTGCCGCACGGCGCCGCTCGAAGACGAGCCGGTCCTTCCGCTCGTCCTGCGCGGTGTCGCGAGCGCCGACCTGGGCGGACTGCTCCCAGTCGTCATCACTCTCGAGTGCGCGAACCTGTATGCCGTCCGGGACCTTCGTGCCCACGGGCAGCCCGGTGGTGGCGAGGTCGACGTCGCCCTCGACCTCCCAGCCGAGCTCGGCCCAGGCCTGCGTGCCGCCACCCGGGAGCGCGAAGCCAACGGCCCGGTGTCCCGCCTCCGGGAACTCCTCCTCGAAGCGCGCGACCCAGCGGTCGACCTCGTCGGCGCGCGGCGCGGTCGGGACGAGGACGAAGTTGCCCCACCAGAAGGTCGGGTTCGCCTCGGTGCGGATGACGAGGTGGTCGCCGTGGTCGGTGACGGTCGAGCCAGAGAGCCGGAGCAGGTCGAGATCGGTGGTCAGGCCCGGGCTGTCGATGCGCATGCCCCGATCATCCCGCCCCCGACCCCTTCACCGTCGAAAGGCCAAACTTTGCGACCCCTCGCACGTCGAGAGGCCAAAGTTTGCGACGAAGTTTGGCCTCGACGCAGCCCCACCCGCAGACTTCGGCCTTTCGACGGGTAGCGCGGGTCAGCCGGCGACGCAGGCGCCGGTGCTGACCGGCGTGCCGGCGGAGGAGGCCTCGTCGAGCACCGGCTTGGCCTCCGCAAGCGTCAGGGCGTAGCCGGTTGCGGCGTCCTCGAGCGACTTGGCGAAGATGACCCCGACGACCCGGCCGCTCGTGTCGAGCAGCGGCCCGCCGGAGTTGCCGGGCTGGACGGTCGTGGCCAGCGAGTAGATCTGGCGCACCACGTGCTCTCGCCCGTAGATGTCGAGGCCGCGCGCCTCGAGCTGGGCGCGGACGCGGGCCGGGACGGCGCGGTAGGGCCCGTCGAGCGGGTAGCCCGGGACGGCTGCCGAGTCCCCGCGGTGCAGCTCTCCGCCGAGCTGCAGCGGCGGCGCCTGCAGCCCCGGCACGCTGACGACCGCGAGGTCGCGCCGCGGGTCGAAGACGACGACACGGGCGCGCAGGATCTGGTCGCCGCTCTGGACCTGGACCTGGTCCGCACCGGCCACCACGTGCGCGTTGGTGACGATCCGACCCGGGGTGAGCACCCAGCCGGTCCCCTCCTGCCCGCGCTGGCACGAGCTGGACTGGGTCGTCACCTTGACCACCGAGCGTCCGGCCGCCCGGATCGCCGGCGACTGCGGGACGCCCGGGTCGGGGCCTTGGACCGGCGTGATCGGCTCGGGCGCCAGGCCGCCGAAGACCTGCGGGAAGCCCTGGCTGGAGAGGAAGCCGCGGAAGCCTGCGAAGACCTGTCCGGTCTGCTCCGGCACCACGGTGTTGACGACCTGGAGCACCTTGGACTCGGCCATCGCCCTCGACAGCGTCGGGTTGCCGGCCGTGCGCAGGGCACCCCCGACGAACCAGATGATGACGCTCGCAGCGAGGGTGACGACGACTGCGCCGAGCGCCGAGTCGAGGTGGCGCAGCGACGTCTGCCCCATCCGCCGCCGGAGGCGCGAGCCGAGCAGGCTGCCGAGGAACTGCCCGAGCCACCCGAAGCCGACGACACCGACGACGAGCACGAAAACCCGGGTGCGGTCGTCGTCGGCCACCGCCGGCCAGCGCGCCAGCAGCGCGGGCAGCTGCCAGACGGCGAGCATCGCGAACGCGAAGAAGCCGACGAGCGAGCACACGCTCTGGATCAGCCCCTGGCGGTAGCCCGAGACGGCATAGGCAAGCAGCAGGAGCACGAGCACGACGTCGAGGAGGGTGCTGCCGGTCATGCGCGCCGCCCCTGCTGGAGGAAGCGCTCGGGCAGCGGTCGCACGACGCCAGCGTCCCACGGCTGGGACAGGCCGGCGAGCTCGAGCACGCTGCTCAGCAGTCCGGCCGTGAAGCCCCAGAGGAAGAGGTGGTCGAGGTCGAAGCCGGGACCGACGTAGCCCGAGGGGTGTGTCACCGAGAACCGCGTCGACGGCGCGACGAGGTGAGAGACCGGCACCGACAGCACGTCGTGCACCTCGGCCGGGTCACGGACGCCGATCGGCGAGGGCTTGGCCCACCACCCGAGCACGGGGGCGACGACGAACTGGGCCGGCGCCAGGAAGAGGGAGGGCAGCTGGGCGATGACCTCGACGCCGGCCGGGTCGACCCCGGTCTCCTCCTGCGCCTCGCGCAGCGCGGTCGCCATGAGGTCGTCGTCCCCGGGGTCGCGCGAGCCGCCGGGGAAGGCGATCTGGGCCGGCTGGGTGCGCATCGTGTGAGAACGCTCGATGAGGACGACGTGTTCGCCCTCGTCCTCGGCCCCCGCCGGCGGCGGCCCAAAGAGGATGAGGACGGCCGACTCGCGCCCGCCCTCCTCCGGAGGCAGGAAGCGGGAGAAGTACTGCGGCGCCACGCTCTCGAGCCGCACCGCCACCTCGTCCAGCCACGCGGGGCGCGGCGCCGTCCCGCCGTCGAGCTCGGGGGACGGGTCGATGGCGCCCGACGGGCCGGCATACGCGATGCCACTGACGACGTCGGTCACTTCGGTGCCAGCTCGAACTTCAGCAGCTTCGCCGCCTTGTCGGGGTCGGTCTCGCCGATGCCGTAGCTCGGGCACAGCCGGGCGATGGGGCATACCCCGCAGGCCGGCCGCTTCGCGTGGCAGGTGCGCCGGCCGTGGAAGATCAGCACGTGGCTGAGCATCGTCCAGTCACGGCGCAGGAAGAGTCGCCCGACCTCGTGCTCGACCTTGACCGGGTCCTCCTCCTCGGTCCAGCCGAAGCGGCGCACGAGGCGCCCGAAGTGCGTGTCGACCGTGATGCCCGGGATGTCGAAGGCGTTGCCCAGCACGACGTTCGCCGTCTTGCGTCCCACGCCGGGAAGCGTCACGAGGTCCTTCAGGCGCGGCGGCACCTCTCCGTCGAAGCGCTCGACGAGCGCGATGCCGAGCTTGATGAGCGAGTCGGTCTTGGCCCGGTAGAAGCCGGTCGGCTGGAGGATGGTCTCCAGCTCGGTGCGGTCGGCGTTCGCGTAGTCGGCGGCCGTGCGGTACTTCGCGAAGACGATCGGGGTGACCTTGTTCACACCGACGTCGGTCGTCTGCGCGGACAGGATCGTCGCCACGAGCAGCTCGAGCGGGTTGCTGAAGTCGAGCTCGCAATGGGCGTACGGGTAGCGCTCGTGCAGCAGGCGGTACATCCTCCGGGCACGCCGGGTCCGCGCCACGGGGCTCTCGTCGGCTGTCGAGATGGCACGGGGAGACACGCACGACACTGTATGCCGCCGCGCTGGGTCACGCCGTCCACGGTCCGGCCGGTGGCCGGCCGCCACCCGTCGCCATCCCCACCAGCACGGTCGCGAACGGCCGAACCGCCGCCCATGTCAAGCCTTTCGAGCCAAGACGTCACGAGTTGGGTACGTGGTGCGTGCACGGAAGGAGTCCGACATGTCAACGGATACGAGCATCAATGCCCGCACGCCGGCTGAGGCGACTCTCCTGCCTGCCGTGGAGGAGCACCCGGGGCTGGAGTCGACCCTCGACCTCCTCGCCGGGATGGACCTGGCGAGCGCCCCTGAGCGTGACGTCGTCCGTGCGCTCGAGCTCATGGTCACGCATGCCGAGTTCCCGTGTCTCGGCGCCAAGTCCGTCTTCCGCCGGGGCGGTCTGGCGCACGTCGTCCTCGACGACATGGACGACCCCGACGTCGCCGCCGACCTGCTGCAGCGGCTGCGCGGCTTCGCGGACGACATCGAGGGCGAGAAGGGCTTCCACTCCTTCATCGCGACCTTCCGCGGACCGGTGCCGGCCACCGAGGCCGGCTTCGAGGCAGCACTCTTCCAGCTGCTCCAGCGGCTGCACGACGTCGACGAGGAGTCCTGGGCCGACGGGGTGGGAGCCGACCCCAACGACCCGCACTTCGCCTTCAGCGCGGGCGGCACCGCATACTTCATCGTCGGTCTGCACCCCGCGGCCTCCCGCGTGGCGCGGCGTGCTCCGCTGCCCACCCTCGTCTTCAACCCGCACGCCCAGTTCGAGGAGCTGCGGGCCGAGGGCCGGTTCGAGCAGATGCGGTCCACGATCCGGCGGCGCGACATCGACCTGCAGGGCTTCGTCAACCCGATGGTCGCCGACCACGGCGACAGCACCGAGGCCCTCCAGTACTCCGGTCGCCGTGTCCCGGACGGGTGGCAGCCGCCCCTCGAGGTGCACGTCGAGCCGGGCGACGACGGCGCGACCACCCTCACGGCCGCCACCACGCGCATCGGCGGCCGGACCCGCCGCACTCTCAGCGACAGCACCACCACCAACGCCACCGGGTGTCCTTTCGGCCACGGGGTGACCGACCAGTCAGGGGATGACGGATGACGATCTCGCAAGACCTCCAGCACACCAGGCTCGGGCGCCTGTTCGGCGCCGGCGGCCCGGTGTTCCAGCCTCTCGGCGACTACGGTGACGGCATGGAGCTCACCCGCCTGGCCCCGCAGACCGGCACCGCCTTCCTCCTGCGTGCCGGCCAGCGCCTCACGGTCATCGACCCCACGGGCGAGCAGGTCAGCGACTTCTTCGCCGTCATGGACGACGACCGCGACGAGTGGTTCAGCTCGGGCCGCACCATCGACTACGCCAACTCGACCGCCGTGACGACGGGCAGCGTGCTCTACAGCAACCGCAGCCGGCGGATGGCGACCGTCGTCGAGGACACCTGCGGCCACCACGACATCCTGCTCACGCCGTGCTCGCAGCAGACGTTCGACCTGCTCTACCCGGAGTTCCACGGGGCGTACCACCCCAGCTGCTTCGAGAACCTCGCCACCAACATGGCGGCGTTCGGCGTGGACCCCGACCGCATCTCCACGACGCTCAACATCTTCATGAACGTGTGGAACGAGCGGGGCGGCGAGCTGCACATCGACCCGCCGACCTCGCGAGCCGGTGACCGCTTCGTCCTGCAGGCCGAGGCCGACCTCGTCGTGGGCCTGACCGCGTGCTCGGCCGAGAAGTCCAACAACGGCGTCTGCAAGCCCATCGACTACCGCATCGACGACTGACTCCCGACCCAGCGGCCGTGAGCCGTTGCGTGACGATGGGCACGTCGGCGCGCGCGGCGAACAGCCTGTCCTGTCAGGGCATCGGCCCGCACCACGTGGCACACTGACCCCGTGGATCTCGACGTGGTGAGGCGTGCGCCCCTGTTCAAGGCTCTGGACGACGAGGCGGCCTCCGCCCTGCAGTCCGAGATGAGTCGGTCGCACATGGAGCGCGGAGACGTGCTCTTCCACGAGGGCGACCGGGGTGACCGGCTCTACGTCATCGCCGAGGGCAAGATCAAGCTGGGCCGCCGCAGTCCCGACGGCCGCGAGAACCTCGTGGCCATCCTCGGCCCCGGCGAGATGTTCGGCGAGCTCAGCCTCTTCGACCCGGGCCCGCGCACGATGACGGCCACCGCCGTCGCCGAGACGCAGCTGCTGGGTCTGGGCAACGAGTCGCTCACCGCCATCCTGAGCGGCCGCCCGGAGGTCTCCAAGGCGCTGCTCGCGGCCCTCGCCCAGCGCCTGCGCCGCACCAACGCCCACCTCGCCGACCTCGTCTTCACCGACGTGCCCGGTCGTGTCGCCAAGGCGCTGCTCGACCTGTCCGAGCGGTTCGGCCGCCCCGTCGAGGGCGGGATCATGGTCTCCCACGACCTCACGCAGGAGGAGCTGGCGCAGCTCGTCGGTGCCTCTCGCGAGACGGTCAACAAGGCGCTCGCCGACTTCGCGACGCGTGGGTGGCTGCGGCTCGAGGCCCGCGCCGTGCTGCTCCAGGACGTCGAGCGGCTCAAGCGCCGCGCCCGCTGAGGCCCCGACCCCCGCTCAGCTCGCCAGCGTCCAGCCGTCCGGGCCGTTGACGACCAGGCGGTCGGCTCGTCCCGCCGTGGCAGCGACGACGGCGGCGTTGGCCTCGTCGGTCTGCTCGACCCAGGCCAGGGCCGCCTCCGGCTCCTTGCCGAAGGCCGTGTGCCGCTCCACCAGCCTTGACTGCCGCACGGCGTCGTCGCCGGCGACGAACCACACCTCGGCGAGCTGGGCCCGGGCCCGCTCCCACCGCGGCTCGGGCAGGAGCAGGTAGTTGCCCTCGGTGACCACGAGCCGGGTCGACGGCGGCACGACCATGGCTGCGGCCAGCGGTTGCTCGAGCGTTCGGTCGAAACCCGGCGCATAGACCCACGAGTCCGGCTCGGTCACGACGCGGTGCAGCAGGTGGGCGTAGCCGTCGACGTCGAAGGTGTCGGGAGCACCCTTGCGGGACAAGGCTCCCAGCCGCCGCAGCTGGGCGTCGGCGAGGTGGAAGCCGTCCATCGGCACGTGAGCGACCCAGTCCTCGCCCTCTGCGCCACCGACGGCGCGCACGAGCGCCTCGGCGAGCGTCGACTTGCCCGCCCCCGGCGCGCCCGCGATGCCGAGGACGACCCGACGGCGGTCACCGACGAGCTCCACCGTCGCAGCGGCCAGCTCCTTGATCCCCACGTCCATGCCCGAAGTCTCCCAGCCCGCCGCGCGACAGACTCAGGGGTGGGTGCGGAGGTAGTCGAGCTGCGCCTGCACCGACAGCTCGGCCGCCGGCCACACGCTGCGCGGCACGTCGGCGTAGACCTGCTCGACGACGGCGTATGCCGTCTGCGCACCCCGCGCGACCGCGTCGCGCACCTGCTCCAGCCGTTCCGCACGGTGCTGCAGGTAGAAGGTGACGGTCGCCGCGGCGTCGGTGACGAACGGCCCGTGGCCCGGCAGCAGGCTCGTGACGTCACCCGCGCGGGTCAGGGCCTCGATGCGCTCGAGCGAGGCGAGGTAGGCCTCGAGGCTGCCGTCCGGCCAGGCCACGACGGTGGTGCCGCGGCCGAGCACGGTGTCGCCGGTCAGCAGCGTGTTGTCGGCCGGCAGCACGAAGGAGAACGAGTCGCTCGTGTGGCCCGGGGTCTCGACGGCCAGGATCTCGAGACCGCCGACGGTGATGGTCTCCCCCGCCCTGAGGTCGTCGTGTCCGCGGCCGAAGCCTCGCACCGGCGCACCGGTCAGCTCGGCGAAGCGGCGGGCGCTCTCGGCGTGGTCGTCGTGCCCGTGGGTCAGCAGGGTGAGGGCGACCCGGCGACCCGAGTCGGCAACCCACCGGAGGACGTTGCGCAGGTGCGACTCGTCGAGCGGCCCCGGGTCGACGACGACGACCTCGCCGGACCCGGGCTCGGCGAGGAGCCACGTGTTGGTGCCGTCGAGCGTCATCGGAGACGGGTTCGGGCACAGCACGCACTCGGCGCGCTCGCTCGTCACGCCGCCGCGCCAGCTCGGGTCGGCCGCGGTGCCCTTCACCTGACCTCCCCTGCGCTCACGTCTCGACGCACCTCGACGACCTCGATCGCCGCACCCTCCGGCCCCGACACCACCTGCGGCATGACGAGCGGGAGGGCCTCGCTGTGTACGACCACGTCTGCGGCGCAGCGCGCGTCGGCGATCTGCTCCACGCACACGACCGTCGGCGGGAGCATGAGGGCCGACCCGGCGGCATACGCCCTCAGCAGCTCGGAGGGGACGAACCAGTCGGCGTGGTCGGCCTCGGTGGTCTCGCCGTCGGCCAGCTGGTGCGGAGGCATGAGCGCGGCGAAGAACCACGTATCGTAGCGGCGCGGCTCGAAGACGGGGGTCAGCCAGTGCGCCTTGGCCACGACGAGGTCGGAGCGCAGGACGAGCCCCTTGTCGTGCAGGACGTCGGCGAGCGAGACGCGCCTCTCGATGAGCGAGCGGCGGATCTCGGGCCACTCGGGGCCGTCGACCGACGCGAGCGGGCCGCTCGCCGACGGGCCGGCCAGCAGCACGCCGCACTCCTCGAAGACCTCGCGGATGGCGGCGGCGACGAACATCTGCGCCTCCGCTGTCGAGCAGCCCAGCCGCTCGGCCCACTCGGCCGGCGACGGCCCGGCCCAGGGCAGGCCGAGCTCGCCGTCACGCTCGTCGACCCCACCGCCGGGGAAGACCACCACACTCGGCGCGAAGTCCATCCCGGAGACGCGCCGGAGCATGAAGACCTCCGGGCCGCCGTCGCCTTCGCCGTCACGCACCAGCATCACGGTGCTCGCGCGCCGTGGTGCGGCCTCGTCCCAGCGCTCGCCGGCGAGCCAGCGCGTCGCCGCGTCGGAGATGCCGGGCGTCGTGGTCAGCGGGAACCGGCGACCCATGGAGCTCACGTCGCGGAGCTCACTTCGCGACAGAGACGATGACCTCGACCTCGACCGGCGCGTCCAGCGGGAGCGCGGCGACGCCGACGGCGGAGCGGGCGTGGATCCCCTTGTCGCCGAAGGCCTTCACCAGGAGCTCGCTCGCACCGTTGATGACGCCGGGCTGGCCGGTGAAGGACGGGTCGGAGGCGACGAAGCCGACCACCTTGACGACGCGGGTCACCGAGTCGAGGTCGCCGATCTCCGACTTGATCGCGGCGATGGCGTTGAGGGCGCACGTCTCGGCCAGCGACGTGGCGGCGTCGGCGTCGACCTCGGCGCCCACCTTGCCCTTCGCGGCGAGCGCGCCGTCCACCATCGGCAGCTGGCCCGAGGTGAAGACGAGGTCGCCCTCGCGGACGACGGGGACGTAGGCGGCGACGGGCGGCACGACCTCCGGGACGGTGAGGCCGAGCTCGGACAGGCGGTCTTCGACAGCAGACATGGTGCGGTGGCTCCTCAGGACTTGGGGCGCTTGAAGTAGGCGACGAGGCTCGTGCCGTCGGGACCGTTGACGATCTGGACGAGCTCCCAGCCGTCAGCCCCGAAGTTGTCGAGGATCTGCTTGGTGTTGTGGATCAGGAGCGGTGCGGTGAGGTATTCCCACTGGGTCATGGCCTCACCCTACTCAGCGCGAGGGGTCCCACCTGACGTGCACAGTCCGCCGTGGCTGGCACCATGACGCGCATGACGAGCACCCCCGAGACCCGTTCCTACGGCGGCGACCCGGCCCAGGTCTACGACGTGCTGCCACCGGCGGCCGGAGCACCGACAGCCGCGGGGACCGTGGTCGTCGTCCACGGCGGGTTCTGGCGCAAGGGCTACGACCGCGAGCACGCCCTGCCCGAGGCCGGCGCCTTCGCTGCCGCCGGCTTCCCCGTGGCTCTCGTCGAGTACCGCCGAGCAGGTATGCCGGGTGGC
This sequence comes from Terrabacter sp. BE26, assembly GCF_041941675.1. Lineage (GTDB taxonomy): Bacteria > Actinomycetota > Actinomycetes > Actinomycetales > Dermatophilaceae > Terrabacter. Next base: position 2,457,548 of record NZ_CP090122.1, on the reverse strand, counting down.
GGCGTCCCCGGGACCCTCGACGACGTGCGCGACGTCCTCGCCTCCATCTCCTCGCAGCCCGACCTGCCGAGGCCGCTCGTTCTGGTCGGACACTCCGCCGGCGGCCACCTCGTGACGTGGGCAGCGGGACAGCCGTGGGCGGCCGAGCGCGGCATCGCGGGGGTCGTGTCGCTGGCCGGGGTCGTCGACCTCGGCGCTTCCGACCGGCTGCACCTCGGGTCGGACGCGGCGCGAGAGTTCGTCGGCACCGGTCCGGGGACCCCGTCGTGGACCGCGGCGGACCCGATGTCGTCGCTGCCGCCGAGGGTGCCGGTACGCCTGGTCAACGGCGCCGACGACGACACGGTGCCGCCCGAGGTGGCCGACGCATACGTCCTCGAGGCACGGGAGGCGGGTGGCGACGTGACGGTGCAGGTCGTGCCGGGCGCCGACCACATGGCCGTCATCGACCCGGACCACCCGGCGTTCGACACCGTGCTCGCCGCCGTGCGCGCCCTCCTCCGGTCGGGTCACTGACCGCCACGACACTGTTTCGCCCAGCGCAACACTGACGTAGGCGCCGACGGCACACCCCGCCCGCGCGCTACGACACTGTTTCGCCCGGCGCAACACTGACGTAGGCGCCCACGGCACACCCCGCCCGCGCGCTACGACACTGTTTCGCCCGGCGCAACACTGACGTAGGCGCCCACGGCACACCCCGCCCGCGCGCTACGACACTGTTTCGCCCCGCGCAACAGTGTCGTATGCCGTGGGCCGAGGCGACCTTCGAGGGCACCCCGCCTATGGTGGGACTCGTGACGACGGACCCGAGCGCCGCACCCTGGGCGCGAGCGCGTCTGCACGTCGTGACGGGCAAGGGTGGCACCGGCAAGACGACGATCGCCTCCGCCATCGCCCTCGCCCTGGCCTCGGAGCCGTCCCGCGTGCTCATCGCCGAGGTCGAGGGCCGCCAGGGCATCAGCCAGACCTTCGACGTGCCGCCACTGGGCACCGAGGAGACCCGGATCATGCGCCTCGCCGGCGGCGGCGAGATCGTCGGCCTCTCGATCGACGCCAAGGCCGCGCTGCTCGAGTACCTCCAGATGTTCTACAAGCTCGGCCGCGCCGGCAAGCTGCTCGAGAAGTTCGGCGCCATCGACTTTGCCACGACCATCGCGCCGGGCGTGCGCGACGTGCTGCTCATCGGCAAGATCTACGAGGCCAACCGCCGCCGCCGCGACGGCCGGCACAAGGGCGATGCCGCCCCCGTCTACGACGGCATCGTCCTCGACGCACCGCCGACCGGGCGCATCGGCCGGTTCCTCTCGGTCAACTCGGAGGTCGCCGACCTGGCGCGGGTCGGCCCCATCGCCTCCCAGGCCGGCTCCATCACCCGGCTGCTCGAGTCCGACCAGACCGTCGTGCACCTGGTGACGCTCCTGGAGGAGATGCCGGTGCAGGAGACGCTCGACGCCATCGACGAGCTGCGCGCCAAGTCCCTGCGCCCCGGAGCGATCCTCGTCAACATGGTCCGCGAGCCGCTGCTCGACGACCTCGCCCTCGAGCAGGCGCGGGCCGGCCGGCTGCACAAGGCCTCCCTCCGCACCCAGCTCGCCGACGCGGGCGTGCGCGTGACGCCCGAGCTCGTCGACGGCCTCCTCGACGAGGCGCGCGACCACGCCCAGCGCATCGACCTCGAGCGCGAGCAGCTCGTCCTCCTCGAGGCGACCGGGCTGCCGATCGTGCAGCTGCCCGCCCTGGCCGGTGGCGTCGACGCGGGCTCCGTGCGAGAGCTCGCCGGTCTCCTCCTGCCGCTCTTCGTCCCCTCCCCGGTCCCGCCCTCGGTCCCTCCGGTCGAGGTGGCGGTCCAGGCATGAGCCCGACACCCATCTCACCGACGCCGCCCCTGCTCGACGTCGACGACCTGATCGACGACCCCGCCACCTCTATCGTCGTCTGCTGCGGCTCCGGCGGGGTCGGCAAGACCACGACGGCCGCCGCCCTGGGCCTGCGCGCGGCCGAGTCCGGGCGCCGGGTCGTCGTGCTCACCATCGACCCGGCTCGCCGGCTCGCGCAGTCGCTCGGCCTCACGGAGCTCGACAACACGCCGCGCCCCGTCGCCGGGATCGACACCAGTGCCGGCGGCAGCCTGCACGCGATGATGCTGGACATGAAGCGGACCTTCGACGAGGTCGTGCTCGCGCACTCCGACCCCGACAAAGCCGAGCAGATCCTCGTCAACCCGTTCTACCAGGCGGTCAGCAGCTCCTTCGCCGGTACGCAGGAGTACATGGCGATGGAGAAGCTCGGACAGCTCAAGGCGAGCGCCGGCACCCCCACCGCGCCGTGGGACCTCATCGTCGTCGACACTCCGCCGTCGCGCTCGGCGCTCGACTTCCTCGACGCGCCCAACCGGCTCGGCAGCTTCCTCGACGGTCGCTTCATCCGCCTGCTCACGGCCCCGGCCAAGGCGGGTGGCCGGGCAGGCCTGAAGGTCTTCGCCGGCGGCATACAGCTCATGACGTCCACGATGACGAAGATCCTCGGCGGCCAGATGCTCACTGACGTGCAGACGTTCGTCAACGCCCTGGACACGATGTTCGGCGGCTTCCGCGAGCGCGCCGACGAGACCTACCGCCTGCTCTCCGAGCGCGGCACGGCCTTTCTCGTCGTCGCGGCACCCGAGCGCGACGCGCTGCGCGAGGCGTCCTACTTCGTCGACCGCCTCGAGGCCGACGGCATGCCCCTCGCCGGCCTCGTCGTCAACCGGATGGGTCGCGTCTCGGCGACCGGCGTCACGTCGTCAAGGGCGCTCGCGGCCGCCGAGCACCTCGAGGAGAGCGGCGGCCCCAGGTCGGCCGACAACGCCGCGGGGCTGATGCGCCTGCACGCCGCGCTCGTGACCACGAGCGAGCGACAGCGCGAGCTCGCCGACCGCTTCTCACGGTCACACCCCGGCATACCCGTGGTGCAGGTGCCCGCGCTCGGGCGCGACGTGCACGACCTCGAGGGCCTGCGGGAGATCGGGAACGCTCTCGCGGGGTCGTGACTCACCCTGACGTGGTCACGACCCCGCGATGCTGCGAAGCTGTGGCGGGCGGCGACCGGCAGTCTGCTCGACCGGTAGCTGCCGCCCGGTACTACCTGGCCTGTGCGGCCATGCCCGCCTTGAGGGCGGACTTCCAGGACGTGATGTCGGGCCGCTTGCGCAGCAGGGCCCGGCGCTCGCGCTCGGTCATCCCTCCCCAGACGCCGAACTCGGTCCTGTTGTCGAGAGCCTCGGCCAGGCACTGCGCGAGGACCGGACACGTCTTGCAGACGGCCTTCGCGTCGTGCTGGGCCTTGCCCCGTACGAACAGCGCATCAGGATCCTGACCGGAGCACTTGGCCTGGCTGGCCCACTCGTCCACCCACGGATCCACCATGACGACTGCACTCATTGCACTACCCCTCCCCGCCCGGCGCCTCCCATGACATCCGAGCTGACCGTCGGACCGTCCCACCGGTCCTGGCCATGTGGGCCCCCCAAGGCCCAAAGGAGACATTAGGAGCGGGGACCCGCGGTCGGACATAGCCTCTATGGACCATTTAGTTGGGAGGGTGACTAGTCACTCCGTCACGCCGGAGGTGGTCACCCGCTCTCGGGCCCGGCGCAGTCGAACCCGGGCAGGCAGGGGCGCGCAGTTCAGCGAACCCGCTGCGCGCGGGGAACCGGTGGCCATACCCTGTGCGGTTACCCTTGGGCCCATGTCTTCACGCACAACCTCGATCGGTGGCGTCATCAGCCTGCTCGGCGCGTTCCTCGCGTCCGCGCTGGTGCTCGGACTGCTCGCCGCCGGCCTGGTCATGCCCGCGGTGGGCGCCACCGGAGCGCTCGCCCGCAGCGGTGTCGACGTGTTCAACGAGCTGCCCAGCGAGTTCACCACCGACCCGCTCGCGCAGACCTCGCGCATCCTCGCGGCCGACGGCACCGTCATCGCGACGCCGCAGGAGCAGAACCGCACGATCGTGCCGCTGAACAAGATCGCGCCCATCATGCGCGAGGCCCAGATCGCGATCGAGGACCACCGCTTCTACGAGCACGGCGGCGTGGACCTGCAGGGTGTGATGCGCGCGGCGATCTCCAACCTGCGCAGCGGCGCCACCACGTCCGGCGCCTCCTCGCTCACCCAGCAGTACGTGAAGATCTCGCTCCAGTACTCCGCGCTCAACTCCGGCAACACGGAGGCGGCGGCCGCGGCCGTCAAGAAGGACTACATGCGCAAGCTCAAGGAGCTCAAGTACGCGATCACGCTGGAGAAGAAGCTCACCAAGGACCAGATCCTGCAGGGCTACCTCAACCTCGTCTACTACGGCGACCGCGCCTACGGCGTCGAGGCCGCGTCGATGCACTACTTCAGCATCCACGCCTCACAGCTGAGCCTGTCGCAGGCTGCGCTCCTCGCCGGCCTCACGCAGAACCCCGGCACCACCGACCCGGTGAACTTCCCCAAGCGGGCGATCGCCCGGCGCGACGTCGTCCTCGACCGCATGCACGAGCTGGGCCGGATCACCGACAAGCAGTGGAAGGCCGCCAAGAAGCGCACCCTCAAGCAGGACATGCGCGTCCAGCAGCCCAAGAGCACCTGCCTCGCCTCGCCCTACCCCTACTGGTGCGACTTCATCGTCAACTACGCCCTCGCCATGCCGCAGCTCGGTAAGACGCTCGAGGAGCGCAAGCGCCTGCTCTACCGCGGCGGCGTCACCATCACGACCACGCTCGACCCCAAGCTGCAGCAGTTCGCGCAGGAGGAGGTCGACTTGAAGGTGCCGATCGGCAACAAGGCCCGCATCGGCGCCGCCGCCTACGTCGCCGACCCCAACACCGGCCAGGTCAAGGCCTTCGCCCAGAACACCAAGTACTCCGTCACCAAGGATGCCGGCGGCGAGACCAGCATCAACTGGGCCCTCGACAAGAAGTACGGCGGCTCTGGCGGTTTCCAGTTCGGCTCGACGGCCAAGGCGTTTGCACTCGTGACCGCCATGGAGTCCGGGATGAAGCTCGACGCCAGCGTCAACGCCAAGGCAGCCGGCGACGGCCACATGGCCGCGTACGGGCCGAAGGACTTCCCGGGCGGCTGCGGTCCGGGCGGCACGTGGCAGGTCGACAACGACACGTTCTTCGGTGGCGGCAGCATCAGCCTGATGAAGGCGACCGCCCTGTCCACCAACACCGCGTTCGTCGCGCTGGCCCAGAAGCTCGGGGGCTGCAAGGTGCGCGACACGATGCTGCGCCTCGGCCTGCACCAGTCCGACGGCGACCCGGTCGGCGCGTACGCCCCGCAGTACATCCTCGGTGCCTCGGACGTCTCCCCGCAGGGCGTCGCCCACGCCTACGGTGTCCTGGCCGCCAGCGGCAAGAAGTGCCCCATGGTGGCGATCACGAAGATCACGCAGGGCAGCAAGAACATCGCCCTGCCGGCCAGCCCGTGCGCGCAGGTCGTGGACCCGGACGTCGTCCACGCCACCGACAAGTTCCTCGAGTACAACATGACCCACGGCTCCGGCATCCGGAACCAGCTAGATGACGGCAAGCGCCAGTCCGCCGGCAAGACCGGCACGGCGAACAACAACAACGAGTCGTGGTTCGTCGGCTACACCCCGCAGCTCGTCACGGCGGTCTGGGTCGGCACGCCCTACGACCCCATCACCCGCGTCATGAAGAACGTCTCGGTCGGCGGCCAGTTCTACCCCGTGATGCACGGCGCGGCGATCGCCGCACCGATCTGGAAGGCCATCATGAACCGCGCCTCGACGGGCCTGCCCGAGGTGACGTTCCCCGAGCCCTCGGACAAGTTCACGAAGGGCTCGAGCCCCGACTCGGGCTCCGGCAACTCCATCCCGGGAGTCACGGGCATGACGGTCGGGCAGGCGATCGCGACGCTGCAGGCCGCGGGCTACTCCGCCGGCGTGGGCGGCACGATGAGCTCGTCGGTCCCCAGCGGTCTCGTCGCCGGCACCTCGCCCTACGGCCAGGCTCCCAGCGGGACGTTCATCACCATCTACACCTCGCGCGGCGCCTCGCGACAGGCCCAGCCCCAGCCCCAGCCGCAGCCGCAGCCGCAGCCCACGGTCGTCAACCCGGGCGGCGGAGCCGGTGGCGGCGGCGGAGGTGGCGGCGGAGGGGGCGGCAAGCCCAAGCCCGGCAAGACCAAGCCCGGCAAGCCCCCGAAGCCGTGACCGAGCACTGACGACGACGAAGGCCCGACGCGCGCGTCGGGCCTTCGTCGTTCCCGTAGCGGCTCGGCGCCTGCGGCGGCCGGGAGCCGCTCAGCCGGCGAGGACCCGGCGCACGACGGCCGCCACCCGGCCACCCTCGGCGCGCCCGGCCACCGCAGCGTTCGCGGCCTTCATCGCCAGGCCCATCTGCGGCATACCGGTGGCTCCGGAGGCGGTGACCGCCTCGCGGACGATCCCCTCGAGCTCGTCGTCGCCGAGCTGCTGGGGCAGGTAGGTCTCCAGAACGGCGAGCTCCGCCTCCTCCTTGGCGGCCAGCTCCGCGCGTCCCGCGCCGGTGTAGGCCTCCGCCGCCTCGCGGCGCTTCTTCGCCTCCTTGGTGAGGACCTTGAGGACGTCGTCGTCGGTGAGCTCGCGGTGCTCCTTGCCCGCGACCTCCTCGTTGGTGACGGCGGTCAATGCCATCCGCAGCGATCCGGCCCGCACCGAGTCACGCTCGCGCATGGCGGAGGTCAGGTCGGACTGCAGCTGCTCCTTGAGGGTGCTCATGGAGCCAGTCTGGCAGGTCGGGCACGTGGCCCCCGCCCGGTTTGTGGTCCGGCGACGCGGGGGGATTCGCGAGGAGGGGTGCGAGTATGGGCCCCATGCGTGCCGTGACCAAGACTGCCCTGGGCCTCGGGATCGCCGGAACCGGCGTGCTGGGCTGGGCCTCGCTCGTCGAGCGCAACGCCTTCGTGCTGCGCCGCTACGACGTGCCGGTGCTCCCCGACGGCGCGGCGCCGCTGCGGGTGCTGCACCTGTCCGACCTGCACCTGCTGCCCCGCCAGCGCGCCAAGCGCGCGTGGGTGCACAGCCTCGCCTCGCTCGACCCGGACCTCGTCATCACGACCGGCGACAACATCGCGGCCGACGACGCGGTCCCGGCCCTGCTCGACGCGTACGAGCTGCTGCTCGGGATCCCGGGCGCCTTCGTGCTCGGGTCCAACGACTACTTCGCGCCGACGCTGAAGAACCCCCTGCGCTACCTGACGCGGCACCACGCCCGAGGGGTGGGGACGACGCCGCGCCTGCCCACTGCGGACCTCGTGCGGGGCCTGCGCTCGCAGGGCTGGGCCGACCTGACGAACCGCCGCCACTGCCTCTCCGTGCGGGGCCTGCGGATCGAGCTCGTCGGGGTGGACGACCCGCACCTGAACTATGACCGCCTCGACCTCGTACGCGGTCCCGCCTCGTCCGACGCCGACGTGACCCTCGGCATCACGCACGCTCCCTACCAGCGGGTGCTCGACGCGTATGCCGCCGACGGCGCCGAGCTGATCATCGCCGGTCACACCCACGGCGGGCAGGTGTGCGTGCCCGGCTACGGCGCACTGGTGACCAACTGCGACCTCGACACCAGCCGCGTCAAGGGCCTGTCCCGCTGGTGGCCGGGAGCCGGCTCGACGCCGTCCTCGCAGGCGCCGGAGGGTGCCGCCTGGCTCGAGGTGTCCGCGGGACTGGGCACGGCCCCCACCGCTCCGGTACGCCTCGCCTGCCGTCCCGAGGCCACCCTCCTGACGCTCGTCCCCCGCTCCCGGGCCTGAGCCGTCCCCGGGCGCAACGACCCGATTCGGAGATGCACGGGAGGCTGCGCTAGCATCTCTGCTTGCTGCCTCCGGTCGACCCGGTCGACCGATCCGGGGCAGATGCAGCACCGGGGTGTGGCGCAGCTTGGTAGCGCGCTTCGTTCGGGACGAAGAGGTCGCAGGTTCAAATCCTGTCACCCCGACCAGTGTTCCTGCAGGTCAAAGGCCCTCTGCCAATCACAGGCAGAGGGCCTTTGCCGTTGCTGAGTGACACGCTGAGTGACGACCGCTCCGCATCGCCCGTCCCGCTGTGACCGACGAGGCCGCGCGCCCGCAGCGACGGCAAGGCGAGCGCACAGTCGGGCGGCCCATCCCCTACATTGCCCAGTGCCGGGTAGCAACCCCACGGACATGGAGGCAGAAGTGGCACGGATGGGCGCCGGTCGGCGTTTTGACTGGTGGCGCGGCCTTGGTTGTGGCCGTCGGGGCGTTGGTCTTCGCCGGCCTCGCGGTCTTCGATCTGCTGTTCTACTCTGCGTACACCGTGCCGGGCTCCTCGATGGCGCCGACCATCGATCGGGGTGCCCATGTATGGGCCCGGCCCGTTGCCGGCGCCGAGGTCAAGAGTGGGGACATCGTGCTGCTGCAGTCGCCAGCGCAGCCGAACGTCCCGTCCGTCGTCGCGGTCATCCGTGTGGTTGCTGGCGCCGGGCAGACGGTCGAGGTGCAGGACGGGCATCTCGTGGTCGACGGTGCACAGGCGCCCGAGCCCTATCTGGAGTCGGGAATGCAGACGCCCCCGCTCACGGCGATGACGGTTCCACGGGACACGGTGTTCGTGCTCGGCGACAACCGCATGGACAGCATCGGCTCCATTCAGTACGGGCCCGTACCCGTCCAGAACATCCTTCAGCGTGTCATTCGAGTGGATGCGCCCACCGGCACAAGCCTCATCCTCCGTGGGATTGCGGGCTTCGCCGTCGCCGTAGTCGCAGCGCTCATCTCATGGTGGGCGCTCCGGTCCAGGAGATCGCGTCTTGCCGAGCCCCGGGACCGCGCGAGGTCGATGGGTAGCACCTCCGGGTAGAGCGGTGTTCCCGCCCGCCGACAGCAGCAGTCGGGCCGAACGAGTACCACGCGTTTCGACGGCCGGCTATGCCTCGACCCGGATCGGGCTCTGGCGCACGGACTCCGCGACCACCTCGACGAGGCGGCCGGTGCGCGCGAGCGTCGCACGCTGGCGCATCGCCCCGTTGCCCTCCTCCTGGACCCGGGCGAGACCCTCCTGGACGACCTCGAGGTCGCCTGCGGCCTGCAGGGCCGGACCCACGTGGTCCAGGAGCGAGCCCAGCACCCACCAGCACGGCTTGGGCAGCCCGGAGCGCCAGTCGATGAGCCGTCCGCCCAGCCCCTCGCGTCCCGACTGCCAGGCGGCCAGCCGCAGCAGCTGGGTCGGCACTGCGGGCGCCTCCTTGCCGAAGGCCCACTCCTCGGCGGCGGTCTCGACGAGGCCCCGGCACAGGGCCGCCACGACGACGGCCTCCTCGACGGTGAAGCACACGTCGGCGGAGCGGATCTCGACCGTCGGGTAGTGCTGGGCGAGCCGCGCGTCGAAGTAGACCATCCCCTCGTCGAGGATCACCGACGAGAGCACCATCTCGCGGACCAGCCGGTGGTACGCCTCCGCCGAACCGAAGTGGTCCGCCGGGCCCCACGACGGCCACCTGGCCAGCGCCTGCGACCGGTAGCTGGCGAACCCGGAGTCCGCCCCGTTCCAGAAGGGCGAGTTGGCGCTGAGCGCCAGCAGCGCCGGCAGCCACACGCGGATGCGGTCGAGCACCCCGACGCCCTCCTCGTCGCTCTCGACGGAGACGTGGACGTGGCAGCCGCACGTGAGGTGCTCGCGCGCGGTCAGCTGGTAGCGGTCGACCATCCACGCGTACCGCGGCGACTGTGCGGCGATCGGCCGCACGGGCAGCGGGGAGGTCGCGAGGGGCGCGACGCTGCAGCCGGTGTCGCGGGCTGCCGCAGCGGCCTCGCTGCGCCAGCGGCTGATCTCGCAACGCAGGCCCTCGAGGTCGGCCACCGGCGCCGTGTGTGTCTCGATCTGCTGCTGCTGGAACTCCCCCTCGACGGCGCCGTGGACGCCGACGCCGGCGACAGGGGTCGACTGGCTCGCCGCGCGCACGAGCAACTGGCCCGAGACGGACCGCGGGCGTCCGCTGCGCAGGTCGACGAGGAGCATCTCCTCCTCGACGCCGAGGGTTCGCGCCATGGCGCTCCTTCGCACGACGCGCCGTCCGTATGCCGTCGGGCCGGCTCGTGCCACCAGTGTCCCCGTTATCCCCCGTGCGCGAGGGAAGTCCGGTGGAACCCGCGGCTCGAATGGCGGACATCGCGAGCACTCGCGGGAATGAACCGCGCGAACCGGCGTTGTCACTCGTTGTCGCCGGACCGCAATCCGAGCAGCCCAGAACCCCGGCGCCGTGACCCGGCGCCGCGAACCGCAGGAGGATCGTGTCCACCTCGTCCAGCCTGGGACTCCGCTCGGAGCGGGGGCCGATCCTCATCGCGCTGATGCTGTCGACGTCGCTCATCGCGCTCGACTCGACCATCCTGGCCACGGCCGTGCCCTCGATCGTCGCCGACCTCGGCGGCCTGTCGCAGTTCCCGTGGCTCTTCTCCGTCTACCTGCTGGCGCAGGCCGTCTCGGTCCCCGTCTACGCGAAGCTCGCCGACACCCTGGGCCGCAAGCCGGTCATCCTCGTCGGTATCGCCCTGTTCCTGCTCGGGAGCATCCTGTGCGGGTTCGCCTGGAGCATGGGCTCGCTCATCGTCATGCGTGCGCTGCAGGGCCTCGGGGCCGGCGCGGTGCTGCCGATGACCACGACGATCGCGGCCGACATCTACACCGTGGCCGAGCGGGCCAAGACCCAGGGCTACATCGCCAGCGTCTGGGCGGTCTCGTCGGTGGTCGGGCCGACGCTCGGCGGGGTCTTCTCGCAGTTCGCGTCGTGGCGCTGGATCTTCTTCGTCAACATCCCGTTCTGCCTGCTCGCCGCGTGGATGCTGTGGCGCAGCTACGACGAGTCGGTCGAGCGTCGCCGCCACCGCATCGACTACGCCGGGGCGGCCCTGCTCACCGTGGCCCTCACCCTGCTCATCCTCGCCGTGCTCGAGGGCGGCCAGGCGTGGGCCTGGAGCTCGTGGCAGAGCATCGGCTCCTTCGCGGTCGGCGCCGTGCTGCTCGCCGTCTTCGGCGTCGTCGAGCGCCGGGCCGCCGAGCCGGTGCTGCCGGTCGAGGTGCTGACCCGGCGCCTCATCGTCGCGACGTGCCTCATCAGCATCGGCGTCGGGACCGTGCTCGTCGGACTGACGTCCTACGTCCCCACGTTCCTCGAGCGCTCGACCGGCGCGACGCCCATCGTCGCCGGCCTCGCGGTCGCCGCCCTCACCATCGGCTGGCCGATCTCGGCCTCGCAGTCCGGCCGGCTCTACATGCGCGTCGGGTTCCGCCCGACGGCCCTCATCGGACTCGTCGTGGCCTCGGCCGGGGCCGTGTCGCTGTGGCTCACCTCCTCGACCCCGAACGTCTGGGCCACGGCCGGCTCATGCATGGTCGTGGGGCTCGGCCTCGGCCTCGTCGCCACCCCGACGCTCATCGCCGCGCAGGCCTCCGTCCCGTGGAACGAGCGGGCCGTCGTGACCGGCACCAACATGTTCATGCGGTCGGTCGGCAGCGCCGTGGGCGTCGCGATCTTCGGCGCCATCGCCAACGCCGTCATCGCCTCGCGCGGTGGCGACGCCTCTCGCGACGCCGTGCGCGCCGGGTCGTCGGCCGTCTTCCTGGCTGTCGTCGTGGCAGCGCTCGTCAGCATCGCGGCGGGCCTGCTCATGCCGCACACCAGAGCCGAGGACGTCGAGCACGACGGCCCTGCCGGTGCGGCCGGTGCGGCCGACGACAGCGAGAGGGCCGGCGGCCGGGACGAGTCGGGCGACCCCGACCGGGTGCCGCAACCCTCGACACGCCCCAGCAGCGCCTGAGCACCCTCCGAGCGCATCGGGTAGGTCCTGGAGTACGGCCCACCCACCCGAACGACGAGGAGAACGCGATGAGCGAGCACGACGACGGCGCGAAGAAGGTCGCCGACCTGATCAAGGACATCCGCATCGCGATGCTGACCCACGCCGACTCCCGCGGCGCCCTGGTCAGCCACCCGATGGCGACCCAGGAGGTCGAGTTCGACGGCGACGTGCTCTTCATCGCCGAGCGCGACAGCCACAAGGCGCGCGACATCGCCGCCCAGTCCCCCGCCAGGGTCAACGTCGCCTACAGCTCCAGCAGCTCGTGGGTGTCGCTCTCCGGCACGGCGACGATCGTCGACGACCCGGCAAAGCTCGCCGAGCTGTGGAACTCCTTCACCGGCGCCTGGCTCGAGGGCGGCCCTGACAACCCGAACAACATCCTCATCCACGTCAGCGCCGACTCCGCGGAGTACTGGGACTCGCCGGGCGCCAAGGTGACCCAGATCGCCAACTTCGTCAAGGCGAAGGTGACCGGCCAGCGCATGGAGGGCGACAACGAGGTCGTCGACCTCTGAGCGCCGCCAGCGGTCACGGCGCCGCCAGAGATCTCGCCGTATGCGGCGGGCTCCTTTCCACCAGAAGGGAGCCCACGGCATACGCCATCTCGATGACGCTCAGGCAGCGCCCTTGACGAGGCGCATGACCGCGCGCTCGAGAGCGTCGCGGTCGCGGATCTGCACGATGTCGCCGAGCTCGAGCCGAGCCCGGTCGGCCTTGGTGAGCCGCGAGACGTTGCGGGCGATGGTGCGGCCCACCGCGAACTCGTCGAGGACGCGCGGGTCGACGTAGGAGCTGCGGGCCACGGCCGGCGTGTTGCCCAGGTGCTCGGACACGACCTTCATGGCGTCCTTCTCGGCCCGCTTGATCTCACGCTCGGTCGCGACGGGACCGGTGCGCGCCAGGGCGACCGCCGCCGTGACGGTCGCGGCCCAGGTGCGCAGGTCCTTGACGGTGTACTGCTCGCCGACGAGCTGCTTGAAGGCGACGTTGAGGTCGCTCGACCGCAGCTCGTGCCAGCCGGCGGTGTCGCGGTAGGCGAGCAGCCGCTCCCCCGGGTAGCCGCTTCGCTTGAGCGACAGCACGATTCGCGCGAGCAGCTGGTCGTTCATCAGGGCCTCGCGGGTGACTCCGGACTTCGCGGGGAACTCGAACGTCAGCTCCTCGCCGCTGACCTTCACGTGTGAGCGGAGCAGCGTGGCCACGCCGTGGGAGCCGTTCTCGGCCTCGTACTCCTCCCCGCCGCTGCGGAAGAGGCCGGCGTCGAGCATCCGCAACCCGGCGGCGGTCACGCGCTTCTTCGTCAGCCCGCTGGTGCGCAGGTCGGCCGCGATCTGCTTGCGCGCCGCCGGCAGCTGCTTGGCGAGGTCGAGCACCCGGTCGTGCTTCTCGCGGGCGCGGGCCTCGTGCCACTGGTCGTGGTAGAGGTACTGGCGCCGGCCCGCGTCGTCGGTGCCGACCGCCTGGATGTGCCCGTTGGGATAGGGGCTGATCCAGACGTCCTTCCAGGCGGGCGGGATGACGAGGGAGGTGACGCGCGCGCGGGCGTCGGGATCGAGGGAGCGGCCGTCCTTGTCGAGGTAGGCGAAGCCGCGCCCCCGGCGCACCCGACGGATACCCGGCTTGTCGATGATGCTCCGGCGCAGTCTCACACCCGGGAGATACCCCTTTGGTGTGAACACCCGAACATGCCCGTTCCTCTGGCGCCGCAAAGGGCAGCGCGCGCTCGGGCGCTGGTCCGGCCGTCAATCAGGCGTCAGTCGGGGGTCCGCCCCGACGCCTCAGTCCGGAGCGTCGGTCTCCGGCGTGCTCTCGCCCGCCTCGGCCGTCGGGCCGGGCGTGCCCTCGGTGTCTCGCGTGTCGGCCGCGCGGTCGGGCCCGTCGGGGGCCCGGACCGGGACGATGTCGGGCACGTCGATCTCCGGCAGCCCCGGGGGCGTCGGTGGGTCCGGCGTGACGGGCGGGAACACCGATCCGTCGCTCTGCAGATGTGATTCGTGAGGGGTCACGTCTCTCGTCGCCTCTCGCCCCGAGTGGGTGGATGTGGCTATAGCTCGACCATACCCGCGCCCCCGCGGAGCCAACCCGTGACTTGACGATCTCGGCACGAACTCAGCGAGAGGCCAGCCGCACACCAAAAGCGATGTGCGGCTGGCCTCGACCTCGGCAGCTGGCCCGGAGGCGGTCAGCGGCCGGTGCCGCCGTAGACGATCGCCTCGTCGGCCGAGTCGAGCCCGAAGGCGGTGTGCACCGCACGGACCGCGTCGTCGAGCTGCTCGGCACGCGTCACCGCCGAGACGCGGATCTCGGAGGTCGAGATCATCTCGATGTTGATCCCGGCCTCGGCGAGCGCGCCGAAGAACCGGGCCGAGACACCCGGGTGGCTCTTCATACCGGCACCGACGAGCGCGATCTTGCCGATCTTGTCGTCGAGGCGCAGGTCGGCGTACTCGACCTCGTGCTTGATCGACTGCAGCACCTGGATGCCACGCGCCCCGTCAGCCTGCGGCAGGGTGAAGGAGATGTCGGTCTTCGCGGTCTCGGCGGCCGACACGTTCTGCACGATCATGTCGATGTTGATCCCGGACTCGGCGATGGCGCCGAAGATCTTGGCGGCGATGCCGACGCGGTCGGGGACACCGACGATCGTGATCTTGGCCTCGCTGCGGTCGTGCGCGATGCCGCTGATGATCGGAGCTTCCACAGCGCCTTCTCCTTCGTAGGGGTTGTCCTTGATCCACGTGCCGGGCTTCTGCGACCAGGACGAGCGCACGTGGATGGGGATGCCGTAGCGGCGGGCGTACTCGACGCAGCGCAGGTGGAGGATCTTGCTGCCGTTGGCGGCGAGGTCGAGCATCTCCTCCATCGAGAGGACGTCGAGCTTGCGCGCGTTCGGGAGGATGCGGGGGTCGGCGGTGAAGACGCCGTCGACGTCGGTGTAGATCTCGCAGACGTCGGCCTCGAGGGCCGCGGCGAGGGCGACGGCCGTCGTGTCGGAGCCGCCGCGACCGAGGGTCGTGATGTCCTTCGTCGTCTGGCTGACGCCCTGGAAGCCGGCGACGATCGCGATGTGGCCGGCATCGAGCGCCCTCTGGATGCGGCCCGGCGTCACGTCGATGATGCGGGCCGCGCCGTGCGCGTCGTCGGTGATGACGCCGGCCTGGCTGCCGGTGAACGAGCGCGCCTCCGCCCCCAGCTGCGCGATGGCCATCGCGACCAGGGCCATCGAGATCCGCTCGCCCGAGGTGAGCAGCATGTCGAGCTCGCGGGCCGGCGGCGTGGCCGTCACCTGCTCGGCGAGGTCCAGCAGCTCGTCGGTCGTGTCACCCATCGCCGAGACCACGACGCACACGGAGTGCCCGGCGCGCTGCGTCTCGACGATGCGTCGCGCCACCCGCCTGATGGCCTCGGCGTCGGACACGGACGAGCCGCCGTACTTCTGGACGACGATGCTCACACTGGCTCCCGATCTCCTCGGTGGTCTTCCCGATCTACGCGGTCTGCGATGCTGCCGAGTCTAGGGTCGGGCGCTCGGCGTCCATCCGGGCGTCGCGATGGTGAGACGCGCGCCCGACGACCGGGACGGCATACGTCCTCGGTGGTGCCTGCGCCGATCAGGGGTGCAGCGCGTTGAACTCCGCCTCGCCGACGGTCTCCGCGTCGGCGTCGAGGCGCAGGTGCGACAGGATCGAGTGCAGCGCCCGCATCGCCATCAGGGCGCGGTCGCCCCACTCGGACAGGTAGCTGAACTGCCACCACCACAACGCCTCGAGCTTGCGGCCCGCCGCGTAGTGCTTGAGTCCGTGGCTCAGGGCGACCGCGATGTCGACGAGGTCGTTGGTGACCGAGCCGTCGGCGCGCTCCGACGAGGTGATCGGGTCGATGACGTAGACGTACTCGTCGATCCCGGTGAAGAGGTTGGCCAGGCCCGTGCGCAGCGGGTCGGCGTCATCGTCGGTCGCGTCGGGCTCGAAGCGCTCCTCCGGTACGACGTCCTGGACCGCGCCGAGCCGGGCACCGGCGACGAGGACCTGCGAGAGCGCCAGCGTCAGCAGGGGCAGGGCCGTCTCGGGGGCGGTGCCCGAGGCCACCTCGGTCACAGAGGTGAGGAAGGCGCTGGCCTCCGCGGCCGTGAGGTCGGCGAGACCGCCGAGGTCGTCGACGTCGTTCGCTGCGCTGGACATGAGGGGTCTTCCTGCCGAGGGTCCCGAGGGCGTATGCCGCCGGGCGGGGTCACGCGGTCCGTCCAGTCTGCCGGGTGGGCGCGCGGGCGTCGACCCGGCCCTTCTGCCGTCAGGCGTCGACGCGGCGGCGGCCCTCGAAGGCGCGCCCGAGCGTCACCTCGTCGGCGTACTCGAGGTCGCCGCCGACCGGAAGGCCGGAGGCCAGGCGCGTGACGGTCAGCCCCACGTCGCGCAGCAGGCGGCTCAGGTAGGTGGCCGTCGCCTCGCCCTCGAGGTTGGGGTCGGTCGCGATGATGACCTCCTGCACCTCGCCGGAGGCCAGCCGGGTCATCAGCTCACGGACCCGCAGGTCGTCCGGGCCGATGCCGTCGATCGGGCTGATCGCGCCGCCCAGCACGTGGTAGGTGCCGCGGAACTCGCGCGTGCGCTCGATGGCGACGACGTCCTTGGGCTCCTCGACGACGCAGATGGCGGTGTGGTCGCGGCGCGGGTCGGCGCAGATGCGGCACCTGTCGGCCTCGGCGACGTTGCCGCACTCCTCGCAGAAGCGCACCCGAGCCTTCACCTCGGTCAGCGCCGTGACGAGGCGCGTGACGTCGTCGGAGTCGGCCTGCAGCAGGTGGAAGGCGATCCGCTGTGCGCTCTTGGGCCCGACCCCGGGGAGTCGTCCGAGCTCGTCGATGAGGTCCTGCACCGCGCCTTCGTACACACCGCAACCCTAAGCCTCGCAAAGCCGTCCTGCGGACACCCTCGGCGGTCTAGCGTGGCCGGTGCGCCGGGGGGCAGACACCGTCGGAACGAGGTGCCGCCGTGCAGCAGGACCCCAGGACCAGAACGGGCGTGGCCGACGGGTCCGGCGCCGTGTCACGCCGGAGCCGGCAGATCCAGGCGACCGTCCCGTTCCGCCTGCTCGTCGGGTTCCTGCGCCGCCGGGCCGCGGAGGAAGCTGGGCGCCGCGACCAGGGGGTCCTCGACTTCACCTTCGGTGACCCGCACGAGCTGCAGATGCCGGCCTACGTGGATGCCCTGCGTGAGGCGGCCGTGCCCGAGGACGAGTCCTGGTTCGCCTACAAGCAGAGCGAGCCGGCGGCCCAGGCTGCAGCCGCCGCCTCGCTCGAACGCGTGGTCCCGCTCGGCTGGAGGGCCGACCACCTGCGCATGACGACGGGTGGGTTCGGTGCCCTCACGGTGGCGATGAAGGCGGTGGCCGACCCGGGCGACGAGGTCGTCTACTCGTTGCCGCCGTGGTTCCTGTACGAAGTCCTGGCGGTCGAGGCCGGGCTGGTGCCGGTCAAGGTGCAGGCGCTGCAGCCAGGGTTCGACCTCGACCTCGACGCGATCGCCGCGGCCATCACCCCGCGCACGCGCATCGTCGTGGTCAACACCCCGAACAACCCCTCGGGCCGCATCTACCCGCCCGCCCAGCTCACGGCCCTCGCCAGGATCCTCGAGGACGCCTCGGCCCGCCACGGGCGGCGCATCTGGATCGTCTCGGACGAGCCCTACAACCGGATCGTCTTCGACGGCGCCACCTTCCACAGCCCCTCGCAGTTCTACCGGCACACCCTGCTCTGCTACAGCTACGGCAAGACGCTCCTGGCCCCGGGCCAGCGCATCGGCTACCTCGCGGTCCCGTCCGGCCTGCCCGAGTTCGTCGAGCTGATGGACGCCGTCGACAGCCTGCAGGTCGCCGGCGGCTGGCTCTTCCCCAACGCGGTGATGCAATATGCCGTCCCCGACCTCGAGCGACTCTCCATCGACGTCGGGGTCCTCCAGGCCAAGCGGGACCGGCTCATCGGCGCGCTGCGGGAGATGGGGTACGACGTCGCCTCCCCCGAGGGCACCTTCTACCTGTGGCCGCGCTCCCCCGTCGCCGACGACGAGGCGTTCGTCGCGTCACTGGAGCGTCGCGGCGTGCTCGTCATGCCGGGGGCACTCTTCGAGACACCGGGCTGGTTCCGGATCTGCCTCACGGCGACCGCGGAGTCCGTCGAAGCCGCGATCCCGCACTTCCGGGCCGCCATCGAGGAAGCCACGCGGCAGCCGCAACCGTCCCGCTGACCCACAGCAGTCGCCGCGGTCGGCTCAGTCCGCTCAGTCGGCGAGCCGGGTGCCCCAGCGCTCCTCGATGCGGCCGAGGCGCCAGATCGCGAGTGCCAGCGCCCACGCGACGACGAAGAGCCCGACCACCCAGAAGCCGACCTCGCCGAGGTCGATGCCACCGACCCAGGCGAGCGGGCCGGACGTGATGTCGAGTCGCTCGGTCAGCACCGACACGAGCTCGATGCCGCCGATGCCCAGGGCCACCGCGACCGACAGCGCCGTCACGGTGGCGTTGTAGTAGACCTTGCGCACCGGCCGGCTGAAGGCCCAGCCGTAGGCGACACTCATGAAGGCGCCGTCGATGGTGTCGAGGAGCGACATGCCCGCGGCGAAGAGCACCGGAAGGGTGAGGACGGCATACCAGGGCAGGTTGGCGGCGGCGGCGCCACCGGCGACGACGAGCAGCCCCACCTCGGTCACGGTGTCGAAGCCGAAGCCGAAGAGGACGCCGACGGGATACATGTGCCACGGCTTGGTCACGGTGCGGGTCACTCGAGCGAGGATCCGCACCAGGAAGCCGCGCCGGTCCAGCTGCCGCTCCAGCTCGGCCTCGTCGAGGTCACCGGCCCGCATCCTGCGGGCGACGCGCAGGATGCCGACGAGGGCGGCGAGGTTGAGCAGCCCGATGAGCACGAGGAAGAGCCCGGACACGGACGTGCCCCAGAGGTGTGTCAGCTGCTGGAGCGTCGAGCCGTCGTCCTGCAGGGCGCTGGCCAGCGCGCGCACGCCGAGGCTGAGCAGCATGACCATGGCGAAGACGACCGACGAGTGGCCGAGGCTGAACCAGAAGCCGACGCTGAGCGGCCGCTGCCCCTCGCCCATCAGCTTGCGCGTCGTGTTGTCGATGGCGGCGATGTGGTCGGCGTCGAACGCGTGCCGCATCCCGAGGGTGTATGCCGTCACCCCGAGCCCCACGCCGAAGAGCTGGCCGGCGACGCGGTAGTCCTGCGGCGCCACGACCCCGACGAGGAGACCCCAGCCCACGACGTGGAGCAGCAGGACGAAGGCGCCCATGCCGAGCAGGCGCCGTCGGTCATCGGCCGTGAGCCGGCGGAGCCGGCCCGAGCGGGAGCGCTCCTCCGGGCGGGTGGCGGTCAGGGTCACAAGGCCACGCTAGATGCGACTGGGTCGCATCTGCAACGCGCCCGGTCGGGCACCGGCCTGCAGCACCGGCGCGGGAGCCACGTGCGAGCCGGGATGCGGGCCTCAGGCCGGCTGCTCGCCGCCCGGCACCTCGTTGTACGCGTCCGCGCGCTCCTGGCCGCTCAGCTCGGCGATCTCCGCCATGACGCGGTCGGTCAGCAGGCGACGGGCCTTGCCGGCCGGCATCCCGGCGTACTCCTCGACCGGGATCGGCTTGCCGAAGCGGACCGTGACCTTCGCGAGCCGCGGGAAACGCGCTCCGACCGGCTGGATGTCCTCGGTGCCGATGAGGCCGACCGGCACGATCGGCACCTGTGCCGTCAGGGCCAGCCAGGCGACGCCCGTGCGACCGCGGTAGAGCCGCCCGTCACGCGAACGCGTGCCCTCCGGGTAGATGCCGAACGCGTCACCGGCCCGCAGCACCTCGAGCGCGGCGTCGAGGCTCTCCTGAGCTGCGCTCGCCGAGTGACGGTTGACCGGCACCATGCCGACCGCACTGAAGAACCCCTTGCGCAGCAGGCCGCCGACGCCCGGCCCGTTCCAGTACTCCTCCTTGGCGAGGAACCGGACCTGGCGGGGCGCCGCGAGCGGGATCGCGAAGGAGTCGATGAACGACAGATGGTTGCTCGCGACGATGACGCCACCCTCGCGCGGGATGTTCTCCTTGCCCTCGATGGTGGGGCGGTACAGCGCATGGGACAGCGGGTACAGCAGGTTGCGCCCGAGGCTGTAGAACATGGGCCACAGCCTAGGGCCGGGGTCGCGGGCTCCGACCCCAGGCGCCTCTTGCCGGCCGCGAGGTGTTCACTCCTTGGTATGCCGGCTCGCGCGCCGGGCACGACGGCGCGGGTCAGGTCACCCCGGCTCGCAGGTCCTGGGAACCGGGGTGGGTCACTCCTCGAGCTCTTGGACCACCCGGCCGCCGAGGACCTTCTCGATGACGGAACGGCCGACGTCGTTGGACTGCTCGATGACCTCGTCGTCGTGACTGACCGCCGAGTCGTCCGTGAGCGGCTGGCGCGGCTGCTCGTCGTCGGCGGGCCGGGAGCCTGCGGCGCGTGAGCGGGCCTGCGCGAACGACTGCCGCACCGCGCTGGCCCCACGGACCGCGGACGAGGTGGGCCGGTCGGCGGTGCCACCGTCGGCGCCGCCCCGGTCCGCTCCAGCCCGGTCACCGGCACTCGCCCGGGCATCCCCACCGGCAGTCCCACCGGCAGCCCCACCGGCGCGGTCGGTGCCGGACTCAGGCGTCACGGGCGCCGGCGCACCGGTGGCGCCCGAGGAGCCGGTGGGCGCGGCGGCCGCCGTGGGACCGGTGGCCCAGTCCGGCGCGGGGCCCGTGACGGAACCCCAACCGGCGTTGTCCTCGAGGGACCGCCCGGAGACGGGGCTCAGCCCGGCGTCCGCGAGCGCGGTGCCGCCGGTCCCCGCGGGCGGGGTGCCGCCGGCCCCTTCGGGCGCGAGGCCTCCGGGACCGGCGGACTCATGCCCCGCGCCGGCATCACCCCACGACGGTCGGGCCTGACCCCTGTCGCCCTGCGCTGTCGCGGGCCGTGCCAGGTCGGGAGGACCTGCCGGCTCGCCCTTCGTGGGCGGGTCGGGCGGTCCGGGAGGGACCGCGCCGGCCGGCGGCGCGACCGGAGCCTGCTGGGAGACGGTGTCGATGTGGACGCCGTCGACCACGGCATCGACGCCGAGCTCGTCGATGAGGGCCTGGCGCACGATGTCGGCGTGGTTGCCGGCCCGGAAGGTCTGGGTGAGCCCGGCCGTCGCGATGCCGAGCGTGAGCTTCTTGCCGTCGAAGGCGGTGACCTGCGCGTTCTGCGACACGAAGGTCCAGGTGATGCGGCGCATCGTGAAGATGCGACCGAGGACGTTGGGCCAGGCGCGGCGGATCGCGTCGGTGTCCATGCCGCCGCCGCTCGTGGCTGCAGCCTGCGCCTCTGCGCCGGCACCGTCTCGGGCTGCGTCGTCGGCAGCAGCGGCGCTCGCGGGACCCTCCCCGGCCGTCAGGTGGCGCTCGCCCTGCGGGGAGCCGCCGTGGGTGTCCACCGCTGAGGGCCCGCCCACGGACTCGCTCGGGGTCATGACGGGGGGCGCACCCACCGCGGCCCTCGCGGCGTCGACACGACCCGCGTCGCCGGGACCCGAGCCGCCGGCTCCGCCGCTGGACGAGTAGGACGCGGGCCCTGACGGGGCCACCCCGGCGCTCCGGCCACCGCCGCCCATGCCGCCCGCTGCGTGGGAGGCGCGGGACGCACCGCCGACGCCGCTCGCGGGCGGGGTGTAGTCGGAGACCGTGCGCGGGGGCGCCGACACGGCGTGGGAATCGGGAACAGAAGAAGCCATGGAGCCGCCCTGGCCGCCACCCGCGCCGCTGCCACCCGGCCCAGCGGGACCCGCGGGGGCAGCAGGTCGCGCACCGGGTGCCGGCGCGTGCGGTGCGCCGCCGGCGGCGCTGGGGACCCCACCGACCTCGAGGCGACGCTCGAGGCGGTCGAGGCGGGCGGCATACCCCTGCTCGCCGGAGGCGGCCGGCAGCAGGATGCGCGCGCAGATCAGCTCGAGCTGCAGCCGCGGCGCGGTGGCGCCGGTCATCTCGGTGAGACCGGTGTTGACGATGTCGGCCGCCCGCGAGAGCGCACCCGGGCCGAAGCCCGCCTGCTGGACCCGCATGCGCTCGAGCTGGTCCTCGGGCACCCCGCGCAGCACCTGCCCGGCGCCCTCGGGAATCGCCGCCACGATGATGAGGTCACGCAGCCGCTCGAGGAGGTCCTCGACGAAGCGGCGCGGGTCGTGCCCCGACTCGATGACCTTGTCGATCTGGCGGAAGGTGGCGGCACCGTCGCCGGCCGCGAGCGCGTCGACGGTGCTGTCGAGCAGCTCGCCGTCGGTGAAGCCGAGTAACGAGACGGCGCCGTCGTAGGTCAGCCCCTCGGGGCCTGACCCGGCGATCAGCTGGTCCAGCACGGACAGGGAGTCACGCACCGAGCCGCCGCCCGCGCGGGTGACGAAGCTCAGCACACCCGGCTGGGTCGCGACGTGCTCCGACTCGAGCAGGCGCTCCATGTAGGCGGTGAGCTTGGCGGGTGGGACCAGGCGGAACGGGTAGTGGTGGGTGCGCGAGCGGATGGTGCCGATGACCTTCTCGGGCTCGGTCGTGGCGAAGACGAACTTCACGTGCTCGGGCGGCTCCTCGACGATCTTGAGCAGCGCGTTGAAGCCCTGCGGCGTCACCATGTGCGCCTCGTCGATGATGTAGATCTTGAAGCGGCTCTGCGCAGGGCCGTAGCTCGCGCGCTCGCGCAGGTCACGCGCGTCGTCGACGCCGCCGTGGCTGGCCGCGTCGATCTCGATGACGTCGACGGAGCCGGAGCCGCCGCGCGCGAGCGCCACGCACGAGTCGCACGTGCCGCAGGGGGTCGGCGTCGGGCCCTGCTCGCAGTTGAGGCAGCGCGCGAGGATGCGCGCGCTGGTCGTCTTGCCGCAGCCGCGGGGGCCGCTGAAGAGGTAGGCGTGGTTGACCCGGCCCGTGCGCAGCGCCTGCATGAGCGGCTCCGTCACGTGCTCCTGACCGATGACGTCGGCGAAGCTCTCGGGCCGGTAGCGGCGGTACAGGGCGGTGGCCATGCCCGAAACCCTAACCGCCGCCACCGACGCCGGGAACGACGACCGAGGCACCCGCCCAGCCCGGTCGCCCCGGGGACGTCCGGGTGAACTCCTGTCGGCAATCGAGCGCTTGGACGGACGGCTGTCGGTTGCAGCGCCTAGGGTCGAACGATCGGTCGGCGGCACACCTCGTGCCGGCCACCGGACGGAGGAGGTCAACGATGCCCGACCCGACGTGGGATGCCGACACGATCGTCGCCCGCTACGACGAGGTGCGCGCGCACACC
Source organism: Terrabacter sp. BE26 (assembly GCF_041941675.1). Lineage (GTDB taxonomy): Bacteria > Actinomycetota > Actinomycetes > Actinomycetales > Dermatophilaceae > Terrabacter. The sequence continues at coordinate 2,434,376 of NZ_CP090122.1, read as the reverse complement.
GAGACGCTCGCATCTCCCCTGTCCCCGGAGGACCAGACCGTCCAGTCCATGCCCGACGTCTCCCCGACGAAGTGGCACCGGGCGCACGTCACGTGGTTCTTCGAGACGTTCGTGCTCGCCGAGCACGAGCCGGCCTTCCGGCCCTACCAGGACAAGTACTGGTTCCTGTTCAACAGCTACTACGAGGGCGTCGGGCCGCGCTACGCCCGGGCACAGCGCGGCTTCATCACCCGCCCCGGCGCCCAGGACGTCGGCCTCTATCGCACCCACGTCGACGCCCGCATGCGTGACCTCGTGACCTCGCTCGACGGGGGCTCGCTGGAGAAGCTTGCCCCGACCATCGAGCTGGGTTTCCACCACGAGCAGCAGCACCAGGAGCTGCTGTTGATGGACATCAAGCACGTCCTCTCGGTCAACCCGCTCCAGCCGTCGTATGCCGGCACGCCCCTCGCGCCGTCCGCTCCCGACCCGCTGGGTTGGGTCGAGGTCGAGGGCGGCCTGGTCGAGGTGGGTCACCGCGGTGGCGGGTTCGCCTTCGACAACGAGCTGCCGCCGCACCAGCAGTGGCTCGAGCCCTACCGCCTGGCCGACCGGCTCGTCACCAACGGCGAGTGGCTCGAGTTCATGGCCGACCGCGGCTACGAGCGCCACGAGCTGTGGCTCTCCGACGGCTGGGCCAAGGTGCGCGGCGAGGGCTGGCGCGCCCCCTTCTACTGGACCGAGGTCGACGGCGTCTGGTTCGAGCACACGCTGAGCGGCACCCACCCCGTCGACCCGGGGCTTCCCGTGAGCCACGTCAGCCACTACGAGGCCGACGCCTACGCCACCTGGACCGGCCGGCGCCTGCCCACCGAGGGTGAGTGGGAGCACGCCGTCGTCGCCGACGGGCAGGCCGACGCCTCTGCGGCTGCGGGCAACCTCGCCGACACGCAGACCTTCCACCCGCGTCCGGCAGGGCCGCCCACCGGTCACCTGCGCCAGGTCTACGGCGACTGCTGGGAGTGGACGAGCTCGGCCTACCTCGCCTACCCCGGATACCACCCGCCGGCCGGGGCCATCGGCGAGTACAACGGCAAGTTCATGTCGGGCCAGATGGTGCTGCGCGGCGGCTGCGCCCTCACGCCGCCGCGTCACGCCCGCGCCACGTACCGCAACTTCTTCCCACCCGGCTCGCGGTGGGCCCTGTCGGGGGTCCGCCTCGCCGACGGAGGTGCTCGCGCATGACCGGTCACGAGCCTGTCGTCACCGTGGCCCTCGACCCCGACTGGGCCGCCGGGGCACTCGTCGACGACGTACGCCGCGGACTCGGTTCGCAGCCGCGCACCCTGCCGCCGAAGTGGCTCTACGACGACGTCGGCTCCGACCTCTTCGACGAGATCACCCGACTGCCCGAGTACTACCCGACCGAGGCCGAGCGGGCCATCCTGCGCGACCACGCCGACGACATCGTCGCTGCCTGCGACGCGACCACCGTCGTCGAGCTGGGCAGCGGCACGAGCGACAAGACGCGCACCCTGCTCGACGCCTTCGCGGCCGCCGGGACCCTCGAGCGCTTCGTGCCGGTCGACGTGTCCGAGCAGACGCTTCGCGACGCCGCGCAGATGCTCTCGCAGCGCTACCCGTCGCTGCGGGTCGAGGCCCTCGTCGGCGACTTCACGCTCCACCTCGCCCACCTGCCGAGCGGGGGCCGCCGCCTCGTCGCCTTCCTCGGCAGCACCATCGGCAACTTCTACGTCGAGGAGCGGGCCGCCTTCCTCGGGGCTCTGCACGACAGCCTCGAGCCCGGCGACTGGTTCCTGCTCGGCACCGATCTCGTCAAGAGCACCGACCGGCTCATCGCCGCCTACGACGACAGCCGTGGGGTCACCGCGGCCTTCGTGACGAACTGCCTTCGGGTGCTCAACCGCGAGCTCGGCGCCGACTTCGATCTCGACGGCTTCTCCTACGTCCCGTTCTGGGACCCACGGCAGGAGCGGATGGACCTGCGGCTGCGGGCCGACATGCCGCAGACGGTCTCCATCCCCGGTGCCGACTTGACGTTCGAGCTGACGCACGGCGAGGAGATCCGGGTCGAGATCTCCACGAAGTTCCGCCCCGACCGGCTGAAGGACGAGCTGGGCGCTGCCGGCTTCGCCGTCGAGCGCACCTGGAGCGACGGCGACGACGACTTCGCGCTGACCCTGGCCCGGCGGCGCGAGTGACGCGATTCGGCGATTTCTCCTCGGGTCGGTCAGACTGGACCCTCGAGCACTACACGATGTAGGAGACGCCGAATGACCCCTCGCACCCTGTACCGCCGGCTCGCCCTCGCCGAGGTGGTGACGTGGGCTCTGCTCCTGGTCGGCATGGGCCTCAAGTACGTCACGCACACCACCGAGCTGGGCGTGAAGGTCTTCGGGCTCGTGCACGGCGTCGTCTTCATCGCCTACTGCCTCGTCACCGTGCTGCTCTGGGTCAACCAGCGCTGGAGCGCACGCGAGGGCCTGCTCGGCCTGCTCAGCGCAGTGCCGCCGTTCCTCACGGTCTGGTGGGAGCGCCGCCTCGAACGCCGTGGCCGTCTCGACGGCGGCTGGCGCCTCGGCCGGGGCGGCGAGGCTCCCGCCAACCCGGCGGAACGCGTCGTCGCCGCCCTGCTCGCCCGGCCGATGGTGGCCGCGGCGGTGGGTGTCGTCGCCGTCCTGGGCCTGACCGGCGTGGCCCTCCTCGTCGGCCCGCCCGTCGGCAAGCAGGGCTGAGCCGGCCCGCCATTGCGAAGTGCCCATCGAGTGGGCACCTCCGTGCGCTCAGCGCGCTCGGAGCCGGACGGCATACGGTGGGGCTCGACGCGTGGCCCCGCGGAGAGCCCGGAGCGCCACGCCGCCGACGAAGGGAAGAGCGGATGGGCGCGGTCGCAGTGCTGGCCGGCGAGGTGCGGGCGCAGGGTGTCGGCAAGACGATCGACGAGACGACCCTGCTGCTGCCGACCGACGTCAGCGCCGACCCCGGCGAGTGCGTCGTCCTGCGCGGACCGAACGGCTCGGGCAAGACGACGCTGCTGCGGATCATCGGCGGCCTGCTCGCACCCTCGACCGGCACCTCGACCATCGGCGGGCGTGACGCCGACGAGCGTGACCGCGCCGTCCGCGCCGCCGTGGCAGCCCTGCTCGGCGCCCCGACGACCTACCGGGACCTGACGCTCATCGACCACCTCGTCCTCATCGACTCGACGTGGGGCGGCGACCCCGCCAGCTCCGACGACCGCGGCCTGGCCCTGCTGGACCGGCTCGGCATCGCCCACCTCGACGACCGGTTCCCGCACGAGCTCTCCTCCGGGCAGGAGCAGCTCTTCCGGCTCGCCCTGACCTTCTCGCGCCCCGCGAGCGTCGTGCTCCTCGACGAGCCGGAGCAGCGGCTCGACACCGGCAAGCGCCAGGTCGTCGCGAAGCTCATCGGCGAGCGCACCGAGGCGGGCGCCACCGTCGTCATGGCCTGTCACGACCCCGAGCTGACCGCCTCGCTCGCGACCCGCGTCGTCGACGTGGTCCCCGCCCGCTGACGTGCGACCCGACCTGGACCCGGACCCACGATGAGCGAGCGCGAGCCCCCGGCCGACGAGACGGCATACGACGGCACTGAGGACCGTCCCGCGTCGGGCGTCGAGGTGGACTACGACGACCACGACCTCCTCGGCCAGGCCGACTGGGTCATCGGCGGCGAGGCAGCCCGCAAGGCGAGGCAGCAGGGGCTGTATGCCGGCTACGTCCTCCTCCTCGGTGCGCTCGTCTACGGCGTGCCGATCGTCCAGACCGTCTTCCGCACGACCGACGCCACGTCCCTCGGGGAGCAGCTGCGCTCGCCCCTGGCGGTCGCGCTCCTCGTCGCCTCCGTGGCGGCCCTGCTCGGCGCCGTCGTGTTCGCCGGCCGCTTCCGCGGACCGGTCGTGCCGCCCATGCCGTGGATCGACCTCGTGCTCCCGGCGCCGCTCGACCGCGCCCTCGCCCTGCGACGGTGGTGGCGCTACGCCGCGATCGGTGGCCTCTTCGTGGGGGCCCTCGGCGGGTTGACCGTCGGCGCCGGGCTTGCCTTCGCCCACCTCGGCGGCATCGGCACCGTGGTCGTCACGACGCTCGCCGGGACGGCGCTCGGGATCCTCGCGACCCGGCTCTGGCTGTGGTCGCAGGTGCGCTCGTGGCCGGGACCCGACCGCGGCCTCAGCCTGCTGTGGCGCGTGCCCGACGCCCTGCGCGAGCTGCACTCCGAGTCGCTGCGCACCCACTCGGCCAACACGTCGACGATGGCCGGGTCGGCCTTGACCGGCAACCTCCGGACGGCGCGCCTTGCCCTGACTCGGCCGGTCCGGCACGGCCGCAGCGCACGCCTGCGCGCCGGACGCCCCTTCACCGTGCTGGTCCGACGCGACATCCTCGGCCTGCGGCGCACGCCCGGCGCCTTCCTCTCCGGGCTGGGGCTGACCCTGCTCGGGGGTGCCATCGTCACGTGGGCCTTCACCCAGCCTGCGGCACCGAGCATCGCCGCGACGATCGGGCTCCTGCCGCTCTACCTCGGGTTCGGGGCATGGGCCGAGGGACTGCGCCTGCAGGCCGACAACGTCGGCACCCCGTCGCTGCTCGGCGCCGGCGAGGTCACCGAGGCGGTCGCGCACGTCACCGTCCCCACGGCGCTCACGGTCGTCGTGCTCGCCGGCTGGGTCGCCGTGGCCGCCGCGCTCGGGTCGCTGCCCGTCAGCGCGCTGCTGTCCCTGTGGCTCGTGCTCGTGCTGCTCGTCTCGGGCAACGTGCTCGCTGCGTTCCGCGGCTCCCCCAGCTTCGTGCTGCGGCCGCAAACCATCGCCCTCTGGTATGCCGTGCCCGCCCTCACCGTCGTCGTCCTCGGTTCGCTCGTGGCGGTGCTGACGAAGAACGGCAGCTACACCGGGCTCTCGGTCGTCAGCTGGCTGGTCTACGCCGTGCTCGCGTGGGCGGTCTCCCGGGTGCGCCGCCTGACCTACCTGCACCGCGACTGAGCGGGCCGGTCTCCGCGGTGCCGCCCGACTCGTTAGGTTTCCGGGAATGAGCGAGCTGCGCACGCGCGACGTCGTCGAGTCCGACCTCCCGGCGGTCCTGTCCATCCGGGCCCGGTCCTTCGGGCCGCTCGGGGCCGGGGGTGAGCAGTGGTGGCAGCGGGTCTCGGGCGAGACGCTCGGCGGTCGGATGCTCGCCGTCGTCGACGAGTCCGACACCGTCGTCGGCGCCGGGCGCATCCGGCCCTTCGAGCAAGCCTGGGGCGGGCGCCACCTGCGGATGGGCGGCGTCGCCGGTGTCTACGTCGAGCCTAGCGCCCGCGGCCGCGGCGTCGCGACCACCCTGACCCGGGCCCTGGTCCGCCGGATGGGCGAGCTGGGTGACGTCGTGTCGTGCCTGTTCCCGACGACGCCGACGCTCTACCGCCGCACCGGCTACGAGGTCGGCGGCGTGCAGACCCGCACCACGTATGCCGGCCACCTCCTTCGTGCCCTCGGCACCTCCCGGGGCACCGCACAGGTGGCGCGCGGCGACGGGCTGCGACCGGCCCGGCCCGAGGACGCCCAGCGGCTGCACGACCAGGCGCGGGAGGCCGGCTCGAGGCACGGGCTGAGCGGTCCGATGGTGCAGTCCGTGGCGACCGTGCGGGGAGCGCTCGAGCGAAACGAGCTCATCGCGTACGTGGTGGACGGCGGGCACGTCGTCTACGACCTGTCCGAGCACGCCCTGACGGTCGAGGAGCTCGTCGCGACCACCCCGGAGGCCGCGGCCACGCTCTGGGGTGTCGTCGGGTCCGGCTCGTCGGCGGTCCCCACGGTCCACACCTACCTCGACCCGCGCGACCCGGTGGCGCTCGTGCTCGGCGGACTGCCGGAGACGGACGTCCGGCAGGTCCCGTGGATGGGGCGCGTCATCGACCTCGAGGCCGCCTGGCACGGGCGCGGCTTCAACCCGCACCTGTCGGTCGAGGTCGACCTGGTCGTGTCGGATGCCGAGGCGCCCCGCAACTCGGGGCGGTGGACTCTCGCCGTGTCCGGCGGGAGCGGCACCGCGACCCGCACCGACGGCACGCCGCTACGAGGAGATGGCGACACCCGACTGTCGCCCGACATCGCCTCGACCGGGCCGGCCGACGGGGAGGTTCTGCGCGTCGAGGCACGGGGACTGTCGGCGTTGTGGTGCGGCTGGTCCGTGTCGCGGCTGCGCCAGGCAGGCCTGGCGAGCGGAGGCACCCGGGACGCCGACGCCGCCCTGGACGCGGCCTTCGCGGCCCAGCCCTTCATCACCGAGTACTTCTGACCCTTCGCGGGGCGGGTCGGCCGGGTCAGCAGGGCCGGTGAGCGGTTGGCGGTGACACGTCGCACCCCGGCGCGACGGCATACCTCGAAGGAGTACCGGCACCGGTGGGTCGAGGTGGTGCGACGCGGCCCGGCGCGACGGCATACCTCCAACCCGGCGGGCTCTGCGGCGAGCCGACTCAGCGGTGGGCTGGAGCCTCGGCACGCACCGGCTCGCGGACGGCGGGGATGGCCAGCAGCGCCACGATGGCCATGGCCCCGACCACGAGCAGGGAGGGCAGCACACCGACGTGGTCGCCGAGGAAGCCGAGCAGGGGCGGGCCCGCGAGGAAAGCGGTGTAGCCGATCGTGGAGACGACGCTCATCCGCGCGGCCGCGCGCTTCGGGTCGTCGGCGGCGGCACTCATGCCGACGGGGAAGCCGAGGCTCGCGCCGACGCCCCAGACCGCCGCACCGACGAAGGCGAGCACCGGGCCGCCGAAGACCACGAGGACGCAGCCGACGACGGCCGAGACGAAGAGGACCCGGAGCACCGGCACCCGGCCGCGCTCGTCGAGGACGCGCGTCCCGAGCAGGCGCCCCGCGGTCATCGCGGTGAGGAAGACGGCGAACCCCACGACGCCGACCCAGCGCTCGAGCCCGTAGCCGTCCGACAGGGCGACGGCGACCCAGTCGTTCGCCGTGCCCTCGGTGAAGGCCGCGGCGAGCACGACGACCCCGATGAGCAGGGTGCGCGGCTCCAGCCATGCGGCGCCGATCCCGGCCTTCTCCTTGATCTCCGTGCCGTGCTCGTCGGTCTCGACCGAGCGGGGCAGGAAGACGCGCAGGAACCACGGCGTCACCACCAGTAGCAGCACGACGACACCGAGCAGGTGCGCTGCGACGGGCACGTGCAGGAAGGAGAGCCCCGCGCCGATGAGCGCACTGACGACCGTGCCGCCACTGAAGGCGGCGTGGAAGTGCGGCATGATCGAGTGACCGAGCAGCCGCTCGACCGCGGCGCCCTCGAGGTTCATGCTGACGTCGAAGACACCGGTGCCGAGCCCGACGAGGAAGAGCCCGGCCATGACGACGCCCCGGTTGTCGACGACGTCGACGCCGAGCCCGACGCCGAGGAGCCCGACGCTCTGGACGACGGCGGCGCCGAGAAGGGTCCGCGCAGCGCCGAGGTGGTGCACGATCCAGCCGGAGAGCGGCAGGCCGATGACCGAGCCGAGCGAGGCGGCCAGCAGGGTCAGCCCCAGCTGCCCGGCCGACAGGTCCAGCTCGTGCTTGATGTCCGGCACCCGGGAGGCGAAGGCCGCGAACGCCGCGCCGTTGACCGCGAAGGCCGCGAAGACGGCGGTGCGGGCCGTGCGGACGACGGCGGCCGACGGGCTGCTGACGGCGGGCATGCGACAAGCCTCTCAGAGGTGGTGGACATTTCGAAACGATTCGACTCGAAACGTTTCGATAGCATGCCTGCCATGGTCGCCCGTGGTCAAGCCCGTCCGACGCTCCGCGACGTCGCCGAGCGCGCGGGCGTCTCGGTCTCGACCGCCTCCCTCGTCTTCAGCGGGAAGGGCCCCGTCGCCGAGGCCACCGCCGACCGTGTCCGGGCCGCCGCCGCCGCGCTCGGCTTCACCGGGCCCAACCCGCTCGCGTCGTCGCTGCGCCAGGGCCGGTCCGGCGCGATCGGCGTGCTCGTGGAGGGGCGCCTGCGCATGGCCTTCCGCGACCCGTTCGCGATCGCCGTCCTCGACGGACTGGCGGAGGTCCTCGAGGCCGTCCCCACCGGCATGCTCCTCATCGGCCAGTCCACGAAGGACCCCGAGTCGGTCGTCCCGCAGCTGGCGCCGCTGGCCCTCGACGCCGTCGTGTTCTCCCTGTGCGGACCCGGGGAACACCCGGCGGTCGAGCACCTCGCAGCACGCGGCATACCGATGTTCAGCACCGGCGTCCCGAACGACCGACGGATCATCCAGGTGCGGGTGGACGAGCGGGCATCCGGTGCGGCGATCGCTGCCCACGTCCGGGACCTCGGGCACCGGCGCGTCGCGCACGTCGCCATGCCCATGCTGGCCACGAGCGCAGCGGGGCCGGTCCCTGAGGACGAGGTGCGGGCCGAGGACGCCTTCGTTCCGAGCGTGGGGCGGCTCCTGGGCTTCCGCGACGTCTTCGGCGCCGGGACCCCCGCGGTCCAGACGGGCGACGGCTCCTCGGTCGAGGGCGGCCTCATCGCCGGACGGGCGCTGCTCGACGTGCCACGAGGCGAGCGGCCGACCGCGATCGTGGCGCAGTCCGACGTCATCGCGGCAGGCGTCGTCCTCGCTGCCGAGGAGCTCGGGCTCCGCGTCCCCGACGACGTCAGCATCACGGGCTTCGACGGGGTCGACCTGCCGTGGCTGCCGCACCGGCTCACCACGATGGACCAGCGCGGCCGGGAGAAGGGCCGCACCCTGGGGACCCTGGTGCGCCGGCGCCTCGACAGCAAGCGGCCGCGGAGCGTCACCCAGCCGGTCGACCTGCGGGTCGGGACCACGACGGCCCGGGCGACCTGAGAAAAAGGGACACCCCGCGTACCTGGAAGAGCTCTCCTACCCTTGCTGCATTCCTGCCCTGGGGGAGTTCGGAGAGGTACCACCACGCGGGGTGCCGACGGTCAGTGTATGCCGCTGCCGACGTCAGCCGGAAATCGCCCCTTTCGTCACGGCGGAGGCCGCGGCCGGGACCTCGACGGGTGTCGGAATGGGAGCACGGAGGCCGTTGACATGGGCCGGCACCACACGCTCTACGAGGAGTGCGATGACGCCGAGCAGGACGCACCCGCCGACGAGGAAGCCGATGTAGACCCAGCCCAGGCCCCGGCCGACGAGGAACGAGGCGACGACGGGTCCGCCGGCGAAGGCGAGCGAGAACATCAGCGAGCTCAGCGCGTTGTAGCGGCCGCGCAGGTGGTCGGGTGCGAGGTCGTTGACCATGGCCGCGCTCGTCGGCTGGAGCATCGTCTCGCCGAGGCCGAAGACGCCGGCGACGGCGCAGAGCAGGACGGTGGCCGTCACGGTGCCGGGCACGAGCGACGTGGCGCCGAGCAGCGACCACGCCACGGCCCAGGTGGCCGCCATGACGACGGTCACGCGGGTGCGGCGGCGGCCCTCGATCCGCTGGAGCACGAACAGCTGCAGCAGGACGATGACGACCGTGTTGGCGGCGAACGCGTAACCGAGCCCCTCGGTCGAGACCTGCCCCTCGGCGCGGGCGTAGGCGGGCATGCCGACGTTGAGCTGCGGGTAGCTGACGACCGCGGCCACCGCGCCGAGCGCGAGCAGGGCCCGCAGGTGCCGGTCGCGCAGCAGCGTGAGGTAGGAGATCCGCGCCCCGGCGTCGTGGTGCGGCGCTGTCGTCGCCGGGCCGCCGGCCCGTCGCAGGGGGCCGAGCAGGATCGCGAGCGGCAGCAGGTAGCTGACCGCGTCGAGGAGGTAGATGGTGACGAAGGTGCCGGGCCGGCCCACGTCGACGAACCGGCCCCCGACGATGCCGCCGCCGCCGATGCCAAGGTTGAGCAGCGTGAAGTTGATGCCGAAGTAGCGCTGCCGCTGGTCGCTCGGCACGATGGACCCCACCAGCGAGCTCGACGCCGGCCACACCACCCCGAACCCGTAGCCGAAGAACAGCAGCGCGACCGTGGCCTGCGGCAGCGTCGTGGCCAGAGCCAGGAGGACGTCGCCGACGAGGAGCGCCACCAGCGCGCTGGCGTAGACCCACCGGGCCCCGATGCGGTCGATGAGGGCGCCCGCCGGGGTCACGAGCACGATGCCGACGCCCGCCTGGAACGCCAAGAGCAGACCGACGGTCTCGAGCGAGATGCCGCGCACCTCGTGGAGGTAGACGACGAGGAACGGCAGGACGAGGCCGGTGCCGATCGACTGGACGAGGACGGTGGAGATGAGCCAACGGCCCTCCCGGGGCAGGTCGTGCCAGAAGGAGGACAGCGGCGGGCGCGTGGTGCTGGTCGAGCTCACCGGGGCAGTCTGCCGTGCCCCACCGACAGTGGTCGTCTGCTTTTTGCGGGACCTTCGGCCCTGCCGGCCGCGTGCGGGGCGGCCCAGCGTGGAAGCAGCAAAGGGGGTCAGCATGTCCATCCTCGACCAGCAACGCCGGTCCTCCTCTCCAGCCGAGCCCGAGGCGCCCGGGCGCAAGGTCGCCCTGGCACTCGGGGTCCTCGGACTCCTCGTCGCGACAGGCGCGTTCATCGTGCCGAGCCCGACCCTCACCGACCTGTGCTGGGCCGTCGGGTTCGGCATCCTCTTCGTCGCCCTCGTCGTGACGCTCGTCGGGGTCGTCCGTGCCCGTGGCGACCGGCTCAGCGCAGCACCGACCAGCGTCGCGGGGTGGATCAGCCTGGCCTGCTTCCTCGCTGCGGTGGCCTTCGCCTTCACCCCGTTCGGCGAGATCAGCCTGGCGCTCGGGATCGTCGCGGCCTCATTGGCGGTCGGGGCGGTGACCGTCTCGCGGGAGCGGTCGGTTCCGGTGATCACGCTCCCCCTGCTCGGCGGGGTGTTCGTGCTGGCGTTCGTCCTCGGCGAAGTGCTCATCGGCCGACCGTGAGCGCCGGCCACCGTGGGCGTACGCGGTCAGCTGGCGTACGCGACGCGTGGGCGAACGCGCACGCCGGGCGTACGCGTACCCAGTCATCGCGGGTCAGGTGGCCGACGTCAGGTGGCTGACGTCAGGTGTCCGAAGACGACGACGTTGTCGCGGTACTCGTTGCGGCTGTCCGTGGGGCCGCCGCACGTCACCAGCCGGATCTCGGCCCGGGTGAAGTCGCCCCGGTAGACCAGCGCAGTCGGGAACTCGGTCTTGCGGAAGGCCGCGATCCGGTCGACCGTGAAGGTCAGGTGCGAGCCGTCCTCGCGGGTGATGCGCACGAGGTCGCCCGCCTTGACGCGACCTAGCCGGTAGAAGATCCCCGGCACGCCGGAGGGCGTGTCGACGTGCGCGGCGAGGACCGCGGGGCCGAGCTGCCCAGGCGTCGGACCCCCGTCGTAGAGCCCGACCTCCTGGGCCGTCCCGGGCACGGAGATCGTGCCGTTGCGCTGGGTCCCCAGCGTGACGAACCGCGTGGACCGCACCCCGATGGACGGGATCTCGATCGACGTCGGCTGCGACGCCGCGAGGAAGGTGCCGATCCCGCCGTCACCGGCTGCCCCGCCGTCACCGGATCCGGGCGTCGCCACCCGGCCCGGCGACACCGGGGTATCCCTTCCCGAGGCACCGGTCGCCGCGGTCGACGAGCCGGGGACCGGCGAGGTCGCCGGGACGGCCCCAGCGGCCGCGGGCCGCGGCGGGCCAGGTGTCCCGGACGTCCCTCGAAGGCCGAGCACGAGCGCGACCGTCCCGACGAGGAGCAGGACCACCGTGGCCGCCAGGGCCGCGACAACAGCGGGTGGCAGCCGCCGACCGCCTCGGGGCGAGGTGCGCTCAGTCATCAGAGGCGTGCCGTTCGCTCAGGCGCGCGACCGCGCGCGGCGCGCGGCGAAGGCACCGGTCCCGGCCGCCGCGAGGAGAGCGCCGCCACCGAGGAGCGTGAGGGCCTCGTTCTGGCCGCCGGTCTTGACGCTGTCGGCGGCGAGACCGCCTCCGGTGTGCATGCCGCCGACTGGGGCCGCCCGCAGGGCGCCGCACAGGGCCGGGTCGGTGGCCTCGGTGGGCAGGGACGGCATCAGGTCGCTCTTCGTCGCGCCGGAGTACTTGCCGTCCTTGTTGTAGTCGACGCCGTGGATGACGACGACGGACTCACCGGCCGAGATCGCCTGGGCGACGGCGCTGGAGACCTTGATGCTGCCGCGCTGGTAGGCGATCTTGCCGCCGGGGGCAGTGGAGAAGCGGTCGATCGCCAGGCCGGACTTGGGGCTCGTGTCACCGGTCTTGGTCAGCGACACGACGATGTCACCGTAGGCCGGACCACCCTCGGTCGTGTTGAGGTGGCCGTCACCGTTCTTGTCGTCGGACAGGATCGGGCACTCATGACGCGCGGAGGCGCCGAAGTGGATGTGCGCGGCGTGCGGGTTGTCCGGCAGCAGGCCGTTCGCGGCCATGGTGACGGTGATCGTGTCGCCCTTGACGTCGACCATGGCGGTGCCACTGCCCTGCACGCCGTTGCCGGCGACCGGCCTGAGGTTGGCGCTCACGGAGCCGTCGGCGGCGAAGGCCGGACCGATGCTGAGAGCCATGGCTGCGGCTGCTGCGAATCCTGCGCCGGCGATCCGAGTGGTGGTGGTGCGCATCTGGTGTTCCCTCCATGACGGGGAGATGAGCCGTCCCCCGGCTGGCGCCGGCGAGCGGTGGCCGTAGTCGACCGTCTCCAGGCCCGGGGTTCGCCGCGAACGCGTGGGCGGATTGGAGCCTTTGGCAAAAAGTTCCGGGCAGCTCACCTGTCCGTATGCGTCCACCGAGAGCCGGGGACGCAGCAAGCCCCACCGCGCTACGCGCGATGGGGCTGCTGTCATGTGGCGGAGGATGGGGGATTTGAACCCCCGAGGGTTTTATCCCAACACGATTTCCAATCGTGCGCACTAGGCCACTATGCGAATCCTCCGTCGCGCAGGCTACCGGAGCCGGACCCCATGCAAGAAATCGAGCCCGTGGCGCCGCGCGGTCGTCGACCGCGAGCACAATCCCTCCATGCCCTCCACAGAGCCGGTCCCCCTCGACACCCGCGTGTGCTGGATCCACGGCTCGCCGTCCCCACGGCACCTGACCGACCCGCCACTGCAGGTGCACCACCTGGCGCCCGGCACCGTGCTCATCCGCCAGAGCAAGGACGTGACCTTCGAGGCGCCGTTCATCCTGCTCCTCCTCGGCGAGCGCCGGGCCCTGCTGCTCGACACCGGCGCCGTCGACGGCGCAGCGCTCCGGGCGTCCGTGGACGGGCTCGTCGAGGACTGGCTGGCCACGCGGACCGGGCCCGGCGCATACGACCTCGGCTCCTACGAGCTCGTCGTCGCGCACACGCACGCGCACGGCGACCACGTCGCCGGCGACGCCGCGTTCGCCGACCGCCCGGCCACGACGGTCGTCGGGCACGACGTGGCGGCGGTGCGGGCGTTCTTCGGTATCGCCGACTGGCCCGGCCAGTTCGTCTCCTTCGAGCTCGGCCGGCGCACGCTCGACATCCTCGGGATCCCCGGGCACCACGCGACCTCGATCGCGGTGCACGACCCGACGACCGGCCTGCTCCACACCGGCGACACCGTCTACCCGGGACGGATCTACGTCGACGACCCCCCGGCTCTCCTGGCCACACTCGACCGGCTCGTCGCCTTCGCGCACGACCGCGGGGTCCGCCATGTCCTCGGCTGCCACGTCGAGATGACGACGACCCCGGGCCGCGACCACCCGCTCGGCGCGCGCTACCAGCCCGACGAGCCGTCGCCGTTCATGACGGTGGCGCAGCTGGCGGCCGTGCGCGACGCCTTCGTCACCGTCGGCGGGCGGCCGGGCATCCACCGTTTCGACGACGTCGTCTTCTGCGTGGGCAAGGGCCCTCGGGTGCTGGTGCCGCTCCAGGCCCGAGCCCTCCTCGAGCGCGCCCGCTGGCAGCTCGGGCTCCGGCGCGCCATGCGGACGACTGAGACCGGATTGCCGCACGACGACCGCGCCTGAAACCATCCGACCATGTCGCTCGCCACGCTCCACCGCCGCAACCTGCTCAAGGAGACCGACCTGACACCCGACGAGTTCCGGGCGCTGCTCGACCTCGCCGCCGAGCTCAAGGCCGCCAAGCGGGCGGGCAGCGAGGAGCGACGCCTGGCCGGCAAGAACATCGCCCTGCTCTTCGCGAAGACCTCGACCCGCACCCGCTGCGCCTTCGAGGTGGCCGCGGCCGACCAGGGTGCGAGCACGACCTACCTCGACCCGGTCGGCTCGCAGATGGGCCACAAGGAGTCCGCCAAGGACACAGCCCGCGTGCTGGGCCGCTTCTACGACGGCATCGAGTACCGCGGCGCCGGACACGATGTCATCGAGACCCTCGGCGCCTTCGCCGGTGTGCCGGTCTGGAACGGCCTCACCGACGACTGGCACCCGACGCAGTCCCTCTGTGACGCCCTGACGATGCGCGAGCACGCGGGCAAGCCCGACGAGCAGATCGCGTACGCCTACGTCGGCGACGCCCGCTTCAACATGGGCAACTCGCTGCTCGTCACGGGCGCCATCCTCGGGATGGACGTGCGCATCGTCGCGCCCCGGTCGCTGTGGCCCGCCGAGTCCGTCGTCGCCATCGCGAGGAGGTATGCCGCCGCGACCGGCGCGCGCGTCACGCTGACCGAGGACGTGGCCGAGGGCGTGCGTGGCGTCGACTTCGTCCACACCGACGTCTGGGTCTCGATGGGCGAGCCGAAGGAAGTGTGGGCCGAGCGCATCGCGCTGCTCACCCCCTACCAGGTGAACGCGGACCTCCTTGCGCTGACAGGCAATCCGCAGGTCAAGTTCATGCACTGCCTTCCTGCCTTCCACGACCTCGAGACGGCGGTCGGCATGGACGTGCACGAGCAGTTCGGGCTCAAGGAGCTCGAGGTCACCGACGACGTCTTCGAGTCGCCCGCGTCGGTCGTCTTCGACCAGGCCGAGAACCGCATGCACACCATCAAGGCGCTCATGGTCGCCACGCTGGTCCAGCTCGACGCCTGACGTTCACCTGTTCGTGGTGGTGGCGGCCGCCCGCGGTGCGGCATAACGGCAGTCATGCACCTTTCGCGCCCACCTGCCCTCGCGGCCGCCGCCGCCTCGCTCGTCGTCCTCTCCGCCGCAGCCGCCACGGCCGCCGCTGCATCGCCGGCGGGCGCGCCGGGCCAGGGCAAGGACGGGCACTACCACTTCGCCGTCATCGGCGACGTTCCCTACGGCGACGCCCAGGTCGCGGCGTTGCCGAAGTGGATCGACCAGATCAACGCGACGCCGGACCTGTCGTTCACCATCCACGTCGGCGACATCAAGAACGGCTCGTCGAAGTGCACCAACGAGTACTTCGGCATGATCCGCAGCCAGTTCGACCGCTTCACGATGCCGCTGGTCTACACGCCCGGCGACAACGAGTGGACCGACTGCCACCGTGCCAACAACGGCACCTACAACCCGCTCGAGCGCCTCTCCGCGATCCGCTCGACGTTCTTCGACGGTCCTGGCCACACGCTCGGCGCAGACATGACCGTCGCGTCGCAGGCTGCATCGGGCTTCCCGGAGAACGTGTCGTTCCGTCGGCAGGGTGTCGACATCGCAACGCTGCACGTCGTCGGCAGCAACGACGGTCTGCTCCCCTGGCCGGAGCTCGGCCACACGACGCCGACGCCCGAGCAGGTCGCCGAGGAGCGGGCCCGCATGGACGCCGCTGTGGCGCAGGTCCGCTCGGCCTTCGCGGACGCGCGGCAGCGCCACGACCGCGCCGTCGCGCTCTTCCTGCAGGCCGACATGTTCGACCCGACCTACGACGTGACGTGGGCCGACAACTCTGCCTTCCAGCCGCTCGTGCGCGAGCTGGTCGCACAGTCGAACGCCTTCGACGGCGAGGTCTACCTCTTCAACGGTGACAGCCACGTCTACAACTCCGACCGGCCGCTCGCTGCCGGCTCGAAGTGGCTCTCGTTCTACGGCGTGCAGGGCTCAGCCGAGAACCTGACCCGCGTCACGGTCGACGGCTCCAGCAACAACAAGGACTTCCTCGAGGTCACCGTCAACCGCCCCGGCGCCGACCACGTCCTCTCCTGGAAGCGCGTGCCCTACACCTCCTGAAGGTGCTGGCCTCTCCACCCCGTATGCCGGGAGGGTCCCGCCGGTCTGCGCGCGCCCTCGCAGCCGAGCGGGACTCTCTCGCCCGGTCCCGTCAGGGCCGGACCAGTCCGCTCGTCCCGTCCATGGCCACGAACCGGTACCCGCGGGCCCGGTACCACTCGATGACGGCCGGCAGGGCAGCCACGGTGTTCGGCCGGTCGGAGAAGGTGTGCCCCTTGGGTTCCGGCGACATCTTTCCGGCATGCATCAACACGATCGGATGGTTCCGGTCCACGGCGTAGCGCAGGTCGGTGGCGCGCCTGACGATGCCGGCGGTCGCCGTCCTGGTCAGCTGGCGCTGCTCGGACCAGTCTCGCGAGTCGACCGACCAGAGCACGTTCTGCAGGCCCAGGGCTCGCGTGGTGGCAGGGACGTTGTTCATGTTCCCGCCGGGTGGCCGGAAGAAGCAGGGGCGCCGCCCCGTCAGTCTCTGCTGCTGGTTCGCGGTCGTCGTGATCTCCCGGGTCAGGTAGGGCACCGACCAGTTGCCGTTGGCCTTCGAGGGGTAGACGTGGTTCCACGTGTGCGGCTCCACGAGGTGGCCGTCGCGCGCCGCCGCCGAGACCACGGCCGGCATCTTGGCATCCTCGGACCCGATGTCGAAGAACGTTGCCCGCACGCCGTAGCGGCGCAGGATCTTCAGTACGGAGGTCATGTCGGTGGCCGAGCTGTCGTCGAAGGTGAGCGCGACCGTCCTGCCGGAACCGGGAGCCCGTCGGGTGGTGGTGCCCGCCAGCCTGGTGTTGCAGCCCGACGCAGCTGCCCGCTGCACCGTGACACCCGATGCCGACGGCGCCGCCGTGGAGACGGCCGCACCTCGGCTCGACAGGGCGGCCACGCTGGAGGTCGGGCTGCCGAGAGCGGCCATCCCGGTCAGCGCGATGGCGGCGCTCACCGTTGCGACCACCTTGCGGTGACGGCGTTGCGGCGTCGGCGACATCTGGGCGTGCGGCAAGAGGGTCCTCCGGGAAGTGGGGTCGCTGGGAGCCGCCGTGGCAGGCGGTGGCTAGGTGCCGGGATCCAACGTGGGGGAAACCTACTGGTCACGCCGAGGAGTGCCCTGCTCCCCACCCGCGACACGCTGGCGCCGGACGCCGCGAACGCGCTGCCGCCCGCAGCGCCAGACGGGCCGGAGACAGCGGTTGGACGGCCGCCTCAGCCGCGGCGCGGGAGGTAGCGGTGCTCCGGCCGGCCCGTCGAGCCGTACGTCAGGTCAAGGTCGAGCAGCTGCTTCTTGACCAGACCGGCGAGGTAACGCTGGGCCGTCGGCCGGCTCGCCCCGAGGATCTCCGCGACCTCGGCCGCCCCGATCGGCGCCGGCGCCGAGGCCACGATCTCCAGGACGCGCGCCATCGTCGGCTGCAGTGACCGGGTCGCCGCGGCGCGCCGGGGCGGCGCACCGCGCAGGCTGTAGAGCGCATCCACGACGTGCTGGTCGGCCTCGGGCGCCCGGTCGATCCGCTCGGACCACGCGCGGTAGCCCTCCAGCTGCTCGCGCAGGGCGGCGAAGCTGAACGGCTTGACCAGGTAGTAGAAGGCTCCGAGCTGCATGGCCGAGCGCACCGAGTCGATGTCCCGTGCCGCGGTGACGAGCAGGAAGTCGGGCACCCGCTCCCCCGACGCCGCCACCTGCCGCACGAGGTCCAGGCCGCTGAAGTCGGGCAGGTACATGTCGAGCAGCAGCAGGTCGGGCTGCGCCGACGCCACCAGCTCGCGGGCCTCGGCCCCGGTGTGGGCCTCCCCCACCACACTGAAGCCGGGCACCCGCGCGACGCTCAGGGCGTGGGCGTGGGCGACGTGGTAGTCGTCGTCGACGACGAGGACGCGGATCATGGGGCTCCTTGACGGACGTGCAGCGGCAGGTGCACCTCGAACGTGGCGCCGGCGGCCGAGGTCGCACTGATCGTTCCTCCGGCGCGCGTGACGAGACGGTGGACCAGAGCAAGGCCCACGCCCCGGCGCATGGCACCACGGGGTGCCTTGGTGGAGTAGCCGTCGAGGAAGACGTCGGCGAGACGGTCCTCCGGGATGCCGGGGCCGGAGTCCGACACGGTGAGCTCGAGCGTGTCCGTCGTGCCCCACAGGCGCACGACGACCTCGCCGCGCGGGTGGGTCCCGACGGTTCGAGGGTCGTCGGCGACCGCGTCGACGGCGTTGTCGATGAGGTTGCCGAGCACGGTCACCAGGGGCAGCTCCTCGTCACGGCCCGCCTCCAGGCGGCTCGTCGGGTCGAGGCGCACGACGACGTCGCGCTCCGCGGCCACCGTCGTCTTCGCGAGCAGCAGGGCCGCGACGACCGGGGAGCCGACCCGCGCCCGGATCTCCTCGCTGACCAGGACCGTCTCCGCCTGCAGCTCCCGGCTGTAGCGCATCGCCTCCTCGACCTCGCCGAGCTCGAGCAGGACCGACAGCACGTGCAGCCGGTTGGAGAACTCGTGCTCCTGTGCTCGCAGGGCCGTCGACAGCCCCTCCACGGAGTCCAGCTGCCGCACCAGCGCCTCGAGCTCGGTGCGGTCGCGGATCGTGACGACCCAGCCGACGTTGCGACCCCCGACGAGCACGGGCATCCGGTTGAGCACCAGCAGGTGCTCGTCGGTCACCGCCACCAGGTCCACGCCCCCGACCTCGCCGGTGACGATCCGGCGCAGCCGACCGTCGGGAATGACCTCTTCCACGCGCTGGCCGATGCCTGTCGAGTCGATCCCGAGCAGGCGGCGGGCCTCGTCGTTGAGAACGTTGATGGCGCCCTTGGCGTCCACGGCGAGCACCCCTTCCCGTATGCCGTGCAGCATCGCCTCGCGCTCCTGCATGAGCGCGACGATCTCGGCCGGCTCGACCCCGAAGGTGACCCGCTTGATCGCCCGGGCGAGCAGCAGCGAGGCGGCCACGCCCAGCGCGAGGGCGATCCCGGCATACAGCGCGATGTCGAGGACCTCGGCGTTGAGCCGGACCCCGACCTCGGACTCGAGGATGCCGACCGAGACCTCCCCCACCGGGCGACCGGCCGCGTCGACGATGGGCGCCCGCGCGTTGGCCGAGCGCCCGAGGCTGCCCTCGTCGATGCCGGTGTGCACCTGCCCGTCCAGGGCGACGACCGGCTCCTCGATGCGCTGGCCGACCAGCGCCGGGTTGGGATGGGAGTAGCGCCGTCCCGTCCGGTCGATGATGACGACGTAGGACGCGCCGGTCGAGGCACGCACCTGCTCGCCGAGGGCGGGCAGCACGTGCCCCGGGTCTCCGTCCGACACGGCTCGCGCCACCTGCGGCACGCGGCCCAGCGTGACGGCGATCCCGCTGGCCTGCTCGATGGCCCGAGTGTCGGCCTGCTGCGACGTCAACCGCGCGAAGAGGGCGAAGCCCACGGCGAGCGTCGCGACGACGATCCCGAGCACGGCCACGAGGATCCGCGCCGCCAGCGTCCTGCCCAGTCGCGGCATCCTGCTCCTCCGCTCCCGCCCACGCGTCGTTCGCCACGGATGGTGGCGGCCGTGGCTCCGGTGACGCCCTCGTCGGCGTCGCTCCCAGCATGGCTGAGCAGATTGCACAAAACCATCTCTATCGCGGCTATCGGCGGCAACGAGCACAAGCGTTCCGGCCCCGTGCCGCCCGCTCCTACGGTGACGCAACTCAACGAGGAGAAAGGGGTGACCGATGGCGGCCATCGAGCTACGCAACGTCACCAAGAGGTTCGCCACGGCGGACGGTGGCACCTACACCGCGATCCAGGATCTGTCGCTCACGGTCGAGGACGGCCAGTTCTGCGCCGTCGTCGGGCCGACCGGCTGTGGCAAGTCGACAACCCTCACACTCATCTCGGGGCTCGAGAACCCTTCGCGCGGTGAGGCGCTCGTTCACGGCGAGCAGGTCCGCGGCATCGACACCAGCACCGGGTTCGTCTTCCAGCAGGATGCCGTCTTCCCCTGGAAGTCCGTCCTGGACAACGTCGCCGCCGGCCCGCTCTACCGCGGCCAGAGGCGGTCCGAGGCCCTGAGGCTGGCCCGCGACTGGCTTCGCCGCGTGGGCCTGAGCGGCTTCGAGGACCGCTACCCGCACCAGCTGTCGGGCGGCATGCGCAAGCGCGTGGCCCTGGCCCAGTCGCTGATCAACCAGCCGCGCATCCTGCTCATGGACGAGCCGTTCAGCGCCCTCGACGTGCAGACCCGCGCGATCATGTCGACCGAGCTGCTGCACCTCTGGGACCAGACGAAGCCGGCCGTCGTCTTCGTCACGCACGACCTCGAGGAGGCCATCGCCCTCGCCGACAAGGTCGTCGTCATCACCGCCGGCCCGGGCACCGTCAAGGCGGAGTTCGAGATCGACCTGCCGCGGCCGCGCGTCGTCCAGGAGATCCGCTTCGACCCGAGGTTCACCCGGCTCTACGAGCAGATCTGGGAGGCGCTGCGCGCCGAGGTCGCCGAGGCGTACGCCCGCACGACGCAGCTCGCGGAGGTGGCGTCGTGATCGACACCCCCACCCAGCACGACGGATCCCTCATGGCCCTGGCCGCGCAGTTCCCACCGGAGGCCACGCCGGTGACGGCCTCACCTCACGCCCGGGCCCGACGCCGTCGTGCCGTGCTGGCCGCAGCCCGCATCGCCATCGTCGTCGTGCTGCTCGTCGCCTGGCAGCTGCTCGTCAATGCCAAGGTCGTCGACCCGTTCTTCTGGGGCGAGCCCAAGGGTGTCTGGGGTGACCTCCACGACTGGGTCACCGTCGGGACGAGCCAGGGATCCCTCGGCGAGCAGATCGTCGTCACCCTCGAGGAGGCCGTCCTCGGCTTCGTCATCGGCTCGATCCTCGGGGTGGTGTGCGGCATCGCGCTCGGGCGCGTGCGCCTGCTCTCCGAGCTGTTCGCACCGTTCCTCAAGGCCGCCAACTCGATCCCGCGCATCATCCTCGGCTCGATCTTCACGGTGGCCTTCGGCTTCGGCATCCAGTCCAAGGTGATCCTCGCGGTCGTCCTCGTCTTCTTCGGCGTCTTCTTCAACGCCTTCCAGGGCGCCCGGGAGGTCGACCGCAACCTCGTGGCCAACGCCCGCCTGCTCGGGGCGACCCGCTGGCAGGTGACCCGCGACGTCGTGCTCCCCTCGGCGTTCACGTGGATCCTCGCGAGCCTGCACATCAGCTTCGGCTTCGCACTGATCGGCGCCCTCGTCGGCGAGATCCTCGGTGCCAACCAGGGCCTGGGCCTGCTCATCCGCTCGTCGCAGAACAACTTCGACATGAACGGCGTGCTCGCCGGCATGGTCCTCGTCGCCGTCATCGCCCTCACCGCCGAGGGCCTCATCACCGTGCTCGAGCGTCGCCTGCTGCGCTGGCGGCCCCCACAGACCCACGGAGGTGCCGCCGTCGAGTAGCCCCGTCGCTCGAGCAGCGCCCTGCGGCGCACCCAGCAGCACGCCCCAGCATCCAGCACCACCAGACCCACGCACCAGACTCAAAGGAGAGTTCTCATGAACACCAAGCGGATCGGTGCCGCAGGCGCCGCCTTCCTCGCCGCGACCACCATGGCCGCCTGCGCCAACAACGCCTCCGGCTCCTCGACCAGCGCCGGCACCGGTGCCCCCGTCGACGCGAGCGCACCCACCGTGACGATCATGGTCGGCGGCATGAGCAAGCAGATCTACCTGCCGTTCATGCTGGCCAAGCAGCTCGGCTACTACGACAAGACCGGCGTCAACGTGAAGCTCGTCGACGAGCCCGCCGGCGGCGACGCGACCAACAACATGCTGGCCGGACAGGTCCAGGGCGTCGGCGGCTTCTACGACCACAACATCGCCCTGCAGGCGCAGGGCAAGTCGTCCGAAGCCGTCGTGTCGATGCTCCAGATCCCGGGTGAGGTCGAGCTGTGCCGGAGCGACCTCAAGGGCGTCGTGAAGAGCCCGGCCGACTTCAAGGGCCGCTCCCTCGGCATCACCGACACCGGCTCGTCGACCGACTTCCTCACGCAGTACCTCAGCAAGAAGAACGGCGTGGACCCCTCCTCGGAGACGCGTCGTGGTGTCGGTGCCGGGCAGACGTTCATCGCCGCCATGAAGCAGAAGGCCATCGACTGCGGCATGACGACGGAACCCACTGTCTCGCAGGCACTCTCGGACGGAACCGCCTTCATCCTGCTCGACATGCGCACCGCCGAGGGCTCCAAGTCCGCGCTCGGCGGCACCTACCCGGCCACCTCGCTCTACATGCCGACCGACTGGGTCAACAGCAACAAGCCGACCGTGCAGAAGCTCGTCAACGCCTACGTCTCGACGTTGGCCTGGATCCAGCAGCACGACGGTGCCGCCATCGCCGACAAGATGCCGGCGGACTACTACAAGGGCGTCGGCAAGGACGCCTACGTCCACGCCCTCGACAGCGAGAAGGGCATCTTCAACCCGACCGGCCTCATGCCGGAGGACGGCCCGAAGACCTGCTTGGCGGTCCTCGGCGAGTTCAACCCGAAGGTCAAGGGCAAGAGCATCGACCTCGCCAAGACCTACACGAACGAGTTCGTCAAGGCGGCCACCCCGGTCAGCTGAGGAGGGCCGCCGTAGGGCCCGTCACCCCGAGGACGTATGCCGTCCGGCGCAGCCCGCGCCGGACGGCATACTCACGCTCGGGTCACTGCTGCACGGTGACCGTCGGGCAGGGACGGAGCGTCTGGGTGGGGGTCACGACCACCGGGACCTTGCCGAGAGCCTTCCAGGACTGACCGACGGCCAGGTCGATGGTGTCGCCCTTGCGCTTGTCGTTGACGAGCACGGCCTGGGGCACGTGCGTCTTGAGCAGCTTGGCCGAGGCCTCCCCCTCCGGGCCGAACCGGATCTGCGCGACCTGCTTGACCGACGCGCCCTTGGGGTCGTTGCCGACCGCCTTGATCTTGAAGCCGCGCGCCCCGGCCTGCTTGGCCACCGCGGCCGCCAGGCCGTTGCGGTTGGTGGAGTTGTAGACGTTGATGCTGACGTCCCGGGGCGTCAGCGGCGCGACCGGGACCTCCGTCGTGCAGGGCTTGGGTTTCGGCGCGGTGTCCCGGAAGTAGGTCGACGCGTAGTAGAACGCGCCGGCGAGGCCCAGCAGCACGACCGCGATGACGATCGTCGCCCGGCGCTGACGGCGCCTTCGATACGGGCGGTCGTCGTCGTCCACGGCCTGCGACATCCACGCTCCTTGCTCGGACCGGTCGGAAACCGCCTCAAGTCGGGCGGTCCGCGCCAGAGTACGGGGTCAGAGTACGAGGACGCGGGCATGAAGGACCGGTCTCTGCTGCAGCGCGGCGCGAAGTGCCCGGTGCAACCCGTCTTCGAGGTAGAGCTCGCCCTCCCACTCCACGCAGTGCGGGAAGAGGTCGCCGTAGAAGGTGGAGTCGTCGGCGAGCAGCCCACGCAGGTCGAGCGTGCTCTTGGTGGTGATGAGCTCGCCGAGCTGGACCACCCGTGGAGGGACGTTGGACCAGTCCTTGGTGGTCTCGAGTCCATGGTCGGGGTACGGGCGGGAGTCGCCGACGGCCTTGAAAATCACCGGGTCAGCATAGACATCGCCGGGGGTGGCCCGCCTACTACAGTTCGAGGCGTGACCGACACCGGAGTCCAGAAGACCGGCGACGACGCGTCGTCGAACGCCCAGCTCGACGAGATCCGCGGCGGCTACGCGTTCGACGGCGGGGTGCTGAGGCTCGGGGCCGCCGTCGTCGACGGGCAGGCCCACCCGGACGCCCCGGTGCAGATCCCGCTCAGCGTGCTCAACCGGCACGGCCTCGTCGCGGGCGCCACCGGCACCGGCAAGACCAAGACGCTGCAGCTCATGGCCGAGCAGCTGTCCGACGCCGGGGTCCCCGTGTTCCTCGCCGACCTCAAGGGCGACCTGTCGGGCGTGGCGACCCCGGGCGAGGGGAACGACAAGATCACCGCCCGCGCGGCCGACGTCGGCATGCCGTGGACGGCGACGGCATACCCGACGGAGCTCTACACGCTCGGCGGCAAGGGCACGGGCATCCCGGTCCGGGCCACGATCACGGCCTTCGGCCCGACCCTGCTGTCCAAGGTGCTCGGTCTCAATGACACTCAGGAGAGCAGCCTCGGGCTGATCTTCCACTACGCCGACAAGAACGGCCTGGCCCTGCTCGACCTCAAGGACCTGCGCGCCGTCATCACGCACCTGACCTCCGACGAGGGCAAGGCCGACCTCAAGGAGCTCGGCGGCCTCTCCAGCGCCACGGCCGGGGTGATCCTCCGCAACCTCATCGCCCTCGAGGACCAGGGCGCCGGCGACTTCTTCGGCGAGCCGGAGTTCGAGACGAGCGACCTGCTGCGCACCGCCGCCGACGGCCGCGGCATCATCTCCTGCCTCGAGCTGCCGCAGGTGCAGGACCGCCCGCAGCTCTTCTCGACCTTCCTCATGTGGCTGCTCGCCGACCTCTTCCACGACCTGCCGGAGGAGGGCGACGTCGACAAGCCGAAGCTCGTCTTCTTCTTCGACGAGGCGCACCTGCTCTTCGACGACGCGAGCAAGGCGTTCCTGCAGGCCATCGAGCAGACCGTGCGCCTCATCCGGTCCAAGGGGGTGGGCGTCTTCTTCGTGACCCAGTCGCCCAAGGACGTCCCGTCGGGCGTGCTCGCGCAGCTCGGCAACCGCGTGCAGCACGCGCTGCGCGCCTTCACGCCCGACGACGCCAAGGCGCTCAAGCAGGCGATCGCGACCTACCCGCACACCGCCTACGACATGGAGAAGCTGCTCACGAGCCTCGGCATCGGCGAGGCCGTCGTCACCGTGCTCTCAGACCGGGGCGTCCCGACGCCCGTGGCGTGGACGCGGATGAAGGCCCCGAACTCGCTCATGGACCCCTCGCCGCAGGCCACCCTCGACGCCGTCGTCGCCGGCTCGGCACTGAAGACGAAGTATGCCGACGTCGTCGACCGCGAGTCGGCCTACGAGAAGCTGACGGCCCGGTTGCAGGCGGCTCCCGCGGCCTCTGCCCAGCCGGCGGCCACTCCTGCTGCGCCCCTGCCCACCCCCGCCTCGCCCCCCGCTCCGTCGCCGCGGCAGGGACAGGCGCCCAAGGAGGATCCCGGCATCGTCGAGCAGGTCGTGCAGTCCACGGCGTTCCGCTCGATGCTGCGCTCGGCCGGCACCGTCATCGGCCGGGAGATCACCCGCAGCATCTTCGGCACCCGCCGCCGCTGAGCGGCCGCAGCGCCGGCGACCGGAGGCCGGAGGCTCGGCAGGACCTCAGTCGCCCGGGTCGAGGTCGTCGAGATCCACGTCGGCGTCCGCGAAGTAGCTGATCACGCGGATGTCCGGCTCGTCGACGACCTGGAGCACGAGCTGGTGCAGCCGGACGACCTGGCCGGTGTCGAGGCGGATCCGCTTGGTGCGCCCGCGAGTCGGGTCGCTGTCGTGGCGCTCCCACCACTCGACGGTGTCCGGGTTCGTCTTGAAGATCTCGTCGAGGATGCGCTTGTACGACGGGTCGTCGGGGTGCCGCGCGTACGCCTCCCGGAAGAGCGCGAGCTGGTCGGCGGCCTCCTGCTCCCAGTCGACGAAGAGGCTGCGGGCTGCCGGGTCGCAGCAGTAGAACCACAGCAGATTGCGCTCGCGCTTGCTGCGCTTGCCCTCCCAGTCGGTGAAGAGCTGGCAGGCCGTGTGGTTGGCACCCAGGACGTCCCAGCGCGCACCGACGACGTAGGCCGGGTTGGGGTCGAGCGAGTCGAGCAGCTCCTCGAGCTCCTCCGTCAGCTCCTCGGGGCTCTGCGCCCGGCGCGACGGGGTGCCGGTCGCCAGGGCGCTCAGGTGCGCGCGCTCGTCGGCGCCGAGCTTCAGTGCCCGGGCCAGCCCGTCGATGACGGTCGCGCTCGGGCGCAGGTCGCGGCCGCGCTCGATGAGGTCGTAGTAGGCCACGGAGATGTCGGCCAGCTCGGCGACCTCGGTGCGACTCAGCCCCACACGGCGCCGGCCCTTCGCACGCTTGATGCCGACCTCCTCCGGCGCGAGCTCGTGCCGCCGCGCCCGGAGGAACTCGCCCAGGGGCGAAGGGGTGCGCACGCTGAGCGGGACGTCCGTGGTCATGGCGCTCATCCTGCCAGTGCGTGAGAGGCCGGACGGAACGCGTTCACGAGGGGTTCGCCGCGTGTTAACGTTCCGCGTCCGCCGGCGCGTCAGCAGCCCCGCGACCCGGAACGGACCCCTTCTCCAGGAGCCCCCGTATGCCGTCCGCCGCGTCCCAACCGGGACCTGTCGTCGACGTGTCCGACGTCGCACCCGGCGCTGTTGCCGGTGTCGTAGCCGGTGTCTCAGCCGATGTCGCAGCCGGCGTCTCAGCCGGCGTCTCAGCCGAGGCCGTCGCGCTGCCGCTGCCCGCTGCGGGCTGGGGTGCCCGCGACGCGTCGGCCGCCCTCGAGGTGGCCCGAGCGCTGCTCCCGGTGCAGGTGGGTCCTGCCGACGAGGTCCTGGGCCTGCTGACCACCGTGGTGCTCGGCGCCGAGTCGCACGTCGTCAAGGTCTACCCGCCGGGGACCGACGCGGCGCACCTCGACCGCATCCACACCGCCCTGGCAGGCTCGCGAACCGCCACGAGCGCACTCGTGCCTGCCGTCGTGACGCCGCACGGGGTGGTCACCGTCGCGTCCCGCCTCTCCGGCGGGTCCCCCGTGACGTGGCCCGAGGTCGGAGCCCTGCTGCAGGCCTTCCACGCCGAGCACGCCGACGCCGCCGTGGCGACGTGGTCGCCGCTCTCGCGCCTGGGCTCGCAGGTGGCGCTCCTGCCCGAGGAGCACGCCCACATCCTGTGGTCGGCTCGCGACGGGCTGCTCTCCGCGCTGGCCGGGGTCAGGTCGGAGCTCGGCTACGGCGTCATCCACGGCGACGTGTCCCCGTCCAACGTCATGCACGACGGGAGGCGAGCCGCGCTCATCGACCTCGACTGGGTGGCTGTGGCGCCGCGGGAGTACGACCTCGCGAGCGCGTCACGCCGGTTCCGTGCCGGGGAGCTCGACCGAGCGACCTACCGGGACTTCTGCGCGGCATACGGGCACGACGTGCTGGGCTGGGAGGGGCTGCCGCTGCTTGACCGGATCGCCGACCTCGCGGGCGTCGTGTTCCGGATCTGGGACTGTCGCCACCACGGGCGCGACCTCGACTGGCTGCGGGGCGAGCTGCAGCTCTGGGGCACCCCCGTCTGACCGCGGGTGCACGAGCCGGGGGCGAGACGGCTGGCACCGAGCCGGCTGACGGGAAGGCGTCAGGGGGCGACCCCCATGACGAGGCTCTCGATGTCGTGCTCCTGCTCGAGTGGGGTGAGCTCGTCCACGAGCTCGACCTCGAGGTGGTCGCGCAGCCCGTGGGGGATCGCCATCCAGAACTCGCGGGTCACCATCATCCGATGGCGTTCCTCGTGTCGCGTCGACGGAACGACGGCCCCCAGCACGACCACCGGCCGCGCTCGCGAGGTGCGGTTCGCCGTTCCCCGGTGCACCGCGAGAGCCGACCTCGCCGAGATGTCGCCGCGCTGCGGCATAAGGCGCTCGGCGAGGCGCTGGTAGCGGCCCCACGTGCTGCGCGGCGGGAACATCCCGTGGTCCCAGTCGAGCCCCGGCTCGTACTGCGTGCCGGGGGCGATCTCGAACGGCCCCATGTCGACGGCGGTGTCGACGGTCGCGAGGTTGAAGGCCAGCGAGGTCAGACGGCCGTGACGGTGCGTCTCGGGCGGGGAAGGGAGGTCGCGGTGCCAGGGCTGGTCGACCGCCCCGGCGAACGGGATGTCGAAGCCGATCTCGACGAGCACGTAGCCGGGACCGAGGACGGTTTCGCACAGGCCGGTCACCCAGGGGTGTGTCGCGAGCGTGACGAAGCCGCCCAGCTGCTCCGGGTGGACCTGGACGTACCAGCGGTGCGGTCCACGGGTGATGGCGCCGCGTTCGCGTGTGCGCGCTTCGCGGTAGGCGGTGAGGACGTCCCGGTGCAGCTCGTCGACCCAGTCGCGCGGGAAGGCGCCAGGATGGGCCACGATCCCGTCGCGGTGGAGGGCGTCGACGTCGTGCCCGAGGGCGTCGCCGAGGTCGTGGTCGAGGTGGGGCGCAATGGTGGAGGTCATGTCCGCTCCCGAGTGAGGACTCGTGTGGTCGGACGGGCCCGTCAGGAGGCGCGTCTGATCCCACTGTCTCCGGAGAAGTCCAGCGTGGGTGCAGGAATCGACGAAGATCTGCGTCGCTGCCCGGCCGCGCCTCAGACGGCCTGGTCGGAGGTGGCCGGCGCCGGCAGCGAGCGCAGCCACTCGGCGAAGTCCTCGTTGTTCACCGTGCGGTCCCGGCGCTGCTGGACGTGGTCCAGGGCCTCTGCGCCGGAGACGCCGAGGAGCTCACGCACGATCAGGGTCATGACCAGCCCGGAGCGGTTGCGACCGAAGGTGCAGTGCACGAGCGCCCGGCGGCCCTCCCCCACGAGACCGGCGACCAGGTGGGCGAGACGGAGCGTGAGCGCCGAGTCGGGCACGTCCTCACCGTCGACCAGCGGACACTTGAGGTAGGCGAGCCCCTCGATGTCCTCCGGCGGCGGGTAGGCGTCGGGGTCGGCCAGGTCGACGACCGTGTCGATGCCGGTGTCGCGCACCCACCCGAAGTCCACCGGGCAGCCGCCGTGCCACAGGCCCGGCAGCATCTCGGTCGGCGGGTCGGCAGGCTCGACGCCGTCGAGCTCGACGGGGTCGGTGGTCCAGTTGAGGGTCTCGCTCACGGTGCGCACGTACCCGAGCATCCCTCCACCCCAACCCGGGCGCCCAGCTCGTCCGGATTCGACGTCGAAAGTTCATCCGGCGGCGTCCGCTCCGCCATATTGTGGAACCGTGGACAGCAGGACGTCCGATGAGTTGCTCGGCGGCGTCCTCGACGCCGCCGAGAACGCCTCGCCCCTGCAGGCCGTAGAGGCGGTGACGGCCACGCTCGCGCACAGCCTCCAGGCGTCCGCCTCCTTCTTCCTCATCGCCGACCTCGCCGGCGGCGCCCTGGTGCGCATGTCCCACGGCTCCTCCGACGAGGCGCTGGCGCGCCACGGGCTCGGCGGGCTCGAGGGGACGACCCGCACCCAGGACGGTGAGCAGTCGGTCAGCGTGCCGATCACGGGCCAGGTCGAGACGGCCATGCGCACCCAGAGGGTCCAGGTCCTCCCCGCAGCGATGGTCGACGGGGAGAGCCGGGGCTGGATCGTGCTGGCCCCGGTCACCGAGCGCGGCGAGGCCCTCGGCCTCCTGCAGGTGGCCCTGCCCGAGGCACCGGACGCGAAGGGCGTGGCCGAGATCGCCCGGGTCGCGCACCTGCTCGCCTTCGTCGTCATCGCCAACCGGCGGCACACCGACCTGTTCGAGCGAGCCGAGCGGAGCAGCTTGTTCTCGCTGCCCGCGGAGATCCAGCGGCGGCTGCTCCCGCCGGCGTTCACCTGCGAGGCGGCGCCCTTCACGCTGGCGGCGTGGCTCGAGCCGGCGGCCTCCGTCGGCGGTGACACGTTCGACTACTGCCTGGGCCGCGACACGCTGCACCTGTCCCTGACCGACGCCGTCGGGCACGGGGTGAGCAGCGCCCTGACCGCGACCCTGTGCGTGGGGAGCCTGCGCAACACCCGCCGCATGGGCGGCTCGCTCGAGGACCAGGCGAGCGACGCGCACTTCATCCTCTTCCAGCAGACGGCCTCCGGCGCGTCTGACCACTTCGCCACCGGCCTCGTGGGTCGGGTCGACCTCACCACCGGCATGCTCTCCCTCGTCAACGCCGGCCACGTGGCGCCGTACCTCTCGCGGGACGGGAGCGCCTCGGAGGTCTCGCTCACCCCCGACCTCCCGTTCGGGATGTTCCTCGAGACGCAGTACCGCCGCATCGAGCTGGCCCTGCGCCCCGGAGACCGTCTCGTCCTGGTGACGGACGGCATGCTCGAGCGGAACGCCGCCTCGCTCGACCTGTGCGAGGAGATCACCCGCACCCGCTCCCTGCACCCCCGCGAGGCGAGCCGGCGCCTGACCGCGATGGTGCTGGAGCGCTGCGACCAGGTGCTCGCCGACGACGCCACCGTCATGGTGCTGGACTGGTACGGCGAGCACGGGCAGGCCCGCAGGACGAGCGCCGGAGCCGAGCAGTGGCGCGCGAGCGCCGACCGCGACCGGAGCGGCACGCCGCACTGAAGGCGCCGCCGTCCCCGGCGCCGGCGGCACCTCTTGATCGGAAGACCCGTGAACGCGTACGCGCGGCTTCTGTGAGGGAAGCCCGTGACGGGTGCCCGTGAGGGGGGCCGACGCCCTGCGGCCGCGATGGTGTGGAATGGGAAGTACGCGTACCGCCGACACCGCCGTCACGGTCCCGTGAAGATGTGTGATGGGAGATGTCGTGCGTTCTGAGGTCGCTGAGCTGGTCGGGCTGCTGTCCGCCCGCGGCGAGTCCCTCGCTGCCCTCGTGGGCCGGGCTGCGAGCATCCGGGACGAGGGACTGCGCCGCGCCGGTCGTGACCGGGTGGTCACCTACTCGCCCAAGGTCTTCGTCCCTGTCACCACGCTCTGCCGGGACCGGTGCCACTACTGCACCTTCGTCGACACGCCGGCCAAGCTGGCGCGGAAGGGCCTGAGCCCCTACTTGTCCGAGGAGCAGGTCCTGGCCGTCGCGCACCAGGGCGCGGCGCTGGGCTGCACGGAGGCGCTGCTGACGCTCGGCGACCGGCCCGAGGACCGCTGGGACGTGGCTCGCGCGTGGCTGCGCGAGCACGGTTTCGCATCGACCGTGGACTACGTCGGCCACCTCGCCCGCCGGATCACGGCCGAGACCGGCCTGCTCCCGCACCTCAACCCCGGGGTGCTGAGCCGTGCCGAGCTGGAGGCGCTGCGCCCCACCGCGCCGTCGATGGGGATGATGCTCGAGACGACCTCGCGCGCGATCTTCGAGCGACCGGGCGGGGCGCACTTCGGATCGCCGGACAAGGACCCCGCGGTGCGGCTGGCGGTGCTCGAGGACGCCGGTCGCGCGAAGGTGCCCTTCACCACCGGCCTGCTCGTCGGCATCGGCGAGTCCCTCGAGGACCGAGCAGAGTCGCTGATCGCCCTGCGCGACGTACACGCGCGGCACGGCCACGTGCAGGAGGTGATCATCCAGAACTTCCGTGCGAAGCCGGCGACCGCCATGCAGGACGTCGACGACGCCGAGACGGACGAGTACCTCGCAACCGTGGCCACCGCCCGAGTCGTCCTCGGTCCGGACATGCGCATCCAGGCACCCCCGAACCTCAGCGACCCGGCCGAGCTGGCTGCCCTGCTCGCCGCCGGCGTCGACGACTGGGGCGGGGTGAGCCCGCTGACGGCCGACCACGTCAACCCGGAACGGCCCTGGCCGCGGCTCGAGGACCTCGAGCGCCTCACCCGCGAGTCCGGCTTCACGCTGCGCCGGCGGCTCACCGTCCACCAGCCCTATGTCGACGACCGCGATGTCTGGATCGACGCCGGGCTGCACGCGGCGGTGCTCGCCGCGGGAGCCGGCCCGGGTCCGCGCCCCCCGCGGCCGGTGCTCTCACGTGCGCCGTCTGGCGACACGGGCGCCCCGGGAGGCACGGGCGCCCCGGGAGGCACGGGCGCCCCGGGAGGCACGGGCGGCACCGACCTGGTGAGCCGTGCGGCCGCCGACCCGACCGGGCTCCCCGACGCCGACTACGCCGAGCTCCTCGCGCTGCGCGGAGAGCAGCTCGACCGGCTCGCCGCCGTGGCCGACGACCTGAGGCGCTCGGTCGTCGGTGCCACCGTGAGCCTGGTCGTGAACCGCAACCTGGGCTCAGACGTGTGCACCGACCCGGACCTCGTGGAGCAGGTCGCCGCCGACGCGTGGGACCTCGGGGCCACCGAGCTCTGCATCCAGGGCACGGCGCCGGACACCGCGCCCGACGACGTCTACGAGCAGCTCGCCGCGGCGGTCAAGCGCGCCGCTCCCGGCATCCACCTGCACGCGTTCCGCCCGGCCGACGTCGTCGACGGGGCGCGCCGGGCCGGCCGCGGTCTCGACGAGCACCTGCGGGCGCTCGCTGCGGCCGGGGTCGACACCGTGCCGGGCACGGGGGTCAAGCTCCTCGACGAGGCGTACCGGTTGCGGGTCTTCCCCGCGGACCTGCCGGTGGAGCAGTGGCTGGCCGCGGTCAGGGCAGCCCACGGGGTGGGGTTCCGTTCGACGTCGGTGATGTTCTACGGCCACGGCGAGACGCCGCTGCAGCGCGTGGCGCACCTGCGGGCCCTGCGAAGGCTCCAGGCCGAGACCGGCGGCTTCACCGAGTTCGTGCCCATGCCGCTCCCCGGCTCGCCGGTGGACCTCGACGACGCCCGGGCCGTCCACGCCGTGGCCCGGCTGGTGCTGCACGGCAGCATCAACCACCACCAGGCGCCCTGGACCCGCCTCGGTCTCGACGGCGCCGTCGCCGCACTCCGCTCGGGCGCCGACGACCTCGGCGGCACGCTGCTCGACGGTCGGGTGCTGCCCGAGGCGGGCGTCGAGTTCGGTCGCGAGCTGCCGGTGGAGACTGCCCGTCAGCTGGCGCGCACCCTGGGGCGCACGCTGCGACTGCGCACCACGACGTATGCCGGCGCGCCGGCTCGGTGACGACGCGCCAGTGAGGGTGCGCGTCGCCATCGTCGGGGCCGGCTTCGCCGGCCTCGGCACAGCGCTGCGCCTGCAGGCCGAGGGGGAGGACTCGTTCGTCGTGCTCGAGCGGGCCTCGGCCGTCGGCGGCACCTGGCGGGACAACACCTACCCCGGGGTCGCCTGCGACGTGCCGGCGCACCTGTACTGCTTCTCCTTCCTGCCGAACCCGTCGTTCTCGCGCCGGTTCGCGCCCGGGGGCGAGATCCGCGACTACCTCGAGCGCGCCGCAGACCCGGTGCGCGACCACCTGCGTCTCGGGACGGACGTCGAGTCCGCCGCCTGGTCGGGCAGCGACTGGCGGCTCACGACCTCGCGCGGCCCCGTACGCGCCGAGGTCCTCGTGCTCGCCGCCGGCCGCCTGACGGCCCCGCGCCTGCCCGAGGTGCCGGGTGAGTTCGCCGGCACGGTCTTCCACTCCTCGGCGTGGGACCACTCGGTCGAGCTCGACGGTGCCCGGGTGGCCGTCGTCGGCACCGGCGCCTCGGCCGTCCAGCTGCTCCCGGAGGTGGTCGCGCGGGCCCGGTCCGTCGTGCTGATGCAGCGCAGCGCGCCGTACGTCCTCCCGCGTCAGGACGAGACCTACGGCGTGCAGGAGCGCGCCCGCTTCGCCGCCCGCCCCGAGGCGCTGTCGGGCCTGCGAGCCTCGCTCTTCGCCGAGGCCGAGCGGCTCTACGACGCCCGCGTCGGCGACCTCGCAGCCCGCCACGAAGCCAGGTCGCGCGCGCTGAGCCACCTGGCCGCACAGGTCGCCGATGCCGACCTGCGGGCGCGGCTCACCCCGGACCACGAGTTCGGCTGCAAGCGGGTGCTCTTCTCCGACGACTACTACCTCGCCGCGACGCGGCCCCATGTGACGGTGACCGGACCGCTCACCGGCTTCGACGCTGGCGCGATCCTGAGCCGGGACGACCGCCACGAGGTAGATGTCGTGGTCCTGGCCACCGGTTTCCACACCACCGGCCAGCCGTACGCCGGCCTCGTCCGGGGACGCTCGGGACTCACGCTCGAGGAGCACTGGACGGAGGGAATGCAGGCCTACGCGTCGACCGCGGTCGCGGACTTCCCGAACATGTATGTCCTCGACGGCCCGAACGCGAGCCTGAGCCACAACTCCGCCCTGGTGATGATCGAGGCACAGATCGACTACGTCCTCGGGGCGCTGCGCCACACCCCGACGGGCGTGGCCCTCGAGGTGACGGCTGCCGCCGAGGAGGGTTACGCCCGCGAGATGACGGCCCGGAGCATCGACAAGCCGTGGACCTCCGGCTGCTCCAACTGGTACGTCGACTCGCGGACCGGCCGGCAGAGCCTGCTCTGGCCGGGCCGCGCCACCGAGTTCCGCGACCGCTTCGCCACCTTCGATCCCGAGCCCTACGTGGTGCGCACGCCCTGACGTGAGACAGAGACGAAGAATCGACGCCTCACCCGGGGGCGGAGTAGTTCGACAGCTCGATCAGACTGCCGTCAGGATCGCGCACGTAGACACTGCCCAAAGGAGAGGGCGATGCGGCCTGAGCCGAACTTCTGCTCAGTCATCCCCAACACTTCGACGTAGAAGGCAGCCGTCCGTTCTATGTCCATGACGGTGAGAACCAGATGATCGATGCGGTCGATGCGCACCGGCTGGTCCTGGTCCGTTGACGCGTCGGCCGGCGTTCGAACGACCGCCTCTGCCGCTCGTCGGACGACGTCGACCTTGCCCCTCGAGGCCCCCGGGCTCACCGGTTTTCCCGGAATCACCTCCGTGGTGACGGCGAGGGGTGACAATGCGCTGTCAGCGTCGTGGGCTCGAGCCCGAGCGTGGAGGGTCAAGGCCGAGGGTTGCAACTCCGTTCCGTCTTCGCCGCTCCCGAGGGCGTGCTCCCGGCCGTCCGGCAGTCGTCCCGGGTGATCGGCTGGGCCAGCGCCGCCCTCTTGGCCCTGACAACAGCGTCCGACGTGGTGGTCAGCCCCCGGGTGGCGGTGTTGACGGGCCTTCTCGGGCTGGCACCACTGCTGGCGGCGTCCGCGCTGACGCCCCGCGCGACCGCAGCGTTTGCCGGCGCGGCAGTGAGCCTGGCGGCCGCTTCCGGACTGTGGAACGGCTTCGGTGCCCAATACGGCGTCAGCCTCCTCAACGTCGCCTTGGTCAGCGCTTTGTCGGTGATCGTCAGCGTGATCAGGGCCGGCCGCGAGGCGGATCTGCGCGACTCGCGCCGCATCGCCGCCGCGGCGCAGGAAGCGCTGCTTCCCGTGCTTCCCGAGTCGCTGGGCCCCGTCCGGATCAGAACCCGCTACCACTCGGCGACCGGCACCGCGCAGGTCGGGGGCGACTTCTTCGACTTCGTCGCCGATGGGAACCGGCTGCGTTTCCTGCTCGGTGATGTCAGCGGCAAGGGCGTCGGCGCCGTCACCGAGGCTGCCCGCGTCATCCGCGCCTTCCGCCAGTACGGCGCCAGCGAGGACGACCTGGTGTCCGTGGCCCGCCGTGTCCACGAGTACGTCACCCACTTCTGGGACGTGGAGCGCTACGCCACTGCCGTCTTCGTCGAGATCACCGGCCCCGACAGCCTGGCCGTCGTCGCGGCCGGCCACCCCGCCCCGTTGCGGGCGTCCGCCGACGGTGTGCGCGAGCTCGCGGTCCACCATTGCCTGCCCCTGGGGATCGGGCCGGCGGACCACGTCACGACGCACCACTGGAACCCATCCGACCGCCTTCTGCTTTACACCGACGGGCTCACCGAGGCCCGGAACCCAGCCGGCGAGTTCCTCCCACCCGCCTGCATCGAGGCCGCTGTGCGCGAGGGCACGCCGGACGCCTGCCTCGACGAGCTCCTGCACCGCGTGCAGGAGCACGCCGGACGGTTCGCGGACGACCTGGCGCTGGTCCTGCTGACCAACGACACCAGCGCCGTGGGGCTCAGCCCTCGCGCCACATCCGACGCCCGGCCGTGACAGGCCGAGCGCAACGTTGTGAGAACCGCTCGCCAGGTGCGGGGCGTTGGCCATGGCGCCGGGCGCGCTGCGAGCTCGGCACGCCCGCCTCGTTGGTCAGCTGGCCCTCGGCTGGACATCCAGGAGCTGCTCGATCTCGGCCCTGCTGTAACGGCGATGACCACCAAGCGTGCGGTACGCCGTCAGGCGACCGGCCACCGCCCAACGGGTCACCGTCTTGGGGTTCACGCAGAACATGGACGCGACCTCACGTGGCGTGATCAGGTCCGGGGGAACACCAGGGTCGCTGCCTTTGCTCGCGGCAGGGGACGCCTCAGGCTTGTGGCGCGGGTCCCCGGTGACGGCCCCGGAGACGGCCTCATCAATGGCGGCTTGCATCCCAGTCCCCCTGCTCACGTGCCGCGACGGTGCGGCTCAGCTCGTGGCCTCGGTTGAGACCACCCACGCCGGATGTTTCCACACAAAATGGTCATCCAATCGTCAACAATGGGTAAATTGCGGCAACCTTGCAGAAACGGTCGAAACGGGCGAAAGCGCAACACGAGCGTCGGCGAGCCTAGCCCCGGCTTGACGGACGATGGCGACCGAGCAGCGCCGGGGGATGTTCATCCGGCGCGCCTGTCGCTGCGCTCATCCGTCGGGCTGGGGCCCCCCCTCGCGCCGGTGCTTGCTGGCGCCGGCTTGGTGGCCGCGCCCTTGCTCCCAGACCGAGGTCAGTGCGCGCAGACGGCCGGCCAGGTCCTCAATGGCCCCGGGCGGGGCTTCGGCGAGCAGGGCATCTTCGAAGGCGAGCTGCGCGGGAACCACCTCGTCCACGAGCGCCGCCCCCGAGTCGGTGAGGACGAGCAGGGACGAGCGGCCGTCGGTCGGGTTCGCCGACCGGCTCAGCAGTCCCCGAGCCTGGAGGGCGTTCAGCCGCATGGTGATCGCAGAGCGTGGTGCCAACAGCATCTGGGACAACGAGGTCGGGCTCAGGGGTTCGTCCGAGCGGCGCAGAGCAGACAGCACGTCCAACTCACCGCGGGTGAGCCCGTAGCCCGCAAGGAAGGCGTCGCTGGCTTCGAGGATGAGGCGCGAAGCGCGCAGCACCCGGTGGATCACCCCGAGGCTGGTGAAGCTCAGGTCTGGGCGCAGGCGGGCCCACTCGCGCTGCATGCGGTCCACGACGTCGCCGTCGCCGACAGGGGGTATGCCGTCCACGTCCTGGTTCACCCGAATCCTCCCGTCCCATGGCATCGTCACGTCAGGCACGATGATAGTTCAGGACTGTAGTATCCTAGTGGCTACTTCACTTATGTAGCATCTCGGAGCGAAAAATGACTCAGGCCACCCCGCCCCGGTCCTGGTGGGCGGCGGTCTTCGACCTGGGCCCCCACGCCGGTGCCCATTGGACCGCCCTGCGCGCAAGCCTGGCGATCTTCGTGCCGTTGGTGGCTTGCTGGGCGTCTGGTCGCGGCGAGCTGCTGCTCTATGCGGCGATCGGCGCCTTCGCCGCCCTGTACGGCCGACACGAGCCGGCTCGCGTACGCCTGGCCATGCAGGCGCAGGCGAGCGCAGTGCTGGTGGTCGGCGTGGTCATCGGCGCCCTGGTGGCGACCTCCCCGTTCCGACTGTGGCTGCTCGTCCCGATCGGGGCCGCCTGGGCCGGCATCGCGGTACTGCTCGCCGAGCGGGGCCGATGGCATCCGGCCGGGGCACTCAACCCGGTCTTCGCCCTCACCGCCTCGGCCACGGTCCCGATCCCGCTGAGCACGGTGCCCGCAGCTGTCCTCGCTGCGGCTGGCGCGGCCGGCTTCGCACTGCTGCTCGCCCTCCCGGGGCGCGGCGCCCGCGACGGTGGCGAACCGGTGCCGCATCGGCTGGCGTGGCGCGATCTGCGCCCATCCGACCCGGTGGGCCGCCACGTCGTCCGCTACGTGCTCGGCATCGGCGCCGCGGGCCTCGCGGTCGCGACCAGCGGCATCGGCCACCCCTACTGGACCTTCGTCACCGCGTCCGTCCCCATGTCCGCACCCGACCTGCACGCCCGCCTCACGCGCGCCGCCCAGCGGGTGATCGGCACCGCGGCCGGCCTCGGCGTCGCAGCCCTCGTCCTGGCCGCCCACCCCGCAGGCTATGTCGCGATCATCGTGATCGCCGCGCTCCAGGCGTGCACCGAGCTGACCACCGGGCGCAACTACAGCCTCGGCCTGGTCTTCTTCACGCCGATGGCCCTCGTGCTCGGCGACCTCATGCTGCCCGCCTCGATCGGCACTCTCCTGGCTCAGCGCGCCCTCGAGACCGTCGTCGGCCTCACCATCGCCCTCGCTGCCACCCTTGTCACCCACGAGAGGCGCACCCCGACGCCCCCAAACCCATCGCGCGATCATCTGCCCGACCACCCGGTCTTCTCATCTGCTGATCCTCGGGACTCGTGAACCTGGCTGGTCGCAGCCCCCGCTCAGGGAACGGCGCCATTTGAGGCCCATCGCCGCCTACTCTGACGCCTGAGCGCGGCCGTTCCGCGGCTTCCAACCACCATTGGGGACGCCATGACCACACCATCGAACTCGCCTGCCAGCGCCAACTCGCTCTCGCGAAACCCGACCCCGGCGCGGCTGTCGACCGGGATCATCATCATCCTGCTCATCACCATGTTCGCCTCCTGCTCGGCGGCGAGCAGCGCACAGGACGCCGCCAACAACGCGGCAAACCAAAAAGCCGTCAGCGACACCTCCGAGCTGGCCACCAGACAAGAGGTCCAAGCCATGTGCCGCCTGTTGGGCGCGGTCGCGACCAAGCAGGGCACGGACGTGACCGCACTGCTCAAGGACAACCAGACGGGCACCTCATGCGAGCAGGCCGCCATCGAATCCAGCGCTCCTCACCGCTGACCTACCCAGCATGCACAGGGCGCCCTACAGCTCTGTTCGTGCACCAGCGGTCCCGCCGTCACCCGACCAGGGGTTGCCGGCCCGGGTCCTCGCTCCTAGCCTCAAGGGGTGGCGGTGAAGACGGGTCTGGTGGGAGCGGGAAGGCGAGCCGAGGTCCATGCGTCTGCCCTCGCCGCGTCGCCGGACCTCGAGTTCGTGGGCGTGTGGACGCGCCGGCCCCTCGCTGCGGAGGAGCTCACCAAGCGGTTCGGCGGCTCGGTGTTCGCCGCTTTCGAGGATCTGCTCGACGCGTGTGAGGCGGTCTGCTTCGCCGTCCCACCGGCCGTCCAAGGTGAGCTCGCTGGCATCGCCGCTCGGGCCGGGAAGAGCGTGCTGCTGGAGGTGCCGATCGCGTGGGACCTCGCTGACGCCGAGCAGCTGACCGAGACGGTGGTCGCCGCCGGCGTCGTCTCTCAGGTCGCCTTCACGTGGCGGTACACCGCGGAGGTCCAGCGGTTCCTCCAGGCACACGGTTCCGACGACCGACGACCCCGAGGCGGTGGCGGCCGGGTCGTCAAGGTGCAGAGGGACCAGCCTGCCCAGGCCAACCGGTGGCGAAATGAACGTGGCCTTCTCTTCGATGTCGGCCCGCACGTCGCGGACCTCCTCGACGCGGCCATAGGAACGGTCGTCGACGTGGACGCCGAGGACGACGAGAACGCCTGGGTCACCCTGAAGCTGGAGCACCACCTGGTCGGGCCCTCCGAGTCGACGCTGGGGTCGAGCAGCACGATCGACCACGACGAGGCTGTGTTCGAGTTCGTCGGGGCAGACGGCAAGACCTCGCTCGACTGCTCCGACGCCGAGCGCAGGGCCGACTACGCCACCATGTTCGCCGAGTTCGCCAACGCCGCACGGACCGGCGAGGCCCACGCACTCGACGTCAACCATGGCCTGCACATCCAGCGGATCATCGAGGCCGCCGACACCAGGCTCCGCATGGGGCGATGAGGCGCACGCGGGTGCGTTCGGTGGGTCTCGCCAGGGCCTTCAGC
Source organism: Terrabacter sp. BE26 (assembly GCF_041941675.1). Classification (GTDB taxonomy): domain Bacteria; phylum Actinomycetota; class Actinomycetes; order Actinomycetales; family Dermatophilaceae; genus Terrabacter. Next base: position 2,394,805 of record NZ_CP090122.1, on the reverse strand, counting down.
CCGCGGTCGGCGCCCCTGGGTCCCCACGATCGCTGAACCCGACGCCGAGCACGTCACCGCCCATGTTGAGATGATCGCCACCCTACTGGGCCGGCAGTCCCCGGCCGTCGAGGCGATGCTGCCCGCCGATACCGTTGGACGAAGCCACGGGCTGCTTCGGCGTAGCTCGAGCCCTGAGGCAGACCGAGCTGCGAACAGTAGATCCCGGGCAACGTGTCTTGGCAGCCGAGCAGGCCCTCCACCATGGACGACTCGTCTCTGGCCAGCCTGGTCGGCAACGACTCGCCCTGGTCAAGCCAGTCGAGGAAGGCATGGCGGTCGGATCCGTGGGGCATCCGTTCTCCATTTCGTGGGCAACGTGAACTGGGTCCCTGTGCAGTGACCGTGCCGGGCCACACAGCGCGACCTGGCAGGGGCCCGAGCGCCGCGGGTGGCTGGTTCATGTGCGGCTCGCGCCGGCTCACGGCTCTCTCACCCATCGCCCGCTCCCTGCTGGTCAAGGGACGAGCCTTGCCGAGGCGAGGACGCCGGGCCTAGGGACGAAGGTCCCGAGGTAGCTGCCCCCATGGCTGGCGGAGCAGCACGACCGGCGACCGGGGCCGAGCGGTCGCGAGCTCGCAGCTCGCCGGACGCCTGACCGCGGGCGTGAACCACGAATGAGGCCACCACGAGACCCGCCGACCCGAGCTTCTCGGCTCAGACCGGCGTTTCTGCGGGCGAACGCTTCTGAGCGACTCCGGGGGTCCCGAATGAGACCAGAGGTGAGACCAGCCTCGCGCGCAGCCCCCTGTCCCCCAGTCGGCATCCGGGTCACGATTGAGGGCATGGGTGGCATCGGCCTCGTCCTGGGCGCAGGAGGCGTCGTTGGGCAGGCGTACCACGCAGGCGTCCTGGCCATGCTCGAGCACGACCTCGGCTGGGACCCCCGGAAGGCCGACGTCATCGTCGGGACCTCGGCCGGGTCCATCACAGGCATGCTGCTGCGCGCCGGCATCCCGGCCGCGGAGCTGGCAGCGTGGACGGTTCACGCGCCCCTGTCCGCCGAAGGACGGGTGCTGCACCGCATCGCAGGGACGGACCTGCCGCAGTTCCCGCCCTTCCGCCCGCTGGAGGTGCTTCGCCGCCGTCCGGACCTGCCGGGATGGCAGATGCTGCTCCATGCCGCGGTCCGCCCGACGCGCTTTCGTCCCCGGGTGGCCGCCCTTGCTCTCCTGGGCCCCGGGGACCACGACGTCGTGGAGCAGCTGAGGGTGCTTCAGGAGGTGGAGGGCCAGTCCTGGCCGGAGCGGCCCCTCTGGGTGTGCACCGTGCGACGGGGCGATGCCAGACGGGTCGTCTTCGGCAGACCCGGCAGCCCCGACGCGCCGCTGCACCTGGCCGTCGCCGCCTCGTGTGCCCTTCCGGGGTACTTCGCGCCGGTGACCATCGGCCGGGAGAGCTACATCGACGGCGGTTCGCATTCCCCCACCAACGCCGCCATCCTGCGCGAGCTCCAGCTCGACCTGGTCGTGGTGATCTCGCCCATGTCTGGGCCGTCGGGTCTGCCGCTTGACCTCTACGGTGCCTCCAGATGGCACTCCGCCCGCCTGGCGCGCCAGGAGGTCAACGCCCTTCGCCGGACCGGGAGCAACGTCATCGTCTTTCGTCCGGGGCCGGCTGAGCACGAAGTCATGGGCAATGACCTGCTGGCCACAGACCGGGTGCACGAGATCGTCCAACAGGCCTTCATGGGCGCCGGCGCGCACGCCGCAGAGCCTCACGTCAGGAAGATCCTGATGTCCTGACCTCGCGCTCCGAGAACGGCGCTGGCACGCAGGTCCGAGCGGGCGCCGGACCTGCGCCCAATGGCGAAGGAGGCGCCCGTGGCAAGGACGTGAGGTTTGCAGGTGATCCCGTCGCCCTCGCCGGGAGGGTGCGCGTCCCGAAGACCCGGCGGATCCGCGGGCTCAGCGGTCAGGGGCCCCCTGCATCCCGAAGAACCATCCCGTGTGGTGTGCAGCATGGACCGCGCCACGCCTCGATGCCTGCCACGCAGCCGCCGCTGTGCGCGAACCACGATTGAGACCACCACGAGAAACGCCGGCCCGAGCTTTCGGCTCAGACCGGCGTTCCTGCAAGTGACTGGCGGTGGCGGTGGGATTTGAACCCACGGTGGAGTTACCCCCACACACGCTTTCGAGGCGTGCTCCTTTGGCCGCTCGGACACGCCACCGGGAAAGACCCTACCGGAGGCGACGGCCCTCGAAGAAATCGACCAGGAGGGCCGCGGACTCCTCGGCGCGCACTCCCCCGACCACGTCGACGTTGTGCGTCGCGAGCGGGTCACGCGTCAGGTCCCACACCGAGCCGCAGGCGCCGGCCTTGGGGTCCCAGGCCCCGAAGACGATGCGGTCGAGCCGCGCCGCCATGGCCGCGCCGGCGCACATGACGCACGGCTCCAGGGTCACCACCAGGGTGCACCCCTCCAGCCGCCACGAGCCCAGCGCCCGGGAGGCCTCCCGGAGCGCGGCGACCTCCGCGTGCCCGGTCGGGTCGCCGTCCTCCTCGCGCACGTTGCGCCCGCGCCCCAGGACGGTGCCGTCCGGGTCGACGACGAGAGCCCCGACGGGTACGTCCTGCGAACCGACCGTCGCGGCAGCGAGCTCGAGCGCCTCCCCCATCCAGGCGGCATACGTCTCCGGCGAGGGGGCGGAGCTTCTGCGGGACGTCTCGGATCCTCTGGCCACGCGCTAAGTTTCCACCCATGGACGTCCATGTCGCAGACCACCCGCTCATCGCCCACAAGCTGACCTACCTGCGCGACAAGCGGACCGACAGCCCGACGTTCCGGCGCCTCGCCGAGGAGCTGGTGACGCTGCTCGCCTACGAGGCGACGCGCGACGTCCGCGTCGAGCCGTTCGAGATCGAGACGCCGGTCGCCCCCACCACGGGCATCAAGCTGTCCAACCCGAAGCCGATCATCGTGCCGATCCTGCGCGCGGGCCTCGGCATGCTCGACGGCATGGTCAAGCTCCTGCCGAGCGCCGAGGTCGGCTTCCTCGGCATGATCCGCAACGAGGAGACCCTCGAGGTCTCGACGTACGCCAACCGCCTGCCCGACGACCTCACGGGGCGCCAGGTCTTCATCCTCGACCCCATGCTCGCCACCGGCGGCACGCTCGTCATGGCGATCGACTACCTGACGGCCAAGGGCGCTCGCGACATCACGGCCGTCTGCCTCCTCGCCGCCCCCGAGGGCATCAAGCACCTCGAGGAGGAGCTGTCCGAGAGCGACATCCCCGTCAAGGTCGTGCTCGGCACCATCGACGAGAAGCTCAACGAGAAGGGCTACATCGTCCCCGGCCTCGGCGACGCCGGTGACCGCCTCTACGGCGTCGTCTGACCGATTGCGTATGCCGTCCGCTCAGGGCAGCGCGTCGCCCCACTCGGCGTCGCGTGCCCTTCGGTAGCGCTCCCCCGCCTTCTTCGAGATGACCTCCCGACCGGCGGTGCCATCGGGTCGGCAGACCTGGAACTCCACGAGTCCCTTGCGCTTCAAGGGATGCCGGATGATTCGGCCCGAATACGCCTGTGCTGCGGTTGAGTCCAGCACCCCGGGCGCGGCCGCGGCGATCCACGAGAACTTCTCGTCCTCGTAGGACAGTTCGGCACCCTTGATCCGCCGGTGCTCCGCAGACCGGTTGACCCGTGCGGCGAAGTGGCACCAGTCGGTCTGCTGCAGAGGGCATTCCGCCTCGTGTGGGCAGGGCCCGATCAGGGACCAGCCGGCGGCGATGAGCGCAGACCGGACCCGGATCACCCGCCCGTAGCCGTCAGGGGTGCCGGGTTCGACCACGACCACCGCGCGCCCGCGGTGCATGGCATCGGCCACCAACGCTTCCTGCTGGCGCTCATCGAGCTCGCTGAGGACGTACGACACCGTGACGAGGTCGGCATCGGCGTCGGGCCAGGCACCGGCCCGCGCACGCGCGAACGTCGAACCGGCGAGCGCCGGCGAGGGCGCATCCGTGACGAGCTCGCGCCCAAGGGCCAACGCGGCTTCCACCTGGTCCAGGACGGTGATCGACTCGAGCGACGGGAAGGCGCCGACCGCCGCCCAGGCCGCTGCGCCCGTGCCGCCCCCGAGGTCGAGCAGGGAGCGCGGCTGCAGCCCGCGGCCCGCCACCGTCTCCAGTGCCCTGGACAGCGCCTCGTGCGTCGCCGGCATCCGGTAGGCGGCGTACGCGGCGACATGGACGTCGGAGGCGAGAATCGGCGTCGAGGCCGGACTCACGCTGCGGTAGCGAGACACGAGCGCCTCGGTGGCCCGGGCCAGGTCCCGCTCGTCGACCCCGCGCACGACGCGGGCCAGGGCGGCACGCAGCGCGGCGGCATACGTCGGCGTTCGGGACACGCGAGGAGGATAGCTGCGCCGTGACGGCGGGCTCTGACGCATCCTCGGCCGGCTCGGGACACGCTGCCCCGCGTCCCGGTCACAAAGGCCCCATACGGCACACTGGGTGCACCCCTGTGCCGTGGGGCTGTCAGGGCAGCGCCAGCACCTTCCCTCCAAGGAGCGACACACCATGGGCCCCAAGCTCAAGAAGATCGTGCTGATCCTCGTGCTCGCGTTCTTCGTGTATGCCGTGTTCACCAACCCGACCAAGGCCGCAGACCTCGTGCACACCATCGGCAGTCTTCTCGTCGACGGTTTCAACGCGATCCTGCGGTTCTTCAACTCGCTGCTCAACCGGTGACACGAGCAGACTGATCCCATGGCGCTGCTTCGGAGCACGGAGGTCCCGGCGGGACTGGCCCCGATCCTGCTCCCGGGCGAACGGCTCGTCACCGCCGTCCGTGCGCACTGGGTGAAGCTCGCCGAACCCGTCGCGACCACGACGCTCGCCTTCGTCGCCGCGATCTGGGTCGACTCCAACGTCACCAAGGCCACCGAGATGGTCGGCACCGCGTTCTGGTGGCTCTTCCTCGCGGTGCTCGGCCGCCTCGTCTGGTGCCTCGTCGACTGGAGCCACAACTGGTTCGTGGCCACCGACAAGCGGTTGCTCCTGCGCTACGGGCTCGTCACCCACAAGGTCGCGATGATGCCGCTGCTCAAGGTGACCGACATGAGCTACGTCCGTTCCATCCCGGGCCAGTTCCTCGGCTACGGCAAGTTCGTGCTCGAGAGCGCCGGTCAGGACCAGGCCCTGCGCGAGGTCAAGTGGGTCCCCAACCCCGACCGGACCTACCGGGACATCTGCGCCGAGATCTTCCACATCGTCCCGCCTCCCGGTGACGAGGACTTCCAGGAGCTGGGCGAGCTCGACAGCGGGTTCCCCGACGTCGATGCCGTCCACAACGCCACGTCCGACCGGCTCGACTCCTACTCCCGGGCGATGCCGATCCAGCGGCCGGCTGCGCGACAGCCCCGACGGGCCGAGGAACGGCCCGAGACTGTCTACGAGAGCGAGGACCTCAAGCGGCGCCGTCGCAGCGCCGACACCGGTCCCATCTGGCCCTCCCGGGACAGCCGGCGATCCGACGACTGACGGTCGACTGACGGCCAGGGGGTCGCCGTCGATGACGCTCACCGCTAGTTTGTGATGATCCGCCCGTCACCCGACCTGTCCGGAGGTCCGCATGAGTGTGTTCCGCACCAAGTCGATCGAGGCGACGATGGCTTCGGCCGACGACGCCGACCACAAGCTGAAGAGAACGCTCAGTGCTCTGGACCTGACCGTCTTCGGCATCGGGGTCATCATCGGCGCCGGTATCTTCACGCTGACCGGAAGGGCGGCCAAGGACTACGCCGGCCCCTCCATCGCGCTGTCGTTCGTCGTCGGCGCGATTGTCTGCGGCCTCGCCGCGCTGTGCTACGCCGAGTTCGCCTCGACGGTGCCGATCTCCGGGTCGGCCTACACCTTCTCCTACGCCACGCTCGGTGAGCTCATCGCCTGGATCATCGGCTGGGACCTGCTCCTGGAGCTGATGCTGGGAGCGAGTGTGGTGGCACAGGGGTGGTCGCAGTACCTCGTGACCTTCCTGGGACAACTCGGGTTCAAATGGCCCGATGCCGTCGGTCCGGGCTCGCACTTCGACCTCCCCGCTTTCCTGCTCGTCGCCATCCTGACCCTGCTCATCGCCAAGGGCATCAAGGAGTCGATGCGGGTCAACCTCGTGCTCGTGGGCGTCAAGCTCTTCATCGTGCTGTTCGTGATCTTCGCGGGGATCGCCTACATCAACACCGCGAACTGGTCGCCGTTCATCCCGCCGAGCCAGCCCGGCAAGGCCGCCGAGGGACTCACCACGCCGCTCATCCAGCTGATCAGCGGCATGACGCCCTCCACCTACGGGGTCATGGGCATCATGGCCGGCGCCGCGATCGTGTTCTTCGCCTACATCGGGTTCGACGTCGTCGCCACCACGGCGGAGGAGGCGCGCAACCCGCAGCGCGACCTGCCCCGTGGCATCCTCGGCTCGCTCGCCATCTGCACGGTCCTCTACGTCGCCGTGACCCTCGTGATCACGGGGATGCAGAACTACAAGGACATCGACCCGAAGGCGGCACTGGCCACGGCGTTCACCCAGGTGGGCAAGGACGGCTTCGCGACCCTCATCTCCGCCGGCGCTGTCGCCGGCCTGACCACCGTCGTGATGACGCTGCTGATCGGTGCGACCCGAGTGACCTTCGCGATGAGCCGCGACAACCTCATCCCGCAGGGACTGGGGCGCACCAACGCCAGGACCGGCACGCCGGTGAGGCTCACGCTCATCATCGGGACCGTCGTCGCCCTGATCGCATCGCTGACGCCGATCGGCAAGCTCGAGGAGATGGTGAACATCGGCACGCTGACGGCGTTCATGCTGGTCTCGCTCGCCGTGCCGATCCTGCGCAAGCGCCGTCCCGACCTCAAGCGCTCGTTCCGAGTGCCGGGCAACCCGGTCGTCCCGTGGCTCTCGGCGCTGGCCTGCTTCTACCTGGTGCTCAACCTCTCGGTCGAGACCTGGATCCGGTTCGTCGTGTGGATGGCGGTGGGGTTTCTCATCTACTTCACCTACTCCCGGTCGCACAGCAACGTCGCGAGGGGCATCGACGAGGCTCGAGCGCAGGAGGCCCCCGAGGTGGTCGGCGAACACTGAGCTGGAGCGACCAGCCGTACAGCCCCGCCCGTGAGCACACGGGCGGGGCTGTACGCGTGCAGGGCTCGAGGTGGGCCCGCGATCAGACCGGCTCCTGAGGCTGTGACTCGCGGGGGCCTAGACGTCGATCGGGCTCGCACTGGCACGGGCAGGCAGCGAGGCAGGCACGCTCGAAGCAGGCGTCGAGGCACGCGCATTCGGGATCGGGGACCACCTGCTGACGAGTCAGCGCCGCGGCGAGGGCCCGCTCGCGAGCGAGCTGCCTGTCGTCACGCAGTCCGCTCTCGGTGGGATGGTCCAGCGGGACTCCCTGGTGTTCACGGCGGTAGGCGCGCGCCGGGCGCTGGTAGTACCACCCGCGGGCAGGCGGCCCTCCCCGACGGGAGTCGACCCGGTCCGCGGGCGCTTCCCGAGGTGGCCTGGCATCCAGGTGGCCCGGAAAGCGCCGGTGAGGTCGGCCATCCGCCTGGCACGGACGATGAACCGGGCCCCGTCGAAGACCCCGCTCCCCACAACCTGGTCACCGTCGCTGCGGTCCGTCCCGTTCGCCCCACTTCATCCGCGTCACCTCCCCGTGTCCGCTGATGGTGCCACCGCCCTCGGACAGTCCCCATGCCACTCGGCAACTGCTCCCCAGAACGGAGCAGCATCCGATACGCGAACACGCGCACCAATTCCCACGCCGCTCGGAACCTGCTCCCCAAAACGGAGCAGGTTCCGAGCAGCGGGCGGGTCTCCGGTGCGGGTGGGGGCGGCCGCGGCGGCGGTCAGAGGGCCTTGATGATGTCCTCGACGCGTTCCTTGGCGTCTCCGAAGAGCATGGCCGAGTTCTCGCGGAAGAAGAGCGGGTTCTGCACGCCCGCGTAGCCTGCGGCCATCGAGCGCTTGAAGACGACGACCTCCCTGGCCTTCCACACCTCGAGGACGGGCATGCCGGCGATCGGCGAGGTCGGGTCCTCCGCCGCGGCGGGGTTGACCGTGTCGTTCGCGCCGATGACGAGCACGACGTCGGTGTCGGGGAAGTCGTCGTTGATCTCGTCCATCTCGAGCACGATGTCGTAGGGCACCTTCGCCTCGGCCAGCAGCACGTTCATGTGGCCGGGGAGCCGGCCCGCCACCGGGTGGATGCCGAACCGCACCTCGACCCCACGCTCGCGCAGCTTCGAGGTGAGGTCGGCAACCGGGTACTGCGCCTGCGCCACCGCCATGCCGTAGCCGGGAGTGATGACGACGGACGAGGCGTCCTTCAACAGGTCCGCGACCTCCGCGGCATTGGTCTCCCGGTGGTCGCCGTAGTCGACGTCCGGGTCGGACACGGCACCGTCCGACCCGAACCCCCCGGCGATGACCGAGACGAACGAGCGGTTCATCGCCTTGCACATGATGTACGAGAGGTAGGCACCGGAGGAGCCGACGAGGGCACCGGTGACGATCAGGAGGTCGTTGCCCAGCATGAAGCCGGCGGCAGCCGCCGCCCACCCGGAGTAGCTGTTGAGCATCGACACGACGACCGGCATGTCGCCGCCGCCGATGGAGGCGACGAGGTGCCAGCCGAAGGCCAGCGCGATCGCCGTCATGACGAGCAGCGGCACCAGCGAGTGGCCCGCCACGAACCAGACGAGCAGGCCGGCCGACACCACGAGCGCGGCCAGGTTGAGCCAGTGCCTGGCCGGCAGCATCAGCGGCCTGCTCGAGATGCGCGCCGACAGCTTGAGGAACGCGACGATCGAGCCGGTGAAGGTGACGGCGCCGATGAAGACACCGAGGAAGATCTCGACGAGGTGCACCGAGTCACCGGCGCCGCCCGACGCGAGGAAGGTGTTGAGCCCTACGAGCACTGCTGCCGCGCCGACGAAGGAGTGGAGCATGGCGATGAGCTCGGGCATGCCGGTCATCTCGACCCGGCGCGCGCGCCAGATGCCGATCGCGTCGCCGATCGCCATGGCGACGAAGACGGCGACGACGTTGCCCCAGGGAGCGTTGCGCAGCGAGAGCCACAGCGTGGCGACGAGGGCCAGGCCCATGCCCACCATGCCGAGGACGTTGCCGTCCCTGGCGGTCTCGTGCTTCGACAGGCCGGCGAGCGACATGATGAACAGCAGCGCCGCCACGATGTAGGCGGCCTGGATGAGCGAGGTGCTGACGTCGGTCACGGCTCAGCCCTTCCTGAACATCGTGAGCATGCGCCGGGTCACGGTGAAGCCACCGAAGATGTTGATGCTCGCGATCAGGGTGGCCACGAAGGCCAGCACGACGATCACCACGTCGGAGCTCACCGACGTGCGCGCGCCGCCGAGCTGGAGCAGCGCGCCCACCACGATGATGCCGCTGATGGCGTTGGTCACCGACATGAGCGGGGTGTGCAGGGCGTGGTGCACGTTCCCGATGACGTAGTAGCCGATGACGACGGCGAGCGCGAAGACCGTGAAGTGGCCCAGGAAGCTGGTCGGCGAGACCGCTGCGACGGCTGCGAACACTGCCGCGCCGACCGCCATCCCGACGTACCTCCGGCGGGGGTCGCGTGGTCGTGGCGGCTCCTTGACGACCTCCGTGCCGTATGCCGGCTGCTTGGCCACGGGTGCCGCGCTGACCTGGATCGCGGGCGGGGGCCAGAGCAGCTCCCCGTCCCGGGCGACGGTCATGTTGCGCTGGACGACGTCGTCGAAGTCGAGCACGAGCCGGCCGTCCTTGCCGGGCGTCAGGAGCTTCATCAGGTTGACGAGGTTCGTGCCGTAGAGCTGGGACGCCTGCGTCGGCAGCCGCGCGGCCAGGTCGGTGAAGCCGATGATCGTCACGCCGTTGCCCGTGACGACCACCTCGTCGGCGACGGAGCCCTCGACGTTCCCACCGTTGGCGGCGGCCATGTCGACGACCACCGACCCCGGCTTCATCGAGGCCACCATCTCGGCGGTGATGAGGCGCGGGGCGGGGCGACCCGGGATGAGCGCCGTCGTGACGACGATGTCGACGTCGGTTGCCTGGGCGGCGTAGAGCTCCGCCGCCCGACGGTTGTACTCCTCGCCCATCTCCCGGGCGTAGCCGTCGCTCGACGAGGCGGCGTCGTCGACCTCCGGCATCTGCACCGCCAGGAAGTCCGCCCCCATGGACTCGACCTGCTCGGCAACCTCGGCGCGCGCATCGGTCGCACGCACGATGGCGCCGAGGGACCGCGCCGTCCCGATCGCTGCGAGGCCCGCCACCCCGGCGCCCGCGACCAGGACCTTGGCAGGGGGCACCTTGCCGGCGGCCGTCACCTGTCCCGTGAAGAACGACCCGAACCGGTGTGCGGCCTCGACGACGGCGCGGTACCCGGCGATGTTGGCCATCGAGGACAGGACGTCGAGGGACTGGGCACGAGAGATCCGCGGCACGGCGTCCATGGCCATCGCGGTCACCCCGGCCGCGCGCAGCCTCTCGACGAGCTCGGGGTTGAGCGCGGGCGCCAGGAGGCAGACGAGGACGGTCCCGGGCGGCAGCCACGAGATCTCCTCGTCCGTTGGCGCGTTGACCTTGTGGACGACCTCCGCGCCCCACGCCTCGCCGGTGGTGACCACGCGCGCACCGGCGACGGCATACGCCTCGTCGGAGAAGCTGGCCGCCTCGCCGGCTCCAGCCTCCACCACGACGTCGTAGCCGAGGCCGACGAGCTGCTCGACGGTCTTGGGCGTCGCGGCGACGCGAGTCTCACGAGCACGGGTCTCACGGGGCACACCGATCTGCACGCTGGGTCCTTCGCACTCAGGGCTGGGGCACTGGTTCCAGAACCTAGGGCACGACCGGCAGGTATGCGCGCCTCTGCCCGGCACGTCACACAAATGACGCCCGGACAGCCCGAGAATCTCTGATCGTGGGCACCCGCCACGGCTTCGAGGTGCACTGCATGACGCACCGCCTCGAGCGGGAGCGGCTCGAGGCGGTGGGTCGGTGTGGCTCGGCGGCCGACGGGCGGCTCAGACGTCGTGGACGGCGGACAACCGTCCGGCCTCCACCGCCGCCGCCAGCTCCGCGTGGTCGCGCTCGTTCTGGTCGGCGTACGCGACCGCGAAGTCCGCGACCGCCTCGTCGAAGGCGGCGCCTGCGTCTGCCCCGGTGCCGCCGGCCTCCGTCGGACCCGGGGGGGTCTCGAGGTAGATGGCGATGTCGCGAGGGTCGCCCGAGCGCGCGTGGGCGCGCGCCAAGGTCCAGGCGCACACCTCGCCGAGGCGCGCCATCGTGGCGGCGTCGAGGGTCTCGATCTCGAAGCCGCCCTTCCAGTCGCGGAACTGGCGCACGTAGAAGTCCCGCGCGACGCCGTCGATACCCGCGACCCGCTGCCAGCCCAGCAGGATGTCGCTGCTCGCCTGCATGAGCCGCTGGCCCTCGACGACCCGGCGGCCCTGGTTGTCCAGCGGCGGCGACGGCAGGTGCGGGGCCAGGACCGACTCGGCCGCCTCCTTGGCCTGCAGCAGCAGCGGGTTGCCCAGCTCGTCGGCCAGGAGCAGGAGCCAGGCGCGCGTCCCGACGGAGCCGACCCCGACCGCCTTCCGCGCCATGTCGACGACCTGGTAGCGGTCCACGAGGACGCGCCGGTCAGGCTGCAGGCTGCTGCGGTAGAGCTCGAGCAGCCGGCCGAGCAGCGTCGTCAGGTCCTCCGCGAGCTCGGGCGCGAGCTCGCGCACCGGCACGAGGATCGGCGGGTCGCTGACGAAACGCCGCTGGCCGAACTCCGACCGGGTCAGCTTCGCCACGGCGTGGGCGGCGTCCCGGCCGCGCGACTTGCCGACGACCTTCATCGCCGCCTCCCTCGCGGACTTGGGCAGCTCCTTCTGCAGCCGCGGCAACCCGGGCTGCAGCTCGGCGCGTGCGTACCAGACCTCCAGCGCCGACTGCCCGGCGAACTCGGCCATCGACCGGCGGTAGGCACTCACGGTGCCCACGGTCACCGCTCGCCGCTGCTTGCGGCGCAACCCGGTCTCGCGACCGGCGATCTCGAGGCTGGCGGCCAGCCTCTTGACGTCCCACTCGAACGGGCCCGGCCACGTCTCGTCGAAGTCGTTGAGGTCGAACACCTGCTTGCGCTCCGGCGTGCCGAAGAGCCCGAAGTTCGACACGTGCGCGTCACCGCACAGCTGCGCCGTGAGCCCGGTGCTGCCGGCCGCAGCCAGGTCGGCCGCCATCACCGCCGCGGCCCCCCGGTAGAAGGCGAAGGGCGAGGCCAGCATCCGGCCGTAGCGGACGGGCAACAGCTCCGGCACGCGGCTGCGCCCCTGTTCCTCGAGTATCGCGAGAGGGTCCCGGCCGGCCCACGACGGCAGCTGCGCGTGTGAGCCGAGCGGCATGCGTTCGGCGGCCTCCCGGACACGCTGGGCACGCGACCGCGTGTCCGGAAGGCTGGTGACCTGTGTGGCTGCCATGGCTGCACCCCCGGTCAGGCCGCCAGGGCCTTCTGCTTCAGCGCGCTGAACTCGTCGGGCGAGATCGCGCCGGAGTCGAGCAGCTCCTTCGCCTTGGCGATCTGCTCCGTACCGGAGGCCGGCGTGCCGGCGACGGAGCGGACGTACTCGTCCTGGGCCTTGCGCGCCTCTGCGTACTGCTCCGCGGAGCGCTCGCTCATGCTCCGGCCGCGGACGATCAGGTAGACGAGCGCCGTGAGGAGCGGGAACAGGACGAGGCACACGACCCAGATCGCCTTGATCCACCCCGAGAGCTCCTTGTCGCGGAACAGGTCGGTCAGGATCCAGAACAGGGCCATGAGGTAGGCGGTGAAGGCGAAGAAGACGAAGATGAACCAGATGATGTCCCAGAACGACATGTCGGGGCGCCTTTCTCGTAGGGCAGCCACCAAGCGGGCCTGCTCACGGCCCAGCGTCGTCCGGCCGCACTCGCCCCACATCATCCTCACGGGGTGATCAGCCCCGGAGGTCACATCCGGTGCATCACATCTGCTCCGGCGACTCCAGACCCAGCATGTCGAGTCCGGCCGTCATGACGCGAAGGGTGAGCGCGCTCAGCGTGAGCCGCGACTCCTTCACGTCGTCGCGCTCGGCCTTGAGCACGGGGCAGTTCTCGTAGAAGGCGGAGAACGCCTGCGCCAGCTCGAAGAGGTATGCCGCGAGCCGGTGCGGCTCGTAGGTGTCACCCACCTCGGCGACGACGTCGCCGAAGCCGAGCAGGTGCACGCCGAGGGCGCGCTCTGCCGCCTCGCCGAGCAGCAGCGGAGCGTGCTGCTCCGCCGGGTCGAGACCCACCTGGCGGAAGATCGACCGGATGCGCGCCACGACGTACTGGAGGTACGGACCCGTGTTGCCGGTGAGCGCGACCATGCGGTCGAGGTCGAAGACGTACTCGCTGTCGTGCGCGACGGACAGGTCGGCATACTTCACCGCGCCGATGCCGATCTGCCGCGCGATGGTCGCGCGCGTCGACTCGTCGAGGTCAGGCCGGTTGGCGTCGATGAGCGCCCGGGCCTTGTCGACGGCCTCCTCGAGGAGGGCCATGAGCCGCAGCGACGCCCCGGACCGGGTGCGCAGGATCTTGCGGTCCTCGCCCAGCACGTTGCCGATCTGCACGTGGACCGGCTTGACGTCGTCGGGCAGCCAGCCGGCCCGCCGTGCGGTCTCCCAGACCATCCTGAAGTGCAGGGCCTGCGGCGCACCCACCACGTAGAGCAGCCGGTGGGCCCCGAGCCTGGACACGCGGTAGCGGATCGTGGCGAGGTCGGTGGTGCCGTAGTTGTAGCCACCGTCGGACTTGCGGATGATCAGCGGCACCGGCTTGCCCTCGCGACCGGTGTAGCCCTCGAGGAACACGCACAGGGCGCCGTCGGACATCGTGGCGATGCCCTTGCGCTCGAGCTCGTCGCAGATGGCCGCGAGGTGGTCGTTGTAGGTGGACTCGCCGGCCAGGTCCTCGTCGGTCAGCGTGACGCCGAGGGTCGAGTAGACCTTGTTGAAGTAGGCCTTGGACATCCCGACGAGGTCGTGCCAGTGCTTGAGCGTCTCCGGGTCACCGGCCTGCAGCATGACGACCCGCGCCCTCGAGCGGACGTCGAAGTCGCCGGCGCTGCCGCGCGGCTCGGCCTTCTCGGCCGTGTCGAACTTGGTGCGGGCGGCCTGGTAGAAGGCGTTGGGGTTGGAGGCGAGCAGCTCGGCCTCGGGCGAGTCCTCGCCCACCTCGAGCAGGTGCTCGATGAGCATGCCGAACGGGGTGCCCCAGTCGCCGATGTGGTTCTGGCGGATCACGTTGTGGCCCAGGTGCTCGAGCGTGCGGGCCAGGGAGTCGCCGACGATCGTCGTGCGCAGGTGCCCGACGTGCATCTCCTTGGCGACGTTGGGCGCGGAGTAGTCGATCGGGATGTTCTCCGAGGGCTGCAGCGGCACGCCGGTGCGCTCGTCGGCCTCGACCTCCTGCAGCAGGGAAGCAAGCCAGGCGTCGGCGAAGGTCAGGTTGATGAAGCCGGGGCCGCTGATCTCGACGGTGTCGCACACGCCGTCGAGGTCGAGCGCCGCGACGATCCTGCTCGCGACCTCACGCGGCGGCATACCGACCTTCTTGGCGAGCGCGAGCGCGGCGTTGACCTGCACGTCGGCGAACTGCGACGGGCGCAGCACGGGGTCGGCGTCACGGAAGTCGTCGCCGAGGGCGGCGGCGATCGCGGACTGGACCTTGGGCGTGAGCGCGACGAGCGGGGAGACCATGCGGGCAAGTCTATTTGCGCGGCTTGGGTGCCCGCGCCACGGTTTCCCGGCGGCGCGGGCCCCCACTCAGGGTCACTCCCCCTGGCGGTCGAAGCCGGCTCGGCGGGCGGCGTCCTCGTTGTAGAACCACACGTCCGGCTCGACCTCGTCGTAACCGTCGTCGCCGGGGGCCACGAAGGTCCGACCGTCGCGCTGGGCCTTGACGGCGTGGCCGAGCGGCTGGGCGCCGTCGCCGATGGGCGCGGCCGAGCCGAGGCCGAAGCCCCCGTCGACGACCTCGTCGAAGCTGGACGTACGCCGCGTGCTCGTCTGCTGCCCACCAGCGTCGCTCTCACCGGACGTGACGTCCTCGCCGGACGTGACGTCCTCGCCGGTCGTGTCCCGCTGGGCAGTCCTGTCGTGCTCAGCGTTCGTGGAGTCTCGGCCGTCGGTGGCGGTGTCCTCGTCGGGGAACGCTGCGGCAGCGGCGTCGGGCGTCGGCCCTGCCTCCTCGCGACGCGGGGGGACGTCGTCGGCGCTGACCGCCTCGGCGGTCTCGTCCACGTCGTCGCTGGCGTGGGAGTGCGGCGCCATGTCGACGTCGAGGCCCTCGTCGCCCGGCTCGTCACTGTCGCCGGGGCCATGCTGACCGGGCGTGGTCGCCCAGGGCTGGCCGCGGTGGTCGCCCGGGTCTCCTGCCGGGGTGCCGCCCTCGCGGATGACGTCGTCGCGGTCCGCGAGCGCCGGGACCTCGACCTTCTTCGGCTCGTCGATGGTCGCCACCGGGGGCGTAGCGGACTCCTGGGACATCGGGTCCCCCGCGTGGACGTCCTCGGACCCTTCGACCGTGTCGGTGGAGTCGGTGGTGTCGTTGGTCTCGGTGGCGTCGGTGGTGTCGTCGGTCTCGGCGGTGTCGGGGTCGAAGACGGTGCTTCCGGTGGACCTGGCGTCCGCCGTGTCCGCGGACTCGGATGCGGGGTTCTCGATCACGCTCGTGGACCTCTCCTCTGGGTGCGTCTCTGCACTCTCAGTACCCACTGCCGTCGCGTGCCCCGCAGCGAACGGGTTCTCGGCGTCGGCCAGGTCGTCCTCGTCGTCGTCCTCCTGGGTGAAGGCAGCGGCGCCGACCGCGGCGGCCCCGACCCCGGAGGCACCGGCTGCCGTGGCTCCCGCGCCGGGGCTCTCGACGAGACGGCGCTGCTCCGCCTCCTGCTCCCGCCGCCTGGTCTCGGCAGCGCGCTCCTCCGCCTCACGCTGGGCCGCCCCACGCTGGGCCGCTTCACGCTGGGCCGCTTCACGCTGCTCAGCCTCGCGCTGCACCGGACCGGTCTGTGCCGCAGGAGCAGCCGGCGTGGGGACCACGGTCCGCTGGCCCCCGCGCTGCTGCGAGGCGCGCGGCTCGACGTCGGGGACGGCGGCGCGGCCGCGTTGCTCACGGGCCTCGAAACGCCGCGCCTCGGCCGCACGGCGACGCCCGGCGGAGACGAACAACGAGATGATCACTGCGATTACGGCGATCGCCACCACGATCCACAGAGCCGTCTTGCCTGCGTCTGACATGCCATCCCCTTACGGACTGCGAGGTCCTCACGACCACTTCCCCGGGAAACCTACTGTGCTGCGGGGGCAGGCCGGCACCACCCTCGCCGCGGCACACCCCGGCAGTCGTGCGGACGGGCTCCGCCGGCCCGACCGCGATGCCGTGCAGAGGGCACGCGGGTCAGGCCAGGCCGAGCCTCCTCGCCGTCGTCTCCCGCATCTCGACCTTGCGGATCTTGCCCGTCACGGTCATGGGGAACTCGTCGACGATCTCGACGTAGCGCGGGATCTTGTAGTGCGCGAGCTGGCCGGTGCAGAACTCGCGGAGCGACTCCGCCGTCAGGGGCGTGGCCCCGTCCTTCATCCGGATCCAGGCGCAGAGCTCCTCGCCGTACCGCTCGTCGGGGACGCCGATCACCTGGGCATCCAGGATGTCGGGGTGCGTGTAGAGGAACTCCTCGATCTCGCGCGGGTAGACGTTCTCACCGCCGCGGATCACCATGTCCTTGATGCGGCCGGTGATCTCGACGTAGCCATCCTCGTGCATGACGCCGAGGTCGCCCGTGTGCATCCAGCCGTCCTCGATCGCCTCGGCCGTCTTCTCCGGCTGCTCCCAGTAGCCGAGCATCACCGAGTAGCCCTTGGTCATGAACTCGCCCGCCCGGCCGCGCGGGAGCGTCTCGCCGGTCGCCGGGTCGACGATCTTGATCTCGAGGTGCGGCCCGACGCGCCCGACGGTGCCCACCTTCTGCTCGAAGGTGTCGTCGGTGCGGTTCTGCGTCGAGACCGGCGACGTCTCGGTCATGCCGTAGCAGATCGTCATCTCCTCGATGCCGGCTGCGATCAGCTTCTTCATCAGCTCTGCGGGACAAGGGGATCCGGCCATGATTCCGGTGCGCACGCTCGACAGGTCGTAGGAGGAGAAGTCGGGCAGGTTCCACTCCGCGATGAACATCGTCGGCACGCCGTAGAGCGAGGTGACCTTCTCCTGCTGCACGGCGCGCAGCGTCGCCGCGGGGTTGAAGCCGGGCGCCGGGATGACCATGCACGCACCGTGCGAGGTGCAGGCGAGGTTGCCCATCACCATGCCGAAGCAGTGGTAGAAGGGCACCGGGATGCAGACGCGGTCCTCCTCGGTGTAGCGGCACAGCTCACCGACCATGTAGCCGTTGTTGAGGATGTTGCGGTGGCTCAGGGTCGCACCCTTGGGGAATCCCGTTGTGCCAGAGGTGTACTGGATGTTGATGGGCTCGTCATTGGACAGCCCCGCCTGCACCCGTGCCAGCTCCTCCGCGGAGACCTCCTCGGCGCGCGCGAGCAGCTCGTCCCAGTCGGAGGTGCCGATGTAGACGACGCGCTCGAGCGACTCGATCTCCTCGCGCACCTCCTCGACCATCCCCCGGTAGTCGCTGGTCTTGAGCGACTCCGCCGCGACCAGCGTCGAGATGCCCGCCTGGCCGAGGACGTACTGCAGCTCGTGCGCCCGGTACGCCGGGTTGATGTTGACGAGGATGGCGCCGATCTTGGCGGTCGCGTACTGCACCAGCGTCCACTCGGAGCGGTTCGGCGCCCAGATCCCGACCCGGTCGCCCTTGCGCACGCCCGACGCGAGGAGCGCCCGAGCCAGCCGGTCGACGTCGGCCCGCAGCTCGGCATACGTCCACCGCTTGCCCTGAGCGACGTCGACGAGCGCCTCGCGCTCCCCGAAGCGCTCGGCGGTGGCATCGAGGTTGTCGCCGATCGTCTCCTCGAGCAGCGCCGGCTCGGTCTCGCCCCGGGTGTGCGAGAGTCGCGGGTCCAGCTCGGTCGAGGGGTGGGTCTGCACTGCGGTCATGGATGCTCCCGGGCGGCGTCGGACGGTCTTGCCTCACCCAACCGCCGCTCCCCTGCCTGCGCAAGCGATGTCCGCGTATGCCGTCCCGCGCGTTGCCCGGCGCCGCCCTCGTTCGCATCGGGTGCGCTCCCCCGGGCCTCCTCGTGCGGCTCGGTACCCTCCTCCTCCTCCTCCTGGTCCGCGTCCTTCGATCCGTCGCTGCCGGGAGCGCGACGGGGGATCTGTCCGACGAAGAAGAGCGCGCAGGCGGTCAGCAGCGCGGTGACGGCGAAGGCGTTGCGCAGGGCGTCGAGACGCGCCGCTTGGTTGACCTGCATGATGGCGTCCGCGGTGCTGCCGGTGACCCCGGCATCGCCGAGCGCCTGGCTCAGCTGGGTGTCGGAGATGAAGGGCACGCCGCTCACCAGCTGCGTGGAGGCCTGCGACTTGACCGACGCCGGCACGGCCGGGTTGTCCTGGATGCCACTCACGACCGCCGCCGTCAGGGTCGCGAGCAGGACCGAGCCGATCAGCGCCGTGCCGAGCGAGGCGCCGAGGTTCGTCCCGGTGTTCTGCAGGCCGCCCACCTCGGCACTCTCCGAGTCCGGCACGGAGGACACGGTGACTGCCCCGAGCTGCGAGGCCAGGGCTCCGAGCCCGAGCCCGATGAGCACCATGGGGATCACCACGACGGCCGCGCTGGAGCCGGGGTCCATGCCGCCGACGAGGAGCAGCTCACCGGCGAGCACCGACAGCAGGCCGAGGCGCACCACCCGACGTGGGTTGGCCGCCGGCCAGGCCTTGGGGATCCCCGCGGCCGACACGAGCAGGGCGACGGACAGCGGGAGGATCCGCAACCCGGTCTGGAGCGAGTTGAGCTCGAGCACCACCGAGAGGAAGAGCGGCACGGCGAAGAACGTCCCGGCCTGCACCAGGTACTGCGCGAAGAACATCGTCAGCCCACCGACCAGGCCGCGGTTGCGCAGCATCATCGGCCGCAGCAGGGGCTCGCGTCCCCGCCTCACCAGCCGGGCCTCCCACCGCAGGAACAGCAGGACGACGAGGAGGCCGAGCACCATCAGCCAGATCGACAGGGAGGCACCGAAGAGCTGCGGAGCGCCGGACTTGGGCACCACCCAGCCCCACTCGCTCGTCTGCAGGACGCCGTAGACGAACGCGCCGAGGCCGACCACCGACAGCAGGGAGCCGACGTAGTCGACGCGGGCGGGCACCGGCGGGACGTCGGTCACCTTCCGGAGGAAGGCGAGGATGCCCAGGACGATGACGACCTCTCCGGCGAAGACGTAGCGCCACGAGAAGAACGTCGTCACGGCACCGCCGATGAGAGGGCCCGCGGCCACGGCCATGGCACCCGCCGCGGCGACGAGGCCGTATGCCGCGGCGCGCCGTTCCGGGGGGAAGTTGGCGGCGACGAGCGCGACGATCGCCGGCATGATCAGGGAGGCGCCGATGCCCTCGAGCAGCGACCACCCCAGCAGCAGGACGGGCAGGTTGGGGGCGATGGCCGTGGTGAGCGAGCCGGCTCCGTAGACGAGCAGGCCCAGGCCGAAGGCCCGGCGCCGGCCGATGATGGTGCCGACCTTGCCTCCAGTGATCATCAGCGTGGCCATCACCAGCGTGTAGAGCGTGATGGCCGTCTGGATGCCGCTGATCGTGGTGCCGAGGTCGTTCGCCACGACGGCCATCGACACGTTCATGACCGAGCTGTCCAGGGTCATCAGGAACTGTCCGGCCGCGAGGACGGCCAGGACGAGACCGGCTCCGGTCGCTGCGGTTCCTCCGGTCTGCGCGGCGGGTTGGCTCGACACACGCCCAGACTCGCGCGGCGCCGGCGTCGGCCGCGTCACCCGCAGGAGGTGAGACGCGGCGCGACCCGGCCCGCCACGTGGTGGGCCAGCGAGCCGATCCCTGCCCCGATCACCGCACCGGCGATGACGTCACCCGGGTAGTGCACGCCGGTGTGCACCCGCGAGTACGCGACCACGGTGGCGACCAGCCGCAGCGCCGTGTCCAGCTCGGGGGCCTCCGCCCCGGCAGCCGTGGAGAAGGCGAAGGCCGAGGCCGAGTGGCCAGAGGGCCAGGAGTGCGAGGCCGGCATGCGGACGCCGTGTGTTCGCACCGATCTCTCGACCGACGGCCGGCCGCGTTTCGGGCCCTGCTTCACCACGAGGTTGACGGTGGCCGACGTCGCTCCGAGGGCCAGCATGCCGACCACCGCGGCCCGCCGTCGCCGTGGGCCCGACACCGACATCGCCGTGGCCACCCCCATCCAGAGCAGCGACCGGTCCGCTGCCCGTGACATCCGGGCCAGGGCGTGGTCGATCTGCGGCGTCGGGGTGGCCTGCACCGCGGCGTGGACGGCCCGGTCCAGCTCGACGAGCTCGTGGCCCGCCTGCCGCAGCCGCTCGGAGGGCCGGCTCACCGCCGGGAACCGGTCCGGGAGAACGACGCGAGGCGCAGCAGCTGCGCCCAGCTCCACGTCGGGCGCCGGGGAGGGACACCTGGCCGGTCCCGTGGGACGCGTACGCGCAGGGCCCGGGCGCGCACGGTGCAGTGGACGGGGGTGGGGACCACGACCGACTCGCCGTCGATCCCCACGGGGATCTCCGGGGCCTCCGAGGAGATGACGACCTCCGGGGCGTTGACGGCGACCAGTCCCTGCCGCGTGGCTCCACGCAGCAGCTCCAGGGCCTGGCGAGTGCTGCCGGCGTTCACCGACACGACGCCGAGCTGTCCGGTGTCCAGCCGGGCTCGGCGCCCGAGGCCGGCCAGGTCGCCCATGCCGTACGGGTTGTCGCTGACCAGCACCGCCTGCGGGTGCTCGACGACGATCCCGTCGACGTCCAGCCGCAGCTGCGGCCCCTTGGCCCCGCTCAGCAGGTCGGGCAGCACGTCCAGGGTCGTGCGGGCCTTGTCCTCGCGGTAGCCCGGGCTCTGCACCGCGGCGGCGTACGCCCCGAAGGAGGCGTTGTTGACGAACGTGCGCCCGGCGATCACGCCGAGGTCCACCCGTAGCTCCACCGCGTCCTCACCCAGCGCGGCCAGGCACGTCGAAGGGTCCTCCCGGTCGAGTCCGAGGTCGAGCGCGAAGTGGTTGCGGGTGCCTGCGCTGATCACCATGAGCGGCACGTCGTGGTCCGCGGCCACCCCCGCGACGAGCGCCTGCGTCCCGTCGCCGCCGGCCACGCCGAGCAGGTCGGCCCCGCGGGCGACGGCCTGCCTGGCCAGCTCGGCGACGTCGATGGTCTCGGACCCCTCGAGCATTGCGACCTCGGCGCCGAGCGCCTCGGCCTTTGCCCGCAGGTCGAAGCGGGCGACCTTCCCGCCGCCCGACCGCGGGTTCATGATGACGAACGGGTGCTGGGGCGGCGGGACGACGTGCTCGGGCATGCCCTCGTCGGCCGCCTCTGGCGTGAGTGCGATGCGACCCGCACCCACCGCCAGGGCGAGGACGGCCACGCACACGATCACCGGCAGGACGAGCTCGTTCAGCAGGAGGACCACGACCAGCCCCACGGGAACGGCGACGAGGACGAGAACGCCGAGGGCGCGCCGCCAGGCCCGGAATGCCAGGACCGAGTAGCCCGCGACGACGAACAGGACGACCGCACACGCCACCAGCAGCAAGAGCCGGACGCCGCGCGACTCGGCGGCGACGCCGAGGCCCAGCACGGCGAGGGCGGCGAGGATGAGCGCCAGGCGTGCCCACCACGCCCGACGCCCGCCGGAGCTCATCGGCCTGTGGAGGCGACGCCCGACATCGACGGCGCCGCCTCCTCCTGCGACAGGGACTGTTGGCGCTCCAGCTTGACGTCGGCCATCCTCCACACCCTTCCGCCGGGAAGGCCCACGCGGCGTCCGGGAGGCCGGAGCCGCACGCCTCCGTCCACCCACCGTGCGCGGGGGCGGCGGCGGGCACGTCACCTGCTCGGGATGAGATCGGGTCGGGAGCTCCGCCGGACAGCACAGGGCCCCGGACGGCTTTGCGCCGACCGGGGCCCTGGTTCTGTCTCAACACAGAGTGCACCCGAAGGGATTCGAACCCCTAACCTTCTGTTACGTGGTTCGAACTTTCGTCAGTAAGCGGTGGAACGCATCGAGTGCCCGGTACGTGCTCCGTGAACCGCTTGCCGCTGAGGCACCCTTGTCATTGGTAAGCGATGGATCGCGTCCATTGCGATGAGTAAGCGATGGGTCACCGCACCCTCCCGTGGCTGGCCCGCAGTGTGTGGCGCAGCCCTAGCAATGCCCCTGTCCTCCAGCGGACCAGCTCAGCGAGCACGTCGATGCAGGGACGATCGCCCACTGGCGCATGCCAAAGATCGCGTGTCTGAGCTCAACAGACGCCTCGTCGGTGTGGTTTCTGCGGCGACCTCACGCGCGCGCGCGTCCGACCCCCCTTCCCACTTTCCGGCACGGTGGGGGGGTCTCTGCGGGGAGGGGCTTCGAGTACGCGGGTCATTTTTTTCCGCCGGAGAGTCGCGGCACGTCGCCCGCCGGGATTCGAGCGCGGGCTCGCGTAGTCGCCCGTCTGGGTGTGGGGCCGGGACGTCGGGCCGGCTACCACCTGCGGGCGACGACTTCGTGAACGACAGGCACCTGGCGCCGAGTGCTGTCGTGTACGAGCGCCCTGCTTCCTACCGGCCCTTCGAGAAGCGCGACGACCGAATCGATGCACGACGGCGCGCGTCGCCGACGGGGCCGGACGGGCACTCAGTGCGACCGGCACGTCGTCGGCGGATTCCGAGATACGCGAGCTGTAGGGCCTTGCTGCCATGCCAAACGTTTTGACAAATTCAGAACATGATCTGAAGATGGGGTCATGTCCGCTGCCCTGCAGGTCCACACGTTCCAGTCCTCGGAGCTTTCGCGTCAGCCCGCGGCCGTCTTCGCTGCCGCAGAGGATGGCCCGGTCCTGATCACCCGGCGTGACGGGGACCCTCTGATCCTCACATCTGAGACTCAAGCGCGCCACGACCAACTTGGCCTTGAGCTTGCCGCCCAGCTCGTTGCGGCGTCCCTGGACCCCTCAACCGAGCCGTTCACCGCTCGCCTGCTGGGTCCCTTTCCCTGGCTCATGTTCCTGAGCGAGGCTGAGCGGGAGGCGTTTGCTGAGGAGATTGTGAGGGTTGCCCGGGCGTGCGCCGCGGTGCGCCACTTCGACCGCCTCCTGAAGGTCTTGGAGGAATGGCACCGCACCGCTCAGGCGTACGCGGCCGGCTACACCGCCGACATGGCCGTGGACTGGCTAGAGGATGATGAGGCCGCGGCCGACCCGCGGACCGACCTCGCCTGACGCCACGGATGGCGACCAAGCAGGGGACAGTCGCACGCCCGACCAAGAGCACCGAGTGGGTCATCAAATACGCGACCTCGCAGGCACGCAACGGATGGACCGACATGTGCGCGACCCAGAAGAACGCGCTCACGGACGCATGGGACTACCTCACCAAGAAGCCCCTCGCCGACGAGCCTCCGCATGGCCGGCTCAAGGGCGACCTGGCGACGGTCACACGCAACGGCGTGAGCCATGAGCGGCGCCAGTACGAGCTCAAGAACGGTGCCCGCATCTGGTACTGGGTCGAGGGCCAGACGGTGATGCTCGAGCGGGTCGAGACCCACCACCCCAACGCGACCAAGAAGCGCGGCAAGGGTTGAGCACCCGCCACGGTGCGCCCCGACCGCACGCCGTGGCCGGCATTGCGGTAGTCGTTGGCGGATGGACCGAGTTCTGCGCAGAGACCGTGTCGGTCCATTCAGGCACTATGCGCCCATGGATGCGACACTGGCTGCGGGGTGGATTGCCTTCTGGGGTGCAGTAGCAGGGGCGGTCGTCGGAGGCGGGCTGACCGCGCTGGCCTCATGGAGTACGACTCGAGGGCAATGGCGGCGCGAGCGAACATTCCGGCAGAGGGAGCGGCTCGCCGAGATGCTTTCGCAGGGCACACGCAGTCTCGCCGACCATGCGCCCCGCAATCGGGAGGGGCAGTGGGTCACGGATGTGCATCAGGACACCATCCGGAACCTGCATTTTGCCCGAGTGCTTGCCATGGGGGTGAGCCCTCACCTGGGGATGCTGCTGAGCGAGATCTTCCTTGATGAGCGCGCCGAGTGGCGGTCTTACATCCCGTCGACTGATGTCCGGGTGATGAATGGCATCGTGGCCCGGTGGTTAGTGGATCCTGACGACTTCGACAAGACGCAGAAGTCTCTCGAGGAGTACCGGAGTGAGTTCCCTTGGCACGAAGCGGAGGAACCTGTGGCCTCGGTGATGCAGCTCTCCCCGCGATTCATGCTCTGGTCCCGTCGAAGCTGAACCACGTCTCCGCCTTCTCGTTGGGGGGCCGCGTCTCCGAGCCTCCGCCGTGCGCGCTCCTTCGGAGGCACGGTCATCTGCAAGGCGAGGCCCCAGATGGACCGCGCGGCAGGCTCGGCCCAGCGTCCTCCGCGCGGCTTCATCGAGCGGGGCAGGAGAAGGCGGGATCTAGCTCGACGCTTGCGCGCGTTGGGCGACTGTCCCGATTGCCAGCACCCGTGGGTGGAGCACCCCGGCACCGGCAATGACCTGCACGGCATGTGCGGCGAGTGCGCCTACGAGTTCGAGCACGGTCAGCGAGAGTCAGATGAGCCGGGCTGCCGCCTCCCTTGTCCGCCGTGGACTGACTGACGTACGGGTCGCGGCAGAAGCGGAAGTTGGTAGAAGGGCAGCTCAGGCCCCGGGGTGGCCTGCAAGCGGCAGGTGTGGCCGTGCCCGCGCCACCCTCGTGACAGGTCAGCCCTCGGGCTCGGCCACCTGTGAGTCGTCCTCATCAGGCTGCGTCTGTTCGAGCAGCCATTCCCCCAGCCTTCGCGCATCCGTACGGGTCATAGGGCCGCGCAGCTGGGCATTGAAAGACCCATCCTGTTTGCGGTCCACCCAGCCTGTTGCGCCCACCGGCATCGTCGACATTTCCAAATGCTAGGGCAGCCTGCGAAAGGCGACGAGTAGATGCGAACGCCCCATCGGCAGAATCGGCCTTGTGCTAGGCGGCATGAGAGTGCATCTGGACGGGCCGGTCGGCAACCTACAAAATCCGCTGGCATAGATTTAGAGGAGGGCCGGCCAAGGCCCCTGAGTGGGGCGGAGCACATGAGACATCAAGTCAGCGTCGAGCGGAACGGTCGTCGCTACCAGGTGCGCTCGATCAAACGTGGATCGTCGTTGCGCGGCGGCTCCTGGGGCGGGGGAATCGAGATGCTTCTGCTAGCGCCCTTGGCCTTCGCCTTCTTCGCGTGGCAGGACCGGCAGAACAGATACAAGGTGGGCGTGCTGCTCATGCCGAAGGGCACTCTCAACCTGGGGCCTCAGGTGATCTACAAGGAGCTGCTTCCGGCAGGAGTGGATCCGAAGCACCGCGTCGAGCAGCTCTTGGCGGACGTCCGGACCGGACGATTCGACAACGCCAGCCGCTGGAGCCTTCGGCCGGCTAAGTAGAAGCAGGGCGTTCAATGCGCGGCGGGACCCGCGTACCGACAGCGGCATGTCCGGACGTCGGGCTCGCCTGTTGGGTCCCCTGCCTGGTGGGCCAGCCTCGAACTGGGAGACGACTTGACCGAAACGCCTTGAGTAGGCCCGTTGTGTTGGTCGGCCGGATGAGGTCTGTCCTGGTGCTGCAACCTTTTCGGCTCTGCGACCGTATGAGTGCGTCAGGGTCGCTGAAGAGCATCAGGGAAGAAGGCACGGATGCGGGAGTCGATACAGAAGGAGCGTGACGCTTCATTCACGTCCTTCATGCGCGGTGCCCAGCCGTCCCTTCTTCGGACGGCCTACTTCCTGTGCGGGGACCCGGACCTTGCCCGGGAGCTGGTTCAAGACGCTCTCGTTCGCACTTACTTGGCGTGGCCGAAGGTCCGCCAGGAAACGGCCTTGGCCTATGCGCGCCGGATTCTGGTGAACGGTCGCGCAGATCACGGGCGGCGTGTGCGACGTGAGGTTCCCAGCCCGGTGCTGCGTGAGGTGCTTGTCGAGGCCGACACCTCGCATGTTGAGCGGGAACAACTGGTGGGACTACTCGCCCAGCTGCCTGAGCAGCAACGCAAGGTCATCGTCCTGCGGTACTGCGCCGACCTGTCCGAGCGGCAGACCGCAGACCTGGTGGGCCTGTCAGTGGGTGGGGTGAAGTCCGCGGCCTCACGCGGCCTCGCCGCGCTCCGTCAGCTAGCCATCTCGAGCGAAGGAAGAGTCCATGAGCACTGACGTCGAAGCGTTCGTCCGCCACGTCTTCACCGACAGCGAGATCCCCGCCAGGGAGGTGGATCTTGGCGAGGTGGTGGCCATCGGTCACCGAGTGCGACGCGTCCGACGGCGTCGTGCGGCACTGGCCGGAGTCGCGGCCACAGGTCTGATCGGCTTCGGGATCGCCCAAGCGGTGGTCCCCGCGACTGGCACGCCGCTGACCCCGTTGGTCTGGGCCGCCGGAGAAGGCAAGCCGGGCAGTGAGGCCGGCGCGTGGGTCACTGCCAACGGGCACCGTTTCGTCATCTCCGTTCACGATGCTTACATCGGGAACCGCAACGAGTTCGTCCTGTCGCGGCTGGACCCGGACGGCTCTGAGAAGGTCTTGATGTCGGCGGGACCCATACGCGCCGCGGACCTGCCAGCGGTGGGCTTTGCAGTCAGCACCGAGCCTGGAGTTACGTTCGCGCTCTTTCCGGCTGGAGCCCACGACCTGCAAGCCACCGACGACCAGACCACAGAGATGTTGAGCATGTCCACGATGAGGATCTCCAGCCCTCATGGAGGTCCTGACTTCGTGGCGGTCGCGATGGACTCAGGCCGCCGGGCCGGCGATTGGTTCCAGCCATCGATCAGGTGGATCGATGCGCAGGGCAAAGCGCAGGCGTGGAACTGGCCCAAGTAACTCCGAACAGCCAGCCCTTGATGCGACCCTGACCAAGCGCAACTGAGCGTCTACCGCTCATCGGCACGATCGCTCGCAGCGCGGCAGGACCGGAAAACCCAACGCTGGCGACGTTCAATCCGACGTTCCCTCGGCCGAGAACGACGATGCGGGCGGCTTGCCGGTGCGTGAGGCGTCCGGGGACGCAATGTTGAGTCTCACCGCGGCGACCGTGCGGCGGGCACATTGTTGGTCAACGCGCTCCGGGCAGACGGTCCCCACGGTTGTCGCGACGCCTTGGGGGGCACGCCGGCTGGCTTGATCAGATCCAGTCGCGGCGCCTGAACACCCCGTAGAGGACGGCGCCAATGGCCACCATGCCGCCCGCGGAGACCCAGAACCCCCACTCGGTGCCGAACCCCGGGTAGGGAACGTTCTGGCCGAAGTACCCGGTGACCGCGGTCGGGACGGAGATGATCGCGGCCCACGCGGCGAGCTTCTTCATGACGTTGTTCAGCCGGTGGTCCTGCATCGACAGGTGCGTCTCGAAGATGGTGCTCACCATGTCGCGGAGGCCCTCGGTCCATTCGCTGGCCCGCAGGGCGTGGTCGTAGACGTCCTGGTAGTTCGCTGCGACAGCTTCGGTCACGACGTGCAGGTCCCTGCGCAGCAGGGTGTTCATCACCTCGCGCATCGGCAGCACGACCCGACGAAGGCGCACCAGAGTCTTGCGCAGCGCGAACATCCGCTGCTGCATGTGCGGGTGCGGCTCGTTGGCGAACAGGAGGTCTTCTAGGTCCTCGACCTCATCGTCCAGCTGTTGCGTCGCGGTGAAGTGGGAGTCCACGACCAGGTCCAGCAGGCCGTGTAGGAGGCCGCCGACCCCGTTCGCTGCCACGTCCGGGGCGGCGTCCCAGCGTGCGGTGAGCTGCTCGGGGTGGAACGCGTTGTCGTGCACAGTGACCAGGGCGCGCTCGGTCACGAAGATGGAGACTTCGCTGAGGTCGAGGTCGTCGGGGTCATCGCCGACCTGCGCGACGTACGCGGTGAGGAACAGGTGGTCGGGATACCGATCGACCTTGGGGCGCTGGCGACGGTTGATGGCGTCCTCAACGGCGAGGGTGTCGAGCTTGAGCTCGTCGCTGATCAGGGCGAGCTGGTCCCCTTGCGTGGTGCACAGGTCAAGCCAGACGACGCAGTCGCCCTCGTCAAGGAAGTCCGAGACGAGGGCGGGGTCGAAGTCCTGCTGGTCGAGAACGCCGTTGCGGTACACACGGGTATGCATGCGGCCAGATGGTGCCAGATGAGCCTTGGAGAACTGAGATCGCGCGCCCGGCCCCAAACGGGGGAATGTTCGCGGGCGGCCAGGTGCCGGTTGGTTGGCCACCGCGAAGACCACAACCGGGCCCGTGCGAAGCACCCAGATCGCCTCCGGGGCGGGGTGTGCACTGCGGAACTTCTGGGATTGAACGAGCCCGGCGCTGACGAGGATTCCCAACATCCCATCATCGGCTACTTAGAGACTGGATGCAGGATCGGTGTCCGGCCAGACTCGGTCCAGGTGCTCGACGAGACGCTCTCTCTATCGGCTGCCCACCGGCGTCATTGGTGTGGCTCTCTCATGGCATGCGTCTTCGTCGGGCACCGCGCGAGGAGAGGCTCGAAAGGGGTTTGTTCTGCTCGAAGTAGCAATGCCCTCCTCGCTGTCACACCAGTGCGTGGATGAGGAGGTGCGCTGCGATGGGCGTGATCATCGGGATGGACCCGCACAAGCGCTCGGCCACGATCGAGGTCATCGACCAGGCCGGACGGGTGCTGCAGGTGGGGCGGTTCGACACGGACAAGGCCGGCTACGCGGCGATGCTCGCCGCGGGCCGAGGCTATGGGTCGGCGCAGGAGCGGGTGTGGGCGGTCGAGGGGTGCAACGGCATCGGCCGGCACCTGGCGCACCGGCTCGTGCACGATGGGGAGCGCGTGGTCGATGTGCCGGCGAAGCTGTCGGCGCAGGTTCGGGTCTTCGCCACCGGCAACGGCCGCAAGACCGACCCGGTCGATGCCCATTCGGTGGCATTGGCGGCGTTGTACGCCCCAGCAGAGCCTGGCCTGCGCCCGGTGCTGGTGGAGGATGACCTGGTCGTGATGGGGATGATGGTCGACCGGCGTGACGAGCTGGGCCGGGCTCGGACCCAGACGCTCAACCGGCTGCATCGGCTTCTGCTGGAGCTGATTCCGGGCGGGGCGAAGACGTTCCTGTCCGCGCCGCAGGCCCGCGCGCTGATCGCCAGGGTGAAGCCGGGGGATCTCGTCGGCAAGACCAGGCGCCGGCTGGTCGTCGAACTCATCACCGAGTTGGAGGGCATCGACCGCAAGATCAAAGGCGCGGAGAAAGAGCTGACCGCGCTGGTGCACGAGCGCGGCTCGAGCCTGTTGGAGCTGACCGGGATCGGCCCGACCGGTGCGGCGCGGCTGCTGGCCGACGTGGGGGACATCCACCGGTTCCGGGACAAGGACCGGTTCGCCTCGTGGAACGGGACCGCGCCGTTGGACGCCTCCTCGGGGGCGCAGCAACGCCACCGGCTCTCTCGTGCCGGTAACCGTCGGATCAACCGGACGCTGCACATCATGGCCGTGGTGCAGCTTCGCAACCCCACCCCGGGGCGAGAGTTCTACGACGCCCGCAAGGCCGGCGGGACACCCTCGCTGATGGCGCTGCGGTCCTTGAAACGGCGCCTGTCCAACGTCGTGTACACGCGGATGGTCGCGGACCAGAACCGGCGCGAGCGCGCGCTTGGCACGGGCGAGGTGACGGGTCCGAGAGGGCACGGGGACAACGTCTCTGACTCCAGCGTGACCGGCTCACAGTCCCATACCGGCTCTTCGGAAAAGCCTCTTCCCAAACCCGCCGCCACCCAGCGTAGAACCCCGATCCCTGCCACGTCTTGACCTAAAGGGGTGCCATGACAGGAAGAGTGCTGCCACGTCCGTGGGCGCCCTCATATCGAGCTGCATGGTGCTGGACTGCTGCCGACGGGCTGCCCGCCGTGAGCGGGTTTCGCCATGCGCTCCCCTGTGTAGCGGCCGGCGGAGCCCATTGCGGAAACGGACACCCGATGTAGCTGGTCCCACGCAGGGGCGGCCAGACACCAAATTCGGACGGTGACGACCTCATATGACGCGAACAGGTGCCACGGCCAGGGACGCATCACGTGGACCGGCGAGAGAGGGTCACCAACGCTAGGCGGCGGCCCTGCCAACGCTGTGTGCCGCCACCACCCGACCCAAGGCCCAGTCAAAGCGCACCGGCGCCCGCTCCACCGCCCAAAGGTCACTGGGCGTGAGCCCCGCACCCTGGTAGCGCCGGCGATAGGTCGAGGCCGTCTGAGGATGCCTTCCGGGATCAAGCCCAAGCGCGTCCAGGGCCCACTGGCCGAACGCGGTAACGAGTTCCTTTCCGGCGCCAGCGATGGTGAGAGCCTCCGCTGCCTGCCGCAACTTCGAAGCAGGCCCAGCGACGACCTCCCCAAAGCGGCACCTATCCAGGAAGAACCTCTTGGCCACATCCTCCAGCGGCGATGAGGTGAGTTCCGAGAGGGAGCCGGCGCCTGCCTCAACCGCCTGCTGATGCCAGAGTCTGAGCTCGAACCGGACTACGCCGCGGTCAGCTGCAGCCAAGGTCCTGAGGTGTTCCTTCTTCTCTGCGGAACGCGTCTGTCGGGCACGGTCGAGGTAGTGAAAGTCGCGACAGTAGAGCTGCCCCCGATGTCTTGTCGTCTCGCGCACGACGGTCTGGGTCCCGCTGTGCTCCGGCGACCGAAAGGTCTGGGTGCCCATGCGCACGGCGGGCACTCGCGAGAGCTCGTCCAACAGAAGCGGACCGTCGACCACCCCTTCGAAGTCGCGCGCTAGGTCCAGCCGCTCGACGGACAGCCCAGCCACGTCACACAACCAAGGGAGGTGCTCTCCCACTTCGTCATAGGCGCGCCGAACGACTTCCAGCACCTCCTGTGGTGTCGCAGGACACCGGTTGTCGCCGCGCAGGAGGCGAGGCGCGGAGAACTCGAGCCGCGCCCGGGGCGCCCCCCGCCAAGCCTGGACGTCGACCCGGTAGGGAACAGTCGTCGCGAGCCTGGCGCTGGTCACTCGGTCTTCCACCTCACCGGTAACGACGTTGAGCAGTCGGGTGAGTCGCTGCCCCGGCATACGACTGACCGCTTCGGGGTCGACCGCGCCGCTGACAGCGATGGTGTCGACCCCAAAACGGCGGAAATTGTGGTTTTCCTGGTCTCTCTGTGTGCTGTCAGTAGACGGAACGGGCCCGCCCGCCCCTCCGTGCCGACCCCGTTCGGCCGGCCGTGTGGACGCGTGAAGCGCAGACACGACTACGCCGACTCTCCGGCGCACGCGTCGAGCCAAGCCTCGACGTCGGACATCCGGTACCGCAGGTGCTTCCCTACGCGAAGCCCCTTCGGGCCGCGCCCCGTCGAGCGCCACTTGTAGATCGTGGCGATGGGCACGTCCACGAGTTCGCCGAGAGCCTCCGGCGAGAGCAACCTGTCCTGCTGAACGTGCTTCACTATTTCTCCATCTTTGATCGCATCGAGATCAACCTGATCCCGGCCGGACGGAGTAGATCATGCATGGACAGCTCACTGCAACTTTGATCTTGCATCTTCATCTTTGATCTGTCACTGTTCGTCCATGGCCGGCAAGCAGATGCACTCGGGCCCGACCAGCGAGACGGTCAGGGCCAACATCGAGACCTTTCGCCTCGCACGGGGACTGACATACGCGGAGCTCTCGCGCGAGCTCGAGCGGCGGGGTCACCCCATCCCGCCACTGGGCCTGCGGCGGATCGAGGCTGGTGAGCGCCGCGTCGACGTGGATGACCTAACGGCCCTCGCACTGGCGTTGAGGGTCACCCCTGACGCTCTGCTGTTCCCTCGAATCGTGGGGGCGGGCGTCATGGCCCGCGTTACCGGCGGTGAGGAGATCCCATCTGGCGGAGTTTGGGGCTGGGGCAAGGGGGTCAGCGGTTACCTGGCGAGCGACTCAGTCGACATCGACTCAACCCGGCCGCTCAAGCTCATGGACCTGGGCGTCCGTGCCGAGATCCGCGAAGCATGGATTGATGCCAAGATTGCGCGGCTAGCGAGCCGGGGCGAGCGTTGGGTTGCCGAGCAGGAGGACGAGGACGCCGCCGCCGCGGCCAGGTGGGTCACTGACAAGCAGATTGAAATGCTCAAACGCTTGGACCCGGCCAACGACGAAGAGTGGGCGGAGAAGGTGGATGACCCTGCTCCCCCTTCCTCGAAACAGCCCGCGTGGGTGCTATGGGAAGCACTAGGCATAGTGGATGACCATGCCTAGGCCACCGCTCGCCCTGGGCGCCTGGGGGAGGATCAACACCGCCCGAGTCGATGCGGCGCAGTACCGGGCTCGGGCGCGCTTTCGGGACTTCGACGGCGTCACCCGGCTCGTAGAGGCGTCAGGACCGAGCCGGGGGAAGGCTGAGGCGGAGCTCCTGGACAGGCTGCGCAACCGGGCCCGTCCTAGCGCCGAGGACATCACTGGTCGAACCACCCTGGGTGTCGTGGCCGACATGTGGGTCCGAGACCTTCAGGACTCGGACCGCGCGGCCGGCACGAAGGAGACCTATGCCGATCTAGTGCGTCGCCATGTGCGACCCGCGCTGGGGCAGGTGCGCGTCCAAGAACTCACGGTTGGCCTGCTGGACCGTCACCTACAGGCGGTGCGGGCACGATCTGGCGACACCACGGCCAAGATGCTGCGCACCGTTCTCACGGCCATCGTCGACTTGGCGGTGCGTCACGACGCGCTGCAGGCCAACCCAGCGCGGCAGACGAAGCCGATCGCTCCCAAGGCCAAGCATGTGGTAGCCCTCTCCGCCGACGAGGTCGCGCAGCTTCGGCGGGCGCTGCGGAACGACAGGGGCGCGGTGCGCGCTGAACTGCCCGACTTGGTCGACCTCATGCTCGCCACGGGGTGCCGCATCAACGAGGCCCTTGCGGTCACGTGGGCCCAGGTGGACCTGAAGAGCGACGTGCCCACGGTGAGCATCCTTGCGACCGTGACGCGGCTGCGAGGCCGAGGGCTCGTCCTGCAGGCACACCCGAAGACGGACGCGAGCAAGCGGAGCCTCAAGTTGCCGGCCTTCGCCGTGGACATGCTGCTCCGGCGAAGCGTCGAGCAACAGCCCAATCCGCACGACGTGGTGTTCCCCTCGTCTGCGGGCACGCTCCGCGACTCCCGGAACGTGAGCCGCCAATGGCGAGACTTCCAGGAGCGGGACAAGCGGTGGAAGGGAGTCACCTCTCACACCTTCCGCAAGACGGTGGCGACCGTCCTGTCGCGTGAGTTCGACGCCCTCACGGCCTCATCGCAGCTGGGTCACGCCTCGTCCCGGGTGACCGAGCGGTACTACATCGCCCGGACGCATGAGGGTCCGGACGCTCGAGCGTCCCTCGCGGCCTTCGCAGAAGCGGGGGATTTCGATGGGTAAGTGGTGGATCGTGCCCACCTAACGCCCGGGACAGACAAGGGCCCTGATCTGCATAACTGCAGGTCAGGGCCCATATTCTGTCTCAACACAGAGTGCACCCGAAGGGATTCGAACCCCTAACCTTCTGATCCGTAGTCAGATGCTCTATCCGTTGAGCTACGGGTGCGTCGTTCCCCCGCGGGGAGGAACGAAAAGTTACCCTAGCGCCTCGGATCGGCAACCACGAAATCGACCCCCTCGGGGCCGAGCCGGGCCGCGCCGCTCACCGCACTCGTGAGGCGGCTTGCAAGTTCCCGCAAGAATCCGACACCTTGCTGTCGAAATCCTTGCGCATGCCGACTGGTGTGAGCGGTCTCACCGGTTCCCCTCCCGTGGACGGCGAACGGGCCAGGGGGCGACGCGTACCTTGAAGGCATCACGTCATCTGCTCAGCATGTGGACACCGCGGACCCGACCCGGGAATCGTCGTGAGCCACCTGCCGAGCAGCTTCACACCGGCACGACGTGGTGCCGGGCGGCACCGCGCGCGAAGGGATGGGCCCCGAGTTGACCACGACCCACGAGAAACAGACACACACGACGCACGCGGGCCTGGCCGCGTGGGTCGAGCAGGTCGCGGAGCTGACGCAGCCGCGCGACATCCGCTGGATCACCGGCTCCCCCGACGAGTGGACCGAGCTGACCGACCATCTGGTCGAGGCCGGCACGTTCGTCCGGCTCGACGAGAGCAAGAAGCCGAACTCCTTCTACTGCGCGAGCGACCCGACCGACGTCGCACGCGTCGAGGACCAGACCTACATCTGCTCCGTCGACGAGAAGGACGCCGGGCCCACCAACAACTGGATGGCGCCCGAGCAGATGAAGGCTCGGATGACCGAGCTCTACCGCGGGTCCATGAGGGGCCGCACGATGTACGTCATCCCGTTCGTCATGGGCCACCTCGACGCCAAGGTCCCGATGTTCGGGGTCGAGATCACCGACTCCGCCTACGTCGTCGTCTCCATGCTCGTCATGGCCCGCTGCGGCGACACGGTGCTCCACAAGATCGAGGAGACGAACGCCGACTTCGTGCCCGCCCTCCACTCGGTGGGCGCACCTCTCGCCGACGGCCAGGCCGACGTCGCATGGCCGTGCTCCGACACGAAGTACATCGTCCACTTCCCCGAGGAGCGCGCCATCTGGAGCTACGGCTCCGGCTACGGCGGCAACGCCCTGCTCGGCAAGAAGTGCTACGCGCTGCGCATCGCGTCGGCGATCGCCCGCGACGAGGGCTGGATGGCCGAGCACATGCTCATCCTCAAGCTCACCTCGCCCAAGGGCTCCGTCCACTACGTCGCGGCCGCCTTCCCGTCGGCCTGTGGCAAGACGAACCTCGCGATGATCACGCCCACGATCCCCGGCTGGAAGGCCGAGATGGTCGGCGACGACATCGCCTGGATGCGCTTCGGTGAGGACGGTCGCCTCTACGCCGTCAACCCGGAGTTCGGGCTCTTCGGCGTCGCGCCCGGCACGGGCGAGTCCACCAACCCCAACGCGATGGCCACCATCGAGAAGGGCAACTCGGTCTTCACCAACGTCGCCCTGACCGACGATGGCGACGTCTGGTGGGAGGGCATGACCGACGAGCCGCCGGCGCACCTGACCGACTGGCTGGGCAACGACTGGACGCCGGCCGACGGCGAGGCCGGCACCAAGGCGGCGCACCCCAACAGCCGCTTCTGCACGCCGGCCAAGCAGTGCCCGATGATCGCCCCGGAGTACGACAACCCCGACGGCGTGCCGATCGACGCGATCCTCTTCGGCGGCCGCCGCAAGACGACCGTGCCGCTCGTCTACGAGTCGCGCGACTGGACGCACGGGACCTTCATCGGCGCGACGCTCTCGTCCGAGACCACCGCCGCCGCGACGGGCGCCGTCGGCGTCGTGCGCCGCGACCCGATGGCGATGCTGCCCTTCATCGGCTACCACGCCGGCGACTACATGAACCACTGGCTCGAGATCGGCAAGAGCGCGGACGCCGCCAAGCTGCCTCGCATCTTCGGCGTCAACTGGTTCCGTCGCGACGACGAGGACGGCTCCTTCCTGTGGCCCGGTTTCGGCGAGAACAGCCGAGTCCTCAAGTGGGTCGTCGAGCGCCTCGACGGCGAGGCCGACGCCGTCGAGACCCCGATCGGGTTCGTGCCGACCGAGGACTCGCTCGACGTCGACGGGCTCGACCTGACGCCCGAGCAGGTGGCCAAGGCCCTCAAGGTCGACGCCGCCGACTGGGAGAAGGAGCTGCCCCTCATCCAGGAGTGGTTCGACAGGTTCGGCGAGCAGCTCCCCACCGAGCTGTGGGCCGAGCTCGACGGCCTCAAGGCCCGCGTCGGCGGCCACTGAGAGGTCGGCCCACCGTCTGCTTGCCGGCGGGCGGAGGGCGACGTGATGCAGGGCCCGGCACCTCCTCGGTGCCGGGCCCTCCGTCTTGATCTGGGAGCCCACCGACCCCGAGGACGTATGCCGTGTCGCCGGGCACGCCGCATACGCGCAGTGCGCCGTGGCGCGACGGGTACAGAAGTGGCATGAGCGACGACGAAGACGGCTACACCCGCGACGAGAGCGAGGCGCAGCGGCTCGACCGCAACTTCAACGAGCAGCTGCAGGAGCTGCGCATCGCCCAGACCGGGGTGCAGATCCTCTTCGCCTTCTTGCTGACCATCCCGTTCCAGCAGCGGTTCACCAGCCTGACGGACCTGCAGCGGAACATCTACGTCGTCACGCTGCTGTCGGTCGCGATCTGCACCCTCGTCTTCATGGCCCCGGTGGCCATGCACCGGATGCTCTTCCGGGAGGGGCTCAAGGACTTCGTCGTGCGGCACACCGACACGCTCATCGGGACGGGGCTCTTCTTCCTCGGCACCGGCATCGTCGGCGGGGTCGTGCTCGTGCTCGACGTGCTGCTGGAGGACACCGCAGCCCTCTGGGTCGGCGGCGCCCTGGCCGTGCTCGGGATCTCACTGTGGGTGCTGCTGCCCCTGTCGCAGCGGCGCCGCGGCCGACGCGAGGACGCCGTCGAGCAAGCCGGAGGGAA
Source organism: Terrabacter sp. BE26 (assembly GCF_041941675.1). Lineage (GTDB taxonomy): Bacteria > Actinomycetota > Actinomycetes > Actinomycetales > Dermatophilaceae > Terrabacter. Next base: position 2,358,189 of record NZ_CP090122.1, on the reverse strand, counting down.
GGCCGGAGGGAAGGCCGGCGGCGCCTCCCCGGCCTGAACCGTCGAGAGGCCACAGTTTGCCGGTCCTCACCCGTCGAGAGGCCAGACTTCGCGAGTGGCGCCGCAGCGCGGACGCGAACGTCGAATGCCCCCGAGCGAGCTCGGGGGCATTCGACGTTCTGGAGCGGAGGCGGCGGGATTTGAACCCGCGAGAGGTTTTATCCTCAACCCGCTTAGCAGGCGGGCGCACTAGGCCACTATGCGACGCCTCCGTGCCCGCAGTCCCCGGCCACCGGAGCGGCTTCGGATACACGGGCCAGCACAGGCTACCGGCAGCCACGCGCCCCGCCAAACGGGGGTGGGACGTGGCCACACGGCATACCCGCCTGGATAAGGCAACGATCAGAAAGACAGGGCACAATGTGCTGGCGGCACGTGCGGACGTGCCTGCGAGGAAGGATCCCATGACGTACCCGAACACGCGAGGTCCGGCTGTACCCGCGACCCGCGAGGTGCTGCGCCGCCAGCGAGCCGCAGGCTTCCGGCGCGCTCTCGGCCTCACCGCCCTGGGCACCCTGATCCCGGGCGCCGGTCTCACCCAGACCCGCAGCCGCAAGGCCGGCTGGGTGCTGCTGCTGCTCGCCCTCGCCTCCGGCGTCGGTGTGGCCTACTACGTGGCCCGGACCGGCCTGACCAACGTGGCCCTGTCCGTCGTGGCCCGGCCCACCGTGCTCCAGACCGTGGTCGTGGCGCTGGTCGTCGGCGGCATCCTCTGGTGCGCCTCGATCATCCTGACGGCGGTGCAGGCCCGGCCGAGCCGTCTCGACCGCACCCGCACGCGGGTGCTGGCGGCCTTCACCACGCTCATGGTGTTCCTCGTCGCCGGGTCCTCCTTCAAGCTCGCCGAGTACGGCACCATCACCAAGACGACGGTCGCGTCCGTCTTCGGCAGCACCCCGGACAAGCCCGGCGTCGGCGTGAAGGTCGCCGAGGGCGACGACCCGTGGGCGGACCAGAAGCGCGTCAACATCCTGCTCCTCGGCTCCGACGCGGGCGTCGGGCGCACGGGCACCCGGACCGACTCGATGATCGTGGCGAGCATCGACACGAAGACCGGCCGCACGGCGCTCATCTCACTGCCGCGCAACCTGCAGAAGGTGCCGCTGCCCCAGACGAGCCCGCTTCGGGGCCTCTACCCGAGCGGCACGTACGGCAAGCCGTACTGCATCCGGGCCCAGTCCGACGCCGCCGACCAGTGCATGCTCAACGCGATCTGGACCGAGGTCGACCAGTACCGCCAGGCACACCCCGGCTCCTACACCGGCGTCGCCCCCGGACGCGACGAGACGCGCAACGTCATCGGTGACGTGCTCGGCCTCAAGATCGACCACACCGTCGTCGTCGACCTCAAGGGCTTCTCCCAGCTCATCGACGCCATGGGCGGCGTCACCGTCAACGTGAAGCTCAGCGGCTTCGGCACCAAGCTGCCCATCGGCGGCCACAGCGACGGCAACGGCGGCATCACCGGCAAGGTGCTTGGCTACTTCACTCCCGGCCGCCAGCACCTCACCGGCAACCTCGCACTCTGGTACGCCCGCACCCGCGCCGCCGACAGCGACGACTACCGGCAGGCCCGCCAGCGGTGCGTGGTCCAGGCCGTCGTGAAGCAGGTCGACCCCGCGCAGATGGTCTCGAAGTACCCCGAGATCGCGCGCATCGCTCGCGACAACATCTACACCGACATCCCGGCGCAGGACCTGCCCGCCTTCGTCGACCTCATCGAGCGGGTCCAGAAGAGCGGCAAGATCAACAGCCTGTCGCTGACGCAGATCCCGGGCTTCAACTCGGTCAACCCCGACTACGACGCCATCCACGCGTTCGTGCAGAAGGGCATCTCACCGACGACCAGCCCCAAGCCGACGACGACCAGCACGACCACGCCCAGCACGACGGCGCCGCGCCCGACGAGCACCCCGTCGCCGACGACGACCCCCTACGACCAGTGCTGAGTCACCGGGTCGTCGGCACCCCGGCGGCGTGACGCACAACAAAGCCCCCGGCCACTGGCCGGGGGCTTTGTCACAAACGACTGAGGTTGGGTGTCGCTCGTTGCGTTGATCTCGAGCTGATCAGAGCGGGCGAACTGCGTCGGCCTGCGGGCCCTTGGGACCCTGGGTGACCTCGAACTCGACTCGCTGCGCCTCTTCCAGCGAACGGTAGCCGTTCGACTGGATGGCCGAGTAGTGGACGAAAACGTCGGGGCCGCCGCCGTCCTGGGCGATGAAGCCAAAGCCCTTCTCAGCGTTGAACCACTTGACGGTGCCCTGTGCCATACGGGTAACTCTTCCTTCTTTAGCGTGTGGAATGACGCACCTCGCGCATCCCAAGTCGCCGCTTTGACTCCACTCGACGGGCGAACCCATCGATGTCGATAACAAAATCCCGTCATCGTTGCGGATGACGGGCGCCTGCTCGACTGCGAGGAACTACAACTGCAACCGCGACGAACCTAGCAGACTACCGAGCGGTCGGCCCGACGGATCGCAACCCCAGTTTTCCGTTCAGGATCCGTTGGCCGCGTGGTCACGTCGGGTCCCGCGCAGCGCCAGCCGAGGGAGCCGGTCACCGCGGATCGTCGCGACCATGTCGAGAGCGCGTCGGGTCGCCCGCACGTCGTGCGTCCGGAAGACGGTCGCGCCGAGCCAGGCGGCCACGGCCGTCGCCGCGAGCGAACCCTCGAGGCGCTCCTCCGGAGGAAGGTCCAGCGCCTCCCCCACGAAGTCCTTGCGTGAGATCGCCTGCAGTACCGGATATCCCAGCGCGACGACGTCGGCCGTGTGGCGCAGCACCTCGAGGGAGTGGGCGGTCGTCTTGCCGAAGTCGAGGGTCGGGTCGACGAGGATGCGCTCCTTGGGTATGCCGGCACGCTCGGCCACGCGGGCACCGTCCACGAGGACCTCGAGGACGTCCCTGACGACGTCGAGCGGGTCGTCCCCGTAGCTGACGTCGACCGGGTCGGTGCGAGGCGGCAGGCCGCCGGTATGTGAGACGACGTAGCCGGCGCCGATGGCGGAGGCGACGTGGACGAGCTCGCGGTCGTGACCGGCCCACGTGTCGTTGACGAGGTCGACAGAGCCGGCCGCCTCGCGCGCGACCTCCGAGCGCCATGTGTCGAGACTGAGGATGACGTGCGGGTGCTCCGTCCGGGCCCACTGCAGGAACGGCACGACGCGACGGATCTCCTCGTCGGCGTCGACCGCCTCCCCCTCCTGGCCGGCCCGGACCCCGCCGACGTCGACGATGTCGGCACCCTGCGTGACCGCGTCGAGGAAGGCCGCCCGGGCCGAGTCGAGGTCGGCATGGCGGTTGCCGCTGAAGAACGAGTCGCGGGAGCGGTTGACGATGGCCATCACCGCCGGCGACGCAGCGTCGAACCTGCGGCCCCGCAGGACGAGGGGGCCTCCCGACGCCAGCCCCACGGGGGCGATGGCGGCGGTCTCTGGCCTGGGCTCCGGGCCTCCGCGTCTGCTCACACCCTCGTATCTCACGTGCTCCGGGAACAGTCAACGACGGAACGGCGCATGGTTGTCGAACTGTTACCATTGTCCCGCAGACGTCATCCGCGGCTCGGCCATGCTCCCGGCGGGGCCGCGGATGGTCTGCCGGTCCTGGCCGTCCCGCAATGACGGTCGACCACCGAGCACCGGTCGAGGGACGACCGCGGCTCTGGGACAAGGAAACTGAATACAGAAGATGTCGTACCTCGTGTCGTTGTTCGCGGCCATGAACCGTCCGTCCAGGTCACTGCCGGTCGGTCAGTACAACTCCAGCACGACGTTCGAGGAGCGGCTCGGCCTGTTCTGAGAGCGCGTGCACCACTGGACCTCACCGAGGGCCAGCGCGTGAAATGAAAGGGACTCCGGATCACCGGAGCCCCTTTTTTCATGCCCTGTCGACCCCGTCCGCGACAACCGTGCCACGGCGCAGTTCCAGGTGGAATGCGACCACCAAACCGGGCGGAAACCGCGCCACGGCGCAGTTCCGGCCGCAGAGCGAGTCGGCTATGCCGACGGCGTGGCGGAGGGCGTGGGATTCGAACCCACGATGGGCTGTGAACCCATAGCGGTTTTCAAGACCGCCGCACTCGGCCACTATGCGAGCCCTCCAGGTGTGGGAAGTGTATCCGGGGTCGGCAGCGACTCGAACCGACCCGATCCGCGGTCGGTTGCGCGGTCGTCCTGCCACGGCGACGGGCCCCGGCCGGATCGCGGTCGGGGCCCTTCTGGAGGGAGCGCTCAGATGTACATCGCGGGGTCGAGCCACTGGTTGGTCGCGTCGCGCTTCGGGAAGCGCACCACGGCCGGTATGCCGGTGGCCACGGCACCCGTCGGAACGTCTTTCACGACAACGGAGTTCGCGCCGATCTGCACGTCGTCGCCGACGCTGATCGCGCCGAGCACCCGAGCGCCGGCGCCGATCGTGACGCGGTTGCCGACGGTCGGGTGGCGCTTGACATGCTGGAGCGAACGGCCGCCGAGCGTGACGCCGTGGTAGAGCATGACGTCGTCACCGACCTCCGCCGTCTCACCGATGACCACTCCCATGCCGTGGTCGATGAAGAACCGTCGCCCGATCCGTGCGGCCGGGTGGATCTCCACGCCGGTGACGGAGCGGGCCACGGTGGCGAGCACGCGCGATGGCAGCCGGCCGCCCGGCAGCTTCCACAGCTCGTGCAGCCCGCGGTGGGCCCAGATGGCGTGCAGACCCGGCGAGGTCAGCACCGTCTCGAGCCGTGAGCTCGCTGCGGGGTCGCGGGCGATCGCGCCGTCGACGTCCTCGAGCGCCCGGTCGGCCAGCTTGCGCATGAGGCCGAGCGGTCCGGCATACGTACGCTCGGCCGCCTCCGTGCGCTCTGCGCCGTGGGAGGCGCTCGCGCCGCCGTCACCGCGGACGAGTGTCAGCGGCGTGTCGCCACCCCCGCGATCGCGATCGGACTTCGGTGCGGTGCTCATGTCAGTCGACGAGGCCCTCGAAGAGGATGGTGGACAGGTAGCGCTCGCCGAAGGAGGGGACGATCACGACGATTGTCTTGCCCTTGTTCTCCTCGCGCTGCGCGACCTGGACGGCGGCGGCGATCGCGGCGCCCGAGCTGATCCCGACGAGCAGGCCCTCCTCCGTGGCCGCACGACGGGCCCACTTCACGGAGGTCTCGGCGTTGATGTCGATGACCTCGTCGTAGATCTCGGTGTCGAGGATCTCGGGGACGAAGTTGGCGCCGATGCCCTGGATCTTGTGGGGTCCGGGCTGGCCGCCGTTGAGGATCGCAGACTCCTCCGGCTCGACGGCGATGATCTGGACGCCGGGCTTGCGGGCCTTGAGGACCTGGCCGACACCCGTGATGGTGCCGCCCGTGCCGATGCCGGCGACGACGATGTCGACCTCGCCGTCGGTGTCCTTCCAGATCTCCTCCGCCGTGGTCTTGCGGTGGATCTCGGGGTTGGCCTCGTTGGCGAACTGGCGGGCGAGCACCCCGCCACGCTCGGCGGCGATCTCCTCCGCCTTGACGACCGCGCCCTTCATGCCGGTGGCGGGGTCGGTGAGGACGAGCTCGGCGCCGAAGGCGCGCAGCAGCGCGCGGCGCTCCTTGCTCATCGACTCGGGCATCGTCAGCACGACCGTGTAGCCGCGGGCTGCCCCGACCATGGCCAGGGCGATGCCGGTGTTGCCGGAGGTCGCCTCGACGATCGTGCCGCCGGGCTTCAGCTCACCGCTCGCCTCGGCTGCGTCGACGATCGCGACGCCGATGCGGTCCTTGACGGAGCTGGCGGGGTTGTAGAACTCGAGCTTGGCCGCGACGGTCGCCTGCGCCCCGTCGGTCACCTTGTTGAGGCGAACGAGCGGCGTGTTCCCGATGAGCTTGGTGACGTCGTCGTAGATCGGCATTGCAGGGCCCTTTCGGCTGGGTGTGGCTGGGTGGGGCGGACACTCGGTCAGCCCGGTTGTCTGCGACAACCGAGCCCTCGTTATGCATATTCCAACACACGGTTATTGGTTGCCCAAGGGGTCGACCATGATCCGGGCTTGCCCGCGGCCCGGCCGTGTGCCGGATGGGTGCCCAGGCACGAGGGCCACGGCGCGACGGGCGTCACATTCACTAAGCGCTTGCTAACTCGTCAGTAGACTCGCCGCCATGAGTGCCCTCCAGATCGTCGCCGTCGTCGTCTGTCTCGGCGTGACCGCCGTGGCCGTGGCCCTGCTCGTCAAGACGGTCAACCGCTTCCTCGCGACGTTCCGGCTCGGTCAGCCCGAGGACCGCGGTGACGACAAGGGGGCGCGCACCCGCACGCTGCTGCGCGAGTTCCTCGGCCACACCCGCATGTCGCGGCTGCCGGTCGTCGCGGTTGCGCACTGGTTCACGATGATCAGCTTCGGCGTCCTCTTCTTCACGCTGCTGGGCGCGTTCGGGCAGCTCTTCCAGCCGGACTTCGCGCTGCCGGTCATCGGGCACTTCCCGCCGTACGAGTGGGTCACCGAGTTCTTCGCGTGGACCGGCCTGCTCGGCATCCTCGCACTGATGGTCATCCGCCAGAAGAACCACCCGCGCTCGGCCCCCGGCGAGGACGGCCGGCGCAGCCGCTTCTTCGGCTCGACGTTCTGGCAGGCCTACTACGTCGAGCTGACGATCCTCGGCGTGACGCTGTGCATCCTGACGCTGCGCGGCCTCGAGTACGCCCTCGCGGCACAGCGCGGCGCGACGGGCTCTGTGGGCTCGACGGCGGTGAGCGAGGCGAGCGCGCTGCACTACCCGATGACGGGCTGGCTCGGCGGACTGTACTCCGGGATGAGCGTGGGCGCGCTGGAGAACGCCATCGTCGTCGTGGCCGCGGTCAAGATCCTCATCTCCTTCGCCTGGATGATCACGATCGCGCTGCAGCCGACGATGGGCGTCGCCTGGCACCGCTTCCTCGCCTTCTTCAACATCTTCTTCAAGCGCCACGCCGACGGCCGTACGAGCCTCGGCGAGCTGCAGCCCATCACGGTCGACGGCAAGCCGCTGGACTTCGAGAACGTCGACGAGCTCGACGAGGACGCCGCGCTCGGCGTCGGCAAGGTCGAGGACTTCACCTGGAAGGGCCTGCTCGACTTCACGACGTGCACCGAGTGCGGCCGCTGCCAGAGCCAGTGCCCCGCCTGGAACACCGACAAGCCGCTCTCCCCCAAGCTGCTCGTCATGACCCTGCGCGACCACGCGCACGCCAAGGCACCGTGGCTGCTCGCCTCGGAGGAGGTCCGCGCCGGCGGCATCGAGGCGGCCGACGGCTTCAGCGACGAGACGAAGGCCGCCGTCGCCACCGAGCAGCTCGTCGGCGAGACCGGCTACGACATCCGCCACCCGCTGCAGGCCTACAACCCGCACGGCCCCGACGCCGTCATCGACGAGGACGTGCTCTGGTCGTGCACGACCTGTGGCGCCTGCGTCGAGCAGTGCCCGGTGGACATCGAGCACGTCGACGCGATCGTCGACATGCGCCGCTACAAGAACCTCATCGAGTCGGCCTTCCCCGCGGAGCTGAACGGGCTGTTCAAGAACCTCGAGAAGAACTCCAACCCGTGGGGCCTGGCCCCGCGCCTGCGGATGGACTGGGCCAAGGACCTGCCCTTCGAGGTCAAGCAGGTCGGCCAGGACGTCGAGGACCTGGACGAGGTCGACTACCTCTTCTGGGTCGGCTGCGCCGGCGCCTACGAGGACCGCGCGAAGAAGACGACCCGCGCCGTCGCCGAGCTGCTCGACACCGCCGGCGTCTCCTTCGCCGTCCTCGGCGACGGCGAGGCCTGCACCGGCGACTCGGCCCGCCGCGCCGGCAACGAGTTCCTCTTCCAGATGCTCGCCCAGCAGAACGTCGAGACCCTCAACGAGGTCGGCGCGACGAAGATCGTCGTCACCTGCGCGCACTGCTTCAACACCATCAAGAACGAGTACCCGCAGCTCGGCGGCCAGTACGAGGTGCTGCACCACACGCAGCTGCTCAACCGCCTCGTCCGCGAGAAGCGGCTGACTCCGGTGGCACGCCCGGGCGAGAACGCTCAGACGGGTGCGGCCTCGACGGGCGCCAAGGTGACCTACCACGACCCGTGCTACCTCGGCCGGCACAACCAGGTCTACGCACCGCCGCGCGAGCTGCTGCAGATCCTGCCCGGCGTCGAGTACGCCGAGATGGAGCGCTCGAAGGAGAAGTCGTTCTGCTGCGGCGCCGGTGGTGCCCGCATGTGGATGGAGGAGAAGCTCGGCACGCGGATCAACACCAACCGCACCGAGGAGGCCCTCGCCACCGGCGCCGACAGGATCGCGATCGGCTGCCCCTTCTGCAAGGTGATGCTGTCCGACGGCCTCAACGCCGCGATCCAGGACGGCAAGGCCACCGAGGAGGTCGAGGTCGTCGACGTCGCCCAGATGCTCCTCGCTGCCGTCCGCCGCGGCAACGACGGCGGCGGGACCGCCGAGGCCGAGACGCCCGAGCCGCAGCCCGACCCGGAGCCCGCGCCCGTCGCCTGACCGTGACCGTGACCGTGACCGTGACCGCCTGAGCGTGACCGGGTGACCGGGTGACCGGGTGACCCGAGCCCACGGCATACCCGGACTCCCCGCGTATGCCGTGGACTCGCCCGCGTGTGCGACGCGGCTGGGCGCGGCGGCCCGTCAGCTGTCGTGACTGTCGCCGAGAGTGAGCTGCCGGCGATGGTGCCGATAGTGCTGGGTGGCGTAGTGCAGCACGTCCTGGATCGTCATGAAGTTCCGGAAGTAGGGGTCCCAGCCGACCGGGAAGTGCATGCCGCGGGCCAGCTGCTGCTCACTCGACCGCTCCACGGTGCCGATCAGGCTCCTGGTGACACGGTCCATGGCGCGTTCCATCCCCGGGTGCCCGAGCACCGCCGCCCCGGCCAGCGAGCCGAGGTAGTTGACGACGTGGAAGGGTCGCGTCGCGGCGTCCAGCCCTGCCGCGAAGCCTCGGGACCAACGGTCCGGCAGGCGGGCGAAGACCCTGACCAGCCAGAGCAGGTTCCGCACGAGCAGGTAGCCGAAGAGCATGTGGAACAGCAGCTGCTCGTTGGTCCACCGGGTGCCGTTGCTGCGCTGCCGCAGCTCCCACGGCGAGGCCCCGTCCAGCAGTCGGTGGAAGTCGTCGCGGGCATCCCTCATCTCCGCGGCGATCGCGGCGGGGGTCCGGGCTGCCATGCAGACACTCTCCCCCCGTTGAGACAGCCGCGAGCGCCTCTCCCCCTCAGGAAGTCGCGGCGGCAAAACGGCGCGTCCGGGGCGGATCGTGCGTCGGCGCCTGACTGGACCGGGAAGCGGCGGGTACGCGGAGGCTGGCGGTTCGACGAAGGGGTGGTCAAGTCGCCGATGGAGGCGCACCATGAAGAGACCCCGCCCGCTGGATCCAGAGCTGAAGTCCGAGGAGCGACGATGTCACGACGAGCCCCCTTCGTTCCCGACGGCGTGCCGGTGCTGTCCCGCGGCCGTCACCGCAGCCCGCGCAAGGGCGCGTGCTTCATGGAGATGGCCTCCTTCCTCGCCGGCGAGCGATGGAGCGACCACCCGGCATGCACCCATCCGGTCCTTGCCACGGTCGCGCGGTGCGTCAACGACATGCTCGACGACACGCAGCGCCAGCGGCTGCTGACGATGATCCCCGAGGTCGTCGGCCTCAACCCCGAAGACCCACGCGCCACGACCGCGCTGCTGCTGACCGCAGCCCGCGCGGCACTGCCCGTCGCCGCGCAGGAGCGGCAGAACGTCATGGCCCTCGCGATCCTCAACGCCGAGCGGGTGCTCGCCGAGCAGGACGGCCGCTCGCCCGGTCAGCTCTCCAAGGCCTCGCGGGCCGCCCTCGCCACGGCTCCTGCCGCTGAGCGCTGGGCGCGGGTCCACCTGGCACGCATGGGGTTCAACCCGGCCGCCGTCCGGCCGTCCAACGCGGCCAAGGTCGCCGCCCTGGCCGTCGACGGCATCGCCCGGGCCTGCATCGACGAGCCGGAGGAGCGCCTTGTCAAGCTGCTGCGCGACGCGATCGACGTCGTGGCGGCCTTCTCGCCGCTCGTGCCCGACCCGGTCACCGTCTCCTGGCCGGTGAGCGACCCCGAAGTCCGCGAGCTGACGCCCACCCGCAGGTCACGCGCCTCGGTGGGGTGAGCTCGAGCAGGCAGGCGCGCCGACCCGATGCGGCACGCCGGCCACGGTATGCCAGTGGCCACGTCCCGACGGGACGTGGCCACTGGCATACGCGCGATGCCGGCCGAGCTCAGCGGGTCTCGCGGAAGTCCACGTGCTCGCGGGCGACCGGGTCGAACTTGCGCAGGACGAGGCGGTCGGGGTTCGTGCGACGGTTCTTGCGCGTCACATAGCTGTAGCCGGTGCCCGCCGTCGAGCGCAGGGTGACGACAGGACGCAGCTCGTTGTGCTTGGCCAATGGGGGCTCCTCAGGTTCTCGAGGTCACGAGTTCTCGCGACTGCAATGAGAACCATTCTCGACAGTGTTACATTCCCCTCATAGCCGAGTCAGCCCGGCTGGTGCCCGCCGCTCGACGGAAGCGGGACCCACGACGACGCGGTCGGCGCACGGCAGAGGCCCCCGCATCCGACGCGGGGGCCTCTGCACGTGCTGGTCTGCGCTCGAGGAGACGCTCAGCGGCGGCTCAGGAGAGGCCGGAGCTGGCCAGCCAGGCCTTGGCGACCGCGCTCGCGTCCTTCTTGTCGACGACGACCTGCTTGACCATGTCGGCGAGCGACTTGGTGTCGAGCTTGGCCGAGACGGCGTTGAGGACCGGCTTGAGGCTGTCGGCCTTCTCGGAGCGCACGAGCGGCACGACGTTGTCGGAGCCGAAGAGGCTCTTCGGGTCCTCGAGCACGACGAAGCCGTTGGCCGCGATCGACGGGTCGGTGCTGAAGATGTTGGCGGCCTTGACCTGGCCGTTCTTCAACGCCTCCACCGTGGCCTGGCTCTGCAGCGGGCGGAACTCCTTGGGCACGATGTTGTAGACCGACTTCAGGCCGACGAGGCCCTGCTGTCGGGTCTTGAACTCCGGCGGGGCACCGATGGTGAGGTCGGCCTGGTGCGGGGCGAGGTCGGGGATCGCCTTCAGCGACCACTGGCCGGCGGTGTCCTTGGTGACGACGAGGGAGTTCTTGTCCTCGGCGGCGGACTTGTCGAGCACGGTCAGGCCCTGCGGCAGCTTCTTCTGCAGCTCCGCGTAGACCTCGTCCGGCTTGGTGACGCTGGCGTTCTTGTCGTAGAAGTTGAGCAGGGAGCCGGTGTACTCGGGAAGAACGTCGACCTCGCCACCGCTGATGGCCTTGAGGTAGGTCTCCCTGCTGCCGATGTTGAACTGCCGGGCCACCTTCATGCCCTTGGCCTCGAGCGCCTGGGCGTAGATCTCGCCGAGCAGCGCGGACTCGGGGAAGTCGGCCGAGCCGACCTTGACGGCGCCGGCGGCGGCAGAGCCGCCGGTGGAACCGCCCGCCGGCTGCGACGAGGTGTCGAGCGGGTTGCCGCCGCCACCACAGGCGGCCAGCGGCACGACGGCGGCGAGCAGGAGGCCCGCGGCGAGGAAGCGCGTGCGTGTCATGTTCGGTCCCTTTCGGAGGAGGTCCCCGTGGCGGCGGTCGCCTCCGCGGGTCCGGTGCGGTCCGAGCCCCGGAGCGCGGCCAGCCGCGAGTCGGGGTCGAGACGGTCGGCGCCGGTGGTGTCGGGATGGGGGCTGGGAACGGAAGTGGCGCGTGAACGGGCAACACGCGCGGTACGCCCGGAGATTCCCGGCGAGACGGCATACCTCTCCAGCAGGGCGAGGACGCCGTCGGCGGCGAGGGCCAGGAGCGCCACCAGGATCGAGCCGCACACCATCTGGGTGTAGTCCTGCGACGCCAGTCCGTCGATGAGGTAGCGGCCGAGGCCTCCGAGGCTCACGGAGGCCGCGATGGTCGCGGTGGCGATGACCTGAAGGGTCGCGCTGCGCAGGCCGCTGAGGAAGAGCGGCAGCGCGCACGGCGCCTCCACCCTGCTGAGGACCTGCCAGTCCGTCATGCCCATGCCGCGGGCCGCGTCACGAGCGGCGGGGTCGACGCTCTCGATGCCGGCGTAGGTGCCCGACAGCAGCGGCGGGATGGCCAGCAGGACCAGGACGGTGATGCTCGGGATCACGAAGGCGAGATCGCTCTGGATGAGCGGGCCCACGAACATCGAGACCGCGAAGAGCAGGCCGAGGGTGGGCACGGCGCGGGCGGCGTTGGCGCCGGTGACGAGCCAGCGCATCCGGCCGGTGTGGCCCACGAAGGCACCGAGGGGGACCGCGACGACGAGCGCGAACAGCAGCGTCAGCCCGGTGTAGACGAGGTGCTCGCGCACCCGGTTGGGCACACCGTCGGTGCCCTGCCAGTTGGCCGGGTCGGTGAACCAGGCCCAGACCTGTGCGGACGTCATGCAGGCACCGCCCTCGTCCAGGGGGTCAGCATCCGCGAGACGAGCTGGATCACCAGGTCGAAGACGAGGGCGAGGAGCAGGCACGCGACGATGCCGACCCACACCTCGGTCGGGAACGAGCGGGCGTAGCCGTCGGTGAGGAAGTAGCCGAGCTGCGAGATGCCGATGAGCGAGGCGACGGAGACGATGCTGACGTTGCTCACGGCCGCGACGCGAAGACCCGCTGCGATGACCGGGACGGCCAGGGGCAGGTCGACGGCACGGAAGCGGGCGAAGGAGCCGTAGCCCATCGCGATCGCCGCCTGCCGGGTGGACGGGTCGACCGAGCCGAGCCCGTCCGCCACGGTGCGGGTCAGCAGGGCCACCGTGTAGATCGACATCGCGACGACGACGTTGACCGGGTCGAGGATCTTGGTGCCGAGCAGGGGCGGCAGCAGGATGAACAGTGCGAGCGACGGGATCGTGTAGAGCAGCCCCGTCGTGGTCAGCAGGGCCGCGCGCAGCCGGGGCCGGCGTGCCGCGAGCCAGCCGAGCGGGATGGCCACGACGAGGCCGATCAGGAGGGGGAGCCCGGCCAGCCACGCGTGCTGGACGGCGCGCGTGGCGATGTCGTCGAGGTGGTCGAGGGCCCAGGTCACCGGGCTGTCGCCTCTTCGGCTGCGGCCGCTTCGCGGCGTGCCTCGATGGCGGGCAGGACCTCGGAGGCCCGGATGGTCCCGACGAACCGGCCCTCGTCGTCGGCCACGACACCGCGTCCACTCGGTGAGGACAGGGCCGCGTCGAGCAGCTCGCGCAGCGAGCCCGACAGGGAAGCGACGGTGCCGCCGCGGTGGAGCAGGGTGCGCGTCACCTCGGACTCGACCGCCGCGGCGCGGACCCAGCCGAGGGGCTCGTCCGCCTCGCCGACGCACATGACCCACGGCATACCGAGGGCACGCACCTGCTCGGCGCTCGCGCCGAGGCGCACCGTTGGCTCCTGGGTGAGCGGCAGCTCGGGCGCCGCCGCGAAGGACAGGGCGCGGTAGCCCCGGTCACGTCCGACGAACTCTGCGACGAAGTCGTCGACTGGGTCAGCGAGCAGCTTCGCCGGCGGATCCAGCTGCGCAAGAACGCCGCCCACCCGCAGGACCGCCACCTGGTCGCCGAGCTTGATGGCCTCGTCGATGTCGTGGGTCACGAAGAGGATGGTCTTGCCGAGCTCGGACTGCAGACGCAGGAACTCGTTCTGGAGCTGCTCGCGGGTGACAGGGTCGACCGCCGAGAAGGGCTCGTCCATGAGCATCACCGGCGGGTCGGCCGCGAGCGCCCGGGCCACGCCGACGCGCTGCTGCTGGCCGCCGGAGAGCTGGGCGGGGTAGCGGGACGCCAGGGCCGGGTCGAGCCCGACGCGCTCGATGAGCTCCAGGGCGCGTGCCTGCGCTGCCTTCTTGTCGGTGCCGAGCAGGCGCGGCACGGTCGTGACGTTGTCGAGGACGGTGCGGTGCGGGAAGAGCCCGGCGGCCTGGATGACGTAGCCGATGCCGCGGCGCAGCTCCGCGACGTCGAGGGAGGCGTTGTCGCGGCCGTCGATCAGGATCCTCCCGGAGGTCGGGGTGATCATGCGGTTGACCATGCGCAGCGTCGTGGTCTTGCCGCAGCCGGACGGGCCGACGAGGACGGTGATCTTGCCCGTGGGGGCCTCGAGGGTCAGGTGGTCGACCGCCAGTGCCCCGCCGTATCGCTTGGTCACACCCTCGAAGCGGATCATGGTGCCCAACGTACCCGTCGGTGCCGACGCGTCCCCGGTGCTCGTCGAAGGTCTGGCAGTAGGTCACGTGAGGGGGCACCCGACGGCAGCTCGCCGAGGCGTCGCCTCACACCTCGAGCGTGACCCCGCCCGAGTGCACGACGTTGGCGACGACGGCACCGACGGGGCCCGAGGGAGGCTCCCCCGTGCCGCCGAGCTCGCGGGCGAACGTGGCGGCGACGACCTCGGCGACGAGCGCGGTCCAGAGCCGCGACCGCACGAGCATGGCGTGGTCGGCCCGCGCCACCCGAACCAGGGAGGCGTCGAGACCCTCGGCCTGCATCTGCTCCACGGATGCTCGGGTGCGGGCGAGGGAGCAGATGACGTCGCGGTCCCCGTGGATCAGGACGGTGCGCGTGCCCGCCCCCGGATGCGGGTCACCGGGCTCGACCCACGGCGCGAGCCCGACGACGAGCCGGACCGCCGGGTCGTCGCCGACGAAGAGGGCGACACGGCCGCCCATCGAGTGCCCGATGAGCGCGACCGGCACACCCGGGTATGCCGTGCGTACCTGGTCGAGCGCCCACCGGGCATCCTCGACGGGCATCGCGTTCTCGTTCCAGCCGCGGACCCGGAACCGCAACCGGGCGACGGCGATCGGCCCGGGCACCCGCTTGAGGGCACGGGCGAAGGGGACGAGCCGGGCGACGGCGTGCGACCAGGGGCGGTTGACCTCCAGGCCGTCGACCGCACCGCCGTGCATCACGAGCGCGACGACGGTCGCACCCTCGGGGCGTGCGTCCCACGTCAGGACCGGCAGCGGCAGGTCACCTGGCCCGGTCGTCTCCCCTGGGGTCCCCTGGTAGGCCTCCTCGCGGGTCGGGGCCGACTGGGCGCTCACACCCGGGTGCGGTGGAAGTTCGCGAACGAGCGGCTCGCGGTCGGACCACGCTGACCCTGGTAGTGGGAGCCGTAGGTCCCTGAGCCGTAGGGGTTCTCGGCCGGCGAGCTGAGCCGGAAGAAGCAGAGCTGGCCGATCTTCATGCCGGGGTAGAGCATGATCGGCAGGGTCGCGACGTTGGACAGCTCGAGGGTGACGTGGCCGGAGAAGCCGGGGTCGACGAAGCCGGCGGTCGCGTGGGTCAGCAGGCCGAGGCGCCCGAGCGAGCTCTTCCCCTCGACACGCGCGGCCAGGTCGTCCGGGAGCGTGACGGTCTCGAGGGTGGAGCCGAGCACGAACTCCCCCGGGTGCAGCACGAAGCCGTCCTCCTCCGGGCCCACCTCGACGAGCCGTGTCAGGTCGGGCTGCTCCGCCGCCGGGTCGATGTAGGGGTACTTGTGGTTGTCGAAGAGCCGGAAGAACTTGTCCAGCCGGACGTCGACGCTCGAGGGCTGGACCATCTGCGGGTCCCACGGGTCGAGCACGACGCGCTCGGCAGCGATCTCGGCCCGGATGTCCTTGTCGGAGAGCAGCACGGGACGAGGCTATAACGGGTGGTCGGGCAGCGCCGTGCGCGCTTGCCCTCCGGGCGCGGCCACGGCGCCCTATCGTCGGTTCATGGATCCCACGACCGATGGCTCGACCGATGGCTCGACCGATGGTTCGACCGATGGTTCGACCGATGGGTCGACGGATGGCTCGACGGGCAGCTTGACCGGCGATGTCACGGAGGCCACGGGGAACGCCGGCACCGACGCCTTTCTGCTCGACTTCCAGAGGCTCGTGCGGCGTCTCCTCGAGGACCTGCCGAGCCGCGAAGGCGGCGCCCCCTCACTGGTCGAAGCCCTGGCGCGACACCTCGGCACGGACCCGCAGCAGCTCGCCGTCGTCGGCTTCCCGGTGCCCGCGCACCGGCTCGTCGATGCCGACATCGCCCTGACGGAGGTCTCCTCCGCGGATCCGGACGCTGCCGTCGTCGGGATCGCAGGCGACGCTCGCCACCACATGACCCTCGGCGACCTCGTCCAGGGCCCGCCCGGTTTTGCCATGGCCCTCGGGCAGGTCGACTACGACCGGATGGCCACGGGCCCGGGACCCGATGACCGACGTCAGGTGGTCAGCTCCGGGATCCGCCTCTTCCACTTCGACGGGGCACCCGTCGCAGTGCGCCAGCAGGGCGCCAACGCGCAGTACGGCCGCGAGGCCGGCATGGTCGAGGTACTCGCGGCCGACCGCGACCTCGCCGACGCGCTCATCGCCATGGTCCAGGAGCTGATGGACGCGCGCAGTGTGCTGCGCGGCCAGGTCGTGACCTTCGGGGCAGATCCCTACGGGCGAGGGATGGCGGGGATCACCTTCCTCGAACGGCCGCGCGTCTCGGCCGACGCCGTCGTGCTGCCCGAGGGCGTGCTCGAGCGCATCGCCCACCACGTCATCGGCATCCGGGAGCACCGTGAGCGACTGCTGCACCACGGACAGCACCTGAAGCGGGGCGTCCTGCTCTACGGGCCGCCGGGCACGGGCAAGACCCACACCGTGCGTCACCTGCTCTCGGCAACGCCCGGGACGACGGCCGTGCTGCTGAGTGGTGGCGCGCTCATGCACATCCACGCCGCCGCCAAGGTGGCGCGCGCCCACCAGCCGGCGATCGTCGTGCTGGAGGACTGCGACCTGGTGGCCGAGGACCGGTCGATCGGCATGGGCACCTCGCCGCTGCTCTTCGAGGTGCTCGATGCCCTCGACGGCCTCGACGCCGATGCCGACGTGGCGTTCCTGCTCACCACCAACCGCGTCGAGGACCTCGAGGTCGCCCTCTCCCAACGGCCCGGCCGGGTGGACCTCGCAGCCGAGATCCCGCTGCCCGACCTCCGAGGCCGCGTCGAGCTGTTCCGGCTCTACGGCGGCCACCTCTTCAGCGAGCAGGCCATGGCGACGGCCGCCGAGAAGGCCGAGGGCACCACGGCCTCCTTCGCGAAGGAGCTGGTGCGCCGGGCCGTGCTCACGGCTGCGCTCGCGGGTGAACCGCCGAGCGACGGCCATCTCGGTGCGGCACTCGACGAGCTGCTCTCGGACGCGCAACGCCTGACCCGCAGCCTGCTCGGAGTCCGCCTGGGCGACGAGGGGGCCGGGGGGTCGGGGCCGGACACCGGCATTCCGCCGGGCGCGCCGCTCACCCGCCCAGCTCGGGCCGGGCGAGCGGGCGGCTGGTTCGCGTACGCACCGATGTCGGGGGACACGTACCGCGGTTGAGGCCACGGGACGGCATACGTGCTCGGTCGGCGGCGCGGTCGCCACGGCAGGGCTGCGTCAGGCGCAGCTGCGGCGTGTGGAGAGGGCGGCGTCAGCCGGCGAAGGCGCGCACCGGCTGACCCGGCACGGCGACGCGCACCCGGAAGAGCGCGCCGGCCTGCGGCTCGGGGTCGTCGAGGTTCTCGCGCGAGGTGGTGACGTAGAGGTCGCGCAGGTCGTCGCCGCCGAAGGTACACGCGGTGACGAGACGCACCGGGAGCAGCACCTCTGCCAGCACCTCCCCCTGCGGCGAGTAGCAGCGGACGCGGCCCGCCCCGTTGAGCGCGACCCAGACGTTGCCGGCACTGTCGACGGTCAGTCCGTCGGGTGCACCGGTGGCGTGGTCGACGAAGGGACGCCGGTTGGTGAGCTCGCCGTCGACGACGTCGAAGACGTCGGTGCGGCCGGTCGGAGTGTCGTCGTAGTAGGCGAGGCGATGGTCCGGCGACAGGTCGATGCCGTTGGAGATCGTCACGTCGGGCAGCACGACCGTGACGGCGCCGTCCGCGTCGACGCGGTAGAGCGAGGCACTCCCGGGCACCCTGTCGTAGCCCATCGTCCCCGCCCAGAGCCGCCCCAAGCTGTCGACGCCGCCCTCGTTCATCCGGACGGAGGGGTCGTCCCAGAGGTCGAACCACGGGGTGGGTATGCCGTCCGCCTCGTCCGCGCGCGCCAGGCCCCGCTCGGTCGCGACGACCCAGCCGCCGTTCGTCCGGGGCCGCAGGAAGGCGGCGACGTCGCCGACGTGCAGGCGCTCGACCGACCCGTCGGCGTGCAGGGACAGGACGTCGCCGGCCAGCATGTCGACCCAGCGCAGGCCGCCCCATGAGGGCGACCACACGGGTCCCTCGCCGTGGTAGCAGAGTGCGTCGGTGACCTGCTCGAGGTCCCCGGTCACGACGCCGCGCCGTTGGCCCATCAGTCCCACCACACCCCGACGTAGTGGTGGCCGTCGGGCACGGTCGGGGCATCGACGAGCCAGTCCGCACTCGCTGCCGGGCCGCCGCTCGGCTCGGTGTCAGCGGCGGCCGTGAGCACGTCGACCTCTGTCGGCTGGAGGGTGGTGATCACGGCCACCCCACTGGCATAAGGCCATTCGTCGTCGGGGAACTCCACGAACTCCAGCACGTCGAGCTCGACGCGCACGTCGTGGACATCAGGGTGATCGCGCAGGTCGAAGAGCACCCGGCGCACCCCCTCGAGCGGCAGGTCGTCCGGGCGGTTCGGTGCGATGCACCACTCGCAGTCGTTGCCCTCGAAGAACTGCTCCAGGGTCACGGCGACCTGCGCCTTCGCTCCCCCGCGCTCGCGGACGTGCTCGACGAAAGCGATCTGCTTGACGAGATCCATTGCGGTGGGGGCCCCTGGGGTCGCGGTCAGTGCACTGTCACGGCGCCGGTTGGGTGTCGGCTACACTGACGCCGCGTGCCGCCGTGCGCGTCCCCCTTGCGGGGATCCTGCCGGCGACCCGTGCGAGCGTAGCTCAATGGTAGAGCGCCAGCTTCCCAAGCTGGATACGCGGGTTCGATTCCCGTCGCTCGCTCCATCCATCCACACCGAAGCCGCAGGCCCCAGGGGCCTGCGGCTTCGTCGTTTCGGCCCTTCCCGCGCGGCCACGAACAGGACCGGGCGCGACGGCGACGGGGCGCGGGAGGATGATGCCAAGGTGAACCATCAGACGAGCGCGGCCATCGCAAGACTCGGCCTCCAGGCCCGGGTGTCGTTGGCCCCAGCCGCGAACCATCCGATCGGGGTGAGGACGGGCTTCTTCCTGATCGTCGCCATCTTCCTGGTGGTCCTGGGCCTCACGATGGCGGTCGGGCACCTGCGCGAGGAACGCAGGCGACGCCGGGCTGAGGCCGACATCCAGGGGAGCCACCGGAACGCTCGCCCACCCACTCACTGACCGGCGGGCTCGGGTGCTCGCCCCTCCGAGCCGCGCCCTTCCCAGAAGCCACGGGGGCCGGCTGGGGCAGGGCAGCGAGCAGCTCGGCGGTGGTCGTCACCTCGCCGATCCGCGGGAAGACGTGGGCCACGGAGTGGTCGTGTGCTGCAGCGCTGCGGTCGGTCATCGCATCGCTCACGAGGACGACGTTGAAGCCGAGCTCATGGGCGCAGCGTGCGGTGGACTCGACGCCGGCGGTCGTGGCGACGCTGGTGAGCACCCGCCCGGGTACCGCGGGGGTGGGCTCCCCGGCACCCGGCGCGCACACGTCACGCCCGGGGCGCACGCGTCGGCGACGTCAGCGGACGCGGCCGGCAACCCAGGCGGACGTCCAGAGGCGGGAGAGCTGGACGCGCTGGCCCGGTCGCGGGGCATGCCAGACCCGGCCGTAGCCGGCGTAGACGCCGACGTGGTAGGCCCATCCCCGCGACATGAAGAAGACCAGGTCACCGGGTCGCATGTACCCCTTGGAGATCCTGACGGTCGCGAGGCGCTGGGCGTTGGCGGTTCGCGGCAGATAGCGGTGCAACCGGGCGTGGAAGACGTAGTAGACGAGGCCCGAGCAGTCGAAGTACGTCGGACCGGCGCCGCCCCAGCGGTACCACTTGCCGGCCTGGGCCGAGGTCAGCCAGAGGCCGCGGACTCGCAGCGGGACGGTCGAGACCGGTTCGGCGTCGAGCGCCACGCCGGCTGCGCGAGCGGCCACCGCCGGGGCCGCGGTGCGGGCGCCCGGGGGCGACCCCGCCGGGGCGGCCGTGCCGGCGGTGCCAGCCGTGCCGGACACAGGTGCGCCGCCCAGTCCGAGGAGCAGGGCGGCGGCCAGCAGGGGTGTCAGTGCGAGCGAGCGGAGGTGTCGGGGACTGCGTGGGCATGCAGGGGTAGTGGTGGGCATGGTCGGGTTCCTTCCCACGCCTTCGAGATGAGCTGTCGGGTTCGGGCGGAGGTGTCCCGGCCGCGCATGGCGGCTTCACCCCGAGGACCGGTCGTGGCCGGCCCGGTGGTGGGTCTCCCGATCCTGTCCGTGTGCTGCACGGCTGCCCCGACGGCGGACAGGACTCGGCGTACCGCGGGCCGACCGGGGAAGACCCCGGGCGATGTGCTCCGACGACCGTCGCAGCCGATACCACGAAACGCCAGCATTCAGAGGAAGATTCGCCGATATTCACAGCACAAGTCAGGGCATATGCGGCCATCCCTCCCGCGCACCCACCCCCGCGACGGCATGCACCAGGGGGTCGGGCACGACGAAAAGGGATGGACCCGGACCACCGGGACCCCGCACGATGAACGGCGCCGCGCACGGTCGTGGCGCGTCGTCAGCAAGATGGCCCTGGCGACAGGGCGGAGAGGGTGGTGGCCGGCATGGCCCGCAGAGCGGCACGCGTCGAGCCCCGAACCCACCCGGGCTGACCGGCGATCCGGTCATGCCCACCTACCGACGAGGAGCACGACCGTGAAACCCCTGACAGAGCAGGAGATCCGCGCATCCTTCATCAACGCGAGCCGGCGCGAGGCGAAGCAGGCCAGCCTGCCGCCCGAGCTCGATCGGCCCGCTGAGCGGTGGGAGTCTCTCGACTTCCTCGGCTGGACCGATCGCAGCAGCCCGCAACGCGCGTATGCCGTCGTGCCCGTCGACGACGAGCCCGTCGGCATCCTCCTGCGGGCCTCCGAGCGCACGCGCAAGGCGAGCGCCATGTGCGCCTGGCGCTAGGACGTCATGGCGACCGCCGACGTCGCGCTCTTCACGGCCAGGCGCGGCGGCGCGGCGGGCCGTGAGGGCAACAGCCTCGGCACGCTCGTGCACACGGACTTCAGCTGCTCGACCCACGTGCGGCGGCTGCCGAGCAGCCTCGAGGGTGGCCTCGACCCGGTCGCCCTCGTCGCGCGCCGGGTCGGGGAGCTGCGGGCGCGCGCGTCGGCCTTCGCCCGGCGTGTGCGGGACGGGTCGTAGGCGCGTCCCGCGGGTGGGCGGGTCCGTTTGGCCCTCGGCCCGGCTGTTGCTACGGTAGGCGACGCCTCGCAGGCGTAGTTCAGTAGCAGAACAGCCTTCTTCCAGAAGGAAGACGTACGTGCAATTCGTGCCGCCTGCTCCAGACGAAGGGCCCGGTCACCAGGACCGGGCCCTTCTGCTTGCGCCCACCCAGCGCGACGAACAGCTTGCGTATGCCGTTCCGCCGAGCCCACGGCATACCTCCTCGGCGGGTCGTGCCGGACACGGCACGGCTGCCCCCTTGCGCTCGTTACCGGCCGGTAGCATCATGAAGGTGACCGGCCAGTAACTTCGCGCGCCCGCCGGCGACGGCGCGGACGCACGACGAGCGACAGAACGCGGAGGGTCCCCCCGATGGGCCACTACAAGAGCAACGTGCGCGACCTCGAGTTCAACCTCTTCGAGGTCTTCAACCGCCAGGAGGTCCTGGGGCAGGGCATCTACGCCGACGTCGACGTCGACGCCGCGAAGGACATCCTGCGAGAGGTCTCGCGCCTGGCGGAGAACGAGCTGGCCGACAGCCTCCTCGACAGCGACCGCAACCCACCGGTCTACGACCCGGTCAGCCAGACGGTGACGATGCCCGAGTCGTTCAAGAGGTCCTTCAAAGCCTACGTCGACGGCGACTGGGGCAACCTCGACGTGCCGGCGGAGCTCGGCGGCATGGTCGTGCCCGCATCGCTGCGCTGGTCGGTCGCCGAGATGGTCTGCGGCGCCAACCCGGCCGTCCACATGTTCACGGCGAGCTACTCCTTCGCCAACCTGCTCTGGCACCTCGGCACCGACGACCAGAAGAAGCTGGCCAAGCTCATCGTCGACAACGCCTGGCACACCACGATGGTCCTGACCGAGCCCGACGCCGGCTCCGACGTCGGCGCCGGCCGCACCAAGGCCGTCCAGCAGCCCGACGGCACGTGGCACATCACCGGCGTCAAGCGCTTCATCACCTCCGCCGAGTCCGACCTCGTCGACAACGTCGTGCACTTCGTGCTCGCCCGCCCCGAGGGCGCCGGCCCCGGCACCAAGGGCCTCTCGCTCTTCATCGTCCCGAAGTTCCACGTCGACCTCGAGACCGGCGAGCTCGGCGAGCGCAACGGCGCCCACGTCACCAACGTCGAGCACAAGATGGGCCTCAAGGTCTCCACGACCTGCGAGGTCACCTTCGGCGAGCACGAGCCGGCCGTCGGCACCCTCCTCGGTGACGTCCATGACGGCATCGCGCAGATGTTCAAGGTCATCGAGAACGCGCGGATGTTCGTCGGCACCAAGGCGATTGCCACGCTGTCGACCGGCTACCTCAACGCGCTCGAGTACGCCAAGGAGCGCGTCCAGGGCGCCGACCTCACGCAGATGACCGACAAGAGCGCCCCTCGCGTCACGATCACCCACCACCCCGACGTGCGGCGCTCGCTCATGCTGCAGAAGGCGTACGCCGAGGGCCTGCGCGCGCTCGTCATCTACGCCGCGAGCCAGCAGGACGCCGTCGGCCAGGCGCAGGCGGGCAACCCGGCGGCGCCGCTCGAGAAGGGCTCACCGGCCGAGCTCGCCAACCGGGTCAGCGACCTGCTGCTCCCGCTCGTCAAGGGCCTCGGCTCCGAGCGCGCGTGGGTCCTGCTCGGGACGGAGTCGCTGCAGACGTACGGCGGCTCGGGCTTCCTGCAGGACTACCCGATCGAGCAGTACGTCCGCGACGCCAAGATCGACACGCTCTACGAGGGCACCACCGCGATCCAGGGCCTCGACTTCTTCTTCCGCAAGATCGTCCGCGACAAGGGCCAGGCCCTGCAGATGGTCGCCGGGCAGATGCAGGAGTTCGCCAAGGACCTCGGCGGCTCGCTCGACCGGGAGCGCGAGCTGCTCGGCAGGGCGCTCGAGGACGTCCAGGGCATCGTCGGCCACATGATCGGCGACCTCATGAAGAGCGACCCGCGCCTGGGCGGCAAGCCGGAGAACCTCTACAAGATCGGCCAGAACACGACGCGCCTGCTCCTCGCCGCCGGTGATCTCGTCGTCGGCTGGCTGCTGCTGCGCCAGGCCGAGGTCGCCCAGAAGGCCCTCGACGGCGGCGCCTCGGGCAAGGACGCCGACTTCTACCGCGGCAAGGTCGCGGCGGCGTCGTTCTACGCCAAGAACGTCCTGCCGCGCCTGACCGCCGAGCGCGCCATCGCCGAGGCCACCGACAACGACCTCATGGACGTGCCCGAGTCGGCCTTCTGATCTGCTCTGACTTGCTCTGACCACTGATCCCGGCACCACGCCGGACCTCGCGAGCTCCTGACGGTCGCGACCGGCAGGAGCTCGCTGCTGCTCGAAGCGTCACCGGAGCGGAAGCCGCGGGGGCGGCGTCATTCCCCGCGGCGCCGGAGCAGGGAAGCGACGTCGGGACGCAGAACCCTGACGACCGGAAGTGCGGTCAGCAGCACGAGCGCGAGGAGGAAACCGCCACAGGCGACGGCAAGGGTCCACGGTGAGGGGGCGGCCACGGCGATGCCGGCCGCGGGGTCGACGAGACCGGAGGGCCCGCCCGCTCGGACGAGCCACCAGGCGAGCAGCGTGCCGAGGCCGAGGCCGATCGGCGCCGCGATGATCGCGAGGATCGCCTGCTCGACGCCGACCATGCCGACGACGGTGCGCCGGGACCTTCCCCACACACGCAGGGTGACGAACTCACCCAGCCGGGAGCGCACGCTCCAGCGGGCGACCGACGCGACGACGAAGAGCGACACCACGGCGATGAGCAGGGCGACGAGCCCGAGGATGCCGGTGCTCTGCGAGGAGTCCATGGCCTGGGCCGCCGCGGACGAGAGCGACTGCGCGACATAGTTTTTCGGCAGTTGCCCCGACCGCGTCGTCACCACGACCTGGCTGGCAGAGTCACGGTGCGGCAGCCGGCAGGTGGTGAGCATGGTCGCGCCGTTCACGAGAGGGTAGCTGTGGTCGATGATGCCGACCACGAGCGGCTCCAGGCCTCCCCCGGCGGCCTGTCCACCCTCGCCGAGGCCGACCCTGACCGAGGTGCCCAGCCTCGCCCCGGCGACGTCCCGGGTGACGGCGGCCTCGCATTGCCCTGCCCGGGGCGCTCGCCCCTGGACGATGGGCACGTCCAAGACCGGCACGTAGGTACGCAGCTGGACGACGTCGTCACCGGCCGGTCCCTCGACCGTGTCGACGGGAGTCACCGACGTGACGCCGGGGACCTTGGCCAGTGCGTCGATCTCGGCCGGGCCCATCGGCTCCGACGCGCCGGCGAGACCCTCGACCAGGAAGGTCGACCGCCAGCTGGGGTCGTCGTACTGCGCCCGGATGTTCGCGCGGACGTCGTGCAACGGCACGAGGAGCGCCACGAGAGCCGCCATGAGACTCGCGACGATGACGACAGTCGTCAGGGACGCGACTCGGCGGCCGGTGACGTTGGCCCAGGCGTTGCCGAGGGTCTGCTCACGCATCGGAGCCTCCCAGGCGGACGCGCACGGTGGCCCACTCGGCCCACGCCGGATCGTGGCTCGACACCACGACGGCTGCGCCCGTCTGCGACGCATCGAGAAATGCCGCCATCACCGCGTCGCGGGCCGCCTCGTCGAGGCTCGAGGTGGGCTCGTCCGCGACGATGACAGCCGCGCCCTTCGCCAGCGCCCCGGCGGTGACGACCCGCTGCCGCTCGCCACCGGACAACGAGCGCGGCTGCCGACCCTCGACCTCCACGCCCCAGGCCGAGAGCCGTCCCACGGCGTCGGGGCAACGGTCTTCGCCCGCCATCGTCGCCAGGTTGCGTCGGACCGACCAGTGCTCGACGAGCTGGGCATCCTGCAGGACGAAGCCGACGTGCTCGCGACGGACCAGGTCCGCCTCACGAGCGCTGCCCACGACCCGTCCTCCGATCGAGACGGTGCCGCTGAATGCCCGGGTCAGCGCGCCGACGACGTACAGGAGGGACGTCTTGCCCACCCCCGACTGACCGCTGATCCAGACGCGCGAGCCGGGATCCACGTCCAGGTCGATCGGGCGTCGCCGGGTGTCGCCGTGGGCAGCGCTGACACCCCGCAGCGCGACGGCTGGGGCTGTGGTCATTGTGGTCCCTGTCTGGTCGTGAACTCTTGGTAGAGATCTGCGAGGAGAGACGCGCGGATGTCGCACGTGCCTCGAGTTGATATCAGCCAGGCAGCACCCCCACAACCGGAGACGAGCTCCGGCGGGTCGGTGTTCTCACCGGCAGCGCTGAGCGCGGTCGCGCCCAGCTGGTTGAGAACCGGCGCGTCGCGGTCGGCCGCCTCCTTCGTGAGCGACTCGATCCGCTTCACGTCCGCGCTGGTCAGCGTCACGGACCTGCCGGTCAGCACGCGCTGCGTGATGGCCCACGAGGCCAACGCCGTGGCGCTGCCGCGGGCGCCCTGCTGCGTGAAGGCCATCGACACCAGCGAGAGGTCACCGGAGTCTCGGGCCGCCATGGCGATGAAGGGGTTGTAGGGCCCGTCAGGGTCTGCGATCCGCAGTGGCCCCCCACGGGCGGGCGGCCGCCGGCCGTGCAGCAACGCAAGCCCGGCGCGAGCGAGCATCACGCGATCCGGCGCACCGCCCGTGTCCTCGCCGCGGACGGCGGTCTCCAGCTTCGCCGTGTCCAGACCCTGTCGATCCGGTCCGGCCAGGTGGAGCAGTGCCCACGTGGTGAGCAACGTGCCCTGCGCCGGAGTCTCGTCGAAGTAGATGCCTTGCACCTGGCTCTCGTCGAGCGCGGCCTCGATCTTCTCGCGCAATGGCGCTGCATCGATCCCCGACTCGCGCGCGATGACCGCTGCGGCCCAGAGCCCGTCACTGTCGAGCGTGCCGCCGTCGGGTCCGGACAGGACGGCGTCCAGCTGCTCCCGCGTCACGGCCTTGCCGCAGACGGCGGTCTGGAACAGCTCTGCGAGCGTCTTGCCCGTCCCGGGGCAGGCGGTGAACCGGGCTTCCGGAAAGGCGCGGTCCACGTCGGCGAGCCGGCTCGACCGGGTGACATGGAAGAAGGCCCGCACCGACCTGACCGTCGGGGCACAGGTGACGTCGGACGAGGCGGTGCGGCAGAGGTCACTCAGTCCGTCGATCGCGTGGCGAACCCCCTCGGAGTCCTCTCGGTACGCCGCCCAGCGCATCTGGAGACTGGTGCGTTCGACGGGCTCGGCATCGGCCGCCAGGCCCTCGACCATCACCGCCGCCGGCGCGTGCTTCGCCGGCACCCCGAGCAGGCGGGCTGCCCACAGGCGGTCGAGCGTCACCTGGAGCGAAGGTCGGTGGACCGTGGCGACGGGATCGGCCAGCAGGCCGTTGGCCCCCACGTACTGCGTCAGGGCCGAGGGCTTGCCGCCCCCGCCCACCTGCAGTGTGCAGGAGGCGGTGACGGCAAGCACCACGAGAAGCGGCACGACCCGGAAGGCCGTGCCTGAAAGGCGAAGACTCACCAAAGCCCGATCTTGGCGCACTTCGCGCTCACCGAGCCGTAGCCGGCAGGGCCGTTACCTGTGAGGCAGGCCTCGGTGGTGATGCCCACTGCGGTCCATGACGGCCGAGCCTCCCCGCTCAGCTCGACGAGGTTGGACACGTACTTGGTCCAGCGCACCTGGCCGATGCTCGTCTGGTTGCCCGTGATGGTCGCGCTGGGCTGGTCTTTGGAGATGGTGACCGACGCCGAGAGGCCGTTGGCGTAGATCTTCGTGGTGTTGGTGATGCTGTCCATGATCCTGCCACCGTTGTTGCGAAGCTGGACCTTCGTGTACCAGCTGCACGACGTGAGGTAGGTGTTGCACTCGTACGCCGAAACGTACAGCTGGCCGTACGGCACGTTCCAGTAGTTGTCCGACGTTGCCGCCTGGGCCGAGCCGCCCGTCCCCACGAGCAGGGCAGTCGTTGCCACCGCTCCCCCGAGAACCACTCCGAGTCTCTTGACTCCAAACATGTGAAATCCCCTGTCGTCCAAGCCCTTTCGGGGGCTAGATATGTATAGGCACGTCCCCGGGGTGGCGACGCAAGGCGAACGTATGGGTCCCCAGGAGGCCGCTTCAACGCTCCGGAACGTCCACCTCGGGCCATGTCCGGTTGCTGCCACGGCAGCGACGAGGCGCGTCCGCCTCCTGACTCAGGCAGGCCGGACGGCGATGGGCCACCACAGGACGAGGTCCGGCCATGACCAGAGCAGGAGGCGGGGGCGCTTCCGGCCGGCTGCTCCCGGGAGCCGACGCGCCAGGAGCGCGGGAGATCCAGTGGGTACGGGTGTGTTGGCGGGCTGAACAGGCATGGTCGATCTCCCTGTAGAGAGGCGGCGACGGACGGCGTGCCCGTCGGGTCGAGCGTGGACGGAACGCGGGGACGTCGCATGCACAAACGCGGGCACAAAAAGGACGTGGCCGGTTTCGGCCACGTCAGTGCCCACCTTCCCTTCCGGACCTGTGCGACGGGGGCGTCGTGGGGCTATTCTCGGGCCCGCGAACAGGATCAGTCAGGGGAAGGATCCGCATGCTCGAGATGTTCGGGGTGCCCGCCACGACGGAGGCCGTGTACAGGGTCATGCTCGACAAGCCGACGGCCGATCTGGACGAGCTGGCGGCCCACGTCGGGTTGTCCGCGGAGGCTGCCCGCGCCGAGCTCACGGTTCTCGCGGAGCTCATGCTGGTCAGTGTCGGCCCGGAAGGCTGTCCTTTCTTCGCCATTCCGCCCGAGCAGGCCCTCGAGGTGCTGCTCGCCGCGGAGGAGGCGCGGATCTCCGAGTGCCAGCGCAGGGTGGGCAGGGCCAGAGAGGATCTTGGCGAGCTCGTCGATGCGTTCGTCGCCAGCCGGAGCCTGCGCGACTCGGCCGGGTTCGTCGAGCAGATCGACGACCCTTCCGTCGTCACGTCCCGACTGTTCCAGCTCGCTCGTTCGGGGACGCGCAAGGTCTCCTTCATGCTTCCCGGTGACGCCGTGCCCGCCGAGGCGATCGGGCCCTCGGCGCGGCTCGACAACGAGCTGCTGAGTCGGGGTATCCCGTTACGGGCGATCGTGTCGGACACGTCCCTGGAGTCTCGGCACTGGCGCGACCACCTCACCGGTCAGGCCGGCCGCGGGGTGCAGGTCCGTTCCCACCCGGCACCGCCACAACGCCTCGTCATCGTCGACGAGAGCGTTGCGATCGTGTCACGCGCTCATGCCCCCGGCGCGCTCGTCATGAAGGACCCCGACCTCGTCGCGCCGATCACTGCCCTGTTCGACGCGGTGTGGCACGCATCCGCCCCGGTCCTCGCCGAACGGACCCCGGCGGCGGAGGGCGAGGAGTTCAGTGATGCCCGGGTGCGTCAGGTGGTCGCGCTGCTTGCGCAAGGACAGAAGGACGAAGCCATCGCTCGCCGTCTGCAGGTCTCCGTTCGTACCGTCCGCCGTCTGGTGTCAGCGTCCTTGACCACTCTGCATGCGGAGAGCCGCTTCGAAGCGGGGGTCATCGCGGTACGCCGCGGCTGGGTCTCGTGAAGGAGCGCGGGAGCGGTCACCGGCCGGCCGACGCCTCCCTCGTGCCTCGCTCGGTCGTGTGGTCCGAGCCCGGGACTGCATCCCTCAGACCACGCGGTGGTAGGCGGGGCAGAGCTCGACGATGCGAAATCCCAGGTCCTCGTTGATCGAGACCATCCACGAGTTGGTGTCGGAGTTGCCGGTGACGATGCGCCGACGCTCGGGATGGTCCCGCTGCAGGCGGCGCAGGTTCTCGACCTTGACCGCCATCCCGAGCCGGTGCCCGCGGTGCTCCCGCTGCACGAGCGTTCCCCACTGCCAGGCGGTTCCGGGCGCACCCGCCGGTAGGACGAGGTCGGTGTAGGCCACCACCTCGCCGCTGTCCTCGTGGACGGCGACGGTGGTCAGGCGTACACGCGCCTGCGCCTTGGCGACGTCGAGGTGCTCCCGGTAGCGTGCAGGCGTCAGCGACTCCTCCTCGAAGACGATCTCGCCCGTCGGCGCGTCGACGGCCAGCTGGTTGACGAGCCCGCAGAGGGACTCGATGAGGGGCTCCGGCACGCCGTCGACGTGGGTCTCGAGCCGATAGGCGCGTTCCCACCGTGGCCGGGCCTGCTCGGCGTGGTGGTCGAGGAGCGAGGCGTCGACGGGCAGCTCGAGGTGGCGGACGATCTCGGTGTTGCCGAGAGCGAAGCCGTGCCGCTCGGCGAAGCGCCGGTAGCCGTGGCCGTCGGAGTCCGGGGGAACGTGGAACTCGAGCAGCATGGTGGCGCGGCCCTCCTCGCGTGCCCGGTCGAGGAGCCGGTCGAGCAGCGCCGTGCCGGCGCCCCGGCGTCGGCTCTCCGGTGCCACCTGCACGTCGGCCCACGTCATCGTCGTGTTGTCGGTCATCGGCAGCCAGAGGGTCGCCACGCCGACGAGGTCGGGTCCGTCGAAGGCGCCCCACATCTCCATCGGCTCGGCCGCGTCGACGTACCGCCACTCCACGAGCGTCTCTGCGAGGGAAGGCGGCTCGACCCACGGTCGCTCGTGCCCCTTGCTGGCCACGATCACGTCGTACGCGTGGGCGCACTCCTGGTCGTCATGCACGTCGATGCGCCTGACCTCCATGACATCGACGGTAGGACTGCGCCGGGGCACGGTGCCACCGACTTTCCTGGCCGACGCACGAAGCAGGCCTGAGCAGGTGGGTTCACCTGCTCAGGCCGCCGTCGTCAACCGCTCGCACCGGGTCACCCCGCGCGTCGCGGCTCTCGGTCAGACGATGTCGTCGCGGCGCTCCACGCGCTCGACGACGTCAGGTCCGCCGCGGCGGTCCGTGACCACCGTGTGCTGGGTACGCGTGCGCTGGGCGTTCATGACGAGCGCCAGGATGATCGCGAGCGCACCGGCGACCATGAGGATCACGCCGATCGTGTTGCCCGTGCCGATGCTCATGTTGAGCACGCTCGAGTCGAGGTTGGTGAAGAAGAAGATGGCACCGACGACGAGCAGGAAGATCCCGAGTCCGATACCCATGAGGCCTCCTTGGTGAGGGCATGCACGGTCGCATGCCTGCGCAGCACATACCCCCAGGAGGCATGCCTGTGACGCTCCGGCCTGTCAGCGACGGACCGCCGGCCGTCAGCGCTGGTCTCAGCGCCCGCGACGGCGGAAGGCGAGGCTGAGCGCCGAGAGGAGGAGCATGACGACGGCCACGGCGAGGGCGATGCCGATCTCGTAGTAGAGGTTGCGGGCCGCGAGCCCGTAGGCGGCGTCGGTGACGGTCCGGGCCACCGCCGGGTCGACCCTGCGCATCAGCGGCTCGCGCGCGACCATGATGACGAGGGCGAGGAGGACGGACATCACCCCCCAGCCGAGCGCGACCAGCGTTGTGGCCGTGCGCCACCGGCGCGCCAGAGCGATGGAGAGCAGCGCGAGCACGGCCACCACGAGCGGTCCCCACGGCCCCCAGGACGCGGCGATCCGGTATGCGCGTTGCGCCGTCTGCAGGTCGGTCGCCTTGACGAGGGGGATCGTCACGACCGGCGCGATGGCGCCCGCGTTCGGCACCCCCGCCTGCTGGAGAATCGCGGTCAGTGCCGGGACCGGGATCGTGACGCGCATGGCCACCCGGCCCTGGTCGTCGAGCTCGGTGCTGCCCCGGCCCTGCATGACGGCGATGAACTGGCTGTGCACGGCACGCACGGCCGAGGTCCACGCGCTCGCGACCTGGGGGCTGGCCACGAGCTTGGCCGCCTCGGTGCGGATCGGCGCCTCGAGCGCCTTCTCGATCGCCGGCGGCAGCTGGACCGCCGACAGCACGCCGTTCACGATGCCGTCGGCGAGGGCCTGCTGCACCTGCGGCTTGGCGACGACGGGCTGCAGCTCCTGGACGAAGACGTCCGTGCGGGTCAGCAGGACCGAGGCCCAGAACCCCACCAGGGCCACGGGGAGCAGCACGATCGCCAGCAGGCCGCAGAGGGCGGAGAAGAACGAGCGTCCGCCGGATGCCTGTCGCGCCACGTCTGCCACCTTGTCCGCTCGAGATCGACGGGATCGGGTCGGATCACTCCCCGGCGTGCTGACCGGCATTGACCCCGCGAAGGTCAAGAGTCAGTGTGGCACCGGCCGCTGGGTCGAGCACGACCGGGATGCCCCAGTCCTGCTGGAACAGGTGGCAGGCGGCGTGTTCGGGCACCTCGCCCGTCACGGGGTCGCCGTCGCACGCCGCCGCCTGGACGGAGATGTGCAGCGTGCCCGAGCCGATGCCCTCGCGCAGGACGAGCGTCCGGGTCAGTCCCTCGGCCCGACCGGCGCCCGACACGAGCAGGGCGTCGGGTGTCGCCGACACGTCGAGACGTGTGGGGTCACCCCAGCGGTGGTCGAGCTTCTGGCCGGCCGGCGGCACGAACGTCACCTCGAGCGCGACCTCGCCGGCGGGCAGCGGGGTGGCGGGCCGCTGGGTGCGGTGGGCGGGGCCGTCGACGCGCTGGGCGTCGCGGGGCAACGCCACCCGGGTCAGGCGATGGGCGGCCGACTCGACGACGACGAGACGGATCTCGCCGGTCTGCGGGTCCGTCTCGACGACGGCGTCGCTCGGCTCGGCCAGGCCCTGGGCGAGGGTCGACACCTGGCCGGTCGACGGGTCGAAGCGTCGCAGCGCGCCGTTGTAGGTGTCGCTGACGGCGACCGACCCGTCGGGCAGCTCGGTGACGCCGAGCGGGTGCTGGAAGAGGGCCTCGGCAGCGTCGCCGTCGCGGTGGCCGAAGTCGAACAGACCCGTGCCGACGTGGGTCTCGACGACGAGGGCGCCGTCGGAGGCCGTCGTCACCGACCGGAGCGCCGAGGTCTCGGAGTCCGCGATCCAGACGCGGTCGCCGGAGGCCGAGGTCGCCAGTCCCGAGGGCTGGGCGAACCAGGCCTCCGGCCCGGGCCCGTCGACGAGACCCTCGTTGGAGGTGCCGGCGACCACCTCGACGCGTCCGTCCTCGACGGTCGTGCCGGGGGTCCAGGCCCAGAGCTGGTGGGTGCCCGCCATCGCGATGAGGACCCGGTCGCCGAGCCGGGCGAGGTCCCACGGCGTCGACAGCGGCTGCTCGAGGGCGGGTCCGCCACCCGTGCGCTCGCGCAGCTGCGAGCCGGTGCCTGCGATGACGTGGACCGACCCGTCGGCCAAGCGGATCCCCTTGAGCTGGTGGTTGACCGAGTCGGCGACCAGCAGGTCGACGCCCAGTCGCTCGGCGACCTCCGGAGCCGCGAGCAGCACCCCCTGCGGCTCGTTGAGGACGCCTTCGCCGCCCCACCGCCCGCGTTCGGTCTCGAGGTCGTCCTCGAGGTGCACGACCTGGTGGTTCGCGGTGTCGCTCACGACGAACGACCCGTCGGGCAGGGCGACGGCCTTGCCGGGAAACCGCAGCGCGGTGTCCGGCGGCGACGGTGGCACGTAGGGGTCGTCGCCGGGCTGGAGCGTCCCCTTGGCGCGGTGCTCCTCGACGATCTCCGCCACGAGCGCAGCCAGGCCCGGGCCGTGGCCCTCACCGGACATCGACGCGACGACGTACCCCTCCGGGTCGATGACGACGAGCGTGGGCCACGCCCGGGCGGCATACGCCTTCCAGGTCACGAGCTCGGGGTCGTCGAGCACCGGGTGGTGGACGGCATACCGCTCCACGGCCGCGACGAGGGCGTCGGCGTCGGCCTCGTGCTCGAACTTGGGCGAGTGCACCCCGATGATCGTCAGCGCGTCGGGGAACCGCGCCTCGACCGGGCGCAGCTCGTCGAGGACGTGGAGGCAGTTGACACAGCAGAAGGTCCAGAAGTCGAGCACCGTCACACGACCGCGGAGGTCGGCGAGAGAGAGGGAGCGGCCGCCGGTGTTGAGCCACCCGCGGCCGACGAGCTCGGGTGCGCGCACCTTCACGCGGGCGCGCAGCGCGCTGGTCGAGGTGTCGGCGCTCATGCCAGCCTCCGGTCGGGCAGCACCGGGAAGGCCCGCCGCCACTGCTGGGTCGCAGCGGTGTCGATGTCGATGCTCAGCACCTCCTCGTCAAGGCCGGCGGCAACCAGAACCTTCCCGGTGGCGTCCACGACCTGTGAGTGGCCGCCCATCTCGTGGCCCGCGTGCGTGCCGGCGGTGTTGCACTGCAGGACGACGCACTGGTCCTCGACGGCCCGCGCCTGGCCGAGCAGCGCCCAGTGGCCGACCCGCTTGCGGGGCCACGCCGCCGGGATGGCGAACACCTCCGCGCCCCGGTCGAGCAGCCGCCGGTAGAGCTCCGGGAAGCGCAGGTCGTAACAGGTCGAGAGCCCGACCGAGACCGTGCCACCGTCCGCGACCGGCACCCCGACGACCACGAGCTCCTCGCCCGCGTCGAGCAGGCTGGGCTCCCCCTCCCCGAAGCCGAAGCGATGGATCTTGCGGTAGGTCGCCACGAGGTCGCCCTCGGGAGAGAAGACGAGGCTGGTGTTCCACAGCCCCCGGTCGCCGCCCCCACCAGCCGGCTCGCCGCGTTCGACGATCGACCCTCCGTGGAGGGTCACGCCCGCGTCACG
This sequence comes from Terrabacter sp. BE26, assembly GCF_041941675.1. Taxonomy (GTDB): domain Bacteria; phylum Actinomycetota; class Actinomycetes; order Actinomycetales; family Dermatophilaceae; genus Terrabacter. Next base: position 2,324,361 of record NZ_CP090122.1, on the reverse strand, counting down.
GGCCGCCGTGGCGAGCGCCTGGGCGACGGGCCCGTCGACCGGCTCGGCTCGCCCGGCCCACTCCGTGTAGTCGAAACCCCCGGCGGACCACAGCTCCGGCAGGACGACGAGGTCGTGGCCCGCCTGCGCGCGCACGAGGTCCGCCACGCGGGCGGTGCGGTCGGCGACCGACTCGTCGTCGCCGTAGGCCAGCTGGATGAGCGCAACCTTCATGGTGCAACTCTCACACGACGCCGGCCGCCACGGTCAGCCGGCTCGGCCGCCCCCCGTCGGCGTGGACGGCGCGGGCGGCCCGTGAGGAGGCGTACGCGTACCCTCCTCTCGTCAGCTCGTCAGCGGGAGGTCCCGTTGTCGCGCTCGGCCAGCGCCGCGAGCCGCTCGTTGTAGGCAGTCAGCTCGGCGTCGCCGTCACGGTCGGCCCGGCGGTCGCGCCGCACCGACTCCGCCTGGTCCGTGCCGAACCACTGGACGGCGACCGTCAGGGCCAGGACGAGGCTGGGCAGCTCGCCGATGGCCCAAGCCACGCCGCCGCCCAGGCGCTGGTCGGCCAGCGGGTCGGGCACCCACGGCATCTTGACCGCCGTGAAGAAGTCGCCGGCGAGCAGCGTCGTGCCGGTGACCATCGCGACCCCGAAGAAGGCGTGGAAGGCGATGGTCGCGAAGAGCACGACCAGTCGCAGCGGCGGGCTCCACTTCCTCGGGCCCGGGTCGATCCCCACGAGGGACCAGACGAACAGGTAGCCGGTGAGGACGAAGTGCGCCGTCATCAGCAGGTGCCCGGTGTGCGTCTCGAGGGCGAGCTGGAACAGGCCCGTCCAGTAGAAGGCCACGAGGCTCGTGAAGAAGAGGACGGCCGCGAAGACCGGGTTGCCGAGGACGGCCATCACCCGGGAGTGCACCGCCTTCAGCAGCAGCTCGCGCGGGCCCGGGGTGCCGTCACGACGAGGCCTGATACTGCGCAGGGCGAGGGTGACCGGTGCGCCGAGGACGAGGAAGATCGGCAGCACCATCGCCTCGAGCATGTGCAGGGTCATGTGCCACGAGAAGGCGACCCGGCCGTAGATGCCGAGGACCCCGTTGGTCGCGTAGATGAACAGCAGCCAGCCGAAGACCCAGCTCACGGTGCGCAGGACCGGCCAGGCGTCCCCACGGCGGCGCAGCCGGACGACCCCGGCGACGTAGAGCCCGATGGCCAGCAACCCGGTCGAGAGGAAGAGCCACTCCACGCGCCAGGCCGTCAGCCAGTCCAGGGCCGTCGGCGGCGGCGGGGCGGGGAACCCCGTCAACGACAGAGCGGGGGTCGGGTCCGGCTCCATCTCGGGCACGGGCGGCTGGCTGCGGGCGAGGGCCGTGGCCACCCCGAAGGCGACGCCCATGACCAGCGTCTCCGCGACCGCGAGCCTGACGAAGAGGCGGCCGCGTGTCGCCTGCCTGCCGTGCCGGTCCGAAGACGCGTCGACCAGGTCGATCCGGTCGATCAGGTCGATCCGGTCGAGGGTGACCCGGCGGTGCACGGCCCCGGCCACACCGAGAACGGCCAGCGCCGCCACCTTGACGAGGACGAGGACGCCGTACGGGGTGGTCAGGTCCGACCACGAGCCGAGCCGCGTCGTGGCGGTCAGGACACCCGAGACGGCGAGCGCCACGAAGCACCACAGGGCGACCGCCGAGAAGCGGCGCGCGACCACGCCGAGGGCGTCGCCGAGGCGGTGCCGTAGGACGACGATGGCGAGCAGGCCACCGACCCAGACAGCCGCGGCGAGCAGGTGCACCGCGATGCCGTTGACGGCCGTCTCGTGGTCGGCGGAGCCTCCTGCGTGTCCGGCGAGACCGAGCACCAGCAGCCCGAAGGCGGACAGCGCGGCCAGGCCGACGGGCACGAGGCGGCCCCGCGCGACGGCGGCGACGGAGGCGACCACTGCGGCCGTGACCGTGCTGATCAGGCCTACCCGGAGCGGCTCGATCGACCACAGCGCCCCCGTGAGCTGGGTGCCGAAGCCTGGCTGGCCGAGCGGCATACCGGCGGCGTCGGCAAAGGTGAACACGACCACCACCGCACCGGCGACGGCCCAGACGAACGCGGCGGCGGTCGCGACGCGAAGGGCCGCGGCGCGCCGCGGCTCGTCGACGGCCACGGTCTGGGCACGCGTGCGGCCGGGGATCATGGTGCCGGCGAGCAGGAGCGAGCCGATCGTCAGCGAGGCCGCCACGTCGTGCAGGGCGCGCAGGAGAGGCAGCGCCCAGCGCACGACCGGGCCCGCGTCGGTGAAGCCGGAGGGCAGCGGGTCCGACGCCCCGGTGAAGCGGGCGGCGACGACGCACGCGAGCAGGGCCACGACCGCGACCCCCGCCACGGGCAGCACAGCGCCCCAGGCAGACCGAGCGGAGTCGCCCCTCCGCCGGTCGACGAGGTCGTCTCGCTGCAGGTCAGGCATGCCTCAAGGGTAAGTAGTCTGATGACATGCCCATGCACCCGGCCGCGCCCGACGACCGCAACGGACTGATCGACGCGTTCGACAACACCGTGCGGTCGATCATCGACCTCGGGTACTCCTGCCGGGACGAGGACTTCGACCTCGAGACCGAGTGCCCGGGCTGGACCGTCAAGGACCAGATCGCCCACATCGTCGGAGCAGAGAAGTCGTTCGCCGGGCTGCCGCGGCCCCAGCTGACGGTCCCGGACTACCCCCATCTGCGCAGCGACTTCGCCCGGTTCGTCGAGGTCGACGTCGAGGCCCGGCGCGGCGTCACGGGCCGAGACGTCGTGGCCGAGCTCGCCGAGTTCCACCCTGGCCGGGTGGCCGAGCTGCGCGCCTCCGACGCCGACGTCGACACGGTCATCGGCGGTTTCTTCGGCCCCGACACGACCTTCGGGCAGCACCTCCACCGGCGGATCGTGGACGCGTGGGTGCACGAGCAGGACCTGCGTGCCGCCCTCGACCGGCCAGGCAACCTCGACTCCGCGAGCGCAGCCGTGTTCACCGCCGACATCCTCGCTGCCCTGCCGCGCATCGCTGCGCGGGTCGCCGGCATCGGCGCCGGTCACGCCGTCGTCCTCGACGTGACCGGGCCGGTCGTGGCCCGTGACGGGGTTCGCATCAGCGCCGGTGAGGACGGGAAGCCCTACGGTGAGGCGCTCTTCAGCGGGCAGGACCGACCGGAGGGTGACGAGCAGCTCGACGTCACCTCGGTCCACCTCACCACCGACGCCCTGACCCGGCGCGCTGCCGGGCGACGGCCCGTCGAGCAGATCCGCTACACCGTCACCGGTGACGAGGAGATCGCCCGCAGGCTCCTCGACGCCCTGGTCGTCGTGACCCACTGACCCACTGACCCACTGACCCAGCGGTCCTCGCGAGCTCCGAGCCGCGCTCGCGGGTCCTCGCTCGCGCTCGGAAGTCCTCGCCCGCACAGGCGCGCGTGTACACCTCAGCCGAGATACGTGCCAGCGGCGTCCACCTTGTGCATTAGGGGCCGACCGCATAGCGTCATGAGAAGTCGGTCAAGCCAGCGCCGCTTCGGCAAGATCCGAATCATCGGAGCACACATGACCGACCCATCCACGGGTCCGCGCAAGGATGCCCGCACCAGAGAGCTCATCGAGCTGGTGCGCACGTCGAACTCCACCTCAGCCCGCGCCGCAGCCCTCGAGTCCGTGACGCTGCTGCACATGCCGCTCGCACGTTCCCTCGCCCACCGCTACTCGGGCAAGGGCCTCGACCGTGACGACCTCGAGCAGGTCGCCTTCCTGGCCCTGCTGAAGGCCATCGAGCGCTTCGACCTCACCAAACAGACCGAGTTCGGCGCCTACGCCACACCCACCATCACCGGCGAGCTGCGTCGTCACTTCCGTGACCATGGCTGGCTCGTGCGCCCACCGCGCGAGCTGCAGGAGCGCCGCCAGCTCGTCACGGAGGCACGGTCCGCCCTCGAGCAGCGGCTCGGCCACGACCCCGACGCCGGCGAGCTGGCGGTGGAGCTCGACCTCAGCCTCAGCTCCGTCAAGGAGGCCCAGGTCGCGGCCACCAACCTGCGACCGGCATCCCTCGACGCCACGACCGCGGACGGCACACGCCCTGTGCTCGACCTGCTCGACGCCCGCGGCGACTCCGGCTCCGACCCGGGCGTCGACGAGGGGATCGTCGTGCGCACCGCGCTCGACCGGCTCTCGCCGCGGGACCGTCGCCTCGTCGAGCTGCGGTTCGCCGGCGACCTGACCCAGGCCGAGATCGCGGACGCCATGGGCCTGAGCGCGATGCAGGTCAGCCGCCTGCTCCGGCGCACCCTCGAGGAGCTGCGCCGGCAGCTGTCCGCAGACGGAGTGACCCCTAGCTGACCGCGTCGGCGGTGCCGTTGGACGCCCTGCCGGGCGACGTGGCGTCGCCGGCGGGGTCGTCGCCCGGTCCGAACTGCGACTCCTGGCCCTCGATGACCTGCGAGGCGACCTTGGCCAGCTTCATGTTCAGCTCCTGGGACGTGCTGCGCAGCAGCTCGAACGCCTCGTCACCGGAGATGTGGTGCGCCGCCATGAGCAGGCCCACCGCCTTGCCGATCTCGCGGTTGCTCTGCAGGCCCTGGCGCAGGGTCGCGGCCTCCTCCCTCGCACGGATCGCCATGATGGCGACCGACGCGAACGACGCCACGACCGCCCCCACGTCGGCCGACCGGGACGTCAGTCCACCCGGGGTGTCGGAGTAGACGTTGAGGGCGCCGACCTTGTCGCCGTCGAGCAGCAGGCGGTAGCCGATGGCCGAGCGCACCGGCGTCTCGGCGACGATGCGCTCGGTGAAGCGTGGCCAGGGAGTCGTGGCCGAGGTGAGGTCGGCGTCGTGCTGGAACGCCTCGGAGACGATCGCGTCGACACAGGGGCCCTCGCCCACCTCGATCTCGATCGCGTCGATGCGGCGGGCGACGTCGTCGGTGCTGGCGGCGGTGACGAAGCGGTCGCGGGTGCTGACGAGCAACGAGGCACGGTCGCAGCCCTCGATGAGCTGGACGGCGCTGTCCACGAGCGCCTGGTGGATCGAGCCCGAGTCGGCGCCGGCATAGATCAACGCCGACATCCGGCGGAAGGCGTCGTTGATCGTCGGGTCGACGGGAACGTCGCTCGTCATGGCACTCCTGGCGGTCGGTCTCCGAGGCTCCGCACACTGTTGGACGGGGCTCGGCACGTCGGCAATCCTTGCACTTCGGCGGAGCCGTGAGCACAGGGAACCATACGCGAGCGCGAAGGAGCCGCGGTCAGCGGCAAACCCTGGACAGGCGAGTTGACACGGGACAGCCCCGCGCCAAATACTTGCATGCTGCATGCAAATAGTTCGTGGATAGCCGGAGGGAACGGCGTGGGGGTCAGCAAGGACGAGGCGAACGACGTCTTCCTCGGGCTCCTGCGTGTCCAGAAGCTGCTCGTCGCCGCCAAGCACAGCGCTCCTCGCCTCGAGGACGGCGTCGACGTCACGGCATACCCCGTGCTCTTCGTCGTCGCGGGCGCGGGCACGGTGCGCATCTCCGAGATCGCCGCCATGCTGCACAACGACGTCTCCACCGTGAGCCGCCAGGTCAGCTCGCTCGTCACGAGCGGACTGCTCGAGAAGAGCGCCGACCCCCACGACGGACGGGCCTCGGTCGTCTCGCTCACCGAGACCGGCCAGGCGGCCCTCGGACGCATCCAGGACGCCCGTGCCGCCTGGTTCCAGGGGCTGCTCTGCCACTGGGACGGCCCCGCGGTCGCGGACTTCGTCACCCGCCTGGGCGAGCTCGGCGACGCGATCGACGCCCACCTCCGGGAACGGGGCGCAACGACGCTCCCCCTGCCCTTCACCAGCACCAGAGACAGCACCAGAGACCAGAACCAGAAAGAGGGCTGACATGTCCGACACCACCGCCGAAACGGCGGCCGCCGACGCCCGGGCGGGCACGCCGGCGCTCTCCCACAAGGAGATCGTCACCATCCTCATCGGTCTGATGCTCGGGATGTTCCTCGCCGCTCTCGACCAGACCATCGTCGCGAGTGCCATGCGCGTCATCGCCGACGACCTCAACGACCTCGCCGGGCAGGCCTGGGTCACGACGGCATACCTCATCACGAGCACCATCGCGACGCCGCTCTACGGCAAACTCGGCGACATCTACGGCCGCAAGAAGCTGTTCATCTTCGCCATCTCGATCTTCACGATCGGATCGATGCTGTGCACGCTCGCGTGGTCGATCCCCTCGCTCGCCGCCTTCCGTGCCGTTCAGGGCATCGGCGCCGGTGGCCTCTTCTCGCTGGCGCTCGCCATCATCGGCGACATCGTCCCGCCGCGTGAGCGCGCCAAGTACCAGGGCTACTTCCTCGCCGTCTTCGGCACCTCCAGCGTGCTCGGCCCCGTCATCGGCGGCTTCTTCGCCGGCCAGAGCGCCCTGCTCGGCGTGACCGGCTGGCGCTGGGTCTTCCTCGTCAACGTCCCGATCGCGATCGCCGCGCTCATCGTCGTCTCCCGCACGCTCCACCTGCGCCACACCCGCCGCGACCACCGCGTCGACTACTGGGGCGCGCTCAGCCTCTCCGTCGCCCTGGTGCCGCTGCTCATCGTGGCCGAGCAGGGCCGCGTCTGGGGCTGGGGCTCGGGCCGCTCGATCCTCTGCTACGCCATCGGCCTCGTCGGCCTGGTCGCCTTCTTCGTCGTCGAGCGCGCCATGGGTGAGGAGGCGCTCATCCCGCTGCGCCTGTTCACCAACCGCACCATCGCCGCGGCCTCGGTCAGCTCGGTCTTCATCGGCATGGGCATGTTCGGTGGCCTCGCCGCCATCCCGCTCTACCTGCAGATCGTCAAGGGCTCGACGCCCACCGAAGCGGGCCTGCAGCTGCTGCCGATGACGCTCGGGATCATGGCCGGCTCGATCGTCTCGGGCCAGCTGATCTCCCGCACCGGCCGCTACCGGCACTTCCCGATCATGGGGTCCGCGATCCTCGTGCTCTCCCTCTTCGGCTTCCACTACGTCGGGGCCGACACCCCGCTGTGGAAGATGATGATCGGGATGTTCTTCTTCGGCATCGGTCTCGGCTTCAACTTCCAGCCCCTGACCCTCGCCGTGCAGAACGCCGTCGACCGCCGCGACATCGGCGTGGCCACCTCGTCCGCGACGTTCACCCGCCAGATCGGTGGGACGCTCGGCACGGCAGTCTTCCTCTCGATCCTCTTCTCGCAGGCCGGCACCAAGATCACCGAGGCCTTCAGGAGCATCGCGCCCACGGCACAGTTCCAAGCGGCGAGGCAGCACCCGACCGGCGGCAATCCAGCCGTGAACCAACACTTCATTCAACAGTTCGAGGCTGCCCAGCAGTCGGGCGGCACTGGCCTCGGCGGCTCGGCCCTGTCGGACAGCTCGTTCATCAACCAGCTCGACCCGCGACTGGCGCGGCCCTTCCTCGTCGGGTTCTCCGAGGCGATGTCGGTCGTGTTCCTCGTGGCGGCAGGCGTGCTCGTGCTCGCCTTCATCGCCTCGCTCTTCCTGCCGCACGTCGACCTCGGCCCCAAGCCGGGTGCGGCAGGCGCCCCCGAGGACGAGGCCGTGGCGGTCCCCGCCGGCCACTGAGGCCGCCCGCTCCACCCCCGCTCCACCGTCGAGAGGCCAGAGTTTGCGGCCTCGGGACAGTCGAAAGGCCACTTCTCGCCACGAGAGGTGGCCTTTCCGGCGTCTCCCGCCGAGGGCGTATGCCGTGTGGCGCGGCACCCGGGAGCCATCCGGGGGGCGCCCGTGAGACGGAGTGGCCCCTCGAGGGGACGGGACCCGCGAACTTTGGCCTCTCGACCGGGCGGGACCCGCAAACTCTGGCCTCTCGACGGTTGATGGGCCCGGCGAGGTCAGCGGAGGGTGTGCAGCTCGCGGCGGGTGAGGAAGGCGCGCGTGCCCAGGGCCATGACGAACGCGAACGCGCCGGCGATGATGGCGACCCAGTAGCCGTGCTGGGCGCCGACGTGGTCGACGACGATGCCGGAGACGGCAGAGCCCGCGGCGACGCCGACGATGATGCCGGTCAGCACGATGGTCATGCCCTCGTTGAGCTGGGCCTTGGGCGTGATGCGCTCGATGAGGTTCATCGTCGTGATGAGCGTCGGGGCCGTGGCCATGCCGGCGACGAGCATGAGCCCGGCGAGGGCCCAGAGGTTCGGGGCCAGGAGCACGGGCATCTCGAGCACCGCCATGCCGCAGGTTCCGGCGATGAGGAGCTTGACGAGGCTGCGGCCGTGCGAGATGTGCCCGAAGACGAGACCCGCGGTGGCCGACCCGACGGCATACAGGGCGAGGATGGCGCCTGCGGCGCTCGGCGCCCCGAAGGTCTGGGAGACGGCCAGGGTGACGACCTCGTTGACGCCGAAGATGGCGCCGGTCATCACCATGATGAAGGCGAGCGGGACGAGACCCGGGACGGTGTAGGCGTGCTGCGTCGGGCGCTCGTGGTGGGGCACGACGGGCGGCTCGGTGGATCGGGCCGAGATGAAGACGAGCACCCCGACGGCGTAGGCGATGGCCGCGAAGAGGAAGCCGGCCTCCGGGAAGAGCGTCGTCGAGAGCCAGATCGCGAGGACGGGCCCGATGACGAAGGTGATCTCCTCCATGACCTGCTCGAACGACATCGCCGCGTGCAGGTTCTTCGGGTCGTCGGCGAAGATGTGCGACCACCGGGCCCGGGCCATCGTGCCGAGGTTGGGGATCGCCCCGCACAGCGGGAAGGTGATGAACAGCAGCCACGAGGGCCAGCCGCGCCAGGAGACCAGCAGGGTCATGACCACCCAGAAACCGGACCAGAGGAAGAACGGGATGGCGATCCGACGCTGGCCGTAGCGGTCGACGAGGCGGCCGAGGAACGGGGCGCAGACGGCCAGCGACACCATCCCGACGGCCACGACGGCCCCTGCCAGCGCGTAGGAGCCGGTGCGTGCAGCGACCATCGCCACGACCGAGACGGCGAACATCGAGCCTGCGGTGCGCGCGATCATTCCGCCGGTGATGAAGACGCGTGCCCCCGGTACCTCGAAGAGAGGTCGGTAGGACGCCAGCACAGCAGCTCCTTCACGTAGGGGGACGGTCAACCTGCCCATCCTTGCACTGCGCCCCCCGTCAATCCGAAATGCCGGGTTCGCGGTCGAGTTGCGTCAGACGCCGTGCTTGCGCCGCAGCGACCACATCTGCGGGGAGCGCTCGAGCTCGACGGCGACGTCCCACGGCACGCCGCCGGGCGCGGTCTCGCGGCGGAAGCTCGCGACCATCCGGCGCGCGAGCGCGGGGTCCTTCGCGACGCGGGCGGCGACCTCGACGGCCCGGTCCAGCACCTCGCCGTCGTCGTATGCCGCCCAGGCAAGTCCCAGCGCGACCGCCCGCTCCCCGTCGATCTCGTCCCCGAAGAGCCCGAGGGCGGCTGCCGCCTCACGGCCGGCCACGCGCTCGATCAGGGTGAAGTGGCCGCCGCCGGGGTGGATCCCGATCTGCGCGAAGCCGGGCAGCAACCGGGCCGTGCGGGAGACGATGCGCAGGTCGGTGGCCAGGGCAAGGTTGAGTCCCGCGCCGACGGCGGCCCCGCGAACGGCGGCCACGGTCGGCACGGCGATCGAGCCGACGGTCGTGAACGCGGCGTAGACGGTCTCGAGGTTGCGGTAGGCCTCGTCCTCGACCGGGTCGCGGCCGGTGTCGGCCAGCACGCTGCGGACGGCCCCCGCGCAGAAGTGGGCACCGCCGGTGACGACGACGGCGCCGACCGCGTCGTCAGCCTCGGCCGAGCGGGCGGCGTCGATGAGCTCGCGCGACATCTCGACGGACAGGGCGTTGCGGCGCTCGGGCGCATCGAGCGTGATGACGGCGACGCCGTCGGCCACCTCGTAGCGGATCTCGGTCATGCGGCGGGTCTCCTTGGTCGAGTCGGCACGGTCACGCGCCGTCGTAGGGGTGGAAGCGGGCGCTCGACGGCTTGGCCCGACCGGTGGTGATGAGGGTCCAGAGCCGGTCGTGGCCGGCCGAGGACGCGAGCGCCGTCAGGGTCTCGTCCCAGTCCTGCAGCGAGCCGTACTCGCTGCGTCGGGCGAGGATCGGCTTGGTCAGGGTGTGCAGCTCGTGCTCGAGAGTGGTCCCGATGGCGCCGAGCACCTGGTGCGAACCGCGGACCACGACCGATGCCGCGTGCCCGACGCACGACTTGGCGACGCCGACGGCGAAGAGCATGCCGGGGTCGCGCCAGTCGGAGGCCGCGGCCCGGGCGACGGCCGCGTCGGTGGCCGCCCGGGCCAGCGCGGTCTCCGAGGCAAGATCGGCCACGAGGTGCTGCACCGCCTGGAAGCGCCCGATCGGGCGGCCGAACTGCTGCCGCTCCCGCACGTGGGTCAGCACCACCTCGACGACGCGCTCCATGGCTCCGGTGACCTGCGCGCACCGGGCGAGCGCGCCCCGCAGGTGGAACTGCTCACCGATCTCGTGGGCGACGACCGTGCCGGCCTCGAGGTCGTCGAGGTCGAACTCCACGGTGTCGCTCGGCTCGCCGGCCAGGTTCCGGCGCTCCTCGATCGCCACCCGCTCCACCGGCACGTCGGCGACCCGCCACTGGTCGCGGTCCTCCCAGAGCGCCACGATGCGGCTGGCGTCGCGGGCCCACGTCACGTTGAGCGCGACGCCGGAGGGGTCGGGGCGGCATACGGTGCGCAGCCCTCCCTCGTTGGAGAGGCCGGCCGCCTCGAGCAGCCAGCCGCCCAGCACGTCGTGCTCGGCGAGCGGCACCGGCGCGGCAGCCGCGGCGGCGACCCCGAGCAGCGCGGCAGCCTCCAGCCAGCTGCCCCCGCTGCCACCGGCCGCCTCGCTGCCGGTGAGGCGGGTCAGGCCCAGCTCCTCGAGCCGCTGCCAGAGGTCGCGGTCGAGGTCGACGACGGCGGTGGGGGTGGCGCGGCCCGCGCGGTAGTCGGTGAAGAGCTCCTCGAGCACGGCGACCACGTCCGCGTCCGGCTCCGTCGAGGCGGCGAGCCGGGACGCCCCTGACGGCCGGCCGGGCTGGGACGGCTGGGGCTGCTCGGCCATCAGCGCATCCCCAGCCCGCGGGCGATGACGCCGCGCAGGATCTCGTTGGTGCCGCCGCGCAGCGTGAAGCCCGGGCGCTGGAGGATCGCGGCGTGCAGGAGGGTGTCGAGCTCGTCGTCGAGCGCCCACCCCGAGGCGGTCAGCGTGTCGACGTAGTCGGCGATGTCACCCTCCTCCGTCGTGCCGAGCACCTTGACGACCGCCGCCGCCGTGTCGGCTTCGTCGTGGTGCTCGAGGGCCGTGGAGACGGCGAAGGACATGTGGTGCAGGGCCGCGACGCGTGCCACGTGGCGTCCGAACCCGGGGTCGGTCGGCAGCCGCCCGTCGTCCATCGCCTGGGCCGCGGCGGCGAGGAGCTGGAACGTCGAGAGCACGCGCTCGGGGCCGCTGCGCTCGTGGGCGAGCTCGGAGGTGACCTGCGCCCAGCCCTGGCCGACCTCGCCGAGCACCCGGTCGTCGGGGATGACGACCCCGTCGAGGTGCACCTCGTTGAAGTGGTGCTCGCCGCCCATCGAGATGATCGGGCGGATGGTCACGCCGGGCGCCCGCAGGTCGACGATGAACTGGCTGAGGCCCTCGTGCCGGTGCGCCGGGTCGAGCGGCGCCGACCGGGCGAGCGCGAAGAACGCGTCGGCCTCGTGCGCGCCGGAGGTCCACACCTTCGTGCCCGTCAGGCGCCAGCCGCCCTCGACCCGCTCGGCCCGGGTGCGCACGCTGGCCAGGTCGGAGCCGGAGTCGGGCTCGCTCATGCCGATGCCGAAGACGATCTCGCCGCGGCTGATGCCGGGCAGGAAGGCCTGCTTCTGCTCCTCGGTGCCGTAACGCAGCAGCGACGGCCCGATCTGGCGCTCGGCGATCCAGTGCGCGGCGACGGGGGCGCCGATGACGAGCAGCTCCTCGGTGACGACGAACCGCTCCAGGTAGGTGCGGCCCTGGCCGCCGTACTCGCGCGGGATGACCATCCCCAGCCAGCCGCGTCGACCGAGCTCACGCGTGAAGTCGCGGTCCCACCGGGTCAGCCACGTGTCGACGTGCGGGACGAACGCACCGGCGGCGACCTGCTCGGCCAGGAAGGCCCGGACCTCGAGGCGCAGCTCGGTCAGGGCGGGCAGCTCCGTGGCCACCGGGGGGACGAGTCGAGCCGACATGCCCACCTTCCTGATGCGACGTCGCAGCGGTTCGTGCGCCACTCTCCCACACGCGTCCGGCGGTCCCACGACGACGTCCTGCCCTCCCACGGCGGCCGCCTTTTCGTTGGGCTTTCTGCGCGCATGCCCGCTGCTAGCCTCGAACGAGACGTCACCTGACAGGTACTTCCCCTCTTGGACGAGTCAGTTCACCGATTGCAGGAGGACCATTCCCATGACGGCACCCGCCATCGAGGAAGTCATCGGCGCCCTTGACGTCGACAGGTTCTGGGAGCGCGGATACGCGATCCTCCCGAACGTCTACACACCGGAGGAGATCGCGGCCTTCCGCGAGGCCGCGTACGCCTCCCGCGGGTTCGGCGGCGATCTGCTGGCCAACCCGCGCCTGCGCGGCGTCATCACCGACGGTCGCATGGTCGCGGTGGCGCGCAAGCTGCTCGGCACCGACGAGCTCGTCTACACCGGCGACAGCTCCTTCACGATCAACGGCACCCAGAAGGGGTGGCACAAGGACAACGCCGACCGGGTCGACCCCGACGCGCCCGACTGGGCCGACCGCTACACGCAGCTGCGCTTCGGAATCTACTGCCAGGACCACTCCGAGCACACCGGCGGCCTGAACCTCCGCGTCGGCTCGCACGACCTGCGCAACCTGACCGAGGGCGAGGTGCAGTACGTCAAGACCAAGCCCGGTGACCTCGCTGTGTGGAGCATGCGCATCACGCACTCCGGCAACGGCATGCTGCTCAAGGACCCCGAGGCGCCGTTCCCGATGCCCAACGAGCACGACCGGTTCAAGCCGGAGGAGGTCGCGGAGGCCGACGGCGACCGCATTGCCCTCTTCGTACACATCGGCGCCGACGACAAGCACGCGAAGCGCTACGCCGACTACACCAAGACCCGCCGGTACCTCGTCGACGCGTGGCGCATGCGCCCCTACGACGACGAGGCCCGCCAGGCCGCCAAGGACGCGGGGCTGCGCCTGCGCGACCTTCCCGCCGAGGTCATGGACGACCCAACGGCCGGCCTGAACGAGCTGTGGCAGCCCTTCCCCTACGAGGGACAGAAGACGAAGTCGGCGGCCGCCAAGCCGGCACCCGCGGCTGCGGCGTCCGGCACGTCCCGCGCCACCGACGTCAAGGCCATCGCCAAGGCGACGCTGCGTCGGGCCTACCGCGCGGCCCGCGGCGGCGCCAAGGGCGCTCGCGACGGCTGGCGCGCCGGCCGCTGAGCAGCAGCGGCACCGAGCGGTCGCGGAGGGGCGCAGGCCGACGGGCTCCGCCCCTGCCGTCGTCCCCGGACGGCCCGGTCGACGTACGGTGCCGCCGGCCCCTTCGTATGCCGTCTGGCGGGGCCCGCGTCCCGTCCGCGGCGGGTGCCCGGGGACGACGGTGTGGCTCAGAAGCCCTGGAGCACGAGGTAGGTGCAGAGTCCGGCGATGACGGCCGTGATGAGTGCCGCGGCGGCCGTGGTCAGTCGGTGGTTGGCCAGGGCGCCCATGAGGCGGCGGTCGCGGGTGAAGAGCAGCAGCGGCACGAGGGTGCCGGGCAGTGCGAACGAGAGCACGACCTGGCTCCAGACGAGGGCGCTCGTCGGCTCGACGCCGAGCCAGAGCAGGACCAGGGCCGGAACGACGGCCAGCAGCCGGCGCAGCAGCGGCGGGATGGGCCGGCGTCCGAAGCCCTGCATGACGACGTCACCGGTCCGGACCCCCACCAGGGTCGACGCGAGACCGGAGGCCAGCAGCGCGACGGCCAGCATGGTGGCGGCGAGCTGGCCTGCGTGGGCGAGCAGGGCGGCATACGCGGTCTCGATGCCGGCACCCGCGCCCGACGGCAGCGCGGCGGAGAACACGACGAGACTGACGTTCGCCGCCCCGGCGACGGTCATCGCGATGACGACGCTGCGCACCGTGCGGCGGCCGGCGCGCAGCCGCTGGGCCAGGCGGTCGGCGTCGCCGTGGTGCAGGGCCGGGCCCGCGCCGGGGGTCCGCACGTCACCGCGGGAGGCGGCCGAGTGGAAGTGCAGCGCGTGGGGCATCACCGTCGCCCCGACGATCCCCACGGCGAGCAGGGCCGCCGAGGAGTCCAGGGGCGCGGGGACGAGCGACCGCAGCAGGGCCGCGCTGTCCACGTCGGCGATGCCGACCTGCCACGCCAGCGAGGCGATGACCACGACGAGCAGCACCAGCACGACGGACTCGAACTGGCTGCGGCCGCGGAACCTCAGGGCCAGCACGACGAGGCTGAACGCGGTCACGCACAGGGCCCCCGCCATGATCTGCATCCCGAAGAGCAGCCGCAGGGCGATCGCCCCACCCACGATCTCGGCGAGGTCGGTCATCACCACGACGAGCTCCGCCTGGACCCACAGCAGCACCCGCCCGACACCGGGGAAGCGCTCCGAGCTGTGCTCCGCGAGGCTCTTGCCGGTGACCATGCCGAGCTTGGCCGCGAGGTACTGGATGACCATCGCCGAGCAGCTCGCGAACACCACGACCCACACCAGGGAGTAGCCGTGCAAGGCACCGGCGGTGATGTTGACGCCGAAGTTGCCCGGGTCGACGTAGGCGACCGCCGCCAGCAGCGCCGGGACGAGCGTTCGCGGTCCGCGACGCGCACCACCGAGGCCGCGCGTCGGCGACCGCTGGTCCGCGCGCGGCTCCTGCGCCACTCGCTCGTTCATGACAGACAGCATCGAGCCTCGCGCACGTGCACGCCAACTGCCGTCTGGCGGGGCAGACCGTCCGGCGTCAGCGGGCGGACGCGATGCCGAGCAGCGCCGCGATGCCGAGGGCGCTGCGCGGGTCGTAGGCGCACGTCCAGAGACCACCGTGCACAGCGGCATACGCCTCGTCCTGCCACGGGGCGGGCAGCGCCGGCGACCCGGTGCGCAGGTCGTGGACGAGCAGCGCCGCCATCAGCGTGTTGGCGGTGCCCGGCTCGAACACCTCGACGCCGAAGCGGTGCGCCCCGGCGTACGCGGCTGCGAGCGCGCGGTTCTTGAGGACCGAGCGGGTGCGCGTGGGCGGCGCGACCTTGAACGACACGAGCCCGCCGTCGGCGCGGTATGCCGTCGCACGCCACCGCTGGAGCCGCTTGGCGAGCAGGTAGTTGGGACCCTGCTGCAGCACGACGCTGTCGTTGACGCCCGGGTCCTGGCCGGGCACGTAGTTGCGGCGCAGCAGCCGGCCGCCGCTGACCGTGCGGAGCGGAACCCGCAGCACCTTGGAGGTGCGCCGGTGGGCGTAGCTGTCGACGGAGCGCTCGACGTCCGCGCCCGGCACCGCGAAGACGTCGGTCGGCGTGGCGAGGAAGGCGAGCGCGACGTCCTCGCGCCCCTTGGCCCGGACGACCTGCTGGGTCAGGGCGTCCACGGCGGTGGACACACGCACGTTCGTCTCGCCGTCGGCGTACACGTAGTTGCCGAGCACCAGCGGCCCGGCCAGTCCGGCGACCCAGCTGGTCACGGCCCCGAGGTCGTGGACGAGGTCGCCGCCGGCGCGCGCGGAGAGCGGGCCGTCGCCGGACCGGACCGGGACGGTGACCGAGCCGGCCAGCTTCCGGGTGTCGCCGAGCAGCCGGTCCCACAGGTCGCGCCGCGGGAGGTCGACCGCCGCGACGTCGGCGCCCCACCGCAGCAGGGAGCGCAGGGGCCCCATCTCGGCCGCGGCCCCGAGGACGACGACGGTGCGGTCGGACAGGTCGAGCCACTCTGGGTTGTCGATGACGAGCCGGACGGCCTCGGCGCACGTCGGCTCGAGGGTGCCGGCCTGGGCCCAGAGGTCGAGGCGCCGGTGGAGGGCGTCCCCGGAGAGGCGCTCACCGGCATACGGCACGGACAGGACGCGGTCCGGCGTGCCCTCGCCGTGGACGGTCTCCGAGCCGAGGGGTCCCGCGAGGGTGTGACGGCCGGTGGCGTCGGAGGCAGTGGCGTCGGGAGCGGCGGCTGGGGTGGCGGCTGGGGTGGCGGCTGGGTTGGCGGCGGCGAGGAACGCGCTCTCGAGGGGCTGGTCCCCCGTGGGACCCGCCCAGTGCATCCGCTCGTGCAGTGAGGCCAGGCCGCGGCGGGCGATGTCGTGCGCCGCCTCGGGTGAGGTCAGGCCCGCCTCGACGAGCCGCCGGAAGTGGGGCAGGTAGCCCTGGCGCCAGTTCGTCTCGCGCTCGGCTGACGCGGCACCGACCGGGTCGACCCCCCGGAGGGCGTCGGCGACGACCGCACGCCCGGTGGCGGTCGTGCTGCGGCGTCCGGACGTCGGATCGATGGGGAAGACCACTCCGGTGGGGTCGCTCATGGGCCCATCCTGCCCGAGTTGTGCCGAAGTCCGGCACGTGTCCGACACGCGTCCCACACGCGCCAGGTCACGCGCCCCGGAACCCGTCCAGGCGGCCGACGTCATGGTCGAGAGGAGGTGCGATGCACCACTTGTCCCACCGGGCATCCCCGATCGGAGGACGATGGGGACATGAGAACGAGGACGGCCGCCCTCGCGGCGGAGCTGACGTCGGACCGGGCCAACGAGGTGGAGCGGATCGCCGGGCTGCGCCGCGAGTTCACCGAGGTGGTCGAGGCGTCCGAGGCCAACATCGGGGACGACGAGCACGACCCGGAGGGCTCGACGATCGCCTACGAGCGCACGCAGATCGCGGCGCTCATCACGCAGGCCGAGCAGCACCTGGCCGAGATCGACGCGGCGCTCGAACGCATCGACGACGGCACCTACGGCACGTGCGAGGTGTGCGGTGAGGAGATCCCCGAGGAGCGGCTGCGCGCCAGGCCGACGGCTCGAACGTGCATCGCGCACGCGGGGGCCAGGCTCCGCAGCTGAGTCTGCGCCGCCGCCGAGCGAGTCAGCGGATGCCGGCGGCGAGGCGGTCGAAAGCCGCGTCGATGTTCCGCTCGAGCCGCCCGGCGCCACCGTTCTGCTGGTGCTCGATGCAGGCTCGGACCGCGGCGATCGCGAGGGCCACCGTGAGCCTCGGCTCGAGGGAGCCGCCCGGCTCGACCCCGAGCCGGCGCTCGAGCGCCGCGGTCAGGGCGTTCTCGAGGCGGATGTTGTTGCCCACGAGCGCCGGGGCGAGGGCGGGTTCCCCGAGCAGGATGCGCCGGCGCTTGGCACGCAGTGCGCGGTCGACGGAGGCCGGCGCCAGCACCCCGGCCAGGATCCGGCGGAGGGACTCGAGCGGCGGCTCGCCGGGCACGTCCTCCTCGAGGGCGGCGGCATACGACTCGAGCTCCTCGGCGGTCGAGCCGAGGACGGCCGCCTCCTTGGACGGGAAGTAGTTGAAGAAGGTGCGGGCGCTGACGCCGGCGCGGGCCGCGATCTCCTCGGTGGTGACGGCGCCGAAGCCCTTCTCCTCCACGAGGTCGAGGGCCGCGAGGTTGAGCGCGCGGCGGGTCTCGCGCTTCTTGCGCTCACGCAGGCCGCAGGCCTCGTCGGGCATCAGGTCCGTGCTCATGCCTCCATGGTGCCACACCGAGATGCAGTCGCTGCAATTATGCAGTGACTGCACGATCGGCGTACGCTGGTCGACATGCCCAAGTCATCCCTGCGCGTACCCGCCGCCGCCGGGGCCGAAGCACGACCCGCCCAGACCGGACTCGACGCCTCGACCCGCAACATCTTCATCGCGCTCATGCTCGGCATGCTCGTCGCCTCGATCAGCCAGACGATCGTGGGGCCCGCCATGCCGCGCATCGTCGCCGAGCTCGGCGGGATGGAGCACTACTCCTGGCTCGCCACCGCCGCCATGCTCGTCAGCGCCATCACCGTGCCCATCGTCGGCAAGATGAGCGACCTCTACGGCCGGCGCAGCTTCTACCTCGGCGGCCTCGTCGTCTTCATGGCCGGCTCGATCCTGGCCGGCTTCGCGCAGAACTTCTGGTGGCTGATCGCGGCCCGTGCCCTCCAGGGCGCCGGCATGGGCACGCTGCTGCCGCTGTCGCAGACGATCATCGGCGACATCATCCCGCCGCGACAGCGCGGCAAGTACCAGGGCCTGATGGGCGGCGTCTTCGGCCTCTCCTCGATCCTGGGCCCACTCGTCGGCGGCTTCGTGACCGACCACTGGGGCTGGCGCTACCTCTTCTTCATCACCCTGCCCGTCGGCGTCTTCGCGTTCTTCGGGATCAGTCGCTTCCTGCACCTCGAGCACAACCCGCGGGAGACCGTCGTCGACAAGGCCGGCATCGGCGTCCTGTCGCTGACGCTCATCCTGCTGCTCGTGCCGACCTCGCTCGGCGGCACCACCCTCGCCTGGGGCTCCCCTGCCATCATCGGGATGTATGCGGCCGGCGTCGTCGCGCTCGGAGCGTTCATCGCCATCGAGCGCCGGGCCGTCGAGCCGGTGCTGCCGCTGCGGCTCTTCAGGAGCTCGCTGTTCACGCTCTCGAACATCGCGACGTTCATGGTCTCGGTCATGATGTTCGGCGCGATGATCTACCTGCCCGTCTACGCCCAGGGCGTGCTCGGTGCCTCGGCCACCAACTCCGGCCTGATCCTCATGCCGATGTCGGTCGCCATGATCGGCCTGTCGATCGTCTCCGGCCTCGTCATCACCAAGACCGGCCGCTACAAGCTGCAGACCATCGCGGGCATCCTCATCATGGGCGTCGGCTTCTGGCTGCTCACCCAGCTGCACTACGGCTCGAGCCAGACCGACCTGACGCTCTCGATGATCGTGTTCGGCGTCGGCCTCGGCATGGCGCTGCAGGTCTTCACCCTGATCATCCAGAACTCGGCCCAGCGCAAGGACCTCGGGGTCGCCACCGCGTCGACGCAGTTCTTCCGCAACGTCGGCTCGACCGTGGGGATCGCCGTCTTCGGCACCATCATGACGAGCGGCCTCGCCGCCAACATCGCCTCGCACCTGCCGTCCTCGGTGGTCAAGCAGATGCAGGCCTCCGGGCAGAAGATCAGCGCCGGGTCGGTGCTCGACCCCTCCGCCCTGGCCAAGCTGCCGCCGCAGGTCGCCACCGGTGTCCAGCAGGGGCTCGCAGACTCGCTCCACGCCGTCTTCGTCTGGGGTCTCGTGCCCTTCGTGCTGGCGCTGGTCGTCACCCTCTTCATCAAGGAGGTGCCGCTGCGCGACACGGTCCACACCGCGGACGAGGCCGGGGTCGAGCTGCTCGACACGCTCTCGCAATCGGCCCACGAGGGTCTCAAGATCCCGCTCGGCCGGGAGGCCGGCAACACGCGCACCCAGGAGCGCCTGCTCGGCCTGCGCCTGGGCCTGCTCGCCGACTCGGCCCTGCGCGGCGACCGTCCACTGCTGACGCGTGCCGTCACCCGCCTCGGCGAGGGTGACCTCGACGCGGGAGCGGCCCTGCTGCACCGGACCGCGCGGATGCTCACCACCGAGGACCCGGCCCTGGCGGCCGAGACGGAGCGCTTCGCGGTGGAGGTCGCCGCGCGTGCCAAGGCCGACGGCGGCGTCCTCGACGAGGAGCTCAAGCGGGAGCTGGTGACGGCACTGGCCGAGCGCGACGCCCAGACGGTGCTGACCACGGTCGAGCCGACCGTCGCCGAGCGCCACGAGGCCGTCGACATCGGCCTGCTCTCCTCCGTCGGCGACGACCTGGGCGCGGCCTACCTCGTCGACCGGCAGAACGCCCGGCTCGCCGAGGGCGCCGCGGCTGCCGCCCGCTGACCTCACCCCGCTGACACCGTCGAGAGGCCACTCTTTGCGGGTCCGGTGCACTCGAGAGGCCAGAACTCGTCACGAGTTCTGGCCTCTCGACATCTCCACACCCGCGAGCTTTGGCCTCTCGACGGTTGGGGTGTCGGTGGAGGCGGCGCAGCTGGGAGGAGCGGGGCTTGCGGGAGCGGCGAGGCCGCATACGGTGGCGGCATGACCAAGGTTGCCCTCGTCACCGGCGCGTCGTCCGGCATCGGTGAGTCCATCGCCCTGCACCTCGTGGAGTCCGGGTGGACGGTGTATGCCGTCGCCCGCCGGGTCGAGCGGATGGCCGCGCTCGAGGCGCGCGGCGTCACCACCTTCGCGATGGACGTCACCGACGACGCCTCCATGGTGTCCGGCATCGACCGGGTCATCACGGAGCAGGGGCAGATCGACGCCCTGGTCAACAGCGCCGGCTACGGCTCCTACGGGCCGGTCGAGCACGTGCCGATCGACGAGGCGCGCCGGCAGTTCGAGGTCAACGTCTTCGGTCTGGCACGGCTGACCCAGCTCGTCACGCCGCACATGCGGACCCGCCGCCGGGGGCGGATCGTCAACATCTCCAGCATCGGCGGCAAGATCTACGAGCCCCTCGGCGCGTGGTACCACGCGACGAAGTTCGCCGTCGAGGGCTTCAGCGACAGCCTGCGCGTCGAGCTCGCGCCCTTCGGCATCGACGTCGTCATCGTCGAACCGGGGCCGATCATCTCGGAGTGGAACACCATCGCACGCCAGAGCATGCTGGAGCGGTCCGTCGGCACGGTCTACGAGGACCTCGCCCGCCGGATGGCAGTCATGTTCGAGCGCGTCGACACCCCGCGGATGAGCTCGGGGCCGGAGGCGGTCGCCGAGAAGGTGCTCACGGCGCTCGAGGCCGCGAACCCGGCGACCCGCTACCCGGCCGGGCGCGGCGCCCGGGCCATCGTCACGGCTCGGCGCCTGCTGCCCGACCGTGCCATCGACGCGGTCCTGAAGCGCGCCTACTCCGCCTGACCACCCTCCTCAACCGTCGAGAGGCCAGAGTCCGCGGGTCCGTGCATGTCGAAAGGCCAGCTCTCGCGACGAGAACTGGCCTTTCGACGGGGCTGAGGCCACAAACTTCGGCCTCTCGACGGTTGGGGGTCAGCCCCAGACCAGGGCCTGGGCGGGGTCCTCCATGATCGCGGCGAGGTCGCTGAGGAACTTCGAGCCGAGCTCGCCGTCGATGAGGCGGTGGTCGAAGCTGACCGCGAGCTGCGTGACGTGCCGGATCGCGATCTCGTCGTTGCCGGCGGCGTCGGTCACGACCCACGGCTGCTTGCGGATGGCACCGAAGCAGACGATGGCCGACTCCCCCGGGTTGATGATCGGGGTGCCGCTGTCGACGCCGAAGACGCCGACGTTGGTGATCGTCATCGTGCCGCCCGACATCTCGGCCGGCTGGGTGCGGCCCTCGCGGGCCGTGGCCGTGAGCGCGCCGATCGCCTGCGCCAGCTCGAGCATCGACATGGCGTGGGCGTCCTTGATGTTCGGGACGATCAGGCCGCGCGGGGTGGCCGCAGCGATGCCGAGGTTGACGTAGTTCTTCTGGACGATCTCCTGGTTGGCCTCGTCCCACGTCGCGTTCATGCCGGGGTTGCGCCTGACCGCGAGGACGAGGGCCTTGGCGAGCACGAGCAGCGGCGTGACCTTGACGTCCTTGAACTCGCGGCTGCCCTTGAGGCGGTCGACGAGCTGCATCGTCTTGGTGACGTCGACGGTGACCCACTCGGTGACGTGCGGCGCGGTGAAGGCCGAGCCCACCATCGCCTGGGCGGTCATCTTGCGAACGCCCTTGATGGGGGTGCGCTCCTCGCGCTCACCGGTGCCGAACGGCATACGCGGCGCCGACGGGGCGGCGGCCGCACCGGCGGGGGCCTCGGCCGCCACGGCAGCACCGTTCAGGGAGACGCCGCTCGCGTGGTTCGTGACGTCCTCGCGGGTGATGACGCCGTCGGCTCCGGTCGGGGTGACGGCCGTGAGGTCGATGCCGAGGTCCTTGGCGAGCTTGCGCACCGGCGGCTTCGCCTTCGGCCGACCGCCGGTCGCACGCGCGCCGTGCGCGGCTGGCGCCGGCGACTCGACACGCGGGGCCGGCGCAGCCGGCTCGGCGATGGGCGCGGCCGCGGCGATCTGCTCGGTCTCGTTGGTCCTCGTGACCGCAGATCCAGCCGTACGCGTACCCAGCCCCTTGCGCGGGCGCCGCGCCGTGGCGCCCGCCTTGGCGCCGTAGCCCACGAGGATCGCCTCGGAGGCGCCGCCGCTCGACTCGGCCGGGGCAGCCTTCTCTCCCGGGATGGAGGGCATGGCCTCGGGGGCGTCCTCGCCGCCCAGGCCGTCGTCGATCGAGATGATCGGCGTGCCGACGTCGATGGTCTCGCCCACTTGGACGAGCAGCTCCTTGACGGTGCCGGCCCACGGGATGGGCAGCTCGACGAGCGACTTGGCGGTCTCGATCTCGAGGACCATGTCGTTGACCTTGACGGTGTCGCCGGGGGCGACCTTCCACTCGACGATCTCGGCCTCGACGAGGCCCTCGCCGGGGTCGGGCAGGTTGAACGTCTTGATTGCCATGAACTGGTAGTCCTTCTCAGTACGCGAGCGCGCGGTCGACGCCGTCGAGGATCCGGTCCAGGTCGGGGAGGAACTCCTCCTCCATCCGGCTCGGCGGGTACGGGATGTTGGCGCCGTTCACGCGGATGACGGGCGCCTCGAGCTCGTAGAAGCACTGCTCGGTGACCTGGGTCGCGATCTCGGACGCCATGCCGAGGAAGCTGCTCGCCTCGTGGACCACGACGAGCCGGCCGGTCTTGCGCACCGACTCCACGATCGTGTCGATGGGCAGCGGCGAGAGCGAGCGCAGGTCGATGACCTCGATGCTCGTGCCCTCGGCCTCGGCGGCAGCCGCCGACTCGAGCATCGTCTTGACGACCGGCCCGTAGCCGACGAGCGTCACGTCGGTGCCCTCACGCAGCACGTTGGCCTCGAAGAGGCCCCGCGGCGCGGAGGCCGCGGCGGTGTCGTACTCGGCACGGTCGTGGTAGCGCCGCTTCGGCTCGAAGAAGATCACCGGGTCGTCGCACGCGACGGCCTGCTGGATCATCCAGTGGGCGTCCTCGGGGTTGCTGCACGCGACGACGCGCAGACCCGCGGTGTGGGCGAAGTACGCCTCGGGGCTCTCGGAGTGGTGCTCGGGGCTGCCGATGCCGCCGCCGAACGGGATGCGGATGACCATCGGGATCTTGACGGCGCCGAGGGAGCGGGCGTGCATCTTGGCGACCTGGCTGACGATCTGGTCGAAGGCCGGGTAGACGAAGCCGTCGAACTGGATCTCGCAGACCGGGCGGTAGCCGCGCAGCGCCATGCCGACCGCGGTGCCGACGATGCCGGACTCGGCGAGCGGGGAGTCGATGACGCGGTCCTCGCCGAAGTCCTTCTGCAGGCCCTCGGTGATGCGGAAGACACCACCGAGCTTGCCGATGTCCTCACCGATGAGCACGACCTTGGGGTCGGCCTCCATGGCCTTGCGCAGGCCGTTGGTGATGCTCTTGCCGAGCGTGACCTTCTCGAGCTGGCCGGCCATCAGTTCGCCTCCTCGAAGCTCGCCTTGTAGGCAAGGTAGGCGGCACGCTCCGCCTCCATGACGGGGTGGTCCTCGGCGTAGATGTGGTCCCACATCGTCTCGCCGGGCATCGTCGCCATGGTGATGCAGCCATCGCGCAGCTCGGCGGCGAACTGGTCGGCCTCCTCGTCGACGCTCGTGAAGAAGGCCTCGTCGGCCATCCCCTCGTGGGCCAGGTAGGTCTTCAGGCGCAGGATCGGGTCGCGGAACTTCCACTCCTCGACCTCGGCCGAGACGCGGTACTTGGTCGGGTCGTCGGCCGTGGTGTGGGCGCCCATGCGGTAGGTGTAGGCCTCGACGAGCAGCGGGCCGTTGCCGCCCCGCGCCTCGTCCAGGCAGTGCTGCGTCACGGCATACGTCGCGAGGATGTCGTTGCCGTCGACGCGCACGCCGGGGAAGCCGAAGCCGGCGGCCCGCTGGAAGAGCGGGATGCGGGTCTGCTTCTCGACGGGCTCGGAGATGGCCCACTGGTTGTTCTGGCAGAAGAAGACGACGGGAGCGTCGAAGCTCGCCGCGTAGACGAAGGCCTCGTTGACGTCACCCTGCGAGGAGGCGCCGTCGCCGAAGTAGCAGATCACCGCGGTGTCGCGGTCGGGGTCGCCGGTGCCGACGTTGCCGTCCATCCGCACGCCCATCGCGTAGCCGGTCGCGTGCAGCGCCTGGGCCCCGATGACGATCGTGTAGAGGTGGAAGTTGTTCTCCTTGGGGTCCCACCCACCCTGGCTGACGCCGCGGAAGAGCTGCAGCGAGCTCTGCGGGTCCATCCCGCGCACGAAGCCGACGCCGTGCTCGCGGTAGGTCGGGAAGACGAAGTCGTGCGGCTTGAGCGCGCGGCCGGAGCCGACCTGGGCGGCCTCCTGGCCGAGCAGGCTAGGCCAGAGGCCCAGCTCGCCCTGGCGCTGGAGGGCGTAGCCCTCGGCGTCGAGCCGGCGGATGAGGACGAGGTCGCGGTAGAAGCTCCGCAGGTCCTCGGGTGTCAGGTCCGCGACGTACTTGTCGTAGTCGGGGTGGGACACGCGCTGCCCTTCCGGGGTCAGCAGCTGGATCATGTCCGGGCCGCCGTCGCCGACCGCGGGGGTCGGCTGGTGCAGCTCGGCGACAACCTTGTCGCTCACGTGGGGCTCCTTCGCCGGTGAGACCGGCCTACTCGTTCGGCCCGCGGACGGGGGTCACCCGCTCGTCGGCTTCTGGGGGCGCAGGGCCGCCGTTCGTGACGACGGACACGTGCTTGGTCCTCGACCCGGAACTTACCGGAGAGCCCTGCCAATCTCACAATGCGGGACGATGCCGTCGGCGGGTGCCGTATGCCGGGTTCTCCCGCTGCCGGACCAAGCGCACCCGATGGCGTATGCCGTGTGGCCGCGCCCATTGCCGGCGGGGCGCCCCGGCAGCGGGCTCAGCGGCGGGTTCCCCAGTTCCAGGGCGGCGTGCTGAGCAGGCCCTGCCCCTGGACGAAGGTCTCGCCGAGGTCCTTGACGAGCGTGATGCCGCGGGCGGGCGAGCCGAGGCCGACCGGGATCTCGTCGTCGTCGGCCCGGGCGCCTCCGATGCCGAGCTCGCGGACGAGCGCCTGTGAGTGCGAGACGACCAGGATCTGGCTCTGCTCGGCGGCGGCTCGCACGAGCCGGGCCAGCGGAGCGAGCAGCTCGGGGTGCAGGGACGTCTCCGGCTCGTTGAGGACCATGAGCGGCGGCGGGTCGGTGGTCAGCAGCGCCGCGACGAGGAGCAGGTAGCGCAGGGTGCCGTCCGAGAGCTCGGCGCTGCTGAGCGGCCGGAGCATGCCGGGCTGGTGGAGTGCGACGTCGAACCGGCCGCCCTCGACCGTGACGTCGAGGATCGCCCCGTCGAAGGCGTCGGCCACGGCGCGGTCGAGCTCGGACCGGCCGTTCTCGCGGATGGTCTGCAGGGCGGCGGCCAGGTCGCGGCCGTCGTCGGCGAGGACGGGGGTGCGGGTGCCGACCTGCGGGGTGCGCGCCGGGGCACCGGCGTCGGCACGGAACCCGTCGTAGAAGCGCCAGTCGCGGATCATCCGGCGGACGCGGATCAGCTCGGGCGCCCGCTCGGGGTCGGCGAGCTCGGTGAGCATGCTCTCCCAGGGCCGGAGCGACCGCGTCAGCTCGATCCAGCCCGGGGCCGAGCGGCGGCTGCCGCGGGAGGAGCGGCCAACTGACGTTCCCGCCTCCGCCTGGCTCCCGGCGCCGGTGTCGCGGTAGGCCGCGCGACGTGAGCCACCGCCGGAGCCGGCCACGTCGACGGGGTCGGACTCCCACTCGGAGCCGTCGTCGCCGCCCTCCTGGCCCCAGCCGGGGTCCCACCCGTCGTCGGCATCGAGGCCGGATCGCGTCTCGACCACGCCCCAGCGGCGGCGCACCAGCACGGAGCCGGGCCGCATCACCGGGCCCGACCAGAGGACCTCGCGCTTGATCTCGGGGTCGCGCAGGAACGCCGACGCCATGCCGGCGTCGCCCCCGGACGCCTGCTGCGGCAGGCCCAGGTCGACGAGGTAGCCGAAGTCGTCGGACGCGAAGCCGAGCTGCAGGCTGATCGGGCCCTTGCGCCGCGTCCCCTGCACCGCGTGGCCCCGGTCGCGCGCTCCCCCGAGCGTCGCCGGCCCTGCCCAGAGCGCCGACTCGAGTCCGCCCTCGCGCGCGAGCGTGCCCACGACGTCGCCGCGGCCGCAGCCGGCGAGCAGGCGCAGCGACCGGTAGAGGCTCGACTTGCCGCTGCCGTTGGCACCGGTGACGACGTCGAGGCCGTGCAGCGGCACGACGACGTCGCGCAGCGAGCGGTAGCCGGACACGGCGACGGCGGTGAGCATGTCCCGACCCTAGGACCGGCACCCGACATCGGGGTGCGCCCGGAGGGCCCCGGCGCGAGCGGGGTCGGTCTCGTCAGCCGTCCGAGGCTCCGTCCGGGGCCTCGTCGGGACCGCTGCCGCCCCGCAGGAGCAGGACCACCATGAGCACGAGGGCCACGGCCCACACGGCGATGGCGACCGGCGGGAACGCGGCCACCGCGGTGAGCGTGAACGTCGGCTCGCCGGGCGAGTACCAGCCGAAGCCGAGCCCGGCCGTCATGACGGTCAGCCCCACCGCGGCCGCGGCGAGCGCCCCGACGACCGCGACCGCCGCGACGGTCCCGCCCAGCCGGCTCTGCCCTTGCCGCCGGACGGCCGTGAGCCACAGGACGCCGGCGACCAGGGCCAGCACCGTCGCGGTCGCGAGCACGGCGAGCGTGCCGAGCGACCCGTCGACGTGGGTGGTGGACAGCTCGCTCAGCGACCGCACCCGGCCCCACAACCAGATGTCGAGGAGCGGGACACTGCCGCCGGCCGCTGCCGTCTCCAGCCGTTCGGTGGGCCAGACCAGGGCGGCCACGAGAAGTGCTGCACCGACGGCGAGCAGCGGTGCGACGAGGCGCCGCACCTCAGCCCTCGGAGTCAGTGGCATCGCCCGCGCCGGTCGCGCCGGCGGACCAGGCGGAAAGCTGCTGGAGCGACCAGCGGTTGCCGTCGGGGTCGCGGAAGTAGACGAAGCGACCCCAGGGCTGCTCGTCCACCTCGGAGGCCTCGACGCCGCGGCCGACGAGCTCGGCGCGCGCGGCGTCCGCGTCCGCGACGACCATCTGGAGGTTGTCGAGGCCCCCGGGCACGATCTCGGTCAGTCCCATGCCGATGGCGATCGAGCAGGCGGAGCCCGGCGGGGTCAGCTGCACGAACCTGACCTCGTCGCTCACGGTGTGGTCGTGGTCGGCGTTGAAACCGACCTTCTCGACGTAGAACTCCTTGGCCCGGTCGACATCGGTCACGGGCACCGCCACCAGCTCGAGCTTCATGTCCATGGCGAGACACTAGGCCGGGGCGCCCACAACGGGTGGCGGTTCGTGGTTGCGAGGCCCCCACGCGGGTCGGTTCGCGGGGTGCGCCGGCCGAGTCGGCCCGGAACGCCCGGACGGACGGCGCCACCTTCAGCCGCGGCCGCGGTCCCGCTCGTCGTCGTCGCTGAACCCCACCGGGGACGTATGCGTCGTGGCGGGTGACGAGGCGTCCCGCAGGCTCGCGACACGCTGGGTCGACGGCCGCCCCGGGACGCCGCCCGTGCCGGTCGGGACCACCCCGGCCGGCCGCCGGCTCCGGGTGGACCTGGCCCAGACGGCGGACAGCCGGCCGGCGAGGGCGTCAGCCGGGCCCGGCAGGGCCGCCGCGACGATCAGGGCGAGGGTCAGGGCCAGCGCGCAGACTGCCGCGAGCTCGAGCCAGCCGGTGAGCGTCGTGATGCGGACGAGGCCCGGTTGCAGGCCGATCGACCGCTCGTCGAAGGAGAGCCGCTCGACGAGGGAGGCCGTCACCGTCGCGAGCGCCAGGGCCGTCCCGACCGCCGCCACCAGGTGCGCGGGCCGCCCGGGCCTCGCCATCCGCCAGGCCAGCCCCACGGACGCGCAGGCGAGCACGCCGACGAGGAGCACGAGCCGGGGCACCGGGTTCGGGCCGCCGTAGGCATCGAGCAGCACCCCGTCGGAGGAGTAGACCACCTGCCGTCCCCAGGACCAGGTGCGCTGCTCGTAGCCCTTGGTGAAGTCCCCGACCTCGGGCGCCCGGACGGCGAGGACCGTCGTCGGCCAGATCGCGGTCGCCGCGGCGAGGAGCACCCCGAGGCCGCCGATCGTCGTGATCGCGACTCGAACCAGGAGCGCTCCCCGGTTGCTGGCGTCCGGCTCCTCCGTGCCCTCCGACACGGCAGGCTCCCCGACCTGTTCCAGGGTCGCGGGCCCCTGCGGGAGGTCGCGCCCCGGTCGCCACCCGATCGTGGGCCGGCTTCCTCCGGCGGCGTCCGCGGCGGGCACCCCGGGCCGCGCGGTGCCGTCCTCGTCCACCGGGGCCGCGATGGCGCGTACCCGCGCGAGCCAGGCGGACGGCATACGTACTCCGGCCAGGGACAGGACGAGGAGCGCGACGGCCACGACGCCGCTGACCGCGGCGGCGGACTCCAGCCATCCCACGACCGTCGACGAGCCCGAGGCCGACAGCCCGTGCACGTCGTCGCGGACGGGGCGACCGTGACGCTGGGCGGCCGAGGAGACGAGGTGGCCGAGCAGGACGGTCCACGCGAGCGGCACGACGACCGGGACCCACGTCGCCCGTACCAGCAGCCAGGCGGCGACGGCCGCGGTCGCCAGCGCGAGGAGCGCGAGCAGGACGACGAGACCCAAGGGATCCCAGAGGTCCTGCACGACGGCGTCGCCGGCACCGAGCAGCCGCGAGCGCCCCCAGCTCCAGAGCTGCTGGTCGAAGAGCACCTCGCCGCCCTGGCCGTCGACCGTGACCAGCCGCCACGTCGGCGCGAGCACCGAGGGGACCGTGAGGAGGACGGCGAGGAGCGCGGCCGCTCCGGCCGGAACCCGTTCGCGCTGCAGCGCCATGCGTCCTCCCCGCCGCGCGTCGTCGCGCGGCGCCTGTGGGTCAGCGGGCGCCGAAGCGCCCCGCCACCTCGATGAGCCGTGAGTTGGCGTCGGCCTCGCCGATGGTGACCCGCACGCCGTCGTCGCCGTACTGGCGCACCGTCAGTCCTGCCTCCGCGCAGGCCTCGGAGAACGCCGTCGACTCGGCGCCGAGCGGGAACCAGACGAAGTTCGCGTCGGACCGCGGCAGCGTCCAGCCCTGGTCGGCGAGCGCCTGGACGACCCGGTCGCGCTCGGCGACGAGCGACTCGACGCGCTCCTCGAGCTCGTCGAACGCGTCGAGGGAGGCGATGGCCGCCACCTGCGCGACCGAGTTCACGCCGAAGGGCGTCGCCGTCTTGCGCAGGGCGGCGGCGACCGGAGGGTGCGCGACGGCATACCCGACCCGCAGGCCCGCGAGGCCGTACGCCTTGGAGAAGGTGCGCAGCACGACGACGTTGGGGCGGTGGCGCCAGACCTCGAGGCCGCGGACGGCCTCGGGGTCGCGGACAAACTCCACGTAGGCCTCATCGACCACCACGATCACGTCCTCGGGCACTCGGTCGAGGAACGCCTCGAGCTCGGCCTGGTGGACGCACGGGCCGGTCGGGTTGTTGGGCGTGCAGACCAGGACGACGCGCGTGCGGTCGGTGATGGCGGCGAGCATGGCGTCGAGCCGGTGCCGCGCCTGCCCGTCGAGACCGACCATGACCGGCTCGGCCCCCGCGAGCAGCGTCACGATCGGGTAGGCCTCGAACGAGCGCCAGGCGAAGACGACCTCGTCGCCCGCGTCGCAGGCGGCATTGACGATCTGCGCCAGCACCGCGACCGAGCCGGTGCCCGTGGCGATGCACTCCGCCGGCACGTCGAGCGCCTTGGCGAGCCGCTCGGTCAGCGCGGTCACGGCCATGTCGGGGTAGCGGTTCACCGTCGTCGCCGCGTCCTCGATCGCCGCGAGCACCGACGGGAGCGGCCCGTAGGGGTTCTCGTTCGAGGAGAGCTTGTATGCCGTCACGCCCGCAGGCGCCGACGCGGGCTTGCCCGGCTTGTAGTCGGGCATCTGGGCGAGGACGTCGCGGAGCCGGACCTTGACGGCGCCGGTCGGCGGCGCGGCATACGACTCCCGGGGGGTCGCGCTCTCGGTCACGCTGTCGGGGAGGTGGTCGGGCGTGTCGTCAGGGAGGGCGTCCGCGGTGTCGCTCATACCCGAACTCTAGAGCCCGTGTCCACGGACGCGACCGGCCCATGGACGCTTCACTGACGTAGGTGCCGCGGTGTGGCTAGGCTCACATCGTCGCGTCAGAGCCGCCTCGACACCTTCTGCCTGCCACCTCTTCCGAAAGTCAGATCATGCGCATCGGCATCCTCACCGGGGGCGGGGACTGTCCCGGCCTCAACGCCGTCATCCGGGGCGCGACCCGCGCCGCCGAGGTCACCTACGACAGCACCGTCATCGGCTTCCGCAACGCGTGGCGCGGCGTGATGGACAACGACTACGAGATCCTCGACGTCGACCGGTGCCGGGGCATCCTCCCGCTCGGTGGCACCATCCTCGGCACGAGCCGCGACCAGCCGTTCGCGCACGAGGACGGCCTCAAGCGGGTCCGCAAGGCCTACGACCGGCACGGCCTCGACGCGATCATCGGCATCGGCGGCGAGGGCTCGATGGGCGTGCTGAACCGCCTGCACGAGAACGGTTTCCCCGTCGTCGGGGTGCCCAAGACCATCGACAACGACATCTCCCTGACCGAGATGACCTTCGGCTTCCAGACGGCCGTGCAGATCTGCACCGACGCCATCGACCGGCTGCACACGACGGCCGAGTCGCACCACCGCGTCCTCGTCGTCGAGGTCATGGGGCGCCACGTCGGCCACATCGCCACGTGGTCGGGCCTGGCCGGGGGCGCGGCCATCACGCTCGTGCCCGAGCACCCCTTCGACATCGACGAGGTGTGCGAGCGGATCGTGCACCGGCACAAGAAGGGCCGGTTTGCCACCATCGTCGTCGTCGCCGAGGGTGCCCTGCCGCGCCCCGGCAGCTTCGAGATCCCAGCACCCGAGGTCGACAAGTACGGCCACCAGATCCTCGGCGGCATCGGCTCGATCCTCGCCCGCGAGATCCAGGGCCGCACCGGCATCGAGAGCCGCATGACGGCGCTCGGCCACATCCAGCGCGGTGGGTCACCCGTCGCGTTCGACCGGGTGCTCGGCACCCGCTTCGGCGTGGCCGCGGTCGAGGCTGCCCTCGACGGCGCCTGGGGCCAGATGGTCGCCCTGCAGCGCGGGCGCATCGAGCGAGTGGCGATCGGCGACGCCATCAGCTCCCTCAAGACGGTCGAGCCGGACCTGCTGCGCCTCAACGACATGTTCCAGCCGCGCATCCCCGGCGACGAGCACCCCGGCCTTCCCGTGGATTCGCCTGCCCGCGTGGAACACTGACCGCATGCTCCTCAACTTCGCGCTGCAGACGGTGATCAACGCCGTCGCCCTGTGGGTCGCCGCGTGGGCCATCCCGGGCATCACCTTCGGCGGGGGGTCGAGCACCCAGGAAGTCAAGACCGTTGTCATCGTCGCCTTGATCTTCGGCATCCTGAACTTCTTCATCAAGCCGATCCTCAAGCTGATCACCCTGCCGCTGATCATCCTGACGCTCGGCCTGTTCGTCTTCATCGTCAACGCACTGGTGCTGCAGCTCACCTCCTGGCTGGCGGGCAGGTTCGACCTCGCCTTCCACGTCGAGCACTTCTTCTGGGATGCCGTGTTCGGCGGCCTGATCATCACGTTCGTCTCGATGCTGCTGAGCCTCATCAAGACCGACTGATCGTCCAGCGCTGGGGCCGGGGAGCTGCCGTAACCGTGAGCGTGCGAGCGGCCCCGGCAGGTCACTCCGGACCCGCCCTTCACGGAGGGCGGGGCTCAGCGCATTGCGGGGTGTCGGCTGGGACGCTGTCGGCGCCGGGTCCTACCGTCGTGGCATGCGGTTGCTCCACACCTCCGACTGGCACCTCGGGCGCACGCTCCACGGCGTGAACCTCCACGAGGCGCAGTCGGCCGTGCTCGAGCGCATCTGCGAGCTCGTCGAGGATCCGCCGGACGGGGTGCCGGTCGACGCCGTGCTCGTGGCCGGTGACGTCTACGACCGCGGCGTCCCCCCGGTCGAGTCGGTCCAGCTCTTCGAGCGGACGCTGTCCCGCCTGTCGGCGGTCACGACCGTCGTGGTCACCTCGGGCAACCACGACTCGGCGATCCGGCTCGGCTACGGCGCCGGCCTCTTCCGCGACACCATCCGCATGGTCACCGACCTCGGCCAGCTCGACCTGCCGGTCCTGCTCGAGGACAGCGACGGCGTGCGGGCGGCCGTCTACGGCATCCCCTACCTCGACCCCGACCACGCGCGAGCGGCGCTGGCCAAGGGTGGTGAGCCGCTACCGCGGTCGCACCAGGCCGTCGTCGGCGCCGCGTGCGACCGCATCCGTGCCGACCTGAAGGGGCGGCCGGGGGTGCGGTCGGTGGTCCTGGCCCACGCCTTCGTCGCGGGCGCCGAGCCGAGCGACTCCGAGCGCTCGATCATGGTCGGTGGCGTCGACCGGGTGGCCGGCACCGTCTTCGCCGGCATCGACTACGCCGCGCTCGGCCACCTGCACGGGCCGCAGGCGCCCGAGTCGGCGGCGGGGTCCGTCGTGCGCTACTCCGGCTCGCCGCTGCGCTACTCGTTCTCCGAGCAGGACCACACCAAGGTCGTCCTCCTCGTCGACCTCGACGCCTCGGGCCCGGCGCGGGTGACGCCCGTCGAGGTCACCCAGCCGCGGGCCATGGCCTCGCTGCGGGGGTGCCTCGACGAGCTGCTCGAGTCGCCCGAGCACGCGGCCGCCGAGGACGCCTGGGTGCGGGTCACGGTCACCGACCGGGTGCGACCCGACTCCCTCATGGACCGCCTCAAGTCCCGCTTCCCCTACGCCCTCCAGGTCTTCCACGAGCCCGAAGGTGCGGTCGAGCGCACCCGCGGAGGCACGACAGCGGTCAGCGAGCGCGACGCGCGCGAGCTCGGCGCCGACTTCATCGCCTACGTCACCAAGACCGAGGCCAGCGAGGGCGAGGTCGACGTCTTCGAGGCCGGCTACGAGGGCGCGGTCAAGGCGCAGCACCTCGCCGAGGCGCAGGAGGTGGCGTGACGTGCAGCTGCACCACCTGTCCATGACGGCCATCGGGCCGTATGCCGGCACCGAGGTCATCGACTTCTCCACCGTCGGGCGCACCGGCCTCTTCCTGCTCGAGGGACCCACCGGAGCCGGCAAGTCGACCATCATCGACGCGATCACGTTCGCCCTCTACGGCAAGGTGGCGCAGGCCTCCGCCGACGTCGAGCGCATCCACTCCCACCACGCCGACCCCCGCGCCGTGCCTGTCGTCGTCCTCGTCTTCGAGACCCAGTCCGGCATCTACCGCGTGCAGCGCACGCCGCGCTTCGAGCGGCCCAAGTCGCGCGGCGCGGGCACCACCGTGCAGCAGCCCACGGTCAAGCTGTGGCGGCTCCAGACGCCCGACGACCTCGAGGGCGGCGAGCTGCTCTCGGCCAACATCGGCGACTGCGACGACGAGATCACCCGCGCCGTGGGCCTGACCCGCGACCAGTTCGTGCAGACCGTGATCCTGCCGCAGGGCGAGTTCGCGACCTTCCTGCGGGCCCGCTCCGAGGACAAGGGCAAGCTGCTCGAGAAGGTCTTCGGCACCGCCTTCTTCCGCCGCGTCCAGGAGCAGGTCGTCGAGGCCGGCCGTGCCGCCCAGGCCCGGCGCCAGTCCGCCGTCGACGAGATCCGCCTGGCCGTGCACGCCCTCGCCGTCTCCGCCGGGCTCGAGACCGAGCGCCGGGAGGCCCTCGAGACCCTGAGCCGCACCTCCCCGGAGCTGCTCGAGGCGGAGCTGGCCCAGGTCGTCGACGAGCTGACCACGCGCGAGCGGCACGCCCGCAAGGCCAGCCGCGAGGCCATCGAGACGCACAAGCAGATGGCCGACATGGTCAGCGACGCACGCCTGCGCATGCAGCGCCGTGAGCGGCTGCTGGTGCTGCAGCAGCGGGAGCACGACCTCGGCAGGCAGGCGGTGCGCTTCGCCGAGCTGCGCGCGGAGGTCGAGCGCGCGAAGCAGGCCCAGCCGGTGGCCGGCGCCGTGCGCACCCTCGCGCTGTCCGAAGGTCACCTGCGGGCTGCCGAGACCAGGTTGCGAAAGGCGCGCGAGGCGGTCGACCCGTCGCTGCGCGACCGCGGGCCGGCGGCCCTGCGCGAGGCCGCGGCACAGGCCCGTGAGGTGGTCGGCTCGCTGACCGGGGCCATCGCCCTGGAGGCTGCACTCGCCGGCCGCGTCGCGGAGCTGGCCCGGCTGCGCGAGCGGCTCGACGGCATTCGCCGGTCGGTGGGGACTGTCACGACCGAGCTGCAGGCGCTGCCCGAGACGATCGCGACGCACGACGAGGCGCTCACCGAGGCCCGCCGCGTGGCGGCGCTGCTCGACGGGCGCGCGGCCGAGGGCGAGCGCGCCCGGGACCGGCTCGAGGCGGCTGTCGCCCACGAGGCGGCAGCGGCTCGGGTGCCGGCGGCGGAGGGCACCGCCACGGAGGCGCTCTCGGTGGTGGCGACTGCCGAGACGGGCCTCGCTGCGCTGCGCCGGGCACGCATCGACGGGATCGCCGGGGAGCTCGGCCTCTCCCTGGCCGAGGGCGACCCCTGCCCGGTGTGCGGCTCCGTCGAGCACCCGTCACCGGCGCACCCCACGCTCGACGCGGTGACCCCCGAGCAGATCGAGGCCGAGGAGCGTCGCGTCGTCGCCCTCCGCGAGCGCGCCGCGCGGGCCACCGAGACGCTGGGGGCCCTGCGCTCGGAAGTCCGCGAGCTCGCCGCACGATGCGACGGCCTGGACGTGTCGGCGGCCCGCAGCCAGGCGGAGGCAGCCGCTCGTGACCTCGCCGAGTCGGTGCGCGCCCGCTCCGACGTCGAGGCGGGAGCGACCCGGGTGGCCGAGCTGAGGGCACGCGTCGACACCCTCGGCGCAGAGGCAAGCCGGCTCGGGGCCGACCTCGCCCGCTGCGAGCAGGCGGTCGCCGACCTCGACACCCGCATCGCCGAGGAGACAGGCGTGGTCGAGCACGCCCGCGACGGCCACCCCAGCGTCGCGGCGCGACGCGACGGCCTCGTCGCTGCAGCCGCTCGGATCGACGCTCTCGTCGACGCGCTCGGCCAGCGCGACGTGGCGGCGGCGGCAGTGGCCGAGGACACCGCGGCCCGCGATGCCGATCTCGCACAGTTCGGCTTCGCCGACGTCGAGGAGTGGATGGCCGCCCAGCGCGGTGCCGAGTGGATCAGCGCCCGCACCCGCGAGATCTCGGAGTTCGAGCGTGCCTGCACCCAGGTGCGGGCCGGGCTGAGCGGGCCCGAGCTCGCCGACGTGCAGCTCGACGCCCTCTTCGACGACATCGACCAGCTCGAGGCCCTGGCGGGCGCTGCCAAGAAGGAGCTGGAGGTGGCCACCAACGAGCACGGCAGCCTGCGCGACCAGGTGACACGCACCAAGCGCCGGGTCGCCGAGATCCGTGAGGCGCTCGCGGCCAACGCCACCGTCATCGCCCAGACCGCAGACGCGGTCCGGGTCGGTCAGCTGGTCGCCGGCAACGGCGACAACCAGCTCAACCTCGACCTGGCCAAGTACGTCCTGATCCGTCGCTTCACCGAGGTGCTCTCGGCCGCCAACACCGAGCTCGGCCGCTTCTCCGGTGGCCGCTACACGCTGGAGCACACCGACGCCAAGAAGGGCAACGCCAAGTCGGGCCTCGGTGTGCGGGTCCACGACATGCACACCAACCAGGTCCGCGAGGTCGGCACCCTCTCCGGTGGCGAGACCTTCTACGTCTCGCTCTCGCTGGCGCTGGCGCTGGCGGAGGTCGTCCGGGCCGAGTCCGGCGGCGTCGACCTGGGCACGCTCTTCGTCGACGAGGGCTTCGGCACCCTCGACCCCGACGTGCTCGACGACGTCCTGCACACGCTCGAGGGCCTGCGCGAGGGCGGCCGCACCGTCGGCATCGTCAGCCACGTCAGCGAGCTGAAGTCCCGCGTTGCCGACCGCATCGAGGTCGTGGTCAAGCCCGACCGCACGAGCACCCTGCGCATCACCGCCTGAGCACTGGTCGCGAGCACTCCCGGGCGGAGCGGCACGCGACGCGCGTCGAGTCGGCGCCGGTTTCAGCCGGCGGTCGTGCCCAGCTCCCTGCTCCTGCGCCCGCGCCGGGCCCCGCCCACCACCACGATCACGACACCGACGACCGCGGAACCGCTGGCCAGCGCCGAGTAGCCGAGCGTGCCCACCACGATTCCCGCAGCCACACCGCCCGCGGCCCCGGCGAGCCCCATCAGCACGTCGGCCAGGCCCTGGGTCGCCGGCCGCTCGTCGGTGGTCACCACCGACGTGAGCAGCGTCGAGCCGGAGACGAGCGTGCACGACCAGCCCACGCCGAGCAGGAAGAGCGCGACGAGCAGCAGCCCGGACCACCCGGCCTGCGACCGCGAGGCGAGCAGCGACGCCAGGGTGAGCACGCCTCCGCCCACGATCGCGACCTTGGGCGCACCCCAGCGGTCCACCGCGATGCCGACAAGCGGCGAGAGCGCGAACATGCCGAGGATGTGCACCGATATGACGAAGCCGATCACCTCGAGCTCGGCGTGACCGTGCTTCATGTGGATCGGCGTCATGACCATGACGCTGACCATCACCAGGTGGCCGAAGGCCATGACGAGCATCGCCCGGAGCGCAGCGGGGTTGGCCCGCACCACCGCGAGGCCCCGCCGCATGGAGCCGTCGTGGTTCGGATCGTCCTCGACCCCGCCGGATGCCGGGTCCGAGCCGGCCTCTCCCACCGGTCTGCTCGGCGAGTCGCCGCCCACCGGTTCCCTACGAGCGTTGCGCTCGGCCGTGTCGAGCTCCCGGGCCGTGAGCAGCGGGTCCGGCCGCAGCCGCCAGTTGATGACGAGCCAGGCGAGCACGAAGCCGGCGAGCGAGAAGACGAACGTGCCCGCCAGGTCGGGCAGGCCGAGAGCCTGCGCCAGTGCCTTGCCCGGACCCACGAGGTTCGGCCCGGCCACGGAGCCGATGGTCGTGGCCCACACGACCACCGACAGGTCACGGCCACGGTGGGCGGGGCTGGCGAGGTCGGCGGCGGCATATCTCGTCTGGTTGTTGGCGGTCGTTCCCCCGCCGAAGAGGAACATCCCGACGACGAAGAGGGGGAACGACGTGAGGACGGCCGCGGCGAGCACCAGCGCGGCCCCGACGAACGCCACCGACAGACCCCATCTCAAGCCGACCCGGCGGCCTCGCGCCGCCGTCGCCCGCGCCACAGGGATCGTCAGCAGCGCGGTGCCGAGCACCTGGGACGTGGTGCCGACGCCCGCGAGCGCCTCCGTGCCGCTCAGCTCCTCAGCGAGCAGGGCACCGACGGCGATGCCGCTCGCCATGCCGACCCCGCCGAGGATCTGCGAGAAGACCAGGGTCCGGACGACCTTGCGCTGCAGCGTTGCCCGGTCCACCGACACGGGAGCAGCCTCCATCCCCCGACTCACACGTGGCGGCGCGAGGTGATGACGCGGAAGCGGTTCGCGACGAAGGCGGCGTCGGTGTAGGCGGCGTTGGCGGCCGGGTTGGCACCGGTGCCGTGGAAGTCGGAGAACGCGGCCGTCTGGTTGACGAAGACCTGGCCGGTGAGGTTCTCGGACAGCGCGACGCCACCCTCGGCCGCGGCCTCCCGCGCCGCCTCGAGCACCGCCTCGCTCGTGGAGTAGACGGCAGCCGTCATGGCGCCGTGCTCACGAACCGTGTCGGCCAGCTGGGCGAGGGACTGCTCGGTCGAGGCCGTCCTGATGAGGAAGCCGACCGGGCCGAAGCACTCCTGGGTGTAGACGTCCTCACGGGCGACGTCGACGGCGACGAGGCCGGGCGCGCGCACGACCGCGTCGGCCCACGTCGGGTGGGTGAGCCGGCGCGAGTCCAGGACCACTCGGCCGTCTGCGTCGGCGGCGATGGCGGAGAGCGAGTCGGCATTCCCGCGCACCTGGTCGTTGACCGTGGCACCGAGCAGCTCGACGGCCTTGGCGTCGTCACCCGTCAGGCGGCCCACCGCCGCCGCGAGCCGGTCGCCGACCTCCTCGAAGGACAGGTGCCCCTCGTCGGTGTCGATGCCGCCTGCGGGCACGTAGAGGTTCTGCGGGGCGGTGCACATCTGGCCCGAGTAGAGGGTGAGGCTGAAGGCGAGGTTGCCCAGCATGCCCCTGAGGTCGTCCGTCGAGTCGACGACGACCGAGTTGAGACCGGCCTTCTCGGTGTAGACGAGCTTGCCGTGCGCAGCGGCCGACTCCTCGAGCCACGCGCCGAAGGCCGGCCCGCCGGTGTAGTCGATGATGGCGACCTCGTCGCGCTCGGCGAGCGTCTTGGCCAGTCCCTGGCCGTCGGCCTCGGCGGCGAGCTGGACGAGGGCCGGGTCGAAGCCCGCCTCGGCGACCACCTCACGAGCGATCTCGACCGAGATCGCGAGCGGCAGCACGGCTCGGGGGTGCGGCTTCACGACGACCGGGTTGCCCGTGACGAGCGAGGCGAAGATGCCGGGGTAGGCGTTCCACGTCGGAAAGGTGTTGCAGCCGATGACGAGGGCCACGCCACGCGGGATGATCCGGTAGTCCTTCTGCATCCGGGTCGGAGCCGGGTTGCCCTCGCGGTCCCGGCCCGGCTTCTCCCAGAGCACCGATGCGGGCACGCGCTCCTGCTCGACGAGCCCGGCCGCAACCGCCTCGATGGCGCGGTCCTGCGCGTGCGGCCCGCCTGCCTGGAACGACATGACGAAGGGCTGCCCGGAGGTGTGCATGACAGCGTTGGCCAGCTCGAAGCTGCGCTGGTTGATGCGGTCGACGATCTCGACGCAGACCGCGGCGCGCACCTGCGGACCCGCGTCGCGCCACGCCGGCATCGCCGCGCGGGCGGCTGCGAGACCGGCGTCGAGGTCGAGCTCCGGGTAGGTGACGCCGAGCTCCGGGCCGTAGGGCGAGACCTCGCTCCCGACGAAGGTGCCGTCGGTCGGCTGGCTCGACAGGGCGGCATACGCCCTCCCGAGGTGCGCCTCGTGCGCCGTCAGTCCCTCGGCGGCGGCCGTCTCGCCGTAGACGCGGGGGCTCGGCGACTCGGGGTAGCGGGAGTACCAGGAGCGGCTCGCCAGGGCCTGACGGATCTCGCCGAGGACTCCCGCGTGCGCGTCGAGCAGGGGGTGGGTGGGCGTCGTTGCCGGTGCAGTCACGCGATGATGCTAGCTCCGGGGGCCGCCGCTTCCGTATGCCGTCGGGCAGGCTCCGCGCGCGCCCTCCGCGCACCCGCGGCGGGGCAGCAGGCAGGATGGCGGGCATGGACACGGACGTCAGGGAACCCGACCGGCCAGGAGCCGCCGACCGCACCGACGAGGACGCGGCCGGGCACGTCGAGGCAGTGCGCGCAGCATCCGCCTTCGGGCCCGTCGGCGTCATCGGGGCCGGGGCCATGGGAGCGGGCATCGCCCAGGTCGCGGCGACTGCTGGACACGCGGTGACCCTCGTGGACGTGGTGCCGGGCGCTGCGGCGAGCGCCGTCGAGCGGATCGGCAACGCGCTCTCTCGCCTCGTCGACAAGGGGCGCATGCCGGCCGACCAGGCCACAGCGGTGCTGGCCCGGCTCACCGGCGCCGAGTCGCTCGACGACCTGCCCAACTGCGGACTGGTCATCGAGGCCGTGCCCGAGGACCGCGACCTCAAGCGGCGCATCTTCGCCGAGCTGGGCGACCTGCAGCCCTCGACGACGGTGCTGGCGACGAACACCTCCAGCATCGACATCGACGAGATCGCGGACGAGGTGGCCGATCCGGAGCGCGTGCTCGGGCTGCACTTCTTCAACCCGCCCCCCGTCATGGCGCTCGTCGAGGTCGTCCACGGCGAGCGGACGGCGCCCGCCTACGTGGAGCACGCTGCGGCCCTCGTCGCCGCGTGGGGCAAGACCCCGGTCCGCTGCAGCTCGACGCCGGGCTTCATCGTCAACCGGGTGGCCCGCCCGTTCTACGGCGAGGCCCAGCGCATCGTCGAGAGCGGGATCGCCGACCCCGCCACGGTCGACTGGATCCTCCGCGAGCGCGGCGGCTTCCCGATGGGTCCGCTCGAGCTCACCGACTTCATCGGCCAGG
Source organism: Terrabacter sp. BE26 (assembly GCF_041941675.1). Classification (GTDB taxonomy): domain Bacteria; phylum Actinomycetota; class Actinomycetes; order Actinomycetales; family Dermatophilaceae; genus Terrabacter. The sequence continues at coordinate 2,284,182 of NZ_CP090122.1, read as the reverse complement.
ACGTCAACCTCGCCGTCGGCACGTCGGTGTGGGAGCAGACCGGGCGCGACGAGCGCTACGCGCCCACGACCTTCCAGCATGAGCTGGTGGAGGCAGGCCGCCTCGGGCGCAAGTCGGGGCGTGGCGTCTACGCGTATGCCGCCGACGGCTCGATCGAGGGCGCCGATCCCGACCTCGAGCTCGCCGAGCGCCTCGTCGGCGGACCGGTCGCCACCGACCCGCTGGCCCGGACGCTGGCGATGCTCGTCAACGAGGCCGTCGACCTCGTGGCACGCGGCGAGGCGAGCGCCAACGACGTCGACACCGCGATGCAGCTCGGCACGCGCTACCCCAAGGGGCCGATCGCGTGGGGGCGCGAGCTCGGGTTCGACGTCGTGGCGAAGTGGATCGCCGAGCTAGACCGCGCCTATCCGGGCGGCCGCTACCGGCCGAGCCCGGCTCTGACAGACGGGAGCCTCACGTGAGCGAGGCCCAGGCCGGCGTCGCCTTCGCCCGACAGATGTGGGCCGACGACGAGGCGTCGCGCCGGCTCGGCATGGAGGCCGTCGCCGTCGAGCAGGACCGTGCCGTCGTCCGCATGACGATCCGTGACGACATGGTCAACGGGCACGCCATCTGCCACGGGGGCTACATCTTCACCCTGGCCGACTCGTGCTTCGCGCTCGCCTGCAACTCGCGGGGGCGCCTCACGGTGGCGGCCGGGGCGGACATCTCGTTCACCGCACCGGGGCGTCTCGGTGACGTGCTGGTCGCCGAGGGGCAGGTCCGCTCCGCATTCGGCCGCAGCGGCATCACCGACGTCACGGTGAAGCGGGAGTCCGACGGCCAGATCATCGCCGAGTTCCGCGGCCGCAGCCGCACGCTCGCCGTCTCGCGCCCCTGACTGCCCCCGTCTGCACCCGTCGAAGGGCCAACGCGCGACTCCCCCCAACCGTCGAGTGGCCAGACTTTGCGGGTGCAGCAACGTCGAGAGGCCAAAGTTTGCGAAGAACTTTGGCCTCTCGACGGTTGAGGACCCGCAGACTTTGGCCTCTCGACGGTTGAGTCGGGGTCAGCGGGAGCGGCGGCTGCCGGCTCGCGTGCCGGCGGAGAACGCCGCCGCGCTGCCGCCGCTGCTCGTGGAGTAGACGGTCGCCGAGCCACCACGACGGCCAGAGCCGTCGGAGGTGCCGGCGCCACCGGAACGGCGACCGGCCGACTGGCCCTCGCCGCCGCGCCCACGACCTGCGCCACGACCGCCGGAGCGGCCGGCACCGCGAGCGCCACCGCCCTGCGCGTCGGACCCGTGGTCGCCGCGGCCGCGGCCACGGCCTCCCTCGCTCGGGCCACGACCGTGCTCGCCCGGCTGGCGTCCGCCGACGGCGCCACGGCCGCCGCCGGAACCGGCGTTGCCGCCGCGGCCACGACCGCGGCCGGAGCCGCCGCCCGAGCCACTGCCGGATGTGCCGCCGGATCCGCCGCCGCGGGGAGCCTCCTCGCGGACGAGGCCACCGGCATACGACCGCTCACCGGGGGCGAGCTCGCTCAGCAGCGGGTGCCCGAGCTGGACGCGGGTGGTCGTCGGCTTGATGCCCGCCTTGCGGGTCAGGTCGCGCACGTCGCGCACCTGGTCGTCGAGCATCATCGTGACGACGGTGCCGTCGTTGCCGGCACGCGCCGTGCGCCCGGAGCGGTGCAGGTACGCCTTGTGCTCGACGGGCGGGTCCGCGTGGATCACGAGGGCGACGTCGTCGACGTGGATGCCGCGGGCCGCGATGTCGGTCGCGACCAGCGTCTGGGCGCGGCCGGAGTGGAAGTCGTCCATGTTGCGCGTGCGGGCACCCTGGCTGAGGTTGCCATGCAACTCGACGGCCGGAACCCCCGAGGCGTTGAGCTGCTTGGCGAGCTTCTTGGCCCGGTGCTTGGTGCGCGTGAACACGACCTTGCGACCGGGGGCCGCGGTGAGGTCGAGGATGACCGGCAGGTGCGAGCCGCTGTCGACGTGGAGCACGTGGTGGCTCATCGTCGAGACGGGCGACTGCGCCGAGTCGGCCTCGTGCGTCACGGGATTGGTGAGGAATCGCTTGACCAGCACGTTGATCGCACCGTCGAGCGTCGCGGAGAAGAGCAGCCGCTGGCCGTCGCGCGGCGTCTTGTCCATGATCCGCCGGACGCCCGGGAGGAAGCCGAGGTCGGCCATGTGGTCGGCCTCGTCGAGAATGGTGATCTCGACGTCGTCGAGGGACACGTGGCCCTGCTGCATGAGGTCCTCGAGGCGACCGGGGCAGGCGACGACCACGTCGACGCCAGCGCGCAGGCCCTGGACCTGCGGGTTCTGGCCGACCCCACCGAAGATGGTCTGCGAGGTGAGGCCGAGCGGTTTCGCGAGGGGCGCCATCGCCGTGTCGATCTGCGTCGCGAGCTCGCGCGTCGGCGCGAGGATCAGGGCGCGCGGACGGCGCGGCTGGCGACGTCGGCCGGACTGGGACAGGCGGGTCAGCAGCGGCAGCAGGAACGCATACGTCTTGCCGGAGCCGGTGCGCCCGCGGCCGAGGACGTCACGGCCGGCCATCGAGTCGGGCAGCGTCGCGGCCTGGATGGGCGTCGGGGTGGTGATGCCGAGGTCGTCGAGGATCGAGACGAGGCTGGTGGGCACGCCGAGAACGGCGAAGTTCGTGTCAGTGGACACAGGTGGGCACTCCAAAACGTGGAAGAGGTCGTTCTGCCCGGCGCGAGGAACCTCGGCGATGAGGGGTCGCGGCGCAAGAGCGAATCGACGGGGCCGGCGCAGCTGCGCCCGACCAAGAAGAGGCGGCCCGAGGCAGAACTGGGCGGGCCGCTGCCACCAGTCTAGCGGAGAGTCCCTCCGATGCTGCACACCGCCGGTCGCGGCCCGTCGCAGCGCCTCGCAGGGCGCAGATCTCAAAGCACCCTCGACCCTTTCCCGGAGTGCCGGTCGGTTATCGGCTAACGGTTCGGTCGCATCCGTGGGAAGGCTCAGGGAAAGGTGGAAGGATCTTCAATCAAAGGCGCACCATCGCGCCCGATGACTGAACACCGAGTTCGCACACCGCGTTCGTCCTGGAAGGACCTCTCATGCGTCGCATGTCCCTCATCGCCGCCACCGGCTTCGCCGTCGCGGGCCTCGCGCTGTCCGCGTGTGGCTCGAACTCGCTGTCCAACAACTCTCCCGGAGCAGGCGGCGCGCCCGCCGCATCGGGAACCGCTGCCGTCGGCGCCGTCGACCAGGCCCTGGCCGCGAAGGTCCCGGCCAAGCTGAAGTCCGCCGGGAAGATCATCATCGGCACCGACCCGACGTACGCGCCCAACGAGATGCTGGCCAGCGACGGCAAGACCGTCCAGGGCTTCGACGTCGACCTCTTCAACGCCGTCGCGGCCAAGCTCGGCCTCAAGACGGAGTGGCAGCCGGCGGGCTTCGACACGATCATCCTCGGCGTCACGGGCGGCAAGTACGACATGGGCGTCTCGAGCTTCACCATCAACCCCGACCGCAAGAAGCAGGTCAACATGGTGAGCTACTACAAGGCCGGCACGCTGTGGGTCGTCCCCAAGGGCAACCCCCAGAAGATCACCATGGACGACGTCTGCGGCAAGGCGGTCGGCGCCCAGAAGGGCACCGTCCAGGCCGACGACCTCGCGGCCCGCAGCAAGAAGTGCACCGACGCCGGCAAGCCCGCGATCACCATGGTCATCCAGAAGGGCCAGGACCAGGTCACCTCGGACGTCGTCAGCGGCAAGACCGTCGCGATGCTCGCCGACTCGCCGGTCGGCCTCTACGCCGTCAAGCAGACGGGCCAGCTCGAGCCGCTCGGCGACATCTACGACTCCGCCCCCTACGGCTACGTCGTGCCCAAGGACCAGACCGACTTCGCCAAGCTCCTCGTCGAGGCACTCAAGGCCACCAAGGCCGACGGCACCTACGACGCGGCGCTGAAGAAGTACGCGGTCGAGAAGGGCGCCATCGACAACTTCGCCGTGAACCCGTGAGTCATCCCATGACCGGCACCACCGAGAAGACAGGCACACCGTCCGGCACGACCACCGACCGGCCGGGTCTCATCGACGCGCGACCCGTCCGGCACCCCGGACGGTGGGTCGCCCTCGCCGTGATCGTCGTGCTCATCGGCATGATGGTCAACTCGTTCCTGACCAACGAGCGCTGGAACTTCCCCAAGGCGCTCGAGATCATGCAGCAGACGCCGGTGATCGAGGGCCTGTGGAAGGGGACCATCATCGGCACCGTCGGCTCGATGCTCATCGGCATCGTCGGTGGCATCCTCATCGCCGTCCTGCGCCTGAGCCACAACCCCGTCCTGCGCGGCGTCTCGTTCGTCTACACGTGGTTCTTCCGCGGGATCCCGCGCCTGGTGCTGCTGGCGATGATGGGCAGCGGCGTGGGCTACCTCTACAGCTCGCTCGACTTCGGCGTGCCGTTCGGGCACCAGCTCGCCTCGTTCCTGGGGCTCCCGAGCAACTTCACGTTCTTCACGCTCAACGTCAACCAGTTCTCGAGCACGCTGATCGCCGGCATCATCGGCCTGGGCCTCTCCGAGGCGGCCTACATGGCCGAGATCGCCCGCGCCGGCATCCTGTCGGTCGACAAGGGCCAGGCCGAGGCGGCCGCGGCCCTGGGCATGGACCGCGGCAAGGCCATGCGCCGGATCGTGCTGCCGCAGGCGATGCGCGTCATCGTGCCGCCGACCGGCAACGAGACCATCGCGATGGTCAAGGACACCTCGCTGCTCTCGGCGATCCCGGTCATCACCGAGCTCTTCTACCAGACCAGCGCCATCGGCACCCGGACGCTGCTCATCATGCCGGCGTTCGTCGCAGTCACAGCGTGGTACCTCATCGTCGGGTCGGTCCTCATGGTTGGGCAGTACTTCCTCGAGAGGCGGTTCGGGCGCGGCTTCGGCACCCCGAGCAACAAGCGGTTCGCACGGCCGGCCGGGGCAGGAGGCGCCTGATGTCAGAGACCACCACCACCAACCAGCCAGCCGCATCGCCGCAGCCGCACGCGCGCTCGCGCACCGGCGAGGACCAGCCGCTCGTCCGGGCGGTCAACGTCATGAAGAGCTTCCACGGCAACGAGGTGCTCAAGGGCATCGACCTCGACGTGCACCGCGGCGAGGTCGTCGTGCTGCTCGGCCCCTCGGGCTCGGGCAAGACGACCTTCCTGCGCTGCATCAACCAGCTCGAGGAGATCGACGGCGGCCGCATCTGGGTCGACGGCGACCTCGTCGGCTTCCGTGAGCAGGGCGGCCACCTGCACCACCTCACCGACAAGCAGGTCGCCACCCAACGCCGTGACATCGGCATGGTGTTCCAGCGCTTCAACCTCTTCCCGCACATGACGGCGCTCGAGAACGTCGTGGAGGCCCCGATCCAGGTCAAGGGCGTCGGCAAGAAGGAGGCCAGGACCCGCGCCCGGGAGCTGCTCGACCAGGTGGGTCTCGGCGACAAGCCGGACTCCTACCCGGCCCAGCTCTCCGGCGGCCAGCAGCAGCGGGTCGCGATCGCTCGCGCGCTGGCGATGGACCCGAAGCTGATGCTCTTCGACGAGCCGACCTCGGCTCTCGACCCCGAGCTCGTCGGTGAGGTGCTCCGGGTCATGCGCGAGCTGGCCCGGCAGGGAATGACGATGATCGTCGTGACGCACGAGATGGGCTTCGCGCGCGACGTCGCCGACCACGTCGTCTTCATGGACGGCGGGGTCGTCGTCGAGGAGGGCAAGCCGCGCGACGTCATCGTCAACCCGAAGCACGAGCGGACGAGGTCGTTCCTCCAGCGGATGCGCACCGAGGACCAGGAGGCCGCCTCCGACGCCTCCGACGCTTCCAGCGCCGCGAACGCGGGAGCGCCCGACGCCTGAGCGTCGCCACCACGTCGAGTGGGCACCTTCTCCCCCGGGGAAGGTGCCCACCCGGCGTTCGGGAGGGCACCCGGTTCGCCGGGACGAGTGTGGGCACAATGGGGCCCATGACGACGGAGTCACCCCGCCCCGGACGGCCCGACCACGAGATCCCGAGCGTCGGGCTCGACGAGCTGCGGGCCACCCAGCTCGAGCGGCTCCAGCGGACGGTGCACGCGGCATACGACAACGTGCCGCACTACCGGGCGGCGTTCGAGGCCATGGGAGCCCACCCCGACGACCTCCGGTCGCTCGACGACGTCAGCCGTCTGCCGTTCACGACCAAGGCGGACCTGCGGGCCAACTACCCGTTCGGGATGTTCGCGGTCCCCCGCGAGCAGGTCGTACGCGTGCACGCCAGCTCCGGGACCACCGGTCGTCCCACCGTGGTCGGCTACACCAAGCGCGACATCGACACGTGGGCCGACCTGATGGCCCGCTCGATCCGCCTCGCCGGCGGCCGCCCGGGCGACATCGTCCACGTCGCCTACGGCTACGGCCTGTTCACCGGCGGGCTCGGCGCGCACTACGGCGTCGAACGGCTCGGCGCGACGGTCGTGCCGGTGAGCGGCGGCATGACCGAGCGCCAGGTGCAGCTCATCGAGGACTTCGGCCCGCGCGTCATCATGGTGACGCCCAGCTACTTCCTCAGCCTGCTCGACCAGATGGAGCGCGAGGGCATCGACCCGGCCGGGACGAGCCTGCAGGTCGGCATCTTCGGCGCCGAGCCGTGGACCGAGTCGATGCGCCAGGAGATCGAGCGCCGCACCGGCATGGACGCCGTCGACATCTACGGCCTCTCGGAGGTCATGGGTCCGGGCGTTGCGCAGGAGGCCGCGACGACCAAGGACGGCCTGCACCTGTGGGAGGACCACTTCTTCCCCGAGGTCATCGACCCGGTCACCGAGGAGGTGCTCCCCGACGGTGAGGTCGGCGAGCTCGTCCTCACCTCGCTGACCAAGGAGGCCATGCCGGTCATCCGCTACCGCACCCGCGACCTGACGCGCCTGCTGCCCGGCACCGCTGTCCCGTCGATGCGGCGCATGCAGAAGATCACCGGCCGCACCGACGACATGATGATCATCCGCGGCGTCAACGTCTTCCCGACGCAGATCGAGGAGGACGTGCTCGCCGAGCCGCGCCTGTCGCCCTACTTCCAGTGCGTGCTCACGCAGCCCGGACGCATGGTCGAGCTGACCGTACTCGTCGAGCCGCTGTCGCGTCTGGAGCCGGGCGCCGCGGACGACATCGCGCGCACCCTGCAGCACGCGATCAAGACGCACATCGGCACGACGTGCCGCGTCGAGGTGCGCGACCCCGGCTCCATCGAGCGGTCGATCGGCAAGGCGCGCCGCATCGTCGACGAGCGCCCCACGGGGTGAGTGGCGAGCCGGTTCGGCGCATCTCCCGGGACGGCCGGTGCTTGACTCGACGCAGGACCCGGTGAGGACCTCCGACGCAGGGAGTAGGTACGGCGATGGCCTCGATGACGGATCGGCTGTGGGGAGTCGGCAACAGGGTGGCGGTGTGGCTCTATCGACGCACCGCCGGTCGGGTCGGCGGCACGGCCCGCCAAGGGACCAAGGTGCTGCTGCTCACCGTTCCGGGGCGGCACACGGGCAATCCCCACACCGTTCCGGTCGGCTACGTCGAGCGCGACGGCGCCTACTACGTCGCCGCGTCCGCGGGCGGGCGGCCCAGCGAGCCGCAGTGGATCCGCAACCTCCGGGCCTCGCCCACCGCGGCGGTCCAGGTCGGCCCCACCCGCCGAACCGCGTCGGTCGAGGTGCTCCGAGGCGCCGAGCGCGACGCCGCCTGGAACGACGTCATCGTGGCAACGCTGCCCTTCTTCGCCGACTACGAGAGGAAGGCGGGGCGCACGATCGCGGTCGCCCGCCTGACCCCCACCGCCTGACGCCGGTCGACTCTCTGAGCACCCCCCGCGGGTCCGCCCCTGTGTGCACCAGTCGGTGCCCTGACCCCGAGAAGTGCACGCGACCCAGCCGACCCGGGCGGACGGCATACGTCATCGGCGCCGCCTCAGGAGCTCTGGGCCCGGCGTACGGTCTCGAGGGCGTCGGCGTCGCCCACCCCGGCCTGACGGGCGGCCGCCACATAGCGGGCCGCGAGGGCAGCGAGTGCCGCTGCGGCGGCGTGCTCGCCCGAGGCCACCACGGTCCCCGCGCGGCTGCGGGTCTGGACGAGTCCCGCCGACTCGAGCTCCTTGTAGGCGCGCGCCACCGTGTTGGCAGCGAGGCCGAGCTCGGCAGCGAGGGCGCGGACGGTTGGCAGCCGGTCGCCGGGCGCGAGCCGACCGCCTCGGATGAGGCCTTCGACCTGGCTGCGCACCTGCTCGAACGGGGCCTGGGGCGAGGTGTGGTCGACGACGACGTCGAGGTGGGTCACGGGGGTGAGTAAGGCAGTCACCGAGCCGGTTGTCAACGTCCGGTTCCCGGCGAACGGCGTTGCCTTCGCTCGCAACCCCACTCGCCCGCATTCGCAGGAGACGAACGGGACACACCGACGGGCGACCGGCGTCACCCCCGAAACTTCGACACCGGGCCACACGCCGATCCACCACCCGCTAGCATCTACTACGTAGAGTAGTTTTGGCGCGATCCCCCCGGAGCCCCCATGGATGCAACGGACCTGGCACGGTGGCAGTTCGCCATCACCACGGTGTACCACTTCCTCTTCGTGCCGATCACGATCGGCATGTCCTTCGTCGTCGCCGTCTTCCACACCGCATGGGTGCGCACGCACCACCCGCAGTGGATGAGGCTGGCGAAGTTCTTCGGCAGGCTCTTCCTCATCAACTTCGCCCTCGGGCTCGTGACGGGGATCGTGCAGGAGTTCCAGTTCGGGATGAACTGGAGCGACTACTCGCGCTTCGTCGGTGACATCTTCGGCGCCCCGCTGGCGATGGAGGCGCTGCTCGCCTTCTTCCTCGAGTCGACGTTCCTCGGCCTGTGGATCTTCGGCTGGGGCCGCCTGCCCGAGAAGCTGCACGCCGCGACGATATGGGCCGTCCACATCGGGACGGTGCTGTCGTCGTACTTCATCCTCACGGCGAACTCGTTCATGCAGCATCCCGTCGGCTACCGGTTCAACCCGGTGAGCGGGCGCGCGGAGCTGACCGACTTCTTCGCCGTGCTGACCAACAAGGTGCAGCTCGTCACCTTCCCGCACGTCATCTTCTCCGCCTACATGACCGGCGGCGGCGTCGTCATGGGCGTCGCCCTGTGGCTCATGCGCCGCGAGGCGAAGCGTGCGCACCGCGACGCGCACGACGTCGCCGGCACCGACGCCGCCATGTACCGCAGGGCCACGCGCATCGGCGCCGTCCTCGCCCTCGTCGCGGCCGTCGGGGTCGTCGTCAGCGGCGACAGGCAGGGCAAGATCATGACCGAGGTGCAACCCATGAAGATGGCTGCCGCCGAGGCGCTCTACGACTCGGTGCCCGCCGGCCGGGGAGCACCGTTCTCGGTGCTGACCGTCGGCTCGCTCGACGGCTCGCACGCCAAGACGATCATCGAGATCCCCGGTCTGCTCAGCTACCTCGCGACCGGCAGGTTCGACGGTGCCGTCCAGGGCATCAACGAGCTCAAGGCGCAGTACGCCCGGACCTACGGCGCCAGCGGCAACAGGCTCGTCGCCGACACGGCGACGGGGTACGTGCCCAACATCCCGACGACGTACTGGACCTTCCGCCTCATGATCGGTCTCGGGATCGCGACGGCGCTCATCGCGCTCGCGGTGCTGTGGCTGACCCGCAAGGGCGCGACCCCGACCGCGCGCTGGCTGACGTATGCCGCCGTGGCCGCTCCGCTCCTCCCCGTCTTCGCCAACAGCTTCGCCTGGATCTTCACCGAGGTGGGCCGGCAGCCGTGGATCGTCTTCGGGCTCATGACGACCGCCCACGGCGTCTCGCCGAGCGTCTCGACGGGTGAGGTCATCACCTCGATGGTCGTCTTCACGCTCCTCTACGGCGCGCTGGCCGTGGTCGAGGTCAAGCTCTTCCTGCACTACGTCCGCAAGGGCGCCGAGCCCTTCGAGCAGCCGCAGGACCCCGCCGACCGGGACGAGGACGCGCCCCTCGTCTTCGCCTACTGAGAAGGACTGGGCTGCAATGGATCTCGCAACCTTCTGGTTCATCGTCCTCGGTGTGCTCTGGACGGGCTACCTCGTGCTCGAGGGCTTCGACTTCGGCGTGGGGATGCTCCTGCCGGTCCTCGGCGGCAAGCGCTACGCGGCCGACGCCGTCGACGCGGAGAAGCGCCGGCGCGTCCTGCTCAACACCATCGGTCCGGTCTGGGACGGCAACGAGGTGTGGGTGCTGACCGCGGGCGGTGCCACCTTCGCGGCGTTCCCGCACTGGTACGCGACGCTGTTCAGCGGCTTCTACCTGCCGCTGCTGCTCATCCTCGTCGCCCTCATCGTGCGCAACCTCGGCTTCGAGTACCGCCACAAGCGGCCCGAGGCGCAGTGGAAGGCGCGCTGGGACCGGGCGATCTTCTGGGGGTCGCTCGTGCCCGCGCTCCTCTGGGGCGTCGCGCTGACGAACATCGTGCGCGGCGTGCCGATCAACGCGGCCAAGGAGTACACCGGCAACCTCCTCACCCTGCTCAACCCGGCCGGCCTGCTCGGCGGCCTCGTCTTCGTGGCGCTGTTCCTCACCCACGGCGCGATCTTCGTGGCGCTCAAGACGGACGGCCAGATCCGCCTCGAGGCACGCCAGATCGCCGAGCGGGTGGGCGTCGTCGCGGCGGTCCTCGCCGTGGCACTGCTGCTCTGGATCGGCCTCACCGACGGCAAGCTCGCCTCGTGGGTCACGACCGTCGTCGCTGCGGTCGCGCTCCTCGGCGCCCTCGCCGCCAACCGGGCCGGCCGTGAGGGCCGGGCGTTCGTCGGGACGGCCGTCACCATCGCCATGGCCGTCGCGACGTACTTCATCGTGCTCTTCCCCAACGTCATGCCGAGCTCGACGAACCCGGCGTGGAACCTCACCGTCCACAACGCCTCGAGCACCGACTACACCCTCAAGATCATGACGATCGTCGCGCTGGTCTTCACGCCGATCGTGCTGGTCTACCAGGGCTGGACGTACTGGGTCTTCCGCAAGCGCCTGACCGTCAAGCACATCCCCGAGGACGCCCCGCTCGAGACCGTCTCGCACTGAGGCCCACGTGAAGCCCTTCGACCCCCGACTCCTCCGGGCGGTGCCTGCCGCCCGGAGGCCGGTCGCCGTCCTCGCCGCGACCGGGATCGCGACCGGTGCCGCCACGATCGCCTCCGCGTTCGCGCTGTCCGCGGTCGTCGTCGCGGTCGTCGACGGCTCGGGCCTCGGCACCGCGGTCGCCTGGCTGCTCGCCCTCTTCGCGGTCCGCGCGGTGCTCGCCGCCGTCACCGAGCGGGTCGCAGCGTGGGCCGGGGTGTCCGTGTCCTCGGCGCTCCGCGCGGCGCTGCTGCAGCGCTGGGGCACTCTCGAGGCGGACCACCGCCTCGAGCCGGGCGCCGCCGTCTCCCTCGCCACCGCGGGCACGGCTGCCGTCGAGCCGTATGCCGCCCGCTACCTGCCGACGCTCGTCACCGCGGCCGTCGTGCCGGCGCTCGCGATCGCGACCCTCGTCGTCGTCGACTGGCCGAGCGCCCTCGTCGTCGTGCTGACCGTGCCGCTGCTGCCGGTCTTCGCCGCGCTCATCGGCAAGGCCACGGCCGCCTCGACCGAGCGCCGCTGGGCGGCGCTGGCTGCCCTGTCGGGGCACTTCCTCGACGTCGTCCGGGGCCTGCCGACTCTCGTGACCTACGGCCGCGCCCGCCGCCAGGCCGCGACGGTGCGCGAGGTCAGCGACCGGCACCGCCGCGCCACGATGGAGACGCTGCGGGTCGCGTTCCTGTCGTCCGCCGCGCTGGAGCTGCTGGCGACGATGTCGGTCGCCATCGTGGCCGTCACCGTCGGCCTGCGGCTCTCGACGGGCTCCATGGCGCTCGGACCCGGCCTCGTCGCGATCCTGCTCGCGCCCGAGGCGTACTGGCCGGTGCGCCGGGTCGGCGCCGAGTACCACGCCGCCGCCGACGGCGCGGTTGCCCTCGACGCGATCCTCGCCCAGCTCGAGCCGACCGCCGTGCCGCCGATGACCGCTCCCCCGGCGCAAGCTGGTGGCCGGGTCGGCGAGGTGCGGCTCACCGGCGTGACCTACGCGTATGCCGGGTCGCCCGCTCCCGTCATCCGTGACCTCCACCTCGTGGCGGGGCCCGGGCTCACCGTGGTGACCGGTCCGTCGGGAGTCGGCAAGTCGACGCTGCTCGACCTCGTCGCCGGGCTGCGGCGCCCGACCTCGGGCACCGTGCAGGCGCCGGCTTCGCACTACGTGACGCAGCGACCCTTCCTTGCGACCGGGTCGGTGCGCGCTGCCCTGACCATCGGCCACCCGGCGACCGACGACCAGCTGTGGGAGGCGCTGCGGGCCGTCGAGGTCGACGGCGTCGTCGCGGCCCTGCCCGGCGGGCTGTCCGCCGACCTCGGCGACGACGGCTTCGGCCTGTCCGCCGGCCAGCGCCAGCGGCTCGCCCTCGCCCGCGCCTGGCTCTCCCCCGAGACCGTCCTGCTCCTCGACGAGCCCACCGCGCACCTCGACCCGGCGGGCGCCGAGCAGGTCGCCGCGCTCGTCGCCGAGCTCGCGGAGAGGCGCGTCGTCATCGCCGTGACCCACCGGGACGAGCTGCTCCCCCACGCCGACCACCGCCTCGCCATCGCCGCGACCGAGCCCCGCCGCCCGATCGACGCGGGCCCCGAGGGATCCCCGTTCGAGGTGATGCCGCGCCCGGAGCCCACCTCGCCATCACCTCGAACCGGGGTCTCGTCGCGGCGGGTCTGGTGGCCCTCGGCCGGCACCGTCCGCGGGGGGCTGCTCGGCGGCGTCGCGACCGCGGCGGGCATGGCCCTGACCGCGACCTCCGGCTGGCTCATCGTCCGGGCGGCCGAGCGCCCGGTGATCCTCACCCTCCTGACGGCGATCGTCGCCGTGCGCACCTTCGGCATCGCCCGGCCCGTCTTCCGCTACTGGGAGCGGCTCACCAGCCACGACGCGGCCTTGGCGATGCTCGCCGAGCGGCGGACGTCGGCCTACGAGGCGCTCGTCCCCCTCACGCCGGCGCGGCTGGGGCGGCGTCGCCGCTCCGACGTGCTGACCGGCGTCGTCGACGACCTCACCGACGTGGTCGACGCGCAGGTCCGGGTCACCGTCCCGGTGATCTCGACCGCCATCGCGGGCGGCATCGTCATCGCCCTCACCATGGCGCTGGCCCTACCGGTCGGCCTCGCCATGCTCGGGCTCGGCGTCGTCGTGTGTCTCGTCAGCGCGCTGGCGGTGCGCCTGGAGTCCCGGTCGCTGCCCGACCTGCTCACCGCCCGCGGCGAGGTGACCCGCGTCAGCGAGCTGATGGCGAGCCAGGCCTCCGAGCTGCGGGCCGTCGGCGGCTGGACGACGGCACTCGGCTGGCTCGACGACGCGCACGCGACCCTCGACCGGGCGACCCGCCGCATCAGCGCCGGACGCGCCGCCGCCGCCTCGCTCTTCCTCGTCTCCGTCGGTGCGGCCGTCGCCCTGACGGCGTCCATCGCGCAGGACCTCGCCGTGTCGCCCCCCGTCAAGGCGCTCCTCCTGCTGACACCGGTCGCGGTGTCCGAGGCGATCACCCCGCTGGTCGACGCCATGCGGGCCCTGGCCCGCGCCCGCGGGAGCGAGCACCGGCTCTCCGCGCTGCTCGACCTCGCACCGGCCGTGGCGTCCGCGCCCGGCCGCCCGCACGACGGCACCGGAAGCGCGAGAGCCGGGCACCCGGCATACGCCGGCGGTCACGAGGACGGCTGCGACATCGAGACCCGCGGGCTCACAGCGTCGTGGACCGGCGAGCGCACCGACCTCGCGCCCACCGACCTCGACGTGCCGGCCGGCAGCCGCCTCGCCATCACCGGAGCCAACGGCAGCGGCAAGTCGACGCTCCTCGCCGTGCTGGCGCGGCACCTCGACCCGTCGGGAGGCAGCTACCGGCTCGGCGGCACCGACGTGCTCGACCAGCCGCTCGAGCAGGCCCGCGGCCGCATCGCGGTGGTCGACGACGAGACCCACGTGTTCGCCACGACGCTACGGGGCAACCTGACGCTGGCACGTCCCGGGGCCGACGACGCCCAGCTCGAGCGCGCCCTCGGGGCGGCCGGGCTCACCGACCTGCTCGACTCTCTCCCCCACCGCCTGGACACCGTCCTGGGAGCGGGGGGTCGCGGGCTCTCCGGGGGCGAGCGGGCCAGGCTCGGCATCGCGCGGGCCCATGTCAGCGCTCGGCCGGTCGTGCTCCTCGACGAGCCCGTCGCCCACCTCGACCCGCCGACGGCGCGAGCCGTCGTGCGTGACCTCACGCGCCATGGAGGAGCCACCGGCGGCTCGCCGAACGCGCACGCGCCCAAGGACACGGACGAGTCCGCGCAGACCATCGTCATGGTGACCCACCGCGACGACGGCGCCGACCTCTTCGACCGGGTCTGGGAGATCGCTCGTCCGTCGGGCACGATGTCCCTGACGACCATCGCCGCACCGACGGATCGCGAAGCCGACTCCCGCAGCGACGATGACGAGCACGACCACACGCACGACGACGGCCCACCCCGTCGGTAGATCGGAGTCCTCATGCCCACGCCCCGCAACCGCCTCGGCGACCTCGAGCGCGCCGTCATGGAAGAGCTCTGGACGACCGCCGACGCCCACCCCGAGGGCCGCACCGTCCGCGAGGTCCACGACGCCATCGGCGTCGAGCGGGGTCTCGCCTACACGACCCTGATGACCGTCCTCGACCGGATGGCCAAGAAGGATCTGGTCAACCGCGAGCGCGACGGCCGGGCCTGGCGCTACACCGCGGCCTCGACCCGCGCCGAGCTCACGTCCGAGTCGCTGCACCACACGCTCGGCGAGCTCGCGGGCGACACGCGACGCACCGCGCTGCTGCACTTCCTCGACGAGTCCACGCCCGAGGAGATCGACGAGCTCAAGGCCGCGCTCGCCGAGCTCGAGGCCCGCCGCCCCGACCTCGCCGGCTGACTAGCAACCGCAGCCACGGTCCTCACCGACCCTCCACACTGATCCCGTGCTGCTCGTCGCATCCCTCGTCGTCCTCGCGGCGCTGCTCGCGTGGCCGGTGCCGCGTGCGCTCGCGCGGGCGACAGCGTTGCGGCGCGCCCCACGGGCGGCCCTCGTGCTCTGGCAGTCGACGGCGGTCGCCGCCGTGCTCGCCGCCCTGCTCGCCGCCCCGGCCGCCATCCCCGCCGTCGTCGGCCGCCAGATGCGGATCTCGGAGCAGTGGCCCGTGCTCGCCATCGCCGCCGCCCTCAGCGGCATGGTGGCCGTGCGACTGCTGCTCTCGGCGGACCGGGTCGGGCGCAGCCTGAGGGCAGCGCGCCGGCGCCACCGCGAGCTCGTCGACCTGCTCGGGGTCCCGGGCGAGGGTCCCGACCGGCACGTGCGCGTGCTCGAGCACACCACCCCGACGGCCTACTGCGTTCCCGGCGTCCGCCGCCGCGTCGTCCTCACCCAGGGCACCCTCGAGCGGCTGCAGCCCGACGAGCTCTCCGCGGTGATCGCCCACGAGCGCGCGCACCTGGACGCTCGGCACGACCTCGTCATGGAGTTCTTCACCGTCGTCCACGAGGCGATGCCCGGCTTCCTGCGCTGCGACGCCGCCCTGCTCGAGGTGCACCTGCTCATCGAGGTCCTCGCCGACCGCGCCGCCGTGCGCCGGGCCGGACCGGTCAGCACCGGCCGCGCCATCGTCGCAATGGCCGCCGGGTCCGGGTCCGGGCCCGCCGGCTCGATGGGGATGGGGGGCGGCGCGCGCGTCGCCACCGCACGCATCGGCCTGCTCGACGCCCAGCACATCGCGGGCCTCCCCGTCGCGGTCGTCGCCGCCGCCATGTATGCCGTGTCGGCCGTCCTCGTGGCGCTGCCCCTCTCCCTCTACGGCCTGGCCATCGCCGGGCTCACCGTCGTCTGAGCCGGCTCGAGCCGCCCTCGTCTGAGCGACCCGGGCAACCGCAGGCGTCGGCAGGCCGACTCGTGGCGTGGGTAGGGTGACGCCATGCGCGTACTCGTGAGCGGCGGCGCCGGCTACATCGGCTCCCACACCGTGGTCCAGCTCGTCGCGGCGGGGCACGACGTGCTCATCGTCGACAACTTCGCCAACAGCAAGCCGACGGTCGTCAACCGTCTCGAGGCCCTGACCGGCACCCACCTGCCGGTCCACTCCTTCGACCTGACCGACGTCGACAAGACCGAGCACCTCTTCGCGCACGAGGACATCGACGCCGTCATCCACTTCGCGGGGCTCAAGGCCGTCGGCGAGAGCGTCGAGCAGCCGCTCGAGTACTACGAGAACAACCTCGGCTCGACCTTCTCGCTCGTGCGCGCGATGCGCCGCCACGGCGTCGACAAGCTCGTCTTCTCCTCCTCGGCCACCGTCTACGGCCTCGACCAGGAGGCTGCCACCGAGGACCGCACGACCTCGGCCACCAACCCGTACGGCTGGACCAAGGTCATGCAGGAGCAGATCCTGCGCGACGTGGCGGCCGCCCACCCGACCATGCGGTTCGGGCTGCTGCGCTACTTCAACCCGGTCGGCGCCCACGCGTCGGGCACCATCGGCGAGGACCCGCAGGGCATCCCCAACAACCTCGTGCCCTACATCGCCCAGGTCGCCGTCGGCCGCCGCGAGTACCTCCAGGTCTACGGCGACGACTACCCGACCCCCGACGGCACCGGGCAGCGCGACTACATCCACGTCGAGGACCTCGCCGCGGGCCACCTCGCGGCGCTGGCCAGGCTCGGCACCATGGACGAGCCGGTCGGCGTCTGGAACCTCGGCACCGGCCACGGCACGTCGGTGCTCGAGATGCTCCACGCCTTCGAGCGTGCGGTCGGCCACGAGCTGCCCTACCGCGTCGTCCCCCGCCGCGCCGGCGACGTCGCCGTGTCCTTCGCCGACCCGAGCAAGGCCAACGCCGAGCTGGGCTGGACCGCCACGCGCACCGTCGACGACATGTGCGTCGACACCTGGCGCTGGCAGCAGGCCAACCCCCAGGGCTACCCCGACGCCTGATCCGGCCCCAGGCCGGGGACTCAAGGCGGCCGGGCCCGGTCAGGGCTGGGGGTCCAGGGCGTCGTAGTCGCGGAACGAGGGCACCCTCGCCACGGTGACGACGACGAGGAGCACGACGAGCGCCCCACCCACGACGGACGGCACCCAGGTGGCCGTGACGGTCGCGAGCGTGCCGGCGAACATCTGCCCGAGGCGCGGGCCACCGGTCACCACGACGGTGAACACGCCCTGGGTGCGCCCGCGCAGGTGGTCGGGCACCGCCGACTGCAGGATGGACTGCCGGAAGATGGCGCTGACGTTGTCGGATCCTCCGGCGACGGCCAGGCAGAGGGCCGCGACCGCCAGCGCCCAGCGGTTGACCGCGCCGAAGTCCATCGAGTCGACCGCGTGGCCTCCGAGCTCGGTGACCGCGAGCACGGCACCGAAGCCGAGGATGCCCAGGCCGTAGGAGACGATCGCGTTGCGGATGGCGAGGCCCTGCCACCGCAGGCCGGTCACCCGGCCGGAGACGAGGCTCGAGACGATGCCGCCGACCGCGAAGGCGGCCAGCAGGATGCCCGCCGTGACGGACCCGCCGCCGATGACGACGGCCCCCACCGCGGGAAAGAGGACCATCGGCTGGCCGAAGGTCATCGCGATGATGTCGACGATGAAGCTCATCCGGACGTTGGGTGACCGGCGCAGGTGCGTCAGGCCGTCGACGACCGAGCGGAAACCCCCAGCGGTCGGCACCTCCCCCTCGGGCCGGATGCGTGGGAGCGTCCAGAGCCCGAAGAAGCCGGCGAAGAAGAGGACGACGTCGACCGTGTAGGTCCAGGCGTAGCCGGCCCGCGCGACGAGCACGCCCGCCACACCCGGCCCCACGGTCACCATGACGCCGCCGGAGATGCCCATGAGCGCCGCCGCCTTGGGCAGCAGCTGCGCGGGCAGCAGCCTCGGGATGATCGCCTGGCGCGTGGCCGAGGCGATCGTGGCAGCCACGGCGTTGACGGTGGTGATGACGTAGAACGCCCAGACGACATGGACCTGGGCCCACGCGAGGGTCGCGAGCGTGACCGTCGAGCCCCAGGCCACGGTGCCGGCGATGAGGGCCACCGACCGCCGGTCGAAGCGGTCGGCGATCGCACCACCGTAGAGACCGGCGACGATCATCGGCAGCAGCGAGAACCAGGCGACGAGCGAGACCATGAACGTCGAGTGGGTCAGGTCGTAGATGTTCAGCCCGACGGTGGTGTTGGTGACGAACGTGCCGATGCCGGCGAGGGTGTTGCCGGTCCAGAGCCGGGCGAACGCGGGACTGGAGCGCAGCGGCGTCAGGTCGACGAAGTGCGAGCGACGCGTCGTGCCAGTGGTCCCAGCCGTGCCAGCCGTGTCAGCCGTGTCCCCGGCCCGGGCGGGCGCAGGTGCGTCGGGCCCCGAGGATGCGTCGGTCACGGAGCGAAACTACGCCACGACGAGGTCACCGGACGGTGAGGGGAGGCACGCGTCGGCCTCGCGCAGCCGCGAGCCGTCCCGGACCCACAGCCAACCCCCGTCGGCGGTGCGCCGGGCCACCTGCGTGCAGACGGTGCCGTCGGCGCGGGACGACGTCGTCATGGCGAGGTCGCCCGTGACGAGTGCCCGGACCGACACCGCTGCCGCGTCCTCGCCGCACGCGCCGCCCGCGCCCAGGACCCCGGCGGCCAGCGCGGCGGCGAAGGCCTCGCGGATCGCTCGGTGGCCGGCCGCCTCGCGACCGCGCGGCAGGCTCACGACGGCGTCGGCGGCATACAGCCCGACCATGGCGTCGAGGTCGCCGGCGGCCACGGCCGAGGCGAAGGCGGGCTCGAGCTGCTCCGGCGAGGTCGCCACGAAGGGGCTCGGCTGCGTCGTCGTCATGGGCCACGTCGTCATGGGCCACACCGTGTCACCGGCCACCGACAGCCGGAGGACACACCGCCACATAACGGATGGGGGCCGCGCTCGGGGACCGCCTTCAACGAGTCTCGTCGCTTCCCGTCTCAACCCCCGATTCGCGGTGTTGAATGGGGATCATGTCGTCTCGGCCCGTCCGCGTCACTTTCGTGTGCAGCGGCAACATCTGCAGGTCCCCCATGGGTCACGTGATCCTCCAGAGCATGGTCGAGGACGCCGGTCTCGCGGACCACGTGAGCGTCAGCTCGAGCGGCACCGGAGACTGGCACGTCGGGGAGCAGGCCGACCCCCGGACCATCGCCACCCTGGCCTCGCACGGCTACGACGCATCCCGCCACCGCGCCCGCGAGTTCGACCCGGCCGAGTTCGACGAGCTCGACCTCGTCCTCGCCTCCGACTCCGGCCACGTGCGGACCCTGCGACGCCTCGCGCGCACTCCCGACGACCGCAGCAAGATCCGGCTCGTCCGCGAGTTCGACCCCGAAGCGGTCGCCGCCGGGACCTTGGAGACCGACGACCCGTGGTACGGCAAGGAGGAGCACTTCGCCCGGTGTTTCGCGGAGGTGGAGGCCGCCTGCCGTGGCATCCTTGCGCACATCAGGGACCAGCTGGACAGCCGGCTGGCCGGCCGCCTCGACGACAAGGTGGACTGGGAGCGGTCCTGACCCCGAAGTGAGGCCTCGACGTCATCGTGCCCGACTACCCCTACGGCTCACCGTGCTGGGTCGACCTGCTCGCCGGCGACGTGTCGCGCGCACGCGCCTTCTACGGGAAGCTCTTCGGCTGGCAGTGGGTGACGGGCGACCGGGCGACGGGTGGCTACACGATGGCGCTGCTCGGCGGGCAGCCGGTCGCCGGCCTGAGCCGGCGGCCCGCGAACGCCCCTGTCCCCAGCCAGTGGACCACCTACCTGAGGGTCGGCGACCTTGCGGTGGCCGCACGCGCCATCAACGCCTACGGCGGTCGCACCCTCGGCCGGCCGGTCCCCCTCGGCGCCCTGTCGCGGACCATGATCGCCGTCGACCCCGGCGGGTCCTACTTCGGGGTCTGGCAGCCGGGCGACCTCCTCGGCAGCGGCGTCCTCGACGAGCCGGGCTCGCTCACCTGGAACGAGCTGCTGACCCGCGACTACGACGCCGTGCAGGGCTTCCACCTGCGCGTCTTCGGTCACGCGTTCACCGACGAGACCGAGCCCGACGGCCCGCGCTGGGCGACCGCCCGCACGGAGGACGGCAACCCGGCCTACGGCCTCGCCGAGATCGACGACGAGTGGCCTGCGCAGATCTCGTCCCACTGGGTCGTCTCCTTTGCGACGCACGAGCTCCTGGAGGACGTCGCGCGCGCCCTCGACCTGGGGGCCACCCTCCTGCAGGAGCCCTTCGAGGGCCCCTACGGGTTCGGTGCGGTGCTGGCGGGGCCCGAGGGAGAGGTCTTCTCCCTCCTCGTCCCGGACCTCGACTGACCAGCCCTGCCGCCCAACCCGATCCGCCATCGCCGGCTGACCCACAGGAGGACCCATGCCCGTCCACGAGGAGAGCTTCGCGGCCGGAACGCCGTGCTGGGCCGACGTCATGGTCGACGACCTGCAGGGCGCCCGCGACTTCTACGGCGGCCTGTTCGGCTGGACGTTCGAGGACCTCCCGCCCGAGGCGGGCGGCTACGTCATGGCGCTCAAGGACGGCCACGCCGTCGCCGGCGCGATGGCGAGGAGCTCCACCGACCCGAGCCAGGTGAACGCCTGGACCGTCTACCTCGCCAGCGACGACGTCGACGAGACGGCCGAGCAGGCCAGGTCGGCGGGGGGCGTCTTCTTCCTGGAGCCGATGGACGTGCTCCAGGTGGGCCGGATCGCCGTGGGCGCCGACCCGGCCGGGGCCGCCTACGGCCTGTGGCAGGCGCGCGAGCACACCGGTGCCGACCTCGTCGACGAGCCCGGCACCCTCGCCTGGGCCGAGTCGATGAGCCGCGACTACCCGACCAGCAAGGCCTTCTACGCCGGGGTCTTCGGCTACGAGCTGCAGGAGATCGGCGACGCCGCCTTCTCCTACTCGGTCGCCACCCTCGACGGCGAGCGGCCGGTCGCCGGCATCGGCGCCATCCCGGCGCAGGCGCCCGCCGACGTGCGGTCGCACTGGATGGCCTACTTCGCGGTGGCCGACTGCGCCGCGAGCGCCGAGCAGGTGCGGACGCTCGGCGGCACGGTCCTGCAGCAGCCGTCCGACACCCGCTACGGCCGGGTGGCCGTCGTTGCCGGACCGCAGGGCGAGACGTTCGCCGTGCTGCAGCGGGCCGCCGCATCGCGGGACTGAGAGGCGTCGGCCTCGCGCCCCTGTGTCACTGACCCACTTCCGGGTCACTGACTCAGCGCTCGGCGCCCGGGCGCGCCGACAGCTCGCGTGTGCGGACAGCCCGGTCCGAGCGCCCGTGACGGACGCGCCGGACGGCATACGGACCATGCCCGGTGCTCTGGGAGGATGGCGTCATGGCTTCGCTTGCTGACGCAACCCCGCCCATCGCGCTCGGGGCGCTCGACGGCCGCTACCGCGGCGCCGTCGCGCCCCTCGTCGACCACCTCTCCGAGGCGGCGCTCAACCGGCAGCGGGTGCATGTCGAGATCGAGTGGCTCATCCACCAGACGAGCGACGGCGTGGTCCCGGGCGTGCGCAAGCTCAGCGACGAGGAGGTCGCCGCGCTGCGCAAGGTCGTCGACGACTTCGGCACCGACGAGGTCGCCGAGCTCGGCGACATCGAGCGGGTGACGGTCCACGACGTCAAGGCGGTCGAGTACTTCCTGAAGAAGCGCCTGGCGGCGATCGCCCCGGCCGACGAGGACAAGGGCCTGGCGGAGCTCATCCACTTCGGCTGCACGAGCGAGGACATCAACAACCTCTCCTACGCCCTGATGGTCAAGGGCGCCGTCGAGCATGTGTGGCTGCCCAAGGCGCAGGCCCTCGTCGGACAGGTCTCCGAGATGGCGCGCGAGCTCAAGGACGTGCCGCTCCTGGCCCACACGCACGGCCAGCCCGCGACGCCGACGACGATGGGCAAGGAGCTCGCCGTCCTCGCCCACCGCCTCGGCCGGCAGCTGCGCCGCATCGAGCGCCAGGAGTACCTCGGCAAGTTCAACGGCGCGACCGGCACCTACGGTGCCCACGCCCTTGCCCTGCCGGACGTCGATTGGCCCGCCGTGTCGCGCGCCTTCGTCGAGGGGCTGGGCCTCACGTGGAACCCGCTGACGACCCAGATCGAGAGCCACGACTGGCAGGCCGAGCTCTACGCCGACGTCGCCCGGTTCAACCGGATCCTGCACAACCTCTGCACCGACGTGTGGACCTACATCTCGATGGGCTACTTCGCCCAGGTCCGCGGCCAGGGCACGGTCGGGTCGAGCACGATGCCGCACAAGGTCAACCCGATCCGCTTCGAGAACGCGGAGGCCAACCTCGAGGTGAGCAACGCCCTGCTCGACGTCCTCGGCAGCACGCTCGTGCAGAGCCGCCTGCAGCGCGACCTCACCGACAGCTCCATGCAGCGCAACATCGGCACGGCGTTCGGCCACTCGATGCTCGCGCTCGACAACGTCGCCCGCGGCCTGGCCGGTCTCGACGCCGTGCCCGAGCGCATGGCGGCCGACCTCGAGGCCAACTGGGAGGTGCTCGGCGAGCCGATCCAGTCGGCGATGCGGGCGCTCGGCGCCCAGGGCGTGCCCGGGATGGAGGAGCCCTACGAGCGGCTCAAGGAGCTGACCCGCGGACGGCGGATCGACGGCGACGACCTGCGCGAGTTCGTGCGTGGCCTGGGGCTGCCGGCGGACGTCGAGGCGCGGTTCGTCGCGCTGACGCCGCAGACCTACACCGCCCTCGCGAGCCGGCTCGTCGACGACTACCTCGCCTGACGGCATGACGCCTGGAGCCCCGCCAGCGCGCCCCCTTCAGGTGCGCCGGGACGCGGGCTACCGTGGGAAGCCATGTCCCGCCCGCGCCCTGCCACGCTCCGCGACATCGAGGAGGCGGCCCTCGCGCTGCCCGAGGTGACCCGTGAGCCGGAGAGCGGCGGCCGACCCGCCTTCCGGGTGCGCGGCGCGACGTTCGTGTTCGCCCGGGAGCCGCGCAAGGACGCCTTCGACCCGCAGACCGGGGCCCTCTACGAGGATGTCCTCGCCTTCCGGTGCACTGCGGAGGACAAGGAGGCGATGGTCTCCGACCGTGACTCGCCGTGGTTCACGACACCGCACTGGAACGGCTACAACGCGGTGCTCCTCCTCGAGCGCGACCTCGGCCGTCTGACGGCGGCGGAGATCCGCGAGGTGGTGACGGACGCGTGGCTGGTGCGGGCACCCAAGCGGCTCGCGAAGGAGTGGCTGGCGCGCCACGGGAGCGAGAGCCGGTAGATGGTTGCCGAAATACCCTGCGGGGGTATCGTGTTCTCGACATCGAGGAGGTGCCAATGGCTGGCTACACCGGCAGCAAGGACGACTACCTGAAGCGGCTGCGCCGCATCGAGGGCCAGGTCCGGGGAGTGCAGAAGATGGTCGACACCGACACCTACTGCATCGACATCCTGACGCAGGTCAGCGCCATCACCAAGGCGCTGCAGGCGGTCAGCCTCGGTCTGCTCGAGGACCACGTCGCGCACTGCGTCGTCGACGCGGCCCGGGAGTCGGACGAGGCCGCGGCCGAGAAGGTCCGTGAGGCCTCCGACGCCATCGCACGGCTGGTGCGCAGCTAGCCACCGGCCACACCAGCCGCCCCGACGAGCACTCCACCGACCCCGACGCCCGAGGAGGCACCCCGATGAGCGAGACCACCCAGACCGAGATCACCGTCGTCGGCATGACGTGTGGCCACTGCAGCGCCTCGGTCAGCGAGGAGCTCTCGGACCTGCCCGGTGTCGTCGCAGTCGCCGTCGACCTGCACCCGGGCGAGGACTCCCCCGTCACCATCACGAGCGAGGCACCTCTCGACCCGGCCGCCGTCGCGTCCGCCGTCGCCGAGGCGGGTTACAGCCTCCGATGAGCACCGGCCAGGCACCGGCAGCCACCGGCGAGCGCGCTTCCGAGGAGGTGCGCCTCGCCATCACCGGCATGACCTGCGCCTCCTGCTCGGCGCGGATCGAGCGCAAGCTGTCCAAGGTGGCCGGCGTCGAGTCGGCCACCGTCAACCTCGCCACGGAGAAGGCGCTCGTCTCCTTCTCGTCCCCCGTCACGGTCGAGCAGATCGTGGCCGAGGTGAAGAAGACCGGCTACGGCGCCACCGTCATCGACGGCTCCGACAGAGCCCCGGCCGGTGCCGCCCACACGGCCGGAGCAGGCGTGCTGCTCGAGAAGCTCCGTGCCCAGGGCCGCGCCCGGCGCAAGGCCCGTGCCACCGCGGCCACCAGGGCCACGACGGCCACGACCGCCGTGGCGCACCAGCCGCCCGGCGACCGCGGCCAGGTGCGCGAGGACAGCCACCTCGACCACGCGCCCGCCCAGAACGTCCTGAAGCCGCGGCTCGTCACCGCGATCGCCCTGACCGTCCCGGTGCTGTTCCTCGCCATGGTGCTGCCGACGTCCGGGGCGAGCCCCTGGCTGCAGTTCCTCCTGGCGACCCCGGTCGTGTTCTGGTGCGCGTGGCCGTTCCACCGGGCCGCGGCCGTCAACGCGCGGCACCTCGCCTCGACCATGGACACCCTCGTGTCGCTGGGCGTGCTCGCCGCCTGGGGCTACTCCGTCGTGGAGCTGCTGCAGGGTGGGATGCACCTCTACTTCGAGGTCGCCGCCGTCGTCACGACCTTCCTGCTCACCGGCCGCTTCCTCGAGGCACGAGCCAAGGACTCCGGCAAGGACGCCCTGGGCTCCCTGCTCGACCTGGGCGCCAAGGACGTCTCGGTGCTGCGTATCGACCCGCGCACACGAGTCACCGGCGAAGCGCGCATCCCGGTGAGCGAGCTCGTCGTGGGCGACCACTTCATCGTCCGTCCCGGCGAGAAGGTGGCCACCGACGGCGTCGTGCTCGAGGGCTCGAGCGCGGTCGACGCCAGCCTCGTCACCGGCGAGTCCACCCCGGTTGACGTCTCGCCCGGCGACGAGGTGACCGGCGGGTCGGTCAACAGCACCGGACGCATCGTCGTCGAGGCCCGCAAGGTCGGCGCCGACACCATGCTCGCCGCCATCCAGCGGCTGGTCGAGACCGCGCAGACCGGCAAGGCCGACGTCCAGCGCCTCGCCGACCGCGTCTCAGCGGTCTTCGTGCCGGTCGTGCTCGTGCTCGCCCTGGCCACCCTCGTCGGCTGGCTCGTCACGGGTCACGACGTGGGCACCTCGCTCGCCGTGGCCGTCACCGTCCTGATCATCGCCTGCCCCTGCGCACTCGGTCTCGCCACTCCCACGGCGCTGCTCGTCGGCACGGGTCGCGGCGCCCAGCTCGGCACGCTGATCAAGGGCCCGCAGGTGCTCGAGGACACCCGCCGTGTCGACACCGTCGTCCTCGACAAGACCGGCACCATCACCACCGGTGCGCTGCAGCTGCGGAGCATCGCGGTGCGCGGCAAGCTCTCCAAGAAGGCCGCGCTGACCGCGGCCGCCGCCGTCGAACAGGGCAGCGAGCACCCCATCGCGCGCGCCGTCGTCGAGGGAGCCCGTCTGGCGCATCTCGAGCTGCCGCGCATCCTCGACTTCGAGGCCAACCCCGGAGAGGGGGCCACGGCGCGCATCAAGGACACCGAGGTCACGGTCGGCAAGTCCGCCCTCTTCGAGCGTGTCGACCCCGAGCTGCTCGAGCACGCCCGCAACCACGCCGGCACGACGGTGTTCGTGGGCTGGGACGGGGTGGCCCAGGCCGCCCTCACGGTCGAGGACACGGTGCGCGACACCTCCAAGGCGGCCATCGCCCGGCTGCGGGCGCTCGGGCTCACGCCCTACCTGCTGACCGGGGACAGCTCCTCCAACGCCCGCAGCGTCGCCGAGCAGGTTGGCATCGAGGCGGCGAACGTGCGCGCTGACGTCATGCCGGCGCAGAAGCACGAGGTCGTGACGCAGCTGCAGCAGTCGGGGCGAGTCGTGGCCATGGTCGGCGACGGGGTCAACGACGCGGCCGCCCTCGCCCAGGCCGACCTCGGCCTGGCGATGGGCTCGGGCACCGACGTCGCCATGGACTCGGCCGACATCGTGCTCGTGCGCTCCGACCTCGACGCCGTCGGCGATGCCATCGGGCTGTCCCGCGAGACGCTGCGCGTCATCAAGCAGAACCTCGCGTGGGCCTTCGGCTACAACGCCGCCGCCATCCCGCTCGCAGCGTTCGGGCTGCTCAACCCGATGATCGCCGGTGCGACCATGGCGCTGTCGTCGGTGCTCGTCGTGAGCAACTCCCTGCGCCTGAAGCGCTGGCACCGCTGACCCTCACTGCCTGGCCATGCACTGCCCGTGACTCGCCGGGCGCTCTCCCCGACCACGCGGCCCCTAGGTTGGGGGCATGGTGGCTTTCGTGAAGTCCGTGACCTTCGACGCCTCGGACACCCTGGTGCTCGCTGCCTTCTGGGCCGCGGCGCTCGGCTCGGACGTCGACGAGGACAGCACCGCTGACCGCGCCTGGGTCGAGCCGGCGGGCTGGGGAGGGCCAACTCTGTGGTTCCAGCGCGTTCCCGAGAACAAGACCGCGAAGAACCGCCAGCACTTCGACCTGCGCGCCGTGGGCCCGGTCGAGGCGGAGGTCGAGCGGCTCGTCGCGCTGGGGGCGACCGTGACGGGCAGCGACGGCGACGTCGTCGTCATGGCGGACCCGGAGGGGAACGAGTTCTGCGTCGAGGCCTGACGCCTCGACCCACGGTCCGGGGCGGGCGGTCACGCGCCGTGACCGAGGGCGGGCCCGCTCGCTGAGCCGCAGGGCAAATGACCCCGGAGTCCCCGGGGACGACGAAGCGGCGGCCACCCGGGCAGGGTGGCCGCCGCTTCGCGTGCGAGTCGAGCGGGGGAGGTCAGATGGTGACCTTGCCGGTCGGGGTGTCGAAGGTGACCGACAGCAGGCCGGGCGTGCCGTGCGGGGCGACGAAGGTGAACCGGATGCCGCCCTTGTCGAAGCTGTTCTCGGGGCCGAGCCACTCGCGTACGCGCTTGGGGTCACCGGCGATCTCGAGCTTGTCGATCGAGACCGGCGTGTCGGCACCCGCCGAAGGGTGCACCGTCATGTCGTCCCACTCGATGAAGTAGGGGACCTGCGGGTCGGCCATGAGGCCCTTGATGCCGACCTGGCGCCACTTGAGCTCGGTGCCGTCGGGGCGGTGCCGGTTGCCGACGACCGCCTCACGGCCAAGGCGCTGCTCGACGAGGCTGATGTCGTCGACGGCGACGACCCAGCCGAGCCAGCCGCCGCCGGCCTCGGAGGCGGCGCGGACGGCCTGCCCGAAGGGCGCCTTGTCGGAGGCCGGGTGGTCGAGCACCTCGACGACCTCGAGATAGTGGTCCTTGGCCAGGGGGAAGATCACGTTGCGCGTGCCGAACCGGGGATGCACCCCGCCGTCGACCGGCGCGACGCCGATGAGCTCGGACAGCCGGGCGGCTGTGGCCTTGAGGCCACCGGCCTCCGCTGCATAGGAGACGTGGTCAACTCGCATACAGAACATCGTGACACACGCCAAGGGGTGCTCTTGACCACCCCCACCCCTACCCGCTAGTGCTCGTCCCAACCAACGGTCGGGCCGTCGAGACATCCCGTCGTTTCGTATGCCGTCACGCCACCTCCCGCTGGTGCGCGAGGTGGGTGGGGCGCTCAGCGGGAGTCGCGCTGGCGGACCGCCTCGTAGAGGACGATCGCGGCGGACGCGGCGACGTTGAGGCTGTTGGCCTTGCCGTGCATCGGGATGCGGACGCGGTGGGTGGCGGCCTCGAGGAGGGTGCGGTCGGCGCCGTGCTTCTCGCTGCCGACGGCGATGGCGACACGGCCGGTGTAGTCGACGTCGGTGTGCAGCAGGTCGGTCTCGGGGGTGGTGACGACGAGGCGGATGTCGTGGGCGTGGATCCACTCGAGCGCCTGGGCCGTCGTCGCGCTGGCCGCCGGCACCGCGAAGACGGTGCCCTTGCTCGCCCGCACGACGTTGGGGTTTCCCCAGTCGGTGACGGGATCGGCCGCGACGACGGCATCCACCCCGGCCGCGTCAGCGGTGCGGAGCATGGCGCCGAGGTTGCCCGGCTTCTCGACTCCCTGGCTGAGCAGGCTCAGGTGGTCCGGGCCGTCGACGCGGAGATCGGCCAGGGTGTGCTCGACGCTGTGCACGACCGCGAGCAGGCCGTCCGGTCCCTCGCGGTAGCTGACCTTCTCGAAGGCGCTGCGGCTCAGGTGCACGACCTCGACCCGGTCGTGGCGCAGCCGGGCGAGCAGCTCCTCCTGGTGCCCGATGTCCTGCGACCCGGCCCGTCCCGCGGGGCTGAAGAGCTGCTCGCAGACGTAGACGGCGGATGGCCGCACCCCGGAGGAGAGCGCGAGCCCGATCTCCTCGTAGCCCTCGACGAGCGTCTCGTCGGTCTCCTGACGGGTGCGGCGGCGGCGCAGGGCGAGCAGGGACTTCAGGCGCGGGTTGGATACCGACGTGATCGTCAGCTCACGGGGTTGGCGCGTGGGGTTCGTCATGGCAGGGCCAGCATCCCATCCGGGGCGCTGCGCCACACGACGTGCGCCTCGTGTCACACCGAGCGAAAGGGAGCTCGAGCGGGACCGCGACCGGGCGATGGCACTCGGCGCCCAGGTGCTGTTCGACCGGACCGACGACGGGGAGGAGCCGGGCGGAATGGGCGGCGGCGGCCGGCGGTTGACCACGCCATGACCACCTGGGGCCTCATCGGCAGCGGCAACATCGGCAGCACCGTCGCCCGGCTCGCGATCGCGGCCGGACACGACGTCGTGCTCAGCAACAGGAGGGGGCCCGAGACCCTCGCCGACCTCGTCGAGGAGCTGGGCCCGCATGCCCGGGCGGCGACGCCGGAGGAGGCCGCGACCGCGGGCGATGTCGTCGTGGTGACGATCCCGCTCAAGGCCTACCGCGACGTCCCCGTCGCCGAGCTCGCGGGCAAGGTGGTCATCGACACGATGAACTACTACCCCCAGCGCGACGGGCAGGTCGCCGCCCTGGACGCCGGCTCCACGACGAGTTCCGAGCTGCTCCAGGCGCACCTGCCGCAGTCGCACGTCGTCAAGGGCTTCAACAACATCTTCTTCCAGCACCTGCGCGACCTCGCCCGGCCGCTGCAGCCGGCGGGTTCCGAGGGCCGCAGCGCCCTCGCGGTCGCGGGTGACGACGCCGAGGCGAAGGTCACGGTGCGCAAGGCGCTCGACGCCATCGGCTACGACACCCTCGACCTCGGCCCGCTGGCCGAGGGATGGCGCACCCAGCCCGGCCAGCCCGCATACGGCACGGAGTACGCCCTCGACCCGAGCGACTGGACGGCCGGCACCAAGCCCGTGACGTCCGACGAGCTCGCCGGGCTCGCGACGCACGCGACGCGCCAGGTCTGAGCCGGCAGGCGGCCGGGCATTTTCGGTGCCCGGCCGCCTGCCGGTATGATCGGTGGCGAGGGGAGTACTTCCTCGCGCGCACCGGTCAGTACGGTGGTCCCACGACCACCCCGGTCCGTGGCCGACGGCAGTCGGTGAAGGAGACCTCAGACATCGTTCTGAGGAGACCCATGCTCACTGCCCTCCCGGCCGCCGCGACGCCCGCGCCGGTCAGCGACTCGATCGGCTCGCCGACGCTCTGGCTCGCGACCATCGCCGGCGTCGCCGCCCTCTTCGTCGTCGACTTCCTGATCACCCGCCGCCCGCACGACCCGAGCATGCGCGAGGCGGTCGGCTGGTCGGCCTTCTACATCGCCGTCCCGGTCGTCTTCGGCGGCTGGCTCTGGTGGCAGTACGGCTCCGACCAGGGCCTCGAGTACTACACCGGCTACCTCGTCGAGAAGTCGCTCTCCGTCGACAACCTCTTCGTCTTCATCATCCTGCTCTCGGCGTTCGCCGTGCCGCGCGAGCTGCGCCAGCGGGTGCTGCTCATCGGCGTCGGCGGCGCCCTCGTGCTGCGCGGCGTCTTCATCGCCCTCGGCGCGCAGATGATCGCGAGCTTCGCGTGGACCTTCCTGCTCTTCGGCGCGATCCTGCTCGCCACCGCGGTGAAGGTCGGCCGGGACGCGCTCTCGCACGGCGACCACGCCATCGACGTCGACTCCCTGCGCAGCGTCCGGCTGATCCGCCGCCTCCACCCCGTCACCGACTCGTATGCCGGCACGCACCTCACGGTGCGACGTGACGGTCGCCGGGCGCTGACGCCGCTGGCCCTCGTGGCCGTCGCGATCCTCGGCACCGACATCGTCTTCGCCATCGACTCGGTGCCGGCCGTCTACGGGATCACCGGCGACCCCTACCTCGTCTTCGCGACGAACGCCTTCGCACTGCTCGGCCTCCGCGCGCTCTACTTCCTGCTCGAGGGCGCGCTGGCCAAGCTCGTGCACCTCGGCCACGGCCTGTCGCTGATCCTCGCCTTCATCGGCGCCAAGCTGGTGCTGCACTGGGCGCACGGCGTGTGGCCGAGCGTGCCGGAGATCCCGACGCTGCTCTCCCTCGCGGTCATCGTGGGCATCCTGGCCGTCGTCACGCTGACGAGCCTGGCTGCGAACCGGCGGGACGAGGCACGAGGTCTGCAGCGCGACGCAGGAGCAGCGCCCGCTCGGCCTCGTTCTGGGTGAGGCGGGCGGCCCGGGTGAGCTCCACGCGGGCCTCCTCGTCACGGCCGAGCCGGGCGAGGAGGTCGCCGCGGACACTGGGCAGCAGGTGGTAGTCGGCGAGGGCACCGGCTTCGGCGAGACGGTCGACGGCCTCTAGCGCCGGGCCGGGGCCTTCGGCGAAGGACAGGGCGACGGCCCGGTTGAGCTCGACGACCGGCGAGGGCCGCAGCTCACCGAGCCGGTCGTAGAGCGCGACGATGCGCGCCCAGTCGGTGGCCTCGGCGGTGCGGGCCCGGGCGTGGCACGCGGCGATGGCAGCCTGCAGCATGTACGGCCCGGCCGCTCCCCGGCCCGGGCCGACGAGCCACATCGCCCGCTCGAGCTCGGCGAGCGCGTGGTTGACCAGGGCCCAGTCCCACTTCGTGCGGTCCTGGTCCAGGAGCAGGACCGGCTCGCCGTCCCGCCCCATGCGCGCGCGGGTGCGCGAGGCCTGGATCTCCATGAGCGCCAGCAGGCCGTGGACCTCCGGCTCCCGAGGCGCGAGCGCTGCCAGCACCCGCCCGAGCCGGATGGCCTCCTCCATGAGGTCACCGCGCAGCCAGTCGCGGCCCGACGTGGCGGCATACCCCTCGTTGAAGACCAGGTAGACCACCTCGAGGACGGACGCGAGCCGTGGGGCGAGCTCGGCCCCGGAGGGCACCTCGATGGTGACGCCGTCCTGGCTCAGCGTCTTCTTGGCGCGGGAGATGCGCTGGGCGACGGTCGCCTCGCTGGTGAGGAACGCTCGGGCGATCTCGCGGGTCGTCAGGCCGCCGATCATGCGCAGCGTCAGGCAGATTCGCGCCTGGGCCGTGAGGGCGGGGTGGCAGGCGGCGAAGACCAGCCCGAGGACGTCGTCGTCGATGTCCTCGAGTGCCGCGTCGAACTCCCCCTCGGCCAGGTGGGCCACCCGCAGCTCCTCCGAGTGGCCCACCTGCTGGAGCTTGCCGGCGAGGTTGACCTCCCGTCGGATCCGGTCGATGGCCCGCCGACGTGCCGTCGCCGTGAGCCAGGCGCCCGGCGTCTTCGGTATGCCGTCGCGGGGCCACTGCTCGAGTGCCTGCACGAAGGCGTCCTGCGCGAGGTCCTCGGCCAGGCCGACGTCGTGGACCAGGCGGGCGACGACGGCCGTGACCTTCGCCGCCTCCATGCGCCAGACGGCCTCCAGGGTCCGGCGCACCTCGTCGGCGCTGGGCAGCGGCTGAGTGCTCCGGCTCGTCACTCCGACACTGTGCCACCCCGCGCACCACTGACGCAGGCCTTGCGAGCCCCCGCTCAGCCGCGGGCCGCGTTGCGCGCGGCCTCGACCCGCATCTGCTCCTCGCGCTCGCGCAGCTCAGGCGTCAGCTCGTCGCCGAAGTCCTTCGCGCGCAGGATCTGGCGCAGCTCGAGGGCGTAGCCGGGCTCCGGAGCGCACGACACCGGCCACTTCCTGAGCCACTCGAGGGCCTCCTCGCGCGAGCTCACGTCGATGATCGTGAACCCCGCGACCAGCTCCTTGGACTCCGCGAACGGACCGTCGGTGACGACCCACTCGCCGTCCTGCCAGGCCGCGCGGGCGCCCTTGGACGTCGGGTGCAGACCCTCACCGTCCACGAAGACACCCGCCTTGAGCATCTCCTCGTTGTAGGCCTGCATGTCGGCGAACTGCTGCTCCGTGCCCATGGTCCCCCTCTCGATGAGGGGCGTCGACGGCACGAGAATCATGAAACGCATGGCGGTCTCCTCTGTGGGTGGCGCAGGGTCCTCGTCGGCCCCGCCTCACCACTGCGTCGAACGGGGCGGCCGGTTCTCGACACGGCACCCGGACGAGACCCGCTAGAGCTCGAGGCGAGCGGTGGCCGCCGACTCCACGCCGTCCCGGAAGGGGACGCCGTCGCGCACGGCCTGCGCCACCGCCTCGAGGACCGGGGCGAGGCCGTCCTCGTCGACGTGCCCGGCCACCTCGTCGGCGATCGCCTTGACCTCGGCGGGCGCGTTGCCCATGGCGACACCCCACGCGGCCCAGTGCAGCATCTCGAGGTCGTTGCGCTGGTCGCCGCAGGCGATCGTGTGGATCGGCTCCACGCGCAGCTGCCGGCGCACGAGCTCGAGGGCGCTGGCCTTGGACACGCCCTCCGGGTTGATGTCGAGCCATGCCGACCACCCCACGGCATACGACACCCCGTGCAGACCGGCGCGCTCGACGAGCTCCATGAACTCCTCGGCCGTGGACTCCGGCTGGCGGAGGGTGACACGGGTGACGGGGTGGGCGATCAGCTCCTCCCACGCGACCTCGCGCGAGTGGCCCATGAGCTCGCCGTCCGGGAAGTGCTTGCTGACCTTGAACCCGACGCCGGGCTCCTCCACGGCGATGAGGGCCTCGGGCAGCTCGACCCGCATCTTCTCCAGGACCGCCCGCGGGTCGAACGTCACCTTGTCGATGATCGAGTAGCCCTCCGGTGCGGCGGCGTTGAGCTGCAGCGTCAGGGCCCCGTTGGAGCAGACGGCGTAGCCCTCCTCCAGTCCCAGCGCCTCCAGCACGGGCATCGTGGCGATGATGGAGCGCCCCGTCGCGATGACCACGGCGACGTCGTCGGGCAGGCCCCGGACCGCGTCGCGCACCCGTGGGGACAGCTCGCCCAGGTGGTTCAGGGTCGTGCCGTCGAGGTCGAGGGCGAGCATTCGCTGTGCCATGGCCTGAGCGTATATCTCCCCCGAGGCGCAACCTGTGCGCCGCGTGCGCACCCGCGCAGAACCGTCACCCAGACGTCATCGGCCCGTCGCCGGCGCCTGCTCAGCCGAGCCGGCCGAGCTGACCGAGCGCCGCCTCGATGCCGCGGTGCAGCGTCGGGTAGGCGTAGATCATCGACCGGAGCCGGTCGATCGGCACCTCGCCGTGCACGGCGACGGCCAGGGCCCCGAGCACCTCGCCGCCGGCCGGTGCCATCGTCGTGGCTCCCACGAGGACACCGCGGTCCGCGTCGGCGACGACCTTGATGAGGCCGTCCGCCCTGGCGATCCAGCCACGAGTGGTCTCCCCGAGCTGCGTCACGCCCACGGTCACGTTCGCCAGCTGTTCTCGCGCCTGCGACTCGGTCATCCCGACGGCCCCGACCTCGGGATCGGTGAACGTGACGCGCGGGAGGGCGGCATACTCGGCCGGGGGCCCATCCTCGCCGAGGACGTCGCGGATGACGATGCCCGCCTGGTACATCGAGACGTGCGTGAAGGCGCCCTTGCCGGTGATGTCGCCGATCGCCCACACTCCGTCGGTGACCCGGCAACGCTCGTCGACGGGGGCGGTGCGTGAGTCGGCCGGGACGCCCACCGTGTCGAGCCCGACGGCAGCGGGGTCGGCGCGGCGCCCGGTGGCCACGAGCAGTCGCTCGGCCTCGAGGGTGGAACCGTCGGCGAGCGTGACGGTGAAGGCCGAGCCGTCGTGGGTCACCCTCTCGGCGCGGACGCCGGCGCGGACGGTGATGCCGTCGGTCTCGAACGCGTCGAGGAGCTTCCCGGAGGCCTCCGGCTCCTCGTGCGCGAGGATGCGCTCGGCCGACTCGACGATGGTGACCTTCACGCCGAACCGCGCCATCACCTGGCCCAGCTCGCAGCCGATGGCGCCCCCGCCGAGCACGACGAGAGAGGCGGGCAGCTCGGCCGCCTCGATGATCTCGTGGTTGGTCCAGTAGGGGGTGTCACTCAGCCCGTCGATGGGCGGGACCGCAGGAGTGGTGCCGGGGTCGACGACGACGCCCCTCGTGGCGGCATACGCCGTGCCGTCGACGTCGACGCTTCCCGGGCCGGTGATGCGGCCGGTGCCACGAAGGAAGGTCGCCCCCTTGCCCGTGAGGCGGTCGACGGCGGCCTGGTCGTTCCAGTTGTCGGTGGCCTCCTCGCGGATGCGCTTGGCCACGACCGACCAGTCGGGCTGCACCTCGCGCACCGATCCGGCCAGGCCCTCGACGCGGCGGGCCTCGGCGAGCGCGTCTGCCGCGCGGACCATCATCTTCGACGGGATGCAGCCCCAGTAGGGGCACTCGCCCCCCACGAGGTTGCGGTCGACCGCGAGGACGCGCAGGCCGCGCTCGGCGAGCGTGCCGGCCACGAGCTCACCGCCCGGGCCGAGGCCGATGACGATGACGTCGAAGGTGTGGTCGGTGTCGGTTGCCATGCCACAGCATGACCCGCCGGGGCCGCCTGCGAAAGAGCGGGCGTATCCCCTGCCGAGGTGGTTCGGTACCGCGCCGCCGCTGCCGGCCCTCCGTTTCACCCGTCGGGGCACGGGTACGCGTCCGGCGTGGATTCCTGGGCGCGTGGCTCTGTCGCCGGCTGCTCGACGACGGCTGCGAGGACGTGGCCGTCGACAACCTCGTCACCGGCACGCCTGCTGTCGTCAGGGAGCTGGAGACCCGCGCTGCCCGTCGAACCGGACCGACTCCTGCTCGACGGCGCCACGCCGGTCGAGGATGGCCTCACCCGTGCGCCTGCGTCCTAGAGTCACGCGGGTGGGCGACGAGAGGGTTCCGGGGCAGGGCACGGGCGGCCGGGAGCGCCTCACCGCCGTCCGGGGCCGCGTGGTCCGCTCGCTCGCCTTCGGTGACCGGTTCGACGCCACGGAGCCGCTCGACGCCACAGAACCGCTCGACGCCACAGAACCGCACGATTCCACAGGGCCGCTCGTGGTCGTGCTGCCCGGGCTCGGACTGACCTTCTACACCCGGCGCACCGCCGCCGCGCTGGCAGCGCGCGGCCTGCCGTGCACGGTCCTCGACCTTCCCGGGTTCGGGTCCTCTCGCCCCCGGCACACGCGGCCCGACATCCACGCCATCGGCCTGACCGCTGCCCGCTGGGTCGAGAGCCGGGCCGCCGACCGGCCCGTCGTCGTCCTCGGGCACTCGACCGGCGCGCAGGCGGCCCTGACCGCTGCCCTGGCCCTCGGGGCTCGGCGCCGCCGCCTCTCCCTCGTCCTGGCCGGCCCGACCTTCTGCCCGCAGCAACGACGGCTCACCGGTCTGGCGTCGGCGACGTCCCTCGCCTACCGCGACGACCGCCCCAGCGAGATCGACCCGGCCGAGGCCTGGCGTGGCCGCGCCGGGATGGTGGCCATCCTCGGTTCCGGCCTGCGGGACGCCCCCGAGGAGCGGATCGGCCACCTGCGCGCGCCGGTGACGGTCACGTCCGGGGTGCACGACGCGTACGCGCCGTTCGACTGGCTCGACCGCCTCGCGACGGCCGCCCGCAACGCCCCGAGCGTGCGCACGGCGCGGCTCGGCGGCTCGCACAACAACCTCTACACGCACGCCGCGGAGGTCGCCGACCTCGTGGCCCTCGCCGCCCACGATGCGGCGCAGGCAGGCTGAGCGGCGTCGTCAGCCGGCGGCGGCGGGGTCCCGACCCTGCCACGTGCACAGGCAGGCCTCGTTGCCCTCGGCGTCGGCGAGGACCCAGAAAGCCGGCGCGCGCTCGGCCGAGACGAGCCGGCCCCCGGCAGCCAGAGCCCGCTCGAGGCGGCCCGGGGCCTCGTCGTGGGCGACGGTGACGTCGATGTGGATGCGGTTGCGCTGCGGACGCGGCTCGTCCATCTGCTGGAACCACACGGCGGGCGCCATCCTCAACGGGTCGCGCAGGTCGTCCCTGGCCACCGCGTCGTAACCGAGGACCGCCTCCCAGAAGGGACGCACGGCGTCGATGTCCAAGGCGTCGATCGCGATCTCAGCCACCGTGAGGCGCCCCGGCTCGGACACGAGGCCGAGCTCGTCCACCACCTCGTCGATCGCCCTCGCGACGGTGACGTCCCGCTCGGTCACCCCGTCGACCTCCGTCGTGGACAGCGCCAGGTGCACCACCTCCTCGCGCAGGTCGATGTCGGGGTGGTGGTCGTGCCGGCGACCGATCTCCGCGACACGGACGACGAACTCCGCCGCCGCGCCGGCATCACGGGTGCGGACCGTCAGGTGGACGCGCTGGAGCAGGAACCGCCAGTTCGGCAGGGCGTCGGACGCCGCCTGCCTCGTGAGCTTCTCGGCCATGCGCCGACGTTAGCCCCTGCGTCCGACAGCGGCCTCCCGGCTGCGGGTCCAGCGGCGCACGTCGCGCCGCCGGACCGGCAGCGGACGAGGTGGACCGGGAGGAATCAGTCCCGCCCGTCCTCGCCCTTGCCGTTCCAGTGGATCTCCCACGTGGTGTTGTCGCCGTGCTGCTGCGTCCAGAACGTGCGCCATGCGGGGTCTGTCGGCTGCGGGAGCTTGGCGCCGAGCAGCCCCGCCGCCGTCGGGTCGCCGTTGGAGACGTGCATGCCGGTGATCTCGTTGTCGCCGTCGTTGTACGACGGGCCGCTCATCGCGTCGAAGGTGGCGGACGCGTCACGTCCCTCCGCCAGGAAGCGGAGGGGTCGGGGAGCGTGAGCGCCCTTGGCGGCATACGACCGCTCGTCCTGCTCCCGTCCCTTACCGAGGTGATAGACGTAGCCCGAGTCGAGCGCGTTGCGTTGGCCGTGCAGGCTGTCACCCGCGTCCTCGACGACGAGCATGTCGTCGGCGGTGGCGAAGGCGATGTTGTCGAAGCCGGTGTGCTCCTGGTCGCCGACCGCGGCGATGGAGATGCGGCCGGTGTCGGCGCTCGGGCTGCTCTGCGAGACGCGGAAGACGCCGCCGTACGCGCCGGGCAGGCTGCTCGACGTCGTCGTGTCGCCCGTCTCGGTGAAGTAGAAATCGCGGAACCCGGTGCCTGGGCGGAAGACGCCGTTCTCGGGGCGCTTGAGCGGCGTGGCGTTGGCTGCCTTGGCGGCGGCCGTGGCGTCGAAGCTCTCCGTCGTGCCGGTGTGGATGGTGACCCACTTCGTGGAGAACGACGTGCCGTAGGTGTGCAGCTGGCCGATGAACGTGTCGGAGGGGTTGCCCTGCAGCTCGGAGGTGGTGGCCGGCGAGCCGTCCCGCCGCTGGATCTGCAGCGCCTGGAGCCTGCCGCCCTTGGCGAGGTCGCTCTTGTCGGCCGGGACGAAGCGGTAGACGAAGCTGTTGGGAACCTTGCCGCCGCCCGCACTCTTGCCGCCGATGTCCTCGACGATCCAGACGTTGCCGGCCGAGTCGTTCTGGATGCCCTCGAAGCCGCCGGAGCCCAGAGCCGGCAGGCGGGTGGCCTTGCCGCCGTCGGCCGGGTCGCCGTTCGCGTCGAGGCTCACGCCGAAGACGCCACCCTTGGGGGCGTTCGACTCCGCCGTGAGCAGCAGCTGCCTGGTGAAGGGGTCCCACGTGATGCCGTCGACCGTCGGATAGGCGTTGCCTGCCGTGTCGGTGTCGGAGATCAGCGTGACGCGCTTGAGCGGGTCGGTCTCGTCGAGGTTGATCCGGGTGACGTAGCCGCGCGGGCCGATCTCGTGGCCCTGGTAGAGGTAGTGCCTGCCGCCGAGGACGAGGTAGACGTTCTTGTCGGGCTCGGTCTTGTGGGCTTCGTTCTCGGTCTGCGTCAGCGGCGCGCCGTCGAGGGTGTTGTAGCCGTAGTGGGTGACCCCGTTGGCGCTGTCGGGGTTGGCCAGGGGCAGGTTGCCCCAGGCGACGGACGTCTGGCTCGCCGACGGCGTCAGGACGTTGTTCTCGATACCGAAGCGCGGGTTGGCGTGTGGCACGTTGGCGACGGGCAGGCCGTCGTGCGCGTCTGCCGCCGAGCCTCCCAGGACGAAGGCAGCAGCCGCGGCGAGGGTGCCGACCAGGCCGGACCTCAGGATGGTGGGAGTGTTCACGGATGGAGCCTCTCGTTCGCCCGAAAGATTGCCTGGAAGTGAGTTCACTTACGCCACAAGCCTTTCGGGGAGCCGGCGCTGCTGCGTGAACGCGAGGGGATCGGGCCGGGGCCGTTGCGTGAACCTTGCGCGCATTCGTCCTGCCACTTCTGCTGAACGGGGACGGAGGTTGCCGCGTTCTGCTCCGGACCCGGTTGGCGCGGGCGCATTCTGAACCCCGTGGCAGACAGCATGTCGCCCAGGAGCATGGCCCTACCCCTGACGCATCTCGTCGCAGGAGCGGTCATGGCGCTGCTGTCCTTGGTCGCCGCCGTGGTGGTCGCCGTGCTTGCGGTTGCCCGGCTCATGGGCGGCCTCTGGATCCACGACAGGTTCGGCGCGGGGGCGCCGTCCTGGGCGGGAGGCTGCGCCTGCAGCGGTCCCGCGTGTGTGCACGACGCCTAGCGGCGTATGCGCACGACGTTTTAGCGGCCACCACGGCCGTACAACTTCAAGGTGGGGGGAACGTATGACCACGTCAAAAAGCTCGACCGCGAGGCGCGCGCTGGGCTTCGGGATCATCGGCGCGACGGGTATAGCCGTCAACCAGCTGGCCTTCTGGCTGGCTGTCGTCGTCGGGTCCCGCTTCGTCGCAGATCCAGAGGCGGGGGGCGCCTCTGACGCAGCTCAATACAACATGATGCTGACGGTGGCCGCCATTGCCGCGACACAGGTCTCCAC
Organism: Terrabacter sp. BE26; assembly: GCF_041941675.1. Classification (GTDB taxonomy): domain Bacteria; phylum Actinomycetota; class Actinomycetes; order Actinomycetales; family Dermatophilaceae; genus Terrabacter. Next base: position 2,245,050 of record NZ_CP090122.1, on the reverse strand, counting down.
GGTCTGGAACTTCGTTCTGGCCGACCGCCTGGTGTACCGGCACCGGCCACCCGGCACCTCGAGGAGGGTGGCGTTCGCCAAGAGCTGGGCCGTCAACAATGCCTTCAACCTGGTCCTCAGGGTGCCGATCCTGTTGGCGCTCGTGTGGCTGGGGCTCAATCACCTGTGGGCCAACCTGGTCGCCATCACCGTCATCTTCGTCGCGCGCTTCTACATCAGCGAGCGGTGGATCTGGCACACCCGGACCGTGGTCGCGGACTTCACGGACGAGGCGGCCACGCGTCCCACCAAGGCCGAGGTCCTCGTCGAGATGAACGACGATCCGCTCGGTCCACACATGGCCATCAACCTCAAGCCGCGGCGGCGGACGAAGCTGCGCCGGTACTCCATTCACGGCCTGTGCACCATCCTGTCGGAGGTGAAGCTGCCGGAGCTGGCCGAGTTCGAGGTGGATCGCCTGCCGTGCAAGCATGCCGACATCACCGTCCGCCGTGGATACGTCGGCTACCGACGGATGTCCACGCGCGTGCGAGCCACCATGGGGCCGGGCCTCTTCGTCTACCGCGAGCACCTGGGGTCGCTGGGCGCGAACTTCCGCGTCGACCTGGACAACCGCACCAGTGTGACGGTCAGCCCGCTCCTGGCACGGTCGCACCACGTCGTCTACACCAACGTCGTCGAGGCCCTGCTGCGGTTCGTGCTCGTCAACAAGGGGTTCATGCTCCTGCACTCGGCGACCCTGCAGCTGGGCAACGAGACCATCATGCTGTCGGCTCAGACGGACACCGGCAAGACCGGCACCATCCTGAGGTTGATGCGGGAGCACCCGACCATCGCAGGCTTCCTGTCGGACGACATGACGATCATCAACGGCAACGGCGTGGCGTACTCGTTCCCCAAGCCGCTGACCATCAGCTCACACACGCTGCGAGCGGTCGACAACAGCGTGCTGTCGGTCGGGCGTCGGGCCGCGCTGGCCCTCCAGAGCCGAATCCACTCCAAGGACGGCCGCACGTTCGCACTCTTCCTGGCGCGGCTCAACATCCCGATCATCGCCATCAACGCGCTCACGCAGATCCTCGTGCCGCCACCGAAGTACCAGATCCGCACCCTCGTGCCCACCGCCGCATACCGGCCGAGCGGGCAGGTCAGCCGCATCTTCATCATCGGGCGGGGTCCGGCGCTGACCGCACCCCTGTCGCACGATGAGGCGAGGCGAACGCTGATGGCCAACACGGAGGACGCATACGGCTTCCCACCGTTCTCGACGATGGAGCAGGCCATCTCGCTCCGCCGAGGGCGCCGCTCCAAGAGGAGGGGCATCGACAAGCTCAGGCAGCGCGAGGTGGAGATCCTCGAGAAGTTCCTCACGCACGTCGGCACGGTGACGCACATCCAGTCGCCGAACTTCGGCTGGGCCGACGTCATCGCCGGGACGGTCGTCGGGACGGGGCGCCCCGCCATCGGAGCGACCGTCCTGGAACCCGCAGTCGATGCGTTGGCCGAAGGCCGTCGGACCGAGCCGCACGTCGCTGGTGTCGGCCAGATGGCGGACACCACGCCGGCGCGGCCGCCGGACGGCCTGCCGGCCTAGCTTCCTTCCGGCCACAGCGGCCCGTTCCCGACCTGTACAGGTGCACGTACATCTCGGGAACGGGCCGCTCGTGCTGCCGTTCCCGCCCCAGACCCGCGCCACGGGGGCACAATCGCTGTGGGGGTAATTCCGGGGGGAAAACGCGTGCACCGACTGCAACACCTGTGGCAGCGCCTCGTTCGCCACGAGACGCAGCGTCGCGCCGACCTGATGGGTCGGCGACGCGCATGGCTCGTATGCGTGTCGCTCGCGACCGGCTTGGCCGCGTGTCAGAGCGGGCCGCACGCGCCCGCGCCGACGGTGCCGACGTCGCTGTCCGTGGCCCAACCCCAGACCTCGACACGATCCCAGGCAGTGTCCGTGCCCGGCACGCGCCCAGCCGTCCAGGCCTGGATGAAGACAGCCGAGCCCGTTCAGATCGAGCTCAACGACAGCGTCGCCGTCGTGGGTGCGGCCCTGGCCGCCGGCGTCGCAGCGAAGGCCCGACCGGGCTGCTCGCGGCTGGTGCGGGCCGCCGAGGCCCTGCTCGCGCTACCGCCTGCGCCGTTGCCGGCCCTGAAGGAAGAGCTCGCAGCAGGCGCGCGGGATCTGCACCGTGCCGGCCTCACGTGTCTGGCCGGCGACGAGGTGGCCGCACGCGCACATCTCCACGCCGCCCAAGCGGCGCGAACCGGGTCCGAGGAGCGGGTGGACAAGCTGCTTTTCGGTACAGCCGCCGATGAATAGGGGTTGATCCGCCGACAGCTTTCTCAATGTTCGTCTCATGGCACAACACCCGACCCGCCGAAGGTCGGCAGTCATTCGTCGCGCCAATGTCTTTGCAGGCGCATCGCTTCAGCAATCCGATGTACGACTTCGCATCCCGTGGCAACCCGCCACGGCCCGCGACTAAGGACAACTCATGAACAAGCTGACTCGCTCACTGGCGATCGTCGCTCTCCTCTGTCTCGCCGGGTTCGCCTGCAGCCCGGCCCTGTCCGCCGACGCCGCCACGGTCAGCGTTGTCGCCTCGGCCGACGCGTACGTCGCCTCGAACGCGCCCGACGCGAACTTCGGTTCGGGCACGACGCTCCAGGCCGACGCCTCACCCGTGAACATCATCTACCTGAAGTTCGACGTCACGAACTTCACGGCGGCGCCCGACCAGGTCCTGCTGCACGTCTACACCCGCTCGACCGGCACGACGCCGGTCAAGCTGGCGGTCGAGCCGTCGTCCTGGACGGAGTCCGGAATCACCTACAACAACCGGCCCGCGCTCGGCACCCTCGTGGCGAACTCCGGCGCCCTGACGGCCGGCACGTGGATCAGCATCGATGTCACGAAGTACGTGCAGTCGAACGGCACCTACAGCTTCGCGTTGACGACGGGTGCGACCGCCGTCCGCCTGTTCGACAGTCGTGAGAGCGCGAACGCCCCGTACCTGGAGGTCACGGCCGGCGCACCGCCGTCGTCCGACCCCGTCGTCGTCGGCGCCGGCGATGTCGCGTGCGCGCCCACCGAGGCCGCGTACAACGGCGGCGCCGGCACGGCTACCGCATGCCACATGGGTGCGACCGCCCAGCTCGTCCAGAGCCTCAGTCCCGCTTCGGTCCTCATGCTGGGCGACGGCCAGTACAACAGCGGCACGCTCTCCGACTACAAGACCTCCTATGGCGCGTCGTGGGGCGCCTTCAAGTCACTGACCGATCCCACCGTCGGCAACCACGAGTACGGCACGACGGGCGCCGGCGGCTACTTCACCTACTTCGGCAATCTCGCCACGCCGCGCCAGCCGACGTGCACCTCCAGGTGCGACGGCTACTACAGCTACGACGTCGGGGCCTGGCACATCGTCTCCATCAACGCCGAGTGCACACGGATCAACGGCGGGACCGGCTGCGCCGTCGGCTCGCCTCAGGAAACGTGGCTCAAGGCCGACCTGGCGGCGCACCCCAACGTGTGCACGCTCGTGTACGGCCACCGCCCGCGCTGGAGCTCCAACTCGTTCGCCAGCGCGGACATCGCCCCGCTCGTCGCCGACATGTACGACGCCGGCGTCGACATCTACCTGTCGGGTCACGCGCACTCCTACGAGCGGTTCGCGCCCCAAGACCCCTCAGGAAAGGCAGACGCGACCAGCGGTATCCGCCAGTTCGTCGTCGGGACCGGCGGTGAGAACTTCACCGGCTTCGGGACCACGGCGGCCAACTCGCAGCTGCGCAAGACGAACATCTTCGGCGTGATGAAGCTGGCGCTCCACCCGCAGAGCTACGACTTCCGATTCGTTCCGGACCCGGCAACGCCGTTCTCCGACTCGGGCAGCGGCACCTGCCACTGACCCCGTTGCCCACCTTCATCACGATCGCGCCGATCCTTGTCTGTGTATCGACTGACGGTGACCTCGATTCGTGCCGATGAACCGAGCCGATCAGGTGATGGTGGTATCCCGGGTCCAGCTTGACCATCGAGTCACCTGGCGCGTTCATCCGTTCGACCCGAAGGGTGCGTCATGATCGTTGTCGACCTCCTGAGGCGCCGCGCGCCGTCGGGTGATGCGCCCGGGAGTCCCGTCCTCGACGTCATGCGCTACGACAGGGGCCTGGTGCCGTGGCTGGGGCTCGCCATCGCCATCGTGGCCGGCACTTTCCTGCGCCTCTGGCAGATCGGGTCGCTCGGTCTCAACAGTGATGAGACCGTGTATGCCGGACAGGCGGCCAGCATCGCCGGCAACCCTGCCTACACCGAGTACTTCCCGATCTTCCGAGCCCACCCGTTGCTCTTCCAGAGCCTGCTGTCGGTCTACTACCAGTGGAGCGACAGCGACATGGCGGGGCGGGTCCTGTCGGCCGCCTTCGGCGTCGCCACGATCTTCGTCACCTACAAGGTCGGGGCCGCGTTGTACGACCGCCGGGTCGGAGCGATCGCCGCCCTCGTCCTCGCCGTCATGCCGTACCACGTCGTCGTGACGCGGCAGACCCTGCTGGACGGCGCCATGGTGTTCTTCGCGACGACAGCGCTGTACTTCCTGGCCCGTTACTGCGGCGAGCAGCGTGACCGCTACGCGCTGGCATGCGCGGCCGCCATGGGCCTGGCCTTCCTGACCAAGGAGACGGCCGTGGTGCTGTGGGGCGGGGTCTACCTCTTCTTCATGCTCTCGCGCGCCCTGTACATCCGGCTGCCCACGGTCTTCGGGATGGCAGTCGTGTTCAGCAGTCTGGCGCTCGCCTTCTGGATGGCCCTGAGGCTGTCCGGAGCGGCTCGCACGGGGGACAACTACGTCGTGTGGCAGCTGTTCCGCCGGCCGAACCACACGCTCGCCTTCTACGGGCAGACGGTTCCCGTGTCGATCGGCCTGGTCGTCCTGGTGGTCGCGGCCGCCGGCTTCATCGGCCGCCGGCTCGCGTGGCAGGAGGGGCTGCTGCTCGCCTGGGCCGTGGTGCCTCTCGCCTTCTTCGAGCTGATGCCCGTCAAGGGATTCCAGTACCTCCTGCCCGTGGCGCCCGTTGCCGCGGTGCTCGCCGGACGCAGCGTCATGCTGTTGGCCCGGTCGCAGCGGCTCGCGTCGTGGAACACGGGGCGGGCCCGCCTGGTGGCGTCCGGCCTGCTCGCCGTGATGCTGACCGCCCAGTCGGTCGCGGTGTGGCCCGTCGTCTCGCCCGCAGCGTCCGCCGCGTTCCTGGCCGGCGCCGGCGGGTTGCCGGCCGGCCGGGAAGCGGGCACCTGGATCGGGCGCAACCTACCCCGGGACTGCGTGCTGCTGACGCTGGGACCATCGATGGCCAACGTGATCGAGTTCTACGGTCATCGGCAGGCCTACGGCCTGTCGGTGAGCCCGAACCCGCTCAACCGCAACCCGGCCTACGTCCCGGTCGAGAACGTCGACCGTGAGCTCAGGCAGGGCAACATCCAGTACGTGGTGTGGGACAGCTTCTCGGCCGAGAGGTCGCCCAGCTTCTCCGCCAAGCTGCTCGGCTACGTCCACAAGTACCGCGGCATCGCGATCCACACCGAGTCCGTCGCGGTGACGGCGGAGGACGGGTCCCTCACCCACCGTCCTGCCGTCACCATCTACGAGGTGCAGCCATGAGACGACTCCTGACCGCCGTGATGGCCCTCCTGGTCGTCGTGATGCCCGCCACCCTCGCCTCGGCCACGCCGCCCACCGCTCCCACCACCACGCCGATCAAGCACCTGGTCGTCCTGATGCAGGGCAACCACTCGTTCGACAACTACTTCGGCACGTACGCCCGAGCCGACGGCATCCCGAAGGGCGTGTGCCAGAAGGTCAACCTGCAGGTGAAGACGACCAAGGGCTGTGTCACCCCGTTCCACATCTCGCCCACGTCGGCGCCCGTCGACCTCAACCACGGCCCCGCGGTGCAGAAGTACCAGTACAACGACGGCAAGATGGACGGTTTCGTAGCCGCCTACCGGCGCCTGGGGCAGGACGGCACCGGCGCCATGGGTCACTACGACGGACGCGAGCTCCCCTACTACTGGAACCTCGCCCAGTCGTTCGTCCTCTTCGATCGTTTCTTCGCCTCGACGCGGGCGGGCAACCGCGAGAGCTACCTGTACTGGGTGGCCGGCACCGCGCCGAGCAGCCCGGCGGGCATCCTGCGCGACAGCGCCGGCTATGACGCACTTCCCACGATCTTCGATCGCCTGGCCGCACGGGGCATCGCGGCCAGGTTCTACGTGGAGAACTACAACCCGCGGCTGGCCGACCCCGCGTCGGGTAGCCGGTCCCGGACAAGCCAGCTGGTCAAGGTCCCGCTGCTGTCGATGTCCCGCTTCCGTACCGATCCGGCGCTCTCGGGCACGGTCGTCGACCTGTCCCAGTACTACCGGGACCTGCGGGACAGGACGCTGCCGGCCGTGTCGTACGTCGTCATGACGGGTTCCAGCGAGAACCCGCCGTCGCGTGTCGACATCGGGCAGGAGGCCGTCCGCAAGATGACCTCTGCGCTCATGCGCAGCCCCTACTGGGCGACGTCCGCGTTCATGCTGACGTACGACGGATGGGGTGGGTGGTACGACCACGTCGCACCGCCTCGCGTCGACGCCCGCGGGTACGGTTTCCGGGTTCCGGCCCTTCTCGCCAGCCCCTATGCCAAACGCGGGTTCATCGACCACACGGTGCTGGACTACACAGCGATCCCGCGCTTCATCGAACAGAACTGGTCCCTCGCGCCGCTCGCACAGCGCGACGCCGCGTCGGCCGGCCTTGCCTCGGCGTTCGACTTCGCGTCCCCGCCCGCCCAGGCCCGCATCGTCGGGGCCACCAGGGTGGCTCCGCCCGCTGACACGGGAGGGCTTCACGCCAGTACGGCCATCTACACGTGCTACGGCCTCGCGCTCGTGCTCGCCGTCGGCCTCATGGTGTGGACGGGCGTCCGCCGTGCTCGGCACCGGAGGGGACGTGCGACCCGTGTGGCGTGACCGTGTCCTTCGGGCGCTGGTGACCTGTGTCATCGCGATCGGGCCCATGGCTGGGGCAGCCTCGGCCGCAACCGGACCCAAACCGGTCGCGACGAGCGCCACCGTCAACATCGTGACCGTGCCGCCGGTTCCAGGGGCTGCGTTCATCTTCGACGGCCGGCCCGTCGTGACGGACAGGCAAGGCATCGCCCACATCACCGTCCCTGCCGGCAAGCGAGGCCATACGCTGGCGGTCAAGTCCACTCACATCCAGCAGGCCGGTAGCGACTACTCCTTCGTGCGGTGGTGGCGCACGGGCCACCACACCCAGGACTACGAGCGCACGCTCACCGGCCTCAAGGTCCGCAAGAACCTGACGATCAAGGCCGCGTACCGCGCCAGCTTCACCGTGACCTACGGGTTCGCGGACCCGGCCAAGCGCGCCGTAGCCCACTCCCGCGTGGCGGCCGTGGAGTTCCGCGGCGACAACGGTCAGACCGTCACCGCCACCGGCGCCGGAACGGTCCGCCTTCTCGGGATCAGGCCCGTCAACAGCAGCGGCACCCTCGTGGCCAAGGAGATCAAGTACACGGTCCAGCGAGTGCAGGTGGACGGCTCCAACGTGGTGCGGGTCAACCAACAGCCGTTCGTGCCGAGCCAGAAGCAGACCGTGACGATCTCGTTGCTGCTCCTCGGTGCCCACTTCAGGACGCGCGACTTCCTGTTCGGCTCCCCGGTGGGAACCACGGTCCTGCTGACCTATCCCGACAACACGACGAAGCGCGTCCCGCTCGATGCCCTCGGCCAGGCGGACGTGGCCGGGCTCGCGCGTGGCAACTACACGGTCAGGGTCGAGGCGCCCGGTATCGCGTTCACGCGCCCCGTCGCGCTGTCGCGCAACCAGTACGTCGACCTGCCTGTCGTGACGTACCGTGACCTCGGTGTCGTCGGCGGCATGGCCGTTCTGGTGCTCGGGTCGCTCTTGGCCGTCAAGCTGCTGCGTCTACGGTCCCGGCGTCGAACGGTCCCGGCCACGTCATGAGACGGCTGAGGCTCGTGTGCGTCTTGGCGGCCGTCGTGGCCGTGGTGGCCGCGCTCGTCTTCAACCCTGCCCCCACCGCCGGCGCCGCGTCGGCGACCGCGCCAGCTGTGAAGAACATCCCGGTGCTGGCGTACTACTACCAGTGGTTCGATGTCGCCTCCTGGGATCGCGCCAAACGGGACTACCCGCTCTCGGGGCGGTACTCCAGCGACGACCCGACCGTCATGGCGCGCCACATCACGCAGGCCAAGGCCGCGGGTATCGACGGGTTCATCGTGTCGTGGAAGGACACGCCGGTGAACGACCGTCGGCTGTCGACCCTCATGGACGTGGCCCGCCGACAGCATTTCAAGCTGGCGGTGATCTACCAGGGCCTCGACTTCTCCCGCCGGCCGCTGCCCATCGAGCGCGTCGCGCACGACATGGCCCTGTTCAGGGACGAGTACGCGCCGGATCCCGTCTTCGACATCTTCGGCAAGCCGCTGCTCATCTGGTCAGGGACGTGGGCGTTCGACGCCGCCGACATCGCGTCCGTCACGGCACCGCTGCGGCAACGCCTGCTCGTGCTCGCCACGGAGAAGAGCGTGCAGGGCTACGAGCGGGTCGCGCCGAGCTTCGACGGCGACGCGTACTACTGGTCGTCGGTCGATCCGCTGGCGAACCCGGGCTACGTGCCCAAGCTGCGTGACATGTCGAGCGCGGTCCATGCACACGGGGGGTTGTGGCTGGCTCCGTTCGCGCCGGGTTTCGACGCCCGCGACGTCGGCGGGACGAGCATGGTGCCTCGCCGTGACGGCCAGACCTTGCGCGCGGAATACGCTGCGGCCGTGGCCTCGTCGCCGGACGCCCTCGCGCTGATCTCCTGGAACGAGTTCAGCGAGAACACCCACGTCGAACCGAGCGAGGCGAACGGAGCGACGTACCTGACGGCCCTTCGCTCGCTGATCGGCACGACCGGCCTCGCGGTGTCGCCCCTGGCGCAGGATTCGAGTGATTCCCCGAGCGGGAGAGGAAGGTCGATGACAGCACTGTTCGCCATCCTCCTGATGTGCCTGTTGCTGCTGGCCCCCCTGGCCTGGCGCTTGCTCGCGCGCAACCCACAGCCTGCTGGTTCGGCAGCGCCGACCGCCCGGCCGTTCCGTGCCAGGTGGCGTGCCAACGTGGCGCGCCACCGACTGCTGGTGATCGCGGTGCTGGCCGCGGTCCTCGTGCTCCTGCTCGTTGCGGGGTCGAATGTCTTCGGCGCGACCTCCTGGACGGGCACCGGAACGGCTTCGCCGCTGTACCGGGGGCCGCAGCCGGTGCGTTCGGCTGCGCAGGCCGTCGTGGTGGCGGCGGGCGACATCGCGTGCCCGGCCGACAAGACCCTGCTGACCGAGGAGAAGTCCTCCCCGCACTCCTGCCGCATGCAGGAGACCGCGGGACTGATCGGCCAGGTGAGCCCGGACGGCGTGCTGGCGCTGGGCGACAACCAGTACCCGAGCGGGGCGCTGAAGGAGTACCTCGCCTCGTACGAGGCGAGCTGGGGCAAGTTCAAGAGCATCACCTTTCCGGTGCCGGGCAACCATGAGTACGGCTGGCCGGAAGCCCAGGGCTACTACGCCTACTTCGGCCCGCGGGCCGGCGACCCCGACAAGGGCTACTACAGCTATGACCTGGGCGGATGGCACCTTGTCGCGCTCAACTCGGAGTGCGCCCACGTCGGCGGCTGCCAGCAGGGGTCGCCGCAGGAGAGGTGGCTGCGCGCCGACCTGGCGGCCCACCCGACGCGCTGCACGTTGGCGTACTGGCACAAGCCTCGCTACTCCTCGGGCAACCACGGCGCCGACGTCGAGATGGGCGATGTCTGGAGAGACCTCATGGCCGCCGGGGTCGAGGTGGTCCTGAGCGGCCACGACCACGACTACGAGCGGCTCGCGCCGCTCGACAACGACGGTCAGCCGAGCGCCCAAGGCGTTCGCTCGTTCGTCGTGGGCACCGGGGGCGACACCCACTACAAGTTCCAGCGACCGGTGGCCGGCAGCCAGTTCCGTCTGGCGAACACCTTCGGCCTGCTCAAGCTGACGCTCCACGCCACGTCGTACGACTGGTCCTTCCTGGCCTCGCCGGGAGGGGCGGTGATGGACTCGGGCAGCGCGCAGTGCGCGTGACCGGTTCGCAGGGTCAGCCGTTGCCGCGCCCCAGCGCAGGTTCGCTCACCGAGGGCCGGCCGTTCTCGAGGTGCCCGGCGAAACCGCGGAGGAAGCCGGTGCCGTCGACCACGACGGTCAGGTCGTACCAGCCGCCCGTGCTCGCCGTGTCGATCGTGACCGGGCGTCGTCCCACGCGGGTCCGCCCGCCGTATGCGTTCACGACCGTCACGTCGACGCCGCGGGGGGCGTCGACGTGGACGGCGACGCGGTGGCTGCGTCCCTCGCGACGCAGCTCCACGCGTACGTGCTCGGGACGCGGGCCACCCGCGAAGCGGCGGAAGAAGCCGTTGGGACCGTGCAGGTGGATGTCGTACTGCCCCGCGACCGGCCACGTGGCGCGCAGCTCGTCCCCGGCGCCGACGGTGTAGCTCTGCGGCTGGCCGGCGGGCTCGATGAGCCGGGCCTGCAGGTGGACGCCGCGACGGCCGCGGTTGTCGAGGTCGACGGTGACGGCCCCTGCGGTCTGGCGCTCACGCACCTCGAGGTCGTAGCCGATGGGGCGGGCGGGACGCGTGCCGGGTTCCTGGCTCGGCATCGTGCCCTGCGCGGGCGGGGTCGGGCGGTAGCTCGGGTGGCGCTTGTCGTCGAAGGGCTTCCAGCTCGTGGTGCTCGGCAGCACCGGGATCTCCTGCACGGTCTTCGAGAAGTCGAACGCCGACGTCAGGTCGCCGGCGACGGCGCGACGCCACGGCGTGATGTTGGGCTCCTTGACGCCGAACCGGGCCTCCATGAGCCGGATGACCGACGTGTGGTCGAACGTCTCGGAGCAGACCCAGCCCCCGGTGCTCCACGGGGAGACGACGAACATCGGCACGCGCGGGCCCATGCCGTAGTCGCCCGCGCCGTACGTGCCGTCGTAGAACTCGTTCTCCGTCGAAACCGTCGAAGCCCCAGGAATGACAGGCGAGTTCGTGTGCGGCGGCACGAGGTGGTCGAAGAAGCCGTCGTTCTCGTCGTAGGTGATGAGCAGGATCGTCCTGGCCCACACCTCGGGGTTGGAGGTCAGGGTGTCGAGGACCTTGGAGATGTACCAGGCGCCGTAGTTGGTCGGCCAGTTGGCGTGCTCGCTGAAGGCCTCGGGAGCCGCGATGTAGCTGACCGAGGGCAGCGTGCCGGCCTCGACGTCCTTGCGCAGCAGCTCGAAGTAGTCCTGCCCGTCGCGCGCCTTGGTGCCGGTGCGGGCCTTCTCGTAGAGCGCCGAACCGGGGGTGGCGTCGCGGTAGCTGTTGAAGTAGAGCAGCGAGTTGTCGCCGTAGTTGCCGATGTAGGGGTCGGAGGTCCAGCCCCACGAGCCGGCGGAGTCCAGGCCCGTGCCCTCGTCCTGGTAGACCTTCCACGAGACACCGGCCCGCTCGAGGCGCTCGGGGTAGGTGCGCCAGTCGTAGCCGGCCTCGTCGTTGTAGAGGACGGGGCCGCCGCCCTTGCCGTCGTTGCCGGTCCAGCCGCTCCACAGGTAGTAGCGGTTCGGGTCGGTGTTGCCGATGAACGAGCAGTAGTACGCGTCGCAGACCGTGAACGCGTCGGCGAGGGCGTAGTGGAACGCGGCGTCTTCGCGCTTCAGGTAGGCCATGGTCGTCGTCCCCTTGGCCGGGACCCACCCGTTGTACTGGCCCTTGTTGACCGCGGCCTGGCCGTCGCTCCAGCCGTGCGGCAGGCCCTCGAGGAAGGCCGCGCCGAGGTCGTCGGCGGACGGGTGGAACGGCAGGGTCTCGCGCGTTCCGTCGGACTGGTGCCAGACGTTCCGGCCGCTCGGCAGCTGGACGGGGTGCGGGTCCCCGAACCCGCGGACCCCGCGGAGGCTGCCGAGGTAGTGCTCGAAGGAGCGGTTCTCCTGCATGAGGACGACGATGTGATCGACGTCCTTGATCGATCCGGTGGCCCGGTTGGCGGGGATGGCGGCGGCGCGGGCGATGCTCTGGTCGAGCATCGTGACGGCCGCGGCGCCGCCGGCGATCTGGAGGAAGCGGCGACGGTCGAGGTTGACCATGGGGTTCTCCTGGGGAGTGCGACGGGGAGCGTCCCCAACGTCCCCCTCCCGGGCGAACGTGGCTGGGCGCACAGGTGGCCGGCGCGCGAAGTCCTGGTCAGCCCTCGCGCCGGAGATGCAGCGCGACCACGTGCCAGGCGTGGTCTCGTTCGTCGGGTGCCCACCGGCTCCCGGACAGGGCCACCTGTGCCAGCCGGTCGCCCGCGGCCAGGAAGGCGACGTCAGCCAAGCCTGAGCCCGTCCCGACCGTCGACGTGCGTACCTCAACGCCGTCGATCGTCCGCCCTGCGGTGGCGGGGTCGCAGGTCGCGTATGCGTGCCGCTCGAACGTGACCGCGCCCCAGGGGTCGCCGGTTGGCAGCGTGTACTCGGCGTAGGTGAACGAGCGCGTCGGCGGCCCGGGCCCGCGGCCGTCCCCGGTCGACCGGGTCAGGGCGGCGGACGCTCCCTCGAGGATCCTGACCTGCTGGGCGCGGAAGGTGAGGAGGAACTGCGTGGGGTCGGGCACCGCCCACGTCGTCGCCCCTCGGCAGCCGAACCTCTTCGTGGGCCAGGAGCGGCAGCTCGGGTCCCACGCGTCACGCCCGGGCAGGACGAGACGGACGTTGACCACGCCGGGGAACGCCCTGGGGAACAGCTGCGGCCCGGGCAGGGTGCTGCGGCGGGCGTCGAGTCGCTCGTTCACGCACTCGGCGGCCTCGGGCACTGCCGTCATCCCGTCGATCGTGGTCAGGAACGGTGCGGGGCTTGCCGCCGGTGGGGTTCCGACATACCCCGGAGGCGTTGCGGCGGTACAGGCGGACAGCATCGCTGCGGCGGCGGCGAGGCGGACCCACCCTGCCGAGGGTGTGGCGCCGCGCCCGACCGTTCTGGGCGCGCGTGGCAGTCCGCCCAGCCGCGCGGTCGCGCGGCCTCCGGGCGGCGGGTCGCCGCCGTTGTCCACCCTTCCAGCCTAGGAGGCCCGAGGGCCACCATGGGTGCGTCGAGGAACGCGAAGGGGGCAGCCGTGGACGCAGGCGAGCTGGCCGTGGTGGCGCTGGCCGCACTGGCCGCCGTGCAGGTGGTCGCCACCCTCACGCTCGTGCCCTGGCGGATGCGCGGCCCGACGCGCGCCGCCCAGGAGGATGCGCTGCGCCAGGTGCCGGCCGACGTCGTCACGCAAGGTCGGGCCCTGCGCGCCGCCCTCCGCCCCAGCTCGTACGGCTCGCTGCTGACCAGCCTCGTGGCGCCCCTCCTGCTCGGGTTCACCCCGGCAGGCGCCGAGGTCGTCCGCCGCGTGGCCGAGCCGTTCGGCGGCCACTGGCTGGCCGCCGCGGTGCTGGGCGGCCTGTCCGTCCTCGCGCTCCTCTGGCTCGTGTCGCTGCCGTTCGCGGCCTGGCGCCATGTCGTGCTCGGCCGCTTCGGGCTCTCCACCCAGACCTGGGGCAGCTGGACGGCGGACCTGCTCAGGGGCGCGGGGCTCGCGCTGGCCCTGGGGACGGTCCTGCTCGCCGGCTTCTACACGCTGACCCACTTCGTGCCGGACTGGTGGTGGGCCTGGGCCGCGGTGGGGGCCGGCGCCCTCGTCGTGCTGCTGTCGTTCGTCTTCCCGGTCCTCGTCGAGCCGGTGTTCAACACGTTCACCGCCATGCCGTCCGGACCGCTCCGCGACGAGCTGTTGATCATGGCGGCTCGCGACCAGCTGCCCGTGGGCGACGTGCTGGTCGCGGACGCGTCGCGGCGCACGACCGGGCTCAACGCCTACGTGTCGGGTCTGGGGGCGACCCGGCGGATCGTCGTCTACGACACGCTCCTGCGCGAGGCGCCTGCCGGCGAGGTGCGCAGCGTCGTCGCCCACGAGCTGGGTCACGCCACGGCACGCGACCCCGAGGCGGGCGCCCTGCTCGGGTCCGTCGGCGCGGCCACCGCCGTCGTCGCCCTGTATGTGCTGGGTCAGTGGGATGGGCTGCTTCGCCTGGCAGGGGTGGACTCCATCGGCTCGCCGGAGGCGATCGGCCTCGGCGCGGCACTGGCCGCACTGGCGGGGCTCGCCACGCGCCCGCTGCAGAACCTCATCTCCCGCCGGGTCGAGGCTCGCGCCGACCGACACGCGCTCGTGCTGACCGGTGACCCCGCCGGCTTCGCCGCGACGCAACTGCGCCTCGCCGCCACCAACCTGGCGGATGTCCGCCCACCCCGCCTCGAGTACGTCCTGTTCGCCACTCACCCGGACACGGTGGAACGACTCGCGACTTCCCGCGAGGCGAACGGAGCAGCGCCCACCAACGGCACCAGCCACTCGTGAGCGCAGGCCGGCGGCCCACGAGCAGATCGCCGGGTCGAGGAGAGCCCCGGGGACGCACAAGTGGACGCAGACATGCGACAACCCCGCCGGTTGCCCGGCGGGGTTGTCGTGAGAATGTGTCCGGCTGCGTCCTACTCTCCCACACCGTCACCAGTGCAGTACCATCGGCGCTGAAGGGCTTAGCTTCCGGGTTCGGAATGGAGCCGGGCGTTTCCCCTTCGCTATGACAGCCGAAACTCTATGGAGATATCAAAATCAGTGGGCACGAGTTCCCGTTTGTATCTCGGGAACCGCACAGTGGACGCGTAGCATCTTTGTAAGTCAAGTTATCGGCTTATTAGTACCGGTCAGCTCCACACATTGCTGTGCTTCCACATCCGGCCTATCAACCCAGTCGTCTAGCTGGGAGCCTCTCGCCCTCGCGGGCCTGGAAACCTCATCTTGAAACGTGCTTCCCGCTTAGATGCTTTCAGCGGTTATCACTTCCGAACGTAGCTAATCAGCGGTGCCCTTGGCAGGACAACTGACACACCAGAGGTTCGTCCATCCCGGTCCTCTCGTACTAGGGACAGCCTTTCTCAAGTTTCCTACGCGCACAGCGGATAGGGACCGAACTGTCTCACGACGTTCTAAACCCAGCTCGCGTACCGCTTTAATGGGCGAACAGCCCAACCCTTGGGACCTACTCCAGCCCCAGGATGCGACGAGCCGACATCGAGGTGCCAAACCATGCCGTCGATATGGACTCTTGGGCAAGATCAGCCTGTTATCCCCGGGGTACCTTTTATCCGTTGAGCGACGGCGCTTCCACAAGCCACCGCCGGATCACTAGTCCCGACTTTCGTCCCTGCTCGACATGCCTGTCTCACAGTCAAGCTCCCTTGTGCACTTACACTCGAAACCTGATTACCAACCAGGCTGAGGGAACCTTTGGGCGCCTCCGTTACCTTTTAGGAGGCAACCGCCCCAGTTAAACTACCCACCAGGCACTGTCCCTGATCCGGATCACGGACCGAGGTTAGATATCCAGAACGACCAGAGTGGTATTTCAACGTTGACTCCACCATCACTGACGTGACGGCTTCACAGTCTCCCACCTATCCTACACAAGCCGTACCGAACACCAATACCAAGCTGTAGTAAAGGTCCCGGGGTCTTTCCGTCCTGCTGCGCGTAACGAGCATCTTTACTCGTAGTGCAATTTCGCCGAGTTCGTGGTTGAGACAGTGGAGAAGTCGTTACGCCATTCGTGCAGGTCGGAACTTACCCGACAAGGAATTTCGCTACCTTAGGATGGTTATAGTTACCACCGCCGTTTACTGGCGCTTAAGTTCTCAGCTTCGCACTTGCGTGCTAACCGGTCCCCTTAACGTTCCAGCACCGGGCAGGCGTCAGTCCGTATACATCGTCTTGCGACTTGGCACGGACCTGTGTTTTTAGTAAACAGTCGCTTCTCCCTGGTCTCTGCGGCCGATCACGCTCACCCAGCAAGTGGGGTCACGATCAGGGCCCCCCTTCTCCCGAAGTTACGGGGGTATTTTGCCGAATTCCTTAACCACGATTCACTCGATCGCCTTGGTATTCTCTACCTAACCACCTGAGTCGGTTTGGGGTACGGGCGGCTCGAACCTCGCTAGAAGTTTTTCTCGGCAGCATAGGATCACCCTCTTCCCGCATTCGCGGTCACTATCAGGTCTCAGGCTTGTATGCGGTCCGGATTTGCCTGGACCGCGCCCTACACCCTTGGACGTGGACAACCATCGCCACGCGGAGGCTACCTTCCTGCGTCACTCCATCGCTTGACTACTACCTGATCGGGCCGTGCGCTCCACCACCCGATAGACCCCGAAGGGTCTGGTGGGCGGCTTCAGGCACTTAGCATCACAAGGTTCATCAGGGGCGGTTCTTCGCCGGTTCCGGAATATCAACCGGATGTCCATCGACTACGCCTGTCGGCCTCGCCTTAGGTCCCGACTTACCCAGGGCAGATTAGCTTGACCCTGGAACCCTTGGTTATTCGGCGGACGGGTTTCTCGCCCGTCATTCGCTACTCATGCCTGCATTCTCACTCGTGTAGCCTCCACGGCTGGATCACTCCGCCGCTTCCCTGGCAACACGACGCTCCCCTACCCATCAACACGTCTGGACACCGAACCCGCAGGTGTCGGTGCCGAACAAAATGTCAATGCCACAGCTTCGGTGGTGTGCTTGAGCCCCGCTACATTGTCGGCGCGGAATCACTTGACCAGTGAGCTATTACGCACTCTTTAAAGGGTGGCTGCTTCTAAGCCAACCTCCTGGTTGTCACAGCAACTCCACATCCTTTCCCACTTAGCACACGCTTAGGGACCTTAGCTGGTGATCTGGGCTGTTTCCCTCTCGACTACGGAGCTTATCCCCCGCAGTCTCACTGCCACGCTCTCACTTACCGGCATTCGGAGTTTGGCTAACGTCAGTAACCTGGTGAGGCCCATCAGCTATCCAGTAGCTCTACCTCCGGCAAGAAACACGTGACGCTGCACCTAAATGCATTTCGGGGAGAACCAGCTATCACGGAGTTTGATTGGCCTTTCACCCCTACCCACAGCTCATCCCCTCAGTTTTCAACCTAAGTGGGTTCGGTCCTCCACGCAGTCTTACCTGCGCTTCAACCTGGCCATGGGTAGATCACTCCGCTTCGGGTCTAGACCCAGCGACTCAATCGCCCTGTTCGGACTCGCTTTCGCTACGGCTTCCCCACACGGGTTAACCTCGCCACTGAGCACTAACTCGCAGGCTCATTCTTCAAAAGGCACGCTGTCACCCCACACGCCCAACGGCGGGAGGCTCCAACGGATTGTAGGCACACGGTTTCAGGATCTATTTCACTCCCCTCCCGGGGTACTTTTCACCTTTCCCTCACGGTACTTGTCCGCTATCGGTCACCAGGGAATATTTAGGCTTAGCAGGTGGTCCTGCCAGATTCACACGGGATTTCTCGGGCCCCGTGCTACTTGGGAAACACCACCGGGAGTCCACACCATTTCGTCTACGGGGGTCGCACCCTCTATGCCGAGCCATTCAATGCTCTTCGACTATGACGCAGATTTCTCACTCCCTGCCGGCCTGTCAGAGCCGGCTGGCGGGTCCCACGACCCCGAACGTGCAACGCCTGACAGCTATCACACACGCCCGGTTTAGCCTCATCCGCTTTCGCTCGCCACTACTCACGGAATCACATGTTGTTTTCTCTTCCTGTGGGTACTGAGATGTTTCACTTCCCCACGTTCCCTCCACGCACCCTATATATTCAGGTGCGGGTGACTGGACTTGCCTCCAGCCGGGTTTCCCCATTCGGAAATCCTCGGATCACAGTCTGGTTATCGACTACCCGAGGCTTATCGCAGATTCCTACGTCCTTCTTCGGTTCCTGGTGCCAAGGCATCCACCGTGTGCCCTTAAAAACTTGACACTACAAAGATGCTCGCGTCCACTGTGAAGTTCTCAACATACAACCGGCACCCCACACCCAACCCAGCAACCGCCAGGCTTTCGGTGGGGCCCACGACCAGAAGAAACCCGGCCACACCAACCACCAGGACTGCGTTCCCGCACCCTAGCCGGTTGGTGTTGCCCGATCCTTCAGGACCCAACAACGTGTCAGACACCGCACCCACCGCCCCTCACGTTCCACTGCCAGCAGCCCGCAAAGCGAACAGCCAGCTTGTACTTGTGAGAGACACCAGGACGGTGTCAAGTAATCGATGTTCCACCCTTGAGCACCCGCTGCCCCACACTCGGGGACAGACCGGGCTCTGGAACGCAAACCCGAGGGTCTGCGATCAGATGCTCCTTAGAAAGGAGGTGATCCAGCCGCACCTTCCGGTACGGCTACCTTGTTACGACTTAGTCCCAATCGCCAGTCCCACCTTCGACGGCTCCCCCCACAAGGGTTGGGCCACCGGCTTCGGGTGTTACCGACTTTCGTGACTTGACGGGCGGTGTGTACAAGGCCCGGGAACGTATTCACCGCAGCGTTGCTGATCTGCGATTACTAGCGACTCCGACTTCATGGGGTCGAGTTGCAGACCCCAATCCGAACTGAGACCGGTTTTTTGGGATTCGCTCCACCTCGCGGTATCGCAGCCCTTTGTACCGGCCATTGTAGCATGCGTGAAGCCCAAGACATAAGGGGCATGATGATTTGACGTCATCCCCACCTTCCTCCGAGTTGACCCCGGCAGTCTCCTATGAGTCCCCACCATCACGTGCTGGCAACATAGAACGAGGGTTGCGCTCGTTGCGGGACTTAACCCAACATCTCACGACACGAGCTGACGACAACCATGCACCACCTGTACACCGGTCCGAAGACGCACCCATCTCTGGGTGATTCCGGTGTATGTCAAGCCTTGGTAAGGTTCTTCGCGTTGCATCGAATTAATCCGCATGCTCCGCCGCTTGTGCGGGCCCCCGTCAATTCCTTTGAGTTTTAGCCTTGCGGCCGTACTCCCCAGGCGGGGAACTTAATGCGTTAGCTGCGGCACGGATCTCGTGGAATGAGACCCACACCTAGTTCCCAACGTTTACGGCATGGACTACCAGGGTATCTAATCCTGTTCGCTCCCCATGCTTTCGCTTCTCAGTGTCAGTAATGGCCCAGAGACCTGCCTTCGCCATCGGTGTTCCTCCTGATATCTGCGCATTCCACCGCTACACCAGGAATTCCAGTCTCCCCTACCACACTCTAGTCTGCCCGTACCCACTGCAAGTCCGAGGTTGAGCCTCGGATTTTCACAGCAGACGCGACAAACCACCTACAAGCTCTTTACGCCCAATAATTCCGGACAACGCTCGCACCCTACGTATTACCGCGGCTGCTGGCACGTAGTTAGCCGGTGCTTCTTCTGCAGGTACCGTCACTTGCGCTTCTTCCCTGCTGAAAGAGGTTTACAACCCGAAGGCCGTCATCCCTCACGCGGCGTCGCTGCATCAGGCTTCCGCCCATTGTGCAATATTCCCCACTGCTGCCTCCCGTAGGAGTCTGGGCCGTGTCTCAGTCCCAGTGTGGCCGGTCGCCCTCTCAGGCCGGCTACCCGTCGTCGCCTTGGTGAGCCACTACCTCACCAACAAGCTGATAGGCCGCGAGTCCATCCCAGACCGAAAAAACTTTCCACACCATGCCCATGCAGGCTGGCGTCGTATCCGGTATTAGCTCCGGTTTCCCGGGGTTATCCCAGAGTCAGGGGCAGGTTACTCACGTGTTACTCACCCGTTCGCCACTGATCAGACCAAGCAAGCTTGATCGTCACCGTTCGACTTGCATGTGTTAAGCACGCCGCCAGCGTTCGTCCTGAGCCAGGATCAAACTCTCCGTTGATGTTCAAACACCCACACGCACAAGCCCAAAAGACCCACACGATGAGCAAACTTTGAACCCCAGAAGGGTCCGAAAACCTGACTGAAGTCGAACAACCAGCTCAAAAAGAGTCAGTCATTCAATTCAACCAAAGGATATTCGCCCGAAACCAGACACAACCACCCGAACGGGCGACCATGCCAGCCCCGGGACGAGGTAATTGGCATCGATTTTTGACACGCTGTTGAGTTCTCAAGAATCGGACACACACCATCACCCGGCTCAACGAGCCAGCCTCCGGGGCTGTCTATCTTGCCCCATTCGGGGCGGTGCTCGCGACCATGGTCACGAGCGGTCGGTCAGGCTGCCGTTGCTCCGAGCCGATCCCTGTCGGGATCTCTCTTCGAGCTGAGCTGCCACCCACGGGACCGGCCAACTTCGCTCTCGATCGTGTCGATCGCGGTGGCGTCCGTTTCTCCCTGTCGGGCTGACGAAGAGAACATTACAGGGCTTCGGCCGAACCGCCAAAACGAGCCGTGCGACCCCCCTCGCGCCCGCACGAGTGGGGTCACCGCGCGCGGCGCGAGGTTCGGACGGCGGCCCCCGATGGGTAGGTGCCGGAGGACCGCAACACCGACCGAAGGAGCGCACATGTCTGACGATGCAAAGGTCGCCAAGGAGCTCGTGGAGACGCTGAAGGACGGCGAGCGAGGGTTCGCCTCGGCCGCCGAGAAGCTGCGGGACGGTGACCACCCCGAGTGGGCCACCACGCTGCAGCGCCTGTCCGAGCAGCGGGCCGGCTTCCGACGCGAGATCGTCGAGATGGGCCACGAGTACGGCGAGGACGTCGACACAAGCGGGTCCGCGACCGCTGCGGTCCACCGCGGGTGGATCGCCCTCAAGGACGCCCTGACCGGCGACGACGCAGGCAGCGTCCTCGGCGCAGCCGTCACGGGCGAGGACCACGCCGTGTCCGAGTACGAGAAGGCGCTCGAGGGCGACCTCAGCGCCGGCTTCCGCGAGGTCGTGACCCGTCAGCACGCCGCTGTGGTCGCAGCCCGCGACGAGGTCAAGGCCCTCCAGGTCGCCGCCTGACCCAACAGAACACCCCTCCGGGAAGCCTCTCGGAGGGGTGTTCTGTGTCCGGGCACGTGAGATGCGGTCGTATGCCGTGTGGCTCGCCCGCGCAGGTCAGTCGGGTCAGATGCCGACCCAGGACCGCTGCGCCTCGATGCCCAGCAGGTGGTTGAGGCTCTCCATCACCTCGCCCTTGGGGCCCTCGCCCTCCGGTGGCCCCTCGAGGACGGTGTCCTGCTCGAGGACGTACCACCCGGCATACCCTCCGTCCTCCAGGGCGTTGACGACGGCGCGCACGTCGACGTCGCCGCGTCCGAGCGGCACGTACATCCCGCCCTTGACCGCCTCGGTGTAGGTGACCTCGCCCTCCCGCACCCGGCACGCCCAGTCGAGGCGGACGTCCTTGAGGTGCACGTGCGCGATGCGCTCGGGGTGCCGGACGGCGAGCGCCACCGGGTCGCCGCCGCCGATGAGCAGGTGGCCGGTGTCGAGGCAGAGGCCGATCACCGAGCCGTCGAGGACCCGCTCGACCTCCGCGCCGCTCTCGACCACCGTGCCGACGTGCGGGTGCAGGGTCGGGGTCAGTCCACGGGCTCGCACCGTCTCGTCCAGTCGGTCGAGGTTGGCCAGCAGGGTCTCCCACGCGGCGTCGTCGAGGTCGGGGCGGCGGTCATAGCCCTCGCTCCCCGTGGCCGCCGCCAGGACGACGGTCGAGGCACCCGCCGCCACCAGGGCTTCCAGTGCCGGCTCGAGGTCGGGGAGGGGGTCGTGGTCGGGATCGTGCAGCACGAGCGGCACGAACTGGCCGACGGCCCGCAGCCCGTGCTGCCGCAGGGCCTGCGCCCTGTCCTGTGGGTCGGAGGGCAGGAAGCCCTCGGGGCCGAACTCCGTTGCCACCAGGCCGGACTCGGCCATCTCAGCCAGGACCGTCGAGGCGTCGTACTGCCAGCCCCAGCCGGGGACCTCGCACACGCCCCACGAGATCGGAGCCCCGGCCACGCGCTCGTCGAGGGGCGGGACGACGTCGGGGTTCGCCGGGTGCGGGCTGATGTCGCTCACTGCGCCTCCTCGGGCGCCACGGTGCGCCCCTCGCTGCGGGAGCCGTCACCTCCGAGGCGCAGAAAAGCGCCTGCAGCGGCAGCGAGCCCCTTGTCCTCGACGAGCCTAGAGCAGATCGGTCCACACGGTCGGACCGGCGACGACGACGTCAGGCGAGGGGCTTCAGGACGTCCAGTCCGAGGAAGGGGCGCAGCGCCTCGGGTACGCGCACCGAGCCGTCGGGCTGCTGGTGGTTCTCGAGGATCGCCACGAGCCAGCGCGTCGTGCCGAGCGTGCCGTTGAGCGTCGCGACGGCGCGGGTCCCCGAGCCGTTCGGGTCGCGCTCACGGATGTTCAGCCGGCGCGCCTGGTACGTCGTGCAGTTCGAGGTGGAGGTCAGCTCGCGGTACTTGCCCTGCGTCGGCACCCAGGCCTCGCAGTCGAACTTGCGCGCCGCGGGGCCGCCGAGGTCACCGGCCGCGGTGTCGATGATGCGGTAGGGCACCTCGATCTTGGCGAGCATCTCGCGCTCCCAGCCGAGCAGGCGCTGGTGCTCCGCCTCGGCGTCCTCGGGCCGGCAGTAGCTGAACATCTCGACCTTCTGGAACTGGTGCACGCGGATGATGCCGCGGGTGTCCTTGCCGTGCGACCCGGCCTCGCGGCGGTAGCAGGCCGACCACCCGGCATACCTCTTCGGGCCCTCCGCGAGGTCGATGATCTCGTCGGCGTGGTAGCCGGCGAGGGCGACCTCCGAGGTGCCGGTGAGGTAGAGGTCGTCGGCCTCGATGCGGTAGACCTCCTCGGCGTGCGCGTCCATGAAGCCGGCGCCGACCATGATCTCGGGGCGCGCGAGTGTCGGGGTGATCATCGGGGTGAAGCCGGCCGCGGTCGCCTGGGCCATGGCCATGTTGAGCAGGGCCAGCTCGAGCAGCGCACCGACACCGGTGAGGTAGTAGAAACGTGCTCCGGCTACCTTGGCGCCGCGCTCCATGTCGATGGCGCCGAGCTTCTCACCGAGGGCGAGGTGGTCGAGCGGCTCGAAGCCCTCCGCCGCGAAGTCCCTTGGCGTACCGACGGTCTCGAGCACGACGTAGTCGTCCTCACCGCCCACCGGGACCCCGTCGATGATGACGTTGCCGACCTTGCGCAGCAGCGTCTCGAGCTCCGCGCCGGCCTCGTCGGCCGCCGACTCGAGCGCCTTGACCTGCTCGCTGAGGCGCGCCGCGTGCGTGCGCGCCTCGTGGGCCGCCTTCTCGAGGTGCTCGGCGTCAGCGGCGCCGGCCTTCTTCGCCTTCTGGAAGGCGCCCATCGCGGCCCCGACCGACCTGCTCACGGTCTTCTGCTCGGCGCGCAGGGTCTCGAACTCGCCGAGGGACGACCGGCGCAGCTCGTCGGCAGCGAGGATCGCGTCCACGATCCCCGGGTCCTCTCCACGGGCCTGTTGCGAGGCGCGCACCCGATCGGGTTCGTCGCGCACGAGCTTGATGTCGATCACGCGGGCCAGCCTATCCGCGCGTCGGAGCCGACCACGACCGAGATCCTGCGGTACGCACGTTCCCGCCGCGCGGCTCACTACGGGGCCACCCCGCGACGACCGGGCCACCCCGCGACGACGCGCGGGGTGGCCAGCCGGGCACGGCGCTGCTGCGCCGCCGGCTCAGAGCTCGATCTTGACGACCTTCCCGCCGTCCGGGGCGACGCTGCCCGTCGTCACGTAGGCGTGGTCGCCGCGAAGCGCGAGCCCGTACGGCGCGAACAGGCCTCCGGTGACGACCCGGGGCGAGGTCGATCCGGCCGGCACGCGCACCAGGGCACCGATGGGTCCCTTGAGCAGCCCGTTCGCGGAGATCTCGACGGCGTAGAGGTGACCATCCCGGTCGAAGGCCAGCGACGTCACGTTGGTCAGGCCGCTGGCGTACACGGTCGGCTTGTGGCCGGGCACGACACGCCAGACCTTCGACGAGCCCTTCTCGAACGGGAAACCGACGAGCTGCGAGATGTACCAGGCCCCGTCGGGGCCCTTGACGACATCGGTCGGGACGCTGTCGGCCTTGAAGCCCACGGGCACCGGCGAGGGAGGCGAGGAGACGGTCGTCGGCACCGGCGGGAGCACGGCGACGGTGGAGCCGCCCCGGCGCGTGGTGTTGACGGCGTTGGCGCCGGCATCTGCGTAGACGTAGCCCTCGCCGGAGCGAGCCACCCCCACGGGGTCGCTGTCGATGTCGGTCCCGTCGGGGTTCTCGCGAGCCTCGAAGGCGGCGAGGTCCGCGAGCCGCGTCACCCGGGCCGAACCGTCGTCATGGCGGCTCCGGAGGTTGACGCTGACCAGCGTGCCGAGCCGCGCACCGACCGGGCCGAAGGCGGCCCGGTACGCCGGTGGCCCACCCAACCCGATGACGAGCGAGAAGCGGTGGTCACCGGTGAAGACGAGATCGGAGGGGCCGAGCGCCTCCCCGGGGGCGCCGGCGGACGGCAGCCCGGTGACGACGCGTTCGACCCTGCCCTCCTCACCGACTCGAGCGACCGAGCCGGTCAGGCCGGCGCAGGCCTTCACCTTGGGGTCCTCCCGGCTGGGCTGGCAGCCCATCGTGCCGGTCGACCCGGACTCGGCGACGTAGAGCCCACCCTCCGGGCTGAAGGCCAGCTGCCTAGGGCTGTGGAGCCCCCAGGCGATGACCTCGGGCACGTGCGAGGTGGGCGACGACGGGTGCGCGACACCGGAGCCGGCTCCGGCCACACCGGCGGCGAGGGCCACGGCGCCCACTCCCGCGCAACGACGGAGCAGTTTTCGCTTGATCATGGGGTCTCCCTGCTTCGGTCCTCCCCCGACCCCAACACGCTAGAGGCGTGAGGCGGGCCTCTCAGGGAAAGCACAAGAAGTGACCGGAAGGTCGGCTTTGGGCGTCTACGAGCGGTCGTATGCCGTGTGCCGACCTTCGGCAGACGGCATACGACCGCAGAACCCCGTGGGACAGGTCACTTCACCTCGGCCCGCGTGAGGCGCCAGATGCCGACTGCGAGCGGGGCGAGCACCCACACGGTCACCGACGTGGCCAGGTGCGCCCACTGCTGCCCGGTGAGCGAGCCCTCGAAGAGCGGGTTCATGGTCTGGTTCAGGTCGAGCCACACAGCGGCGTCCCGCAGCCACGAGACCATGGACCCGAGGATCGACCAGGCGGTCGGCAGGACGAAGAAGACGACGACCGCCGCCGGCGTGTTCTTGAACAGCATGCCGAAGCCGACGCCCTGAGCGATGCCGAGGAGGACGTAGCCACCGGCTCCGAGAAGCACCAGCGCGTCGACGGACCAGTCGCCGGTGATGCCGCGGAACGTGATCGCCGACTGGTGCGCGACGGCAGCGAGCACGAGGGACAGCGCGAACGCGCAGACGCCGACGACGAGGGCCGCGAGCGTCTTGGCCCAGGCCACCCTGATGCGGCGCGGCTCCAGCCCGAAGGTGACCAGGCCGGTGCGCTGGCTCCACTCCGACGTCACGGTGAGGATGCCGACGACCGGGAGGATGAGCGCCATCGGCATGGTCGTGGCCTGCAGGTACTCGACGAAGGCGTGCTGTCCGCCCCCGTTGAAGAACATGATCGTCAGGGCCACCGCGATGACGGCGCCGATGCCGAGGAGGAGCCAGCGCCCGGCGCGCGTGTCGAGCATCTTGCGCAGCTCGACGTGGGTCAGGCGAGCGAACGGCACCCCGGCCGTCGGGCGCGGGCCGGGGATGCGGCTCGGGACCTTGGCATGGGTGGGGAGTGCCGACTCGGCGTTCTTCGAGGCGGGCGCGTCGGCCGCGCGGGCAGCCTGGGTGGTCGTGGCGGTCATGCCGCCACCTCCTCTCGTGCTGAGTCGGCCGTGAGGTCGAGGAACATCTCCTCGAGCCCCCGGCTGTCGGCGCCGCGCAGCTCGGTCAGGACGATCTGGTGGGCCACGGCGACCCTGCCGACGGCGATCGGCTCGGCCTCGACCTGCAGGCCGCCGGTCGGCGTCCGCGTGGCGACGATCGACTCGCCGGCGAGCGCCGCCACCAGGGCGTCGTCGTCGGTGGATCGGGTGAACGTGCCTGCACCGGCGAGCAGCTCCTCCTTGGTGCCCTGTGCGACGATCCGGCCGTGCCCGATGACGATGATCTCGTCGGCGACGCGCTCGATCTCGTTCAGCAGGTGCGAGCTGAGCAGCACCGTGCCACCTCGGTCGGCGTAGCCGCGCAGCAGGTCGCGCATCCAGCGGATCCCGGCTGGGTCGAGCCCGTTGGCCGGCTCGTCGAGGATGAGGACCTCCGGGTCGCCGAGCAGGGCGTGCGCGATACCGAGGCGCTGGCGCATGCCGAGGGAGTAGTTGCGCACCCGTCGGTTCGCCTCCTTCTCGGTGAGGCCGACGAGGTCGACCATCTCGTCGACCCGGCCGCGGCCGACGCCCATGAGCACGGCGCCGAGCGTGAGCACCTCGCGCCCGGTGCGGCCGGCGTGCTGCGCCGAGGCGTCGAGCAGCAGGCCCACGTGGCGACCCGGGTTCGGCAGGGCGGCATACGGCTTCCCGAGGACGGTGGCCCGTCCCGAGCTGGCGGGCGTGAGTCCGGCCATGACGCGCATGGCGGTCGTCTTGCCCGCGCCGTTCGGTCCGAGGAACCCGGTGACGAGGCCCGGCTTGACCTCGAAGGAGACGTCGTCGACGGCCGTGAAGGGGCCGTAGCGCTTGGTGAGTCGTTCCACTGTGATCATGGGCCTACCCTCCCGAGACCGGTGACGGCCGCACATCGGTCACCCACCTGATTCCGACCCCGAGAGAGGCGCCCTCGACCCTGACCCCGCTCGGGGTCCGGACTCGGGGTCCGGACTCGGAGTCGGCACCCGGGGTCGGCACCCGGTGAGCGAGCAGGCGAAATCCGCTGGACGGCAGGCGCCCTCGCCCCTAGCCTCTCTCCCGTGTGGATCTCCTGATGCTCCGAGCCAGCCCGAGCGCTGACCTGTCGACGGCACCGACCGTCTGACGGCACCGCCGGGGCCCTGCCGACCATCCAGGACCTCTCATGTCTTCCACCCTCACCATCTCCGGGCTCGACGTCGCCTTCGGCGCGCGCACTCTCTTCACCGGACTCGACCTCACTCTCGCCGACGGCGACGTGACCGCGGTCGTCGGACCCAACGGCTCCGGCAAGTCGACGCTGATGCGCACGATCGTCGGAGAGCTGCCGGTCGAGGCCGGGTCCATCCGGCTCGCCCCGCGTGACGCCAGCATCGGCTGGCTGCCGCAGGTCCTGCCCGGTGCCGCCGAGACCCTGCTGGCGTATGCGCGTCGCCGCACGGGCGTGACCGCTGCCGACGCAGAGCTCGAGGCGGCGTCGACGGCACTCGCGGAGGGAGCCGACGGCGGCGAGGACCGCTACGCGCTCGCGCTGGAGCGGTGGCTCGCCCTGGGCGCCGCCGACCTCGACGAGCGACTGCCCGAGGTTGCTGCCCGCGTCGGCCTCGACGTCGCGCCCGACCGGCCGCTCGGCACACTCTCGGGAGGCCAGGCGGCCCGTGCCTGCCTCGTGGCGGTGCTGCTGAGCCAGTACGACGTGCTCCTGCTCGACGAGCCGACGAACAACCTCGACGCACGGGGCCTGGCCCTCATGGCCGAGTTCGTCCGCGGCCACGAGGGGCCCGTGCTCATCGCGAGCCACGACCGCACCTTCCTCGACGCGGTCACGACGAGCGTCGTCGAGCTCGACGTCAAGCAGCAGCGCATCGGCCACTACACGGGCGGCTGGAGCGACTTCGTCGCGCAGCGCGAGCTGGCCCGGGCGCACGCGTGGCAGGCGTACGAGGGGTATGCCGCCGAGCGCGACTCGCTGCTCGCGCAGTCGCGGCAGCGCCAGGACTGGGCGGCCAAGGGCCGGCGCAACGTCGCCGCCAGCGGGGAGCCGGACAAGTTCATCCGCGAGAAGCACAAGGCCCGCGCCGACCGCCAGGCCGCGAAGGGTGCCCGGCTCGAGCGCGCCGCCGAGCGTCTGGCGACCGTCGAGCAGCCCCGCAAGGAGTGGCAGCTGCGCTACGCGATCACCGAGGGGCGCCCCTCCGCCGACGTCGTGGCGACGCTCTCGGACGCTGTCCTGGAGCGGCACGGCTTCCGGCTCGGACCCGTCAGCCTTGCCGTCGGGCGGGGTGACCGCGTGGCCCTGGTCGGCGACAACGGCTCGGGCAAGACCACGCTGCTGGGTGCGCTGCTCGGTGACCTGCCCCTCACCTCCGGTCGCCAGTCCCTGGGCACGCGCGTCGCCGTCGGCGTCCTCGACCAGGACCGGCACCTGCTCGACGACGAGGCGCCACTCCTCGACGTCGTGCACCGCGAGCTCGGGATCGACCCGAGGACGGGCCGGGAGTGGCCGGTCGCCGACGTGCGCACGCTGCTCGCGAAGTTCGGGCTCGGCTCGGAGCACGTGTCACGGCCGGCCCGGAGCCTGTCCATGGGGGAGCGCACCCGTGCGCTCATGGCGCTCTTCCAGGGACGGGAGGTCAACGTCCTCGTGCTCGACGAGCCCACCAACCACCTCGACGTCGATGCCATCGAGCAGCTGGAGGCCGCCGTGGCGGCCTTCGGGGGGACGGTGCTCGTCGTCAGCCACGACGAGAGCTTCCTGGACGGCATACGGCTGACCCACCGGTGGGTCGTGCGGCGCGGCCGGGTGACGGTGCAGGCGCTGTAAGAGGAGTCAGCGGGTGACGTTGCGGGTGCGGCTCCAGCGCCACCCCGCCGTGACGATCACGGCGCCGACGATGGATCCGACGATGCCGCTCGGGCGCAGCTGCAGGCCGTCACCGGCCAGCAGGCTCGCGAGCAGGCCACCGATGAACGAGCCGACCAGACCGGCGACGAGCGCGAGCGTCCAGTCGATGCCTTTGCCCTGCCGGCCCAGGATCAGCTGCGCGGCGGCTCCGACGAGCATGCCGAAGAGGATCATGCCGAGGATCAGCATGCGACAAGGCTAGGCCCGCACCCGGTCCGCAGGAGGGAGTTCTCTCGGAACACAGGCCCGCCTGAGGACGATCTGGGGCACGCTGGACGCATGCCCGCCACCACGGTCGTCCTTTTCGGTGCCACCGGAGACCTCGCGAAGCGCAAGCTGCTCCCCGGCATGCTCCATCTGCACGAGACGCAGCTGCTCGAGGGCCTGCGCGTCGTCGCGACGAGCCTCGATGACCTGACCCGCGAGCAGTTCCTCGACCTCGTGTTCGCCTCGATCCGCGAGCACTCGAGCCACGACGTCACCGACGACGACCTGCGCGAGTTCGCCGACCGCATCCACTGGGTGCCGGGTTCGGCTGGGCCGCAAGGGATCCGGGCGGCGGTCGAGGAGTCGGAAGACATACTCGGACCCGATGCGTGGCGGTTGCACTACCTGTCGGTCCCCCCGAAGGCGGCCCTGGTCGTCGTGCGCCAGCTCGAGGAGGCCAAGCTCGTCGAGCGCAGCCGGATCATCATGGAGAAGCCGTTCGGCACCGACCTCGCGAGCGCCCGGGCCCTCAACGCCGCGCTGCACGAGGTCTTCGCCGAGGAGCAGATCTTTCGCATCGACCACTTCCTCGGCAAGGAGGCGGCGCAGAACATCCTCGCCTTCCGGTTCGCCAACGGCCTCTTCGAGCCGATCTGGCACCGCAACCACATCGACCACATCCAGATCGACGTGCCCGAGACCCTCGGCCTCTCGCAGCGGGCCGACTTCTACGAGAACACCGGCGCCTACCGCGACATGGTCGTGACGCACCTGTTCCAGGTGCTCGCCTTCACCGCCATGGAACCGCCGACAGCGCTCGAGCCGGCGGCGATCAGCGAGGAGAAGAACAAGGTCTTCCGGTCGATGGCGCCCATCGAGCCGCACGACGTCGTGCGCGGGCAGTACGTCGGCTACCGCGACGAGCCGGGCGTAGGCCCCGAGAGCCAGACCGAGACGTTCGTGGCACTCAAGTGCTTCGTCGACAACTGGCGCTGGGCCGGCGTCCCCTTCTACCTGCGCACCGGCAAGCGGCTGGCCGAGGGGGCCCGCATCATCTCGATCGCCTTCGAGGAGCCGCCGAGGTCGATGTTCCCCGCCTCCTCGGGCGTCGGCGACAACGGGCCCGACCACCTGACCTTCGACCTCGCCGACAAGGCCCGGATGTCGCTGTCGTTCTACGGGAAGCGGCCGGGCCCGGGCATGAAGCTCGACAAGCTCTCGATGCAGTTCTCGATGCAGGAGACGCACTGGGCGGGTGCGGTGCTCGAGGCCTACGAGCGGCTCATCTACGACGCCGCCCGCGGCGACCGCACCCTCTTCACCTCGGCCGAGGGCATCGAGCGCCTCTGGGAGGTCAGCCAGCCGCTGCTCGAGAATCCGCCGCCGGTCCGCCTCTACGACCCGGGAACGTGGGGTCCGAACCAGATCCACCAGCTCGTCGCGCCCTTCGCGTGGCGGCTGCCGTTCGAGCGACGCTGGCGCGACCCCAACGACATGGGGGCCTGACCGCCCACTGAGGGGGTATGCCGCCGGGCCGGGTCAGGGGCTGCCCTCGACGGCGCGCTGGCGGGTGAAGCCCTTGTACCGGGTGCCCTGGTGGATGAGGTGCCCGCGGTCGCCCTCGGCGAGCTGGCCGAAGTCTGCGCCGTTCACCTGGAGCTCGCGCCGCTCGCCGGAGGGCTCCTCGAACGTGACGAAGTAGGTCGTGCTCGAGCTCGGCCCGGTGGAGGCGACGGCCATCGTGCCCGACCCGTCCATCGGGCCGACGGCCGAGCCGGCCCGGCGTTGCACGTCCGTGCGGCGTGAGACCACCATCGCGTCGACGCTGCGCAGCGGCGATGCCTCGTTGGCCCGCCACTGCGACAGGCCCTTGACTGCGACCGTGACGAAGCCCGCGAGGACGAGCGTGAAGACGACTCCGAAGAAGAGGAGGAAGATCGTCGGCGGACCGGACATGTCCGGGGTGAGGGGGCCGAACTCGTCGGTGACCATCGCGGACCTCTGTGTCTCGAGCGGGTGAGGACGGCAGTATGACTCCCCCACGGCCGCTGCGGTTGCACCGCGATTCGACGTCCGAGCCGGCGCTCACTCTCCGGGGTAGACGACCCCGACCTGGCGGCGTACCTCATCCATCGTCTCCATGACACGCAGCGTCGTGGCGTGCGGCATGAGCGGAGACTCGGTCTCCCCGGCGACGAGGCAGCGCGCGAACTCCGCCGCCTCGTAGGAGAACCCGCGCACGTCGTCCGGGAGGCCACCCGCGCGCTCGTCGATCGTCTCGTTGTGGCGGTCGACGAGGCGGACGGTGGAGCCGGCGCCGTAGAACGCACCCGACAGCTCGAGCCGGGCCTCCGTGCCCGCGACGACGGCCGTGCACGGCGTGACGCCCGCCATCGTGCAGGACAGCAGGCCCTGCGCGCCGCCGGCGCCCGAGACCGCGATCGTGGTCGTCGCGTCGACGCCGAGCGGCGTGAGGGTGCCGTGGGCCGAGACCGACGTCGGGGCGCCGAGGACGAGGTCGGCGAACGAGACGGGGTAGACGCCGAGGTCGAGCAGCGCGCCGCCGGCGAGCTCGGGCTGTGACAGGCGCGCCGGGCCGTCGGGGTAGAGCCGCTGCCCATGGTCGGCGAAGACCGCGACGAGCTCCCCGATGAGGCCCGTCTCGACGACGTGCCGAACGACGTCGTAGTGGGGCAGGAACCGGCTCCACATCGCCTCGACGGCGAGCAGGTGCTGCTCCTCGGCCGCGGCCAGGACCTCGCGAGCCTCGGCCGCGTTGCGGGTGAACGCCTTCTCGACGAGCACCGGCTTGCCCTCCTCGAGGGCGAGCAGCGCGTGGTCCCGGTGCTCCGAGTGCGGCGAGGCGACGTAGACCGCGTCGACCTCCGGGTCGGCGACGAGGTCCTCGTAGGAGCCGTGGGCCCGCGGGATGGCGAACTCGTCGGCGAAGTCCTTGGCCCGGTCGAGGCTGCGGGAGCCGACCGCGACGACGGAGGACGCCGTGCCGACGGCGACCGCGTCGGCGAACGTGTGCGCGATCCCGCCGGGGGCGAGGACACCCCACCGGATGGCGGGGGCGTCGCGCGGGTCGGGCGTGCGTGGCTCGGGCAGCCGGAGCGGCACGTCGATGGGCAGGGTCATGCGGTCACATCCCAGAGGTGGTGGCGGACGTCGTGGACGAAGTAGAGCGCGAGCGTGCCGGCCGTGAACGACGAGCCGTTGCTGCGCAGGGCCGGCCACTCCCACTCCGTACCCGAAGGGCGGGCGTATGCCGTCGCCGCCGTCTCGAAGGCCGCGGTGACCTCGAGCGCCACCACGTCGGGGTCGCTTCGCCAGTACTGCCGCTCGGCGGCCGTCGCGTCCTGGTCCCAGTTCGCGAAGGTGACGACCTCGCCGCCGCCGGCCAGGATCTGCTCGAGCCGGCCCGTCATGACGGCGCAGACGTCGCGCACGTGGCACGCGTACTCGAGCGGTGACCAGACGCCCTCGCCCGGACGGGTGCGCGCGTCGTCCTCACCCAGGCGGGCGGCATACCGTCGGCCCGCGTCGCGGAGGAGAGCCGGGACGGCAGCGGCCTCGACGGTGGCAGGGTCGAAGCCGCAGTCGGGGCACGGGCGGGTCAGGACCCAGGTCCAGTCGGCGTCGTCCGGAGTGGCTGGTCCCGGGTCGTCGATCGGCTCATGTGTCGGCTCGCTCATGCGCTCAGGGTAGGGGGAGACGCTCGCCGGGACGGCGGCTGTTCGGGAGCCGTTCACGCTCGGGATACCGTATGTCTTCGTGCTCAAGGACTACCTGCCGTGGATCATCGCCGGCCTCGTCGTGCTGGCGCTGGTCGTCGGAGGGGTCGTCCTCACCCGGGTCACGCCTGAAGCCGGCGGGAGCAGGCGTCGCCGTCCACGCCCGCCGCGCGACCACTTCCGCAACGGGGACGAGCCCCCGGCACCGCTCAAGCGGGCCGGGGTCGTCATCAACCCGACGAAGTTCACCGACCTCGTGGCCCTCGAGCAGCGGATCACCGCGTCGTGCCTCGAGAACGGCTGGGGCGAGCCGCACTTCTACGAGACCACGGTCGAGGACCCCGGCGTCGGCCAGGCGGCCCAGGCCGTCCGTGACGGCGTCGACCTCGTCTGCACGCTCGGCGGTGACGGCACCGTCCGCAACGTCGCGAGCGCCCTCATCGGCACCGAGACGGCCCTCGGCATCCTCCCGGCAGGCACCGGGAACCTGCTGGCCCGCAACCTCGACCTGCCCGTCGCCCTGGAGGCCGCGGTGACGGTCGCGCTGACGGGCCGCAACCGGCGCATCGACGTGGGCGAGCTCGTGATCGGCGCCGCTCCGATGGACGACGCGCCCGACGAGTCCGGCACCCCGGAGACGCACCAGTTCCTCGTCATGAGCGGCATCGGGATGGACGCGCAGATCATGGCCGGCACCAACGAGAACCTCAAGGCCAAGGTGGGCTGGCCGGCCTACATGGTCTCGGGCCTCAAGCACCTCGTCTCCCCCGAGTTCCGCATCTCCGTCAAGGTCGACGACGAGCTGGAGTTCCGCCGCCGCGCCCGCATGGTCGTCATCGGCAACTGCGGCCGGCTGCTCGGCGGCCTCGTGCTCATGCCGAACGCCCGCGTCGACGACGGGCAGCTCGACACGGTGATCGCCTCGCCGCGCGGGGTGGTCGGCTGGGTGCCCGTGGCGACCCGGGTCGCGACCCGCCGCCGCAAGGGCCACCCGACGCTGGACCACAAGGTGTGCAAGGAGGTCCGGGTGCGCACCGACCGCCCGGTGCCCGTGCAGATCGACGGCGACGTGATCGGCGAGGCCACCGAGGTGAGCGCCACCGTCCGCCCCGGCTGCCTCACGGTGCGGGTCAGCCAGTAGGGCTGCGGGGCCGGGCTCGATGTCCTCACCGGGCTGGGTTGCCGGCAGGCGGCCGCGTGGGCCGCTACCTTGGCCCGGTGAGCCAGCGCAGCGTCCCGGTCGACGCATACATCATCGGCGGCGGACCGGGCGGCCTGGCCACTGCGGCCGCGCTCGGGGCGCGGGGGCTGCGGGGCGTCGTCCTCGAGCGGACCCACAGCGTCGGGTCGTCATGGCGCGGCCACTACGACCGCCTGCACCTGCACACTCCCCGTGAGCTCTCCGGCCTGCCCGGGCTGCCCATCCCCAGGGAGATGGGTCGCTGGGTCTCGCGCGACGACGTCGTGCGCTACCTGGAGCTGTATGCCGCCCACCACCGGCTGGACGTGCGCCCGGGCACCGAGGTCAGCCGGGTCGACCGCTCCGCGGGCGGTGACTCGTGGAGCCTGACCCTTGCCGACGGCACGACGCTCACCGCTCCCTACATCGTCATCGCCACGGGCTTCAACCACACGCCGCGCGAGCCCGACGTGCCGGGGCTGCACGCGTACACGGGCCAGGTCGTCCTCGCCCGGGACTACCGCAACGGCGCGCCCTACTCGGGCAAGGACGTGCTCGTCGTCGGCACCGGTAACACCGGGACGGAGCTGGCCGTCGACCTCGTCGAGCACGGCGCCGCGCGCGTTCGCCTGGCGGTCCGCACCGTGCCGCACATCCTGCGCCGCAACACCGGGCCGTATGCCGCCCAGTACACCGGCATCGCCGTGCGGCGCCTGCCCACCGCCCTCGTCGACCGGGTCGCCCCCGCCGTCGAGCGGCTCCAGACCCCGGACCTGTCGGCGCACGGGCTGCCGCGTCCGGACACCGGCCTGCTCACGCGGGTCGAGCGCGACAACGCCATCCCCGTCCAGGACGTCGGGATCATCGCCGCCATCCGCTCGGGGGCCGTGCAACCGGTGGCCGCGCTGCGCGAGCTCGACGGTGACACCGTCGTGCTGGCCGACGGCACCCGGCTGCAGCCCGACGTCGTGGTCCTCGCCACCGGCTACACCCAAGGGCTGGAACCACTCCTCGGGCATCTCGGCGTCCTCGACGAGAAGGGCCGCCCGTGCGAGCGCGGTGGCCGCACCCCGCGCGGCGCCAAGGGGCTGTGGTTCACCGGCTACACGAACCCGATCTCCGGCATGTTGCGCGAGCTGTCGATCGACGCCCGCAAGATCGCCCTGGCCATGGCGCTGCGCAAACGCCGCGAGATGAAGGCCCTCCGCGCCGCCTCGTAGGCGGTGCCTGCTCGGAGGCTGCGCCCGTCAGGGCGCCACCGGAACATGCCTGCCACCGAGATCGAGGAACGCCGCAGCGACGTCGTCCGTCTCCGCCACAGCCCGCGCCAGCGCCTCGTCGCTCGCCAGTCCCGAGGCCAGCAGCCGGTGGTGCCGGGTCATCGTCGTGGCCGCGACGTCGTCGGGCACCGGCGCGACCGCCGCGACGACCGAGCGCGCACCCAGCGACAGGAGCGAGAGCGCGAGTCCGAGCGACTCGTGGCCCGGCCGTGCCGAGGCCAGCCCGACGTCGCACGCCGAGAGCACGACGTGGTCGGCCCGGACACCGGTCGGCTGGAGCTCGTGGGCGAAGACCGGCCCGTCGTGGAGCACGAGCGAGGAGAACAGCGGGGACTCGGCCTGGTGCGTGCCGTGCGCGGCGACGTGCACCACTCCGGGGCGCGCGAGCGCAGCGACGAGCTCCTCCCGCCGAGACGGCTCGGCCAGAGGCCGTCCGCCGCCCCAGGTGGCGAGGACGGCCCGCCCCTCGGCCGGCCCTCGCGGCACGCCGGGCCCCACGGTCACGTGGACGCCGGACCCCGGCGCCCCTCGCGTCCCGTCGTCACCGCCGCTGCCGCGCCGGGCGAACGACGTCAGCGAGAGGGCGACCGTGAACGGGCGTCCCCTCATCGACGGGAACACCGCCCACGGCAGGGCCGATACCTCCGGGCAGGTCACGACAACCAGGCCGCGGTCCGAGCGCCACGGCCGCACCAGGGCCTCGTCCAGCTCGGCCGCACTCGAGCGCAGCGAGGACCAGACCGCGCCCGCCAGCGGGCCCAGGTGGTGGGTGGCGGCAGCCCGCAGGTCGACGCGTACGCGTTGGGCGAGCTCGGCGGCCCGGTCGACCGGCATCAGGTCGCGCAGGGTCGCCCGCCCACCGATGACACCGACGGCGCAGAGCCGACCCCGGTGCCTGAAGAACCACACGAGGTCCCGGTCGACCCGGCGCAGGTGCTCGCGAGCCTCGCGCAGCCCGACGTGGACGGCCCCGGCGGCGTCGACGCTGCGGCTGAGCGCCCAGTCCCGGTCGCGGATCTGGCGCTCGAGCCGAGAGGCCTGGTCGTGCAGCTCGCGCACCTGGTCGGAGTCGGCGACCTCTCCGCGGAGCTGGCCGCGGACCGCTCGCAGGTGCTCGGTCAGCGCCGCGAGCCGGTCGTCGACCGGACGACCGAGTGACGGCAGCCGGTCGGTCGCGCTGCGCCACCGCTCGAGCGCCTCGAGCACGGCGCCGCTCCCCCGCGGCACCGCCAGCTCGAGGTCCAGCTCCGCCAGCCGCGTGCCGTGAACTGCCCGTGCGGTGCGCAGGTCGAGGCTCGCGCTGCCCTGCTGGCCGGCAGCCAGCCGTCGGGACGCCCGCGCCAGGATGCGCCTGGCGGGACTGATGTCGCCGGTCGCGACGAGGGTCATCGCGGTGACGACCGCCGAGTCCAGCTCGTCGGCCAGCGACCCCGTGGACACGCGCTCGAGGCCGAGCAGCCGAGCGTTCGCCCCGGCCGGGTCACCGGCCAGCAGCAGCGCCTGCGCCGCCACGACCCGGGCGTTGTCGGCCAGCTCGGCATCACCGAGCTGCGTCGCCGCGTCGGTGAGCCGGTCGGCCGTCGCCGCCGCAGCCAGCGCCACGTCGTCCCCGTCGCGTCCGTCCCGCCCGTCGTGTCGGTCCCGGCGCCTCCTCCGTTCGCGGTCCAGGTCGGCGAGGAGCTCGACCAGGGTCGCCTTCACGGTCCACGCCTTCGCCCCCATGCGCGCATACATCTCCCGCGCGGACGCCGCCGCCGACGCCGCGAGCTCCACCCGGCCCAGGAGCCGGTGCGCGCGCGCCAGCGCCAGCTCGAACTCCGCCCGCATCTGGTCGTGGCCCTCGCGGTCGAGCTCGGCCAGCCCGGCATGCAGTGCCTCGACGGCCTCCTTGACCAGCCCCGCCTCGAGCAGGACCTGGGCGCGATCGAGCCGCGCTGGCCCCTTGAAGACGTCCGACTCCAGCTCCTCCGCCCTGGCCATGCCCGCCAGGGACCGCGGGAGGTCACCGAGGAGGTATGCCGCATACCCCTCGTTGTGACGGGCCATGAACTCCTGCTCGACGCCGCCCAGCGCGTGCGCGAGGCGGGCCGCCTCGCCGAACGACTCGAGGGCCTCGCGCGGCCGCAGCAGCTCGAAGGCGAGCATCCCGCGGCTCAGGTGGACCGAGCACTGCTCGTGCTCCGAGAACGCGTCGAGCCGGCGCACCGCGCCCTCGAGCCCGGCCCAGGCCGACGCGAGGTCGCCGACCCGGCCGTGGATGTTGGCACGCTGGTACTCCAGCCGGGCCCGGAGCACGTCGTCCCCGAGCTCGACGACGATCTGTTCGGCCTCCTTCAGCCGCGTCGTCGCGGGCTCGAGGCCCGAGAGCATCAGCTCCGTCAGCGCGAGGGTGACCAGCGTGCGGCACCGAAGCTCGAGGTGCTCGCGCGAAGGCGCGCCGCCGGCCGACCGGTCGATCTGCTCGAGGGCGGCAGTCAGCAACCGGGTCGCCTCGACGGGACGTCCGGCCAGGTTCTCCGCCGCGCCCTGGTCGCGCAGGGCTCGTGCGCTCTCGAGCAGGTCGATGGGTGCCGTCGGGCCTCTCGCTCAGGCGACCGCCATCGGCTCAGGTGCGGGGCTCGGTGGCCTCAGACCTGGATCGTGGGAGTGATGACCGGTCGCACGTCCTGGTTTGCCGGGTCGGTCACCACGAAGTGGACCGGCCCATGGGGTAGATCATCCAGAACGAAACGCCCGTTCGCATCGGAAACGACCGAGCTGCTCCCCTCGTTCGTCACGGCCTCGACCCTGGCACCCGGGGTGGTGACCCACCCGTCCACCCGGACCCGGTCGTCCGACTCCTCCGTCGACATCGGCCCGACGGAGACCATCAGGCTCATCGAGGCGGCGGCGAACGTGACGGACTCGGTGGGCGTCGGCTCCACCTTCGTCTCGGCGCCGCGCGTCGTCAGCAGCGCTGAGTCCATCAGCTCGGCGACCTCGGCGTGCAGCGCGTGGACCGTGATGGCGAACTTCATCCGCTCCGCCAGGTCGCCCGGCACGGGGTCGGCGTGCGCGAAGAGGTCGCGCACGTGCCGCAGGTTGGCGACGTCGCGGGCATCGATGGCGTCAGTGTGAGAAGTCATGTCAGACCG
This sequence comes from Terrabacter sp. BE26, assembly GCF_041941675.1. Lineage (GTDB taxonomy): Bacteria > Actinomycetota > Actinomycetes > Actinomycetales > Dermatophilaceae > Terrabacter. The sequence goes on along the minus strand of NZ_CP090122.1, from coordinate 2,206,785 downwards.
CCCATCCGGGGTCGGAGCCGAGCGTCGTCCTCAGCTTCTGCAGGCAGCGGCCGCGGGTCGGGCCGATGCTGCCGACCGGCATCCCCAGCGACTCAGCGATGGCGGCGTAGTCGGGTCGGTCGGCGAACGCGATGACCCGGAGCAGTTCCTGGCATCGCGGGGACAGCGTGGACACGTGCTTCCACAGCACGCGCTGGCGCTCGGAGAGGATCGACTGTGCCTCGGGGTCGAGCTGCTGTGCCGGGGCCTCCGGCACCTCCTCGACCCCGATCTCGCGGCGGGAGCCGCGGCCCAGGCGCCAGACCTCGCGCTTGACGACGACGACCAGCCACCCGAGCACGGCTGCCGGCTCCTGGATCGACTCGCAGCGGTCGACGAGCTGGAGGAAGGCGGTCTGGATGGCGTCCTCGCACACCGCCGGCGCCGCGCCCTGCGAGCGCGCGGCGTTCCAGAGCACGGGGGTCACGAGGTCGACGAGCTCCGAGAGCCGCTCACGCTCCCCGTCACGGTAGGCGGCGAACGCGCGGCCGGCCCGGGTGCCGATCCCGTCGGGGGCGGTGGGGGTGTGCGTCATCTCGACTCCTTCTCGGTGCACGTGTGGAGGGCGTGGAGGGCGCGGGCGCACATGGCCTCGGGCCGCACGTCCTTCAGGCCACCGCAGGCGACGAGGCAGGCGGCGAGCTCCGCGGCGAAGACCGGGGCCGAGAACGACGTGCCGCTCCACACCCCGAAGCCGCCGGTGTAGTCGTCGGGGTCGACCGTGCAGCGCACGACGTCCCCCGGCAGGCTCGACGACGGCTGGCCCATGCCGTCGGTGAGCGGGAGGGTGCTGACGAGCGAGACGCCGGGCCGGGTGGCCGTGATGACGGTGAGCGGGTTGCTGAAGAGCGCGACCGTGGTCCCGTCCGGGTTGCACGCCCCCACACTCGACACGGGCGGCACCTGGGGCTTCTTCGGCCCGGGGAGGGCCGCCGCGAGCGACGCGGGGACGAAGGGCGAGCTCGTGCCGTCGTTGCCGGCGCCGGCCACGACCGTCACGCCTGCGGCGGTGAAGCGGTCGAGCATCTCGGCGACCGGGCCGCTGGTGTAGGTGCTGTCCTCGGCGTAGTAGCCCATCGAGATCGAGAGGATGTCGACGACGTCGGCCCTGCGGCCGCCCCGCTTCTGCCCCCGCTCGTGACGGCCCAGCAGCGCCTCCAGGACGTCGAGCACGTGGCTCTCCTCGACGGCGCCGGAGTCGTCCATGACCGGGATCGACAGGACCGTCGCCTCGGGGCAGCCCTGCCGGAGGAGTCCCGCGATGAAGGTGGCGTGCCCCTGCAGCAGGCCGACGGGCTCGGCGGGCGGCGGTGCGGAACCCCCGGGCGGCGCGGCAGCAGGGGCCGGGACGGGTGGCTCGCCGGGCACGAGCCGGCCGTTCTCGTAGCGCAGCCGGACCAGCCGCTCGCTGTCGCGGAACCACGGGTGGTCGGCGACGGGCGTGTCGAGGAGCGCGACGACCGGGCTGCGGTCGACCTTGCGGGCGCGCAGGGCCGGGTCGGGCAGGGCCAGGCTGACCGGCATCCGGCCGCCGCGCCCCGGCACGGAGTACTCTTGGAGCGCGGACCCGCCGATCCCACCCCAGTAGCCGATTCCGCCCCAGTAGCCCCCGATGCCACCCCAGTAGCCGCCGATCCCGCCCCAGTAGCCGTCGGCGGGACGCAGCACGTGCTCGAGGCTGAGCCGCTCCGCGACCGGGTCGCCCGCCTCGCGCAGGCGCTGCAGCACGTCCCAGGCATCCACCGGCTCGATGGAGCGGCGTGGCAGCAGCGTGATGCTCGTGCCCCACGCGGTCGCGCCGAGCTCGCGGGGGGCGCCCGGCCGGGGAGTCACCTCGTAGTCGAGGCCCAGCCGGTCCAACGCCTGCCCCAGGTCGTCGAGGATCCGCGTACTGCCGGACGCGTTGCGCGCCAGGAGCCGGTCGGAGAGGTAGAGCGCCGGCAGCGGCTGCTGCCCGTCGGTCAGGCGCATCGCCGTCGCGGGGTCGAGTGCGCGGACGGGCGGCCGTCCCGGGGGGCGCGAGGCACCCGTCGCGTTCTCGCCGTCGTCTTCTCGGGGGGAGCCTGGGCCGGACTCGGACATCGACAACCTCCTCAGCGGTGGTGGTGCTCAACAGACCCTTACACCGGACTGAGTGTCCGCACCGGGTTTCCTGATACATCGGGCGTACGGAACGTCTTCGGACTTTTTCGGCCCCGCACGTATCAGGACCGGACGAACCGACTCTGGGACGTCAGGGGGACGGTCATCGAGCTGCTTCAGGGAGCTGTGGAGGGGCAGCGGGCTCGATGACCGGGGACGTTCGGGACCTGTGTGGGGCGGTCCCGTCCGTGTGGGGCGCCGGGCTGGCAGCACCGGCGCCCCTTCCCCACGCCGTCCTTCGGACATTCCACGTCAAACGGACGGTTGCCGCCGCGCGCGTCGCATTTCTCCCCTTCGCGGCCACGGCGCATACTTCATCCACGTAGGCGGACGTCAGGGACCGCGACGAACTCAGGGGGACCACGATGCAGGGCACTTCAGGCGTACGCGCCGGCAACCGTCGGCGCAGGGCGCTCGCCCCCGCCGCCTCCGCCCTCGTGCTGGCCGTGGCGCTCGGCGGGTGCAGCACCGGCTCGCTGCAGGCGACGTCAGCAGCGCCCGGGTCGACGTCCCAGGGGGCGCAGCCCGACGTGCAGATCCCCACCGACACGCCGTCCGAGTCCGATGCCGCGGCGTCGGGCCCCATCCCCACGGTGACGGCGGACCCACTGACTCCCACGACGCCGACCGCGCCCGCCACGTCGGCCGTCCTGCCCACCCAAGACACGCCCGCGACCGTGACGCCGGTGACGGCGCCCGGCACCCCCGCGGCCACGACTGCCGGCCCCGACGGCACGGGCTCGTGCGCGCGGACCCTCGCGGCCTACCCCGTCCTGGCGCCCGGCGCGAGGGGCGCTGCCGTGCGCACGCTGCAGTGCCTCCTCGACGACGCCGACTTCGGACCGGTGGCCGTCGACGGGGTCTACGGGACCGACACGCGTGCGGCCGTGAAGCGGGTCGAGGCGACGCTCGACGGCGCCGCGCCGCACCCCGGCCGCGTCGACGCCGGCATGTGGGTGGTCGTCATCTCCCGTTCGCTGGGGGACGTCACGCTCGAGCTCGGCTCCACGGGCCCCGACGTCGTGACACTCCAGCGCGCGCTGCGCGCGGCGGGCGCGACGGTCACCGTCGACGGCCGGTTCGGATCCCAGACCAAGAAGGCCGTGCAGCGCCTGCAGGACGCCAACCGGATCGGCGCCGACGGGGTCGTCGCCGGCGAGACGCTCTTCCTGCTGAAGATGGGCGCGACGATCGGCTGACGCTCAGGCCCGCAGCTCGTCGAGCCAGGCCTTCGCGCGGTCGAAGTCGTCGTCCGACGTGCCGGGACGCGCGTCGGGACGACCGCCGTCGGCCCGTGGGTATGACCCGAGGAAGCGCACCTCGGCGCACACCCGCCGCAGGCCCATGAGCGTCTCGCCGACGCGGGCGTCGAGCAGGTGGCCCTCGAAGTCGATCGAGAAGCAGTACGACCCCATGGCCTCGCCGGTGGGGCGCGACTCGAGGCGGGTCATGTTGACCCCCCGGACAGCGAACTGCTCGAGCAGCTCGAGCAGGCCACCGGCGTGGTCCTCGCGCTGGAAGAGCACGACCGTGGTCTTGTCGGCCCCTGTCGGCTCGGGGAGGGTTCCCGGCCGCGCCACGAGGACGAAGCGCGTGACCGCCGAGGCGTTGTCGCCGATGTCCTCGGCCAGCACCTCCAGCCCCTCGTTGCGGGCGGCGACCGGGGCGCACACGCCGGCGTCGAACATGACGTCGCCGGGGCCGCCCAGGGCCGCGGCGCTCGCCGCCGTCGACAGCGTCGGGACGTACTGCGCGTCGGGCAGGTGGCGGCCCATCCACCCGCGCACCTGGGCCCACGCGTGCGAGTGGGTGCCCACCGTGCGGACCCGGGCGAGCGGCACACCGGGGCGGGCGCACAGCACGAAGGTGATGGGGACCAGCACCTCGCCGACGACGACGAGCGGCTCGCCCGTGGCCAGCGCGTCGAGCGTCGCGGAGACCCCGCCCTCGACGGAGTTCTCGATGGGCACCATGGCCGCGTCGATCTCACCGGCGCGCAGGGCCGAGAGCGCCGCATCGACCGAGCCGAAGGGCACGTGCTCGCGGCCCTCGGCGGCGTCCCACGCGTCGAGCGCCATCTGCGTGAAGGTGCCGCGCGGGCCGAGGTAGCCGAAGCGGTCCAGCTGCTCGGGCGTGCGGGGCGGGGTCACGAGCCGTCCTTCGCGTGCTGCGGCCGCCGAGCCGGCTCGTCCTGGGTGGCCGACGCGAGCGCCTGCTGCTCCTCGGGGGTCAGGGTGATGCTCGACCGGCCGCCGACCACGCCCTTGGCATAGGTGCGGGACTCGCCACGCGCGTGGATCGAGCTGAGCACGATGCCGTCGCCGAGGTCGTCGACGATGGCCGCCGAGAAGGACAGGCGCCCGCCCATGTCGCCGAAGGCGTCGTAGCGCACGACCGCGACGTTGCGCAGGCTCTGGCGCACGTCGTTCTCCGCGCTCGCGACGTGCTCGCGCAGGCCGGCCAGCTCGGCGGTGAGCCGGTCGATCCGGTGGTTCTGGGTGGCGGCGACCCGCGCGATGTCGGTCCGGCCGTCACCGCCCAGCGCGGCGAAGTCCCGCCGGACCCCGGCGAGGCGCAGCTGTGCCGTGACCGCGAGGACCAGGGCGAGGAGCGCGACGACGACGGCCGCGATGGCGAGCGTCGTCAGCGTCGGGGCGTCCACGATCGGCAAGGGTAGCCGCGGCAGCCGTGCCCGGCGCGCCGGTTCCACCCGTGACCGCGGCGCCTGCCGACAGCGTCGGTTTGTAGGGTGTCCTGCGTGATCCGCCGCCACCCCGTCAAGACGCTGGTCGTCCTGCTCCTGGTCATGGCGGCAGCGCTCACGCTCGCCTACGCCAAGCGCACCACAATCCCGGTGCCGCCCACGGCCCAGCCGCAGCCGGGTGAGTCGCTCGTCGTCGTGGGCCTCGGGGGCCTGTCCTGGGACGACGTCTCCGCCAGGGACACCCCGATCCTGTGGGGACTGCTCCGTGACGGCGCGGCGGCGTCGGTCTCCGTCAAGACCCTGCCGCTGACGACCTGCCCCACCGACGGCTGGGCCACCGTGTCGGCGGGCGAGGCGGCAGGCCCCGACACGAGCGAGGCACGCCCCCGGTGTGAGCAGCTGCCTCCCGTCACGGGCAACGCCACGTCGGGCTTTCGGGTCAGCGGCTTCGACGCCCTGGCGAAGTCGTCCAGAGCGGCCGAGTTCCGGGCGCAGCTGGGCCTGCTCGGCGACAGCTTCGCCGTCCAGAAGACCTGCATCCAGGCGGTCGGGCCGGGCGGGGCGCTCGCCGCCGCCACGTCCGACGGCAGGCTCGCGCGGTACAGCCCGTTCCAGGCGACCACGCTGACCTCGGACCTCGCGCAGTGCCCGGTCAGCATCGTCGACGTCGGCAGCATCGACACGACCGACCCCAACCCGACGCGCCACCTGGAGCTGGTCAACGGCCTCGAGCGCCGGATCGAGCTGGTCATGGAGGCCATGCCGAGCGGCGCCGACCTCCTCGTCGCCGGACTCGCCGACCGCGACCAGCAGGAGCGCCTGCGGCTGCTCGCGGCGAGCGGGCCGCACTACGCACCCGGACTGCTCGCCTCTGCCTCCACCCGCCTGACGGGCGTCGCCCAGCTGTCGGACATCACGGCGACCATCCTGCAGCGCGGCGGCGTGACCCCGAAGACGGAGATCGGCGGCCGCGCCCTCAGCATCGTGCCCTCGGCCAACAACAGCGAGGACACCGCGGCGACCAAGCTCACCGCGCTCACCGACATCGACACCAAGGCCGACGCGATGCACCGTATCGTCGCGCCGTTCCTGACCATCTGGCTCGCCGGCACCGTGCTCGTGCTCTTCGCGCTGGGGCTGGCGGTGCGCCGCTCCCGCCCGTGGAACCGCCGCCTCACCCGGGCGCGAGCCCTGCGCATGGCCCGACTCACCGGCCTGCTGTCGGCGGCGATGCCCGCCGCGACGTTCCTCGCCAACCTGGTGCCCTGGTGGCGTGCCTCGACCAACACCGTCGTGCTCGTCGCCATGCTGTTCGTCCTCGTCCTGGTGATCAGTGGCGTGCTGACGCTGGTGTGCCTCAAGGGGCCCTGGAGCAGCTCGGCCCTCGGCCCGCTCGCAGCGATGTCAGCGGTCACGGCCGGCGTCATCGGCGTCGACCTGCTGACCGGGTCGCGCCTGCAGATCTCCTCGATCTTCGGCCTCCAGCCGCTCGTCGGCGGCCGCTTCTACGGGATGGGCAACGTCGCGTTCGCCCTGTATGCCGCCGCCGTCCTGCTGCTGTGCGCAGCCCTCGCGCACGCGCTGACGAGGCGTGGCGCCCCGCACCTCGCGGTCTGCGCGGTGGTCGTCGTGGGTGGCTGCGCCCTCGCGGTCGACGTGCTCCCGGCGTGGGGAGCCGACTTCGGCGGCCCCATCGCACTCGTGCCCGCACTCGGGTTCCTGCTCATGGGCGTCATGGGCTGGCGCACGTCCGTGCGCAACGTCTCGCTCGTCCTGCTCGTGGCGGGGCTGGTCGTCGGCCTCGTCTGCTACCTCGACTGGCGCCGGCCCGATGCCGAGCGCTCGCATCCCGGCCGGTTCTTGCAGACGGTCATCGATGGAGGCGCCTGGGACGTCGTGTCGCGCAAGCTGTGGGCCAACGTCGACCTGGCCGTGGCCATGCCGGCGCTCCTCGTGGTCGTCATCGCCCTCATGGTCGTCGTCGTGATGGTCGTGCTGCGCCCCGGGATCCTCGGCACCGAGCCGCTGCGGCGCCTGCTCGAGGAGGCCCCGATCATGCGCCGCGGCCTGCTCTCGGTCATCGTCATGGCGGCCATCGGCTTCCTCACCAACGACTCCGGCGCCGCCATCCCGCCGGTCGCCGCCATCTTCACGGTGCCGCTGGTGGTCTCGGCGGTCATGCACTTCCTCGCGATCGAGGCGCGCCGGGCCCCCGTCCGGCGTCGGCGCGACCGCCACCACCTCTGAGCACTCTGGGCTCGCGCCGAACCCTCGGCTCAGCCGGGTCCGAGCCGGCGGCGCAGCCGCCGCACGCCCAAAGCGAGCGCGACGTCGCGGTACTGCGCGGCGCGATGCACCTGCGAGCGCCAGTCGGTGCCGGTGACCCGGTGCTGCAGGTCGCACGGCACCTCGAGGATGGTCAGCCCCGCGTCCAGCACGTCGACGGTCATGCCGACCTCGACTCCCCAGCCGCGCGCGAACGGGGTGGCTGCGGCGACGGCGGCAGGTGACAGGCAGCGCATGCCCGACAGGGGCTGCACCGGTGACCAGCCCGTCAGCTCCTCGATGCCGTTGCGGGCGAGCGAGACCACCAGGCCGTGCCCACCTGCACTGCCCTGCTGCTGCGGCAGGGTGGCGATCGTGAGGTCCGCCTCGCCGCGGGCGACCGGGGTGACGAGGGACCCGACGGCGTGCGCCGAGGCCTCGAGGTCCGCGTCGACGAAGAGCACTGCCGCGTCCTCGTCGAGGCAGCCGGTGCGGCGCAGGCCCCTGACCCGGCCGAGGCCGCTCATCATGGCGTCGGCCTTGCCGTGGTTGCGGTCGTGGCACACCACCTCGGCGCCCTCGCGCGCGGCGATGGCATCGGTGCCGTCGGTCGAGCCGTCGTCGACGACCACCACTGCGGCGACGCCCGGGATCGTGCGGACACCGCGGATCGTCTCGGCGATCCGAGCCGCCTCGTCCTTGGCGGGGATGACGACGGCGACGGACGGCGGCCGGCTGGTCGTCATCCCTGTCATCGTCCTCGGCGCTGCGCTCAGCGGAGGGTGACCTGGCGGTTGGTGAGGCCCGCCTTGGCACCGCGCTCCGCCGCGGTGAGGGGCTCACCGGACGCGGCAGCCGCGTCGATCTTCGCCTTCATGGCGTCGACGGCGTCCTCGAACTCGCCGGCCTCCGAGGCGGGGTCGACCTCCCACACCGGAATGAGCAGGCCGCTCGACCGGAAGCAGCCGAGCAGGCGACCACCGTCGCCGAGGTGGCTCTCTCCGGCGGCGTGCAGGCGGGCGAGGGCGTCGGTTGCCGTGTCCTCGTCGAAGGGCAGGACCCACCGGACGTAGGTGCGCTCGCCGATGCGGCACCAGAACGCGGAGGGCGCGGCATCGAGCTTGACGGTCGGGATCACGGACTCGTTGGCGCGCTGGAGCGACTCCTTGCCGTCGGCGTCGAGGTCGGCGTCGGCCACCCAGAAGTCGAAGCCCTCGTGCAGCTGCATCTCGAAGGAGGCGTCCAGGTCGAGGACGTCCTGCAGGCGCGGGCTGTCAACCGTGGCGACGGGAAGCGTCTCCACCGGAGAGCCGGGATCGGCCGCCGATGCCAGGGCGATGGCCTGGGCGATGTCGCGACTGGTGTCACCGCTGGCGTTGCCGGACTGGATGCCGACGAGCACCTCGCCGCCCTCGCGGTGCAGGCCCGGCCAGGCGAGCGGGAGCACGGTCGCGATCGTCACCTCGTCGGGCGCGCCCTCCGGCGCCTTGCCCTCGGCGAAGCGCACGGTCGCGGTGGCGGCGGGCACGATCTCGCGCATCGCGACCCAGTCGGTCTCGTTGGGAAGGCCCTCGAAGGGCCGGGCCACGAACGGGGCCGGAAGTGGACGTGCGGAACGGTCAGCGCGCTCGCCGCGCGGTCGACGTGATGCCTTACCCATGGGCGCCACCCTAGTGGCCGGTCCGGGCGCGCCTGCATTCGGCGCGGGTCAGTGCGATCGGCGCCGCGAGGGCCCACCGAGCGAGGCCCAGACGGTGCGGCCGTTCGGATCGTCGATGACCCCCCACTCGTGGGCCAGGGACCGGACGATGCGCAGGCCCCGACCCCCGGGCGCCCACATGGCCGGCGGCGCCGGCCGCGGCACCGTGGGGCCACCCCCGTCGGACACCTCGACCTCGACGACGTTGTTCTTGACCTTCCAGTGGATGCGGATCGTGCCGTCCGCCAGGGGCCTGGCGTGCCGGATGGCGTTGGCGACGAGCTCGCTGACGACGATCTCGGCCTCGTCGATGACGTCCGGGCTCACCTGCCGGGCCAGCAGGTCCTGCACGAGCTCGCGACGGATCCGCGGGGCGGCCGCCGGCGCCCACTGGAGGCGTACGGTGCGTTTCTCGCCCAGCGGCTCTGCCGGCACGTTGCTCATGGGTCTCCTCACGGATCCGGCTCGTCGGGCATCCGTACCGGCGTGGGACGCCGAGCCGCTCCCCTGTGGGCGCTGTGTGCTCGCCACGTCAGTCCTCCTCACGGGCGATCGCGCTCGCGCTCCCTGTCGCTGCAAGGTAACCAAACCTTCGCCCAACCTCAACGAACTGTGACTTTTTCCCATCCGCAGCCCGTTCGCTGCCTTCGCCTAGCGCTCTCTAGCCGTGCGGCTAGAGACGTCCATACAGCTGCATCGACGCGCTCGGCCTTTCCTGTGGGGCATACCCACCGCCCCCGGAACCCTTGCACCTGTGAATGTGAGCGATATATCGTCGACGTATCGCGACTGTTCGTGGGTCGCGGAAGAAGGAGGAAGACCATGCATGGACACCAACACACCCGACACACCCGCCGCGAGTCCGGCTGGGACAGCGGCTGGGGAGGCGGCTGGGGAGGCGGCTTCGGCCCGGGCCGCGGTCCCTGGGGCGGATCCGGCGGCCCCGGCGGCCCGGGTCACGGCGGGCGGGGCCGCCCCGGACCGCCGCCGTGGGTCGCCGACCTCGTGCGGCACTTCGGCGGACCCGGGTTCGGCGCCGACTTCGGCGGTCGCCGCGGTCCGCGCGCGCGACGCGGCGACGTCCGCGCCGCCATCCTCGACGTCCTGGCGGGCGACGAGATGAACGGCTACCAGCTCATCCAGCAGATCTCCGAGCGCACGGGCGGCGCCTGGAAGCCGAGCCCCGGCTCGGTCTACCCCACCGTCCAGCAGCTCGAGGACGAGGGGCTGGTCGAGGGCCGCGAGGTCGAGGGGCGCAGGCTGCTGCGACTCACGGACGCGGGCCGCGCCTACGTCGAGGAGAACGCCGAGGAGATGGCGGCCACCTGGCGCCCCTTTGAGACTCCCGCCGAGGACGAGGAGGCGCCCCGTCCGTCCGGCGGCACCGGTGACCTGATGCCGCTCGTCGGCCAGGTGATGGGTGGCATGTGGCAGATCGTCACCACCGGCACGTCGCAGCAGCGTGCCGAGGCCGCCGAGATCCTGACCGAGACCCGGCGCAAGCTCTACTCCCTGCTCGCCGACGGCGACCCCGAGTAACAGCAACCGCGCAGAGCCCTGCACGGCAGGTCGGCACCCCGGGCGCGTCAGTCGCGCTCGGGGTGCACGACGAGGCGACGGCCGTCGGGCAGGATGAGGTGGTGATGGAGCGCCTGCGTGTCATCGGGCTGGGGACGGGCGACCCGCGGCACGTGACGGCCGAGGCCGCGCGCGCACTCGCGACGGTCGACGTCCTCCTCGTCGAGGAGACCGGCACGGGAGCGCCGGCCTCCCTGGCCGCGGCCCGAGGGGCGGTGTGCGACGCGCTCATCCCGGCCGACCACCGCTACCGCGTGGTCGACGTGCCGACGGTCTCCGACCCGGGGGCACGCGTGGACGCGTACGCCCTCGCCCTCGACGCGCTCGGGAGCGAGGAGACGACGGTGGGGCTGCCCGTCTGGGGAGACCCTGCCCTCGAGGGCGCGGCGATCGGCGTGGTGGAGGCACTCGTGGAGCGGTACGCCGAACGCGGCGTGGACGTCGACCACGACGTGGTCGCCGGGATCAGCGCCCCACAGCTGCTGGCGGCGCGCCACCGCATCGGGCTCGGCCACGCCGGGGCGCCGGTTCACCTCACCAGCGGGTCGCGTCTCGTCGACGAGTACGAACCGGCCCTGGGCGACGTGGTGGTCTCCCTCGACCCGGACCTGGCGTGCGCGGGCCTGGCGGACGCCTTCCCCGACCTCGAGCTCTTCTGGGGCGCCTACCTCGGCACGCCCGACGAGCAGCTGGTGCACGGCCTGCTGGCCGACGTCCTCGAAGACGTGCGGCAGGTGCGGGCCGAGGGCATCCAGCGGCACGGGTGGGTGCTCGACACCTACCTGCTGAGGTCGCCCGGGGACGTGCTTGCCGGGCCCGCGCCGTCGGCCTTCCCGGAGACCGGCCCGCTGACCGACGACATCGTGACGGTGCGGCCCGTCACGGTCAACGACTGGGAGGTGGTCCGCGACGAGCACAACAACGAGGAGTCGCTGCGGTGGGACTTCTCGGGCGAGCCGCTCACCGACGACGAGGCCAGGCGCAAGTCCGCCGGCGCTGCGCGTGAGTGGCGACGCGGCCGGGCAGCGCGCTTCGTCATGGTCGACGCCGCCAGCGGTGCAGGCGCCGGCGTCATCGGCGTGCTGCGGCTCGGGCCCCCGGGGACCGGGCTGGTCGGCTACGGGGTACTGCCGGCCTTCCGCGGCCGCGGCTTCACGACCCGCGCCCTGCGGCTCGTGTCGCGGTGGGCGTTCGAGGATGCGGGCCTGGCCAGGCTCGAGCTGGGCCACAAGGTCGGCAACGAGGCCTCTGGACGTGCCGCCGAGAAGGCCGGTTTCCGCGCCGAGGGCCGGCTCGGCGGCCGGCTCCCGAACCCGGACGGCACCTGGTCCGACGAGGTCTACTACTCACTGACCCGCGAGCGCTTCGCCGGTCCGGCCGACTGACCGGCGCCCTCCAGCGCGCTTCAGACCCGGGCGAGGAAGTCGAGGACGCGCTGCTGCACGAGGCTCGCCGCCTCCGGGTCGTACGCCGTCGTGCTGGCGTCGGCGAACAGGTGCCCGCAGCCGGGATAGGTGAAGAGCTCGCCGTCGGATGCCGCCGCGACGATGCCTCGGGCGGCATCCACGTCGCCCTCGTCCATGAAGAACTCGTCAGCCTCGCCGCCGTGGACCTGGACCGGCACGCCCGCCGGCCACTCGGGAGCGAACTCGCCGAGCGGGATCGCCGAGTCGAGGAGGAGTGCCGCACGGGCGCCGGGTCTGGTCTGGGCCAGGCGCTGGGCGGCCATGACGCCGAGGGAGAAGCCGGCATACACGAGGTCGTGCGGCAGGCCGTCCGCGGCGGCGACCCCTGCTCCTGGAGCCGGTCGAAACCGATGGACCGCGCCCTGGCCAGGCCCTCGTCGAGCGTGGCGAAGCTCTGGCCGTCGTAGAGGTCCGGCGTGTGCACCGTGTGACCCGCCGCGCGCAGGGCGTCGGCGAAGGTGAGGAAGCCCGGCGTCTGGCCCTGGGCGTGGTGCAGGAGGAGGACGTCGGCCATGCTTGCTCCTGTGCTCGATGGTGTCCCGGCTGTCGATCCAACAACCTAGACCGATCCGACAGCAGCCGAAGAGCACCGTGGCCCACCACGTGGGCGTGCTCGTCGAGGCCGGCATCCTCCGCGTGCTCCCCGAGCCCGACTGACACCCGACTGACATATTGAGCGCATGCAGCTGGAGTTCAGCGGTGAGGTCTGGCAGTGGCGCGGTCCGGCGCCGTACTACTTCGTCACCGTGCCCGAGGACGAGTCGCAGGCCCTGCACGACGTGGCCCACGTGAGCTACGGCTGGGGCATGATCCCGGTGACCGCCCGCGTGGGGCGCACCGAGTGGACGACGTCCCTCTGGCCCAAGGACGGCGGCTACGTCGTCCCGCTCAAGGACGCCGTGCGACGGGCCGAGGACGTGCAGGAGGGCGACACCGTGTCGGTCGGCCTCGACGTCCGCGTCGATTCCTGCTGATTGCCTGGATTCGTTATGACCGTTCCGCGCCGATACGCCCGGTTCGGCTCCATGATGTGTACGCACGCCGTGGGGACCACGGGCGTCGACGACGCGTACAGGGGAGGAACACCGGATGGCTGACGTCTGCACGGAGTCGGGACACGACCCGCTGTCAGGCCGGATGACCGTGACGGCACACGGGGGCCGGGTGTCCTTCGACGTGCCGGTGGCGTGGGAGGCGATCGAGCTCGCGCCCGGCGAGGTCGTCGCAGCGGTCGAGCCGGACGACGCAGACCGCTTCCGCACCAACGTCGTCGTGACATTCACGCCGGTCGGCGGCGCGCTGGTCGACTGGGACCACGAGACCTCGCTGCGCGAGGCCGCGGAGCTCGACGGCTACCTGCTGCTGGACCGGGAGGACGTCGAGGTCGGCGGCCACCCCGGCACGCGGCGGCTCACCACGCACGCGACACCCGCCGGCGAGTCCGTGACCACCGAGCGCTGGTGCACCGTCGTCGACGGCAGCGGCATCACCCTGGTCGCACGGGTCGCGACCCCGCGCGTGCCCGAGATGGCCAAGGTCATCGCTGCCGTCGCAGCCAGCCTGGTGGTGCGGACCGAGCGGCTGGTCGCCGCGTGAGCGTCGTCTTCGACGCGACCACGGGCCACCTGCAGCTCGACCCGGAGGCGTTCATCGGCCTCGTCGACTACGCGACGGAGCCCGAGGGCGTCTGCGACGGGGTCGTGGCTCGGCTCCACCGGGCGGGCGCCGTCTCGGACGGCCGGCCGCACCCCCGGCTGCGCAACGCGCTCGCAGCGGTGACGAGCTCGCTCGGCTCACTCCAGGTGCTGGTCAGCACCCCGGGCAGCGTGACCCTGCACCAGTGCTGGGTGGCCTTCGTCAGCGCCCTGCTCAGCGACCTCGGTGACGGCACCTACCAGTTCGCAGCGGTCAGCACCGACTTCCTGCCCACCGAGGTCGCGCAGCGCACCGGTCTGGGACCGCGTCCCCGACTCGAGCCGTCGGGGGTGTCGGTGGACGAGTCCCTGCTCGATGCACTCTCTGCCGGCTCGGGTCGGACCCGCGTCGCCGGCGGCGTCGCACTGGCCGAGGCCCTGGCGCCGTGGCCGGCTGCCGCAACCGCGATCCGTGCCGGCCGGTGGAGCCTGGCCGTGGCGGACGTCGCCTTCCCCACAGCGTCGGGCACCGTGGTGCGCCGTCTCGCGTGGATCGACACGGAGGCGGGGCTGCTGCGCGTGGAGGCCGACGACCGCGGACCGGTGCTCGTACCGACGACCGCCACGGCGCTGTGGGGAGCCGTCGTCGCGCTGCTGCCGACCGACGCCGAGACCGGGGTCCTCCCCCGCTCCGCCTGAACCCTCAGGAGGATCCCTCGGCGGACTCCCCGAGGACGACCTCGTCCCCCACCCGGATGGTGCCGGAGCCGAGGAGCCGGAAGACGGTGCCGGCCCGGGCGTGCAGGGCGCGGGCCGCCCCCGGACCGAGCTCGTCGTCGAGCAGCCGGCAGGGCGCCGCCACGCGGACGACCTCCAGCTCGACGTCGCCGACGCGGATGCGGGCCCCCGGCTTCGTCGGGATCCGGCCACCGGAGATGGTGAGGTTGCGCCGGGTCAGGCCCGGGTCGACCGGCCGCCCGAGGTCCGCCGCCGCGGCCTCGAGGTCGGGCAGGGACTGGACGGTGACGTGGCGGTGCCGGCTGCCGTGGTAGCGGTCGCCCACCAGGCCGGCGCCGGCCTCGGCCTCCACGCTCGCGACCGAGCGCGTCGGCAGCCGCCGGCCCTTGGCGACGTGGATCGCGACCACCGTGGGGCTCATGCCAACGAGACTAGGCATCCGGGTCCGGTGGCAGAGGCTCGGGCTGGGCGGGTACGGGCGGGATCTGCAGCCCGGGCGGGGGCGAGCCGTGCTCGCGCCCGTACCACGCCGCATACGCTGCGACGGCGGTCGGCAGGGTGGGGAAGACCATGTCGGAGCCGACCTTCTCGAGGAACCCGCTGGCCTGGAGGGAGCGCCGGAGGTCCTCCTTGACCCGTGCCATCGCGAAGCGGACGGACCGCTCCGCCAGTGTCGAGCGCACGGTCTCGAGGGCGTCCGCGGCCGTGAGGTCGACCTCGGTGTTGGCCTCGGCGTTGAGCAGGAACCACTCGACGCGCCCCCGCCGCGACGCCTCGTCGGCGACCTGCAGGGCACGCTTGACGAAGTCGTCGGAGTTGGCGAAGAAGAGCGGGGAGTCGTAGCGGTAGACGACCAGCCCGGGCACCTGGACGGCGTCGGGGTGGTCGTCGATGTCGTGCATCCCGGCGACGTCGGGCACGTACCCGAGGACCCCGTCGTGCGGGTGCACGATCCGTCGGAGCAGGTCGAGCAGCGAGAGCCCGACGGCCACGCCGATGCCCGGCAGCACCCCGAGGCCCAGCACCGCCGCGGTCGTGGCGAGCGCCAGCACGAGCTCGCTGCGCCGGAACGCGGCGATGCGCCGGAGCTCGCCGACCTCGACGAGCCCAGCCGCCGCGAAGACCACGACGGCGCCGAGCGCGGCCGTGGGGAACGCCGCGATCACCGGACCGAGCCACAGCATGGTGGCCACGACGAGGACGAGCGACACCAGCGAGTGCAGCTGCGTGCGGGCACCCATGTTGTCGGCGATGACGGTGCGGCTGCCGCTCGAGCTGATCGGGAAGCCCTGCAGCAGTCCTGCGCCGACGTTGGCCGCGCCCAGCGCGAGGAACTCCTGGTTGCTGTCGATGCTGTGGGTCCCGGCGCCCCGGCGGCCGCTGAAGGCGCGGCCGGTGAGGACGTTGTCGGAGTAGCCGACCACCGCGACCCCGAGGGCGGCCGGCAACAGGGACCGGAGGTCGACGCCGGACGGGTGCGGCACCTGCAGCGACGGCAGCCCCTGTGGCACCGGCCCGACGACCGCGATCCCGGCCCGGTCGACCAGCCCGAAGGCCCAGACGACGACGGTCGCCCCGAGCATCGCGATCAGCGGGCCCGGCCAGGTCGGGGCGAAGCGCTGGAAGGCCACCAGGGTGGCCAGCACCCCGAGCGAGAGCCACAGCGTCGGGAGGTGGGCCTCGCCGAGGTGGGCGACGGCATACCCGACGTCCTGCGCGAAGGAGCTGCCCTCCAGGGTGACCCCGGTGAGCTTCCCGACCTGGCTGACGACCATGAGGACGGCGACACCGGCCAGGTAGCCGACGAGCACCGGTTTGGAGAGCAGCTCCGCGAGGAAGCCGAGGCGTGCGACGAACCCGACGAGGCAGATGAGCCCGACGGCGATGGCCAGCAGCGCGGCCACCTGCTGACGCAGCGCGACGCCGCCGGCCGCGGTGACGAGGGCACCGACGCCGGCGGCCGTCATCAGGGCGGTCGTCGACTCCGGGCCCACCGAGAGCTGCCGGGACGAGCCCAGCAGCGCGTAGACGATCAGGCCCGGCCCCACCGCCCACAGCCCGGTGATCGCCGGCAGTCCGGCGACCTCCGCGTAGGCGAGCACCTGCGGCACCAGGTAGGCGGCCACCGTGACGCCGGCGAGCACGTCGCCCCGCAGCCACCTGCGGTCGTAGTGGCGCAGCACGACCACGCCCGGGAGCAGCCGCTCCCACGTCGCCCGGCCGCCGAGCCCCGCGGTCACGCGACGAACGTACGCGACGGGGTATGCCGTCAGGTCGGTTTCGCGGGTGACGCGGGCTCAGGCGGGAATGCGCAGGCGGCGGGTCATCTCCCCGACCGCGACGGTGATGGAGTGCCCGAGGTGCACGCAGCGGCCGGAGATCTCGTTCTGCTGGCTGCCGCCGAGGCCGATGACGACCTCCGGGTGGGTGCGGGCGACGGTGTCGATGATGTCCTGCGCGGCCGTGATGTCGATGTCGCGCGGCACGGCCATCACCATGCCGGCGGCGCGACGGGCCTCGATGGCGCGCACCCAGTCCTCGGCCGGCAGGTCGGCCCCGACGTAGACGGTGGCGAACCCGGCCCGCCGGGCGGCGACGGCGAAGGCGAGCAGGCCGAGCTCGTGACGCGAGCCGGGCGGCAGGCCGATGAGGATGGTCGGCCCGTCGACCCGGCCGGACGCGGCCTCGTAGGCGGCTGCGAGACGGCGCTGGACGGCATACGACACGAGGTGCTCGCCCGCGACGGTGAGGCGGCCGTGGGCCCACTCCTCGCCGACGAGCTTGAGTGTGGGCATGAGCCAGTCGTCGACGACGTGCTCGAAGGTGCCGAGGGCGAAGCGGGCATCGAGCACGGCGGTGGCCGAGGCGGTGTCGAGGCGCTCCGCGGCGCGGACGAAGGCCTCGGCGTCCTCGGACTGGTAGCGCGCGCCGGGCCGCAGCGGCGCGACCCTGCTCCCCCGGCCCTGACGGCTGTCACGGCCGTCGCGGGCCTCGCGGCCGAAGGACGACTCGCGCCCGGCGGTGTCGCGGCCCGAGAGGCGCCGCAGCGTCTCGGCGGCGGCCTCGCGTGCCGACCACCCCTCGTTGACGAGGGAGTTCATGATCGCGAGCGCCCGGACGTCCTCGGGGCCGTAGAGACGGTAGCCGCCGTCGCTGCGCTGCGGGCTGACGACGCCGTAGCGGCGCTCCCAGGCGCGCAGGGTGGCGACGCTGATGCCGGTCAGCTCCGCCGCACGCTTGATCGTGTACATCTGCTACTCCAACTGGCCAAGCGCCTCGCGCAGTCCCCGCTCGGCGTCGTCCCCGAGCCTCTTGAGGGCCGGGGACAACAGCGGGGCCACGTACCTGGCGAGGCCCTTGAACTCGAACTCGGCACGATAGGTGACCGTCGTGCCCTCACCCGCGGTCGTACCCGACCGGGGCGCCGCGGGCACGAGGGTCATCGTGTCGTGGGCGACCACGGTGGCGTTCTCACCGCGGAGCACGAGCCGGCGGTCCGGCTCGTGCTCGATGACAACGTAGTCCAGCTCGGTCTCGCGCCCGAGGAACTTCGAGACATTGTGGTAGCGCGTGCCCACGCCGCCCTCGCCGGAGACGCGCTCGGTGCGCACGGTCCCCGGGTCCCAGTCGGTGGTGCTGGTGAAGTCGCTGAGGTAGGCGAAGACGCGGTCGAGCGGCTGGTCCACCGTGACGGTGCGTTCGATCTCCATGCGCTCCCCAAACCTTTGACAGACCTTAGACACGCACTCTACGGTGAGCGCCAGCGGTGGGCAACGGGTCCGTCTGCACACCACGTGTCACCAATCCGGTAGGGCCTCGGCCCCGAACCCCACGGGACCACATCAGCCAGGAGGCCCTCGGTGACCCCACCGCACGCGAACCCCAGCACGAGCCGTCCCACGGCGGCCGTCGTCGGCGCCGGAGTGTCCGGCCTGACCGCCGCGCACGTGCTCAGCCGGACGCACGACGTCACCCTCTTCGAGGGCGACAGCCGCTTCGGGGGGCACGCGCACACGCACTCGGTCGCCGGGCGGGAGGGGTCCCTGCGCATCGACAGTGGCTTCATCGTGCACAACGAGCGCACCTACCCGCACCTGCTGCGCCTCTTCCGCGAGCTCGACGTGCCCACCCAGCCCACCGAGATGAGCATGAGCATCACCTGCTCCGGCTGCGGGCTGTCGTATGCCGGAGGGCGCGGCCCCAAGGGCATGTTCGCCCAGCGCCGCCGCCTCGCGGACCCGCGGTTCGTCAGGATGCTGGGCGACGTGCCGCGCTTCCACAAGGCGGCCCGGGCCCTGCTTGCCGACGGCTCGCAGGAGCCGACGTGGGGCGAGTTCCTGGCGCAGCAGCGCTTCTCCGACTACTTCGTGCGCCACTTCGCGATCCCGCTCGTCGCCTGCGTGTGGTCCTGCGGCGACCTCGACGCGTCGTGCTACCCGGCGCGCCACCTGTTCCGCTTCCTCGACCACCACGGCATGCTCACCGTGACGGGATCGCCCACGTGGCGCACCGTCACCGGTGGGTCGGCCACCTACGTCGACCGGCTCGTCGCGCGCCTGCCCGACGTGCGCAAGGAGAGTCCGGTGACTGCGGTGACGCGGCACGACGACGGCGTCGACGTGCGGGTGCGCGACGGGCACACGGCGACGTTCGACCGGGTCGTCGTGGCCACCCACGCCGACCACGCGCTCGACCTGCTCGCCGACGCGACCCCCGACGAGAAGCGCGACCTCTCGGCCATCCGCTACTCGCGCAACGAGACCTGGCTGCACCGCGACGCGTCGGTGCTGCCCGCGGTGCGCCAGGCCAGGGCCTCCTGGAACTACCGCATGCGCGGGTGTGACGCCGCGGCTCCCGACGTGACCGTGAGCTACTGGATGAACCGGCTGCAGGGACTGCGCGACACCGACGAGCACGTGGTGACCCTCAACCCGGCCGGCATCGTGGACGAGTCGCTCGTGACGGCGCGGATGTCCTACGAGCACCCGATCTTCACCGGAGAGGCCGTCGCGGCGGCCGCGCGGCTGCGCGGGGCCGGTGGCGGCCGCCTGGCCTTCGCCGGCGCCCACCTGGGCTGGGGCTTCCACGAGGACGGCTGCCGGTCGGGGGTGGAGGCCGCCGAGTCCTTCGGGGCCCGCTGGTGACGGCGGTCGTCGTGCCACCGCCGCTGCCCGCCCTGGTCGACGGCTCCGTCTCCCACTCGCGCCGGACCCCTCTGCGACACAGCTTCACCCACGACCACTACCAGTGGCTGGTCGACGTCGACGACCTGCCCCGGCTCTCCTGGCCGGCCCGGCTGTTCGCCGGGTTCGACGCCCGCGACCACCTCGACGAGGGCCGGCTCGGTGGTGGCATCCGGGGCGACGTCGAGCGCTTCCTGTCCGCGCGCGGCGTGACACTCGCATCCGGGGACCGCGTGCTCATGCTCGCCAACGCCCGCGTGCTCGGGCACACCTTCGACCCGCTGACCGTGTTCTGGTGCCTGCGTCCGGACGGCTCGCTCCGGGCCGTCGTCTTCGAGGTGCACAACACCTACGGCGAGCGCCACGCGTACCTCCTCGACGTGGCCGAGGACGGCTCGGCGACGGTCGGCAAGGCGTTCTACGTGTCCCCCTTCAACGACACGCGCGGGGAGTATGCCGTCCGCCTCGTCCTGCGGCCCGACGCCGTCGCCGTGACGGTGGCCCTCGAGCGGGACGGCGAGCGCATCCTGACCGCGGTGACGCGTGGCACGCCGGAGCCGGCCACCGCCCGTGCGCTGTTCCGGCTCGTGCGTCGCCACGGCCTGATGACCTTCACGGTGACCGCCCTGATCCGGGTGCACGGCATCCGGCTGTGGCTGCGCCGCCTTCCCGTGATGCCCAGACCCCCACACCCCAAGGAGGCCGTCCGATGACCGCCCTGTCCTCGACCGTGTCGCCGACCCCGTCGTCGACCACCGCCGACCCGCTGTGCCTGCGCCGCCCGGCCCTCCACACCCTGTGCCTGCGCGCGCGCCTGGCCCGCAGCATCCTGGGCCAGGTCGCGCAGCGGGTGCCCGTCGACGTCGTCATGCCGGACGGGACGCTGCTCGGCGGGGGCAGTCGCTCCTCCGAGCATGCCGAGCATGCCGTGCATGCCGTGCCTGCCCAGCGGCCGGCCCTGGAGGTCGTGCGCCCGGGCGCCCTCTTCGAGCGTCTGGCCCACCACCCGAAGATCGGGATCGGCGAGGCCTACATGGCGGGCGACTGGCGGGCCGCCGACGGAACCGACCTCGCCGAGCTGCTCGTGCCGTTCGCCGCGCGGATCACGACGGCGGTCCCCAAGGGCTGGCTGCGGCTGCGTGGCGTCGTCGACCGGCGCATCCCTCGCATCCAGGAGAACTCGCTGCTCGGTTCGCGCCGGAACATCGAGGCGCACTACGACCTGTCCAACGATCTCTTCGCGGCCTTCCTCGACGCGACGATGACCTACAGCTCGGCCATGTTCGACGAGGACCAGCCGCTGCGCACGCAGTCCCTCGAGCAGGCCCAGCTGCGCAAGGTCCACGCGATCCTCGACCTGGCCAAGGTCGGCCAGCACACGCGGCTGCTCGAGATCGGGACCGGGTGGGGCACGCTCGCCCTCGAGGCGGCTCGGCGCGGCGCCACCGTCACGAGCGTCACGCTGTCCCGCGAGCAGGCGGCCCTGGCGCGCGAGCGGGTGGCGGCTGCCCGGTACGCCGACAAGGTGGACATCCGCATCCAGGACTACCGCGAGGTGGAGGGCGTCTACGACGCCGTCGTCAGCGTCGAGATGATCGAGGCCGTCGGCGAGGAGTACTGGGAGACCTATTTCCGCACCATCGACGAGCGGCTCGCCCCCGGC
Source organism: Terrabacter sp. BE26 (assembly GCF_041941675.1). Lineage (GTDB taxonomy): Bacteria > Actinomycetota > Actinomycetes > Actinomycetales > Dermatophilaceae > Terrabacter. The sequence goes on along the minus strand of NZ_CP090122.1, from coordinate 2,185,674 downwards.
GGCATCGCGGCCGTGCAGGCCATCCTCATGTCGCACGAGCGCCTGCTCGCCACGAGGCACTCGTACGGCTGGATCCAGAAGCACATCTTCCCCGGCGGTCTCATCCCGAGCCTGCAGGCGATGAGCGAGACGACCGACGCTGCGACGTCGCTGCGCATGACGGCGGTTGAACCGTTCGGCGCGGACTACGCCGAGACGCTGCGCCGCTGGCGGGAGACGTTCCTGGCGCGCTGGCCCGAGGTGGAAGCGCTCGGCTTCGACGAGACGTTCCGCCGCAAGTGGGAGTTCTACCTCGCCTACTGCGAGGCGGGGTTCGCCACCGGCTACCTCGACGTGGCGCAGGTGCGACTCGAGCGGGAGGGCGCCGCGCCCGGGGCCTCGTGATGAGCACCTCGGTCCTCTGGTTCCGGCGCGACCTGCGCCTGGGCGACCACCCTGCGCTGCTCGCGGCCATCGAGGCGGCGACGCACGTGCTGCCGGTCTTCGTGCTCGACCCGCGGCTGCTCGACACCGACATCCCGCGCTCGCGCCGGCTGCTCGCGTCGGTGGCCGCTCTGCAGAAGGACACCCGAGGCGCGCTGGTGATCCGCAGCGGTGACCCCGTGGAGGTCATCCCCCGCCTCGCCAAGCAGGTGGGCGCGGGCCAGGTGCACGTCTCCCGGGAGACGACGCCCTACGGGCGCCGGCGCGACGAGGCGGTCGAGGAGGCGCTCGCCGAGGACGGCCGCGAGCTCGTCGCCACCGGGTCGCCGTATGCCGTCGGGCCGGGTCGCGTCGTCAATGGCTCGGGCACGCCGTACAAGGTCTTCACTCCGTTCGCCAGGGCGTGGCACCAGCACGGCCGGCCCGCCCCGGCCGAACGGCCGAAGCGCATCCCGTGGCTGCGCGACGAGGTGCGCAGCGACCCTCTTCCGAAGGCCGACCTCGACGGCATCGAGGCCGGTGAGGCCGCCGCTCGGAAGCGGTGGGAGGCGTTCCTGCGGGACGGACTGACGGCATACGACAGGGAACGGGACCGACCCGACCTCGACTCGACGAGCCGGCTGTCGGCGCCGCTCAAGTACGGCGAGATCCACCCGCGAACGGTGCTCGCCGACATCGCCGCGCACCCGGCTGGGCGCTCGAAGGCCGCGACGACGTACGTCACCGAGATCATCTGGCGGGAGTTCTACGCCGACGTGCTGTGGCACCACCCCGAGTCCGCGTGGCACGACCTGCGGCCCGAGCTGGCGAGGCTGCCCTACGACTCGGGGTCCGAGACCGACCGGCTCGTCGACGCCTGGCGCGAGGGCCGCACCGGCTTCCCCGTCGTCGACGCCGGCATGAGGCAGCTGCTCGCCGAGGGCTGGATGCACAACCGGCTGCGGATGATCACGGCGAGCTTCCTCACCAAGGACCTGCACGTGTGGTGGCCGGTGGGGGCGCAGCACTTCCTCGACCACCTCGTCGACGGCGACATCGCCTCCAACAACCACGGCTGGCAGTGGGTCGCGGGCACGGGCACCGACGCATCGCCCTACTTCCGGGTCTTCAACCCGGTGACCCAGGGGCGCAAGTTCGACCCGGACGGCGAGTACGTCAGACGCTGGGTGCCGGAGCTGCGCCACCTCCCCGGCGCGGCGGCGCACGAGCCGTGGAAGCACGACAACGGGTACGACAACGACTACGTGCACCCGATCGTCGACCACGACGAGGAGCGCAAGGAGAGCCTCGCCCGCTACGAGCGAGCGCGCAGGTGAGGGAGGAGGAGTGCAGGTGAGGGGACCGGTCGCCGAACTGCGCGCCTTCCTCGACGCCGCGCTCTTCGAGCCCGTCAAGGCACAGCACCCCGACCCGCCGCAGGCGCGGACCCGGCGCCGCGTCGTGGTCGCGGTGACCTTCGTCGTCGGCTCGGTGGTGCTCGCCTGGGCGCTGCGGATCAAGCCCGGCGACCCGCTCTTCTACGTGGGGTCGCTGGCGCTGGCGGCGGTGTGGGCGGTCGGTGCGGTCGCCTCTGGTCCACTCCACTTCGGCTGGGGCCACACCCGTTCGGGCGAGCGCGAGTCGCGGCCGGTCGTCCAGTCGCTCGCGCTCGGAACACTGCTGCTCGTCGTCTTCCTCGTGGGGGCACTCGTCGTGGCCCGCGTCCCGTTCCTCCGCGAGCCGGTCGACGCCCTGCTCGACCACGCGCGCTTCGGCTCGCTGCCCGTCGTGCTGGTCATCACGATGCTCAACGGCATCGTCGAGGAGCTCTACTTCCGAGGTGCCCTCTATGCCGCCCTTCCGTCGCACCAGGTCGCGGTCACGACCGCGCTCTACGCCCTGACCACCGTCGGCAGCGGCATCCCGCTGCTCGTGCTGGCCGCCGCGGTCCTCGGGCTCGTCACCGCGCTGCAGCGACGGGTCACGGGCGGCATCCTCGGCCCGATCATCACGCACGTGACGTGGTCGACCGGAATGCTCCTGCTCCTCCCACCCGCCCTCGAGCTCACCAGGTGACCCGATGACCTCCTCCCCGACCACTGCCCTTGAACACGGCGGCCGCACCGCGCTGGTCACCGGCGCCTCCGGCTACATCGGCGGCCAGGTCGTGCCGCGGCTGCTCGACGAGGGCTGGACCGTCCGCGTCCTCACGCGCCGGCACGGGTCGCTCGACGACCGTCCGTGGGTGGGGCGGGTCGAGGTCGTCGAGGGCGACGTGGGCTCGATCGACGACATGCGCCAGGTTCTCTCGGGGGTGGACGCCGCGTGGTACCTCGTGCACTCGATGGACGACAAGCCGGACTTCCAGGAGCGGGACCGGGCGGCCGCCACGCACTTCGCCGAGGCGGCGAAGGAGGGCGGGGTCTCGCGCATCGTCTACCTCGGCGGCCTCCACCCGGACGACGAGGTGCTCTCGCCGCACCTCGCCTCGCGCGTCGAGGTCGGCCGCATCTTCCTCGACTCGGGGGTGCCGACAGCCGTGCTGCAGGCTGCGATCGTGCTCGGCGACGGGTCCGCATCGTTCGACATGCTGCGCTACCTCACGACCCGCCTGCCGGCGATGGTCGCCCCGAAGTGGCTCGACAACAGGATCCAGCCGATCGCGATCGACGACGTCGTGACCCTGCTCGTCGGGGCCGGCAGCCTGCCGGCCTCCGCGAACCGAACGTTCGACATCGGCGGACCCGACGTGCTGACCTACCGCGAGATGATCGGGCGGTTCGCCGACGCGACCGGTCAGCGGCGGCCCGTGGTGGTGACCGTGCCGGTGCTGACGCCGCGCCTGGCCAGCCACTGGGTCGGCCTCGTGACTCCCATCTCGGCCGGGCTGGCGAAGCCGCTCGTGGGCAGCCTGGTCCACGAGGTCGTCGCCAAGGAGAGCGACCTGCTCGGGCTCGTCGACGTCCCGGGTGGTCTCACGGACTTCGACACGGCCGTCCGGAGCGCGATGCAGACGGTGGAGCCGGACACGGCCCCGCGCAACCTCGCGCTGACCGGGGCGGCCACGATCGCGAGCGCCGTCCTGGGCTCGCTCGCCACCAAGCCCGACTCGCACTGGTACCGCTCGCTCGACCTGCCGGCCTGGCAGCCGCCGACGATCGCCTTCCCGGTGGTGTGGACGGCGCTCTACGCGGACATCGCGGCGAGCTCGGCGGCAGCGCTCACCGCCTACGACAGGGCGGGCGACCGCGAGGGGCGCAACACCTACCTCAAGGCGTTCGGCACCAACCTCGCCCTCAACGCGGCCTGGAGCGTCGTCTTCTGGCGCTCGCGCCGGCCCTGGGCGGCCGCCGCCCACGCGGCAGTTCTCACGGCCAGCTCGGCGGACCTCGCGCGCCGTGCCCACCCGGCGAGCCGGGGCGCCGGCATCGCCTTGTCGCCGTATGCCGTCTGGTGCGGTTTCGCGACCGCGCTGACGACGGCCATCGCACGCCGCAACGGCTGACGGGGCATTCGCTTCGCTCGTCTTGCCGTCTCTAGCAACCGCCCGATAGTGGCGAAGAGTTGGGTCGAGAAGGCCGACAGCGCTCAGGCGGAGACCGGCTGCTTGGTGAAGGCCCGGCGGTAGGCGACCGGAGGCACCCCCACGACGCGCTGGAAGTGGTGCCTCAGCACGGGTGCCGCGCCGAAGCCGCTCTCCCGGGCGATGCGCTCGATGTCGAGGTCGGTCGTCTCCAGCAGGTGGCGCGCGCGCAGCACCCGCTGGTTCGTGAGCCACTTGTGCGGCGTGGTGCCGACCTCGGCGGTGAACCGGCGGGCGAAGGTGCGCTCGGACATGGCCGCGCGTCGAGCCAGGCTCGGGATGGAGTGCTCCTCGTCGAGGTGCTCGGCGACCCACTCGAGGACGTCCTGGAGGCTCTCGCAGGGCTCGGCCGGGAGGGGGGTCTCGACGAACTGGCGCTGGCCACCGGAGCGGTGCGGCGGGACCACCATGCGTCGCGCGATCCGGGTGGCCACCTCCGAACCGAGCTCGGTGCGGACCAGGTGCAGGCACGCGTCGATCCCGGCCGCCGTGCCGGCGCTGGTGAGGACCGGACCGTCCTCGACGTAGAGCACGTCGAGGTCCACGCAGGCGCGCGGGTGCTCGGCGGCGAGCTTGGCGGCATACCGCCAGTGGGTGGCGCAGGCGCGGCCGTCGAGCAGACCCGCCGCGGCGAGCTGGAAGGCGCCGGAGCAGACGGAGAGGACCCGACCGCCACGGCTGACCGTGTCCTGCAGAAGGGCGAGGACGTCGGGGTCGTAGGGGCCGTCGACCGGGCCGCCGGGGATGGCGACGAGGTCGGCGCCGCGTGCAGCCTCGAGCGGGAGGGGCGCCACGACGGCCATGCCGCTCGTGGTGCGCAGGGCCTCGCCGGGTCGGGACGAGCAGACCCGGAAGTCGAAGGCCGGGACACCGTCGTCGGTGCGGTCGATGCCGAAGACCTCACACAGCACGCCGAGCTCGAACGTGGCGACCGGCTCCTGGGCGATGACAGCGATGGTGCGCAGCATCTGGTCAGGATCTCACTGTTGGCAGGATCTTGTCGAACACCGGCTGATCAGCCACTCGTGGCGGGATCTTTCTGGGCGCACAGTTTCAGCCATGGATGCTTTTCTCTTTGTCGCCATGTTCATCGTTCTCCTGGCCGTCCTCGGGCCGCACCACCGTCGGACCTTCTCGCTGCCGCGGGCACCGTTCGGCGCCGACACAGAGGTGGACCGCGATCTCGACCGCGTGCTCCACGACGTTCCCGTGGCCGACGGCGCGGCGGGTGAGGCGTCGCGGCACCCGCGGCGTCGTCGGGGCATGCGATGGTTCACCCATGACGACCATTCCGCAGACCGCCATCGGCCGACTGGCCTCGGTCTCCTTCGACTGCCCTGACCCGTCGCGCCTGGCGGACTTCTACGGGGCACTTCTCGGCCTCCAGCGCGCCTACGAGAGCCCGAACGGCGGCGTCGTCTCACTGTCCGACGGCAAGGTTGCGGTCACGATGATGCGCACCGCGAACCACGTCGCCCCCACCTGGCCCACCTCGCGCCAGCAGCAGCAGGTGCACCTCGACATCCTCGTCGACGACCTGGACGACGCGGTCACACGGACCCTGTCCCTTGGCGCCACGCAGGCCGAGCACCAGCCGGCACCGGACGCCTGGCGCGTCCTGCTGGATCCGGCCGGGCACCCCTTCTGCCTGACCACGGTCACCGGCAACTGAGGCCTGGCTGCGACCACGCGGTCTCGTTCGGTCAGAAGGGCGGTGGCTCGTCATCCGGGTCGGGTGGCGACGACCGGGTCCGGGCGGCGTCGGGCACGCTCCCGATCGGCGGCGGTGCCGCTCCCGGGTCGCTGAGCGCTTCGCGCCAGTCCTTGGGATAGGTGATGTAGTGGCGGCCCGCGATCGAGGTCCACTGGATGCCGTCGTCGTCGGCTCGTCGCACGTCCCAGACGCCGGCCGTCTTGCCGTTGTGGCACCCGCGGCTGAGTGAGTCGCCGTTGGAGACGTGGGTTGGGCCCTTCGGCCAGGGGACGAGATGGTCCCAGTCGCAGCGCTCGGCCGGGACCTGACACCCCGGGGCACGACAGACCCCGTCGACCGCCTTGACGTGCTCGACCATCTCCCGGGTGGGGGTGTAGCGATCGGTCGAGAGCTCGAGGGCCCGGCCGGTATGGACGTCCACCGCGAGGCGTTGCCACACCGAGCCGGGGGCGGTCATGATCGCTCGAGCGTGGGCAGCGGTGACCCACACGTGGCCGGGCAGCTCGCAGGCTGCGTCAGACAGGCCGACGGCTACCTCGAACGGAACAACGATGCGCACCACGGCCGGCGGCGCACCCGAAAGGAATCGCCCGTCGACAGCAGCACGAGGCTCGTCGCGCGCCCCGCCAGCCGAAGAGCCGTTCGGTCCATCTGCTGACCGGCTGGGACCGGACGGGCTGGGACTGGAAGGCCCGCCGCTGGTCGCTGCACTGGGGCCGGACAGCGTGCCTCCGGAGGAGTGGAGCCCGAACGGGCTGACGCCCGGCCCACCAGGCGCGGACGCTGCAGCGCCCGGCGCCACGTTGCAGGAACCTGCGCTGCAGGTGGCGGATGGGACGATGCCGAAGAGCACGAGGTCACACAGAAAGTCGCTGCGGAGCTGGTCGAGGCTGCGAGCGTCACCGGCAGCGCGGGCGGCCCTCGCCAGGGCGTCGACGCGGTCCAGCACGCCCACGACCCGCTCGGCGGGGGCCACCACCGTGAAGGTCCCCATCCCGTCCTCCACGATGCGGCCGTGGACGCTCCGCCGCTTGGTGGCGGCATGGCGTCGCTCCTCCTTGGACCGGCCATCAGCCGAGCGGACGCACCGCTGAAGACGTGATGCGAAGAGGCGCTGGGAGGCGATCGACCCGTCAGGCGCAGGCTCGAGCACCGCAGCCTCGAGGTCTGGCAGGACGTCGTCGTCCAGCTCCCGCGACTCGGCGACGACGCGCAGCGCGCGGTAGAGACTCACGGTGCCGGCTCGCAGCCGCTCGCGCAGCACTCGGTGACGGCGAGGCGCGGTGGCGAGCTCGAGCCGACGGCTGACCTCCGCCGCGCCGACACCGGTCGCCCAGGCGATCTCCTGCGCGGCCACCTGGTCGGCGCTGAGTGGGACCGGCGCGCTCGTCACGGTGCGCGCGAGGTGCTGCTCCTCGATGGAGTGGAGCGCGGCATACGCATCGACCAACTGCCCCTCGAGGCGCGCCTTGCGGACCTCGAGCCGCTCGATCTGGGAGATCACCCGGTCAGCCGCCTCGTGCAGAGACGCCGGCTCACTCCGCAGAGCCATGGGAGCAGTTCGTTGCGCCCTCGCCGACTGCAGGAGCCAGAGGATCCGCTGCCTGGCCCGGTCGTCGGAACCGCCGTCTGGCGCTGAACGCCCGGCGTCGAGGAATGGCACGAACTCACTCCTCTCACCCGGGTCGCCCTACTCCTCAATTAGAACATATGTTCGAACTGATTGGAAGGCTTGCACATGAGGAGAATGGCCCTCTCTCAGTCGGCGGGCTCCGGCTCAGGCCTGCGCCGAGGTCGCGACCTGCGCCGCGTCAGGAGCACCCCAGCGATGCAGAGGCCACCACCGACATAGGTCAGCGCCGGCGGCACCTCGGACAGCAAGGCCCAGGCGATCAAGGTGGCGATGAAGGGGACGAGGAAGGTGGTGAGGGTCAGCGTGCCGGCATTGCTGCGGGCCAGCACGTACGCCCAGGTCGAGAAGGCGATGGCGGTGGGGAACACCCCGAGATAGGCGATCCACCACAGCGTCGACGGGTCGCTCTCGCGGACGACCGTGACCAGCTCGCCGCTCCACGGCAGGCACACGACCGCCCCGATGACGCAGGCGAGCCAGGTGACCTCGGGGCCCGGGAGCCGCCCGAGGAGGGGCTTCTGCGCGAGGACGCCCACGGCATACGTCACGGCAGCGAGGATGGCGAGCCAGACGCCGACCACGTCTCCGGAGCCGCCCGACGAGGACCCGCGCGCGATGACGACGACCCCTGCGAAGCCGACAGCCATGCCGATGAGCAGCCAGCGCGTCATCTTCTCGCCGAGGAAGACGGTGGCGAGGAGGGCCACGATGATCGGGCCGACCTGCACGACGAGCGCGGACGTGCCGGCGTCGATGCGTCGCTCGGCGGCGTTGAGCGCCAGGTTGTAGACACCGAACCAGCCCACCCCGCAGAGCAGCAGGAGGGGCCAGTCGCGCTTGGCGGGCCACGTGCGCGGACGCCGGAAGACCAGGACGCCGAGGGCGACGGACGCGACCAGGAGCCGCCCGAGGGAGAGCGCTCCCGGTGGCACGTCGTGGCCGAGGTGGCGGATCGCGACGAACGCCGACGCCCAGAGCAGGAGCGTCACCGCGACGGCGGCCAGGACGAGCACCTGCGCCCGTCGGCCAGAGCTCGTCGTCGGGCCCGTGGTTGCGTCTGTCGTCGCGGAGTGGGATTGGCCGGTCACCCCGCGACCGTAGTCGCCGCCCCCGACACCCGCTCCACCCGGGCAGCTCAGCTCCCACGGCCAGCCCTTGCTGTCGGCGGATCCATAAGTTACCGTTTGCCACATGCCAAGCCGCGGTTATGTCTGGAGCAAGGCAGGACTGTGTCCCACGCTCGGGAGCCCACCGGCGTCCTGAGCCGTGAGGCCGACGTCCGACGCTCCCGAGCGCCCGTCCCCGCTTCCCCAGACGTAGAAAGGCACGAACCATGTCCCGCGGCACCCAGCGCACCTCGGTCGACCTTGCCGACACCGCCCGACGACTCGCTCGACAGCGAACGGTCTGGCAGGGCCTCGTCGACTTCGACCCCATCACCCGCTACTATGCACGGCTGCTCGCCGATCGCGACCACGAGGCCTGGTTGCTGACCTGGCTGCCCGGTCAGGGCACGCCCTGGCACGACCACGGCGGCAGCGCCGGGTCCTTCGTCGTCCTCCAGGGCATCCTGACCGAGGAGGTCGCCGGCTACCGCGACGCCGTCGAGCTCGAGGACGTCCGGCGCACGACGGGCCCCGGCGTCCTGCTCAGCCCCGGCGACCAGCGCACCTTCGGCGCCCGCCACCTGCACCGGGTCACCAATGCCGGCCCGGACCCCGCCGTGAGCCTTCACGTCTATGCCCCGAAACTCACGGCCATGACGAACTACCGCAGCGTCGACGGGGTGCTCCACGTCGAGGAGCGGGCCCGAGCGGGGGTCGACTGGTGACGACACCCAGGCCGCGCACCATCGACGAGGTCCTGGCAGCAGCCCGCAGCCGCCTGCACCGCCTCACCCCCGAGCAGGCGCAGGCGGCCCATGAGTCCGGTGCGCTCGTCGTCGACATCCGTCCCGAGGCCCAGCGGGCAGCAGAGGGCGAGCTCCCCTTCGCCACCCCTGTCGAGCGGAACGTCCTCGAGTGGCGCCTCGACCCCGCGAGCGACGCGGCGCTGCCGATCGCGAGCCACGACCTCGAGGTGGTCGTCCTCTGCCAGGAGGGCTACACCTCGAGCCTCGCGGCGGCAGCCCTGCAGGAGCTGGGGATCCACCGCGCCACCGACGTCATCGGGGGGTATGCCGCGTGGCGCGCCTGGCTTGACCGGCGCGCGTAGGCGCCACACGGCATACGGCCCAGGTCGGAGCTCAGTGGCCGGAGCCCGTGACGACCTTGGCGCGCTCGGACTCGTGGGCGCCGCCCTTGGCGTCGAGGGTGCGGCAGGCCTCCTCGATGTCGCGAGCGAGCGTGTCGACGTGCTCGCGGCTCATCGTCTGCTTGACGAGCGCGCGCATGATCGTGACGTCCTGCGCGTCGGGCGGCAGGGTGTAAGCCGGCACCATCCAGCCGCGCTCGGCCGAGAGCTGCCAGGCGACGTCGAACTCGTCGAAGTCCTGCTCGCCCGTGAGCCGGAAGGCCACGAGCGGGAGCTGCTCCTCGTAGCGGTCGATGAGCTCGAAGCGCCCCAGCTTCTCGAGCTCGTCGCCGAGCATCCGGGCGTTCTCCTCCATGTTGCGCATGATGTAGCTGTAGCCCTGCCGCCCGAAGCGCACGAAGTTGTAGTACTGAGCCAGGAGCATGGACGAGCCCGTGGAGAAGTTGAGCGTGAACGTCGCGTCCGTCTTGCCGAGGTAGTTCTCCTCGAAGACGAGGTCCGGGGCCAGGTCGCTCGTCTCCCGGAAGACGAGCCAGCCGATGCCCGGGTAGACGAGGCCGAACTTGTGGCCGGACGCGTTGATCGAGCGCACCTGCTCGAGGCGGAAGTCCCACGGCGAGTCCGGGTAGAGGAACGGCCAGACGAAGCCGCCGCTCGCCCCGTCGATGTGCAGCGGCACGTCGAGGCCGCGCTCCTGCTTGAGCTGCACGAGCAGGTCGTTGATCCCGACGACGTCGTCCTTGTGGCCGGTGAAGGTCGTGCCGAGGACCGCGGCGACGCCGATCGTGTTCTCGTCGACGTGCGGGGCCACGTCGTCGGGACCGATCGTGTACTTCCCCGGCTGGAGCGGGACGATGCGCGGTTCGACGTCGAAGTAGCGGCAGAACTTCTCCCACACGACGTGCACATCGCCGCCGAAGACGAGGTTCGGGCGCTCGGTGGAGCCGCCTTCGCGCTGGCGACGGGTGCGCCAGTTCCACTTCAGCGACAGGGCGCCCAGCATGATCGCCTCCGAGGAGCCCTGGGTGCGCGCCCCGGTGGTCGGTCCCGGCGCGTGGAAGAGGTCGGCGAGCATCCGGATGCACCGCTGCTCGATCTCGGCGGTACGCGGGTACTCGGCGTGGTCGATGAAGTTGCGGTGCAGGTTCTCGGCGATGATCCGCTGCGCCTCCGGCTCCATCCATGTGGTCACGAAGGTTGCGAGGTTTCGCGCCGGGTCGCCTTCGATGGCGAGGTCCTCGGCAACGAGCCGCATGGCGTCGACCGAGCTCATCCCCGTGGCCGGGAACTCGCGGCTCGGCACCTCCTGGGTGATGAAGCGGTTGCCGTAGAGGGCGGCGACGGCGTCGAGCTCGGACGGCTTGGTTGGTGCACTCATGCTGGTACTCCTCGGAGGGGTGGGGGTCGGACAGGCGGGGGCGGTCTGGGCTGGGTCGACGGCAGGTCAGGGGGGCGTCGAGTCTCTGGGGGTCGAGTCTCTGGGGGTCGAGTCGCTGCGGGTCGTGTCACGGGGTCCTGCGCGCAGGGTGGGCGCCACGGCTCGTCGCCAGGCCGGCAGCATCAAGGCCGCGCCGACCAGGAAGCACAGGGCGCCGAGGAACGTCCCCGCCACCGCGACGCGCGCGTTCAGCACCGCGTCGGTGCTGGGAACGACGTAGCTGGCGAGCGCCGAGGCCATGAAGAGGACCGAGCCGGCCAGGTTGAGCCAGGCGATCCGCCAGGGGATCGACCGGGGCTCGAAGGTGAGCAGGCGCCCGGACACGGCGAGGACGGCATACGTGCTCGAGGCGAGGAAGAGGACCGAACCGTAGAGGTCAGGTCGCCAGACATAGCGGTTGGACTCGGTGGCCGTGGCGTTGTGGGTCAGAGCGGCGACGGTGCTGACGTTGAAGCACAGGGTGCCGGGGAACTGCAGGGCCGCAGCGACCCAGCTGCGGTCGTGCGGCGCCCACGCGACGAGCCGCACCGGCGCGCGCCGGTGCTGGCTGTCCTCGTCGACGGTCATCATCACCGGGGTCTGCGCCTGGACGAGCTGGCCGAACGACGCGGTCGTGAAGAACAGCGAGCCGATGACGTAGGTGATGCCGTCGACCGGGCCACCCACGGCGTCGAGGTAGGCGGGGACCGAGCCGAGGACGAAACAGGCGGAGCCGGCCATGAACAGCCAGGCGACGGCGGCGTTGAGCCGTTCGGGTCGCGCGTTCATCCGGCTGCCTCCCGTCCCCGGCTGGAGGTCTCCACTATCCGGCGCGCAGTGGCCGCGGCGACTCCCCCTCTACGGGTGAGGCCGGCCGGTCGAGTGGTCGACCTCCTGCGTCGGGCCCTGCGCCGCATCCTGCGCCAGGCCCTCCTTCGGACCAGGTGTCGGGAGCACGAGGGTGACGACGAACGACACGACCACGGCGACGATCACCTGCGGCATGCCGGGAAGGCCGTCGCTGCCCATGAGCAGGGTCGCGAGCAGCACCGACGTGAGCGGCAGCCGCAGCATCGCGCAGCACATCGCGCCGATGCCGGTGCCGATGGCCGGCGCGAGCTCCATACCGGGCAGGTGGCTGAGGGCGATGCCCAGGACGGCACCGACGAACATCGCCGGGAACACCGGGCCACCACGGAAGGCGGCCAGGGAGAGGCCGTAGGCGAGCGCCTTGAACACGCCGAGCAGCACGAGAACCCCGACGGAGTAGCCCGCGGCGTTCGCCACGAGGCCGGGCAGCGCGGACTGCCCCGAGAAGAGCACCTCCGCGAAGCCGCGTCCCGTGATCAGCTGGTATGCCGTCGCACACAGCCCGATGCCGAGACCGAGACCCACGGTGACCGCTGTGCGGCTGCGGTGCACGAGCGGCCGCAGCGTCAGCCCGACCCACCGGATGGCCCAGCCGAGCAGGGCCGCGAGGACGCCGACCGGGACGGCCCAGAGCAGCGACGCGACGGTCGGCGCCACCCCTGGAGGGACGGAGGTCAGGGCGAGGGAGAACGTCCCGAGCCCGGTCCACGCGTCGAGGCCGACGAAGACGAGGGCACCGATGCCTGAGGCGAGCAGCCCGGGCAGCGCGACGAGGCTGAGGGTCGCGCCGGCGATGCCGGCCGCCTCCATGATGAGGAACGCGCCGAGGAGGGGTGAGCCGAGTAGCGTGCTGATGGCGGCGAAGCTGCCGGCCGACGCCATGATCGTGACCGCCATCGGAGGGGCGTCCCGCTTGGCGAGGCGCACGGTCAGGGCCGCCAGGCCGCCACCGATCGCGATGAGCGGCCCCTCCGGCCCGAGCACCGCCCCGAGCCCGAGGGTGGCGAGCGCGGCGAGGACGATGCCGGGCAGGTCGCGGTCGGCCGCCGGTCCCCCCGCGACGTGTAGTCCCAGAGCGGGTGAGTGTCCCGCGGTTCCCGGCAGGTGCGTGATGGTGAGCGCCACGAGGAGTCCGCTGAGCATCAGCCAGGGAACCGGCCACCAGGCCGGGGTCGGGCCGTCGAAGAGGCCGTTCGGCAGGTCGGTGAACAGGTATGCCTGGAGCTTGGCGACCAGCGCGAGGAAGCCGTAGGCGATGGCCGAGACCGGGATGCCGAGCAGTGCGGCGAGGACCAGGGCGGAGAGGTACGCCCGGGAGCGGACCGTGCTCGCCGGGTCCAGCGGAGCCCGTGCGCCCGGTGGGGCGCCCTCGTCAGTCATCTCGGCCGGCCTCCTCAGGGGAGCGAGGAGCAGGAGGAGCTCCGCGCTGCGTGCGGGACCTGTTCAGGCCAAACTAGCCCGGCCCGTCAGCGCCTCGCGGAGGATCCGCGAGGACCGCAACCTCGCCCACGGCAGGAAACGGCACGTCTCACGACGAACCGCCTGCGCCGACGTCGGAGCCGGGCCGAGGCCGTCCGCGGCCCGCTGCTCTCGCGGCCTCCCGCCGCACGAGCGCGCTCAGCCGCTCGAGGTGCGCGGACGGCAGCCGCCACCGCTGCCAGTAGAGCGGCACGTCGACGTGGTCGCGCGTCCCCAGGCGGACGAGGTCTCCCGACTCGAGGAGGGGATCGAGCTGGCTGGTCAGGAGCGCCCCCCACCCCAGACCGGCGCGCACCGCGGTGACGAAGCCGCCACTGTCGGGCACCTCGTGCGTCGGCGGGTCCTCCGTGACGCCGTGCCGGGCGAGGATGCGCTGCTGGATGTCGTCCTTGTCGTTGAAGCGCACCAGCGGCATGCCGGCCCAGTCGATGCCACGGCCCAGCCGGTGACGCTGGACGAGTGCTGGCGTCGCCGCCGGCACGTACCTCAGCGTCACCAGCGGCTCGGTCGAGCAGCCCTGCACCGGGCTCGGGTCGGAGGTCACGGCGGCGAGCACCTCACCAGACCGGAGCAGGCGGGCCGAGTGGTCCTGGTCCTCGACCCGCAGCCGTAGTACGACGTCGTCCCAGGCTCCCGGCTCCGTCAGAACGCCGCCGAACCAGGTCGACAGCGAGTCGGCGTTGACGACGATCGGCAGGTCGGCGCGAGCTCCCGTCCCCGGTGCCAGCCCGGCGAGGGCCTCCGACTCGAGCAGGCGCTGCTGGCGGGCGAGGCGCAACAGGGCCTCTCCGGCCGAGGTGGCGCTGCAGGGGGCCGTGCGTCCGACGACGACCTGACCGATCTCGGCCTCCAGGGCCTTCATCCGCTGGCTCACCGCGGACGGGGTCACGTGCAACCGACGGGCGGCCGCATCGAACGTGCCGGTGTCGACGATGGCGAGCAGGGTGGCGAGGTGGTCGAGCTGCAGCCGCATGAAGCAATGCTAATGATGCTGCATAAACCTTCGCTTCACTGATGCGGGTGCCTGGGCCTACGGTCGCTCCGTGACCTCGTTCGTGCCCGGCTTCCTCACCATGGCGTCCCTCATCGTCGCCATCGGCGCGCAGAACGCCTACGTGCTGCGGACCGGCCTCGCGCGGCACCACGTCGCCCTCGTCGTCAGCATCTGCGCCCTCAGCGACGCGGTGCTCGTCGTGGCAGGCGTGCTCGGCGTCGGCGGCCTGGTCACGGCGCACCCGGGACTGCTCACCGTCGTTCGGTGGGTCGGGGCGGCATACCTCGTCGGCTTCGGCCTGCTCAGCCTGCGCAACGCGCGCCACCCGAAGGCCCTCAGCGCCGCCGACACCGCCCCCTCCCGGAGCGGCGTGCTGGCGACCGTCCTCGCTCTCACCTGGCTCAACCCCCACGTCTACCTCGACACGGTGCTGCTCGTCGGGTCGCTCGCCAACCAGCACGGCGCGGACGGCCGCTGGCGGTTCGCCGGCGGTGCCGCTGCGGCGAGCCTCGCCTGGTTCACGGCCCTCGGCTACGGCGCCCGGCTGCTGGCGCCGCTCTTCGCCCGGCCCGCGACGTGGCGGGTCCTGGACGTCGCGATCGCGCTGGTCATGTTCACCGTCGCGGCCACGCTCCTGCTCGGCTGAGCGCCGCGGGCCTACCTCAGAGGCCGGCGGACGGCATACGCCCTTCGATCTGAGGTAGCGGCGTGCTCCGGATAGGGAGGTCGTCCGATGTGGGGGTCTACCTCAGCCGCCGAGTCTGGAGGAGTCCAGAACGGCACCACCGAAGGAAGACCATGAACACCCACTACGTCGACTTCCGCACCATCCGGTACGAGATCGAGGCGCGCTACCCGCAGCACGGGCGCGTCCGTCGTGACTCCTCGCTCGAGATCCTCCGTCGCACGATGTCGCGGCTGTGGCGGGAGGAGAACAACCCGGTCCGCGACCGGTGACGACCGCGACGCCGGCCGTGTCGGCGACCACCCTCCCGCTGTCGGTGGAGTACGCGATGATGCCGGGTATGCCGCTGCGCACCGGCCGGATGATCGGGCGGGACACCGACCTGTCCCGGCTCGCCGACGCCGTCGGGCTGCACCCCTCCGCGGGTGCGGGGCCCGGTGGCGTCGTCGTGCTGTCGGGCGACGCCGGGATCGGCAAGTCGCGGATCGTGGGGCAGCTCGTCGCCGACGCGACGGAGGCCGGGTGGTTCACGGCGGTCGGGCACTGTGTGGGACTGGCGGGCAGCAACCTCGCCTACCTGCCCTTCATCGAGCTGGTCGGCTCCATCGACACCGGACACCCCGAGGTGGTGGAGCAGCTGCTCGACGCCCACCCGAGCCTGGGACACCTGCTGCCCGGCCGGGGCGAGGCGCAGCGCTCCGAACGCACACCCGCGGCACAGCCCACCGACCCCGGCCAGGTGGCCGAGGCCGTCCACGCCCTGTTGAGCGCGCTCGGCGACGAGCAGCCCTCCCTCGTCGTCGTCGAGGACGTCCACTGGGCCGACCACTCGTCCCGCGACCTCATCACCCTCCTGCTGACACGCGGGTTCCCCACGGCCGTGAGTCTGGTGGTGACCTACCGCTCCGACGACCTCCACCGTCGCCACCCCCTGCACGAGACGCTCGCCGTGTGGGCGCGCATCGCGGGGCTCGAGCACGTCGAGCTCGCCCCGCTTCCCGACGAGGCCGTGCGTGAGCTGGTCGCCGGCATCGAGGCCGCGCCCGTCGACGTCGACACGGCCACCGAGATCGCACGCCGCGCCGAGGGCAACCCGTTCTTCGCGGAGGAGCTCGTGGCCAGCGCCGCGGCCGGACAGGCCCTGACCGGTGGCCTGAGCCGGGTCCTGCGCGCCCGCGTCGAGCAGCTCGACGACACGGCGCAGCGCGTGCTGCGTGCCGTCGCCCTCAAGGGCGGCCAGCTCATCGGCCACGAGCTGCTCTCGCGCGTGCTCGACCTGCCCGACGAGACCCTCGAGGCGGCCCTGGCCGCCGCCGTGGAGCACCACGTCCTCGAGGCGTGCTGGCCGCCGGCCTACACCTTCCGCCACGCGCTGCTGGGCGAGGCGGTGGCCGACGGCATCCTCCCTGGTGAGCGCCTGCGCCTGCACCGGTCGTACGCCGCTGTGCTCGCCGAGCACCCGGAGCTCGCGCCCGCCTCCGAGCTCGCCCGCCACGCCGCGGCCGTCGGCGACCTGCCAACGGCCGTGCGCGCCAGCCGCGCCGCAGCAGCGGCCGCGATGGCGGTCGGTGGCCCGCAGGAGGCGCTGCTCCACCTCGAACGTGCCCTCTCGTGGCTGGGCGAGGACGACGCCCAGCGCGACGAGGTCACCCGGCTCGCCTCTCGTGCGGCCATGGTGGCCGGCGAGCCGATCCGCGCCATCGACCTGCTGCGCGACCGCCTCGACCACCCCGGCACCGCCCAGCAGCCGGGCGCCCGCGCCGACCTGCTCGCCAGCCTGGTCATCCGCTCCCGCATGCTCGACCTGCCCGTCGACTCCATCGCCCTCACCGACGAGGCGCTCTCGCTGCTCGGCGAGGAGGTGGACGAGCGCCGGGTGCGGGTGCTCGTTGCCCGCGTGCAGGCCCTGGTCGACACCGGGTCGTTCGTGGAGGCCGCCGTCGTCGGCAACGAGGTCTCGATGCTCGCCGAACGCCTCGGGCTCGGCGGCGCCATCACCGAGGTGCGCACCATCCTGGCGCGCGTCCTCGAGGCGCAGGAGGACCTCGACTCGGTCGAGGCCCACCTGCGCTCGGTCGTCGGTGACATCGACCCGGACGACCCGCTCCTGCTCCGCGGGCTGCACCAGCTCGGCTCGCTCGCGCACCGCCGTGGCGACCTGCCCGCGTCGCTGGACCTCTACGACCGCGGCGCCGACGTGGCCCGGCGGATGCACCGCGAGTGGGCGCCGTGGGGCCAGGAGTGCCGCCTGCTCGGGGGCCTGACGGCCTACGAGCTCGGAGACTGGGACGGTGCGCTGCGCCGCCTCGACCTCGGCGACCGGCCCGCGCCCCAGCCAGGGCGGGCCATCTTCACCGCGGCCGCCCTGTCGGTGCGTGCCGGTCGCGGCGAGAGCCTCGACGCCCACGTCATCGACGAGCTGCGGCAGTGGTGGTCCGTCGACGGCCTGACCGTCGTGCAGACCGTCATGCCGTCGGTCGACCTGCTCGGCCAGGCGGGCGATCTCGAGGGGATGCTCGAGGTGACCGCGGCGGCCGTACGGGTCCTCGACGCCGCCTGGGGCGACTACCACGCGGTCGCGCGGCTGGGGGCCCTCGTCGCCGGCCAGGCCGCGACGCTCGCGCCCCGCGCGGACGCTGCCCTGCGCGACCGCACTCTCGCCCTCGTCGACGAGCTCACCGACCGTGCCCGCGGCATCGGCCAGCCGCGGCCCGCCGTCGAGAAGGCCAGCCGGCCGGTGTTCGAGCGCGTGGCCCCGGGGCCGCTCGAGGACACGAGCCGCGAGACGTGGGCCTGGATCGCCCGCCTCGAGGCCGAGGTGCTGCGACTCCAGCGCGTGGCGGTTCGCGACGACCCGCCACCCGCGGCCGAGCTCGTCGAGGCGTGGCGACAGAGCGTCGCCGCCTTCGAGCGCTACGGCCACGTCTTCGAGACCGCGCGATCCCGGGCGCGGTTGGCCGCAGCCCTGCACGCCGCCGGCGATGACGCCGCCGCACGGGAGAGCGCCGAGCTGGCGCGTGAGGTCGCCGTCCGCCTCGGCGCCCGGCCCCTGCTCCAGGAGCTCGACGAGCTCGAGGGCGTGCGGCGCGGCGGCCCGGCGGCTCGGGGAGCGGCCGAGGAGGGTCGCCTCGAGCTGACCCCACGCGAGCTCGAGGTGCTGGACCTGCTCGCCCGGGGCCTCACCAACGGGCAGATCGGCCGGCAGCTCTACATCAGCACCAAGACCGTCAGCGTCCATGTCTCCAACCTGCTCGCCAAGCTCGGGGCCTCGGGCCGCACCGAGGCGGCGGCCATCGCGCGACGGCGGGGGCTCGTGGCGTCCTGAGGCGAGACTGCCGCGGGGCTATCCGACCCGGGGAGCGCGATGAAGGTGGCCGGGGAGTTCTCCCCATGTACGACAAGGGCGCTCGCCCCTAGCGTCGGCGCTGCCGGCGCGCCCGTGTCCGCGCACCCACCAACTCACGATCAGGGGTCGTCATGTGTGAGCTGCACGAAATCGAGAGTCCCGCCGTCACCCGCCGCACCCTGCTGCGCGGCGCCGGTGGCCTGCTGGTGGGTGGCGGCACCATCGCCGCCACGGCAACGGCGGCGCACGCCGCCACCTCGCAGAACGGCTGGCCCGCCGGCTCGTCGTCGACGATCCCGCTCAGCAGCCTGGCGGTCGGGGGCGCGACGTTCCCCGCGGGCGTGCGGAGCGACGACGTGCACGTCGTCCTCGGCTACGTCGCCCGCCGCTTCGACCGCGAGGTCGAGGCGCTCGTCAAGGGCTGGTGCTGGGGCCACAGCTACCGGGCCATCTCCGGCAGCACCGCGCTGTCGAACCACTCGAGCGGCACCGCCATCGACCTCAACGCGCCCCGCCACCCGCTCGGCCGGTCCGGGACCTTCACGGCCACGCAGCGCTCCCACATCCGCTCCATCCTGGGCGCGTGCGACGGTGTGGTGCGCTGGGGTGGCGACTACTCGGGCCGCAGGGACGAGATGCACTTCGAGATCAACGTCCGCCCGGGCGACGCCCGGCTCGCGGCGCTGGCCAGGCGCCTCGGCGGGAGCGGCGGCGAGCCGGCGCCCGCCCCCGGGCCCGTCACGTGGACGACGGTGCGGCGCGGTGCCGGCGGCTTCCGGGTCACGGCGATCCAGCACCTGCTGCGCCAGCGCGGCCACAGCCTCACCGTCGACGGCACGTTCGGTCCGACGACCGAGAGCCGCGTCCTGTCCTTCCAGCGGTCCAGGGGCCTCGCGGCGGACGGCATCGTCGGTCCGAAGACGTGGCCGGCGCTCGTCGTCACGGTCCGGCGCGGCTCGGGTGGACAGGCTGTCGTGGCCGTCCAGAAGCTGCTGACCCACCACGGCTACCGGATGACGGCGGACGGGGTCTTCGGCCCCATGACGGCAACGAAGGTGCAGGCCTTCCAGCAGTCGCACGCCCTCAGCGCCGACGGCGTCGTCGGTCCGAACACCTGGGCCGGGCTCACGTCACTGACCCGGAACCCGGGTCAGTGACGTGGGGTCCGACTCTGCGGGCCACGGCCCCAGCCAGATGGAGCGGTCACTGAGGTAGGGCGCCACGAGGGTGACCAGATCCGGGTCAGCGTCCCCGGCGAGGACCTGCGAGGCGATGCGCCGCACGGCCCCCGCGAGGAAGTCTGCGAGCTGCACCCGGGGGTCGGCGTGCGACTCCACGAAGTGCAGCCCACGGAACGCTCCGGAGGCCTCGGCGCCGCTCGCGGTGACGGCCACGCGGACCGCCGCCTCGGTCAGGCTCGCCTGGACGTCGTGGACGACCCGGAACGGCCGGCCGGCAGATCCCCAGTGGCGCAGCGCTTCCGCGAGCGCCGGCACGATCGGGTCCAGCGCGCCGCGACCCGTGGCGACGAGCCGCAGCAGGCCGTCCGGTTCGAGGGGCACGGACCAGCCCCCGGACGGGAGCCTGACATCGAGCTGGCCGCCGACCTCCGAGAGGCGGCACGCCAGGACCGCGGCGCCGGTCGTCGCCTCCTCGAGCGACCGCGCGCGCACGACGTCGTTGAACCCGGCGAGGACCGACACCCAGGCCGCGCGGCCGAGCCGCCGGACCGCCTCCCGGTGCAGCACGCTCGCGTCCCCGGCCAGGCCTCCGGCCATCCCGTCGCGCACCCCACCGAGCAGCCAGAGCATCCGCTCCGTCAGGTGCAGCGCCTTGTCGGTGAGGTGGACGTGGGAGTGCCCGAGGAGAGGCCCCCGGTCGCCGAGCAGCCATTCGAGGACCCGCCGGTTCTGGGGGCGCAGGACGACGCTGGCCTTGACCTCCGTCGCCGGCGAGCGCGCCTCGACGCGGACCCGGGCGATCGTCTCCTCGGCCACCGCCGTGCTCACGGCGACGCTCGCGTGCACGAAGGTGTCGGTGCTCCCCCCGACGAGCTTCTCGCCCTCCGAGCCGGACTCGTCGCACGCCACCTCGAGCGTCGTGCTGGCGGGCACGCGGGCGGCGGACGGCATACCTCCATCCTTTCTGCGGCAGGCCGGGCCGCAAGCGACTTTGCGTTGCCAAGGGCACGATCCGGTCACGGCTGGACACAAAGCCCCATGAATGGGTACGTAGCGTCGGTTCGGGCCCGGCCGCCTGAGCCCGCCGGCAGACGTGAGGAGCTCACCCATGACCAGCCCAGGCCGCACCACCCCCGTCGATTGGCGGGCGCGCCTGCAGGCGACGCTCGAGGCCTTCGACGAGACGGGCGGGCACCGGGTCCTCGTCGAGGTCTTCGACCGGCTGGGTGTCGAGGACGCCCTCTCGCTCGTCGTCCTGCCCTACCTCCACGACGTCGGCGAGCGCTGGTCCAACGGGTCCATCGGCGTCGGGCAGGAGCACTTCGCGAGCAACGTGATCCGCCTGCGGCTCTCGGTCCTGATGGGAGCCGACGAGCCGGCCGACGCCCCGCTGGCCGTGCTCGCGTGCATGCCCGGCGAGCGGCACGAGTTCGGCCTCATGGCGACGGCCATCGCGCTCTCCCGCCTGGGCTGGCGCACCTGCTACCTCGGCGCCAGCACTCCCACCTCCGAGCTCGCCCACACCTGCCGCACCCTCGGCCCCGACGTCCTCGTCCTCGCCGCCCACCGGACGACCGCGTTCGCCGCGCAGGCCCCGGCTCTGCGGCGGCTGGCCGAGACGACTACGGTCCTGCTGGCAGCACTCGGAGCGACGGAGGAGGTGGCCGACCTGTGCCACGCCACGGTCCTGGACGGCGACCCGGTGAAGGCCGCCCGCACGGTCGCTGCCCGGCTCGGCGACCCCGGCGGCCCCATGGACCCCATCGACCCCTTCGACCCCTTCGACGAGGCCACGGCCGTCTGACAGCGGTCCGCACGAGCCCGGGTCGAACGAGTCGATGAGCTGGGACGGGCACCTTCCCTCGAGCCGGGAGTACCGCCGGATCCTCGTGGGGCTCGGCGCGGCCGGCGTCGCGACCTTCGCGCAGCTCTACTCCCCGCAGGGCCTGCTGCCGACGCTCGCCCGGGGCCTGCACGTCAGCCCTGCGGACGCGGCCCTGTCGGTGTCGCTGGCGACCCTGGGCGTCGCCCTCGCCGTGCTGCCGTGGTCCTGGGTCGCCGACCGGGTCGGCCGCCTCCGGGCGATGCAGGTCGCCATCGTCGCCTCGACGGTGCTCGGGGTCCTCGTCGCCCTCTCACCGAACCTCGGTGTCCTGCTCGGGCTGCGGCTCGTCGAGGGCATGGCACTGGGCGGGATCCCGGCACTGGCCGTCACGTACCTGCACGACGAGGTGCACGCGGGGCACACCGCCGCCGCCGCGGCCGCCTACATCTCCGGCACGACGATCGGCGGTGCCGCCGGTCGGCTCATCGCCGGGCCGCTCGCCGGTCTCGTCGGGTGGCGGCCCGCGCTGCTCACGGTCGCGGCCGTCTGCGCCATCGCCTCGGTGGTGTTCCTGCGGCTCATGCCGCGTCCGCGCGGCTACCGACCCACGAACGCCACGAGCGCACGGACCGTGGCGGACGGCATACGCACCAGCCTCCGGGACCCCGCGCTGCTCGCCCTCTACGCGCAGGGCGCCCTGCTCATGGGCGGCTTCGTCGGGGTCTACAACTATCTCGCCTTCCGGCTGGAGGGCCCCGAGTTCGCGCTGCCTGCGACGGTCGGGTCGCTCATCTTCGCCGCGTATGCCTCCGGCACCGTCAGCTCGCGGCTGACCGGCCGCTGGGTGCCGCGTTTCGGGCGGCGGCGCGTGCTGCTGGCCGGGACGCTGACGATGGTCGCAGGAGCCCTGCTCACCCTCGCCGGGTCGCTGCTCGTCGTCGTCATGGGGCTGCTCGTGCTCACGGCCGGCTTCTTCGCCGCCCACGCCACGGCATCGGCGTGGGTGGGCGCGCGCGCCACGACGGGCCGGGCGCAGGCGACCGCGCTCTACAACGTCGCCTACTACAGCGGGTCCGCCCTCGTCGGCTGGCTGCTCGGGTATGCGTTCTCCGGGCCGGGCTGGGCAGCCGTCGTCGGCGCGGTGGTGGCGCTCGCCGCCCTCGCGCTCGCCCTCGCGCTCACCGCCCTGCCAGGCACGGTTCGGCGGGAGGCCGCCACCTCGACCGATCCCGGGCGGCAGCCGGTCCCCGAGGACAGACGGGTGGACGGCGGGGCCGAGTAGGACCCTGCTGTGGGCGACGTCGGTCATGATGTGCGGGACATGACGCGATGGACCCCAGCCCAGGTGGCCGGCCTGGCCCCCGACGCCTCGTCGCTGGCCGCTGCCCGGAAGCTGGCGAGGTCCGGTCCGTGGTCCGACACCGGCTCGACGGACACGCTGCTGTGGGGCAAGTGCCAGGGCTCGGGCAAGACGCCCTACCAGGTGAGCATCGACCTGACCGGTCCGGCGTTCCGGTGCACGTGTCCGAGTCGCAAGCTCCCCTGCAAGCACGGCCTCGCGCTGCTGCTCCTCTGGGTCGAGGGGTCGGGATCGGTGGAGGACGCCGCCGAGGCGGCCGGTTTCGCGCAGGACTGGGCGGCCGAGCGATCGGCGAGAGCGGAGGCCAGGGCGGCCGGCGACGCCGCCCGCGCCACGCGTACCCCCGACCCCGCCGCGGCGGCGAAGCGCCTCGAGGAGCGGCTCGCCCTCATGGACGGCGGCATGGACGACTTCGCCCGGTGGCTCACCGACCTCGTCCGCGGCGGCACCGCGTCCGCGCGGCAGCAGTCCTACGCGTGGTGGGACGGCACGGCGGCGCGGCTCGTCGACGCCCAGCTGCCCGGCCTCGCCGACGACGTGCGCTCGGTCGGGGGCCTGGTGGCCGGCCGACCCGACTGGGCCGACCGGCTCCTCGTCGCGCTCGGCCGCTGGTGGACGGCGACACGCGCGTGGGCGGGGCGCGGGTCCCTCGACGAGGCGCAGCTCGGCGACCTGCGGGCCTACCTCGGCTGGGCCACGAGCAGCGAGTCGGTCCGGCGCGCCGATGCGGTCACCGACCGCTGGCTCGTCCTCGGCGCCCACCGCACCGATGACGGCCGGCTGCAGCAGCAGCGGACGTGGCTGCGCGGTCTCGCCACCGGCGAGACGGTGCAGGTGCTCGACTTCGCGGCCGGTGGGCAGGTGCTGCCCGTCGCCCGAGTCGTCGGCTCGGCCCTCGACGCGACGCTCGCCCGCTACCCCGGAGCCACGGTCAGGCGGGCGCTGTTCGTCGACGAGCCCACCGTCGCCGACGACAGCGTGCGTATGCCGTCCGGCTCGACCCTCGAGGACGCCCGCTCCGCGGCCGCCGCCGCGTGGGGACTCAACCCGTGGGCGCGTCGGGTGCCCGTCGTCGTCGCGGATGCACGCGTCGGCACGGACCGCGTCGTCGACGCCGAGGGGGCGAGTGTGGCGTTGACCGACGACGCTGCCGTCTGGTCGCTGCTGGCCCTGACCGGCGGGCGCCCGGCACAGGTCTTCGGCGAGCTGGAGGAGTCACGGCTGCGGCCCCTCTCGGTGGTCGTGGGCGGCGAGGTGATGGCGCTGTGAGCGCCGGGAGGGCTGCGGGACCGGCGCGCTCTGTGACCCCACAGACCCCGGTGACCGACGTCGACACGTGGTGGCGCGAGGTCGGCAACGCTGCGCTCGTGGGCACGGCGCGGCGGCCGGTCCCGCCGCTGCCGCACCTCGGGCCGGCGCAGGTGCAGGCCCGTGCGGCTGCCACGCCGCGCGAGGAGGCCCTGCTCGATGCGGCGGCCCTCGGCGCGGCGGCTCTGCGCGCGGGACGCCGGCTGCCCCACGCCGAGGCGCCCGACGCCGCGCCCGACGACCGTCGTCCGGTCGCGCCCCGGCGGGCCGTGCAGCTGCTCGAGCTCGTCCTGACGCAGCCGCCGGCCGGCGCGGCGCAACGCACCGGGCTGCTCGCCCACTGGCTGCAGGCGGCTGACGAGGCCGGCCGCCGGGTGCCGCACGCACTGCTGCCCACCCTGCTCGAGCTCGGCACCGGCACCCGCGAGCTGCGCCGCCCCACGGCCGCCGTGGTCGACGAGCGAGGGCGGTGGCTGGCGGGGCTGCGGCCGGACTGGTCATGGGTCGCCGAGGCGGCCGCCGGCGCCGAGGCGCGCACGGCGTCACGCGGCACCGGGTCGGTTCCGAGCCCCGAGGAGTGGGCGCGGTTGCCCTCCGCCGACCGCGTGAGCGTCCTGGCCGCCGTGCGCGCCCACCACCCGACGGAGGGGCGCGAGCTCGTGGCATCGACGTGGGCGACCGACTCGGCGCGCGACCGACGGGCCCACCTCGACGCCCTTCGCATCGGTCTCGGTCCCGACGACGAGACGCTGCTCGAGACCGCTCTCGACGACCGGGCCGGCACGGTGCGCGAGGCAGCGGCAGAGCTCCTCGACGCCCTCCCCGGCTCAGCCAGGGCCACCCGGATGGCTGACCGCCTGGTCCCCCTCGTACGCCGCACCGGCCTGCTCGGTCGCGGCCTCGAGGTCCTGATGCCCGACGAGCCGGACCCGGCCGCCGTGCGCGACGGCCTCGGCAAACCGCCGCCGCGCCGCTCGGCCCGTGGCTGGTGGCTCGAGCAGCTCTGTGCCGGGGTGCCGCTCGAGCTGTGGCCCGAGCTCACCGGCACCGACCCGTCGGTGACGGTGAAGCGCCTGGCCGACGCCCAGGCGGGGGACGCACTGGCCGGCATACGGCGTGCGGTGCGAGCGCGACGGGACCCCACCTGGGCCGCGGCGATGCTCGAGCGCGGCTGGGACCCCGCACTCGTGCCCGCCCTCCCCCGCGAGCGCCGGGAACGCGTCGTGCTGATGCGCGTCGACGCGACGAACGAGCGCCCCCACGAGATCGCGGCCGTCGTGGGCGCCGTCGACCCGCCGTGGTCCCCGGACTTCAGCGTGGCGCTCGTGTCGCGCCTGCGCGCCGCCAAGCTCGGGTCGGCGATGGTCGTGGCGACGATGCCGCACCTGCTGGCCGGACTGCACCCGGCCGCGCTCGACCCGCTCGAGGGCTGGATCGAGTCCACGGGCGCCGACCAGACCCTGACCACCAACCTGCGCAACCTGCTGCAGTTCCACTCCGTCAAGCGATCGATCACCGAGGCCTTCAGATGAGCGAGCTCCCCTCTCCCACCACGGTCCTGCGGGCCCACGCCGAGGACGCGTATGCCGCCGAGCTGGCCGCGCTCGCGGCCTCCGACGACCGCCCCCGACCTCCGCAGTGGCGGCTCTCGCCCTGGGCGGTCACGACGTACCTGCTCGGCGGCACGCTCGAGGACGGCACCGAGATCACGCCGAAGTACCTCGGGTCCCGCCGACTCATGGAGGTCGCCGTCGCCTCGCTCGCCACCGACCGGGCGCTGCTGCTCCTCGGTGTCCCCGGCACTGCCAAGACCTGGGTGAGCGAGCACCTCGCCGCGGCCGTCAGCGGCTCGTCGACGCTCGTCGTGCAGGGCACGGCCGGCACCCCCGAGGAGTCGCTGCGCTACGGCTGGAACTACGCCCGGCTGCTCGCCGAAGGCCCGACCCGCGCGGCGCTCGTGCCGAGCCCGGTCATGCGGGCGATGGAGACCGGCTCGCTGGTGCGCGTCGAGGAGCTCACGCGCATCCCGGCCGACGTGCAGGACGCGCTCATCACGATCCTGTCGGAGAAGCACCTGCCGATTCCCGAGCTGGACTCGGAGGTCCAGGCGCGGCAGGGCTTCAACGTCATCGCCACCGCCAACAACCGCGACAAGGGCGTCAACGACCTGTCCTCGGCCCTCAAGCGCCGCTTCAACACGGTGGTGCTCCCGCTGCCCGACTCGCTCGAGCAGGAGGTCGAGATCGTCCGCACCCGCGTCGACTCCCTGGGGAAGTCGCTCGAGCTTCCGCCGGGTCTGGAGTCGCTGGCCGAGATCGAGCGCGTCGTCACGATCTTCCGCGAGCTGCGCTCCGGGGTCACCGCCGACCAGCGCACGACCGTGAAGTCGCCGTCGTCGACGCTCTCGACGGCGGAGGCGATCTCCGTCATGACCAACGGCCTCTCGCTCGCCGCGCACTTCGGCGACGGCGTGGTCCGGGCCGACGACGTCGCGGCGGGCCTGGTCGGCGCGGTGGTCAAGGACCCGGTGCAGGACCGCATCGTGTGGCAGGAGTACCTCGAGACCGTCGTCAAGGACCGGTCGGAGTGGACCGACCTCTACCGCGCGTGCCGCGAGCTGGGCTGAGATGACGGCGGTGGAGGGACGGGTCGAGGTCCTCGGTGTCCGGCACCACGGACCCGGCTCGGCGCGCTCGGTGGAGCGCGCGCTCGAGGAGCTGCTGCCCGACGTCGTCGTCATCGAGGGGCCGCCCGAACTCGACGCGCTCGTGCCGCTCGCTGGCGACCCCAAGCTCGTGCCCCCCGTCGCCGGCCTCGTCTACGTCGTCGACGAGCCGCGGCGCGCCGCCTTCTACCCGTTCGCGTCCTTCTCGCCGGAGTGGGTCGCGCTGCGATGGGCCCTCGCGCACGGCGTCGACGTCCGCTTCGCCGACCTGCCGGCGGCCCACTCCCTCGCGAACGCCGGGAGCGACGACGCGCCACGACGGCCTCGAGAGCGCGTCGACCCCTTGACCGCGCTCGCCCGGGCTGCCGGCTACGACGACCCGGAGCGCTGGTGGGAGGACGCCGTCGAGCACCGGCGCACCTCCTCGCTCACGCACTTCGCCCAGCTGCGCGAGGCCATGGCGGGTGTCCGCAGCGCCCTCGAGGGGGACGACGACGAGCGACGAGAAGCCTTCATGCGCAGGGTGATCCGTGCCGAGATCCGAGCGGGCCGCGAGCGCATCGCTGTCGTCTGCGGCGCCTACCACGCACCGGTGCTGGACCCGGCGTCGTTCCCGCGGGCCAGCCAAGACAACGCGTTGCTCAGCAAGCTGCCCAGGGTGAAGGTGGCGGCCACGTGGGCGCCGTGGAGCTCCGAACGCCTGTCGTATGCCAGTGGATACGGCGCCGGGGTCCGCTCGCCGGGGTGGTACCACCACCTCTTCGCCACTCCCGACGAGGAGGTCGTCCCATCGTGGTTCGTCCGGGTCGCCCGGACCCTGCGGGGCGAGAACCTCGACGCGTCGACCGCGGCGGTCGTCGAGGCCACGCGCCTGGCCGGCGCGCTGGCGGCGGTCCGCGGGCGCCCTTCCGTGGGACTCGCGGAGCTCACCGATGCGGCGCGGGCGGTGCTGACCGACGGGGCCGACCAGCCGCTGCGTCTCATCGACCGCACCCTCGTCATCGGCGACGAGCTGGGCCGCGTCCCCGACTCCACCCCGATGGTGCCGCTTGCGAGCGACCTCGCGAAGCAGCAGAGGTCGTTGCGGCTCAAGGCGTCTGCCTCCTCCACCGTCGTCCAGCTCGACCTGCGCCGTGAGTCCCAGCTGGCGCGCTCGGTGCTGCTGCACCGGCTGCGAGTCCTCGACGTGCCGTGGGGCACCCCGGTCGAGGCCGGACGCACCATGGGCACGTTCAAGGAGGCCTGGGAGCTCGAGTGGACGCCGGAGCTGGCCGTCGCCGTCATCGAGGCGAGCCTCTACGGCACGACCGTCCGCAGCGCGGCCGAGTCCCGCATCGCGGAGGCGGCACGGGACGCCTCGGACCTCGGTGTGCTGGGCCGCCTCATCGAGGAGTGCCTGCTGGCAGACCTCCCCGACGGGCTGCGCGCCGTGGTGGCCGCCCTGGCCGAGCGGACCGCCCGGCAGCACGACACGCGAGCCCTGCTCGAGACCGTCGAGCCGCTGGCCCGCACCTGCCGCTACGGCGACGTGCGCGGGGTCGACGTCGCCGACGTCACGCACGTGCTCCAGACGGTCGTCGTGCGGGCCTCGGTCGGTCTGCGCTCCGCCTGCTCGAGCCTCGACGACGACAGCGCGGCCGCCATGCGGGCGGCCGTCGAGGCGGCCCACCGGGGCATCGCCCTGGTCAATCACAACGACCTGCGCGACCCGTGGACCGAGGCCCTGGTGGCCGTCGGACGCGACGAGGCCATCCACGGCACGGTCGCCGGACGCGTCAACCGGCTGCTGCTCGACGGCGGCCTCCTCACCCACGAGGAGGCGGCCGCGCGCCTGAGCCGCCGGCTCTCGCCCGGCTCGTCCGCCCCCGCGGCAGCCGCCTGGCTCGACGGCTTCCTCACCGGCGAGGCACTGCTGCTCGTCCACGGCGACGACCTGCTCTCGATCATCGACGAGTGGCTGGCCGGCGCCACCGAGGAGGCGTTCGAGGACCTCCTGCCACTCGTGCGCCGCACCTTCTCGCGCTACCAGCCTGCGGAACGCCGCCTCATCGGGACGCACCTGCGCGACCTCGCGAGCGGCACGCGTACGCCCTCCGCGACGACCGAGTCGATCGACCTCGACCGTGCGGCACCGGCCATCGCCGCCGTCGCGCGGCTGCTCGGACTGGAGGTGGCGTCGTGAGCGACCGCGACCGGCTGACCCGCTGGCGCCTCGTCCTGGGCGGCGACCAGTCCGACGGCATCGGCGAGGCCGCGAGCCTCGACACGGACGACCTCAAGCGCGACGAGGCGCTCCGCGACCTCTACGACGGCGAGCGCCGCAGTGGGCTCGGCGCCTCCGCCCCGCGGGTCGCGCGGTGGCTCGGCGACATCCGCGGCTACTTCCCGTCCTCGGTCGTGCAGGTCATGCAGCACGACGCGATGGACCGCCTCGGCCTCACCCAGCTGCTCCTCGAGCCCGAGCTGATGGAGGCGGTGCAGCCTGACGTCGGCCTCGTCGCGACCCTGGTCGGCCTCAACCGCGTCATCCCCGAGCGGTCCCGTGCGACGGCACGCGCGGTCGTCCGCACGGTCACCGACCAGCTCGAGGAGCGCCTGCGGGCCGAGACCGTCCAGGCCGTCACCGGTGCGCTCAACCGCGCTGCCCGGACGCGCCGCCCCAAGGATGCCGACATCGACTGGCAGCGCACCATCGCCGCCAACCTCAAGCACTACCAGCCCGAGCACCGGACCGTCGTGCCCGAGCGGCTCGTCGGCTACGCCCGGCGCGCGCGCCGGGTCGAGCGGCGGATCATCCTCTGCATCGACCAGTCCGGCTCGATGGCCGAGTCGGTCGTCTACTCCAGCGTCTTCGGCGCCGTGCTGGCCTCGCTCCGGTCGGTCGAGACGAGGCTGGTGGTCTTCGACACGGCCGTCGTCGACCTCACCGACGAGCTCGACGACCCCGTCGACGTGCTCTTCGGCGTGCAGCTCGGCGGCGGCACCGACATCAACTCGGCGCTCGCCTACTGCGAGAGCCTCATCGAGCAGCCGGGCGAGACGATCCTCGTGCTCATCAGCGACCTCTACGAGGGCGGCATCGCCGAGGAGATGGTGCGCCGCGCCTCGTCCATCGTCGCGTCCGGCGCCACGATGGTGGCGCTGCTCGCGCTCAGCGACTCCGGTCGCCCGAGCTTCGACGCCGAGCACGCGGCCGCGCTGGCGGCGGTCGGGGTCCCGGCCTTCGCGTGCACCCCGGATCGCTTCCCCGGCCTGATGGCGACGGCGATCGAGAAGCGCGACATCACCGCGTGGGCTGCCGCCAACGACATCGTCACGACCCACGAGCCCGACCCACGCGACTGACTCCCGCACTCGGTTCGCGGAGCCGTCCCGAAAGCCGCGTATCGCCCCTACGATGGCGCCTGGACGGGCGTGCGACAGGGGGCCCGGAAGGGTGAACCACGACATGCGCGTCCTACGTACCGCCGTCACGGCGGTCCTCATCATCTCGGCTGCCCTCGCAGCCCCCACGGTGCCCGCTTCCGCGGCCGACCTGCCGACCGGCACC
The DNA here is from genome assembly GCF_041941675.1 of Terrabacter sp. BE26. Taxonomy (GTDB): domain Bacteria; phylum Actinomycetota; class Actinomycetes; order Actinomycetales; family Dermatophilaceae; genus Terrabacter. Next base: position 2,155,409 of record NZ_CP090122.1, on the reverse strand, counting down.
AGCCCGGGCCTACGGCTGCCCAGCGTGCCCTACCCTCCGTCCGGCGGTCCCGGCGCGGCGGGCAGCGACTACTACCTCGGCACGGCTGGCGACCCCTCCGTACCGGACGCGGCGCAGATTCGGCGACTCAGCGACAACAGCGTGGTGCGCGTCATCCCCTCGGCCAACATCACCTTCGACGGTTCGGCCTACCTGGTGCGCAGCCCGTCGACGAGCGACACCCGCGTGACGGTGCGCGACGTCGAGTCGGATGCGGTCCTCTGGGAGTTCGACCCGCCCCAGGGCGAGCGCGTGGTGAACGCGTCGGCGAGCCGGATGGTCACGTGCGCGGACCCGTGCATCGACCTCCACGTCCACCGTCCGGACGGCACTAACGTCACCCGCGCGCTCGCGCGCGTCTCGAGCTTCATGGGTGCCACCGGGGACCTGCTCGTTCTTCGGGCCGACGACGACCTCTACACGATGAACCTCGCAACCGGCGAGAGCGTTGCCCTCCCCACGACGCCGGGCGAAACCATAGGGACGGTCGTCTTCCAGACGGACCGGGTCTACTGGACGTCGTACGCCGGGGCGGACGACTGGCTGCACTGGTCCGCCTACGACGGGTCGGCCCCCGGCGTCGTCCAGATCCCGGACGCGTTGTCGGAGCGAGGATGGGTCGCGGTCGGAGACAGCTTGGCAGCCCGGCTGTGGGACTTCGACACGAAGGAGGGCTCGCTCGTACCGTTCGACCCGTCGACCGGGCAGATCGGGACGCCGCTCGCCACCCACCTCCCCGACGCCTATCCCACCCAGGCGGGCCCAACGCAGGCGCTCGTCGTCTCGACCGACTCACCGACCGGCACTCTGCTTCTTGCGGACAGCACCACGCGTCCGGCTCGAAGAGTCGGCGTCCTGACGGGCATGCCGCGCAACACGGCGACCTGGGTGATGTCCGGCGACCGCGTGGTCGCGGACTTCGGCCAATGGAACAGCCCGGTCGGTCCGACGTTCACGACCTCCACCGACGGGTCCTCCCCGTGGTCGGACCGCACCACCCCCGACTCCCCGGCCTTGACCGGTGGCCTCATCGGCGTGGCCGGCGACGTCGTGGTCACCCGGATGCCCGGCTGGAACACCTACCGCGTCACGTGGCCCGGCGGGGAACGCACCATCACCGGCGGCCTGGACCCCACGGTCGGGCACGGCGGCCAGGCGCTCGTGCGCAACGTGGCGGGCTCCCTCGTCGTCGAGGACGCCCGGACCGGGACCCGACTGCCGGTCGGGAGCGACGCAGGCGTCGTCGTCACCGGCTCCACGGTGTGGGAGGGCCCGTCCGGCGGGCGGATCGTTCAGAAGGACCTGCGAACCGGAGCGCAGCTTCGGACGCTGGCGGTCGACCCCTCGTGCACCTCGGTGCTCGACATCCTGGGACGCTGGGCGTTCCTCTGGTGCGGCCCCCAGACGGAGGTCGTCGTCACGGACCTTCAGGGCATCCTGGCGGACCAGCACCTCCCGTACCCGGACGTCATGGGCAACGGCTTCGTCGGTTTCCAGGAGATCGGTGAGGACGCGTCCGGCGCCCGGTACATGGTGCTGCGCGTCCGTGACCTCGCGCCCGGCGGAGGCGAGCGCCTCTACGGGCCGCTGTCACTGGGCGGGCAGGGCATTCCCAAGGCAGCAGCGGACGAGGCTGGTGGACAGCGTCTGGGTTACCTCGACGACGGGGAGCAGCTGCACGTCGTCGACCTGCCGTGGCTGACGCAGCCGCCGACCGCGCTGCACGACGCGGGGGCGCCAGAGGTGACGAGCCTGACGACCAGCCCCCGCGTCACCTCGGTCGCCGTGGTGACGGCATCGTGGTCGGCGCGCGACACCACGGATGCCCCAGGTGAGCGCCCGGCGGGCACCGACTCCTACGATGTGCGCTACCATCAGGGTCCCGTCGGGGGCCCCTACGGGAGCTGGCAGCAGCCGTCGTCGCTCCAGGCGACCCGGGCCACGACGGCCTCACTGACGCCCGCGCCTGGCAGTGACACCTGTTTCTCCGTCCGGGCGCGTGACGCCCGCGGCAACACGAGCGAGTGGTCCGCCCCCGTGTGCAGCGTCATCGACGGTCACGCACCGGCGCTGACCTCGTTCACGGGTGGTCCGCGCGTCACGACCTCGACCGTGCTCGGGTTCTCGTGGGCGTACACCGACCCGCAGGAGGGCCCTGGCCTGCCCGGCAGCGGTGTCGCGTGCTACGACGCGCGGGTGCAGTACGCGACGAAGCTCGGCGGCGCGTACGGAGCCTGGTACGCCCGGCCGGACTGGCAGGGCCTCACGACGAGGTCGGTGACGGTGCTCGGGAAGAAGGGTGAGGACTACTGCGTCCAGGTGCGGGCACGCGACAAGGCCGGACGGCTGTCCGCCTGGTCGGCCAGCCGGTGCTCCTCGCCCGACGGCGTCGCGCCCACGATCACCTCGGCGAGCGCCGGCTCCCTGCTTCGCACGACCGCTGCGACCACGAAGGTCACCTTCTCCTACCGAGCCACGGACAACCTCGGCGTCACCAGCTACGACGTCGGCTTCCAGTACGCTCCGCCCGGCAAGCTCATGGGCGGATGGCAGTACCCGGCTACGTGGCAGCGCACCGCCAGCACGCAGCAGAGCGTCTCGGTGCCGCCGGGTGGCCAGGTCTGCTATGCGGTCCGGGCGCGCGACGCCATCGGCAACCTCACGCCGTGGACCACGCCCCGCTGCGCGATGGTGCCGTTCGACGATCGGGCAATGGGAGTCACTGGGTCAGCCAGCCGAATCACGAGCTCGCTCGCCGTCAACGGGACGATCACCCGTCTCAACGCCAAGGGCGCCGTCGCCTACCGTGCCGGCATGGCGGGTGAGGAGGTGCATCTGACCGTCCTCAAGGGGCCGGCACAGGGCACCATCGAGGTCAGGGCCAACAACCACGTCTTCGGCCGCTACTCGCTGGCCGCGCCGACGTGGCGCCGCCAGACCCTGGTCCTCAGTGGAATCCTCTTCACGGACGCGACGGTGCGGGTCATCACGACGACCTCGGCTCCTGCGCGGATCGACGCCATCACCTCACGGAGGTACTGACGCGGGGCTACCCGTCGGTGGGGTCCCCTAGCCGAGCCGGCCCGCCACAAGCGCGGCGGGATGGACGGCAGCGGCCGGATGGCCGTTCAGGATGACGACCACCTTCACGGGGCTGAGCCTCGGACGCGGTCAGCGTCGGGCGCACCAGGGCGTCGTGGTCGTCACCCGGAACTGCGGGAGCGTCACGGCGCGCGTCGTCAGCCGCGCCCCGGGCGCACGAAGCACGAGCGGCAGCGCGCCTCGTAGCTGAAGGTGCCGTCGTCGGGCAGGGCCTCGGAGCCGCCGAGGTGCTCGAGGAACGGCTCGCCGGAGCGCAGCACCTGCGTGTGCGTGGCGCTGAAGTCACGGCACCGGTCGCAGACGGCGCGCCGGTAGGAGACGGTGTCGGGCCCGAGCTCGAGCAGGGCCCGCACGGTGGCGAAGAGCTCGCCCCGGTGGTCGAGGTCGATCCCGGCGACGACCACGCGCGTGCCGCGCGCCAGCAGCTGCTCGATGACGGCCACGTCGTCGACGTCGAACATGTGCACCTCGTCGACCGCCACCACGTCGAGCGGCTCGGCCAGCGCCTCACGCAGCGTCGACACCTTGGTCGTCACGAGCGCTCCGCCGCTGCGCGACGTCACGCCCGTGTCCCGCACGTGTCGCTCGGACTGGTAGACGCGGTGGCGCACCCGGGTGAACTGCAGCGGCGAGAGCATCGAGATCAGGGACAGGCTCTTGCCCGACTTCATCGGACCCAGCACGACGTCGAGCGACACCCCCGGCACGGTGCGGACGGGGGGGCTCACGGCGGCGATCGTGGTCACGGGCGAGAACGCTATCGGCCGGCGAGGACAGTCCCGACCACGAGGTGCAGTGCCGGTCCGGCTGGGGGCAGCCGGTGGGCCTGGGTTAGGGCCCGTCGCCGTTGACGCCCCGGATCGCTGCCTCGCTGCAGTCGTCCAGGACCCCCGTTGCGGACAGCTGTCCCGCCAGGGCTGCCCCGTGGCCACCGGCGCGCGCCGACGCACCGACCAGCCAGCACAACATCGGATCGGTGGTCGACGTGGTTGCCCGGACGCTCACCTGCGAGACGTCCGACCGCAGCTGGTCGAGCTGGTCGTCCTGGTGCTGCACGAACCAGGCCCAGATCACGACGTTGAACAGGATGAGCAGCGCCAGCAAGCCGGCGGTTGCTGGGCGCCGCATCGCCTGCTCCGCTGCAGCGAGAGGCGACTCCGGTCCGGTGCCGGCATACTGCGCTGCCGCCGGAGCCCGGTGGTCCACCAGCGGCTGGCTGTCCCCGTTCGGATCGTGCTCCACGACGGCTCCCCTGTCGTCGGGCATGCCCCTGCGCACGCCGGTGCGCCGACCGTACCGCCGGCCAAAAGGGTTCGCGCGGGGAACGCGCCGACGCCTAGCGTGACCGGATGCCGATGCATGACGACGAGGTCCGCGCCACGCCCGGGATGGTGCGTCGGCTGGTCGACACTCAGTGCCCAGACTGGGCGGACCTGCCGGTCACTCCGCTGCCCGACGACGTGGAGGGCACCGACAACGTGCTCTTCCGGCTCGGCGCGGAGCTGGTCGTCCGCATGCCGAAGGTCGAGTGGGCAGCCGACCAGGCCGTGTCGGACGCCCGGTGGCTTCCCCGTCTCGCACCGGAGCTGCCGGCCGCCGTCCCCGTGCCGGCGCACGTCGGTGAGCCGTCCGACGACTACCCGTGGCACTGGTCCGTCGTGCCCTGGGTGAACGGCACGACGCCACCCCGACTCGGCTCCGACGACGTGCCACTGGCGCGCGACCTCGCCGCCTTCACGGTGGCCCTGCGGGCGATCGAGTCCGACGGCGGCCCCACGAAGCCGCCCGGGTCGCGTGGCACGCCACTGCGCCACGTCGACCGCCACGTCCGCGAAGCGCTCGACAACTTGCGCGGCCACGACGACGGCATCGACCTCGCTGCCGCCGAACGCGCGTGGGAGGTCGTCCTGGCCACACCTGAGTGGGACGGCGAGCCGGCCTGGTTCCACGGCGACCTGCAGCCCGGCAACCTCGTCGTCGAGGAGGGCCGCCTCGTCGGCGTCATCGACTGGGGCGCCGTCGGAGTCGGCGACCCGGCGCCCGACCTGGCCCCCGCGCTCTGGACGTTCACCGGCGAGGCCCGCGCCGCGTACCGCGACGCCGTCGCCCTCGACGACGCGACCTGGGTGCGGGCCTGCGGCTGGGCGCTGGCTCCCTCGCTGACCGGCATCGGCTACTACCGGCACACCTTCCCGCGGATGGCCGAGCACGGTCGCCGCATGGTGCGAGCGGCGGTCGGCGAGCTGCTCGGCACCGACACCTCCTGAGCCGTCGAGCGCGGCGACACGGCGAAGTCGGCGACGACTCGAGCGCCTGTCTACTCGCCGGTCACCTCGGCGGCGTGGAAGGCTGCGGGGAGCGACACCCCCCTCGTCGATAGGAGCCCCGATGATTTCTCGCATCGCCATCGTGAACCGCGGCGAGGCCGCCATGCGGCTCATCCACGCGGTGCGGGACCTCAACGCGGCAGCAGGCCCCGACGGTCACCGCATCGAGACGATCGCCCTGCACACCGAGGGTGAGCGACGGGCGATGTTCGTGCGGGAGGCCGACCGCGCATACGACCTCGGACCGGCATCCGCGCGTCCCTACCTCGACTACGCCGTCCTCGAGCGGGCGCTGCTCGAGACCGGCGCCGACGCCGCCTGGGTCGGCTGGGGCTTCGTCGCGGAGCACCCGGCGTTCGCCGAGCTGTGCGAGCGCATCGGCGTCACCTTCATCGGCCCGAGCGCCGAGGCCATGGTCAAGCTCGGCGACAAGATCGGCAGCAAGCTCATCGCCGAGGAGGTCGGCGTCCCGGTCGCGCCGTGGAGCCGCGGCGGCGTCGACACCCTCGAGGACGCCAAGGCCGCGGCCGCGCGCATCGGCTACCCCCTCATGCTCAAGGCGACCGCCGGCGGTGGCGGCCGCGGCATCCGCCGGGTCGACTCCGACGCCGACCTCACCGACGCCTACGAGCGCACCCGTGACGAGGCGCAGCGGGCGTTCGGCTCGGGAGTCGTCTTCCTCGAGAAGCTCGTCACCGGCGCCCGGCACATCGAGGTGCAGGTCATCGCCGACACCCACGGCACCGCCTGGGCCGTCGGCGTGCGCGACTGCTCCGTGCAGCGCCGCAACCAGAAGGTCATCGAGGAGTCGGCGTCCCCGGTCCTCACCCCCGAGCAGGCCGACGAGGTCCGCGCCAGCGCCGAGCGGCTGGCCGTCGCCGTCGGCTACGCCGGGGCCGGCACCGTCGAGTTCCTCTACCACCCGGGCGAGAAGTTCTTCGCCTTCCTCGAGGTCAACACCCGCCTGCAGGTCGAGCACCCGATCACCGAGGTCGTCACCGACACCGACCTCGTCAAGCTCCAGATCTTCGTGGCCGAGGGCGGCCGCCTCGACGACCTGCCCGGCGGTCGGCCCTCCCAGCGCGGCCACGCCGTCGAGGCCCGCCTCAACGCCGAGGACCCCGACCGCGACTTCGCCCCGAGCCCCGGCCGCATCAGCCTGCTGAACTTCCCCGCCGGTCCCGGCATCCGCGTGGACACCGGTGTCGGAGAAGGGGACTCGATCCCGGCCGACTTCGACTCGATGATCGCCAAGATCATCGCCTACGGCCGCGACCGCGACGAGGCCCTCGCCCGCCTGCGCCGGGCCATGTTCGAGACGACCGTCGTCATCGACGGCGGCGCGACGAACAAGAGCTTCATCCTCGAGCTGCTCGACCAGCCGGAGATCATCGACGGCTCGGCCGACACCGGCTGGATCGACCGCGTCCGCGCCGAGGGCCGGCTGGTCACGCACCGCCACTCCGGCATCGCGCTCGTCGCCGCCGGCATCGAGGCCTACGAGGACGCGGAGGCCATCGAACGCGTCCGCCTGCTCGAGTCCGCCCGTGGCGGCCGACCGCAGGTCCAGCACGCGGTCGGCCGCGCGGTCGACCTCAAGCTGCGCGGGACGGCATACAAGGTCATGGTGCTGCGCACCGCCTCACACCGCTACCGCGTCGCCATCGCCAACGGCGACACCGAGCACGTCGTCGACGCGACGCTCGACCGGATCGACGAGTATGCCGGCCGCATCGTCGTCGAGGGACGCGCGCACCGCCTCGTCACCGCCACCCACGGCCCCGTGCACCTCGTCGAGGTCGACGGCGTCACGCACCGCATCACCCGCGACGAGGGCGGCGTCGTGCGCTCCCCCGCGCCGGCGCTGGTCGTCGCGACCCCGCTGCAGCCGGGCGACGAGGTGGCTGCCGGCGCACCCGTGCTCGTCCTCGAGTCGATGAAGATGGAGACGGTGCTGCCCGCGCCGTTCGCCGCCCGGGTCCGCGAGCTGCTCGTCTCGGTCGGCAGCCAGGTCGAGACCGGCGCCCCGCTCGTGCGGCTCGAGCCGACCGGTGACGAGGACGAGGTGGCCGAGACGGCCGGCGCCGACGTGGACCTCGACCTGCCGGACTCGAGCGCCGGGCAGGCGAGTGCGCGCGAGCGCGTCGACCGCGGCATCGAGGACCTCTCCGCGAGCATCCTCGGCTTCGACGTCGAGCCCAACGGCGACAGCCGCACCCTCGGCGGCTACCTCGCGGCCCGCGAGGAGCTCGCCGCCACCGGCACCGTCCCGCTCCCTGCGGAGATCGCCCTCCTCGAGCTGGTCACCGACGTCGCGGAGCTGAGCCGCAACCGGCCTGCGGCCGAGGAGCGCCACACCGAGCTGCGGGTCCACAGCCCGCGCGAGCACTTCCACTCCTACCTGCAGAGCCTCGACGTCGACCGCGCCGGCCTGCCGGCCGACTTCCGCGACAAGCTCGCCCGCGTGCTGCGCCACTACGGCGTCACGGACTTCGAGCGCACCCCCGACCTGGAGGAGGCGGTCTTCCGCATCTTCCTCGCGCAGCAGCGCTCCGCCCCGGAGCTGCACCTGGCCGCGTCGATCCTCCAGCGCTGGCTGGGTGAGCCGATCCCCGAGCCGCCGCTCGACGTCGCCGTCCGCGAGGCGCTCGACCGGCTCGTCGTCGCAACGCAGCTGCGCTTCCCCGTGATCGGCGACCTGGCCCGCAGCGTCCGCTTCCGCTGGTTCGACCAGCCGCTCGTCGACGAGGAGCGAGCGAGCGTGCTGGCCGGGGTGCGCGACAAGCTGGCGGACCTTGCGGCAGAGCCGGACTCGCCCGACCACACCGCGCGCATCGACGAGCTCGCTGCCATCCCCGAGCAGATCGTCCGTTTCCTCGCGGAGCGGCTGCACGACGGCAGCACCGGGACCCTGCCCGAGCACGAGCCGATGCTCGAGGTGCTCATCAAGCGGCACTACCGCGAGCACGAGCTGCACGGCCTGCACACCTTCACCGAGGGCGGCCGGCCCTTCGCGACCGCCGACTACACCCTCGACGACCGGCCGACACACCTGACCTCCACCATCGGTGCGGTCGACGAGCTGGCGCCCGACAGCCCCCTCGACGCAGCCGTCTCCACCGACGTGTGGGCCCGGCCCGAGGGCCACCAGTGCGTCGTCGACCTCTACCTGCGCTGGGACGAGGAGCCCGAGTCGCCCGACGAGGCCAGCGACCAGCTGGCGCAGCGGCTCCAGTCGCTGCCCTTCGCCCAGGACGTGCGCCGGGTTGCCGTCGCCGTCAGCGCCGGGCAGGGCCGTGCCGTCGACTACTTCACCTTCCGCCCCGTCGACGGCCGGCTCGTCGAGGACCGGCTCGTGCGCGGCGTGCACCCCATGGTGGGGCGCCGCCTCAACCTCTGGCGCCTCACCGCCTTCGAGGTGACCCGTCTCGACGCCCCCGAGGACGTGCTGCTCTACGAGTGCGTCGCGCGGGACAACCCCGACGACCGCCGCCTCGTCGCGCTGGCGCAGGTGCGCCAGCTCGTCGTCGTGCGCGACGAGTCGGGCCAGGTGACGGGCCTGCCGCACGTCGAGCGCGCCATCACCAACTGCCTCGAGGCGATCCGCCGGGTGCGCACCAGCCGCGGCACCAAGGGCTCGAGGCTCGACATGAACCACGTGTGGGTGCAGATCTGGCCCACCATCGATGCCGACCCCGGCCAGCTGACGGCGCTCCAGTCAAAGATCGCCCCGGTCACCGCCGGCGCCGGGATCGAGGAGGTCCTCATCCAGGCCACCGTCGCCGGAGCGCCCGGCGAGGCGCCGCAGCCGATGGCCGGCCGCTTCTACTTCCAGCCCGGCTCCGGGGTCACCGGCACCCTCGGCGCACCGCCCACCGAGCCGCTCAAGCCGCTCGACGACTACGCCTCCAAGGTGGTCCGAGCCCGCCGCCGTGGCCTCGTCTACCCCTACGAGCTGCAGTCGATGATCGCCGGCGAGGGCGGCACCGTCGTCGAGCACGACCTCGACGACACCGGGGCCCTGGTGCCGGTGGACCGTCCGGTCGGCCTCAACAAGGCCGGCATCATCGTCGCCGTCGTCAGCTCGCCGACGGGCCGCCACCCGGAGGGCGTGACACGCGTCGTCCTGTCCGGCGACCCGCTCCGCTCGCTCGGGTCGGTCGCCGAGGCCGAGTGCGCGCGCATCATCGCCGCCATCGACCTCGCCGAGGAGATGCACGTCCCGCTCGAGTGGTACTCCCTGTCGGCCGGTGCCCGCATCTCGATGGACTCGGGCACCGAGAACATGGACTGGGTGGCCCGGGCGCTCAAGCGGATCATCGAGTTCACCCAGGCGGGCGGCGAGATCAACATCGTCGTTGCCGGCATCAACGTCGGCGCGCAGCCCTACTGGAACGCCGAGGCGACGATGCTCATGCACACCAAGGGCATCCTCGTCATGACGCCCGACAGCGCCATGGTTCTCACCGGCAAGCAGTCGCTCGACTTCTCCGGCGGCGTCAGCGCCGAGGACAACTTCGGCATCGGCGGCTACGACCGGGTCATGGGCCCGAACGGCCAGGCGCAGTACTGGGCCAAGGACCTCGCGGGCGCCCGCGACATCCTCATGGCGCACTACGAGCACGCCTACGTCCGCCCCGGCGAGGCCGGCCCGCGCCGCGTCGCCACGACCGACCCGGTCGACCGTGACGTCACGCCCTACCCGCACGACCTGCCCGAGTCCGGCTTCACGACGGTCGGCGACATCTTCAGCGCCGCGACCAACCCGGACCGCAAGAAGCCGTTCGACATCCGCACGGTGATGCGCGCGGTCTCCGACCAGGACCACGAGCCGCTCGAACGCTGGGCCGGCATGGCCGACGCAGAGACGGCGGTGGTCCAGGACGCGCACCTCGGCGGCATCCCCGTGTGCCTCATCGGCATCGAGTCCAAGTCCGTGCCGCGCCGGGGCTTCCCGCCCACCGACGGCCCCGACACCTACACGGCCGGCACGCTCTTCCCGCGGTCGAGCAAGAAGGTCGCACGCGCCATCAACGCGGCGAGCGGCAACCGCCCCGTCGTGGTGCTGGCCAACCTGTCGGGCTTCGACGGCTCGCCGGAGTCGATGCGCAGCCTGCAGCTCGAGTACGGCGCCGAGATCGGCCGGGCCATCGTCAACTTCGACGGCCCGATCGTCTTCACGGTGGTCTCCCGCTACCACGGCGGCGCGTTCGTCGTCTTCTCCAAGACGCTCAACCCGCGCATGACGGTGCTCGCGGTCGAGGGCTCGTTCGCGTCGGTGCTCGGCGGCGCCCCGGCCGCAGCCGTCGTCTTCTCCCGCGACGTCGACGCCCGCACGGCGTCCGACCCGCGCATCACCGCGCTCGAGGCCCGCCTGGCCGCTGCCTCCGGCGTCGAGCGGGCCCGCATCGCCACCGAGCTGGCCGACCTGCGCACGTCGGTCCGCGCCGAGAAGCTCGGCCAGGTGGCCTCCGAGTTCGACACCGTGCACAGCATCCACCGGGCCGTCTCGGTCGGCTCGGTCGACGCGGTCATCGGTGCCACCGAGATGCGCCCGCGCATCATCGCCGCGCTCGAGGAGGGCCTGCGGGCCTGACACCCCCACCACCGTGAAGAGGGCGTATGCCGCCGGGCCGGACCGACGGCATACGCCCTCTTCCGTCAGGGCTGGGACGGCGCGGGGACGCGCAGGGAGGTGGCGCCTGCGAGGTCGAGCCACAGGGCATCGCGGGTGCGGACGAGGCGCAGCAGCACGTCGTCGCAGCCGGGGCAGCGGCCGACGAGGCCCGGCTCCGGACTGTAGACCCGCAGCCGCGCGACCTCGTTGGCGGCGCCGCAGCCGCGGCAGCGCACGACGGCCGTGGTCACGTCGAGGGCGAACAGCTCGGAGAGCGGTCCGGCCATCAGGTTGCCGTCCCAGTCGGCGGCCGGGCGGGGCCTCGTTGGGTGTGTGGTCATAGGTGCCTCCTCAGGGGCCACTCGGCCCGAACCTCTCGGTGCGTATGCGGTCGGGCTCATGTCCCAGCGCGACGAGCAGGTCCGCGGCGCTCTCGACGAAACCGGTGGGCCCGCACACGTAGCAGGTGGGCGCGTCGGCGGGGGTCCACCCGGGCGCCGACAGGTCGTCGGCGCGCAGCCGGCCTGCGGGCCGGGCGTCGCCCTCGGGCGCCTTGCGGGTGTGGACCAGCCGCACGTCGAGCCCCGGCAGGGTGGCCAGCCGGGCCAGCTCGTCACGGTAGAGCAGGTCGTCCGGGCTCCGAAGGGAGTAGACGAGCCGGAAGGGCGGGCCCCCTGCCCTGGCTCGGGCGCGCAGCATCGCCATCAACGGGACGACGCCGGAGCCGCCGGCGACGAGCAGCACCGGTCCCGGCTGCTCCGGCCGCCAGACGAACCAGCCACCCACCGGGCCGCGCAGGCGCACGGCGTCACCGACGGTGAGCCCGTCGGCGAGGAACGTCGAGACCTCGCCGTCGGGCACCCGCTGGACGGTGAGCTCGACGTGGTCGCCGTCCTGCGGTGCCGCGACGGAGTAGCTGCGCGTCGCGGTGTAGCCGTCGGGGGCGGTGAGCCGGACGTCGACGTGCTGACCGGGCAGGTGGCCGGGCCAGCCGTCGACCTCCAGGCCGAGGGTCACGGCGCTGGGGCTCTCGGGACGCCGCTCGACGAGCCGGGCGTCGCGCCAGACCCGCCGGGCGCTCAGTCCCCCTGGTATCGCTGCTCGCGCCACGGGTCGCCGTAGTCGTGGTAGCCGAGCTGCTCCCAGAAGCCGGGCGAGTCCTCGAGCATGAGCTCGATGCCGCGGACCCACTTGGCCGACTTCCAGAAGTAGAGGTGGGGCACGAGCAGCCGTGCGGGGCCGCCGTGCTCGGGCCGCAGGTCCTCGCCGTCGTAGGAGAAGGCGACCCAGGCCCGCCCGTCGAGGAGGTCCTCGAGCGGCAGGTTGGTGGTGTAGCCGCCGTAGCTGTGCACCATCGCGAAGTCGGCGGCCGTGTCGACGTCGGCAAGGAGGGTGTCGACCGAGACACCGCGCCACTCGGTGTCGAGCTTGGACCAGCTCGTCACGCAGTGGATGTCGACGGTGACGGTCTCGGCGGGCAGGGACATGAGCTCGTCCCACGACCAGGTGTGGCGGGTGCCGTCCTCGGTGGCGACCCACAGCTCCCAGTCGTCGTGGTCGACCGCCGGCGTCGGCCCGGCGGACAGGACCGGGAAGTCGCCGGTCAGGTACTGCCCCGGCGGGAGCCGGTCGTCACCGCTCCTGCGCCGCCCCTGGAAACCTCGCGTGACGAAGTCCATGACCAGCCACTCTAGAGCCGTCCGGCACTACCGGAGCATGGTTTGGGAGGCAAGGCCAGCGGTGACAGCCACCCAGGCGGCGAGGCCTGCGAGGGTGGTCCGTGGGTGCAGCGTGAGGGCCGCGACGTACTCGCGCAGGAAGGCGCTCGGCAGGAAGTACCACGCGGTCGGGGCCCCGGTGACGTCCGCGTCGATGCCGAGCCTGCGGCTCAGCAGCGCGGCCCGGCCGACGTGGAAGCTGCTCGTCACGACCCGCAGGTGCCCGTCGTCGATGCCGCGCGCCCGCAGGATCTCCCGCGAGAGCAGCAGGTTCTCGTCGGTCGTCGTGGCGCGGTCCTCGGTCGCGACGCACTCCGGGGGCACCCCGTGGGCGACGAGGTAGGCCGTCATGGCCAGCCCCTCGGGCATCGGCTCGTCGGCGCCCTGGCCGCCGGTCGGGACGAGGAGGGGGTCGTGTCCGCGGGCGCGCTCGTCGCGCCAGGCGGCGACGGCGGCGTCGAGGCGGTGGGCGAGCAGCCGTGGCACGGTGCCGTCGACGAGTCCCGACCCGAGCACGACGACGGCCGACGGGGCCGGGCGCGGACGCCGGCGGAGGTAGGCGAGGCAGTAGAGGGCGTACGCGAGCAGCGCGAGCCCCGGGTAGCCCGGGAGCAGCAGGACGACGGCGAGCGCCGTCGTCGCGGGGGTCGTGCCGGACAGGTAGAGGGGGATGCCGACGGCGGTCGCCGCCAGCACGGCCAGGCCGGCGGCCAGCGAGGCCATCGCCGCTCGGTTCCGGGTGGCGGGCCGCAGGACCTGGCCTCCGAAGCCGACGAGCAGCAGCCCGAGGACCGCTGCGCCGAACCACGGCACGAGGAGCAGGTACGCGTAGCGGGGGTCCGAGACGCCCGCCGCGTCCTCCAGCGCGGCCGCGACACCCGCCACCGCCGCCCAGAGCGCCCCGAGGAGGAAGACCCCGACGCGCCAGCGCCGCGGCTCCGCGCGTGCGGCCTGCACGCTGAGGACGACGAACGCCGCGACCAGGACGAGGGCGGCGAGCGGGCGCATGCGACGAGCATGCCCTCCGCCACCCCCGGGGACGAAACCGGCTGGTGGACGGCCACCCCAGGGTGTCGAATCGAGGGATGGATGCCGACGAGATCCGCAGCGCCTTCCTCGACCACCTGGTCGCTCGCGGCCACACGGTGATCCCGCGCGCCTCGCTGGTCCCGCAGGACGACCCCACGACCCTCTTCACCGGCAGCGGCATGCAGCCGCTGCTGCCCTACCTCCTCGGCGAGGACCATCCCGCCGGGCGGCGGCTCGTCGACAGCCAGCCCTGCCTGCGCGTCCAGGACATCGAGGAGGTCGGCGACAACCGGCACACGACCTTCTTCGAGATGCTCGGCAGCTGGAGCCTCGGCGACTACTTCAAGGACGAGCAGCTGCCACAGCTCTGGGCGTTCCTCACCGAGCGGGTCGGGTTGGACCCGGCCCGGCTCTTCGTGTCGTGCTTCATCGGGGACGAGGCACACGGCATACCGAAGGACGAGGAGTCGGCCGCGATCTGGACGCGGCTCTTCGGCGAGGCCGGCATCCGCGCGGAACAGGTGGAGGTGGGCAGCGACGAGCACGCCGCGCAGGTCGGGACCGGCGACGCGCGGATCGTCTTCTACGGCGACAACAACTGGTGGTGCCGGGAGGGCAGTGCCGACCGTATGCCGGTCGGCGAGCCGGGTGGGCCGGACACCGAGGTCTTCTACCTCTTCCCGCACGTCGAGCACGACCCGGCCTACGGCAGGCGCTGCCACCCGAACTGCGACTGCGGCCGGTTCATCGAGCTCGGCAACTCGGTCTTCATGGAGTACCGCCGATCCGAGACCGGGTTCGAGCCGCTGCCGCGTCGCAACGTCGACTACGGCGGCGGGCTCGAGCGCATCGCCGCCGCGGCGCTGGACTCGTCGGACGTCTTCCGCATCAGCCTGCTGTGGCCGGTGGTGGAGCGGCTGCAGGAGCTGTCGGGCCGGGACTACGAGAAGGAGCGGCTCGCGATGCGGGTCATCGCCGACCACCTGCGGGGGGCGACGTTCTTGGCCGTCGACGGGGTGCGGCCGAGCAACAAGGCGCAGGGCTACGTGCTGCGCCGGCTCGTCCGCCGGGCGGTGCGGTTTGCCGTCGACCTCGGGATCGAGGACAACTTCTTCCCGCACGTCGTCCCCACGGTCGCCGCCGTCTACGCGAGCCACTACCCCGAGGTGGCGGCGGCCGCGGACCAGGTGGTCGCGGTGCTCGCGCGTGAGGAGGACGTCTTCCGGCGGACCCTGCGCCGCGGCCTCGAGCGACTCGAGAGCCACCGGGGCACGGTCGTGACCGGCGCCGACCTCTTCGTGCTCTACGACACGTACGGCTTCCCCGTCGAGCTGTCGACCGAAGTGGCCGTCACGGAGGGGATCTCACTCAGCCCCGAGTGGCGTCGGGAGTTCGACGAGCACATGGCGGCCCAGCGGGCGCGGTCGAGGTCGGTTTCCCGTTCGCCGGGGCGCGTGCTCCCGTAGCCTGCAAGAGGGAGGGCCGGGATCGACTGCCAGTCCAACCCCTCCCTGTCGGCTTGGCAGCCCGGTGGGACCCGGCCCTCTTGCCAACCTCCCGGGCCCCGATGGGTTTCGCACGCTTCATCGTCCCGCGCGTGAACGTCTCTTGCGCGGTCCATCGGCGGCCGGGGCCTCGCCTGCTCGGATCCTGCTCCGTTTTCGGGAGCAGGATCCGAGCGGGCGACGGGCATCAGAACTCGGTGACGGGACGGATCTCGACAACGGGGTGGACCTGGACGAGCACCTCTGCTGCCTCGACGAGCGCGTCGGCGTCACCGCAGGTGACGAGGAAGAAGCCGGGACTGACGGCGCAGCCCGGGGCGGGAAGCCCCTAGCTGCAGGTGCCGAGCACCCGGGCGATGCTCGCCTTCTCCGCGGGAGTCACCCACAGCCGGTAGCGCGCCTTGACGGCGACCTGACGAGCGACGTACCCGCAGCGGAACGCCTTGTTCGGCGGCAGCCAGCTCGCGGCGTCGGCGTCGCGCTTGGCGCTGTTGGTGCGGCCGTCGACGGCAAGCAGCTCGAGCGGGTCGTTGGCGAGGGCCGCGCGCTCGCTCACCGTCAGCTGCTGCGCGCCGGTGACCCACGCGTCGCCGAGGGCGACGACGTGGTCGATCTGGACCTGCGAGGAGCTCGCCCGGCCACGCACGAAGCTGATGGCGCGCCCGGTGTACAGGTCGGCGAGCGCGCCGGCGAGCACCACGCACCCGCGGGTCCCGGGCTTGAGGCGAACGGCCGTCAGGTCCCGTCGGAGCACGTCGTTGCGGGTGTCGCAGCCGTTGTGCCCTCCGGCCACGTCGACGTCGTCGGTCCACGACGGCCCGAAGGCGCTCCAGTCGTAGCCGGTCCTGGGCGCGCGCCCCTTGACGGGGAGGCGGTCCAGCGTGACCTTCGCCGCGCGGGCCTGCTCGGGGCTCAGACGCGGGACCCGCTGCGAGGCAGTGCCGCTCGGGCCCGAGGTGCCGCTGCTGGTCCGCTCGATGCGCGTGGCGCCGTGCGATGCTGCCGCCCCGGGCGACGTGAGCGGCAGGCCGCAGCCGGCCAGCAGGCCGGTCAGGGCGGAGGCCGTGGCGGCCGTCAGCGCGGCAGCGCGAAGCGCCTGCATGGTGCCTGCTTCCTGGTGTTCGGAGGTGAGGGGTGGGGTCGGGCGCGGGGGCGCAGTGCTAGTACTGCTCCCCCGTGCGCCACGACATCTCCTGCAGCTCGAAGGTGTTGCCGTCGGGGTCGGAGAAGCTGGCGCCGCGCACCCCACCCCCGAAGTCGTGGATCTCCCCCACGTCGACGCCGCGCCGCACCAGCTCGGCCCGGACCTCCTCGATGTCCTCCACGACCAGGTGCAGGCCGCGGATGCTGCCCGGCACTCCGCCGTAGACGTCGAGCCCGGTGCCGAACCCGATCGAACAGCCCGAGCCCGGGGGCGTCAGCTGGACCACCCGGACCCCCTCGGTCGGCTGCACGTCGTGGTCCTTGGTGAAGCCGAGCCTGTCGGCATAGAACTCGATGGCCCGGTCGACGTCCGAGACCGGTACCGGGACCAGTTCCACCTTCATCTTCATGTGAACCTCCTCAGGACTGGGTGCGCAGGTAGCGCCCGAAATGCGGAACGGTGAACGCGATGAGGCCGCGCTCGCCGGAGTAGATGAGCCCCTTCTTGATGAGCGCGTCCCGGGCCGGCGAGAGCGACTGCGGCTTGCGTCCGAGCACGTCCGCCACGGCGGACGTCGGCACGGCCTCCCGCTCGGTCACGCCGTCGCGGACGTATGCCGCCGCGTCGCCGTCCGCCGTCCCGGCAGGCTCCGTGGTCCCGGCAGGCTCCGCCGTCCCGGCGCCGTCTCCCTCGACCCCAGCCCGGGCCGCTCCCACGAGGGCGGCGTCGGCCATGGCGCGGAGGTACTCGCGCTCGGCGGGCGTCGCCCGCTCGAAGCGCGAGCCGAAGAAGCCGACGGCCAGCTCAGCCTCGGCCTCCGGCACGGCCACGCGGATGTCCTGGGCCGTCACCGGCGAGCTCGGCGCGACGTCCCAGACGACCTTGCCGTAGGCCTGGATGAAGTAGGGATAGCCGGCTGTCACGGCATACATCTCGTCGAGGGCCTCCGGCGTGAACTCGCACCCCTCCTCGGCGGCGGGTCCGACGAGCGCCCGGTCGGCCGAGTCGCGTGGAAGGCGGTCGATGCGGGAGTAGCGGAAGAGCCTCTCGGAGTAGGACTTCGACGCGGACAGGACCGCCGGCAGGTGCGGGAGCCCTGCGCCCACGACGATGACCGGGAGCCCCGACTGGGAGATCTCGTGGCAGGCGGCACACAGCGCGGAGACGTCGTCGGGGTCGAGGTCCTGCATCTCGTCGATGAAGAAGGCGACGCCCTTGCCGACGTCGGCGGCGAGCCCGCCGATGTCGGTGAACAGCTCGACGAGGTCGATCTCGATGTCGCCGGAGTCGGCCCGCCCGGTGGTCGCGGGGACGTCGATGCCGGGCTGCCACCGGTCGCGCAGCTTGGCCCCGCTCGGGGCCTCGCGCAGCGCGAAGGCCTTGATGATGCCGAGCACCTGGTCCACCTCGTCGCCGCGCGGATGGCCGAGCTCCCGCACCGCCTGGTGCGCGGCCGCAGCGAGCGGGCGGCGCAGCCTCTGGTCGGGGCGGGCCTCGAACTTGCCGGTGCCCCAGTCCGCGCGAACGGCCGAGCTGCGCAGTGCGTTGAGCAGCACGGTCTTGCCGACACCGCGCAGCCCGGTCAGGACGATGGAGCGCTCCGACCGGCCGCGCGCGATCCTCTCGAGCACGACGTCGAAGGTGCGCAGCTGCTCGTCACGACCGGCGAGCTCGGGCGGGCGCTGGCCGGCACCCGGGGCGTACGGGTTGGTGATCGGGTCCACGCTCGGAGGCTATATGCCTGTCTACCGCAGATCTGAGATGTCGCGATAAGCGGGCATCGGCGCGTCGCGGTGTCACCGCGAGGTCCCCTCGCGACCCCTGGGCGACTCTTCGGCGCCCCTCTGGGCGACGCAGGGTTTCAGCGTCCCGGAAACCCGCTGGGTTCGGATTCCAGCGAATTCAGGCAAGAAAATACGCCGTTCCGCACGGTCAGGGGTGGTCATGCGGAACGGCGCGTTGCGACTATAACTCCCCCGGGGGTGCGCCGGTCAAGCCATCGAGGCGATTTCGAAGATTTCGTCGGGGCGAGCGATGGCGTCCTGCTCGGCGACGAGCAGCATCTCGTCCGCGCCGCGGGCGTGCGTGCGCTCCAGGACGGCATACATGGTGGCCGCCGTGCGGCTCAGGGCCACCTGCGGGCCGTCCGTGAGGTAGTGCGCGAGGAAGATGGCCGCGGTGACGTCGCCGCCACCGCGCACCGTCATGGGGAGCATCGGGGTGGTGACGACCCAGGCGTCGTCGGCGGTGACGCACGCCATCTGGATCGTGCCGTCCGGGGTGTCCGAGGTGACGGCGCTGGTGACGAGGACGACCGAGGGTCCCTGCGCGATGAGCTCGCGCGCCGCGACCACGAGGTCGGCCTGGGAGGAGACCTCACGCCCCACGAGGAACTCGAGCTCGAACTGGTTGGGCGTGACGATGTCGGCCTGGGGCACGACGTGGTCGCGCATGTACTCGGGGATGCCCTCGCGCACGAAGAAGCCGCGGCCGACGTCGCCCATGACCGGGTCGCAGCAGTAGATCGCGGCGGGGTTGGCGGCCTTGACGCGCGCCACGGCGTCGAGCACGACCTCGCCGACGGCCTCGGCGCCCTGGTAGCCCGACAGCACCGCGTCGATCGCCGGGAAGGCGCCGCGCTCCTCCACGCCGTCGATGACGGCTGCGACGTCGGCCGGCGCGATGAGCGGGCCGCGGGTAGAGCCGTAGCCGGTGTGGTTGGAGAAGGTCACCGTGAGCACGGGGTAGACCTCGTGGCCGAGTCGCTGGAGCGGGAAGACCGCCGCGGAGTTGCCGGCGTGGCCGTAGGCGACGTGGGACTGGATCGACAGGATCTTCACGTTCCTCACGATACTGGCCGGGCGCAGGCGGCCCGGGTCCTCGTAGAGCGCAGGGCTCGGCCGCACTCGCGTGTCAGGATGGGCCCATGAGCGCCATCCCCACCACGACCGTGTCCGAGCTGCCCGACGACGCCGTCCTCGTCGACGTCCGCGAGGCCGACGAGTGGGCCGCCGGCCACGCCCCCGGAGCCGTCCACATCCCCCTCGGCGAGCTGCCGGGCCGCCTCGGCGAGCTTCCCGAGACCGACGACGCCGTCGCGGTCGTATGCCGTTCCGGGGGCCGTTCCGCACGCGCCGTCCAGTGGCTCGCGCACCAGGGCTACGACGTGGTCAACGTCGAGGGCGGCATGCTCGAGTGGCAGCGGGCCGGCAAGCGCCTGGCAGCGGACGGCGAACCGAACATCGTGTGACCGCCATGAGTGACCGGAACAGCAGGAACGACAGGGACGCCGAGCGGGAGACCGGCCAGCCGGACCCGAGCCACGACGAGTGGTCCGCCTGGCTGCCGCAGCTCGACCCACCGGCGACCACACCGGCCACTCCGGAGCCCTCCCAGGCGCCGCCCGCACCGACTCCCGCGCCGACCCTCCCGCCGAGCGCGTGGGCGCCCCCACGGCAGGCGTATGCCGTCCGGTTCCCGGCGCCTCCGCCGCCCAGCGTGCAGCGCCCGCCCAGCTGGATGGGCTGGGCCGTGCTGTGCCTGCTCGTGTGCTTCCCCATCGGCATCGTGGCGGTCATCAAGGCCGCGTCGGTCAATACCCACTGGATGCACGGCCGGGTCGACGCGGCCCGGCGAGCGTCGCGATCGGCGCGGATCTGGTGCATCGCGGCGGTCGCCGTGTGGGTGTTCTCGTGGTTCTTCCTGGCCTCGGTCGCCCACGGCATCTACTACCTCCACTGACGGGCTGGGCTCACCGGATCGGCAGAGCCGCCGGTTGCGTGCAGACCAGCTCGTCCCCCTGCGGGGCCGTGACCGGCACCTGCACGACGCCGTCGCCGACCGAGGACGGCTTCGCCTGCCCGGTGCGACCGTCGACCTGCACGCAGAACTGCCACTTCCCGACGGCCGGGTCGACGGGCTGCCGTGGGGCCGAGAAGGAGTCACCGGGCACGTCGAGGACAGGCGGCCACACGGCATACGCCCGCCCCGTGAGGGAGGCGCCGGGGGCGATGACGTGGCCGCCCATGACGGGCGCGGCGATGAAGCGCACGTTCGGCGCGGTGGCGAAGCCCTGCTTGCTGATGCGCAGCGCGCCGGACTCCTCGTAGACCCAGGCGTGCTGGAGGTCGACGTCCACCGGGAGGGTGCCGCTGCCGAGCTCCTGCGGCACGACGTCGTAGGCGAGGACCGGCTGCGTCCCGGTGTTGGTCACCCGGTAGTCGACGACGAGGCCTGGGTGCACGGACATGCCCGCGCCCGTCGCACCGGTTTGCACCTGACCCTCCGGTGCCAGCGACGCCTCGAGGCGCACGCTCCCGACGACGGTGGTCCGGGCGGCGCTGCCCGTCGAGGGCTGCGGGCCTCCACCGGCCGCGGGGGTCGCCGAGCCGGACGACGGGCTCGCCTGGCCGCACGCACTCGTGGCGAGCACGGCACCAACGGCCAACGTGAGCAGCGTCAGACTGCGGGCAGCGCGCACCGGGCGGGCCGGGCGGGCGCGGCCAGGACGGACGGGACGGGTCTTGGGCGTCATACCGTGGAAGACAAGCACGGGCCCCGGACCGTTGCACCCGGGACGCCTTCGAGCGAAGTCTGAATGCCACCTGAACGGATTCCTGACGCGGGCTGGGCACTCGGCTACGGGAGCGCACAGTTTGGGCAAACAGTGCTCAAAGGGACCGTCCGAGGACCCTGGCGCGGGGCGCCGGGGGCATACGTTCGCTCCGGCCGCAGGGCGGTGCGCCCATGCGCTGCCTCGGCCGAACCAGCCGTTCAGAGGAGACCCCATGAAACGCTCCGCCCGACTCGCGCTCGCCGGCGTCGGCGCCGCCGCGCTCGTCGTCCCGGCCGTCGCCGCAGCCGGCGCCGTCAGCGCCCACCCGGCCCCGGTCGGCAGGTCGGCGTCGCCCGCCACCACCAGCCCCATCAAGCACGTCGTCGTCATCTTCGGCGAGAACGTGTCGTTCGACCACTACTTCGCGACCTATCCCAAGGCCGCCAACCTCCCGGATGAGACCCAGCAGGGCTCGAACACGCCGGCCCCGAAGTTCACCGCGGCGCAGGGCACCCCGCGCAACATCGCGACGCTCGCCCACGACCGCCTGCTCGCGCCGAACAACCCCAACTCCGTGCAGCCCCAGCGCCTCACGCCCGGCCAGGCCGTCACCTGCGACCAGGACCACACGTACACGAACGAGCAGAAGGCCTACAACGCCGGCGCAATGGACAAGTTCGTGGAGTTCACGAGCAAGGACGCGTGCGCCGCCCCGACCTTCGGCCGCCCCGGGCTCACGATGGACTACTACGACGGCAACACCGTCACGGCGATGTGGAACTACGCGCAGCACTACGCGATGAGCGACCACGCCTTCAGCACCACCTTCGGCCCGTCCTCCCCGGGCGCGCTCAACCTCGTCTCCGGCCAGACCCACGGCGTCAAGGAGTTCAACGCCGACGGCACCCCGGCCACGACCCCCGCCGGTGGCGACTACACGGTGCGCGTCCCCGACGCCAACGGCGTCGGCACGATGACCGGTGACCCCGACCCCGTCTACGACGACTGCTCCAACAACAGCCACACGAAGAGCTACACGCTCGCGGGCATGACGGGCCGCAACATCGGCGACCTGCTGAACGCCAAGAAGGTGTCGTGGGGCTGGTTCCAGGGCGGCTTCACGCCGACGACCCCGGCCGCCGGTGGCGCGCCCGCCTCGTGCACGACCACGCACACCAACGTTGCGGGCGTCTCCTCGACCGACTACAACCCGCACCACGAGCCCTTCCAGTACTACGCGTCGACGGCGAACCCGCACCACCTGCCGCCGGCCAGCACCGCCGAGATCGGCCACGACGGCCAGGCCAACCACCAGTACGACATGACGTCCTTCGACCAGGTCGTCGGCACCGACAACCTGCCGGCCGTCAGCTTCCTCAAGGCGCCGAACTACCAGGACGGCCACGCCGGCTACTCCGACCCTCTCGACGAGCAGCACTTCGTCGTCAAGGAGGTCAACGCCATCCAGAAGTCGAAGCACTGGAAGGACACGGCGATCGTCCTGGCCTACGACGACTCCGACGGCTGGTACGACCACGTCGCGGCCCAGGTGAAGAACGCCTCGAACACGACCGACGACGCGGCCTTCTGCACCAAGGCGGCTGCGGCCGGCGTGCCGATCGCCCAGGGCTACCAGGACCGCTGCGGCCCCGGCCCGCGCCAGCCGCTCGTGGTGATCTCGCCCTTCGCCAGGGCGAACTTCGTCGACCACCACCAGACCGACCAGGCCTCGATCCTGCGTCTCATCGAGGACAACTGGAAGGTCGGCCGCATCGGCGACGGCTCGGCCGACGCCTGGGCTGGCTCGATGCGCGGCCTCTTCTCGTTCGACGAGTCGCAGGCCCCGCAGGTGATCCTCGACGACACCACCGGCACCGTCGTGTCGGTCAAGCGGTCCCACGGTGACGACGACCGTTCCGACCACGGACACGGCGAGCGCTCGGGCGACCACTCGGGCATGCCGGCCCGTCGGGGCTGACGCCGAAGGTCACCTGCCGTCACAGCACAGCAGGAGAGGGCGCGCCGGATCTGCCGGCGCGCCCTCTTCCCTGTGCGGGCTTCGTGAACGGACTACTTGAGCAGCCGCGACATCCGCCGGTCGGCGAGCGGCTTGCCGCCCGTCTGGCAGGTGGCGCAGTACTGCAGGGACGTGTCGGCGAAGGACACCTCGCGCACGGTGTCGCCGCAGACCGGGCACGTCTCGCCGGTGCGCGCGTGGACCCGCATCCCGGCCCGCTTGGCGTCCTTCAGCTCCTTGGCCGGCTTGCCCGACGCCGTCGCGACGGCGCTCTTCAGCGTGTCGCGCAGGGCGGCATACAACCGCTCGACGACCTCGGGGGCGAGGGACCCGGCGATGGCGAACGGGCTGATCTTCGCGACGTGCAGGATCTCGTCGGAGTAGGCGTTGCCCACCCCGGCGATGAACTCCTGGTCGCGCAGCAGTCCCTTGATCTGGGTGCGGCGGCCCTCGAGCATCGAGCGGAACCGCTCGAGCGTGAAGTCGTCGGCCATCGGGTCGGGCCCGAGCCGAGCGATGCCCGGCACCTCGGCCGGGTCCTTGACGATGTAGGCGGCCAGCGACTTCTTCGTGCCCGCCTCGGTGAGGTCGAATCCGGAGCCGTCGGACAGGCGTACGCGCAGGGCGATCGGCGACTTGCCGGGGCGCACGACGGTGGTGGGCAGCTGGTCGGACCAGCGCAGCCAGCCGGCCCGGGCCAGGTGGAAGACGAGATGGGTGCCGTCGGCGTCGATGTCGAGGAACTTGCCGTGGCGGTGGACGCCGTCGATGGGGGCGCCCTCGAGCGCCTGCGGCGGTGGGTTGAAGGTCTTGAGCACGCTGAACGACGCGAGCTCGACCCCGGTGATGGCGAGGCCTTCCGTCCGCTCGGCGAGGAAGTCGACGAGCGCCTGCACCTCCGGCAGCTCAGGCATGGGCCCAGTGTGTCATCCGGCGCCCACGGAACGGCCCGGACGGGAAGGCTGCTCGTCGGCGGCGACGGGTTCGCCGACCTTGCCCACGGAGTCGAGGACCCGGAGCAGCTCGTGCCCGTCGGCCGCCGAGAAGGTCGGGACCGAGCGCGAGGCCCACGGCCGGATGGGCGAGTCGATCTTCATCGGGTTGGACAGGACCTGCTCGGTCGGCGACAGGTGACGGATGCAGATGGCGTCGACGCGTTCGGGCCGGGCCTCGGCGAACTCGGCGTAGATCTCGGGATCGTGCTGCCCGTCATCGCCCACGAGCAGCCACCTGATGTCGGGGAAGTCGCGGGCGAGCCGGTCCAGCGCGGTGCGCTTGTGCGCCTGGCCGCTGCGGAACCACCCGGTGTTGGTCGGCCCCCAGTCGGTGAGCAGGAGCGGCCCGAGCGGGAAGCCGTTCTCGACGAGGAAGCGGTTGAGGGTGGCGGCGGTGTTCCACGCGCCCGTCGAGACGTAGACGATCGGAGCGCCCGGGTGCGCGGCCAACAGGCGGCGGTACATCGGCGCCATGCCCGACACCGCGTGACGGGCCTTACCCTTGCGCACGAACGTGTTGAAGGCCGCGATCAGGGGGCGCGGCAGCATCGTCGTGATGACGGTGTCGTCGATGTCACTGACGATGCCGAAGGTGACGTCGTCGGCGACGATGAAGACGTCGGCCGCGACGGGCTCGGTGCCCTGCACCTCGACGATCACCTGCTGCCAGCCCGGGGCGAGGCCGTGGTCGCGGGCGACGATGTCGACGTGGCCGCCGCGGTCCGAGCGGCCGTAGACCTCGCGGTCGCCCGCCGTCACCTTCACGGGGACGCCGGTGGCCGGCGAGGTGAGGAAGGCGCGCCAGCCACGGTCGTAGCGCGCCGGGGTCAGCGCACCCGTCGCGTCCTGGCGCGGCTCCGGGCCCTCGGTGTGCTCACGGCCCTTGCGGCCCAGCACGATCCGCGCATACACGCGCACGAACGAGGACGAGCCGTAGCCGACGTGCGTGATGACCCGGTTGCCCCAGCCGCGGCTGCGGAGCACGCGTTCTACCTGCTCGTGGACGGCGTCCTCGATGATGGCGGCCGCATGCGGTCGTGACATGGCCTCAACCTACCTGCGCCGACCGTCATCCGCGCCGACCGCGGGGTTACCGGCAGGTACCACCAGCTGGACCCCACCGGGCACGCCGACCGCGCGGCAGGTTTGATGGAGGGCGTGCACCCCATCGGCGAAGTACTCAGCAGGGCCGCAACGGGCGACTTCCCCGCCGTCGACGGCGGCTGGCGACGCGTGGAGCCGTGGCGCTCCGGCGTCGAGGGCGTCGTCGCCTTCACCGGCCACGCCATCCTGGCCGTCGACGACGAGATCTCCGACGGCACGCTCGTGGCCCTCAGCCCGGACGGGTTCGGCGGAGCCAGCAACCCACGCCTCGTCTCCCGGCTCGCCGGCAGCGGCTGGATCGACGCGCTCGACATCGTCCTCGTCGCGCGCGGCGCCGGCGGCGAGCCGGCGCTCGTGCCGCGCAGCGACCTGCGCAACCACCCGCGCGCCGAGCACGCGACCTCCGTGCGCAGCGACGTCGCGACCTACGGGTACGCCGCCCCCGACGACCGCACCCTCGTGACCCTCTCGACCGGGCTCGGCGGCCTGCCCGAGGTCGGGCTCGAGACCGACCCGGCCAAGGACCACGTCGGGTCGGACGTCGTCCGCCACGCGCTGACCCTCGTCCCCGAGGACGAGGTGGTCGTCGCCGCGTGCGCCCCCGGCAACGCCAGGGCCCTGCGCGCGTTCCTGGCGGGCGGCTTCGACCCCGTGGCCTCCGTCCAGCTCTGGCGCCCGGAGCGCTGAAGCCCGGGCCGCGGCGCCATGCCGAGGACACACGTTCCACACCCTCGGCACAGGCTTGCCACACAGGAGGCCCGCGGGCCACGCCGTACGGTGTAGCCATGCTCAAGGCATCTCGGGTCAAACCTCTCGTCGTCGTCGCGCTGACGAGCGCGCTCGCCAGCGCCTCCAGCGCCGGCTGTTCGCTCTTCGCCTCCGCACCGGAGCCGGGGGACGCCGCCCGCGCCCTGGCCAAGGGCCTGGCGACCGGCGACCTGGGCGCCGTGGCGTTCGGGAACACGACCCCGGCCAAGGCGACCGCCTTCGTCGCGAGCGCATACAAGGGCGTCGGCACCCTGCGCCCGACGGTGTCGCTGAGCAGTCTGAGTCACCCCGAGGGCTCGGACCGCGCCACCGCCACGCTCTCCAGCCGGTGGGACGTCTCCGCGTCGCCGACCGACTGGACCTACGAGACGCAGGTGCCGCTGACTCTCGTCGCCGGCCTGTGGAAGGTGACGTGGAGCCCCGGCGTGGTCGCGCCCGAGCTCGGCCCGGACGAGGGCCTCAGCGTCACCCGCACCGCTCCTCGCCGGGCGGACATCCTCGACGCCGGGGGCGGCAAGCTCATGACCGAGCGCGAGGTCGCGGTGATCGGCATCGACAAGACGAAGGTCTCGGGAGCGCAGGCGACGGCGTCGGCCCGCAGGCTCGCCGCACTGCTCGACATCGACCCGGGCCGCTTCGCCGCCAAGGTCTCGGCCGCCGGCGCGAAGGCCTTCGTCCAGGGCCTCACCGTGCGCGCGACCGACCCCCTCCTCACGAAGAACGGCCCGGCGATCAAGGAGGTCAACGGGGCGCTCAGCGTCCCCGCCATGCAGGTGCTCGGACCCACCCGCACGTGGGCGGCCCCGATCCTCGGGAGCGTCGGCGAGGCCACCGCGGAGCAGATCGCCAAGTCCAAGGGCGCGCTGCACAGTGGTGACACCGTCGGCATGAGCGGCCTCGAGTACCGCTACGACACGCAGCTGCGCGGCACCCCGGGCCTCGCCGTGCTCGCGGTCAAGCGTGGCGCCGACGGCAGCGTGCTGGACAAGCGGGAGCTCTTCGCCGAGGTGTCCAAGGAGGGCGAGCCGCTCAGGACCACCCTCGATCCGAAGGCCCAGAGTGCCGCCGAGGCGGCCCTGGCCTCCCAGACCGCCCGGCCGACGGCGCTCGTGGCCGTACGCGTGTCCACCGGTGAGGTGCTCGCCGCAGCAGTCGGGCCCGGCGCCGGCGGCTCGACCCTCGCGCTGGCCGGCAAGGAGGCGCCGGGGTCGACGTTCAAGATCGCGAGCTCGCTGGCGCTGGTCCGCACGGGCGCGACCGCGGCCACGAAGCTGCCGTGCACCGACGCGCTCACGGTCAACGGGCGCCGCTTCGGCAACTACACCGGCTACCCCAAGGACAAGCTCGGCGACATCCCGATGCAGACCGCCCTCGCCTTCTCCTGCAACACCGCCTTCATCAGCCAGCACCCGAAGGTGAGCCAGGACGAGCTCGCCCAGGCGGCGCAGTCGCTCGGCATGGGCGAGAAGCTCGACCTGCCGTTCACGGGGTTCGTCGGCTCCGTGCCGGCGACCGACGACGTCGTCGAGCACGCGGCCTCGTTCATCGGCCAGGGGCGGGTCGAGGCCTCGCCGCTGACGATGGCTCTGGTCGTCGCTTCGGTGATGAAGGGCCAGACGGTGCGCCCGGCGCTCGTGCAGGGCGCCGAGGCGCTGCCCCAGCCGGCCAAGCCCCTCGAGCCGGCCGAGGCGGCCGTGCTGCGCCAGGAGATGAGCGCGGTCGTCAAGGAGGGCTCCGGCAAGGTGCTGGCGCCGCTCGGGGTGCAGTACGCCAAGACCGGCACGGCCGAGTTCGGCACGAAGAACCCGCCCGACACGCACGCGTGGATGGTGGCCGGCCGCGGCGACATCGCGATCGCCGCCTACAACGAGGTCGGCGACAACGGCGTGACCGGCGCCGCGCCCTTCATCACCAGCTTCCTCAAGGCCTACGACCTCCACTGACCAGCGCGATCCCCCACCGTCGAGTGGCCAATCTTTGCGGGTGCTGCGTAGTCGAAAGGCCACTTCTCGTGACGAGAAGTGGCCTTTCGACATGGTGCAGCCCGCAGACTTTGGCCTTTCGACGGTTGAGTCGCGGGGGCTACCGAGCGGGGACCACGTCGACGTCCGCGGCGCGCACGAACGCGAAGCGGTGGCCGAGCGAGATCTGGTAGTAGCGGTCCTGACCGACGACGTCGACGTGGTCGTTCGGGGTGTCGGGTGAGAAGGTCACGGCCCGGTAGTAGTCGGTCGGGACGGTGAGGTCGCCGACGGCATACCGCTGGCCCGCGGCGAAGGTGTACTGCAGCGGGGAGACCGCCTGGGCGGGGATGCCGGCCGGGTAGGCGGACGCCTCGGGGTAGGCGCGGCCGTAGACGGGAGCCTTGGCGAGGCCCGCCTTGGGCACGACGTAGTAGCCCCGGACCGGGACGGCCGTCGGGTCGGCGACCGGGTTGAGGAACCAGCCCTTGACACCGTTGAACCAGATCGCCGTCCAGTCACCCTGGCGCTCGGCCACCGCGAAGGTCAGGCCGGTCTGGGCGCGGGCACCGATGTCGGAGACGGAGGTCGTCGAGGGGGCACCGCTGGCCTTGCGGCCGATGTCGCCCACGAGCGGCGCGGACTCGGACGGGGCGGTGTGCAGGTAGACGAAGTTCGTCGGCTGCGAGCCGCAGCTGTCGGCGACCTTGTCGTCGCAGTACGTCACGATCTGCTGGTTGTCCTCGAAGCCGGGCAGGATCCGGACGAGGTCCTTGGCGTGGCGGGCGGTGTGCGACTGGAGCGGGGCGCCGAGGAGCTGGAAGTAGTGCTCCCAGTTCCAGTAGGGCCCCGGGTCCCAGTGCATGCCGGCGACGTTGGCGGCCGTCACGCCGGGGATCTGGTCGTGGCCGAAGATGTGCTGCATGTCGAGCGGGATGTCGTACTCCCTCGCCAGGTAGCGAACGAGACGCGCCGACGAGCGGTACATCGGCTCGCTGAACCACTGGGCGCCTTGGGCGGCGAAGCCCTCGTGCTCGATGCCGATCGCGTGGCCGTTGATGTACCAGTTGCCGGCGTGCCAGCCGACGTCCTTGGGGTCGAGGTGCTGGGCGATGTGGCCGTCGGAGCTGCGGACCGTGTAGTTCCAGGCGAGGTAGTTCGGGTCGGAGACGAGCTTGAGGGCGGTGTCGTAGCTGCCCTCGGTGTTGTGGATCACGATGTCGGTGATCTTGGGCGCGACGGGCCGCTTGGCGAGGTCGTGGTTGCCGTAGTCACCGGCGCCCGGGCCGGTCTGGGCGTAGGGCGCCGGCAGCCACTCGCAGTCGAGGCCGGGCGGGCAGTCCACGGGCCCCTTGTTGTGCTTCTGGTGCAGGTGGAGCCTGCCGGCGAGCCCCGTCTGCGGCTTGACCCTCGAGGGCGGCAGGGAGACCTGCTTGCCGTCGATCGTGCGACGGGAGGCGCCCGAGGCGATGACGGAGTAGGTGTCGTCGGCGAACGCGTCCGCGACGTCCTGCTCGCTGGAGCCGGAGGCGTCGGCGACCGCGGCATACCACTGCCCGGCGTCGGTGGCCTGGCCCGTCGGCAGGCCCAGGCGCTTCTGCGTGGCGGCCAGCAGGGCCGCGCCGCCTCGGATGTTGGCCCGCTCGTCGGTGCGCAGCGCGTCCTTGGACAGGCCGGTCAGCGTTGCGGCCCGACCGAGGGTGTCGGCGACGGGGTCGGGGGTGGGCGTGGGCGCCTCGCCGAGGCCGCGGCCCTCTGCCGCGGAGCCGAGGGCGGCGTCGACGAGGTGCATGGGACCGTAGCCGCCGGAGCTGCTGTGGCCGGGGTGGAAGTCCCACCGGGTCTGCGAGTAGGACACAGCCTCGAGGACCGTGCGGGGCACACCGAACTCGGCGGAGGCGGCCGCGAAGGCGCGCTCACGACTGGCCGAGTCGCTGCCCGCGACGCTGGCCGAGGGGTCTGCCGCCTGGGCTGCCGGGGAGGCCAGGGCCAGGCCCGCGGAGACTGCCGCGACGGTGCCGAGCGCCACCAGGGACTGCCGCGCCCTGCGTGCCCTTGGTGTTCGGTGTGGTGAGGAGGTGGATGTCACTCGATCGTCCCTTTCGTGTCTTGGCTGCAGGATGCTCGGCACCGGTGTGGGTCCACCGGGGGCGCCGTCCTGGGGTGGGGGTCAGGCGGGCCCAGAGCCCGGGACAAACCTCCGATACCGAGCATTCCGCTGCATCTCGGGGCCCGCCACTTGAATCTCACGTCGACCCGCTCGCTCGTCACCGCGGCGTTGTTACCGCGGCGTTGCGCCTTCGCCGGCGGCTCGCAGGGACCACCATGGGAACCATGGGGCGCGCTGGCCTGGGTGTGGGCTTGGCCATGGCAGCAGTGCTGGTCGGGGGATGCGGGGGCGCCTCCTCGCCCGGTTCCTCCGGGTTCCCCGGCTCCTCCGAGGCGCAGACAGGGGCCCAGACAGGGGCGCAGACCGACCCCATCCCCGCCACCTCGCCTCCCCCGCAGTCCGGCGACGGCGGCGACAGCGGGAGTGAGGCGTCCCGCGGTCCGCAGTTCCCCCTCACCCTGCGGCGCACGGGCGGCAGCGCCGGCTACGATGACGTCGTGGTGCTCGGCGCCGACGGCCGGGTGCTCGTCGAGACGAGGTCGGTGCACGGCCGGGTCTGCCTGCTGGACCACGCCCTGCAGCGTCGGCTCCTCTCGCTCCTCGCGACCCTGCGCCCGGAGGCGAGTGCCCTGCCCAGCACCGTCCTGCCGAGCGACGGGTCCACCACGGTGGGAGCCGACGTGGCCGAGAGCGACCCGATCACCATCTCCGTCACGGACGACCGTGCCCGGGCGATCGACCTCAGCGACCCCTCGCTGGGAGAGATCTCGGGTCTCGTCGGGACGCTCGTCAGCGACGTGACGCTCACCGTCCCGGCGGTCACCCGGTGCATGACCCCGGCGTCGCCGTCTGCGTCGTCGTCGCTGCCGACGCCCTGAACGGCACCGACGCGAGAGGTCGGTATGCCGCCGGGCGTGACCCGGCGGCATACCGACCTCGGTGCCTGGTGCGCCTCAGGCGAGGCGCCGGTCGATCAGCGGTGGCCGATCAGAAGCTCGTCGCCACGTCGTCGACGACGAAGCTCGTCTGGAGCGAGGAGTCCTCGGTGTCGGCGAACTTCAGCGTGACGTTCGTGCCCTTGTAGGCCGTCAGGTCGATCGTCTTCTGGACGTAGGACGCCTTCGGCGTGGACAGGTTGGAGTAGCTCTGCTTCGTCACGCCGTTGATGGAGACCGTGGCGGTGTCGTAGGCCGAGGTCGTCGACGTCTCAGCGGTGTCGATCCGGATCCAGTAGGTCAGGGTCGGCGAGGTGGCCGTGGACGGGACGGCGAAGGTCTGCGACTCGTTCTCGGAGCCGGAGGTGCCGTTGCCCCCGAGCCACATCTTCCACGTGCCACCGTGGGCCGGGCGGCCCGTGTTGTTCGTGATCGGGCCCGCGGTGCCGGTCCAGCCGGTCTGCCCGGACTCGAAGCCGCCGTTGGTCAGCGAGCCACCCGTGCCGCCGCCCCCGCTCGTGCCGCACGTCTCGGTGCTGGCCGGGGCGGCGATGGCGCCCATCGCCTTGTCGACCGCGGTGCACTCGGCCGAGCCGGCGCCGTAGAGGTCCTTGGCGGCCTTGATGACGCCGGTGCGGGCTGCCGCGTAGTTGCTCGAGGAGGTCAGGTAGGTCGAGAGCGTGCGGTACCAGATCTTCTCGGCCTTGAGGTGGCCGATGCCGGTCACGGTGGAGCCGTCACAGGTGGGGCTGTTGTAGCTCACGCCGCCCACCGTCTTGGCGCCGGAGCCCTCGGAGGCGAGGTAGTACCAGTGGTTGAGCGGCCCGGAGGAGTAGTGCGGGTCGAGCAGGCCCAGCGTCGCGCTCCAGCAGTCCTTGGACGCCCCGTCCTTGCTCGGCTTGTCCATGTAGCGCAGCGGTGTGCCGTTGCCGTTGAGGTTGAGCTTCTCGCCGATGAGGTAGTCGGGGTTGTCGTTGGGGTTGTTGGTGTACCACTCGACACCGGTGCCGAAGATGTCGGAGGTCGCCTCGTTGAGGCCCCCGGCGTCGCCGGAGTAGGCCAGGCCCGCCGTGTTCTCGGTGATGCCGTGGCTCATCTCGTGGCCCGCGACGTCCAGCTCCACGAGCGGGGCGGCGTTGTTGGCGCCGTCGCCGTACGTCATCTGCGTGCCGTCCCAGAAGGCGTTGGAGTAGTTCTGGCCGTAGTGGACGCGGCTGCGGGCGCCCGTGCCGTTGTTCCAGATGCCGGCGCGGCCGAGCTGGGTGTTGTAGTAGTCGTACGTCTTGCCGGCGCCGTAGTGCGCGTCGACGGCCGCCGACTGCCGGTTGCTCTGCGAGCCTGTGCCCCAGACGTCGTCGGCGTCGGTGAAGGTCGTGCCGTTGCCGCTCGTGGCCTGGTTCAGGTCGGTCGTGTAGTTCCCGTGGGTGTCCTGCATCGTGTACGCGCCGGAGCTGCCCGAGGTGGCCAGGGACACGCTGCCGACGAAGATGCCGTTGCCGGTGCCCTCCTTGACGTCGTCCCAGCTCGTGAGGGTCTTGCCGGTGATGGCGTCGACGATGGTGTGCAGGCGCGTCGGGGTCTGGTCCGCCTTGATGCCCTCGGTGACGACCTCATACGCGAGCTTCGGGCCGGCGGCCGACTGGAAGACGACGAGCTCGCCGGGCGAGGCCTTCTCGTTCTTCGCCTTGGCGGCGGCGAGGCCGGCGGCCTGGGCGGTGCTGCGCGCGATCTTCGGCGAGAAGGAGGCCGGGGTGGCGCTCTTGCGGATGTTCCACGTCACGCTCTTGACCTTGCCGGAGGCGTCCTTGTGGCTGACGAAGTCGCCGCCGACGACGCGCAGGCCGTTGATCGAGCGGTCGTAGCGCACGTGGGTGTTGCCGTCGGGGTCCGCGATGACGGACTTCACGGTGAGCGTCTCGCCCGTGAGGCCGAGGGCGCTCGCCGAGGATGCCGCGCGGGACTGCTCGGTCGCCTTGAGGCTCTGCGACTCGGGAGCGGGCGCCTTGTCGCGCCCTGCACCTGCCGCTGCGCCCGCCGGGATCGCCGGCGAGATGGCGAGGGCGAGGGCCAGCAGCCCTCCGGTCGCCAGCCCAGACTTCAGTCGGTTCACTGTTGACTCCTTGTGGGGATGCGGCACGAGCGCCGCCTCGAAAGGTGTGCCGCCATCTCACGGAAACATCAGAGCTGGCTGGGACGAGCGCGACGCTGGCAGTCGCCGGGAACAACGGTCAACTGACCATACGAAGTCTTTGCGAACTGCACGCCAACTCCTGAGTCGCGCTTGGCGCCAGGGGGATCGGCGCGAGGGCGCGGCTTGGACTATCTCCCAGAGTCCGCGGGCCCGTCGACCCGTCCGTGTGACCTGTCGCACGCCCGGTCACGTGCACGGTCGCGTGCACGGTCGAGGTCGGCCGGGGTGTCGACGTCGAGGGCCACCTCGTCGGGGTCGTCGACGAGGACCGTCGGCACGTCGGCGCACAGCCTGCGCATGCTCGTGCCGTATGCATCGCCGACCTGCTCGAGACGCGCCCACAGGGCGGGTAGCCGCCAGGCGGCACAGAGCCAGTTGGTGCGCCCGTCGGCGGTCACCGTCACGGCGAGGTCGGCGGTCTCGGGGAGCGGCCCTGCGGCATACGTGCTCGGGGGCCCGGCCAGCGCGGCGACGAGGCTCGTGACGTGCTCGTGGGTCACGAAGGGCAGGTCGGCGGCCAGGACGACGAGGACGTCCGGCGCCCCCGGCGCCTCGGCCGGCAGGGCCGCAACGGCAGCCGCGAGCCCGGCCACGGGACCTCCGCCGGGCACCGGTTCGAGCACGGCGCGTATGCCGTCGGGGACGCCCTGCGTCGGCCCGACCACGAGCGCGGGCCAGTCGCCCGCGGCATCGAGGACCCGGGCGACGAGGGGGCGGCCGGCGACCTCGAGCAGCGGCTTGTGTGAGCCCATCCGGCGGGAGGCGCCCCCAGTCAGCACGACGACGACGGGATCCGCGGCCAGGGCGCCGGGAGGGTCGCTCGGACGTTCGGGGGGCGGCACCCTCGGAGTCTGGCACGACACGTGGCAGGCTGGCCCCATGGGACGGGTCACCGTGCGGCGCAAGGTCACGACGATCGATCTCGCGACGCCCTCGACGAGCACGCGTCCCGACACGCTGACCGTCGAGGAGCCGCTCGAGCTGCGGGTGGGCGGCACGCCGCTCACGGTGACGATGCGCACGCCCGGTCACGACATCGAGCTGGTCCACGGCTTCCTCATGTCGGAGGGGCTGATCCGCTCGGCCGAGGACATCGCGCTGGCCCGCTACTGCGAGGGCGCGGTCGTCTCGGGCGAGAGCGGCTTCGACGAGAACACCTACAACGTCATCGACGTGACGCTGGCCCCCGGGGTGGCGGCGCCGGCCGCGTCGGCGACGCGATCGTTCTTCACCAACTCCTCGTGCGGGGTGTGCGGCAAGGCGAGCATCGAGCAGCTGCGGGCCCAGTCGGCCTTCGACGTGCGCTCCGACGCGACGGAGTTCGCCGCCAAGGTCATCGCCGAGCTGCCAGACGCGCTGCGCACCGAGCAGAAGTCCTTCGACAAGACCGGTGGCCTGCACGCCGCGGGCCTGGCGACCGCCGACGGCGAGCTGCTCGTGGTGCGCGAGGACGTGGGCCGGCACAACGCCGTCGACAAGGTCGTCGGGTGGGCGCTGCAGAACGGCCGCGTGCCCGGGGCCGGCTGCGTGCTCGTCGTGTCGGGGCGCGCGTCGTTCGAGCTGACGCAGAAGGCGATCATGGCCGGGATCCCTTGTCTCGCAGCGGTTTCCGCACCCTCGTCCCTGGCTGTCGAGTGCGCGGAGGACGCCGGCATGAGCCTGCTCGGCTTCGTGCGCGGCTCCCGTCTCAACGTGTATGCCGGGGCGCACCGCATCACGACCACCTGACCGCCGCGGCCCCGGCCGCGTCCCCCCGACCCCCACCCGAGCGACTGGAGGCCCACCGTGGCGATCTTCGCCATCCACTACACGTATGCCGATGACATCAGCGAGATGCTGACGATCCGGCCCGAGCACCGGGAGTGGCTCACCGGTCAGCCCGGTCTGCTCGTCGCGGGGATGTACCAGGACGGCATCGACGAGGTGAGCGAGGCCGAGCCGACCGAGCAGGAGCCGGTCAACGCGGCGCTGATCGTCTACTCGGCCGAGTCGCTCGAGGAGGTCACGGCGGCGTTCGACCAGGACCCGTACTGGCTCGGCGGCCACATCCTGCGCCGCGTCGTCCGGCGCTGGGACCCGCCGCTCGGCCCGTGGGTCGCCGACGCCACCCAGTCCCCCGCCTGAGGGGCGACGGGTCAGAGTCGGGTGACCCGGCCGGCCTCGACGTGCCAGCGCTCGTCGAGCCGGACGTTCTCGAGCAGGCGTCGGTCGTGCGACACGAGCAGCAGCGCCCCGTCGTAGGACTCGAGGGCCTGTTCGAGCTGCTCGATCGCGGGCAGGTCGAGGTGGTTGGTCGGCTCGTCGAGCACGAGCAGGTTGACGCCGCGCGCCTGCAGCAGCGCCATCGCCGCGCGCGTGCGCTCGCCGGGTGACAGCCGGCCGACGGCGCTGCCGACCTGGTCGGCATTGAGCCCGAACTTGGCGAGCAGGGTGCGCCGGTCGGCCGGGTTCAGGTCCGGCACCGCCTCGCCGAACGCGTCGCCGAGCGTCAGGTCCTCGCGCAGCCCGGTCCGGGCCTGGTCGATCTCGCCGACGTCGACGCTGGCGCCGAGCGACGCGCTCCCGGCGGTCGGCTCGACCCGGCCGAGCAGCAGCGAGAGCAGCGTCGACTTGCCCGCGCCGTTGGGACCGGTGATCCCGATCCGCCGGCGGGCCTCGACCTGCAGCGACGCAGGGCCGAACGTCCAGTCGCCCCGCCGGAGCGCCGCCTCGTTCAGCGTGGCCACGACCGAGCTCGACCGGGGCGCGGCCCCGATCGAGAACTGCAGCACCCACTCCTTGCGGGGCTCCGCCACCTCGTCGAGCCGGGCGATCCGCGACTCCATCTGCCGCACCTTGCGCGCCTGCTTCTCCGACGACTCGATGCTCGCCGCGCGGCGGTTCCTGTCGTTGTCGGGGTTCTTCTTCATCGCGTTGCGCACGCCCTTGGACGACCACTCCCGCTGGGTGCGCGCTCGCGCCTCGAGGTCCGACTTCGTGCCGGCATACGCCTCGTACGCCTCGCGGGCATGGCGCCGTGCGACCTCGCGCTCCTCGAGGTAGGACTCGTAGCCGCCGTCGTGGACGGAGACCGCGTTCTGGGCGAGGTCGAGCTCGACGATGCGGGTGACGCAGCGGGCGAGGAACTCGCGGTCGTGCGAGACGAGCACGACGCCGCCGCGCTGGCCCTGCACGAAGGCCTCGAGCCGTTCGAGCCCGGCGAGGTCCAGGTCGTTGGTCGGCTCGTCGAGGAGCACGAGGTCGAAGCGGCTCAGCAGCAGCGCTGCGAGCGCCGCACGGGCCGCCTGTCCGCCGGAGAGGGAGGTCATGAGGGCGTCGGGCCCGACCTCGAGGCCGAGCTCGGCGAGCATCGGCGGGATCCGCTCGTCGAGGTCGGGGGCGCCGCTCGCGAGCCAGTGGTCGAGGGCGACGGCATACGTCTCGTCGGCCTTGGGGTCGTCTCCCCCGAGGGCGGCCGCGGCCTCCTCCATCGCGGCCGTGGCGGCCGTCGCGCCGGTGCGGCGGCCGATGTGCCCGGCGACGGTCTCGCCCGGCAGCCGCTCGTGCTCCTGCGGCAGCCAGCCGACGAAGGCGTCGGATGGGGCGGTCGTGACCGTACCGGCGAGCGGATCGTCGACTCCCGCCAGCAGCCGCAGGAGTGTCGACTTGCCCGCGCCGTTGGCGCCCACGACGCCGACGACGTCACCGGGCGCGACCGTGAGGTCGAGGTGCTCGAAGAGGGTCCGGTGGGCGTGGCCCCCGGCGAGGTCCTTGGCCACCAGGGTCGCGCTCACGCCCCACAGCCTAGGTGCCCGGCAGCGATGCCCCCGTCACACCGGGTGCACGACGACGACGTCGCCCTCGACGAGCTGGTCGACGCCCTCGGGCACCTCGATGAGGCAGTTGGCGGCGGCGAGCGCGGTGAGGTGCCGGGCGTCGGGGGCCGTCACGACGCCGTCCTCGTGGAGCACGCTCGTCACGAACTGGACGCGCCCGGCGCGCGTGCGGCGGGTCCTGCCGACGTATTCCGCCCGCCCGGCAGGCGCTGTCGGCGCTCCGTGCCGGAGGTCGAGGGCGGGACGCACGAGCATGTGGAAGGCGACGAAGGCCCCCACGGGCGTGCCCGGCAGGCAGACGACGGGGGTGGAGCCGTAGCAGCCGAGGCCCTGCGGACCTCCTGGCTGCATCGCGAGGTGGACGAAGTCGAAGGTCGGCAGCGGCGAGCACACCTGGCGCACGACCTCGTAGGCGCCGGCGCTGACGCCCCCGGTGGTGACGACGAGGTCGACGTCCTGGTCGGCATCGAGCTCGTCGAGCAGGGCGCGCAGCTCGTACGGCTCGTCGGAGCACACCTCAGCGCGGAGCACGCGGCAGCCGGCGGCCTCGGCGAGGGCGGCGACCATCTGCGAGTTGGACTCGTGGATGCCGCCTGCGCCGGGGTCTGCCTCGGGTGGGGCGAGCTCTGCGCCGGTCGCGATGACGGCGACGCGGGTGGGGGCAGGCACCGAGGCGCTCGTGCAGCCGGCGGAGCGGGCCAGGGCGAGCAGGGCCGGCGTCACGGCGGCTCCGGCGGTGGCGATGACCGAGCCGGCCGTGACGTCCTCGCCGCGCCGTCGGACGTGCCTCCCCGGGAGCGGGGCCTGCCGCAGGGTGACGCTCTCGGGCGCCGGCCCGGTGGGGCTCGCGTCGGTGAGCTCGACCGGGACCACGGCCACCGTGCCCTGCGGCACGCGCGCCCCGGTCATGACCCGGGCGGCCTGACCGGGGACGAGGCCGAAGGCGGGGGCGGAGCCGGCCGGCACGTCGCCGACCACGGGATAGGTGCGCTGGTCCGGCGACCCGGGGCACACGGCATACCCGTCCATGGCGGAGCTGTCGAAGCGCGGGAGGTCGTCGGCGGCGACGAGGTCGACGGCGAGGCGGCGGCCCGCGGCGTGGCGGTCGAGCGGGACCTGCTCGCACGACCCCTCCCCCAGGAGCCGCTCGACGGCGGCTCGGTGCTCTGCGACGGAGCGATGACCCATGTGCGCCAGTCTGTCGTACGAGCTCCGGGGTGGCGGGCTCGGGCAGTCCGGCGGGAACGGTCTCGGGTCTGACCGAGTCAGCACCGAACGGGTCGCGCCGGCGTACCGTCGATGGGAACGGCGGCCATCCGAGGAGGATGCCATGCGACTCCAGCACCTCTGCGACGCGAGCTGGACCTACGACCTCTACGAGGCGGTCGAGCCGTCACTGGGTCGCGACGGGAGGGTCTACGGGCAGGGGACGGGCACCCTGACCGGCCGCCTGGCGGGAACCGCCAGGTGGTCGAACTTCCCTCGCCTGTGGCACGGGTACGCCTCCCCGGACGCGCGTGGCGTCATCGAGGTCGACGACGGCATCGTCCTCTACACCCTGACGGGTCTCTCGTCGCTGACCGACGGGCACGGCCTCCACGTCATGACGTTCCAGACCGAGGCGCCCTCGCACGAGTGGCTCAACACCGTGCTCGCCGTCGGCGAGGGGGTCATCGACGTGGAGCGCCGCCAGCTGCAGATGCGCTACTACGAGTGCGAGCTCGAGCTGCCCCTTGTCTTCCCTCCCAGGTGACCGACAGGTGAGCAGTCGGCCGGCTCAGCACGCGATGACGATCAGCACTCGATGACGTTGACGGCGAGACCGCCGCGCGCGGTCTCCTTGTACTTGACCTTCATGTCGCGCCCGGTCTCGCGCATCGTCTTGACGACCTTGTCGAGGGAGACGACGTGCGAGCCGTCGCCGCGCAGGGCGGTGCGCGCGGCCGTGATGGCCTTGACCGAGGCGATCGCGTTGCGTTCGATGCACGGGATCTGCACGAGGCCGCCGACCGGGTCGCAGGTGAGGCCGAGGTTGTGCTCCATGCCGATCTCGGCGGCGTTCTCGACCTGCTCGGGGGTGCCGCCCATTACGGCCGCCATGGCGCCGGCCGCCATCGAGCACGCCGAGCCGACCTCGCCCTGGCAGCCGACCTCGGCGCCGGAGATCGAGGCGGTCTCCTTGTAGATGACGCCGATCGCGCCGGCGGTGAGCAGGAAGCGGACGATGCCGTCGCGGTCGGCGCCGCGCACGAAGTTCGCGTAGTAGTGCAGGACCGCGGGGATGATCCCGGCCGCGCCGTTGGTGGGCGCGGTGACGACGCGGCCACCCGAGGCGTTCTCCTCGTTGACGGCGAGCGCGTAGAGGGTGATCCAGTCCATGCCGCGCAGCGGGTCGTCGCTGGTGCCCTCGAGGCGCAGGCGGCGGGCCAGCTCGGGTGCGCGCCGGCGCACCCGCAGGCCACCGGGGAGCACGCCCTCGGTGTCGATGCCGTTGCGCACGCACTCCTTCATGACGCGCCAGATGTCGAGGAGGCCGTCGCGCACCTCCTGCTCGGTGCGCCACGACAGCTCGTTCTCGAGCATGATCCGGGCGATCGACTTGCCGGTCTCCTTGCAGTGGGCGAGCAGCTCGTCGCCGGTGCGGAACGGGTGCGCGACGGGCGTCGAGTCCTCGACGATCCGCGTCTCGCCGTCGGCGTCGCCGCCGACGACGAAACCGCCGCCGACGGAGTAGTAGGTGCGCTGCGCGAGCGTGGCGCCCTGGGCGTCGAGGGCGGTGAACGTCATGCCGTTCGGGTGCAGTGGCAGCGTCTTGCGCCGGTGGAGCACGAGGTCCTCGTCCTCGACGAAGTCGATCGCGTGCTCGCCGAGGAGCGGCAGGCGCTTGGAGGCGCGGATGTGGGCGAGGCGGCTCTCGACAGCCCGCGGATCGCACAGCTCGGGCCGCTCGCCCGTCAGCCCGAGGATGACCGCCTTGTCGCTGCCGTGCCCGTGCCCGGTGGCCCCGAGGGAGCCAAAGAGCTCTGCGCGCACGCGGCTGACCTGCGAGAGCACGCCGCCCTCGCGCAGCCCCTCGGCGAAGAGCACCGCGGCGCGCATCGGGCCGACGGTGTGCGAGCTCGACGGCCCGATGCCGATGGAGAAGAGGTCGAAAACGCTGAGCGCCATGAAGTCCTGACTCTGTGTCGTCGTTGACGGCTGCCGCCCGGGGTGGTGGGCGACCGAACGAGCGTACGTCGCGTGGTCACCGACGCGCACATGCACGGGGAAAGCGGCGACGAATGTCGCCGACCCGGTGTGCCCAGGCCCTACCCCGCCGGTCCCCTCACCCGGTGGCGACGACCTCGTCGATGGGCCGGGTCCCGTCGTTGAAGGCGATGACGCGCCGGGCGGCGGCGTCCGGGTGCTCCACGACGGAGCGGATCACGTGGGCGACGTTGTCGCGCGACACGTGCCCGGCCGAGACGTCGTCGCCGGTCTCGATGTGCCCGGTGGCTCCCTCGGTGGTCAGGCCGCTCGGCCGCAGGATCGTCCACGCGAGGTCGGTGCCCTGCAGGTGCTCGTCGGCCGCGGACTTCGCGTCCGCGTAGGCGTAGAAGGAGCTGTCCTCCGGGGTGCCGTGGTCGGGCCCGGCACCGAAGTACGACACCATGACGTAGCGCCCGACCCCCGCCTGCGCGGCGGCGTCCATCGAGCGGATGGCGGCGTCGCGGTCGACGGCATACGTGCGCTGCGGGTTGCCGCCGCCGGCGCCCGCGGACCACACCACGACGTCGCTGCCGCGCACGAGGTCGGCGATCTGCTCGGTCGAGGCGTTCTCGACGTCGAGCACCGCTGCGGTGGCGCCGGTCTGCTCGACGTCGGAGACGTGCTCGGGGTTGCGCACCACGGACGTGACGTCGTGGCCGTCGGCGACGAGGAGCGGGGCTGCGAGCAGGGCGACCTTGCCGTGACCGCCGATGATCGTGACGCGGGACATGACTCTCCTGAAGGCTCGGGAACAGCTGTCCAGAGTTCCAACGCCGCCGTCACGGGTGCGTCTTCCCGGAACGACCGCTTGGGTATGCCGTCGGCCCGGTCCGCGGGGACCGGGCCGACGGGCGTGGTGCAGGCGCAGACCTCCGGGTCAGTCGCCTCGGCGCCCGAGGAGCCAGCCGATGAGGGCGCCGATGGCGGCCGCCGCGGCGTAGCCGGCATACCGCTGGATCAGCACCGGCATGACCGCCGAGCCGAGGTCGAGCGCCTCCTCCTCGACCTCCCGGGTGACACGTCGCGGTGCGGAGGCGACCTGCGACGCCGGGGCCGCCGAGGGTGCTGCCGAGGAGGTGTCGGCCGCGAGCGCGTCCGACCCCGTCTCGACGTAGCCGCTCGACGGTGCGGAAGCGACCGCGGCCGCAGCGGCGGGAGCGGTGGCCGCCGTCTCCGCCGCCGTCTCCGCCGCCGTCCCCTGGGGGGCACCCTCGGTCGCACCCTCGGTCTCGGGCGTGGCCTTCGGTCCGGTCAGCTGCTTCTCGATGCACGCGACGAACTGCTGGAGCAGCTTGTCCGAGACGTCCTGCATGACGCCGCGGCCGAACTGCGCCGGCTTCCCCGTGACGGCGAGGTCGGTGACGACGTCGGCCCTGGTGCCGCCCTCCGCGCTTGTGAGCTGGATCGTCACCGTGGCGCCGGCCGTGCCGTTGCCGCGCTTGTCCTTGCCCTTGGCCTCGATCACGGCGTGGTGGGCGGCGTCGTCGCGCTCCACGAAGGAGCCGGACCCCGTGTAGAGCAGAGCGATCGGGCCGAGCTTGACCTTGACTGTGCCCGAGAAGCTGTCGTCGCTCACCTCGGTGACGGTTGCGCCGGGGAAGCAGCCGCCGACCTGTTCGAGGTCCATGAAGAGGGCCCACGCGTCGTCGACCGAGGTCGGCACGGTGAAGGTGTGGGTCAGCTCCATCCGCCGATCACGCTCCTGCCGCGGCCAGCACCGCGCGTCGGGTCAGCACCGTGGCGAGGTGCTTGCGGTAGTCGGAGTCGCCGTTGAGGTCCGACGGCGGGTTGGTGCCCTCGGCCACGGACGCGACCGCCGCACGGACGGCCTCGTCGGTCGCGGGCTGCCCGACCAGGGCCTCCTCGACCGAGCGCGCGCGCAGCGGCGTCGAGCCCATGTTGGTCAGCCCGACTCGCGCCTCGGCGATGGAGCCGCCCTCGCTGCGCACCGTCGCCGCGACCCCCACGATCGACCACTGGTGGCTCACCCGGACGAACTTCTCGTAGTGCGCGCCCCAGCCGGTGTGCTTGGGGATGCGGATCTGCGTCAGCAGCTCACCCTCCCCGACTGCCGTCGTGAAGAGGTCCTCGAAGAAGTCCTCGGCCGCGACCGTGCGGGTCGAGCCGTCGGCCCCGGCGATGACGAGCTGCGCCTCGAGGGCGAGCACGGGTGCGCCCACGTCACCGGCCGGGTCAGCGTGCACGAGCGCACCGCCGACCGTGCCGCGGTGCCGGATCTGCGGGTCGGCCACGGTGTGGATCGCCTTGGACAGCACGGCCGCATGGGTGCCGACGGCCTCGGAGGCCAGCACGGCGGCATACGTCGTCATGGCGCCGATGACGAGGTGGTCACCCTCCTCGCTGATGCCCTGCAGCTCGGGGATGCGCCCGAGGTCGATGACCATCTCCGGCGCGTTGAGCCGCATCCGGAGGATCGGCAGCAGCGACTGCCCACCGGCGAGGACCTTGGCGTCGTCGCCGTGCTCGGCGAGGGCCGCGATCGCCTCCTGCACCGACGTGGGGGCGAGGTAGTCGAACTGGGCGGGGATCACGACTGGCTCCCTTCGCTCGCGGAGCCGGTATCGCCGGAGCCCCTGTCGGCCGACCAGGAGTCCGTGGACGCAGGCGTGCCGGCTCCCGGGTCCTGGTTGGGCGTGGCCTCGTCGAAGTGCGCCTGCGCGTCGCGCTGGCCCTCGGTGGTGACGGGG
Organism: Terrabacter sp. BE26; assembly: GCF_041941675.1. Taxonomy (GTDB): domain Bacteria; phylum Actinomycetota; class Actinomycetes; order Actinomycetales; family Dermatophilaceae; genus Terrabacter. Next base: position 2,112,520 of record NZ_CP090122.1, on the reverse strand, counting down.
TGCCCGGCCTGGATGGCCTTCCACACGCGCTCGGGCGTGCACGGCATGACGATGTCGTCGACCCCGAGCGGGCGCAGGGCGTCGACGATCGCATTGACCACCGCGGGCGTGGACGCGATGGCGCCGGCCTCACCGACTCCCTTGGTGCCCAAGGCCGTGTAGGTCGCGGGCGAGGTCGTGTGGTCGGTGACGAAGCTGATCGTGTCGGCGGCGGTGGGCAGGGTGTAGTCGACGAACGAGCCGGTCACGAGGGTGCCCTGCTCGTCGTACTCCGCGCCCTCCCAGAGGGCCTGGGCGATGCCCTGGACGAGTCCGCCGTGGACCTGCCCCTCGACGATGAGCGGGTTGATGATCGTGCCGATGTCGTCGACGCAGACGTAGGAGCGCATCTTCGTCCCGCCCGTCTCGGTGTCGACCTCGATGGCGCACAGGTGGGTGCCGTGCGGAAAGGAGAAGTTCTCCGGGTCGAAGGTCGCGTCGGCGTCGATGCTCGGCTCGACCCCGTCGGGCAGGTTGTGGGCGGTCCAGCTGGCCATCGCGACCTCACCCATGCTGATGCCCTTGTCGGTGCCCTTGACCCCGAAGCGGCCGCCGGTGAACTCGATGTCGTCGACGCTGGCCTCGAGCAGGTGCGCCGCGATCGGCTTCGCCTTCTCGATGACCTTGTCGGCGGCCCGGACGACCGCCTCGGCGCCGACGACGAGCGAGCGGGAGCCGTAGGTGTCCATCCCGCGGTGCGAGATCTGCGTGTCGCCGTGCAGCACCTCGACGTCCTCGAAGGGCACGCCGAGCCGGTCGGCGACGATCTGGCTCCACGCCGTCTCGTGGCCCTGCCCGTGCGGCGAGACACCGGTGATGACCTCGACCTTGCCGGTCGCGAGCATCCGGATCCCGGCGCTCTCCCAGCCGCCGGCGCCGTAGTTGAGGGAGCCGAGGATGCGGGACGGGGCGAGCCCGCACATCTCGGTGAAGGTCGAGATGCCGAGGCCGAGCTGCACCGGGTCGTTGCTCTCCCGGCGGCGCTTCTGCTCGGCGCGCAGCTCGTCGTAGCCGAACAGCTCCTTGGCCTTGGCCGTCGCCGCCTCGTAGTTGCCCGAGTCGTACGTCATCCCCGCCACGGTCGTGAACGGGAACTCCTCGTGCCTGATCCAGTTCTTCTCACGGATCTCGAGCGGGTCGACGCCGACCTCGACGGCGAGCTCGTCCATGAGCCGCTCGATGGCGAACGTCGCCTCGGGCCGGCCCGCTCCGCGGTAGGCGTCGACCCACGTCTTGTTGGTCAGCAGCGTCCGCACGGTGAAGTGGTAGGCGTTGAACTTGTAGATGGAGTTGAACATCCAGGCCCCGAGCACCGGCGTGCCGCCGCCGACGACACCGACGTAGGCGCCGAGGTCGGCGAGCAGCTCCACCTTGAGGCCCGTGACCCGGCCGTCCTTCTCGGCGGCGAGGGTCAGCTTCTGGATCTGGTCGCGCCCGTGGTGGCCCGAGAGGATCGACTCGCTGCGGGTCTCGGTGTACTTGCAGGGCTTCCCGAGCCGGCGAGCCACGGCGATGGTCGCGAACTCCTCCGGCGTCGTCTGGAGCTTGCCGCCGAACCCGCCGCCCACGTCGGGGGCGATGACGCGGATCTTCGACTCCGGCATACCCGTCGTGGCGGCGAGCAGGAAGCGGAGGATGTGTGGCACCTGCGTCGAGGACCACACCGTCAGCTGCTCACCGGTCGGGTCGCAGACGGTCGAGCGGGGCTCCATGAACGCGGGGATGAGCCTCTGCTGGCGGTACTCCCGCTCGATGACGATGCCGTTCTCGCGGGCCTTGGTGATCTCTGCCTCGACGTCGGTGCCCGAGCCCTGCGCCGCCGAGTCCAGCGTCCAGACGGCGGAGGTGTTGGTGCCGAGGTCGGGGTGGGCGAGCACCTGGTCGGTGGCGGCCTCCTTGAGGTCGAGCACCGCCGGCAGCTCGTCGTAGTCGACGTCGACGAGCTCGGCGGCGTCGCGGGCCTCGGCGGCCGAGCGAGCCGCCACCACCGCGACGATCTCGCCGGCGCAGGCGACCCGGTCGACGGCGACGGGCAGGTGGTTCGGCGTCTTCTGCTCGCCGTTGAGCGGCCAGGCGTTGGCGAGGAGGCCCTGCCCGTCGGCCACGTCGCGCCCGGTGAAGACGCCGATGACGCCGGGCGCCTTGCGCGCCTCCTGGGTGTCGATCGCCGTGATCGTCGCGTGCGCGAAGGGGCTGCGCACCATCGCCAGGTGCAGCATGCCGGGCAGCTGGATGTTGTCGGTCCAGCGGGTGCGGCCGGTGATGAGGCGCTGGTCCTCCTTGCGGGTGCGGGCCTTGCCGATCTCGCCCGCGGCCTCCTGGTCGGAGGGGCGCTCCTCGGTGATCGTCATGACGACACCGCCTGCGAGCTGAGGTCCTTGGCCGCCTGCTGAACGGCCTTGACGATGTTGTGGTAGCCGGTGCAGCGGCAGAGGTTGCCCTCGAGGCCCTCGCGGATCTCCTGCTCGCTCGGGTCGGGGTTCTCCTTGAGCAGGTCACACGCCTGCATGATCATGCCCGGGGTGCAGTAGCCGCACTGCAGGGCGTGGCACTCGTGGAACGCCTGCTGCATCGGGTGCAGCTGCCCGTCGGTGGCCAGCCCCTCGATGGTGGTGACCTCGCGGCCGTCGGCCTGGACGGCGAGGACGTTGCACGACTTCACGCTCGTGCCGTCGAGGTGGACGGTGCAGGCACCACAGTTGCTGGTGTCGCAGCCGATGACGGTGCCGGTCTTGCCGAGGGTCTCGCGAAGGTACTGGACCAGTAGGGTCCTGGGCTCGACCTCGTCGGAGTAGCTCACCCCGTCGACGGTCACGTTGATTCGGGTCATGCTTGTCGGTCCTCCTGCCACGCTGCAGTTGAGTTCTCTGACTTCCCCTGGCTGAGTGTTACTCGGCATCAAGGACTCCACAAGGGCAAATGCGAGAACATGCGACACCCCGCGTTGGGGACGGAGCGAGAACGGGCAAGACTGTCGGCATGACTCTTCACGCCGATGACTACCAGGCCGCCCGCAGCCGTTACGACTCGATGATCTACCGCCGCGCCGGCCGCTGGGGGCTCGACCTGCCGGCCGTGTCACTCGGACTGTGGCACAACTTCGGCGACGACGTGCCCCTCGAGCGCCAGCGTGCGACCCTGCGCCGTGCGTTCGACCTCGGCGTCACGCACTTCGACCTGGCCAACAACTACGGTCCGCCCTACGGCTCGGCCGAGCGCAACTTCGGCACCATCTACGCGCAGGACTTCAAGCGCTACCGCGACGAGCTGGTGCTCTCGACGAAGGCCGGCTACGACATGTGGCCGGGCCCCTACGGCCAGGGTGGCGGCAGCCGCAAGTACATGCTCGCCTCGCTCGACCAGTCGCTGCAGCGGATGGGCGTCGACTACGTCGACATCTTCTACTCCCACCGCTTCGACGAGACGACGCCGCTCGAGGAGACGATGGGCGCGCTCGACACCGCCGTCCGCTCGGGCAAGGCTCTCTACGTGGGCATCTCCAGCTACTCGGGCCCGCGCACCCGCGAGGCGGTCGAGATCCTCCGCTCGCTGGGCACGCCGCTGCTCATCCACCAGCCGAGCTACTCGATGCTCAACCGCTGGGTCGAGGAGGACCTGCTCGACGTGCTCGGCGAGGAGGGCGTCGGCTGCATCGCCTTCTCCCCGCTCGCCCAGGGCATGCTCACCGACAAGTACCTCGACGGCGTGCCGGACGGCTCGCGCGCCTCCCAGGGCAAGTCGCTCTCGACCGACCTGCTGACCGACCAGAACCTCAAGCACATCCGCGCGCTCAACGAGATGGCCAAGCAGCGCGGTCAGTCGCTGGCGCAGATGGCCCTGGCCTGGGTGCTGCGCGACTCGCGCGTGACGTCAGTGCTCGTCGGCGCCTCGTCTGCCGGCCAGCTCGAGGACAGCCTCGGCGCCCTCGACAACCTCGAGTTCACCGACGAGGAGCTGGAGCAGATCGACCAGCACGCCGTCGAGGGCGGCATCAACCTCTGGAAGAGCTCCAGCGCCCACTGACGGCGCGCGGCCTCACCCCACCCGTCGGATCCTGCTCCGGAAGGCGGAGCAGGATCCGACGGCGTGGCCCGCCTCCCCGTCAGGCGGGCTCGGACTCGTGCGCCGGATGGTGATGGTGGATCGGGCCCTCGGTGACGGCGAGCCGCTCGCCGGCGCCTCCCCACTTCAGCGCGATGATCTCGGCAGCGATCGAGACGGCCGTCTCCTCGGGGGTGCGGGCGCCGAGGTCGAGCCCGATCGGCGAGCTCATCCGGGCCAGCTCGTCCTCGGTGAGCCCGGCCTCGCGCAGCCGGGCGATCCGGTCCTCGTGGGTGCGGCGCGAGCCCATGGCGCCGATGTAGGCGACGTCCGGCAGCCGCAGGGCGACCTCGAGCAGCGGCACGTCGAACTTCGGGTCGTGGGTCAGCACGGCCAGGACGGTGCGGCTGTCGACCCGCCCGGCGTCGACCTCGCCCTGAAGGTAGTCGTGCGGCCACCTGACGACGACCTCGTCGGCGCCCGGGAAGCGGGTCTTCGTCGCGAAGACGGGCCGGGCGTCGCACACGGTCACGTGGTAGCCGAGGAAGCTGCCGACGCGGGCGACCGCCGCGGCGAAGTCGATGGCGCCGAAGACGAGCATCCGCGGCTTGGGGGCGTGGGCGGCGACGAAGACACGCATCCCCTCGCCGCGACGCTCCCCGTCGGGGCCGTAGGTGAGGATCGCCGAGCGCCCTTGCGCCAGAAGCCCTCTCGCGTCGTCGCGTACGGCGTCATCCGCACGACCGCTGCCGAGCGACCCGAGGATGGTCTCGTCGTCCTCCCCCTCGGTCTCGGGGTGCACGACGACGCGGCGGCCGACCCAGGCGGGGTCGGGGTGCTCGATGACGGTCACGACGGCGACGGGCCGGCCCGCCTCGATGTCGGCGGCGACGTCACCGAGCTCGGGGAACGTCTCCCGTGAAACCTTCTCGACGAAGACGTCGAGGATGCCCCCGCAGGTCAGCCCGACGGCGTACGCGTCGTCGTCGCTGACGCCGTAGCGCTGGAGCACGGGGGCCCCGGAGTCGACGACCTCCTGGGCCAGCTCGTAGACGGCGCCCTCGACGCAGCCGCCCGAGACGGAGCCGACCGCCTCGCCGGCGGGGCCGACGAGCATCGACGCGCCGGGCTGGCGCGGCGCCGAGCGCCACGTGCCGACCACGGTGCCGACGCCGACGGTCTCGCCCGCCGACCACCACTGCATCAGCTCGTTCATCACCTCACGCACGGGCGACCACCTCGATCAGCTCCTCGAACGCCGCGAGCGAGTGACCCGCGACGAAGTCGTCGATGTACGGCAGGGCGGCGACGATGCCCTGCTGGACGGGCTGGTAGCCGTCCTTGCCGCGGTGCGGGTTGACCCACACGACGCGGTGCGAGAGCGCGGCGAGGCGGCGCATCTGCTCGCCGAGAAGCTCGGGCCCCTCGCGCTCCCAGCCGTCGGAGAAGACCACGACGACCGAGCCGCGGGCCATCCCGCGACGGCCCCAGCGGTCGAGGAAGGCGCCGACGGCCTCGCCGAGGCGGGTGCCGCCCGACCAGTCGGGGACGACGCGGCCGGCGGCGGCGAGCGCGCGGTCGGGGTCGCGTTCGGTGAGGGCTCGGGTCACGTGGGTCAGGCGGGTGCCCATGGTGAAGACCTCGACGTGGGGCACCGAGCGCACGAAGACGTGGCCGAGACGGAGGAGGCTGTCGGCATACGGGCTCATGGATCCGGAGACGTCGATGAGCAGGACGATGCGGCGGGGGCGGGTGGCGCGACGGCGGTGGTGGATGCGGCCGGGCTCGCCGACCCAGCGCAGCTGCTCGCGCAGGGTGGCGGGGCCGTCGATGGTGCCGGACGTCGCGCGGACGCGGCGGCGGGCGCGGCGCCTGGGGGCGCGCGGGTCGAGGCGGGCGAAGAGGCGTGCGGCGGCGGCGCGGTCGGCGGCGCTGAGGGTCGCGACGTCGCGGTGGCGCAGGACCTCCTGGGCGCTGGCGCGGGCCTGGAGGGTGTCGCCCTCGGCGTCGCCGGACTCCCCCTCGGTGCTGTCGAGCGGCGCCTGGTGGACGGGCGGTCGCACGATGTCGACGCGCTGGCCCCGAGGGAGGGACTCGCCGCCGAACCAGCGCTCGAAGACCTCGTCGTAGATCGGGAAGTCGGCAGGGACGCTGGTCAGGGTGGCGCGGCCGGCCCAGTAGACGCCGGAGCGCTCGGCCATGCCGACGGTGGCGGCCGCGAGGAGGTAGGTGCGTTCGCGGTCGGCCGTGACGTGGACGCCGGCGGCGCGCAGGGCGCGGGCGAAGCCGAGGAGCAGCTCGTCGGGCCCGGGCTCGGCCGGCGGCTCGGGCGGCGGCTCGGGCGGCGGCTCGGTCTCGGGCGTCGCGGGTGGCGGGGTGGGCAGCGTCATGCGGTGAGCAGCTTGTCGAGGGAGGCGCGAATCCGTTCGGAGTCCTCGCGGTACTTCAGGGCGGCGCCGAGGGTGGCGGCGGCGACCTCGGGGTCGAGGCGGGTCGCGCCGACGGTCTCGAGGGCGCGCGCCCAGTCGAGGGTCTCGGCGACACCGGGCGGCTTGATGAGCTCGCCGGACCCGCGGAGGCGCTGGACGAGGGTGACCACCTGCTCGGCGAGCGCGGCGGAGACCTCGGGCAGGCGGGTGCGCACGATCTCGAGCTCGCGGGCCAGGCCCGGGTGGTCGATCCAGTGGTAGAGGCAGCGGCGCTTGAGCGCGTCGTGCAGCTCGCGGGTGCGGTTGGAGGTGAGGACGACGATCGGCGGCGTGGCGGCGCTGACGGTGCCGAGCTCGGGGATGGTCACCTGCCAGGTGGAGAGGACCTCGAGCAGGAAGGCCTCGAACTCGTCGTCGGCGCGGTCGATCTCGTCGATGAGCAGGACGCAGGGGGCTTCCCGCAGGGCCTGGAGCACGGGGCGGGCGAGGAGGAAGCGCTCGTCGAAGAGCTCGGCCTCGAGCGCCTTGGGGTCGGCGTGCTCGTCGCGGCTGATGGCCTCGACGGTGCGCAGGTGCAGGATCTGGCGCGGGAAGTCCCAGTCGTAGAGCGCCTGCGTGGCGTCGATCCCCTCGTAGCACTGGAGCCGGATGAGGCGCAGGTGGAGCGCCTGGGCCAGAGCCTCCGCGAGGGCGGTCTTGCCGGTGCCGGGCTCGCCCTCGAGCAGGATGGGCCGGTTCAGCCGGGTCGCGAGGAACGTCACGGTGGCGAGCGCCTCGTCGGCGAGGTAGCCGGTGCGCCCGAGGGCGTTCGTGACGTCGGCGGCACTGTCGAACACGTGGTGCATTCCCCGAGCATCACCCATGAACGACTCGTTCGGAAGCGCGGGGGTGTCTGGGCGGGCGGCGTGGCGGTGCGGACCGCGGGTGGCGGCCGGAGTCACGGCGTCAGCGGGAGCGCTCGAGCTCCTCGCGGGTGTCGGTGTCGCGGCCGGTGGCCAGGTCGCCGCACTCGACGAGCTGGTGGGGTGTGGTGCGGAAGTACTCGCGGGCGCCGTGGTCGCCGACGGCCATCGCGATGACCGCGTCCCAGTGGTCGCGCCCGATGAGTGCCGGGTGCCCGGGCGTCCCGTCGTAAGCCGCCCGCCTGAGCGTCGCGCGCAGCTCCTTGGCCGTCGGGGCGGCGGGTTCGGGCAGGTCGACGGCGTGCTCGTCGGGGTGGGGCGAGTGGGCGTTGTCGACGTGGCCGGGGGCGTCGAGGATTCGCGCGACGACGTCCGGTGTGAGGTCGGGGAGGTCGACGAGGGTGACCAGCACCGCGTCGACGCAGCCCTCGCCCTCGTGGGTGGAGCGGGTCAGTGCGCTGAGGCCGGCGCGGAGGGAGGCACCCATGCCCTCGTCCCAGTCGGGGCACCGCACGACGTCGAGGTCGCGGCCGAGGGTCGACACGATGGCGGTGACCTCCTCGGCGGCGGCGCCGACAACGACCGTGATGCCGGCGCACCCGCCGGCGTGCAGCAGGGTGACGGCGCGCTCGACGAGGGTCGGCTCGTCGGGGCGGCGCCGCAGCAGGGCCTTGGGGCCGCCCATGCGACGGCCGGCTCCGGCGGCCAGCACGAGGCCGCGGACGTGCGCGGCTCGACCGCGCACGGCGGCCGGGTGCGGGGCGGTGTCGCTCTGACTCACAGCGGAACCGTACCCGCGGCATACGGTCCATTGGCCGAACCTCGCTGTCGGCGGTTTCGTCAGCCTCCGTCTTGTGCCGGGTGCGCCGGCCACAGGCGGGCAGCCGCGGTGGCGCAGGCCAGGTCCTCGTCGGCGCTCGCGCCGCTGACGCCCACGCCGGCGACGACGCGACCGTCCGGCGACCACAGGGGCAGCCCCCCGGCGAAGACGACGTAGCGTCCCCCGCCGCTGGCATCGAGTCCGGCGAGCGACGCACCCGGGGCAGAGTCCGCGGCCAGCTCGCCGCTCGGGCAGCGGTGCGCCACCGCCGTGGCGGCCTTGGCGACCGCGAGGTGCGGGCCGGCGATCTCCGCCTTGTCCATGCGGGCGAAGCTGACGAGGTGGCCACCGGCGTCAACCACGGCCACCGAGACCGCGACCCCGAGCTGCGACGCGTGCTGGATGGCCGCCGCGCACATGCGCTGCGCGAGAGCCAGGCTCGGGCCGGTGACCCCGTGGAGCAGGTCCGGCACGTCAGGCACGGTCACGCCCGACCGCCGGCTCCTCGACGCCGCCGTCGACCTCCGCGGCTGCCAGCACGGCGCCGGCGCGGGCGAGCCGCTCGGGCTGGCGCTTGCCGATGACCCAGGCGACGACAGCGCTGGCGACGATGGCCAGGACCACGAGGTACGGGAAGAGGTTGTACGGCGCGGCGGGCACCGGCCAGATGAGGCCGTAGATGGGAATCAGCATGACGAGCATGCCCAGGACCGGCAGGACGACATGCTTGAGCACGTTGCGCCGGTCGCGGGCGACGGTGGCGAAGAACCGTATGCAGGCCAGGTTGGTCAGGATGTAGACGGGGATGATGGCCAGGGTGAGCAGGCTTCCGAGGTAGGCGTACGCGTTGAAGGCGCCGACCCAGGCGCCGACCCCGAGCGTCACGACGACGGCGAAGACCGTGTTGGCGATGATGGCCGCGCTCGGGGTGGCGTGGCGCGGGTGCACCTTGGCCAGCACGGGCGGGAGCATGTGCTCGCGGCCCATGGCGAAGAGGATGCGGGCGATGCCGTTGTGGCTGTTCATCGTGACGGCGAAGATGCTGGACACGCCGGCCAGGCCGACGAGCAGCTTGAGCCAGGGCGCGTACTTGGCGGCGAGCGTCGTGAAGGGGGCGGTGTCCTTGACCAGCGCGTCGACACCGCTGGTGCCGAAGCCGACCATCTCGGCGTACGTGGTGAAGACGTAGATGACACCGACGAGCAGCACGGCGCCGAAGATGCCTCGCGGGATGTGGCGCCTCGGGTCGCGGACCTCCTCGCCCAGGGTGGCTGCGGACTCGAAGCCCACGAAGGAGAGCACGCCGAAGACCATGCCGAGCGCGATACCGGACAGGCCGCTCGGGGACGACGACGGGAGCAGCGGTGCGCCCGTGAGGCCTTGCGCTCCGCCCTTCGCGAGGATGATGACCGAGAGCAGCAGGATGACGCCGACCTCGACGCTGAAGAGGGTCAGGGCCGTCTTCAGTGAGCCGGAGATGCCGCGCCAGGACAGGGCCAGCATGATGGCGGCGAAGATGAGCGAGATGACCGGCCACGGCACGGCCAGGCCGTATTCGTTGAGGATGTCGTGGCTGTAGATGCCGATGAGGGCGAGCTCGGCCGGCACGAGCAACGCGTAGGCCAGGAACATGAGGATGCCGGTGACGAAGCCGGAGCGAGGCCCGATGCCTCTGGCGACGTAGGTGTAGAACGCACCGGCGCTCGGGAGCTCCCGCGCCATCTCCGCGACGCCGTTGGCGACGATGAGGGAGGCGATCAGCGACACCCCCATGACCAAGGGCATCGCCGCGCCGGCGAAGCCGGCCACGAGCTGGGGGTTGAAGTACACCGACACTGCAGGCCCCATGAGGGCAGCCGACATGATGACTGCGCCACCAAGTCCGACGCTCCCGCGCCGGAGCTGTGGGTCGCCGCCCGGCGTCTTGCTCTCCGGTTCGGCCTGCGCGCTCTTCAGCGTGTCCTCGGACATGGGTGCTCCCGATCGAAACTCGTCGCCGTTGGCGAGTCCCTCCACAGCGGAGGCGGCTGACGGGACACTACGACCCAGCTCGAGGCCACACAATCAGTGGAATGCACTGTCACAAAGCGACAGCAAGGGGCGAAGCGGACCCCGACTGCAGACTTCCGGCACAGTCAAGGCACCGCGAGAGGATCAAGCGCGTCGAGCCGCGGCTGATCAACTAATGCGGACCGGAGCCAGGAGCCCTAAGTGCCGACCGATGCCCGCGTGGTCTCCCGTGTACCGGGGCGTCCCACACCGCCCAGATTGACCCAAATCCTTGTATCGGGGCTGCCGGGTGGCGGAACGGTTCCTAGGCAGCCCCGACCTTCCTGGGCATCAGGACCAGCCGTACCCCGGTCACCAGCAGCCACACGAGCCAGGCGGCGTAGCCCAGCAGGCCCACGAACAGGAGCGCCGAGCCGTCAGCGATCGCGAGGTTGGCCACCCCTGCGATGAGCAGCAGGCCTCCCCCGGCCACGCCGAGCACACACTGCCACGGCGCCGCCAGCCGACTCGCATGCGCCGCCAGCGCAGCGCCGATGAAGGTGGTGCCGAGCGCCGGCAGCGCCAGCGCGAACGCTGCTGCATGCAGCTGCCAGACGAGCTCGAACACCGGGCTCGGCGCGGCGAGCTCGCGCGCGAACAGCACGACCCCGATCCACAGAACGGCGTAGAGCGCGGAGACCGCCGCGAGAGTCGCGCCCGCGGCCACCGCGAGGCGCGACCAGTCCGCGCCCGCACCCCCGCGACGCCCGACGAGCCCGTGGAGACCGGTCACGAACCCGAGCAGCAGCGGCAGGTGCAGCGCCTCCTGGCCGGTCGCGATCGCGACCACGACCCGGTTCTCCGCGTGCCAAGCGAGCACCTTCTCGATCGGGTCCCCGTACCCGGGCGGTCCGGTCGCGGCGAACATCGCGTTCTGGATCGCCAGCGACGCTGCGAGCGCGATTGCCGCCGCGCCCACGACCCGCTCCCCGAACGCAGGGGTCGGGATCGGCCCCCTCGTTGGCACTGCCGCGCTCGCAGGCACATGCTGGGACTCCACAGCTTTGTCCTTCTTGTGCGGCGATCTCATCTCCCACTCCTTCGGTGCGGCCGGATGATCGTGACTCCATGATCGCTGACGTCGACGACCGGCGGATCGGCCTCAGGGCTCGTGTTGGTCCCGTCGGGAGAACGGTGTGCGTCTCGTGCTTTCGGCTGATGCGCACCCCACGCGTACGCGGTCGACGCCCTCGTCAGCGAACTCGATCAGGTCCGACACACCACAAGAGCGTCACAACGCCGCGAGGCGGGCGCCTGCCTGCACCTTCTGGTGTGCCGGCTCAGTCGCCCTCGTGCAGAGAGGGACGTCCGGGCGCGGCCAGCCGTGGAACCCGCTCGGTCACGAAGCGGCCTTGGCCACCGTCGAGAGCAGCTGCATGATGTTGGCAACGAGCGTTGGCGCGATGGCCTCGGCCACGACCTCAGCCTGGTGGCGCTGGTACGAGGCCGTCGAAGGGGTCATCGATCCGCAGCTGCACCTGCCCCTGCGGACCTTGTGACCCTTGAGGGTCTGTGCTGCGTCGTCGAGCATCTCGGCGGTGATGAGCGACTGGCTCATGAGGGTCACCTTTCGTGAGAGGACCCTGACCCGTCTGGTGGTGCCCGCGAACAGTGATCTGCGAAGGTCCTGCGAGCACCCGGGTGCGGGGTCGTGACCGACCGTACCCAGCACAAACCGTCGACAACGCCGCCGGAACGCGATCACACCCGTTTTTCACCCCTAGGGGTGGACGATTCCGCCATAAGGGGCACAGCAAGCCCTAAGAGGAACGCGAGGCCGGACGTCTCCTGGCCCGATGTTTGCCTGAGGACGCCTTACGTGCCCCAAACCATGCATTCATGGAGTGCGCAGAGGCGCGTCACCCCGCCAATGTGGCGACCGTTCGGCCTTCGCTTGACGGCCAAGTCAGCCCGAAAGCGCCTCACCGACACGATGCACTGGTCTGCTGAATACTCGGAGGCGAAGGTAAGGCCGAGCCCGGCAAGGCCTCGCGGGCCGTCGATGGTGGCCACCACAACCTCGTAGCGTGGCTCTGCGGCGCCGAGAAGCAGCCGACGACCATGCTCATCCGATTGACGTCGGACCTCACGCCCGACAGCACAGCCCTGGGATGGTCACCGAGCCCCACATGCCCCGGAGCTCGAGAGCTTCGCGCGTGATCACCGCTCCGACATGCCACCAACTCCAGGCAGCCGACAACATGACCGATGAAGCCCCAACGACCATGTATATCAACCCAATCGAGCGAGCACGTGTAGGCGCCCACGCCCCAAACAGTGCCGCGAGCTCCTACACGTGCCCGCTCGAAGATTTGCCGTGGTGCTCGGCCTGACTCCGCTGGACCTGGAGCCGAGGCCGAGCCTCAGCGGGCCTTCGTCTTGACGGCGAGCACCGGGCACGGCGCATCGAGCAGCACCTGCTGCGCTGTGCTCCCCAAGAGGAGCTTGCCGACGGGGCTGCGGTGCCGAAGACCGATGACGATCAGCGCGGCGTCCTGTTCTCCGGCGATCCGCAGGATCTCGTCGGCGGCGGCGACGCCGGTTGTCGGCTGGAGCATCTCGTGGCTGATCCCCGCGGCGCTGAGCTCGGCCTGGATGGCGTCAATGTCCGCGGGGCTGGCAAACAAGGGGCTCGCATAGTTGCCGTGCTGGCCGGTGTTGACGACGATGAGCCGTCCGCTGCGAAGCAGGGCCTCGTCCTTGGCCCTCTCGAATGCCGCGATGCCCTCGGGGCTCGGGATGTAGCCCACCACGATGACCTCGGTCACGGCGACGGCTCCAGGCGCGTGGCCCCGGTCATGATGGCCACCCCCTCACCCATGTCGTGGGTCTGCGGGGTGACCACTCCGGCACGGCCGCCGAGCCGCTGGATGTGGATCCGGTCGGCGACCTCCCAGACGTGGGGCATGTTGTGGCTGATGAGGATGATCGACAGGCCCTTGTCGCGCAGTTGTTTGATCATGTCAAGGACCATGCCGGACTCCTTGACGCCGAGGGCAGCGGTGGGCTCATCGAGGATCACAACCTTGCTGCCGAAGGCCGCGGCTCGGGCCACGGCGACGGCCTGGCGCTGGCCGCCAGAGAGCGTCTCGACGGCCTGGCTCATGTTCTGGATCGTCTGGATGCCGAGATCCTGCACCGACTGGCCGGCCCGCTTCTCCATGCCCTTCTTGTCGAGCATCCTCAGCACCGAGCCCAATGGCCCCTTGCGGCGCTCCTCGCGGGCCAGGTAGAGGTTGCTGGCGATGTCGAGGGCGGGGATGACGGCCAACTGCTGGTAGACGGTCTCGATGCCCGCCTCGCGGGCGTCCTGAGGCTTCTTGAAGTGGACCGGCTGCCCGTTCAGGGTGACATCGCCCGAGTCCGGGACGTATGCCCCGGTGAGGCATTTGATGAGGGTCGACTTGCCTGCGCCGTTGTCACCGATCACCGCCAGGACCTCGCCGGGGTACAGGTCGAGGTCGACCCCGTCGAGGCCGACGACCCGGCCGAAGGTGATGACGAGCTTGCGCGCCGACAGCACCGGGTCCTGGCTGTAGATGCCTTCCTTGCCCGCGGGGACGCCCCCGTAGGCAACTTCCATGGTGGGCGTGCTCATCCCTTCACCTTCCTGATCCACTGGTCGACCGCGACGGCGACGATGACGAGGATGCCGGTGGCCAGCACGCGCCACTGCTGGTCGACACCCATCTGGGACAGCCCGAACTGAAGCGTCTGGACAATCAGCGCGCCGATCGCTGTCCCGATGAGACGGCCGCGGCCGCCGAAGAGGCTCGTGCCGCCGATGACCACCGCGGTGATGCTCTGCAGGTTGGCGTCGGGGACGGCGTTCGGGGTCGCCGCGCCGGCCCGCCCGATGAGGATCCACGCAGCCAGCCCGTAGATGAACCCGGCGACGGTGTAGACGGCGAGCAGGATCCGCTTGGTCGGCACACCCGACAGGCGCGCGGACTCGGGGTCGTCGCCGACGGCATACACGTATCGGCCCCAGGCGGTCTGGGATAGGACGAAGCCCACGACAATGTAGATGAGGACGACCAGGACGATGCCCCAGGTGAGCCGGAAGTTGCCGATACCGAAGCCGTCGCCGAGGAAGTTGAGGATGTCGGGGAGATGAGCGGACTGGATGCTCTCTCCACCGGAGTAGAGCAGCGCGATGGCGGTGTAGACGCTCAACGTGCCCAGGGTGACGATGAACGGCGGCAGGTTGAGCCGGGTGACCAGGAGCCCGTTGAGGGCGCCGGCCGCCAGCGCGAGCGCGAGCCCGATAAGCAAGGCCAGGAGGCCGGGCATTCCGCCGTCCTTGGCCAAGGTGGCCATGACCATCATCGAGAGCACCATGATCGCTCCCACGGACAGGTCGATGCCCGCGGTGAGGATCACGAGCGTCTGTCCTACCGCGAGGGCGGCGACGACGGCCGTCTGCTGCAGCAGGATCCCCATCGAGTTGGCGGTGAGGAAGGTCGGCGTCGCGATGAAGAAGGCCAGGAAAGCGATCAGTAGCAGGAACAGCGGGCTCAGCCAGGGGCGGGCGTGCAGGAGGTGCTGAATCCGTTGGAGCGGGGACTGCTGCCGCCGAGCGAACTCGGCGGCGGCAGATTCGACGGTCGTCATGGTCAGTTGCCCCAGCAGATCTTCGACCCCGCGTCGGACGTGATCGACTTGATGCCGGGCACCGGCTTGTCGGTCACGAGGGCGACCCCGGTGTTGTAGAAGTCGAGCCCGGGCGACGTCGACGGCTTGGTACCGCCCCTCGCGATCTTGGCAATCGCCTCCATGCCGAGCGTGGCCATCTTGAGCGGGTACTGCTGGGCCGTGGCGCCGATCACGCCGTCCTTGACGGACTTGACGCCGGCGCAGCCGCCGTCGACCGAGACGATGGTGGCGGTCTTGTTGGCGGCCTTCAGCGCCGCGTTGGCGCCCACCGCGGTCGGCTCGTTGATCGTGTAGACGAGGTTGATGTTCGGGTTCTTGGCGAGGCACTTCTCCATCGCTGTGCGTCCGCCGTCCTCGGCGCCCTGCCCGGCCTCGTTGCAGACGATGGTGTAGTCGCCACCCTTGCCGCCCGTGTACTTGCCGGTCTTGGCCTCGTCACCGTTCTTCTTCGGGTCGTTGACGGGGATTCCCATGCCCTCGAGGAAGCCCTGGTCGCGGTTGTAGTCGACCGAGACGATCTTGTCGTTGAACAGGTCGAGCAGGGCGATCGTGGCGGGCTTGCCGTTCAGCGTCTGGGCGGCCCACTGGCCGTCGAGCTTGCCTGCCTCGCGGTTGTTGGTGGCGAACGTGATGTCGACGGTATTGGCCGGGTCTGGCGGGGTGTCGAGTGCGATGACGTAGAGCCCCGCGTCGCGCGCCTTCTTCATGGCGGCGTTGACGCCGGTGCTCATCGGGGTGATGAGAATGCCCTTGTCGCCGCGGGCGATGGCGTCCTCGATCGCGGTGATCTGGCCCTGGTCGTCACCCTCCTGCTTGCCGGAGGCGACCGTCAGCTTGACGTTGTTCTTCGCGGCGTCCTCCTTGGCGCCCTTCTGCATGGCGACAAAGAACGGATTGGTGGAGTCTTTGGTGATGATTGACACCCCGACGGGTGCCTGGCCGCCGCTCGCGGTGTCGGCGCTGCTGCCGCGGTTGCACGCGGCGAGGGAGACCGCCGCGGAGGTTGCCGCTGCCACAGCGAGCACTCGGCGAAGGGAGGGGTTCCTCAAGGTCATGCGAGTCATGGTGACCACTTCTCTCTGGGCGAGCTGCGCCCCGTGACAACGTTGTCAGGATATTTCTAGTGCCCACTTGGCAGGTTGTCAATGGGTGCGATACAACTACAGGCGTGCCCGTGACAACGATGTCAAACAAGACTCCACGTCGGCCCCGTGCGACGATGCGCGACGTCGCGGCCTTGGCCGGAGTCAGCATCAAGACCGTGTCACGCGTCGTCAACCGCGAGGGCGGAGTAACCCCCGACGTGGTGGCCAGAGTCGAGAACGCCGTCGCACAGCTCGGCTACCGCCACAACCTCGCCGCCAGCAACCTGCGGCGGGTCAACAGCCGCAGCGCCATGATCGGGGCTCTCCTGCAGGATGTGAGCAACAGCTTCTCAGCCAGTCTCCTGCGCAGCCTCGAGGACGCCGCCCGCGACCGCGACGTGGTCATCATCGCCTCGAGCCTCGACGAGGAGGCCGACCGCGAACGCGAGCTCGTCGAGGGCCTGGTGCGGCGCCGAGTCGACGGCCTCCTGCTCATGCCGGCGACCGACCGCCAGGACTACCTGTCCGACGAGCTGCGCAGCGGCCTGCCGGTCGTCTTCGTGGACCGTCGCCCCAACGGCATCGACGCCGACTCGGTCACCATCGACAACGCCCTAGGCGCCCAGCTTGCGGTCGAGCACCTCCTGGCCCAGGGCCACCGGCGCATCGCGATGCTCGGCGACCTGCCGACGATCCAGACGGCGTCCGCGCGCGCCAGTGGCTTCCGGGCGGCACTGGCCAAGGCGGGCATCCCGGAGGAGGCCGGCCTCGTGGAGGTGTCGCTCCGATCGTCCGAGGACGCCTTCGCTGCGGCGGGTCGCCTGCTCGACTCTGCCGAACCCCCGACCGCACTCTTCGCGGCCCGGAATTCACTGGCCATAGGCGCACTTCGCCTGCTCCACCAGCGCGGCGCCTCGCGGCGGATCGCCCTCGTCGGCTTCGACGACTTCCCCCTCGCCGACATCGTCGACCCCCCGCTCACTGTCATCCGCCAGGACGTCAACGCCATCGGCGCAGCCGTCGCGCGGCGGCTGTTCGCCCGCATCGACGGGGACGACTCCGTGCCCGAGCACATCGTGCTCACCCCCAAGCTCGTACCCCGAGGCTCCGGCGAGATCCGCCCCTAAGCCTCGATCCACCGATGGCTGATGGCGTGCCGTTGATCGTCGTCTCGGGCTGAGGCGGGGCGACAGTCAAGCACGTTGCCGTTCTCCCCCGTGGCGCTTTCCTACGGCACCACCCTCACGAATTCCTGCCGGGAGTGAGCACTGTCAGCACCGCGGGGACTCCGGACGGCCCGCGGCCAACGCGACTTTGTGCAGAAGCTGAATGGCAGCGCCCGCACCGGCGTCCTTTCGCCGCCTGCCGGGCGCGCACCGTCTACACGATCTGCGGCTGAGGGTGAATGGGCCTCATGAGTGACCTCGCCCGGGTGGTCAGTCTCTGTCTGGCGTTTGGGTGGACTCGTCCCGAGTGCGCTCCGGGTTCTCGGTGCGCGCCTCTGACTCGGCGAGTATCGCGCGGGCCTGCATCTCGGGGTCATCGCTGCCTGCCGCCTGTTCCTCCGGCAGGAGCTCAGCGCGCGTTTGGACCGGATCCTTGGCGTGATGTCCTTGGCTCATCGCCCGACCGTACCCACGTACGCGCCGTCAGTGCGCCTCCGGGCACCGCTTCTGGCAGAACACCGCCCGCCGTGCGCGACGGTCTCAGCCTCGCCGAAGAGCCCGCCCGACGAGCGGCTCCGCCGTGAGCTTTCCGTTCCCGCCGCGATCCACTTTGACCAAGCGACGCTCGCCGGAGCTGCGTCCAACTGCCGCCTCCGGGTGGATCAGGGTCGGGGCGAGCCAGTCGAGCATGATCAGAGCTCGTCGAAGAGGAGAGCCGCCGGATCGCGGTCATCGCAGCATCCATCAGCGCCGTCGTCGACCCCGACGCAATCATCCTGACTGAGGGCGTCGGAGCCAACGAGATGCTCGTGGAACGCGTCACCGCACTTGTCGGAGACATGTCTCCCTTCGCCACCCCCGTGCTGCGATCAGGGCTCGGAGCGCGAGCCAGCTTGGTCGGTGCCTTGAACCTCGGCGTCAGCTTCACCCAGCAGGCGCTGCCGGGCCAGGTCGGCGAGTCCCGCCCCTCCAGCGACTAACCCGCCTCCACCCTTCCCCTGCGCAGACAGCGCGCGCACATGCTTTATGTGACCACTCGGAAGTGGAGTGGTGCTGCGCTGGTTCCACCTGCGGCCTCGAGAACCCGCGTGCATCACGGGTTTCGCGCTTCGGCCCACCGAGTGGATCGGCTGAACTACTGTCCCTCACGACTCAGTGTTGAGACAGGAGTGCCGTGAGTACCTTCGACCAGCCACGCGACCTCGTCGACGCTTTCGCGAACGCGCTCAATGCGAAGGACGCAGCCGCGCTCGGATCACTGTTCAGTCACGATGCCGAGTTCGTGAACATCCTCGGCATGCGCATGCGACGTCGGGAGGGCATCGTCGCCGGGCATGCCTGGGCCTTTGATGGACCGTTGCGCGGACGAGTCATCCGGTTCGATCAGGTCGACGAACTCAGCGTTACCGATGACGTAGCGGTCCTGCACGCCCACTGTGTGCGCGAACGACGCCCAGACGCGCCTGCTGAAGGCCTGCCCGACGGGCGGTCGGTGCTCGTCTTCGTCACCCGCCGCGACGCAGACGGCTGGCGGGCCGTTACCGCCACCAACGTGACCGAAGCTCCCACGCCAGCTGCCACCTCCTGACACCGGGGGCCACGGGCGAGGGGCCCCGTCTTTCGCCGCGCTGCCAGATGTAGCCCTTGTCGCCGAGACGAGAAGCCTTCGTGCCTGCAGCCCAAGGTGCCTCAGTCCGCTAAAGGATCACCGGATGGCTTCGTCAGGTGGGCGCTGACCGGTGGTCGGCCGGCCGCCGTGAAGCTTGTGCCTGACCAGGACCCCCTTGGGTGAGCTCAGCGCTTTTCAGGGTCCAGGACTTGGGTGAACAACGCCTGGCCGTCGATGCCCTTGAGGGTCACGGTCAGCTGTTCCGTCTGTGGGTCGATGTCGACCTGGCCGAAGTACTGGAACCCTTCCAGCGGGGAAACGCCGGGGCGCGGCGGGCTGGCCACGAAGACTGCCTCGGGGCCGAAGGTCTTGTCCAGTGCATTCGGGCCGAAGCCTCCGGCGTTCAGGGGGCCCGACACGAACTCCCAGAACGGGTCGAACTCTTGGTATGCCGCACGGTCAGGGTGGTATCGGTGAGCTGCGGTGTAGTGCACGTCGGCGGTGAGCCAGACGTGGTTGCGCACGCCGGCCCGCTTGAGCTCGGTCAGCACCCGGGCCAGCTCGATCTCGCGCCCCCCCGGCGCCCCGGGGTCGGCGTTGGAGATGCTCTCCTGGTTGGGCTTGCCCTCGGTGGAGTCGGGCACGACGAGCCCCAGCGGCAGGTCGTTCGCGATCACCTTCCACGTCGCTCGTGACCGCTTCAGCTCCCTGATCAGCCACTCGGTCTGCTCCGGGCCCAGGATGCCGCCGTCGTCCGCGGTTTCCAGGTCCGTCGTGTTGGGGTCCTTGTGGCTGCGCATGTCCAGGACGAACACGTCGAGCAGCGGCCCGTAGGAGAGCTTGCGGTAGACCCGGCCCAACCTGTCCGGCGAGGTGCGGGAGATCGGCATGTACTCGTGGAACGCCTGCCGGGCCCGGGCCACGAGCGGGTCGACTGGCGTACCGTCGGGGTAACCCGACCGGCCGACGAGGACCTCGCCGGGGTACCAGTTGTTCAGCACCTCGTGGTCATCCCACTGGGCGACGATCGCGCAGTTGGCGACGAACTCCCGCCAGGTGCGGTTGTCGGGGACCAGGTTGTACTTGAACTGGCCACGGAAGTCATCGAGCGTGATCGCGGCGTGGCTCTTCTCGGGGGTCACGACGTTGTGCCACACGCGACCGTCCGGAAGCACCACCTCTGCCTTGACCGGGCCGTCGGCGTAGACGTTGTCGCCCGAGCTCAGGAAGAAGTCTGCGTCGGCTGCCGCCATCGCCCGCGCGATCGGGAAGCCGCCGAGATCGGGGTTCACACCCCAGCCCTGCCCAGCGATGTCGCCCGACCACAGGAACCGGATCGGACGCCGGTCGGCCACCGCTGACCGGAAGCGGCCGAGCACCGGCTCACCAGCGCGCTTGGGGTCATGAGGGTCGACAGGGGTGATGCGGTAGTGCAGGTCGGCGCCCGACGGCAGACCGTGCATCCGCAGCTGGCCAGTGAAGTCGGACCCAGCCGTGACAACTGGTGTGCTCATCCGGCGAAGCACCCGCCGGAACGACGAGTCGGAGGACACCTCGGCAACCAGCCGGGCGGGACGGTCAGCACGGCTCCACAAGGTGATTGCCCCAGCCTGTGGGTCGCCAGACTGCACACCATGCGTCAGCATCGGCTGGCCCCTGCGCACCAGCGCAGCGGTTGGCCGTGCAACGGTGCTGGCGCTGAGGGCGGCCAAGCCCATGCCGGCGGAGCCACGGAGCAAGGATCGGCGAGAGAGGTCCGTCATGTCTCCCGATGGTGCTCGCCGGGAACCAACGACCGGTGACGAAACCTTGAACGGCGCAGCACGAGCCTGTGGCGCTTGGACCATGTCCGCTGCTCGGCCGATCCCGTGCCGCAATCCTCCCGCCGTGAGCGTGGATCGCTCCCTGCGGGATCAACCCAGACGGGCAAGGTCCCGTCGGATGTAGCGCAGGTGTGCCCACTCCTCCTCGAGGATCACTCGAATGCAGTCACCGACAGTGGGATGCCAGTCACCCCCGCCCCACGGGTTCTCACGTTCCTCGCCGAGCAGCTCCTCCGTAGCCGTTGCCAGGAACTCGGTCACCAGCCGCTGCCGCTCGGCCCGTACCGCGAGAATCTCCTCGAAGGGCGGCGGGTCGATGCGGAAGACCGACATGTCGAAACCCATCTCCTCGGCGCCGGTGAAGATTTGGCCAATCTCGTGGAACGGCTGCTGGATTCGTAGGATCCCGCCCCGCAGCCAAGCGTCCGTGGCCAGGATCAGGTGCCGCAAGGTCTGGGCCAAGGACCACTCGTCGTCCACGTGTGCCTCCACCAGGTGCGGGGGCGTCCCAGCCACCGTCTCCTGCCACGCGGACTGCACAGCGACCCAAGCCTCGCGCAGGCCTTCGGGCGTCTGCGCCTTCTGCAGCTCGCGGCCCGGGAACTGCCGGTTGAGCTCGGCGTCCACGAGCGGCACCACGTCCACCCCGTTGACGAAGAGACTGCCGAAGAACAGATCATGACTGTCGATGTCCATCCCATCCACATCGACACTGCGCATCGTGACTCCGCTGACATCGGAGAATCGCACGATGGCGCCCTTGAAACTCGTCTTGATGAAGGACGCGCCTTCGAACTCCTTCGTACCGGAATAGGTCGTCATCGCCTCATCATGCCCGCTGTCCGGCTGAGCGCGACCTCACGTGAGGAGCTCTTCACCCCGGTGGCCCAGCGGCGCCCCAAGTACCCCCGTCACGTCGCAAAGCCGCCCCACTTCGCCGCTTGTCGTGCGGCCGCGATCCTTTCAAGCAGCAGGTAGTGCGTGGGCGAGCTTGCGGTGCATCTCGGCGATGATGTCGGCGGCGAAGGACCCTTCGGCCTCCAACTGGGGGTAGAGCTTTCTGGGCCACAGTGCTTGCACGCCACGGGTGGTGAAGGTCCCGCCGATGAGAGGCCAGTCTGCTTCGACAAAGCAGAGCACGCCGTGGACCGGGACCTCGGTGTCGAGCAGTCTACGTACGATGTCGACCTGTTTGAGCACTCCGTCGACGAGTCTGGTGCAGTCGCGTGAACCGATGAGCAGTCGTTCTTCGCGAGGCCGGAAGAGGCCACCTTCGACCTTGAGGCGAGGCCGGCCCTGGTACTTCTTGGCATCGATGACGTAGACGCCGCTGGCGGTCACGGCGAGGTGGTCGATGTTCGCCCTGCTCGTCGGGATCCGCCGGTCATGCAACAGCCGGACGGTGTCTGATGCCAGGCGGTCGAGGCCTTTGCCCAGTCGTTCTTCTCCAGCCGCGCCGATGTCCCAGGCGGTCGTTGACTGTCGCTCGTCTGAGAGGGCAAGGATGAGGCCGCCCAGCTTCGGGTGCTTGGCACGGATGCGTTCTTCACGCTTCGCCTTGCGTCGCTCGAACTCGCGCAGCGCTGACGCTCCGGCGGTCCCGGACTCAACGACGTCCACGACAGCGGGCTCGAGCACTCCCACAGCAGCAGGCTCGCGGACTCCGACGGCGGCGGGCTCGACCGGAGTGCTCGCGTCGCAGCTGATGCAGCGAACTGTCTTGGTCGTCCGTTCGTAGACCGCCACGGCGCCCTGGGGGAGTTGCGCGCCACAGACCCGGCAGGCGCCGGCGTAGCGCAGCCGCATGCGCTTTTCGTCGATTCCCCCGTCCACGGGGTCACCGTACGGTGAACGCTCCCCACGAAGGTGACGAAACGGCACAGGAAGCTGCGCAGCAAGGCCGCCTGCGGGACGTCGGGCATGGCTGCGCGGACGCATAGCCAGACCGGTCCATGCCGGCAGCGCGCGCCGTCGTCACCGGCCACACAGACGGCCACGCCCGCCCTGGTCGGAACGGATGACAACTCGTGCTGCGGCCGACGAGGGGACTTCTGTAGGTTTTCCGGCATCGGGGAGACCCCGTGAGGAGGCCACGATGGAGGTGAGCGGCGCCCACGCGGTGACGCCCGTGCCCTCGCCGGCCAGGTCCGGCGTGCTGGCTACGTTGGCTGCGCTGGTGATCGCTGCGACGTGGTGGTTGGCGCTGCAGTCGGGAGCAGCCGACGCGCAGACCAGTTTCGTCACGTGGATCAACGACCCGCCCCCGCCCCTCGGGACCGTGCTGGCCGTCGCCAACCCCCTGTTCCGGCCCGTGCCCCTGGCCGTGGTCGGGCTCATCCTCGCCGGGTGGATCATGGCCACCGCAAGAGGCGCCCGATGGGAGGCGTTGCGGGCGATCGTCATCAGCGTCGCGGTCGCCGAGGTGATCACCCAGACGCTCAAGCGCTTGGCCCACCAACCCCGACCGACCGCGTCGATCGTCGGGCTGGACGTGCACGGTTACCCCAAGGACCCCTACGGCGACGCCTACCCCTCCGCCCACACGAGTGTCGCCGTCGGCCTCGTCACGGCGCTGTGGCCCTGGCTGACATGGCCGCAACGGGTTGTCGGCGTGATCCTCGCCAGCTTGGTGGCGCTCAACCGGCTCTACATCGGCGCGCACTGGCCCATCGACGTGATCGGGGGCGCCGCGATCGGGCTGCTCTCCGGATGCGCATGCTGGTTCGTGGCCTCGAGATGGCCCATCGCGGTGGCCGCCTGACGGCGCTCGCCCTGCGAGCAGGTTCACGGACGCGCAAGCTTACCCTTGGCGCCCGCACACAGAACGTGCGTCACTTCGCCGCCAGGCGCCGTTCCCATCTGACGTGAATCCGGGCGGAGCGCGCGGATTCAGCTGTCCTCACCGGGCATTGAAGGCAAGGTCGACCAGTAGCCCGGGGTGATCGGTGGTGCCCTGCATGTCGATGACGGAGCGCGATCGCAGCTCGGCGCCCGGACTCGCCACGACGTGTTGAACGGCGTCGTCGTCGGTGTGCTGGTAGCCGGTTGGCAGGCAGGCCAGTGCGCTAGGCGAACTGCGAGCCGGGAGGTTCAGGTCCCCGCCGAGGATGGCGGGTGCGCCGCCGGAGCGGCGGCGGATTCCCGGCACCACCGATGTGAGCAGGTATCGGCACTGCTCGAGGGCGACGGTCGCGTTCGTGCTGGCCGTATGCGTGGTGCAGGCAGAGAACCGTCTGGCCAGATCGATGCACGCCCAGACGCGTTCCTCCGGGTCGCTGGAGTCTTGCACCGGATAAACGCCAGTACGGACGTCAGCGCTCGACGAGGGAGCCATCACGAGGACGGCGTCACCGAACTCCTGACCGTTCCGGCACAGCACCGGGGCCTGGCTGGGGCGATCCTTGGCGGACGCGAACGCCTCGGCGATCGTGGCACCACGCCACGCCATCGACATCGCCTGCTTCAGGACGCGAACGTCATCGCGGCACACCTCGTTGAGGGTGATCATGTCCGGCCGATCCTCGTGCGCCAGTGTCACCGCCATGCTGACGGCGCGACCGCCGGCGTAGCAGGCAGCGCGCCCGCTGTTGCACAGGTTCATCTGCAACACGCGCACACGTGTCTCCAGCGGACCGGTCGTCGGCCGACTCGTGCGGGCTGGGGTGCTCGCCGCGCTGCCGGCGCCACAGGCGGCGAGGCCGCCGATCGAGAGAGCCGTGAGCCACGCCAAGGCAGCCCGGCCCGGGCCGCGGATGACGCCCACGCGCATACGGACCATCAAACCCGGCGAGTCACGCGGTGCGCAATCAGCACGGGGGACGACGTGACCCATGCACGCTCGATCGGGTCAGTGCGTCGTCCCAAGCCACGTCGCCGTGCGCGAACACGACCTTGCGCTCGTCGCTCGCCCACACCTCGAGCCACGACGGGGCGCCGTGGCGTCCCGTGAATCGCGGGCCGGGGCTTTGTTTCAGGCCCTGGAGCAGCTCATCGGGGACCCATTGCGGTGTGCAGCCGCCGTAGGACCCGCCACACCCACACGTCTCGATGACGACGCCAGCCTCTGCTTCAAGGAGGGCCTGGGCTTCCTCCTCTGTCACGTCCTCCGACACGAGGTGAAGGCTCTTGCCGTCCAGGTCGAAGAACTCGCCAGCTGCGTTGAAGCCGCCGGGCCGAGGTGCGTGCTGACCCGTGCTGGAGGCATCGGTCTCAGACCACGTCGGTTCCCTGACCAGGTCGGCAAATGTCGGTCGCCAGCGACGTTTCCCATGCCTCATCGTGTCACTCGTGGTTAGCCGCGGGCACGGACTTTCCGCCGCCTGGGCTCATCGCCCGACGATACCCGCGCACATGCCGTCGATGCGGCGGTCGCCTATGGGAGACCGCGCCTAGTGGAACACGGCCCGCCTGTGCGACGGGGTCGGCCCGGGAGTGGGTTGCCCCTTCAGCGGACTAGGCCGGAAGTGCCGTCCATCGCGACGAATCGGTAGCCGCGGGCCTGGTACCAGGCGATGATCTTCGGCAGCGCGGCGACGGTGTTGCCGCGGAAGGACGAGACTTTGCTTTCCGGCTCGCTGGATGCCTTTCCGGCATGCATGAGCACAATCGGGTGCGAGGGGTTCGCGTAGCGCAGGTCGGTGCCCTTCTTGAGGATCGCCGCCTGAGCGGTCGCCGACAGGTAGGGCGGTTGCGACCAGTCCTGGGTGTCGACGCTCCACAGCACGGTGCGCATGTTGTTGAGCTTCGTCGCCGCGTTCACGTTGTTCATGTGGCCCCCCGGAGGCCTGAAGAAGCATGACGGCTTGCCGGTGACCGCGCGCTGCTGAGCAGCAGTCGTCTTGATCTGGTTGCTCAGGTACGGCACGGCCCAATAGCCGTTGGCCGCAGTCGGATAGGCGTGGTCCCACGTGTGAGGCTCGATCAGGTGACCCTGCGCAGCAGCCGACTTGAGCACCGCGGGCATCCGGGCGTCGTACTTGCCGACGTTGAAGAAGGTGGCGCGCACGTTGTACTTGCGCAGGACCGCCAAGACTGCCGGCATGTACTCCGCCCGTGAGTCGTCGAAGGTGAGCGCGACCGTCTTCCCGGTCCCCGGCGCGGTGCGCGCACTTGTACCGGCCAGCGCCGTGTTACAGGTAGTCGCTGCCTCCGCCGCCGTCCCGGGCCCGGTCCCGAAGACAGACAGGAGAGCGGTCACGGTTGCGGACGAACTTCCTGCGTGGAGGGACGAGACGCCTGACGCGTCTATCCGCCGCGCTTGAGGTCCACTCGCCCTGAGGCGGACGCTCGTAACTCGCCGGCCTAGTACTCGCGTGGCACTGATCGTGCGATCTCGGCGAGGGCGTCATCTGTGAAGAGGTCTCGCGGAAGCACGAGGGTTGTCTGCGCCCGGCGGCGATCCCGCCGCAGCAGCACCGCGTCCCTGGTCAGTCGCCGAGCGATGTACTCGCTCCAACGTACGTGAATCGTTCCTTGCCGGGCCTGCAGCACGAGGTGCTCCTGAGTCACCTGTGCGCGAATCGTCATCCCGACCGGGTACTGCGCGCGGCAGGCGATGCGGGCAGCCCGACGTGTCTGCAGGTAGTTGGCGACGCCGATGAGGAGAAAGACGCCCGCGAGGGCCAGGTAGAACAGCGACTCGGCCACCACACCGATGGGCAGCAGCAGCGCCGGTGGGACAAATGGAAACAGCGTGTCAGCCGATGTGGTGCGGACCCGAGCAGCTGCCGCCGTGACTCTCCCCTGAACCTGCGGTGTCACCTCGAGGCTCAGTGGCAGCACCGGCCCAGGGGCGCCGAGGAAGGTGGGTGCGTCGCCGTGCCCCTCCAGGAACGCGATGTCCTCGTCGGTCACTAATTCAGTGGGCAATACGAAGGATGCTGTCCGCGACCAGATCATCACCCGGTCCCGGGTGCGACTCACCATCGCGGCCGAGCCTCGGGCCAGGGAGACCGTTCCCGTGACATCTGTGACTGTCCACTCGCCCCAGTCCGTATACGCCGTGGAGACCGTCTGGCCGGGCCCGAGGCCTTTGCGCAGCGACCGGCGGATCAAGAACCACCACCAGGCGACACCGCCGGATACAACCGCCAGTGACAGCAGGATGCCGATGAGCCATCGACCGGTGAGCCACGAGACGACGAGCCCGGGCAGCATCCACAGAACAATCCACTTCATCGACGCCTTGGAAGCGACGGTGTCGAGAAGCAGACCCCACGCCAGTTGAAAGCTTCGTGCCCTGTCAATCGTGAGAGTGCGCGCCGAACCTGGCACCGGTGGAATGGCTCGACTCATCGACGTCCCCTGTTTGCCCCGAGAATGGTGTGATCGCTGCGGCTACCCGCAGCGGATTTTAGGCAGGGTGTCGCACGTGGGGGCTTAGGACCATTCTCCGGCCGTTCCAGCTCGCAACAGTCTCCAAGGCCCAACTCGCTGCGGTGTCGCTCCCGGACGGCTACCCCGGGCGGATCCACGACCTTTTGGAGGAGTTCGACTTCGACCACGCCCGGGGACTGCGCCGCGACCTGGGCGCCCTCGACTTCGTCACCGCACGAGAGAACATCCCTCCGCGGCCCGCCCGGCACCGGCAAGACCCACCTCGCCACCGGCGGCATCGCGATCCGCGCCCGCCAGGCCGGCCACCGGCTCCTGCTCGCGACCGCATCCGAATGGGTCGGCCGGCTCACACGCGCCCACCCCGACGGGCGACTGCAGGACGAGCTCCGACGCTTGGCCCGGATCCAGCTGGATATCAGTGGAAGCCCGGGCGCAAACCTTCGGATGTCCCTGACCAGACCCTGGCCCTGGCCGCGCCGGGCATCGTGTCAGGCCAGGCTCGGGTGTTCGCGGCACGTGCACGGGCGTTGGCTCCCGAAGGTGCTACTTCCGCACTCGGGCTCCTGGTGAAAGAATCGATTGTTGGTGACTCTGACGTCACTGAGGCGCCTCTGGAACGCCGTTGGAAGGGTCACCGCGATCCCGCCCGGGCAAACCTCCATGCATCCAAGGACCGCCGTTGCCGCGGCCGCCGCTACCCAGCTCGCGATGCCGTTGGCGCGGGCCGACCCCGCGCATTCTGGTCCCCTGGCGGATCCGATCGGTCCGGATCGACGCATATATGCCAGGAGGAGTGATGTCTGAGACAACGACGCTGGAGGGGGTCGTCTACGACCTGGAAGGAACCCTGCTCGAGGTCTGCACCTGTGGTGTGCTCTGCCCGTGCTGGGTGGGTGAGGATCCCGACAACGGATCCTGCTCCGCGATGAACGCCTACCACTTCGACAAGGGGACGATCCGCGGGATCGACGTCAGCGGACGGTCCCTCGCCCTTGCCGTGTACATCCCCAACAACGTGCTCGAGCCCGGAAGCTGGAAGGTCGCGATGTACGTCGACGACGGGGCAAGCGACGAGCAGTTCCGGGCCATCGTCGACGCGTACTCCGGCAAGCTCGGCGGTCCGCTGGCGGACTTGGCGGGTCTGGTCGGCGAAGTGGTCACCACCGACCGGATCCCGATCACCCACGAGGTCCGGGACGGGGCCGGGACGCTGAGACTGGGCGACTTCGGCAGCGCCGACATGCAGCCGTTCCGCGACCCGAGCGGCACCAAGATCACCACCCTGCGCGACTCCCTCTTCTCCACCGTCCCGGGCTCACCCGCCTACGTTTCGAAGGCCAGCCACGCGGAGGTCAATCTGCCCCAGTTCGACATGGTCTGGCGCAACGAGCAGGGCAACGCGATCCAGGCGGATTACCACATCACCCACTCGTCGTGACCACGCGGGTAGCGACGGGGGCTCGGCTGCCACGCATCGTGCCGGCCACGATCATCGCCGCCTGGGCGACGGCAGTCGCCGCTGAGGCCACCGGGTTCGGCGCACGGCTGCACCACGACGCGCTGATCGAGCACGGCCCGCCGTTGTGGGTCGGGTCGCTGGCCTTCCTGCTGGCCTGGCAGGTGATGGTGGCGGCCATGATGCTCCCGTCGAGTCTGCCCCTCATCCGCATGTTCGGGGTTGCGGCTCGGGGCCAAGAGCGGCCGGGAACTGCGCTGGCGGGCCTGCTCGCCGGGTACCTGCTGGTCTGGACGGCGTTCGGCGCCATGGCGTTCCTCGCCGATGTCGCGGTGCATCGCACCGTCGATGCCACCCCATGGATGGCGGAGCGACCCTGGCTCGTGTCGGGCACCGTCCTCCTCACCGCCGGGTTGTTCCAGTTCACGGGACTCAAGGACCGCTGCCTGGACAAGTGCCGCCATCCCGCGATGTTCATGACGCGCTACTACCGGAGGGGGCCGCGCCACGCTTTTGAACTCGGGGTCAGGCACGGTGGTTTCTGCTTGGGGTGCTGCTGGGCCCTGATGCTGCTGATGTTCGCCGCCGGCGTCGCCCACCTCGCCTGGATGGGTGCGCTGACCGCGTTGATGATCTACGAGAAGGTCGGCCGCCGAGGCCGCGAGGTGGGCCGTGCCGCTGGCCTCGGCCTGGTCCTGCTCGCGCTTGCAGTCCTGCTGCAGCCCTCATGGCTGCCCAGCCTGCTGCTGGCGCCCTTCTCGGAATGACACAGTGCGGGGGTCACGTGACCACGCGCCGCAACTTGCAGTCTGTGAGTTCACCCAGTCAGGGTTCCCCATGATCGACTTCCAGAACGCGAGTTACATCAAGCTCAATCAGGTCGACTACAGCCAGGTCGCTGGTCAGATCGACCCCTACTGATCGAGGGAGAGCAAGCGTTCGCTGCCTCAAAGGCATGCGCGATCACGTCGTGTTAACAAGCAAGCGCATCGCAGTCAACGTTCAGGGCATCACCGGCAAGAAGAAGGACTTCACTTTCCTCCCCCTCGTCAAGATCCAAGCATTCTCGGTCGAGACCGCGGGCACCTTCGACCTCGACGCCGAGCTCGAGCTCTGGTTCTCAGGACTGGGCAAGGTCAAGTTCGAGTTCAGCGGCAGGACCGATGTGGCATACCTGAACAAACTCATCGCTCATCACGTCTTGTGATGTCGCGGTAGTGACTCGCCAACTGTCGCGTGGACCGCGTCACACTGCCGCGTGTCGGCGTGGCCCGCAGTTGACGGGATGGCTCCATGCATCGGTGTGTAGGTCGTGGCTGAGTTCACGCGCGGGCGGAAAGGTTCGATCCTGGTCGTGGGTGCTGGGCGCTATCCCGTCAGAGGAAGTCGGCCGGGTCGAAATCCTCGATGGCAATGACTCGTATCCGCGGCAGTGACTCTCTGAAAGCTTGCACGTCGTACTCGAGGTCGAAGGTGGCTAGACCCTGGGCCGTCAACTCCAAGAACGCGCTGCTGCGGAACTCCTGAAACCCGACAACGCCCACTCGCCGACCGTCCAGCAGGTCACCCACTTGGCCGACGAAGTCGCCGTCGTTGCTGACCAAGAGCACGTCGGCACGGCGTCGACGAATCTCGGTCAGGGTCCGCTGGATGGCGATATCGACCACCTTCTCGCCCGCAGCTCCTGAAAGCGGGACGGGTCGGTAGCCGATAGCCATCAACGCCTGGACGAACGGCATCGGAAGCTCGTTGTTTGCGGCGAGGAAGAAGAGCCCGGCTGCCGGCTGCCCCCACAGCTCCGTCGCGAACTGCAACAGCCGTTCCCACCTCGGACGCTCGTCGGGCCGAGGTCGCCGTCCCAGGATCGAGGTACCGAGAGTGGCGTCAATGTTCTCCCCGTCGATGAGGACGTACGTGATTCGAGGAGACTCAGCCATGAGGGGGAGCCTACGTTGACCTCCGGTCCCCCCTCTGGCACGCGATCGATGAGCCGACGGTCCGTGCGAGATGCGGGCCAGGTATCGCCTGGGCCGATCGGCAACAGATCAGGCGCGCTGGCCGAAGACGCACGGGTGGATGCCGCTGCACGCGTCTATCCGCCGCAAGGCGGGCGAGGACGACGGACGCCACAGTCCCGGCTCCGCGTCCGTTCCACGTCGGCTCGAAGCTGCAGAGCGCTCGGCAGCCGACTGGGGTGATTACCAGAACTCGGCCCAGGTGACTAGTCACTTGCTCCGCAAAACGGTCCAAATGGGCTATATCAGGACGGAGTCTGCGTTCGTAGTGTCTCTTCTTGGGCCTGTGGGGGTCCGCATGATCGGGGCCGGTGGGACGGCTCGGGTCGGCTCGGTAGTCATGGGAGGCGCCGGGCCGGGGAGGGGTGGTTGTCATGAGTGCTGTCGCAACGCTGGATCTGTGGGTGGACGAGTGGGCCAAGGAGGCCAACTGTGTCGGCCAAGACCCTGAGGCGCTGTTCGTCCGGGGCAAGGCCCAGCATCAGGCCAAGGCGATCTGCAAGACGTGCCCGGTGCTAGCGCAGTGCCTGGCCGAGGCCCTGGACAGCAGGACCGAGTTCGGGGTCTGGGGAGGCATGACCGAGCGGGAGCGCCGAGCGCTGCTCCGGAAGCGGCCCGACATCACCTCATGGAAGTCTGCCCTTCAGGCAGGAATGGCGTCACAGGCCAGCTAGGCGCTCAATCGGCGATGCGAGCTGACCAGTCGATCGTTCGTGACCATCCGGTCGTCGGAGATTGCGGCTCCGTCGCAGGGAGCGGTTCCTCGGCACCAAGTGGGACGGGGCGCTCCTGTGCGCGACAGGACGGCCACACGGAGTGGCTGAAGAGGAGACGACCCCATGCCAGAAGGCACCCCTCACGTTCAGGGCACGGATGATCCCGCACCGCCGCGGCACGACCTCGTCGACCATCAGCTGCTCGAGGAGATCGAACTCCTCGATGACGTGATCAGCCGAGTGGCAGAGCACGCCGGCTACCTGTCAAGTGACGAAGTGGACTCCGCGCTGGGGCTGCCAGGCTGTGCCCATGGATCCTTCCGTGGTCCGGAGGACATGGTGGCTTCACGTCGCTGATCACGCGCGACCGGGCGAACGTTCTCGAGCCTCGAGGAGCGGTGACAGCCGTCCATTGACTGGTTGCGTCTGACCGCCGAAAGGCGGGCCGCACGCTCGCTTTTCGCCGGCGACAGGTCCGGGCTCCAGAAGCGAGGCAAGATGGGTGGACCGCCACGTCCCGGGAGGTCCAGCCTGACTCAGCTCACCCCTGCCCCGCTGGCCCGCGCTGCCGTGCGCTGGTCCTTGGGTCACGCCCTGCCTCGCACCGCCCTGCGGCGATCGGCCCAGCAGGGCGACCTGCATGGCCGCATGTTCGTGGCCACGCAGTCCGGCGAGCGA
Organism: Terrabacter sp. BE26; assembly: GCF_041941675.1. Classification (GTDB taxonomy): domain Bacteria; phylum Actinomycetota; class Actinomycetes; order Actinomycetales; family Dermatophilaceae; genus Terrabacter. The sequence goes on along the minus strand of NZ_CP090122.1, from coordinate 2,080,700 downwards.
GCAGCGCTGGAGCCGGTCCTGGACGAGCTGCGCGCGCACACCCCGTTCTACCGGGGCAGGTTCGCCTCGGTGACCGCGGACCATGCTGCGGCGCGCGCGGTGTTGTCCAACCCTGATGCCGGCGCTCGCCGCCTTCCAGTGGACGGGGGAAACACCCTTGCTCGGCTGCAGGTGTGGGCCATGCAGGACGCGCCGCTAGGACCCCTCACCCCGCCCTCCTTGCTGGTGACCGAGCCGCCTGACCACACCCGCTACCGCAAGCTCGTGTCGCGGGTCTTCACCGCCCGGGCGGTCGAGAGGCTGCGCGGCCGCACTCAGCAGATCGCCACCGAGCTCCTCGACCAGATCGACCCGAGACATGCTGTCGACCTCGTCGAGACGTACTGCAGCCTCCTGCCGGTCACCGTGATCGCGGAGATCCTCGGCATCCCAGAACGCGACCGCGAGAAGGTGCTCGAGCTGGGTGCAGCGGCGGCGCCCAGCCTCGACCTCGGGCTCTCCTGGAACACGTTCCGCCACGTCGAGTCCGCGCTGCGCGAGTTCGACCAGTGGCTGGGGCAGCACCTCGAGAGCCTGCGACGGCGACCGGGCGAGGACCTGCTCAGTCAGCTCGTCGCCGCTCAAGAGGACGGCGTCGGCCTCACCGACGTCGAGCTGAGGTCCACCGCGGGGCTGGTACTCGCGGCCGGCTTCGAGACCACCGTCAACCTGCTCGGCAACGGCATCGCGCTGCTCGCGAGCAGCCCCGAGCAGCGCAGGCTGCTCGCCGAGCGGGACGACCTATGGCCCAACGCCGTGGAAGAGGTCTTGCGGCTCGACCCGCCGGTGCTCATCACCGGACGCATGGCCATGGCCGACACCGAGGTCGCGGGCGTCCCGATGCGGCGCGGATCGGTGATGGTGGCACTGCTGGCCGGCGCGAACCGAGATCCCCAGGTCTTCCCGGAGCCGGACACGTTCGACGTCACCCGGCCGAACGCCCGCGAGCACCTCTCGTTCTCCGCTGGTCGGCACTTCTGCCTGGGAGCGTCCCTGGCCCGGATGGAGGGCGAGATGGGGCTGCGGACACTGTTCGAGCGGTATCCCGACGCACGGGTCGAGGACGGCGCCGTACGCCGGAGCACCCGCATCCTGCGCGGCTACGAGCACCTTCCTGTGACGCTCAGCCCCTGATGCTCTGAGTCGGTTCAGTCAGGACGCTTGGCGCGGTCGACGGCCGAGAATGCTTCACAGACAAGGAAAGCCGGCCACACCAGGCCCCGCGCGCGGCCCCGCTCACGACGGGAGGATGTTGATGACGCGGGAGAGCACGACGGCGAGGACTCCCAGGGAGATCATCGACTGCACGGCCATCAACCCCTTGACGCGATGGGTCAGGGGAAGTGTGTCGGTCGGGCTGAAGGCCACCACGTTGGTGAACGCGACGTAGAGGTGGTCCGGGAAGCGTGGCTGCCAGTCGGCCGCTGCGAGTCCCTCGGTGCCGGTCTGGGGGAACTGGAAGTCGGGGTAGCGGCGAGGTCCCTCCCGGCGGGCATCCGGGCCGCCGCCGTCGATCTGCCAGTAGAGCAGCCCGAAGGTGACGACGTTGGTGGCGAGCAAGGTGACCGCGGTGACGAGCAGCTGGGTCACGGTGGGTGGCGTCTCGCCTGGCGGGGTGCTTCGCAGCACGAGTGCCACGAGATGGGCTGCGGCGCCGGTGTTCGCCGCGATCAAGATGGCGACCAGGGCCAGGACCAGGGGACGAGCAGCCCGCGGGACGGGTCCCGGCTTCGCCGCCACGGCAAGGAGTATGAGCACCACCACCCCTTCGATCACCGGCACCGCGACCGGCGGTCCTTCGCGCATCTTCGCCGGCACCAGGACCTGCGGAAGGATGACCGCGACGAGGGCGGCCAGAGGCCACCGGTAGCTTTCGGGCCCAGCAACGGGACCCGTCTGTCCCGAACCAGCGCCGCGCCGCGCCCCCGCCCCCGGCTCCGGCCCGCGCCGCGCCCCCGGCTCCGGCCCGCGCCGCGCCCCCGGGTCCGGCTCCGGCTCCGGCTCCCGGTCCGGCTCGGGCTCGATGCTCGGCTCGTCGGCCATGGGCCCATCATGCGCGCACCCGCGATCCACGTCCCTGGATCTGGGCGGAGCCCAGCCGTCGACCCTTATGCGCGAGTTCTCCGTGGAGCTCTACGGGTCAGGAAGGCGAAAGGGTCGCCCCATGGGTCATGCTCGTCGTGTGAGTGGATCCATCCGGGCAGCGTTGCACCACAGCCAGCTCATCGACCTGACGACGACCGGCCGGCGAACCGGCCAGCCTCGACGCATCGAGATCTTCCTGCACAGCGAAGACGACCAGCTGTTCATCACCGGCATGCCTCGGGCCGATCGGACGCGTGACTGGATCCACAACATCAAGGCCGACCCGCACGTCGTGATCCACCTGAAGCAGTCGGTCGTCGCCGACGTCGCTGCGACGGCGCGCGTGGTGACCGACCCGGACGAGCGTCGACCGTACATCGAGGCCGCCGCCAGGCGCTGGCGCCGAACCGACATACCGGAGATGTTGGAGCACAGTCCGCTGATCGTGCTCACGGTCGATGACCAGGCCGACCACGAGCCGGACGCGTAGAGGTCCCGTCAGGGGTCCCGGTGACGGTCACTACGCTCACACCTGCACTTCGGTGTCCGCATGTGCGGGCCGCCATCCGCGCGGTCGCCGCGTCGACCGAGCTTCGAGGAGAATTGTGCTGGCCAAGTTCCCGGGACGCTGTATGCGTTGTGCTGAGCCGATCCGAGCAGGCGACGAGATCGTCGGTGCCAGCAGCAAGGCCACGGGCTGGGTGCACGCCGTGTGCCGGACCGAGCTCGCGCTCCCGGGGCTGACGACCCCACCATCGACGCCGTCCCGGGCGCCGGCCGCCAAGACCGCGGGCAAGGTCCGGGCGCCGAAGCCAGCGATGGTCGCTCCAGAAGGTGCGACCTTCGTCTACACCGACGGCGCGTGCTCGGGGAACCCTGGCCCGGGCGGCTGGGCCTGGGCGATCGACCGCGACCGCTTCGCGTCGGGCTCGGAGCGACCGAGCACGAACCAGCGGATGGAGATCCGCGCGGCACTGGAAGCCGTCACCGCGCTCCCGGGCCCGCTGGTCGTGGTGAGCGACTCGACGTACGTCGTGAACTGCTTCCGCGACCGGTGGTGGGACGGGTGGCTCAAGCGCGGTTGGACCACCTCGGCGAAGAAGCCGGTCGCGAACCGGGACCTGTGGGAGCCGCTCGTGCTGGCCGTCAAGGAGCGCGGCGACGTCGCCTTCCACTGGGTGAAGGGTCACTCCGGCCACGAGATGAACGACCTCGTCGACGAGCTCGCCGTGGCGGCCAGCCACCGCCGCGACTAGGCCGCACCTCACCGCGACAGGAGCCCGCATCCGGCCCAAACCCCTGCTAGGGGACGAGGATCGCCCGCCCGCGCACGCGTCCGGCCTCGAGGTCGTCCATCGCCTCGTTGACGGCGTCGAGCGGGTACGTGCGGGTGTGCATCGTCACCTTGCCCGCGGCGTTGAGGGCCATGAGCTCGGCCAGGTCGTTGTAGGTGCCGACGAGGTTGCCGATGATGTTCCGCTCGGTCGAGATGATGTCGATGGTGGGGATCTCCAGGGTGCCGCCATAGCCGATGACGAAGTCGCTCCCGGCGCGCCGCGTCATGGCCCAGGCATCCCTCTCGGCGCCCCGCTCGCCGACGAAGTCGAGCACCACCTCGGCGCCGTTGCCGTCGGTCAGCTCGAGCACCTTGTCGACCTGGCTGCCGTCGGCGAGGACCGTCTCGTCAGCGCCCATCTCCGAGACGAGGGCGAGGGCCGCGGGGTTGGGGTCGAGGACGACGATCCGGGTGGCGCTCATGGCGCGCAGGGCCTGGATCCCGATGTGTCCCAGGCCGCCTGCGCCGATCACGACACACGTCGAGCCCGGGAAGAGCAGCGGGACGGCCTTCCTCACCGCGTGGTATGCCGTGAGGCCGGCGTCCGCGAGCGCGGCCACTGCAGCCGGCTCGACCCCCGGGGCGAGCTTGACGACGGACCGGGCGGAGGTGCGGATCCGTTCGGCCATGCCGCCGTCGGTGTCGATGCCGGGGAACTGGCTGTGCTCGCAGTGCACGTCGTCCCCGGCGCGGCATGCGCGACAGAGCCCGCAGGTGACCCACGGGTGCAGAATGACGGCGTCGCCGGGCGCCACGTGCTCCACCGCCGAGCCCACCTCGCGCACCCAGCCGGCATTCTCGTGGCCCAGCGTGTAGGGGAGGGTGACGTTGCTCTTCTCGGCCCACTGACCCTCGACGATGTGCAGGTCCGTCCGGCACAGGCCGGCGCCGCCGATGTCGACGATGACGTCCAGCGGACTGTCGAGCGTCGGTTCCGGAACGTCCTCGACCACGGGACGTTTGGTGTACTCGTGCAGCCGGACCGCCTTCATGGCATCTCCTCACGCCCTGGAGCGACAGCCCCGCAGACTGCCCCTCATGGCAGCCAAGCACCCCGAGAAGCCGTTGGCCAGTGCAACAGCGAATCCCCCGACCGTCTGGTCGGGGGATTCGCCGGGAACCGGGGTCACCCGGTGATGTCTCAGTGGGTCAGATGCCCCTGACCTTCTCGGCCTGGGGTCCCTTCGGACCCTGCGTCACATCGAACTCGACCTTCTGGCCTTCCTGCAGCTCGCGGTAGCCGCCGCTCTCGATGGCCGAGTAGTGAACAAAGACATCGGCGCCGCCGCCGTCCTGCTCGATGAAGCCGAAGCCCTTTTCGCTGTTGAACCACTTGACGGTGCCTGTTGCCACTGGTGTTGCCTCTTCTGGTCAGCGAGGTCTCCCGTATGGAGACCTCAGGATGCCGATGGGTCACAACGAACGCCGCACGCGAGACTTCGCGCGCCGACGCGTTGTGCCCGGTTCCGAACTCGTGGACCGGGACGGCAGCCGGGAACGACGCTAGCAGCCACCCGCCCCATCTGCCCTGCACAACAAAGAACCAGGCAGTTGCCTCGCGCAGCCAGCCCCCCGGCGTCCCGCGTGCCAAGGTTGGACGCGTGAGTGACGAGCTGCCCGCGTTGACGGTCGCGGACGCAGCCGCGTGGCATGCCTGGCTCCACGAGCACCACGCTGATGACCCCGGCGTGTGGCTGATCTTGGCGAAGAAGGGCGCCGCCGCGCCCACGAGCCTCAGTTACGACGAGGCGCTCGAGGAGGCGCTGTGCCACGGCTGGATCGACGGGCAGGTCCGCGGCGGTGACGAGCACAGCTACCGACAGCGCTTCACACCGCGCACTCCGCGCAGCGGGTGGTCGAAGCGCAACGTCGCGATCGCAGAGCGGCTCACGGCCGAAGGCCGCATGCAGGCGTCCGGACTCGCCGCGGTGGAGCGCGCCAAGGCTGACGGACGGTGGGACGCCGCGTACGCCGGACCGGCGAGCATCGAGGTGCCGGCGGACCTCGCCGCGGCCCTCGACTCAGACCCCGCCGCGCGGACGATGTTCGAGAACCTCGACGGCAGGAACCGCTACGCCGTACTCTACCGCGTCGAGACCGCGAAGCGTGCCCAGACCCGACGCCGGCGCATCGAGCAGTTCGTGGCCATGCTCGGGCGGGGAGAGACCATCCACCCCAGCACGCCCAGGGCTCAGGAGGGTCGCCGCGACGCGTAGCGCTGACAGCCACGAGAGACTCAACGACCTGAGAGCTTCAGCCCGAACGCCGTGGCCATGGAGGGCGCGGTGGCGGCCTCGGCGAGCGGCTTGGCCCCGAGGACCTCGCTGTAGAGCCGGGCGAGCGAGTAGTGGGTCAGCGGCGTGGTGACCACGCCGTGCACGGAGGGGTGGGCCACGGCGGTCAGGACGAGGTTGTTCTGGTGGTGGTCATCCTCGTCGGCGGTGACCACGACCGCGAGATGGCCGCTGCGCCAGTCCGGGCCGGACATCACCGTTCCGACCTGGGTCCGGAGCCATTGGTCCGCGACCGAGAGATCACAGTCGTGGGCGTCGTTGCACAGATCGGGAACCACCATGCCGGCGTTGGGCAGCCGTCCGTTGGTGACGTCCTTGCTCAGCTCGGTGGCGGGCACGTCGTACTTGGCACAGGAGGAGCGCTCGGTCAGGTAGTAGGCCCACGGGTTGTGCTTGACGGCGTACTGTCCGGAAGCCTCGGTCGCGCAGTTGCCCGGCATCCCTTCGGCGTACACCTTCGCCGTCTTGCCCAGCGACAGCGCCTGGCCGAACACGGACGGCTGGTCGGTCGTGTGGCTGGAGGGCGGGTCGTCGTCGGTGATGCCGAACGTGCTGCCGCCGGTCATCGCCAGGTAGTTGGGCAGCGAGGGGTGAGTCACCGCCTGGTAGCTCGTCGCGACCGCGTACTGCTTCCCCAGTCCCGTCGTGTAGGGCATGGCTTCGCGCATCTGGTCCAGCGAGTGGTTCTCGACGACGAACACGAGCAGCTTGGTCACCGTCGCCGACGGCACCTTCGCCGCGGGCTCCGTGCCGGGCTGCACCGTGCCGGGCTGCACCGTGCCGGGCTGCACCGTGCCCGGCTGCGCCGTGGAGGAGGTGGCAGGTGGGGAGGCCGCTCCCGCTCCACAGCCGGTGAGCACCAGCAGCGCGGTGGCGGTCACGAACCCTGCGCCCTTGTTCGACATGCGTCCTCCAAGGCCCGGAACGGCTTGCCGGGCAGACAGTAGCTACGGGATTTCAGAGCTGGCTGGGAGGCGAAGAAGTGACCGGTGGGCCGTCCAGCACCGTCGGCACGTACTCGACCAGCTGGATCCGACCGTCGAAGGTGCGGCTGTCCACCATGTCGAGCACGACGTCCGGGTACCCGTCGTAGATGCGCTCCCGGCCGGTGGCTCCGGTGATGACGGGGAACATCACGACCCGGAACCGGTCGACGAGCCCGGCCTCGAGCAGGGACCGGCACAGCGCGAGGCTCCCGATCGTGCGCATCGACCTGCCGCGGTCCTGCTTCATCGCGCGCACGGCCGCGACGGCGTCCCCGGCGACCAAGGTCGAGTTCTCCCACTCCAGCGGCTCGGCCAGCGTGTTCGAGAAGACCACCTTGTCCATGCCGGTGAGCACGTCGGTCCCCGGCTCGCCGTCCTTCGTGAAGGCGTGCATGAGCCGGTAGGTGTTCGCCCCCATCAGGACGACGTAGTCACCCTCCGGGCTCTCGCCCAGCCACTTGAGGTACTCCGGCCCCTCCAACCCCCACCAGCCCGGCCAGCCCTCGGCGGAGGCGTATCCGTCGAGTGACGTGATGAAGTCGACCACAAGCTCTGGCATCCCGGCTCCCTTCCTCTCTCGCCAGTCTGCCTCTGGTGCCCTGACTCGGAGGGCGACATCGTCGTATGCGGGTTGCCCCGTTCGTCGTGCTGGTGACAGGAGGAGACGGCGGACCCTGCCGAAACCACAGATCGCGAAGGAAGTCTCGACATGACCAGACCGTTCCGGTTCGGAGTCGTCGCCCCGGTGCTGACCGACGTGCCGACGTGGCGCGACCAGGTGCAGCGCATCGCCGACGGCGGCTACTCGACCCTGCTGGTGCCCGACGTCCCGCACTGGCAGCCTGCACCTGCACCCACCCTCGCGATGGCGGCGGCCTGGACGAACCTGCGTGTCGGCACCTGGGTCTACGCCTCGCCACTGCGCCCTGCCTGGAGCACCGCATGGGAGGCGCACTCGATGTCGGTGCTCACCGAGGGCCGCTTCGAGATGGGCATCGGCACCGGGCGGCCCGGCATCGAGGACGAGCTGCGACACCTCGGCATGCCGGTGGCGTCACCGGGAGAGCGCCTCGCCCGAGTCCGCGAGACGGTGACCGCACTCGGGGAGCTGGACGGCGCCGGCGCCCACACGCCGGTCGTCATGGCCGTCCGTGGTCCCAGGGCCCGAGCACTCGCCCTCGAGCTCGCCGACACGGTCACCATCGCAGCCGTCGCCAGCGACAGCCGTGCCACGGTCGCCGCGCTGGCCCGCGAGGTGCAAGCCGCGCGAGACGTCGAGCTGGCACTGCACGTTCCGGTCGTCGGCGACCTGGTCGCGCCGTTCATGGCCTCCGCACGAGACACCGATGCGACCGCGCTGCGCGAAGCGGACTCGCTGGCCGTCCTCCCGGCCGACCCGGCAGCTGCCGCCGAGGAGATCCAGCGACGGCGCGAGGAGATCGGCTACTCCTACTTCGTGCTGGGCGCCGAGGGCGCCGACAGACTCGCCCCGATGGTGGCCGAGCTCGCCGGCCGGTGACGCGCCCGGTTCGCGACGCGGCAGCCGGCCGGTCTCCTAGGCTGACGCCGTGCTCAGAAACCGATCGGCGCCGCACGCGCGGGTCACGCCGGTGCTGACCGTGGCCGACGTCCGCGCGGCCGTGACCTGGTACACGGAGGTCCTCGGGTTCGTCGAGCACGTCCGCATCGGCGACGGGCATCGCTCGCAGCTGGGCCTGCCGGACGGGCCGGCGGCCGAGCTGGTCGTTGCCGAGGTCCGCCCCGGTCGGCGGACGCCGGAGCAGGGTCGCTCGCACCAGGTGATGCTCAAGGTCGCCGACGTCGCCGGCGTGGTGCAGATGGCCCTGGCGGGAGGAGCAGTCCTGGTCGACCCGCCGCACGACTGGGAGTACGGCGAGCGGCAGGCCACGATCGACGACCCCTTCGGGCACCAGTGGGTGCTGGGCCAGACGCTGGTCGACGTCGAGCCGGAGGAGTGGGGCGGCCAGACCGTCACCCCACGCACGGCCGCGCGGGGCTACCGTCGGAGCATGAGCATCGAAGACATCGGCCCCCGTCCTCAGTCCTTCGACATCGAGAGCGAGACGCTCCAGAACCGCAACTACCGCACTGTCGCCTGGAGCGGCAAGTACCTGCAGGTCACGCTCATGTCGATCCCGGTCGGCGGTGACATCGGGCTGGAGCAGCACCCCGCGACGGACCAGTTCATCCGGCTCGACGCAGGGCGCGGTCGGGCGCAGATGGGTCCCGCCAAGGACGAGCTGACCTTCGACCAGGAGGTCACCGACGGCTGGTGCGTGATCGTGCCGGCCGGCAGCTGGCACAACGTCACCAACATCGGCGACGAGCCGATGCAGCTCTACACCGTCTACGCGCCGCAGCACCACAAGCCCGGCAAGGTGCACGAGACGAAGGAGGACGCCGACCGCGACACGGACGACGAGCCCGCGGAGTGGTCCGTGCAACCCCAGTCCGTCCCCGACCAGCACGCCTGAGCGGGCCCCGCAGCAGCAGGTGCCCGCACCCGCGTCAGGAGGTCGGATGGACGTCGCCGCAGTGCTCCGACCGGTGGTCGACGCCGCCCTGGCCACGCAGGTCCCGGTGCGCATCGACTGCTGGGACGGCAGCTCCCTGGGTCCGGCGGACGCTCCCGTCGTCGTCCGCTTCACCTCGCGCCGCGCCCTGCGCCGCCTGGTCTGGGCGCCGAACGAGCTGGGCTTCGCCCGCGCCTACGTGTCCGGAGACGTCCGGATCGAGGGCGACCTCCTCGACGCGCTGAGCCGTTTCGACGCGCTGGCCGACCCGCAGCGCGGGCCCGGCGTCCACGTCGGCCGCGACACCATCTCGGCCGTCGCCAAGGCTGCCCTGCGGCTCGGCGCGCTGGGCCCACCGCCTCGGCCGCCTGCCGAGGAGATCCACCTCTCCGGCCGCCGGCACGCGAGGCGGCGGGACGCCAAAGCGGTCTCGCACCACTACGACGTCGGCAACGACTTCTACGCCCTGGTCCTCGGCCCGTCGATGGTCTACTCCTGCGCCTACTTCGAGAAGGCGCCCTCGACGGCATACGACCTCGAGGACGCGCAGCGCGCGAAGCTCGACCTCGTCGCCCGCAAGCTGGGGCTGCGCCCCGGGATGCGGGTCCTCGACGTCGGCTGCGGCTGGGGCTCGTTCGTCCTCCACGCGGCCCAGGCATACGGCGTGACCGCTGTGGGGGTCACGCTCTCGCAGGAGCAGGCAGCCTTCGCCCGCGACGCCGTCGCAGCCCAGGGGGTCGGCGACCGCGTCGAGATCCGCGTCCAGGACTACCGCGACGTCCCCGACGGGCCGTACGACGCCATCGCCAGCATCGGGATGGCCGAGCACGTCGGCCTCGCGCAGCTGAGCACGTATGCCGCACACCTCCATTCGCTCCTCGCGCCGGGTGGGCGACTCCTCAACCACGCGATCTCGCGCCGGCCCGGGCCTCCCGGGGACCCCAAGGGCGACAGGACCTCGTTCATCGACCGCTACGTCTTCCCCGACGGCGAGCTGCACCCGCTCGCGACGACGGTCGACGTGCTGGAGTCGGCGGGCTTCGAGGTGCGTGACGTCGAGTCGCTGCGCGAGCACTACGTCGACACGCTGCGCGCCTGGGTGGGCAACCTCGAGGAGAGCTGGGACGAGGCCGTCCGGCTCTCGAGCGCGGGCCGTGCCCGGGTGTGGCGGCTCTACATGGCCGGCTCCGCCCTCGCCTTCCAGTCCAACCGGCTCGGCGTCAACCAGGTCCTCGCCGTCAAGCCGGAGCCGGGCGGAGCCAGTGGCATCCCGCGGACGCGGGCCGAGCTGCTCGGCGCCGAACCGGTGACCCTCGACCGGCCCTGACGCCGGAGGGCCCGCGGTCAGGCCTCGGCCCGCAGGACCTTGACCATGGGCCGACCCTTGGCGAGCTCGTCGACGAGCTTGTCGAGGTAGCGGACCTTGCGCATCAGCGGGTCCTCCACCTCCTCCACGCGCACGCCGCAGACCGTGCCGGTGATGAGGGCGACGTTCGAGTTCAGCTCGGCATCGGCGAAGAACTGCTCGAACGTCGTCCCGGCCTCCAGATGGTGCTGCAGCTCGGCCTCCGAGAATCCCGTCAGCCACTCGATGACCTCGTCCAGCTCGGCCTTCGTCCGGCCCTTCCTCTCGACCTTCGCGACGTACGCCGGGTAGACCGACGCGAACGACATGGTGGAGATGCGGCTCATACACCGAGCGTAGCCACGAGCACCGCTACGGTCGGGTCCATGGCCATCGCCCGCTACCCCAGCTTCGTCATCGACTGCCCCGACGCCGCCGCGCTCGGCACCTTCTACGGCACCCTGCTCGACTGGTCGGTCAAGACCTCCGACGGCTGGGCCGAGATCCGCGACACCTCCACCGGCCAGTGCATCTGCTTCCAGCAGGTCGAGGACTACACGCCGCCGCGGTGGCCGGCCCAGTCGGCGCCGCAGCAGATGCACCTCGACGTCATGGTCGAGGACCTCGACGCAGCCGAGCCGCAGGTCCTCGCGCTCGGCGCCACGAAGCACGAGCACCAGCCCGGCACGTCGTTCCGCGTCTTCCTCGACCCGGCCGGGCATCCCTTCTGCCTCTGCGTCGACTGACAGCCCGACCGCCTCCGTGCTCTGACGGGAGGCAGCAAAAACGCCGTTGCCCCCGATTCCCCGGTGCGACAATCGCCATGTCGCCCCAGTCCGAAGAGGGAAGAGAGGGCAGCCCGATGTCGCGCACTCCTGAAGAGGTCTTCGCACACCACGGCCAGGTCCTGGGAGCCGGCGACCTGGACGGCATCCTCGAGGACTACAGCGAGGACTCGCTCTTCATCGTCCAGGGCAAGGTCCTCCGAGGGCTTGACGGGGCACGGGAGGTCTTCACCCAGCTCCTGTCGGACGTCCCGAACGCCGACTGGAACCTCGCCACCACCTTCGCCGACGACGTCCTGTATCTCGAGTGGGCGGCCAGGAGTGCGGGTTCCAGGGTCGAGGACGGCATCGACACCTTCGTCTTCGCCGACGGCAGGATTCGCGTGCAGACCATCGTGTACCACGTGCAGCGCGACTGACAGCTGCTCCGCGATCCGCCTCTCGTCAGCGGAGGCGGCTCAGGTCCAGCGTCCACACCGGGTTGCCCGGCGCCGCGTCGACCCGGGCACCGGTCGCCAGCCGCGTCGCCGGCTGGAGGAGGGGGACGAAGGGGCTGCGCGCGTTCATCGCGAGCTGCCACGCGGCATACGCAGCCGCCCGGTCGTCACCGACCGAGGCCCTCGCGGCCTGCGTGAGGTCGTCCATGGCGGGGTCCGCGCCTCGCGCCCAGCCGGCGCGCGACCCGATGAGCTCGCCGGGCGCGAACGCCAGGTAGTTCGCCGGGTCGAGGTAGTCGGGGCTCCAGCTCCACAGCCCGAATGCCGTGCGCCCCTCGCGGTACGCCGCGGCCGCCTCGCGCGCGGGCGCCGGGCTCAGGTGCACCTTGATCCCGACCTCTGCGAGCTGGTCGCGCACCGCCGTCGCGAGCGCGGTCCGCGGGAGGCCCTGGATCGGCAGGTCGGCGGCATACGACAGCGGGATCGGCTGGCCGGCATACCCCGAGCGCTTGAGCGCCGCCCGCGCGGCGGCGAGGTGGCGCGGCGGCACGATGGGCAGCGTCACGACAGGGGTGGGTATGCCGTCGGCTCCCGTCGTGACGACGGCGCTCGGTGCCCCGGTGGGCCCGGTCGCCGACGTCACCGGCGCTGAGGACGTGGTGGGCGTGGTCGGCGTGGCCGAGGCGCTCGTCGCGGGGGTCGGGGTTCCGGTCGAGGAGCCGGGAGCCGTGGACGTCCCGCTCGGGCTCGGCTGCGGCACGACGTCCTTGAGCGCGCCGACGATGCCGGCCGGGACGAGGCCGGCGGCGGGCTCGGACCCTGGCGCGTCGCCCGCCAGGGCGATCCGGTCGAGGCCGAGGCGGACGGCCTCGGCGAAGTCGGGGTTGGCCGTCCAGGCGTTGACGGCCTTGTCGCGGTCGAGTGCCAGGTAGACGAGCGTGCTCGAGCGCATCGTCTTCACGGTGACGGCGGGGGTCGCGGGAATCGCTGGCACGGCGGTGCCGGCCGTCGCCGACGGGCTGGCGGTCGGGTCGGCACCGGCTCTGGCGACCTCGCTCGCCTGCGCCGGCGACAGGTCGAGGGCGACGTCGGCATGACCGGACCGGATGTCGGCCAGCTGTCGCGCCGGCGTGACGTTCCGGACGAGGAGCTCGGGGAACTTCGGCCGGCTGCCCGCCCAGTGCGGGTTCGGGGCGAGCCGCACCTCGGAGGCTCCGCGCACGCTGTCGAGGACGTAGGGGCCCGAGCCGGCCGAGTGGGTGGTGAGATAGCCGGTTGCGGTGTCGCCGGGACCGATCGTGCCGCCGTTCGCCTTGACGACGGTGCTGTTGAGGATGCCGAACGCCGGGTTGGCGAGGATCGCCGGCAGGGCGAAGTTCGACGACGGCGAGCTCAGCGTGAAGGTGCGGTCGTCGACCTTGACGGACGAGACCTGGCCGAGGAGCGAGGACACCGGGCCGCCCAGTCCTTCGGCCCGCTCGAGCGTGAAGAGCACGTCGTCGGTCGTCATCGGCGTGCCGTCGGAGAAGCGGACGCCCTTGTGCAGCCGGAAGGTGAGCCAGCGCCCCTCCGGCGAGAGGGTGTAGTCGGCCAGGCCAGAGCCGACCTTCGTCGGGTCCTCCGGGTCGAGGCTCGTCAGCGTCTCGTAGAGCGCGTGCGTCACCATCGCCCCGGTCCGGTTGAACTGCTGCGTCGGGTCGAGGCTCGTGTGGTCGAAGACGGCGTCGACGACGAGCGGCTCGACCGCGGGCGTGGTGCTCACGGCCGCCGGTGTCACTCGCGGGGAAGTGCCGGCGGTGGGTGCGGTGGCTGACGAGTCCGCCGTGCAGGCAGCCGCCGAGCCCAGCGCGAGGACGCCGAGGGCCGCCACCGCGACGGGGCGGGCGTGACGTCGACGCATGGGCTTCCTTCGGGCTGCCCGGCGGGTGGAGCGGACGCAGGGTTCTCGGAACAAGGGGCTACGGCACGGAGGCACCCACGCGCACCACTGCGAACCGGAGCACCCCTGCCCGTCTGGGCAGTCTAGCCGCCGCCCCCTGCCGTCCCGCCCGCCTGCGACCCGGCCACACGGCATACGGCGCACGGCGCACGGCATACGGCGCACGGCTGGCGGCTCAGGCCTGGCCGCCCTCGAACCATGCGACGAGCTCGGGGTCGAGCACGGCCACGTCCACGGTGTGTCCGCCGGTGCGCAGCGACACCGTCGCCGACGCTCCGGCGGCCACGGCTTCGCGGGCCGCCACGGGCGAGGTGTCGGTGGTGCAGCCGTCGCGGGCGAACCGGATGAACTCGGCGATGAGCAGCGGGTCGGCCCCGCCGTGCCCGAGCGTGTCGGCCGGCGGGATCTCGATGACCTCGTCGGCGTCGTCGCGGTAGCTGTCGGTGCGGCGCGTCCACACCTTGACGCGCGCACCGGGGCCGTCGCCGAAGTTCTCGAGGCGCCCCTTGGTGCCGATGACGGTGTAGCTGCGCCAGTAGTCCGGCGTGAAGTGGCACTGCTGGTAGGAGGCGAGCACGCCGCCCTCGAGGACGAGGTGGGCCATCGAGAGGTCCTCGACGTCGACGACGGGGTTGAGCTCGCGCTGGTCGGTGGGCGGCCAGTTCTCGAGGGAGTACCAGTCGGCCATCCGCCGGTCGGAGTTGTCGCGGCGGTCGGTGATGTCGCCGTAGACCGCGAGCGCCCCGACCGCGCTGACCCGGCGCGTGTAGGCGCCGGCGAGCCAGTGGATGACGTCGAGGTCGTGGGCGCCCTTCTGCAGCAGCAGGCTCGTCGTGTTGCGCCGGTCGGCGTGCCAGTCCTTGAAGTAGTAGTCGCCGCCCGCCGAGATGAAGTGCCGGCACCACACGGCCTTCACCTCGCCGATAGTCCCCGCCTGGATGACCTGCCGCATGGCGCGCACCACGGGCATGTGCCGCATGTTGTGCCCGACGTAGAGCCGCGTCCGCGTGCGGTACGCCGCCTCGAGGATGCGGTCGGCGTCCGCGATCGTCGTCGCGAGCGGCTTCTCCACGAACGTCGGCAGGCCGGCCTCCAGCGTCCGCACCGCGTGCGCGGCGTGCAGGTGGTCGGGAGTGAGGACGAGCACCGCGTCCACATCGGCCCGCACGTCGGGCGCGATCAGCTCGTCGAGGGAGTCGACGACGCGTACGCCCTCGATGCGCTCCGCGGCGTCGGCCCGGCCCCGCTCGGCGGAGTCGCAGACGACGGTGACCCGGCTGCCCTCGCCGGGGCGGTGGGCGTAGCGGGCGAGGCTGGCGCGCAGGCCGAAGCCCACGATGGCGAGGCGCAGGTCGCCCCGCGGGTCAGGCGTCTCGGTCACGCGGGTCAGGCTCCCACATAGGCCGCGAGGTGCTGGCCGGTGAGGGTGGACCGGTCGGCGACGAGGTCGGCCGGGGTGCCCTCGAAGACGATGCGGCCACCGTCGTGGCCGGCGCCCGGACCAAGGTCGATGATCCAGTCCGCGTGCGCCATGACGGCCTGGTGGTGCTCGATGACGACGACCGAGCGGCCCGAGTCGATGAGGCGGTCGAGCAGGGCGAGCAGGTTCGCGACGTCGGCGAGGTGCAGGCCGACGGTCGGCTCGTCGAGCACGTAGACCTCGGCCTTCTCGGCCATCTGCGCGGCGAGCTTGAGGCGCTGGCGCTCGCCACCGGAGAGCGTCGTGAGCGGCTGGCCGAGCGTGAGGTAGCCCAGGCCGACGTCGGCCAGGCGCTCGAGGATCTTGTGGGCGGCGGGCGTCCGGGCCTCGCCGTCGGCGAAGAACTCGAGCGCCTCGGCCACCGGCAGGTCGAGCACGTCGGCGATGTTGCGGCCGCCGAGCGTGTAGTCGAGCACGGCCGCCTGGAAGCGGCGGCCCTCGCACTCCTCGCACGTCGACTCGACGGTGGCCATGACGCCGAGCTCGGTGTAGATGACGCCGGCGCCGTTGCAGGCGGGGCAGGCGCCCTCGGAGTTGGAGCTGAAGAGGGCCGGCTTGACGCCGTTGGCCTTGGCGAAGGCCTTGCGGATCGGCTCGAGCAGGCCGGTGTAGGTGGCCGGGTTGCTGCGGCGAGACCCGCGGATCGCGCCCTGGTCGACGACGACCACGCCGTCGCGGCCCTCCACCGAGCCGTGGACGAGCGAGCTCTTGCCC
The DNA here is from genome assembly GCF_041941675.1 of Terrabacter sp. BE26. Lineage (GTDB taxonomy): Bacteria > Actinomycetota > Actinomycetes > Actinomycetales > Dermatophilaceae > Terrabacter. The sequence goes on along the minus strand of NZ_CP090122.1, from coordinate 2,064,726 downwards.
GAGCCGGCGACCCCGGTCACGACGCAGAGCACGCCGAGCGGAAGGTCGACGTCGACGTCGCGCAGGTTGTGGGTGCTCGCGCCGCGGATCTCCAGGGCGCCCGTGGGTGCACGGACGGTGTCCCTGAGACCGACCCGGTCGTCGAGGTGGTGGCCGGTGACGGTGTCGCTGGCCCGGAGTCCCTCGACCGTGCCCTCGTAGACGACCTGGCCACCGCCGCTGCCGGCACCCGGCCCGAGGTCGACGACGTGGTCGGCGACGGCGATCATCTCGGGCTTGTGCTCGACGACGAGGACGGTGTTGCCCTTGTCGCGCAGCTGCACCAGCAGCCGGTTCATCCGCTCGATGTCGTGCGGGTGCAGGCCGATGCTGGGCTCGTCGAAGACGTAGGTGACGTCGGTCAGGGACGAGCCGAGGTGGCGGATCATCTTGGTGCGCTGGGCTTCCCCGCCGGAGAGCGTGCCCGCCGGCCGGTCGAGCGAGAGGTACCCGAGGCCGATCGCGTCGAAGGAGTCGAGCAGGTGCTGCAGTCCCTTGAGCAGGGGCGCGACCGACGGCTCCTCCATCCCGCGCAGCCACTCGGCGAGGTCGGTGATCTGCATCGAGCACAGGTCGGCGATGCTCTTGCCCCGGATCTTGGACGACAGCGCCTCCTGCGATAGGCGGGTGCCGTTGCAGTCGGGGCACGTCGTGAAGGTGACCGCCCGCTCGACGAACCGGCGCACGTGCGGCTGCATCGCCTCGAGATCCTTGGACAGCATCGACTTCTGGATCTTGCTGATCACGCCCTCGTAGGTCAGGTTGACGCCCTCGACCTTGATCCGCTCCGGCTGGCCGTAGAGCAGCTTCTCCCGCTGCTTGTCGGTGAACTTCCCGATGGGCTTGTCCATCGGGAGGCCGGCGCCGGCGAAGATGCGGCCGTACCACCCGTCCATGCTGTAGCCGGGGACGAGCAGCGCCCCCTCCGAGAGCGACTTGCTCTCGTCGTAGATCGCGGTGAGGTCGACGTCGTTGACCGAGCCCATGCCCTCGCACCGCGGGCACATCCCGCCCTGGTAGACGGCCTCGCGCACGACCGACGTCTCGGTGTGGCTGCCGCGGTCGGTCTTCATCACCCCGCTCGCCACCCGCGTGGGCACGTTGAAGGCGAACGCGGTCGGCGGCCCGATGTGCGGCGTGCCGATGCGGCTGAAGAGGATGCGGAGCATCGCGTTGGCGTCGGTCGCCGTGCCGACCGTCGAGCGCGGGTTGGCGCCCATCCGCTCCTGGTCGACGATGATCGCCGTCGTCAGCCCCTCGAGCAGGTCGACGTCGGGGCGGGCCAGCGAGGGCATGAAGCCCTGGACGAACGCGCTGTAGGTCTCGTTGATGAGCCGCTGCGACTCGGCGGCGATCGTCGCGAAGACGAGCGAGCTCTTGCCCGAGCCCGAGACGCCGGTGAAGACGGTCAGCCGCCGCTTGGGCAGCTCGATGCTGAGATCGCGCAGGTTGTTCTCGCGGGCACCCTGCACCCGGATCACGTCATGACGGTCGGCCGGGACGCGATACGACCCGGTGGGCGAGGGGGTCGGCGCGGCAGTGGCGGCAGGGGTCGTCGTCAGGGTGTCAGCCATGCGGCAACGCTACGGTCGGCGACCTCTGGTCGCACGCGAATACGGCGCCTCCCGCTCAGGGGAGCAGGTCGTCGAGGTAGACGGGCAGCATCTGCCACCAGGTGGGCCAGTCGTGGTCGTAGGCCGTGCCCCAGTCGTCCACGCGGTTGGGGATGCCCTTGCTCCCGAGCACCTCGGCGACCGCCCACGACTCCCCGACGTCCTCCCAGCGGCCGCTGCCGGAGGCGAGCACGATCATCCGCCGGCGCAGCACGTCGAGCGACGGTCCCTCGAGGCCGGGCAGGAAGCGCAGCGGCGAGCTGTAGTAGAGGTCGTCGTTGACGTGGCCGCCGATGAACTGCTCGATGGCGTACGTGCCGCTCATGCACACGGCCGACTGGACGAGCTCGGGGTAGCGGCACGTGATGGCCAGGGCGTTGAAGGCGCCGATCGACGCCCCGGCCACCGTGACCGGCAGGTGGTGCCCGCCGAGGTCGGAGTGGATGGCCGGGATGACCTCGCGGGCGATGGCCTCGTGGTAGGCGTTGAAGAGCGCGAGGCGGTACTCGGCACTGCCGCGGCGCTCGGCGAGGGCCCGGCCGGCGATGCTGTCGACGGAGTAGACCTTGGCCCGGCCGGCCGCTATGAGCGGCTCGAGGTGGGCGATCATCTCGTGGCGCTCCACCTCCTCGGCGTCACCGCCGGCGGTCGGGAAGAGCAGCACCGGCGAGCCGTAGGTGCCCCACCTCGCCACGCTGAGGTCGTGGCCCAGACGCTCGGAGTACCACCGGTCGGTCGCCTTCATGCAGGTTGCTCCTGTCTGCTCACGGTCGTTGTCACGGTCACGAGCGCCGTCACTCGTAGACGAACTTCTGGGGTCCGGGGAAGATCCAGGAGAGGCCGTCGCCGAGGCGGTCGCGCCAGTTCTCCCAGTTGTGGCCGTCGCGCGCCTCGACGTAGCGCACCTTCATCCCGGTGTGGCGGAAGACGGGCACCATCGAGCGGTTCGGGGTGATGAGCGGCTCGTAGACCCCGCACGACATGAAGATCCGGTCGGCGACCGCAGACGGCTTGGCGCGGAAGCGGTTGACGAACTTCACGACCGGGTCGAAGGCGGGCCCGCCACCGTGCTCGAAGCCGATGTCGGTGAAGACGAGCGAGGCCGACTGCAGCAGCAGCGAGCCGAAGAGCCCGGGATAGCGCACCGCCACGGAGAGGGCCGCGATGCCGCCGAACGAGCTGCCCATCAGGCAGCGCGCCTCGGGGGTGTCGATGAGGGGCAGCCGCTCGTTCAGCACCGGAAGCAGCTCGCGCGCGATGAAGCGGGCGTGCGGCGCGTGGTTGGGGTACTCCTTGAGCCGGTCGCGGGGCGAGACGAAGACCGCGATGAGCGGATCGACGTCGAGGCGGTGGATGAGGTTGTCGAGGACCGTCTTCATCGCCGCGAACGCGAGGTAGTCGCCGCCGTCGTGCACGACCAGCAGCGGGTAGCGCTGGGCCCGGTTGAAGCGGGCGGGCAGGTAGATCGTGACCGGCTGGTCGCGGCGCAGCGCCCGGCTGCGGACCGTCTCCTCGACGAGAGTGCCCTCACGGGCCTCGGGGTCGTGGGCCACCCAGTCGGGCACGCGGTAGCCGACCGCCGCGCCCACCGACGACGAGCCCATCGGGCTGTGGGCCAGGCGCGGGTTCAGCGGGTCGTTGAAGCGCTCGTAGCTCTCGCCCTTGCGGATCTCGATCTGGTACTCCACCCGTGACCCCTCGGGCAGCACGGTCGTGACCGCCCAGAGGTCCGACTCGCCGATCCGCTTGAGCGGCAACGGGTCCGGCAGCCCGACGACGCGGTGGCGCACCCACACCTCGTCGACGTCGCCTCGGTAGAGGAACGTCGCCCGCTCGCCCTCGACGATGGGACTGCCGAAGCGCTCGAGGAACCGGTCGATGGCCGGTCCGTCGAGGGGCTGCTGCGCGCGCAGCCGGTTGACGGCGAGCCGCTCCACGGGGCTCACGCGGCCTCCACCACGGACACCTGGCCGGTGCGGTCGACGACCCGGGCCCCGGCGGGCACCTCGGGGAGGGCCCCGCCACTGCCCCCGGGGAAGCGCACGACGGCGCCGTCGTCGAGCAGGAGCAGCCGGTGCTCGACGAAGCGGCGGGCGAGCAGCGACATCCGCTCGCGGTCGTCGAGCCGCAGGCGGCGCTTGGCGTGCGGCAGCGCGATGACGCCGGGCAGCCGGGCCAGGCCCCGGTCGTGCACCTCGGCCGCGGTGAGGCCGTGCGGCGCGAAGTCGTGGAAGAGGACGACCTGGTCGGTCAGGGCCATCGCGCCGGCCGACCAGGCCACGACCGTCTGCTCCGGCCGGAGCCGCACGTCGAAGAGGCGCAGCGTCTCGAGGAGGGCGCGCACGTTGCCGCCGGCGATGGCGACCCCCTCGCACTCGTCCAGGACCGCGCCGATCTCGCCGCGGTGCCAGCCGATGATGCCGCTGGTCTCGGGTGACGTCGCGGCGCGGAGGGTGGCCTGCAGCTCGGCGACCGCTGCGGCATACCACTTGTCGACGTCGCGGACCGACTCGACGGCGGCCTCCTCGGCCCATGGGCGCACGGCGTGCAGCGACGAGCGGTGCGCGACTGCCTCGACGGCGTCCATCGCGCTCTGCAGCCGGATGCCGTAGAAGGCGCGCAGCTCGTCGACGCTCTCGCGGAAGTCGCGGACGGCGGCCGCCACCGTGTCGTCCTTGGCCAGCACGTCGGTCATCCGGTGGTGCAGGGCGAGGTTGACCCCGCGGCCACCGAAGTGGCCGGCGAGCTCGGCGTCGTCGGCCTCGCGCTCCTCCCAGCCGGAGTTGACCATGGCGATGCGGCCGCCCAGGTCGAGGCCGCGCACGACGGCGCCGACGGTGGTCGTGAAGCGTTGCGGGCCCAGCAGGATCGTCGTCGACATCAGGCAGCCGCGCTCAGCCGGCGTGCACGTGGATCGTGCGGCCGATGTCGTCGAGCATTGCGCGGGCCGTGTCGAAGTCGGGGTGGCGCACCCGCACCCACGCGTTGGCCATGTAGCCCGCCTCGACCGGCTGCGTGCCGTGCCCGACCGGCGGGAAGTGCCCGTCGATGACCCACTCGCCGTAGCGCGCCTGGATCTCGTCGATGCCGCTGTAGCCGGTGACCGACCCGTCGCGGTCGGGGCGCAGCGCGACGATGCCGGCGGCATACGTCCGCTTCATCTGCTGCTCGGGCGCGCGGTGGGTGACCACGTGCGCCCACTCGCGGTAGACGTCGACGTCGTTGGCCGCCGAGTAGAGGTCCCACGCGCCGACGCCCGGCGGGCGGCAGCCGATCTCGCTGAAGCGCAAGCCCTTCGGGCCGTAGAACCACTCCATGTGCGTGGCGGACGTCTCGATGCCGAGCGCCTCGATGACCCGCCGGCCGAGCTCGCGCACCTCGGCGTAGAAGGCGTTGCCCGGCTCGTCGATGCGGTTGGTGGTGATGAACTGCGGCGAGATCCAGCGGTGGCGCATCGCCTCGAGGACGTTGGGGTAGTAGTGGGTGGCCCAGTCGTGCACGACCTGCCCGTCGAGGGTGATGGTGTCGTAGAAGCCCTCGTGGCCCTCGACGAACTCCTCGATCGCGATCGAGGTGGCGCCCTCGCGGCCGTAGGCCTGCAGCGCCTGCTCGAGCTCGGCGTCGTTGTCCACGCGGACCGTGCCCTGCGCGCCGGCGCCCGCGCGCGGCTTGAGGATCAGCGGGTAGCCCTCGCGCGCGGCGAAGTCGCGTGCCTCGTCGGCGGACTCGATCGCCGCACTCGCTGCGGTGGGGACGCCGGCCTGGCGCAGCGCCTCCTTCATCGACGGCTTGTCGCGGCACAGCCAGGTCGTCCGGACGCTCGTGCCGGGGATGCCGCACGCCTCACGGACCTGCGCGGCGGTCATGGTGTGCGACTCGACGACGGCCTCGAGCGCGTCGATCCACACCTTGTCCTGGAAGTGGCGGACCCCCTGAATCATCTGGTCCACGTCGGTGACGTTGCCGACGCGGTAGTAGCCGCGCAGCGCCCCGAGCACCTCCGCGTCGAGGTGCCCCTCCTCGGTCTCGCCGATCCCGTAGACGTTCGCGCCCACCGCCGCGAGCGCGTGCACGAAGCGGCGCTGGTTCGCCGGGAACGACGGCTCCACGAAGATGATGTTCACGAGGCCGACGCTATCTGTCCGTCGGGGGGCTCGCCACGGCTGGCGCGCGGCGTCGCCACGACTTCCGGCGACGCCCCGAGCAGGTATGCCGTGTGGCCCGGCCTCACCCAAAACGGAGCCAAACGCGCGCGGCCGGCGTGACACTGGAAGGACAGGACCACCGGCGTCACCTCACCCTGCAGGAGGAAGCCATGTCGAGCCACGTCCCCGACGCACCCGGAGGCAGTGCCTGGGCCACCACCACGGGAGACTACGGTCCACCGGCGCGCTGGTCCGGAGCGGTGATCGCGATCGGGGTGCTCTCGGTCGTCCTCGGCGTCATCGCGCTCGTGTGGCCGGACGTCACGCTGCTCGTCGTCGCCATCCTGTTCGGCATCCAGCTCATCACGGCGGGCGCCATCCGCGTGTCGGTGACCCGCGAGCTGCCCAGCCAGCCGGGCTGGGTGAGGCCCGTCTCGATGGGCCTGGGCGTGCTGACCGTGATCGCCGGGGTCATCTGCCTCTTCCGGCCGGGCACGTCGCTGTTCGTCATCGCGTTCCTCATCGCGGTCGGCTGGATCGCCGAGGGGATCGGGGCCCTGGCGCACGGCTTCGCGGCCGGCCGGTCGGCCGGTGCCCGCGTCTTCCTGATCGTCTTCGGCGTCATCTCGGTCATCGCCGGCATCGTCGTGGCGGCCTGGCCCGGCGAGACGCTCGTCATCCTGGCCCGGGTCGCCGGCATCCTGCTCATCGTCCTCGGCATCGCAGAGCTCATCACGGTGTTCGTGGCGCGCCGGGTCGCCAAGACGGCCACGGCCGTCTGAGGCCACCCCACGGCATACGGCCGCGGCCGGCATACGGCTTCGGCGTGGAAGGTCGCCCCCCCCCGCGACGGGGGTGCGACCTTCCACGTTCGGGCGGCAGCCCTCAGCCCTGCGGCAGGTCCTCGAACTCGTGGACCCGGCGCACCTCGACCGAGACCTCGTCGAAGAGCGAGGCGAACCGCTCGGCGAGCTCGAGCGCCTGCTCGCGGCTCTCGACGTTGACGAGGGCGAAACCGCCGATGACCTCACGGGCCTCGGTGAAGGGCCCGTCGGTGACGGTCACGCCGGCCCCCTCCTTCTTGCGCACGATCGCGCCCTCCTTGCTGTGCACGACGCCCTCGGCCGCGAGCAGCACGCCGGACTCGAAGCACTCGCCCATGAGCTTGCCCATCGCCTCCTGGAACTCGGGGCTGGGGTTCGAGGCCTCGGGGCGGGACTCGTCGAGCTTGTGGATCATCAGGTAGCGCATCGGTCTCTCCTTGGTCGTCGGCGGTTGTGGTGGGCCGGGCCGGTCCCCAGCCTTCCCCTCGACGTCGATCGGCGCAGGCGGGTTTCGACACTCGCCTCAGAGCCAGCCGCGCTCCTGGGCGACGCGGGCAGCGGCCGCACGCGTGGACGTCCCCGTCTTGCCGATCGCCGAGCTGAGGTGGTTGCGCACCGTGCCCTGCGAGAGGTGCACGACGGCAGCGATCGCCGCGACCGTGCCGCCGCCGAGGGCCACGCGCAGCACCTCCCGCTCGCGCTCGGTGAGGGGATCGGCGCCGTCGACGAGCGACTCGGTGGCCAGCGACGGGTCGACGACCCGGAGGCCGGCGTGCACCCGGCGGACGGCCTCGGCGAGCTGCCGGGCCGGGGTGTCCTTGACGACGAAGCCCGACGCGCCGGCCTCGAGCGCGCGGCGCAGGTAGCCGGGCCGGCCGAACGTCGTGACGACGAGGGTCCGCACGCCGGGCAGCTCCGCGCGGACGGCGGCCGCCGCGGCGATGCCGTCGATGCCGGGCATCTCGATGTCGAGCAGGCACACGTCGGCGCCCGAGGCGCGCGCCGCCGCCACGACCTCGTCGCCCCGACAGACCTCGGCGACGACCTCGAGGTCGGGCTCGAGCGCGAGCAGGGCGGCGAGCGCCCCTCGCACGAGCGCCTGGTCGTCGGCGAGCAGCACCTTGATCGTCTCGCTCACAGCGTCACCTCCAGCACGGTCCCGTGGCCCTGGTCGCCGCTCTCGATCGTGAGGCAGCCTCCCACGGCCCCGACCCTCTCACGCAGGCCACGTATGCCGTTCCCCTCCGGTCGTCCGCCGAGCCCGCGCCCGTCGTCACGCACCGTCAGGCCGTTGGGAGCCAGCTCGACCCAGCAGGTGTCGGCGTCGCTGTGGCGCACGACGTTGGTGGTCGCCTCGCGCAGCACCCAGGCGAGCACGGTGCGGTGGCGCGGGTCGACCGCTCCCGGGTCGTCCGGGACGTGGCCCTCGATGCCGGCCCCGGCCAGGGCGGCTCTCGCAGAGGCGAGCTCGTCGCCGAGCCGGGCCACGCGCAGGCCGCCCACGGTCGCGCGGATCTCGGCGAGCGCCTGCCGGCTCAGGGCCTGGATCTCGTGGAGCTCGGCCTTGGCCCGTTGCGGGTCGAGGTCGACGAGGCGCTCGGCGAGCTCCGCCTTGACGGTGACGACCGTGAGCGAGTGGCCGAGCACGTCGTGGACGTCCCGGGCCACCCGCTCGCGCTCCTCGACGATCGCCAGGTCGCGCGACATGCGCTCGTAGTCCTCGCCGCGGTCCGCGACGAGCCGCACCCCGCCGGTCATGACACCGATGGCGAAGACGATGATCGCCACGCTCCACGTCCCCTCGTCGGGACTGGAGAACATCGCGGCCGCCCCGGCCACGAGGGTCGAGGCGACGCCGACGGCCATCGCCCACAGGAGCGGCAGCGCGAACATGGCGAAGGCCACGACGAAGGGGAGGAAGCCGAGACTCGCCGCGCCGATGAGCGGCGCTGTGCCGACCGTGCAGGCGAGCAGCACGAGGAGGTATGCCGCCGCCCGCCGGTGCGAGGCCCGTCCCCGTCGCCTCCGCTCGAGCTCCTGCGGGCCGCGGACGTAGGCCACCGCGAAGACCACGACGAGCACGAGGCCCAGCACCGTCTGCCACAGCGGCCGTGGCACGGTGACGAGGGAGAGCACCGGGAACACGAGGAAGACGAGCCAGACCCCGCGGACCACCCAGCCGTAGCGCTCCCAGGGGTTGCGCACGGCCCTGCCCACGGCGCCCGCCTGCGTCACTGGCGTTCCCGACCCCGACGGACGAACACGACCGCGAGCGTACCGAAGACGGTGAGCCAGACGACGACGTTGGCGACCAGCAGCCAGAGCGGGTCGGAGACCGTGGCCGAGAGCTGCCCCTCCGTGAGCGGGTAGCGGGCCAGCCCGACGTAGCCGTAGAGCGGCGTGAACCGCGCGATCTCCAGCATCGTGCCCGACAGCGGGACGAAGACGTTGCCGAGGAAGGCGAAGATCACGAGCGAGCCGCTGGCCGCACCAACCGCCGCCTCGGACCGGAAGGCGGTGCCGACGAGCAGGCCGTAGACCGCGAAGACGGCGGACCCCACGAGGCACAGCAGGGCGCTGAAGGCCCAGGCAGCCGCGGAGCCGTGCGCGCCGGTGGCCGCGCCGAGCGCGAAGGTGAGCAGGATCGGCACGGCGGCGACCGTCATCGCGATGAGCGCCTTCATGCCGATGTAGGACGAGTCGGCCAGCGGCGTGAGCCCGAGCTGGCGGCCCCAGCCCTGCTGGCGCTCGACGGCCGCGTGGCCGCCGATGCTCGTGGTGGCGGTCACCGCGCCGTATGCCGCCATGCTGATCATGACGTACATCGCGACGTTCCCGTTGCCGGCCGTCGCGCTCTTCGCATCGACTGTGGAGCCGAAGATGAGATAGAAGAAGGCAGGGAGCACGGCGGTGAAGAAGGTCCCGCTCCAGTCGCGGGTGATCCGGCGCAGCTCGAGCAGCGTGTAGGTGGCGTTCATCCGACGAGCTCCATGTCGTTGTCCATGTCGTTGCCGTTGTGGCTGGTGTTGTCATTCGTGAGGGCCAGGAAGGCCTCCTCGAGGCCGGCCGTGACGACCTCGAGGTCCCGACCCCCGGAGTCGAGCAGGAGGCGGGCGATCGCGTCGGAGTCGCTCGCCGCGACGACCACGCGGGCGCCACGCTGCTGCACCGACCCGACACCCGGAAGGTGCTGCAGGTGCTCGACGGTCTCAGCGAGCCGGTCCTGCGGGAGGGTCGCCGACACGATGCGACCGCTGGCCCTGGCCCGGATCTCGGCCGTGCTGCCGTCGGCCACGACGCGACCGCCTGCGACGAGGACGATGCGGTCGGCGAAGGAGTCCGCCTCCTCGAGGTAGTGCGTCGCGAAGACGACGGTGCGCCCGGCGCTCGCATCCGCATGCATCGCGTCCCAGAAGTCGCGGCGTGCCGTCACGTCCATGCCGGCCGTCGGCTCGTCGAGCACGAGCAGCCGCGGGTCGGGCAGCAGCGCGAGGGCGAAGCGCAGCCGCTGCTGCTCACCGCCCGAGCACTTGGAGACCCGACGGCTCGCCAGCGGTCCAAGCCCCGCACGTTCCATCACCTCGTCGACCGGGGTGTGGACGGCATACGTGGACGCGATGATCCGGACTGTCTCGCGGACGGTGAGGTCGCGCAGCAGGCCGCCGGTCTGCAGGACGGCCGAGACGAGCCCCGAGACGACGGCCTGGCGCGGGGCGAGCCCGAAGACCTCGGCGGTGCCGCTCGTGGGGGTCGTCAGCCCGAGCACGACGTCGAGCGTCGTCGTCTTGCCCGCCCCGTTGGGGCCGAGGAAGGCGACGACCTCGCCCGGCTCGATCCGCAGGTCGATGCCGTCGACGGCGCGGACGGCCGGCTGGCGGGAGCCGCGGTGGGCGGGGAAGGTCTTGACGAGCGAGCGGAGCTCGACCGCCGGGGCCGCCGGCGCCCACGAGGAGCCGGCCGTCGAGAGAGGGGTGGTGGTCATGGGTGCAACTGTGCCGTTCGGGAGGTCTGCGCGTCAGGAGCACTCGTCACGTCCTGCGCATGACAGGTGTCACGCTCGCAGGGCTGCCCGGAACGACAGACTGGGGCCATGGCCTCCTTCACGGTGCACCTCGACTCGACGCTGCCCGCACCAGAGGCCTGGCGACGCGTGCTCGACCTGCACGCGCACACCGCCGTCATCCCGCTGACCACGGTGACGGGCGAGGCGATGAGCGCGGACCGGCTGGTCCCCGGGTCCCGGTTCGTCGCCCGCACCGGCGTCGGGCCCGTCGGCCTCGACGACGTCATGGTCGTCGAGGCGATCACCCAGCCGAGCGACGACCGCCCCGGCATGGCGTGGATCCAGAAGGAGGGCAACGTCGTCCGTGGAGCCATCGACCTCCGGGTGGCCCCCGCCGGCTCGGGGTCCACCGTCGAGTGGGTGCAGCAGATCGGGGTGCGCGGCGTGCCGAGGCTGCTCGACCCCGTCGTCGCCCGCGTGGCCGAGCTGGCCTACCGCAGCGCGCTCCGGCGCCTGCTCGCGCGGCGCGGTTAGGCTGGGCGCACGGCCGACGGGCCGGCGAGGAGGCTCACGGCCGACCGGCCGGCGACGACTGGAGGGCTCGGCGGTGGATCGCTACCAGTACCTGCTCCTCATGGCGGGGTGCGTGGCCGTCACCCTGCCCCTGGAGTTCCTCCTGGGCGCCCGGGTCTACCGCCGCCCCGGCCTGCTGGTCACGGCTCTCGTGCCGATCGTCGTCGTCTTCTCCGTCTGGGACCTCGTGGGCATCCGGCGCGACCACTGGAGCTACAACGCCGCCTACGTCACGGGGCTAGACCTGCCCGGAGGCATGCCGATCGAGGAGCTCGTCTTCTTCGTCGTCGTCCCGATCTGCGGCCTGCTCACCTACGAGGCCGTCGGCCGGGTGCTTTCGGTGCTGCGGCGGCGCCGGCGGCAGGGGCCCACCGGTGCGTGAGTACACCGTCCTCGCGGTCCTCGCCGTCCTCGCCGTCCTCGCCCTCGAGCGCTGGTCGGGCACCCGGGTCTTCGCTCGGGCGCAGTTCTGGGTCAGCATGGCGATCGTCTTCGGCTTCCAGGTGCTCGTCGACGGCTGGCTGACCAAGCTGAGCGCCCCCGTCGTGATCTACTCGCCGGACGAGTTCCTCGGCATCCGCTGGCCCTGGGACGTCCCGGTCGAGGACTACCTCTTCGGCTTCGCCATGGTCGGCGGCGCCATCGTCCTGTGGGAGCGGGCCAAGCAGCGCCGCCACCGCTCGCTCGACCGTGAGGACTGAGATGCGTCTTCCCGCTCCCCGACGCCACTCTGGCTGGCGTCCCGGCCTCGACCCACGCGCCGCGCGCCACCTGCCGCAACCACCCAGGCCCGCTGGGAACGCCTCGGCCGCAGCAGGACCCGTCCTCGTCGTCGGCGGCGGCATCGCCGGCCTGGCGGCCGCCACCGGTCTCGCCGAGCGCGGAGTCGACGTCGTCGTCGTCGAGCGTGAGGCGACCCTCGGAGGCCGCGTGCGCTCGTGGCCCGTGGCCGGCCGGAGCGCGTCCGACGGCACCACCGGCGCCGGCCTGACGATGAGCCGCGGCTTCCACGCCTTCTTCCGGCAGTACTACAACCTGCGCGCCCTGCTGCGGCGCGCCGACCCCGGGCTCGAGCGGCTGCGCCCGGTCCCCGACTACCCGCTGACGCTGGCCGGTGGCCCGACCGACTCGTTCGCCGGCATCCCGCGCACGCCGCCGCTGTCTATCGCCGCCTTCGTCGCGCGCAGTCCGAGCTTCCCCGTCTCCGCGCTGGCGAGGGTCGACATCGGGGCGGCGCTGGGCCTGCTCGACGTCCGCTTCCCCGAGACCTGGTCCGAGCTCGACGGCGTCAGTGCCGCAGAGGTGCTCGACCGGCTGCGCTTCCCCGACCAGGCGCGTCACCTCGCCCTCGAGGTCTTCGCCCGCAGCTTCTTCGCCGACCCGCGCGACTTCTCCGGCGGCGAGCTCGTCGCGATGTTCCACACCTACTTCACCGGCTCGGCCGAGGGCCTGCTCTTCGACGTGCCCGACGACGACTACGACACGGCGCTGTGGCAGCCGCTCGCTCGCCACCTCACGAGCCTGGGCGTCGAGATCCGCACGGGCACGGCGGTCACCCGCCTCGAGGACGCGGCGGACGGCATACGCGCCGACCTCGACGACGGCAGCACGCTGACGGTCGACCAGGTCGTCCTCGCCACCGACCGGGCGGCGCTGCAGCGGGTCGTCGCCGAGGCCACGTGGCTCGGCGACAACCTGTGGCGCAGCGCGCTCGAGAGCCAGCGCATCACACCCTCCTTCGCGGTGTGGCGCCTGTGGTTGGATCGCCCTGCGGCCCAGGGCAGCCCGCTCTTCCTCGGCACGAGCGGCTTCGGCCCGCTCGACAACATCACCGTCGTCGACCAGATGGAGGCGGGCGCGGCCGCGTGGGCGCGGCAGTCGAACGGCTGCGTCGTCGAGCTGCACGCGTATGCGGTCCCGCCAGGCACCGACGAGGCCTCCCTCCGCGAGGAGCTGCGCCGCCAGCTGCACCGGCTCCACCCCGAGCTCGCCCCGGCGACCGTGCTCCATGAGGAGTGGCTGCTTCGGGACGACTGCCCGCTCGCCGGCACCGACCCGTGGGCGGCGCGGCCCGGCGTCGTCACGCCCGACCCGCGCGTGGTCCTCGCCGGCGACGGCATCCGCTGCGAGCTGCCGGTGGCCCTGATGGAGCGCGCCGCCACGACGGGCTGGCTCGCGGCGAACGCCCTGCTGGCCCGCCGCGGCCTGCCGGGACACGAGCTGTGGACCGTGCCGATGCGCGGGCGCGGGCGGGCGGTCGCCCACTCGGCACGGCGCCTGCTCGGCGCCGCGCGCTGACGGCGCGGCTCACCAGCGGGAGTCAGTAGCCGTAGGTCTCCCCGCGGTCGCGCAGCTGCCACCGGCGCTCGGCGTAGCCGAGGTCATCGACCCAGAGCCGCCGCGCGGTCGAGGCGACGGCCGGTCGCAGCAGCGGCGCCAGCGAGCGGGCGACCCCGAAGCCCTTGCGGTCCGAGTGCGCGATGGTCGCCTCGGTGACCACCGTGGTCGGGCGGCCGCTGCGGTCGTGCGAGATGAGCGTCGCGTGGGTCTCGACGACGCTGCCCGCGCCCTCCCCGTCGACGATGGTCATGACGATGGTGCGCGCGTCGGGGCAGGTGAACTCGGCCCGGACCGGCACGGCATACCGCCGGGTGACGCGGAAGGCGACGTCGACGACGAGCCGGTCGTCGGACGAGGCGGGCTCGTCGACAGTCAGGTGGCTGAACGCGTACGGGTGGTACCAGGTGCCGTGCCAGGGGTCGAGACGGTTGGCGATGACGTCGGACGGCTCGCAGGTCCCGCGCAGCGTGACGACCGTGGCGAACGACGCGTCCACGGGCGGGCGCACCGGCAGGACCGGGCCGTCGGACGGTTCCTCGCCCTCGGTCGGCAGGCGCACCCACAGCAGCACCCCGTCGTCCTGCGCCGGGTAGGTGAGCCAGTCGCGGCGCACCCCCGGCCCGAGCGCGAGGCCGTGCCAGCGGCAGTAGACCTGGTCGTGCATGACCTCGCAGTTGTCGAGCAGCGCGCCGAGGTGGGGGCAGGTTCCCGGCCCGGCGAGCAGGACGCCGTCGCCGGCACGCCACAGCACGACCTCCCGGCCGCCGACGGCGCGCGTCACGGACCGGCTCGCCCCGACGTCGGTCGAGGCGCCGACCACGTGCCAGCCGCCCGGGTTGCGGCCCTGGGCGTCGAGGAGGGAGCGGTGGATCCGCGACGGGCGCGCCTGCCGCCAGGTGCCGGCCAGCCGGTCGCGCGGCTCCTCGGGCAGAAGGCGCAGCGGGTTGGGGCTGCGGCGCGCCGGTGCGTGACGACCGGCCGGGCGCTCGATGCGTGCGACGAGGTCGCGAGGCAGGCGCAGGCTCATGGGGTGACCTCCCGTGAGTTGGCGGACTGGACGGACCGGGCGGGCTGGAACGGGCCGAGGACGAAGACCCGGGCGGACAGCGCGGCCTTGTGCCACGTGGGCACTCGCGCCCGGTCCGTGAAGACGTCGTAGTCGCGCGCCTCGATGCGGTCGAGGATGCGCGCGTAGAGGGTGCGCGCCGTGGACACGCACCGCGCGGACGCGCTCGGGAGCAGGGGTATGCCGGCATCGGCCTCCCGGTAGAGCGCGCGGTTGCGCTCGACCTCGAAGCGCATCAGCTCGCGCCACTCCGGTGTCACCCGACGTGCGGCAGGGTCGGCGCCGAACCGGCGCAGGTCCGCCTGGGGCACGTAGACGCGGCCGCGGCCCAGGTCCTCGCCGACGTCGCGCAGGAAGTTCGTCAGCTGGAAGGCGAGCCCCAGGGCGCGGGCCGGCTCGAGCGCCCGGGTCGAGCGGGGCTGCAGGACCGGCAGCATCATCTCGCCGATGACGGCGGCCGAGCCGTCCATGTAGCCGAGCAGGTCGTCCCACGTCTCGTAGGTCGTCGTCGTCAGGTCGCGGGCCATCGCCCCGAAGAACCGCTCGAAGCACTCGTCGGCGATGCCGCACGCGCGCACGCTGTGGCCGATGGCGGCCAGGACCGGGTCGTCCGTGGGCTCGCCGTCGGTGACGCGCCGGAAGGTGGCGGCCAGCTCGTGCAGCCGGGTGGCCGTCGTGGCGACGTGCGCCGGGGTGGTCGCACCCTCGTCGTCGACGATGTCGTCGGCGAGACGGCACAGGGTGTAGACGGCATACACGTGCCGGCGGCGCTCGGGAGGCAGTAGGAGGGTGCCCCAGTAGTACGTCGTGCCGTAGCGGCGGGTGATCTGCGCGCAGCGGCGGTGGCCCTCGCTGAGCAGCGGATCCGACTGCGCGGCAGCACTTCTCACGGTCAGCCCCTGCTGGATCGAAGCGGGGACCGAGGACCCGGGAGGTAGGCGTCGACGCGGTCGGCGGCCAGCTTGCCGCTGACGAGCACCATCGGCACGCCGACGCCGGGCACCGTGCCGGAGCCGGCGAAGACCAGGCCCGGCACGCGCCGGTCGAGGTTGCCCGGCCGGAAGGGCCCGGTCTGCAGGAACGTGTGCGCCAGCGCGAACGGCGTGCCCCGGTGCATCCCCATCTGCTGCCACTCGAGCGGCGTCACCAGCTCCTCGGTGAGGACCCGGTCCGGGTAGCCGTTGGCGGTCAGGAAGGCGTGCAGCCGTTCGCGCATCGGCTCGCTCTCGCGCGTCCAGTCGATTGAGGAGCTGAGGTTGGGCACCGGCTCGAGGACGTAGAGCACCGAGTCACCCTCGGGAGCCAGCCCGGGCTCGCTCAGGGTCGGCACGGTGACGAGGCGCGACGGGTCGGGCATGAGCCTGCGGTCGTCGATGAGGGCGCGGAAGGCGCTGTCCCAGTCGGCGCCGAAGTGGATGTTGTGGTGGGCCGTGCCGGGCGCCGGGGCACCGGAGGCGCCGACGTGCCACACGACGGCGGAGGGTGAGTACGTCCCGGACCGCACGACCCGCGGGGGCTTCAGCTCCGGCAGCAGCCGGTCGTACGCGGTGGGCAGGTCCAGCGTGCAGACAACGGCGTCGGCGCGCAGCCGCTCCCCGGAGTCGAGCTCGACCCCGGCGACGGCGCCGCGGCGGTCGAGGACGAGCCGGGTGACGCTCGTGCCGAAGCGCAGGTCGGCGCCGGCCTTGCCGGCCGCGGTCGCGAGCGCGGCCGGCACGGCGTCCATCCCGCCCTCGGGCCACCAGACGCCCTCGATGCTGTCCATGTAGGTGATGACCGCGTAGAGGGCGAGCGCACCCTCGGGCGACAGGCCGGCATACAGCGCCTGGAAGGAGAAGAGGCGGTGGAGGCGCTCGTCGCGGAACCACTCGCGGATCACGGGCCCGAGGCGGCGGAAGCCGCCGAGCCGCAGCAGGCGGGCGGCCGCACGGGGCGAGCGCGCGAGGTCGAGGGGGCTGTCGAAGTTGGCGTCGATGAAGTGCGGCATCTCGACGCGGTAGAGCCGGCGCAGCCAGTCGGCGAAGTCGACGAAGGCGGCCGCGTCGACGCTGCCGCACGTGGCGGCGATCTCCTCACGCATCGCCTCCACGCCGTGCCGGACCATGATCTGGCTGCCGTCGTCGAAGCGCGCGCGGTAGGCGGGGTCGAGCAGGCGCATCGGCAGCGCGTCGTGCAGCGAGGTGCCGGCGGCAGTGAGGGCGTCGCCGACGAGGTCGGGCATCGTCATGACCGTCGGGCCGGTGTCGAAGGTGAAGCCGTCTCGGTGCAGCCGCAGGCCCCGGCCGCCGGGCGCGTCGTGGCGCTCGACCAGGGTCACCTCGTGGCCGCGCCCGACGAGGTGGCAGGCGGCGGCGAGCCCGGACAGGCCGGCGCCGATGACGACGACGCTCACGAGTCCCGCCACGCGATCAGCTCGGCGAGGCTGCGCAGCTCGGCGACGGCGTCCGTGTCGAGATCGCCGGCGTCGAGGGCCCGGCAGGCGAGCTCCACCTCGTCGGCGATGCGCTGCTCGGTGCGCCGGAGCACGCCGGCCTCGCGCATCAGATCCTGCAGCACGGGCACCGTCTCGGGGGTGATGGCGCCCTGCCCGCCCAGGTGCTGCTCCGCCAGGTCGGCCGGCAGCGCCTCGCGGGCCTCGGCCAGCAGCACGGTCGGCTTGCCCGACAGCAGGTCGTCGCCGACGGGCTTGCCGGTGCGGGCCGGGTCGCCCCAGACGCCGAGGATGTCGTCGCGCAGGGCGAAGGCCTCACCGAGGTGGGCGCCGTAGACGTCGAGCGCCGTCAGCGCGGGCGGCTCCGCCCGGGCGGCGAGGGCGCCGAGGTGCAGCGGTCGCTGGACGGTGTAGGCGCCGGACTTCAGGCGGGCGACCCTGCGCGCCATCTCGAGGTCGCGGCGCCGGGCCGCGGCGCCGGTGACGTCGAGCAGCTGCCCGTGCACGAGCTCGCGCAGCATGTCGGACCACGCCCGACGCAGCGGCGGGGCGCAGCCGGCGGCGAGGTCCCAGGCCTCGTTGAGGGCGAGGTCGCCGTAGAGGATGGCGATGCTGTCGCCGAAGAGGACCGGGTCACCGAGCCCGCCGAAGGCGACATGGGCCCGGGCCGCCTCGACATGCGTGGTCGTGCGGCCGCGCCGGGAGTCGGAGCGGTCCATCACGTCGTCGTGGACGAGGGCGAAGAGGTGCACGAGCTCGAGGGCGGCGCACATCGCGACCAGGTCGTCGTGGCCGCCGCGTTCCGGGCCGTGCGCGGCCGCCCAGCCCCAGTGGCACATCAGCGGGCGCAGGCGCTTGCCCGCCGTGGGGAGCAGCCAGGCCCGCAGCAGCTGGGGGAAGTCGGCGGGCAGCACGTCCGGCTCCTCCGGCGACCTCTCCCGCCACTGCGCCTCGAGCCGGTCGCACACCTGCTCGAGCAGCTCGTCGGTGCGAGCGAGGGTGTCGGCGGGGCTGCGCAGGCTCAGGGCCTCGGTCGCCGTCGTGTCGGCAGGGTCGGCCGGCCGTGGTGCGCCGCCGCGGGGCACCACGAAGCCCGCGCCCGCCTGCATCGACACCTGCGCGGTCATGCAGCCGGCCGTGGTGCGGCGGCTCTGTTGGTCGGCGACACATGCCCACCCTGAGCCACAGCGGCACCACCGGCAAGTGGCGTGTCCAACGTTGGCCCATATGTGCGAGGACATCTCGTGCAATCCGTGCGGGTGCCCTGCACCGAACCACGCACCATGACGCGCCTCCGACCTGCCCTCAGCGGGATCCTCGCCGCGATCGCCGGCATCGCCGCGGGCCACCTCGTCGCCGGCTTCCTCGACCCGGCGGCGTCACCCGTGCTCGCCGTCGGTTCGACCGTCATCGACCTGACGCCGACTCCCTTGAAGGAGTGGGCGATCGCGACGTTCGGGACCAACGACAAGGCCGTACTGCAGGGCTCGGTCCTCATCGTCACGCTCGCGCTCGCTGCCGTCGCCGGGCTCGTCAGCCGCCGCCGGCTCGCGATCGGCGTCGGCTTCCTCGTCCTGCTCACGGGCCTCGCGGGCGCTGCCGCGCTGCTGCGCCCGGCCGCCCGCCCCGTGGACGCCGTCCCTGCCGTCGTGGCCATGGCCGTCGGGGTCGCCACGCTGGTGTGGCTCGCCCGCCTCACGCGTACGGCCTCGGGTGACGCTGCCCGACGGACGGCGAGGGCTGCGGGGGCGACCTCAGGCCGGCGAGGCTTCCTCGCCGGCGCTCTCGGGGTCACCGCCCTCTCGATCCTCGCCGCCGCGGGAGGGCAGCTGCGCAGCGGCGCCCAGGCCGTCAAGAAGGTGGTGCTCGCGCGCCCCACCGACCCGGCCGCCCCGCTGCCGACGGGGCTGGAGTCCACGGTCCCCGGCGTCTCACCGCTGAGGACGCCGACCGCCTCGTTCTACCGCGTCGACACCAACCTCACCGTGCCGAAGGTCGACGTCGACTCCTGGACGCTCGAGGTCGACGGCATGGTCGAGCGCCCCTTCACCCTGACCTTCGCCGAGCTCGCCGCCCTGCCGCTCATCGAGCGCGACATCACCATGACGTGCGTCTCCAACGAGGTCGGCGGCGGCTACATCGGGGCGGCCCGCTGGCTCGGCGTGCGCCTGGCGGACCTGCTCGACCACGCCGGCGTCACGGGTAGCCCCGACCAGGTGCTCAGCACCGCCGTCGACGGCTTCACCATCAGCACCCCACTCGCGGTCGTCCGCGACGGGCGTGACGCCATGGTCGCCATCGGGATGAACGGCACCCAGCTGACCGACGTCCACGGCTTCCCCGCGCGCCTCATCACGCCGGGCCTCTACGGCTTCGTCGGCGCCACGAAGTGGCTGACGAAACTGACCCTGACGACGTATGCCGCCGAGCAGGCGTACTGGACCAGGCGGAAGTGGGCGACGGACGCGCCGATCAAGACGAGCGCGCGCATCGACACGCCGGCACCGCTGTCGACGATCACGGCCGGCCGGACCGCCATCGGCGGCGTCGCCTGGGCGCAGCACCGCGGCGTCGGCACGGTCGAGGTCAAGATCGACGACGGGCCCTGGCAGCAGACCCGGCTCGGACCCGACGTCGGCATCGACTACTGGCGCCAGTGGTACCTCCCCTGGGACGCCACCCCCGGCCTGCACCGCCTCTCGGTGCGCGCGACCGACCGCGCGGGCCGGCTGCAGAGCAGCGATCGCGCCACGCCGTTCCCCGACGGGTCGAGCGGCATCCAGGAGGTCGTGGTGACGGTCGCGTGATCGCGCACAGCTGTCGACCAAGTCACGAAAAAACCTCTCGGACAAGCAATCCGGGACCACAGCGGCTCCGAACACCAGATGACAGAGAGCAACACCACCACAACCACCAGCCACCCCTCAAGGAGTGACCGACATGAAGAGCATGAAGACGCGCACCGGCCTCGTCGCCCTCGCCATCGCCCTGCCCCTGAGCCTCGCCGCCTGCGGCAGCTCGAGCAACGCCTCGACGCCCGCGGCCGGGGGCAGCACCGCCTCCGCCACGTCGTCCGACAGCATGACGAGCACGCCCTCCGACACCATGAGCTCCTCGAGCTCCTCCTCGATGGACGCCGCCTCGGCCGTCTTCGGCGAGGGCTGCGCCGCCGTGCCGAAGGACGGCAAGGGCTCCTTCAACGGCATGGCGACCGACCCCGTCGCGACGGCCGCGAGCAACAACCCGCTGCTGTCGACCCTTGTCACCGCCGTCAAGCAGGCCGGCCTCGTCGACACCCTCAACTCGGCCCCCGAGATCACCGTGTTCGCGCCCGTCAACGACGCCTTCGCGAAGATCCCGGCCGCCGACCTCAAGAAGGTCCTCGCCGACAAGCCGACCCTGACCAAGATCCTCACCAACCACGTCGTGGCCGGAAAGATCTCCCCGGACCAGCTCGCGGGCGACCACAAGACGCTCGCCGGCACCACGATCACGGTCAAGGGCTCCGGCAAGGACTTCACCGTCGGCAAGGCGAACGCCAAGGTGATCTGCGGCAACGTCCCGACGGCCAACGCCACCGTCTACATCATCGACGGCGTCCTGATGCCCTGACGGTCCCCGGACCGGTCAGCGGCACGTAGCACCAGGCAGACGCAGACACCGACGGGCGACACAATGGACCCCATGTCAAGGATCTCGGTGGTCCCCTCCGGCGACGACTCGCCGGAGGGGACCTCCCGCCCAACCCAACCGGAGCAGCTGCTCCGCAGAGCGGCGACCGGGGACGAGACGGCGTTCGCAGAGCTCTACGACGCGGTGGCGCCCCGGCTCTTCGGTCTCGTCCGTCGCGTCGTGCGCGACCCGGCCCAGTCCGAGGAGGTCACCCAGGAGGTCTTCCTCGAGATCTGGCGGCACAGCGCACGCTTCGACCCGGGCAAGGGCGGGGCCATGGCGTGGATGCTGACGATCGCCCACCGCAAGGCCGTCGACCGGGTCCGCGCCGCCGAGGCGGCTCGGGCCCGCGACGAGGGCTACGGCGCCAGCAACCAGGACGTCACCCACGACTCCACCGCCGAGGCCGCGGTGGAGCGCCTCGACGCCGAGCGGGTGCACCGGGCGCTCGAGACGCTCACCCCGGTCCAACGGCAGGCCCTCGAGCTGGCCTACCTCTCCGGCTACACGCACACGGAGGTGGCGTCCATGCTCGACCTGCCACTCGGGACGGCCAAGACACGCATCCGTGATGGACTCATCAGACTACGAGACACGTTGGGGGTGACCCTGTGAGCGAGGACATCCACGCTCTCTCCGGCGCATATGCCGTCGACGCCCTCGACGACATCGAGCGGGAGCGGTTCGAACGGCACCTGGCCGGCTGCTCTGACTGCCGGGCCGAGGTCGAGAGCCTCGTCGCGGCCGCCTCCGAGCTGTCGGTGCTGACGGAGGTCCCGCCGCCGCCGTCGCTGCGGGCCAAGGTGCTCGCCGACATCGCGACGGTCCGCCCCCTGCCGCCCGTCACGCCGCCGAAGGTCGACGCGACCGACGACACCGTGACGTCGGCACCGCCGGCCCGGCCGGCCGGCCGGCTGGGCGCAGACGCCGAGGAACCGACCGCCCACGGCCCCCTCGACGAGAGCACGCGGACCACGGCAGCGACCGGACCGACCGACGAGCTCGACGCGCGACGCCGCTCGCGCGCCGGCCGGGGCTTCTCCCGCGGCTGGCGGCTGGTCGTCGCGGCGGCCACCGTGGCGGTGCTCGCCGTCGCCGGCTTCACCGTCTGGCGCCAGGTCGCGAAGGACCCGCAGCAGGCCATCGCCGACCAGGTGCTCGCCGCCCCGGACGCCACCCGCTACGGCAAGCGGCTGCCCGACGGCGCCACCGCGACCGTCGTGCGGTCCCCCTCGCTGCAGAAGGCCGTCCTCATCACGTCGGGCATGTCGCAGCCGCCGTCGGGCAAGGTGTTCCAGCTCTGGCTCGAGGACGCGACGGGGCACATGACCTCGGCGGGCCTCATGCCGAGCGGCGGTGACAAGGTCGTCGTGCTGGCCGGCGACGCGACGCACTCCAAGGCGGCCGGTGTCACGGTCGAGCCGCCGGGTGGCTCCGACCAGCCGACGTCCGCCCCGGTCGCGCTGATCCCGTTCGCCTGAGCCCATCGGGCGCACCACGGGTCGAGGGGAACCCGCCACCTGCACCGGTGGCGGGATCCCCTCGACGGCGTGCACCGTCATGTCCAGGCACCTGCTCCGGGGGTACGTTGTGGCCATGAGCGACACGCCGGGGAGGGCAGGGGCGCAGGGCCGTGACGAAGAGTTCACCGTGCCGGTCCCCCCGATCTCGCGGCCGTCGCGCGCCACGCAAGCCCTCCCGGTGCTCGACCACACCCGGGAGCTCCCCGTCGCGGACCCGGGGTGGGCGTCTGCCGCCGCGTCGACTCCGACCCCCACGAACCCGTATGCCGGCCAGCCGGTCTGGCCCGCGCCGGTGCCGTCGCGCACCGGCGGACGCACGACCACGGCCGCCGCCGACCCGCTCATCGCCCAGGTCGGCGTCGCGCTCTTCTGGGTCGCTGTCGGCTGGTGGGGCTTCGTGGTCATCCGGCTGCTCGGCCACCTGAGCCGGTTCGGGGTGACCGACACCATGCTCATCCGGACCATCGACCGTGGCGCCGAGGAGACGATCGTCGCCGCCGGGGTGTCCGTCCTGGCCGCCGTGCTGCTCGTCAGCGTCGACCGGACGCGCCGCGCGCCGCTCACCATCGCCTCCGTCGTCCTGGCCCTGGTCACGGTCGGCACCGCCGTCTGGCGGGTGCTGCCGTGACCGGACCCAGCTGAGCCGCGGTCGGTTCCGGTGCTCACCCCCTCGGCGGCACAGCAGCTCGCGGACGCGTACGGGCTCTCGGGTCCCGCGGCCCTGAGCGGGCCGGTCGCTCGGGGCCAGCTGGGCCAGGTGTGGCGGCTGGGGACGCCGGAGGGGGATCACGCCGTCAAGGAGTGGTTCGCCAGTCCCGACCTCGACGAGGTGGCCAAGGACGCGAGACTGGTCGACGCCGTGCGAGCCGAGGGCGTGCTCACGCCGGCCGTGCGGCATACGCCCTCGGGTGCGGTGGCGACGACGGTGGAGGGCACGGCTGTGCGCGTCTTCGAGTGGTTCGACCTGCGCCGCTCCTCGCGCCGGCTCGACCCTGCCGCGGTGGGGCGGGCGGTGGCGGGACTCCACCGCGCCGGGCCACCCTCCGACGCGGGCGTCGAGAGCTGGTTCGCGACCGGGCTCGGCGAGGAGCGCTGGCGCGAGGTGCACCAGCGGGTGGTGGCGGCCGGAGCGCCCTTCGCCGGGCAGCTCGGCGCCCTCGTGGACGACCTCATCGCCGTGGAGACGGTGCTCGAGCCGCACGAGTCTCCGATCGTCTGCCACCGCGACCTGTGGGCAGACAACGTGCGCTCGACCGCCGACGGGCGCGTCTGCGTCCTCGACTTCGAGAACCTCGGCCCGGCCGACCCGAGCCAGGAGCTGGCGATGGTGCTCTTCGAGTTCGGCGACGACGACCCCTCGCGTGCGCGACTGCTGCACACGGCGTACCGCGAGGCCGGTGGCCCGGGACGAGTGACGCGACGCGGGCAGTTCACGATGCTCGTGGCCGAGCAGGCGCACATCGCCCAGCTCGCGTGCTCGCGATGGGTCGGGGCGACGAACGAGTCGCACCGGGAGCGGCTCGCCACCTGGTTCCTCGAAGTGCCGGACGACCCGGTGACGCTGCCGCGCATCGACCGCATCCTCGCCGCCGTCACGTGATCTGCGCCGCCGGCCCGCGACGCCGCCCTATCGTGACCGCGTGACGAGTGTCGGGCGCCTCATGCTGGCGCGGCTGAAGTCGATCGGGTCCCGCAACGCCTGCCTGCCGGCCGGTCAGGTGCCCGGCGGTCCGTGGACGGCGCGCGGCGCGTGGACGTATCGCACCGGTGCGGGCGGCAGCACGAGCGAGGTCATCACCCGGGCGCGCGGGATGCGCTCGGTCACGAGCGCGCGCGCCTACCAGGAGGTGGGGCGCGCCGACCTGTTCATCCAGGTCATCCCGTTCGCCTCGCCGGCGGACGCACGGGCCGCGGTGACGGAGCTGCGCGCGCTGCCGCGTCGGATGCGGCAGACCAAGAGCGTCACGGACGTCGGTGAGCCGCGGGACGTCGCGCCGCCGGAGATCACCGGCCCGACCCACGTCGAGGCCTCGGAGCTGCCGTTCGTCCTGGACGGCCAGCACGCCCGGTCGCTCAACGTGTGGTGCGTCGCCGGCAGCCGCGTGGTCGTCGCCGGCCTCGGTGGTCGCGCCGAGGTGGTGCGCTGGCCGGACCTCGCCCAGGTCGTCGAGGCGCAGGTGGCCGCGCTCCGCTGAAGTCTTCGCAAGCCGAAGGGGCCCTCAGTGCGCGGCGCGCCAGTCGGGGCCGAGGCGCACGACGTCGCCGACCACCACGACCGCAGGTGACTCCACCGCGCGCCCGACGGCGAGGTCGGCGATGGTCTCCAGCGTGCCGACCGTGACGCGCTGGTCGGGCGCGAAACCCCGCTCGACGATCGCCACGGGGCAGTCGGCACTGCGTCCGTTCTTCCGGAGCAGCGTCGTCGTCCAGCGGAGCCCGTTGACGGCCATGAGCAGCACCAGGGTGTGGTCGCCGCCGGTCGGCAGGACGGGGATGTCCTCGTGGCCCGTCACCACGGTGAAGCCCCGCGCCACCCCGCGGTGGGTCACGGGTATGCCGGCCGCCGCGGGAACGCTGACCGCGCTCGTCACGCCCGGCACCACCTCGACGGGTATGCCGTGTGCCTCGCACGCGTCGCGCTCCTCGCCGCCGCGGCCGAGCACGAAGGGGTCGCCGCCCTTGAGGCGGACGACGCCGTGTCCACGCTGCGCCTCCTCGACGAGAATGCCGTTGATGCCCGACTGGGGCACCGGGTGGTGGCCCGGGGTCTTGCCGACGTCGATCACGCGCACCGAGGCGGGCAGCCGGTCGACGACCGCCCGGGGTGCGAGCCGGTCCACGACGACGACGTCGGCCGACGCGAGGAGCTCGTGGCCGCGTGCCGTGAGCAGGCCGTCGGTGCCGGGGCCGCCGCCGACGAGGGCGACCCAGCCGTCCCCGGTGCTGCTGGGGCCGGTGCGGGGCCGGGTGCGGCGCAGGTCGAGGGCGCCGGAGACGAGCGCACGCTCGACCCCGTCGCGGACGGTCACGGAGAGGCCGGGGTCGCCCGCGGCATACGCGGAGACGGTGACCCGGCCGTCGGGGGTGGTCACGTCCGCCCGGGCGGTCACGCTGGCGGTCGTGCCCGTGGAGTCGGTGGCGTCGACGCACCAGACGCGGAGCGACTCGGCGTCGGCGGCGACCTCACGGTCGACCGACGACTCGCCCGTCGCGGTGTGGGCGAACCAGGCACCGTCGAGGTCACCGGGGCCCGCGTAGTCACGCTCGAGCCACTCGACCCGGCCTGCGTGTGCCAGGTCGCGGAGGTCCTCGCAGAGCCAGGGGGCGACGACCCGGACGACGGCTCCCTCGTCGAGGAAGGACCGGACCCGGCGGGCCGACACCGGGCCACCGCCGACGGCCACGACGAGCCGCCCGGTCAGGTCGAGCACGACCGGGAGGGCTGACTTCAGATCTCCCACTCTTCGTCACCCTCCGGCTCGGACGGCGCAGGGGCCGCGCTGGGAAGAGTGGCGCCGACCATGCCGGCGGCCACGGTGCGCCCGTCGTGGGCGTCGATGAGCAGGAACGAGCCGCCGCGGCGCGAGACCGAGTAGTTCTCAACCGGGAGCGGTGCCGCGAGACGGAGGCTGACGAGCCCGATGTCGTTGAGCGACAACGCTTCTGCCGGCACGGCGTTGAGGTCGTCGAGGTCCAGGACGCCCTCGAGCGCGCGGACGGCGGTCTGCACGGTGCGCGAGCCGTGCTTGAGCAGCAGCCGCTGGCCCGGCCGCAGCGGCGCGTCGCCCAGCCAGCACACGACGGCCTCGATGTCCTGCGTGGGATCGGGGGCGTCGGCGACCGCCGCGATGACGTCGCCCCGCGAGATGTCGATCTCGTCGGCGAGGCGCACCGTCACCGACTGGGGCGCGAAGGCCTCCTCCAGGGACTGGTCGCCGAGGTCGATGCCGACGACGGTCGTACGCCGACCGGACGGCAACGCGACCACCTCGTCACCGACACGCACGACGCCCGACGCCACCTGGCCGGCATACCCCCGGTAGTCGCGGTGCGCCTCGTCGCGGGCGGCGCCCTGGGGGCGGATGACGAGCTGCACCGGCAGGCGGAAGGCCTCGTGGACGGGGTCGTCGGACGGCGGGAGCGCCTCGAGCAGCTCGAGCAGGGTGGGGCCGGCGTACCAGGGCGTGCGGGTCGAGCGCTCCGCCACGTTGTCGCCGTCGAGCGCGCTGACGGGGATCACCGTGGCGTCGACGACCCCGAGCTCGCGAGCCACCGCCTGCACCTCGGACTCCACCCGGTCGTAGACCTCCGACGAGAAGTCGACGAGGTCGATCTTGTTGACGGCGACGACGACGTGCGGCACCCGGAGCAGCGCGGTGACGGCGAGGTGGCGACGGGTCTGCTCGAGCACGCCCTTGCGGGCGTCGACGAGGAGCACGACGACGTCGGCGGTCGAGCTGCCGGTGACCGTGTTGCGGGTGTACTGGACGTGGCCGGGGCAGTCGGCGAGGACGAAAGACCTTGTCGCCGTGGCGAAGTAGCGGTAGGCGACGTCGATCGTGATCCCCTGCTCGCGCTCGGCCCGCAGGCCGTCGGTGAGCAGGGCCAGGTCGGCTGCGGTCAGCCCGCGGTCGCGGCTGACGCGCTCGACGGCGGCGAGCTGGTCGGAGAGGACCGACTTCGTGTCGTGGAGCAGGCGGCCCACGAGGGTCGACTTGCCGTCGTCGACGGACCCGGCGGTGGCGAGCCGCAGCAGGGTGCCGGCCGTGGCCGGAGCGGTGGCGGTGGGGGTGCTCATCTTAGAAGTAGCCCTCCTTCTTGCGGTCCTCCATGGCGGCCTCGGAGATCCGGTCGTCGGCGCGCGTGGCGCCGCGCTCGGTCAGCGTCGAGGCGGCCACCTCGAGGACGATCTCGGCGTTGGTGCGCGCCGGCGACTCGACCGCGCCGGTGCACGACATGTCGCCGACCGTGCGGTAGCGCACGAGCCGGCTCTCGACCGGCTCGTCGTCCCGCGGCTGGCTGTAGGGGCCGACCGCGAGCCACATGCCGTCGCGGCGGAAGACCTCGCGCTCGTGGGCGTAGTAGAGCGGGGCGAGCGGGATGTCCTCGCGCTCGATGTAGCGCCAGATGTCGACCTCGGTCCAGTTGCTGATCGGGAAGACGCGCACGTGCTCGCCGGGGCGGTGCCTGGGGTTGAAGAGGTTCCACAGCTCGGGGCGCTGGTTCTTGGGGTCCCACTGGCCGAACTCGTCACGCAGGGAGACGATCCGCTCCTTGGCGCGCGCCTTCTCCTCGTCGCGCCGGCCGCCGCCGAAGACGCCGTCGAAGCGGTGCTCGTTGATGGCGTCGAGCAGCGGGAGGGTCTGCAGCGGGTTGCGGGTGCCGTCGGCGCGCTCGCGCAGGCGCCCGTCGTCGAGGTAGTCCTGCACGCTCGCGACGACGAGCCGCAGGCCGAGCCGCTCGACCGTCTCGTCGCGGTAGGCCAGCACCTCGGGGAAGTTGTGGCCGGTGTCGACGTGCAGCACCGGGAAGGGGATCGGCGCCGGCCAGAAGGCCTTGGTCGCCAGGTGGAGCATGACGACGGAGTCCTTGCCGCCGCTGAAGAGCAGGGCCGGGCGCTCGAGCTCGCCGGCCATCTCGCGGATGACGAGGATCGCCTCGGCCTCCAGCGCGTCGAGCTGGCTCAGCCGGCGGTCGTATGCCGTCCGCACCGTCGCGACGTCGAGCGCGGTCGGCGACATGGCCTGTGCAGTGGGGTTCACGGTCGTCGTCATGTGTGGAGTCCGCATTCGGTCTTGGCGAAGCCGGCCCAGCGGCCGGCACGGGGGTCCTCGCCGGGCTCGACCCGACGGGTGCACGGCTCGCAGCCGATCGACGGGTAGCCGTCGGCGAGAAGGGAGTTGACCTCGACCCGGTGCTCGGCGGCATACGCAAGCAGCTCGTCGAAGGTCCACGCGGCGAGCGGGTTGATCTTGACGAGGCCGTTCTTGTCGTCCCAGCTGACCAGGGGTGTGTCCGTGCGGGTCGGGGACTCCTCGCGGCGCACCCCGGTGACCCACGCCTCGTAGGTCGGCAGGGTCCGCGCGAGTGGCTCGACCTTGCGCAGCCGGCAGCACAGGGCCGGGTCGCGCTCGTAGAGGCGCGGCCCGTACTCCTCGTCCTGCTCGGCGACGGTCTGCCGCGGCAGGACGTCGACGACGGTGACCGGGAGGTCCTCGGCGACGATGGCCCGGGTCACCAGGGTGTCGGAGAAGTGGTAGCCGGTCTCGAGGAAGAGCACGTCGACGCCGGGCGCGTACCGCGAGACCAGGTGCGGCAGGACGGCATCCGCCATCGAGCACGCGACCGCGAGGGAACCGCTGAAGTGGAAGGCGGCCCACGCGGCGACCTCGTGGGCGGTCGGCTCGTGCTCGGGGTCGGCGGCGAGCGTCGCGTCGAAGTCGGCGACGAGGGCCTTGAGCTCGGCCTCGCTGCGCCGCCTGCGCGGGACCGTCGGGGTGGCGAGGTCGACGGTGGTCACTGGAGGGCTCCTTCCTCGGCGCGGTGGCTCCACTCGGCGAAGGTCTCGCCGTCGTGGCGGTCGGCGACGTAGGTGCGCACGATGCGCTCGACGTAGTCGGGCAGCAGGGTGGCCGGGACCTTGAGGCCGCGGAGGGTGCGGCCCAGGCCTGCCTCGTCACGGTCGCTGGAGGCGAGGCCGCCGCCGAGGTGCACCTGGAACCCGGCCTGCTGCACGCCGTCGACGGTGATGATCTGGCCCTTGAGGCCGATGTCGGCGGTCTGGATCCGGGCGCAGGAGTTGGGGCAGCCGTTGACGTTGAGCAGGATCGGCGTGTCGAGCGACCCGTCCTCGACGAGGTCGGCCAGGCGGGTCTCGAGCTCGGTGATCGCCGCGGCTGCGGTGTCCTTGGTGTCGACGATGGCGAGCTTGCAGAACTCGATGCCGGTGCAGGCCATCGTGGTGCGGCGGAACGGGCTCGGCTTCGCGGTGAGGCCGAGCGCGGGCAGCCCGGCGACGAGGGCGTCGACCCCCTCGGCCGGCACGTCGAGGATGACGAGCTTCTGGTGGGCGGTGAGGCGCACGCGCCCGGCGCCGGTGGCCTCGAGCAGCTCGGCCAGGCCGGTCAGGGTGTTGCCGCCGACCCGTCCGACGACCGGCGCGGCGCCGACGTAGAAGCGTCCGTCCTTCTGTGCGTGGACGCCGACGTGGTCGCCGGGTGCGGTGGCGGGCGCCGGGGCCGGGCCGTCCGGGAGCGGGTGCCCGAGGTACTCGGTCTCCAGGACCTCGCGGAACTTGGCAGGCCCCCACTCGGCGAGCAGGAACTTCAGGCGGGCCTTGTTGCGCAGCCGGCGGTAGCCGTAGTCGCGGAAGATCTGGATGACGCCGTGCCAGACGTCGGCCGCCTCCTCCTCGGTGACGAAGACCCCGAGTCGCTCGGCGAGACGCGGCGTCGTCGACAGTGCGCCGCCGACCCACAGGTCGTAGCCCGGGCCGAGCTCCGGATGGACGACCCCGACGAGTGACACGTCGTTGATCTCGTGGACGACGTCGAGGCTGGGGTGGCCGGTGATGGCGGTCTTGAACTTGCGCGGCAGGTTCGCGAGCTCGGGGTCGCCGATGTAGCGGCGCTTGATCTCGAGGATGACCGGCGTCGGGTCGATGATCTCGTCGGCCGCGATGCCGGCGACCGGGCTGCCGAGGAAGCCACGCGGGGTGTCGCCGCAGGCGGTCGTCGTCTCGAGCCCGACCGTGTCGAGGCGGCGCCAGATCTCCGGCATGCTCTCGATGTCGATCCAGTGGTACTGCAGGTTCTGCCGGTCGGTGATGTCGGCGGTGCCACGCGCGAAGTCTCGGGAGATGCCGCCGAGCACGCGCAGCGCCTCGGGGCTCAGGGCCTGGCCGTCGGTGCGGACGCGGAGCATGAAGTAGCGGTCGGACAGCTCGTCGTCGCTCAGCTGCGCGGTGCGGCCGCCGTCGATGCCGGGCTTGCGCTGGGTGTAGAGGCCCCACCAGCGGAACCGGCCGGTGAGGTCCTGTGGTGGGATGGAGTCGAAGCCGTCCCGTGCGTAGATCGTCTCGATGCGCTCGCGGACGGCGAGGCCGCCCTCCTCCTGCTTCCACACCTCGTTGGCGTTGAGCGGCGTCTGCCCGTCGACGTTCCACTGCCCGTTCGAGCGGTCACCGCGGGGCGGGCGGGTGGCGGCACGGCCGGCGGAGCCGGAGGTCTCGGTGACGGTCATGTAATCGAATGTATAACCGAGCCTTATCCGTGGCTCGCCCAGGTCCACACTCCGGGCCTTCCCCACTGAGGAAGTAGGAGATCTGGCACGGGCGTTTGCGGGACAGATGACGCACCTTCGTCCCGTGCCCACGCTCGCGCACGCTCGAGGACCGATATTGACGCCTCGAAGGTGGGTCATCCGTCCCGACGACGCCCGCTCAGGGGCCGGCGAGCTGGCCGGAGTCGACGGCCGAGACGATGCCGAGCACGGTCGCGAGGTACTGCTGCGAGTGGTTGTAGGACAGCACGGCGGCCTGCAGGTCCGCCGGTCGTGAGAGGTCGCGGCCTCCGGCGCAGAGGTAGCCGGCGGCTGCGAGCGCCGCGTCCTCGACGTTCTGCGGGTCCTTGACGCCGTCGCCGTTGCCGTCGGCGCCCCAGATCCGCCACGTTGCGGGGATGAACTGCATCGGCCCGACCGCGTGGTCCCAGACCGGGTCGCCGTCCCACACACCGTGGTCGCTGTCGCGGATCGCGGCGAACGAGCGGCCTGTCAGCGCGGGGCCGACCACCGGCGGGACGGCGTCGTGCGCCGCGTCCAGCGTGCGCCCACGGAGGGTGGACGACTCGACCTCCCCGATCGCGGCGAGCAGCATCACCGGCAGGTGGCAGCTGCCCTCCTTCGCGGCCGCGGAGGCGTATGCCGCCCAGATGACCTCGTCCTTGGACCGCGGGGTGCCCGTGCGGGCACCTCCGGAACCCGAGGTGACGGCCGTGGGCACCCGGATGTCGGCCCTCGGCTGCCACGGGGTCGGGCTGCTGCTCGAGCCACCGCCCGGCTCCAGCGCCGTCGCGGGCACGGGTGCGGCGGGTCCGGGTGCGGCGTGGCCGGGTGCGGCGGGGCCAGGCCCGGCGTTCTCGACGGAGAGGGCTGCCGCGACCCGGATCTCGTCGAAGACCGGCCCGACGAGGGAGCCGCCCACGGCGCCGAAGCCGGCGCCACCGTTCGTGGCGGTGGACGCGGCATCCGGCGGGACGCTCGTCGCCGGGGCTGGACCACCCGGCGGCAGCGGTGCGAGCAGCGGCGTCGGGGTCTGCACGGCCGGGGAGTCGGCGGCAACGGCACTGGCATCGCCACCGGCGACGAGGACCCCGACCCCGACCGCGGCCAGAAGCGTCGCAGTCACGGCCGCGGTCACGGCTGCGGTCAGTGGTCGCTCGGCTCGGCGTGGCATCCGTCGTCCCTCCCGGACGACATCCCGCCGCCCCCAGGCACCAGTAGACCGCGTGGAGCGTCCTCGCGGAGCGCAGTGCCGATCTCCGTCGACGCGGTTCCCGGGACGGCCGCAGCCAGGTCGTCGGCTCCGGCACGTTCCTCGCCGGCCACCGCCCCGCGGGGCAAGCTCCTCCTGCGGGGCCGCGCCCGGCCCGCGGCACCGGCCGGCAGCGCTGACCTGCGGCGCCGTCCGTGCACGATCACCGCACCCAGCACGGACGCCACGGCCAGCACCAGGGAGGCCCAGGCGAGCAACCCGGACACGGAGGTGCGGGACACCACGGTCGCGGGCTCGGCCACGCCGGAGCCGACGACCCAGTGCACGGTGCTCCGCACGTCGGCGACGCCGCGCCGGTGCACGACCACGTCGAGCTCCACCGCTCCGCTCGCTGGCAGGACGACTGGAGCCGACCACCGGGACGACGTCACCGCGGTCGCCGTGACGGCGCGCCTGGTCACCGCCGACGCCACCGCGCCGTCGCGTCCCGTGGCGTCGCGGACGGTCACGGTCACGCCGGTGACGGGACCGGGGGCCGGCCGCCGGGTGTCGAGGATGTCGACCAGGGCGACGCTCGCGCCCGGACGGTTGGGTCGCAGCGCCAGCGTCTGCTGCAGGTCGGCGACGGGCCTGTCGTCGATGACGCTCGGCGCCTCCGCAGAGACGAGGCGCGGCGACACGGCCGGCTGCCCGGTGGCGAGGAGTCCGGCGAGGGCGACGACGACGAGCAGGCCGACAGCCTCCACGCCGACGCGCGGTCGCTGGGCACGCCCCTCGGCGTGCCGGGCATGCAGGGCCCGGGTCGTGGCCAGGGCGACGAGGCCCACGAGCCCGGCAAGGGCGACCTTGGCGAGCAGGATGCGGCCGTAGGTCGTTCCCAGCACGGCGTCTACCGAGACGACGACGTCGCTCGCGAGGTAGAGCCCCGTGACGGCGATGACGACGACCGAGATGGTTGCCGGCACCCGGAAGCCCCGGAGCACCGCTCGGACGTCCTCTCGCGACAGCCCCAGCCGGGTCGAGCGCAGGCCGAGGAGGGCGAGCGCGGCCACGGAGCCCGTCCAGAGCAGGGCGGCCAGCAGGTGCGCCGTGGCGGTGATGACCCACGTCGCGCCACCGCGCAGGCCGAAGTGGCCGAGGCTCACCGTCAGCAGCCCGGCTCCGGCGAGCGCTGCGGCGACGACGACGTCGTCGCGACGGCCACGGCTAGGGCCGCCGCCACTCCAGCCGGGATCCACACCGGGATCCACACCGGGATCCACATTCGTCGCGCGGCTCGCTAGCTCGGCGCCCCGTCGGGACCTACGGCCGAGGACGACCAACGCGCCGACCAGGGCGACCTCACGCAGCCCCCAGCGCACGACGTAACCAGTGGTGAAGGCGCCGGATCCGAACCGGACCAGGTCGACGACGCTGACCGCGAGCGCACCGGCCGCGGCGATCCCGAGGAGCCGGCTCGCCTGGCGGTCCAGCCAGGCCCGCGGCATACGCCCCGCGGCGGCCGGGAGCCGGCGGCCGAGGAGCCGACCGACGACGACGGCACCGAGGCCGGCGCCCAGGCCGGCGAGGACCGCCCAGCGGCCGACGAGCTCGAAGAGGTCGGGATCCGTCTCGCTCGGCCCGGTCGCCTGCACCTGACTCTGGATGCCGAAGGCGAAGGTGCCGGCCGACGCGTGGAGGTCGTCGCTCGAGAGGGTGCGCCACGACACGTGGTACGCGCCGACGCCCAGGGCGGGGACGGGCGCGACGACGGTCGACGGCGCCTCCCGGTCCTCGTCGCTCTCGACGAGGCTCAGCCCGGTCAGGGCGAGCCGTCGGCCGTCCGGCTCGGTGATGCTGACCTCGGTCGCCTCGAGGACGACGTGCTCGGTGAAGTGCAGCTCGATCGTCCGTGGCGCGGCGGCGAGGCTGGCCCCGTCGGCGGGGTTGCTCGAGGCGAGGTAGGAGTGGGCCGACGCGGGCGATGCCCCGAGCCCGACGACCAGGGCCGTCCCCATGGCCACCCCCAGGCTCACGAGGAGCCGTCGCGCGCCCATCACAGCACCGGGACGTGCTCGAGGCGCATGCCGGCGTACTCGATCGTCGCGTCCTCACCGGCGCGCAGGGCGCCGCCGGTGTTCTGGTAGACGAAGTAGTACGTCGCGCCGGCGCGGTTGACGTGCCCCTGGCGCATGAGCGAGACCCGGTTGGTGGAGCCGTCCCGCGCCTCGCTGCGCAGCACCGGCGGGTGCTTCGTGTCGGCCTGGAAGCGCGAGGCCTTGTCGACGTCGAGGACGACGTAGCTCAGGGTCACCAGACCGCCGTCGCCGACGACGGCGACGCGGGACATCCGCACGCCGAGGGCGGTCTCCATCGCGGCGGACTGTGGGACGGGCCGGCCCGGGTCGTCGCCCCCGGCCCGGAGGGCGCGAGCCCCGAGCAGGCCGAGGACGGCGACGAGGAGGACGGCGACGAGGAGGACGGCGACGACGGCGACCGCCGTCTTGGTCCGGGCCTCCCGGCTCGTCCGCGGGGACGGGCCGTCGGTGCCGGCGGGTGGTTGAGGTGGCTGGAGTGTGGTGGTGCTGTTCATCGGACTGCCCTCCGAGGTTGGCGGCCGGGGTCACGGGCAGGTGACCCCGGCACGAGGTGGGACCGGATCAGGGAAGGCTGTTCCGGGTCGAGGTGAAGCTGTCGAACCAGGCCGTGCCCGCCGTGGTCGACGTGGTGCCGGCGCTGAGACCGAGGCGTGCAGCCTCGATGCGCAGCGCAGTGTTGTTGTTGGCGCCGAGCAGGGTGGTCCGCGCCGTGCCGTCCACCGAGAGGACGGCACGACCCGGCGTCGCGCCCGTCGCCGTCGCTCCCTGCTGCCAGTCGACGCGCACGGTGCGGTTGCCGGTCGGCAGGGTCACCGCGGGGCCAGTGAGGTTCCCACCGGCGTTGCGGGCCATGACGAGCCGGACCTGTCCTGAGCCCGTACCACCGATGCGGTGGAACTGCACCGCCACCGCCTGCCCCGCGGTCGTCCGTCCCTCGAACACCGTCACCCACGCTGTCGGGCTGGTGCCCGACGAGAGGGTGTTGGCGTTGAACGCGAACTGCGCGTGGTAGGTCGTCTCGGCCGACGGCGTGTTGTCGGTGACGAACGCCGGGTTGCGGGAACCGGTCGCGACCATGCCGTAGTTGCCGGTGCCGAGCGGCATGCCGGCGGCTGGGCTCGTCGTGACCGCACCGGTCCGTGCAGACCACCTCGACAGCGAGTTGGTGTCGAACGTGTCGCTGAAGATCGGGTTGGGGCGGACGACCTTGACGGTCACCGAGGCGGCGTTGCTCCAGTTGCCGGCCGCATCCTGGACGCGGAGGTTGAACTGGACGAGGCCCGACTGGATGCCGGCGAGCGGGATCGTCGCCGTGACGCCGGTGCCGTTGTCGGTGATCTGGACAGGGGTGGCCTTGCCCGCGCCGGGGTCGGTCGTGCCGGTCCAGAACTCGGCGCCCTGGAGGCGCGCACCGACGTACGACGGCAGCGTCGTCTCGGTGACGCCGGCCGAGAGGGTCAGCGTCGTCGCACCGTTCGTCGGGGTCGGGCTGCCGGTCATCGTCCCGAGGACCGGCGCCGTCTTGTCGACGAGGAGCCGCACGAGGGCATTGCCCGCGGTGAGGTCGCCCCAGTTGCCTGCCGCGTCCTTGGCGTGGACGAAGACGGTGTGCTCGCCCGCCGGGAGCGCCTTGATCTGCGTCAGCGGGATGAGGCCGTACGCCTGCTCCTTCGGTGAGTCGAAGGCGCCGTCGACCGCGATGAGCGTGAGGCCCTTGCCGAAGACCGGTGCGCTTCCCGGGTCGAGGAAGGCCTCGGCGCCCGTGATGTTGCTCTGCGTGGCACCGCCGGCGTCCCGGTCCTCGACCTCGGTCGAGACCACGAGGTAGCCGGGGTAGGCCTTCGAGCTGACCACTCCGTTGGTCGGGTTGGGCCCGACCGAGGCCGCGTTGACCTGCGGAGCGGTGGTGTCGACGACCAGTGGCACGTCGAGGGGCGGCCCCCAGATGCCCTGGCTGTTTAGGCTGTGGACGAAGAGGTGCGTCGTGCCCTCGCCGGCCGCCTTCACGCTGGCCGCCGGAATGGTGGCGGTGAGCGCGACCTTCGCGGCCGAGCGGTTCGGCGTCATCGCGAACCCCGTGCCGTCGACGCCCGGCGTGCCGACGAAGTACTCGCCGGCCGTGATCGTGCCACCGGCCGCGGTGTCGTCGCCCGTGGCGCTGAGCGTGACGGTGCCCGTGCCGTTGGCCGGGTTCGGGCTGACCGTGCCCGCCACCGTCTGCGGGCCCGTCTTGGCCAGGTTGAGGGTCACCGAGCCGACGACGCCCCAGTTGAGGGCGGTGTCGTGACCGCGGACGTAGATCGTGTGCTTGCTCGAGCTGAGGCAGTGCAGGTCGACCGGCGGGTTCGACGAGGAGCACTGCGCCGCCGTTGCGCTCGCAGGGATGGTGCCTGTCACGACTGCAGAGCTGCTGCCGAACGTGCCGGTCATCTGGATGGGGCTCGAGCCCGCGGCGATCGTCGCGACGTCGTCGTCGACGACGAGTTCCGCTTGGTCGATGGCCGATCCGCCGCTGGTGGCGTCGGTCACCGTGGCAGTCACCGTGACCGCTCCCGTGCCGTCGGCAGGGTTGGGCGTGACGGCGACCGCGGTCGAGGCCGGCCCCACGGAGTCGGTGCTCGGCGGCGGCGCGTTCGTGTCGAGGAAGGTGAGCATGCCGCCGAAGGCGACCGACAGGGGGTCGGCCGTGGTCTGGCCGCCGTTGTCGAGCTGGGCTGCCGACTCGAAGAGCGCCACCTTCGCCTCGGGCCCTGAGGGCATCGTGACGAGCGAGTCCATCGTCA
The DNA here is from genome assembly GCF_041941675.1 of Terrabacter sp. BE26. Classification (GTDB taxonomy): domain Bacteria; phylum Actinomycetota; class Actinomycetes; order Actinomycetales; family Dermatophilaceae; genus Terrabacter. The sequence goes on along the minus strand of NZ_CP090122.1, from coordinate 2,028,143 downwards.
CGCCGGGGTCGACGGCGGCGACGACGGAGGGCTCCGGCGTGCCGAGGGCGTGCCCGTCGTTCGAGAGCAGCTGCTGCTCACCGCCGAGCAGGCTCATCGGGTGCAGCTCCGTCCCTGCGTTGACGTAGCGCAGCAGGACCTTGTGGCCCTGGTCGGTCGCGACCGGGTCGGTCGAGGGGAACGGCTTGCCGTTGATGAGCCGGAACTTCGGCTTGAACTCGCGCAGGTCGGTGAACTTGGCCGGGTCGGCGTTGAGCGCGGGGTCGATCTCGCTGAGCACGAGCACCGCCTCGTCGTCGTAGGACTGGCCGTATGCCGTGCCGTCCGTCGAGAGCACGACGAGCGCACCGGCGAGACCCATGGCGACCTGGCGGGCGCCACCGGCGGTGTGGCCGGCCTCGTAGAGGAACGTGCCGGCCCGGGAGGCCGTGAACGAGTACGTCGCGGTCGCCCCGGGCGCGATGCCGTCCGTGTCGGGCGCGGTGCCCGTGACCTTGCTCGGCAGGCCGGCGGAGAAGTCTCCCGCCGCCTGCCCCGGCAGGGCGAGAGACGTCGCCTCGCCGAGGCCGTTGTGGAGGGTCAGCTTCACGACGTCGCCCTGCCTGGCCACGATGACCGGGCCGGGCGCGGTCGCCGCGCCCGCCTCTGTCGTCGAATACCCCCAGATCGGGATCGACTGCGACAGGAACTCGTTCGTCCCCGGCTTGGCCCACAGGTCGCACGCAACGACCTCCGGGTCGGTCCCCGACGCGGGCGTCAGGGTGCAGCCGGGCGTGTTCGGCGTCAGCTTCCCGACCGGAGCCGCGGGTGCGGCAGTAGCGGCGGTGGAGGCCGTGGACGGTGCCACGGCAGCGCCCGACGTGGGCACGGAGGCCGGCGTGACGGCATACGCAGTCGTGGCGGCGAGCGCCGTGCCCGCGAGCGGGACGGTCGAGAGCGCGGCAGCGACGGCGGAGACGCCGAGACGGAGCCGGAGGCTGGGTCGAGATGTCATCGGAGTCGCCTCACTTCACCGGGCAACCGGCGGGCGGGTCGATGCGGAAGACCGTCATCATGCCGCCGAAGGTCGCGCCGTAGTTGGTCGCCTGCTGGAGCGCGTGGCTGTGGGCCACGTGGTAGTACTCGCCGCACTCGTTGTTCACCGTGATGTTCGAGGGGAAGGTCCCCTGCTCACCGAGGTACGGGCTCTCGTTGAACCACGTGTCGGTGCCGACGAGCAGCTGGTCGGTGATGACGGGCAGCTGGGTCGGGACCGGGTTGGTCGTCGGGTTCCAGTGCTCGACGTCGCGCCAGTCCATGAGCGCGTCGACCGTCTGGCCTGGCATCACGTCGAGGTCGTACTTGAGGTACGACAGGTCCTCGCCCTTGGCCCCCACCAGCGCGTGGCCGTCCTTGTTGACCACCCGCTCGTCGCTGCCGTGCGGGTGGAACGGGAAGTTCACGCGGCCCGCGTTGAGGTAGCGGATGGCGGCGGGCAGCGGGTTGGTCGCGGCGTCCCACGGCTTGACGTGCACGAGGGCCCCGTAGGGCTGGTTGGGCAGCCACGACGCCTTGTTCGGGGCCAACGTGTCCGGCATGCTGCGGCCGTTGATCATGTAGTAGCGAGCGTTGTATGCAGACCAGTCCACCGGTTGCTTGCGCTCGACGGCCAGGTGCACGTCGGGGTCGATCTCCGAGAGGAGGAAGACGTACTCGTGCTGCGGGTTGAACGCCGAGTCGGAGCGGTCGTTGACCTGGCCGGACGCCGTCGCCGGGCGCACGACGAGGGCACCGAAGAGCCCCATCTCCTGCTGCTTCGTGACGTCGGTGCCGCTCGTGTAGAGGTAGGTGCCGGGCGATCCGGCCTTGAACTGGTAGGTCACGGAGCCCGAGGTCGCGGCCGCCGGCTGCACCATCGAGGTCAGCTCGTGACTGGTGGCGTCGAACTGCGGTTGTGCCGGGTTGCCGTCGGCAGTGACGCCGTGCTGGCCCGGGAAGACGATCGAGGTCGCCTCGGGCAGCTCGTTGTGCAGGACGACGGTGACCGTCTGGCCCGAGGTGACGCACAGGACCGGGCCGGGCAGCTGGAAGCGCCCGGAGCTCAGGCTGTAGCCCCACGAGTAGATGGAGTTGCCGTCCGGGGTGGAGACGTAGCCGTCCCGGGCCGCCAGCGAGAACGTGCCCTGGTTGCCCTTCTCGCAGAGCAGGCCCTCGGACGTCGCCGCCTGCGCGCCGGAGGTGGCGCCGAGGGCGGTGGCGGCCACGACCGCAGCCACGCCCACTGCCACCGGTGCACGCCCGCGGATCCGGGCCTTGAACGGCGCCCGGCTGCGGGCACCACGTGATCGGTTGAGTCGCATGATCGTCCCTTCGTCGACTCGTCAGGTGTTGGGCTGGGTCTGGGGGCCGTAGGCCCCGGGTGCGCCGACGCGGAGGACGGTCATCATGCCGCCGAGCCCCGCCGCCCCACCGTTGCCGGTGAGGCCGTGGGTCCGGTCGTAGAGCAGGTACTCGCCGGGGCGGGTCGGGGTGAGGAGCACGTCACGGCTCTCCCCGGGGCCGACGTCGACGCTGTTGGTGAGCTGGTAGTTCGACGTGCCGTCCCGGCCACGCAGCAGGCTCGCGTCCTTGGCGATCACCGTCATGTCGACGTTGTCGAGCGTCATCGCGTGGTTCTGGTAGCCGAGGTTCGACAGGCGAAGCAGCACCGTCTCGCCGACGTTGCACGTGATGAGCGAGCTGATCGGCTGGTACTGGAGGCGCCCGGCGGCCGGCGAGCGCGGGTCGCCGCCGGGAGCCACCGTGTCGGGATAGCCGCGGCCGTTGAGCAGCCAGAAGCTGGGCGCGTAGTCGGTCCAGTCACTGACCTGGATGTGGGCGTCGCGGTAGTGGGCGGCCGACCACAGCTCGGTCATCATGAAGGCGAACTCGCGGTCGTAGCGGGTGCTCCCGTCGCCGTCGTTGTATGCGTACTTGCCCGGGGGGACGGAGCCCGTGCCCTTGTTCTGGGCCGGCCGCACGAACACCATGCCCGTCATGCCCATCTGCACGTGCTCGACGTCCTCGAAGTGGCAGTGGTACATGTACGTGCCCGCGTCGCGCGCCCGGTAGAAGTAGGACAGGTCGCGCCCGATGGGCACCGACAGCGACAGCTCCGGCACGCCGTCGAAGAGCGGGATCGCGTTGACGAACCCGTGCCAGTGCAGGGTGTGCCCGTCGAACAGGTCGGGCCGCTGCAGCAGGCCGAGGTTGCTCAGCGTGATGGTGATGTCGTCGCCCTCGTCGAAGGCGAGCATCGGCGCACTGATCTGCGCCTTCCCGCGCGTCGCCGCCACCTGCTCCGCGGTGAACCCCGTGACGTCGCGGAACCCGAAGACGTACGTGTCGAACCCGTCCGGGGCCAGCGAGTCGGGGAAGAACGGCGGGTCGGCGGGTGAGTTCGCCGGCATGCTCACCCAGCCGTCCGTGCCGGCCAGGTGCACGGACTTCTTCGGGCCCGCCGCAGTGGCCTGCGGCGTGACGACCCTCGGCATCGCCGCGGCGCTCCCGAGGGAGGCCCTCGAGCCGAGGGCTGCCGCACCGAGGGCGCCGGCGGCGCCGAGGATGACCGCCCGTCGCCCGAGGCCGGTGCGCTCCGTCGAGGCGACTTCGGTGAAGACGCTGCTCTCGTCGTTCATGGTCTGCTCCATTGGTCGGATCGACCGGTGCACCGGTCCATCGGCGTGTGGTTGGTCGGCGTGCCCGACTGGGGTGAGGGAGGTGCGGACCCCGGGGCGCGATGGGGGAGGGAGGACCTCATCGGGAGGTGTCGCGCCCCGGGGTGGTGAGTGGCGACGCATCACGGCCTCACCTGGTCGGAGCCTGCGTCGATCGGCGTCGGCGTCGTCGGGGCCGGAGTCGTCGGTCGCGGGTCCCCGTCGATGTCGCGCGCCGGGGCCGTGACGGTGACCGTCCAGGCGGTGCCCAGCGTGGCGCTCGCACTGACCGGTCCGACGGCGTGGGCTGCCGCCCCCGTCCCGGTGAGGTGGTAGTCGGCCCGCAGCCTCGGCGGCAGGAGTGCCGTGACGATGGCGGCCTCCCGGAACCCGGGGAACGTGCGCGACGCGAGCACCGTGACGGTGAGCTCGGGCGTCGGGTCGACGAGCCCGGGCGTGTCGGTGACCTTGGTCTGCACGCCCGCGTCGGCGCCTGTCGACGTCTGGATGACCGAACCGATCGGGTGCAGCAGGCCCGGTCCCCCCACGACGCCCATGTCCCAGTGGTCGGTCGTGTTGGCCGTGCCGTCGGGCAGGGGGCCACCGATGCCGTAGACGTAGCCGCCGACGAAGGTTCCCGCCCGGTTGTCGTTGAAGACGTCGTTCAGCAGGACCGGGTTGCTGAAGCTCGCCTGGCCGGCGGTCTGCGAGGTGCTGAAGCCGTTGCTGCCGCTGCTGTTCAGCCGCGCCATCAGCTGGTCGCTGTTCGGCCCCGTCGACAGGCCCGCTGGTGCCGGCTGACCGTCGGAGGTGACCGCGGTCGCCGTCGTCATGTTGCCGGCGACGGTGTTGTTGACGAACTTCACGAACGGAGCGTCGTCGAGGGCGACGCCGCCACCCTCGTGGGCCGAGACGTTGTTGGTCACGGTGTTGTTGGAGATCGTGATCCACTGCGGGTCGGCCTTGGTGACGTGCGATCCGGCCACCTGGAGGAGGCGGATGCCGCCGCCGTCGTCGCTCGCGATGTTGGCGTCGATGACGTTGCCGTCGACCGTGACCGGCCCGGTGCCGGGGCTGAGCCCCGTCGGGGTGGCGGGAAGCTCGCCGGCCAGCATGATCGCGCCGCCCTCGTCGTACGAGCTGTTGAACCAGACGGTGTTGCCCGAGATGGTCCCGCCGCTGGCGCCACTCCTCCGGTTGGCCTGGTAGCCGAAGGCCGTCACGGCGCCGCCGTACTCCGCGGAGAAGTTGCCGCAGATGGCGTTGTGCTGCACCTTGTAGCCGTCGCTGCCGGTGAAGAGGCCGATGCCGCCGGCGAGGTTGGTCCCGCCGTTGTTGAGCACCTGGTTGTCGGCGATGAGAGTGTCGTAGTTGCGGTTGTCGCCGGTGTAGGGGGTGCCGACCCGGATGCCGCCGCCGTAGCTGCCGCTGTTGCCGACGATGACGTTGTCGGTGATCCGGGTGCTCTGGTTGTTGTTGTGGAGGTAGATGCCGCCGCCCTGCGTCACCAGGGAGCCGGTGGCCCCGTACGGCGTCTTGACGCCACCCGTGAGCACGTTGACGTTGCCTGCGAAGTCGGCCTGGGCACCCCCCGTGATCTGGAAGCCGTCGATGGCGACGGGGGCTGCGGCGATGACGGGCTTGCCCTGGTCGTCGAGCACCGTGATGGTGGCGGCATCCGGCACATCGGCTTCGCCGCTGTAGCGCAGCCGTGACAGCAGGCCGATCCAGGCCGTGCCACTGGGAAGGTCCGGGCTGAAGCCGGAACCGTCGATGATCGAGCCGGGCACCCACTGCTGGGAGCCGTCGGGCCTGGTGGTGAAGCCGCCGGGGCCGACGCCCTGGATCGCGACACGGTGGTGCACGATCAGGTTCTCGTTGTACTCACCGCGCGGGTTGAGCGTGGTGGGCGAACCCGGCCACACGACCACCAGCCAGTACGGCTGCGACGTGGTGGGATTGGCGAACTCGAGGGCCGCCTGCACCGTCGAGTACTTCGTACCAGGCTTCACCTCAACCATTTGCGGGTTGTCGGATGTCGATTTGGCCGTGGTCGCATCGAGGTTCCAGACGGTCAGACCGTTATAGGTAGAGCGCTTGGAGCCGTTGGTGATCGAGATCTTGAGCGCGCCCTTGGTGCTCGGAGTGGTCGTCGTCGTCAGAGGCGGAACCGTGAAGGAGATGCTCGTGTCGGACCAGCTCGAGACGGTGACACCGGGAACGGCCTGGCCGGCGGTGTTGGTCAGCGTGACCGAACCGGTGCCACGGGTCGCCCCGAAACCCTTGCCGGTGACGGTGACCGTGCGTCCCGTGCCGGTCGGGCGGACGTACGGGTGGTCCACGGCGAGCAGCTGCGGGTTGGCCGCCCCGAGGTCGCAGCGCGCCGGGTTGGACGCGGTGGTTCCCGGTGCCAGGACGGTGGCGGCTGCCTGCGTCGGCGCCGTGTCCGTGACCGTGTAGAGGCCCGGCCAGCCCTGGAACGTCGCGCTGATGGTGCGATACGCGGGGTCGTAGTCGGGGTTGGGGTTGCCCGGTGCACCCGGGTCGTTGCCGGTGAAGCGGTACATGTTCGGGCACGGTCCGGCCGGGACCGGGCAGTTGTAGGTGCTCGTCGACGGCTCGAGGGCCTCGTAGAAGCCGTTGAAGTCGGTGTGCACGGTGTCGACGAGACGGCCGCTCCAGTCGTAGAGACCCACGGGCACGTGCGGAAGACCTTGAGCCTCACCGTAGTTCGCGCTGCGCTTGTCGAGCGACAGCCCGAGGTCGTTGATCGTCAGGCCCCAGAAGTGCGTCGGGAGCGGCACCGGGGTGAAGAGGTTGAAGTTGGGCGCCACGGTCTGTCCGCTGCGTACGGTGACGAGCTTCGAGTCGCAGAGCGGTCGGTCCTGCCCCTCGAAGGGGCTGCCACCGGCGTCCAGGAAGGCCTGGTTGCTGACCTTCACCGTGTGCAGGGCACCGGCGCACGGCGAGATGATCCCGGCGCCCGACGACGGCGGCTGCGACGGCGGGGTGGCCTGGTTGCCCGTTCCGGGGCCCGAGGACGCGGCCTCTGCAGCGTTCGGCGGGTAGTTCTCCTGGGGCAGGTAGGTGTCGCCGTCGAAGACGTTGACGTCCTCCTCCTTGGTGACCTGGTACATCGGCTTGCCGTCGACCGGGTCTCTGGGGATGTCGGCGCTGACGATGTAGTCGCCCGCGGGAAGGCTGCCGAAGCCGTAGTTGCCGTTCACGGTCTGGCCGGCGGCGCCGTCCGTGCTGTCGGACGGCCCCGTCTGAACGCCCATCATCGGCGACTCGACGCAGAGGTTGTTGGCCGTCGGACCCGACTCGGGCAGGGCCTTCTGGTCGGTCAGTGGGGTGCCGTCCCACTGCTTGGCGGTGCAGCCGCGCGGCGCGGCCCACAGCTCCGTCTGGTAGCTCGGTTGCTGCTCGGCGCCCTTGACGAGTGCGCCGCGCTCCGGGTCGGGGTTCGGGATGGTCTGCGGCACACCGGGGTTCGTGTTGGCGTCGTATTCGGGGTTGGGCACGGACAGGGGCACGATGGCCTTGCCCTGCCGGCAGGAGTTCGCCATGGCGGTGGGGTCGGTGGTCGGGCACGGCACGGTGGCGTACACGTGCATGTCGACACCGGGGATGCCGGGCTGGTAGGACTCGCTCACGGCATCCGCCGGGTCGAGTTCGTTGCGGGTCGTGTCGTAGGACACGGTGGCGGCGATACCGCCGTTCTCGGTGGCGCCGTAGGGCTCGACGCCCCAGTCGACGGTGCCGCCGAGCCCGAGGACGGGTAGCACGCTGACGTCGACGAGACCGCCCCGGATCGTCGTCGGGGTGTCCTCGTTGTCGCCCTTGTAGGTGACGCCGGTGGTGCGGTACCGGGTGTTGAACGCCTCGAGGACGAGCCACTTGCTGAGCGGGTAGACCTCCTTGATGTCGTAGACGCCCTGGTCGTTCGTGGTGACCGTGTTCGTGGCCTGGTCCATCAGCGAGTTGTCGCGCTCGCGCACCGTCAGTGCGAACTGGGGCACCGGCGCCTCGCCCGGGTCGCGCTTGCCGTTGCCGTTGTCGTCGACGAACACCGTTCCCTTGAGGTGCGTGAACCACCCGACGAGCATGTGGTTGCCGACGTCGTAGACCTCGCCGCCGGAGACCTCGACGTTGAAGCTGTCGATGATGTAGTCCTGCGCGTCGTCCCACAGCGTGAGCTGGTAGGAACCGTCAGGAACGTTCTTGATGTCGTACGAGCCGTTCGCGGCGCCGCGACCCACGTAGATCGCGCCGTCGCCGCCGCCCAGGTCCGAGAGGGCGACCCACGGTGCTGCGATCGGGCCGCCGGACTTCGCCCCGGCCCAGCCGCCGCCGGGGACGTCGAGGCCGTTCTGGCCGCCGATGTAGGGCAGGCCGGCGATGACGACGCCCTTGATCTCGCCGGTCGGCGCGTTCCTCCTCGGCACGCTCATCGCCTTGACGCGGACGAAGCCGAACTGGGTTGCCGGCACGTGCTCGGCGCCCTTGACGACCTCGTTGTCGTCGCCGGTGTCGCCCTCCTGGATCCAGATGTCGTGGTCGTGGCCGCCCTCGAGCGTCGTCGTCTGCACCCAGCCGGCCTGTCCGGCGGGCGGGGCGACGGTGGCGGCGTAGCGGTTCGGGCCGAGGTTCGGGATGACGATCTCGCCGGTCCGGTCGCTCGTGCACCGACCCGTCGAGTGCGCCGTGTCGACCACGGGCTTGCCGTCCTTGCCGAACGTCATCCGTCCCGCCCCGTCGTGGACGTAGACGGTGCACAGGGCGTTGCCGTAGTAGTCGGTGCTCACGAGCCCGAGCACGTCGGTCAGCGTCGCAGTGAAGTTCGAGAGCCCCTGCTCCGCGTCGGCCTCGTAGGTGCCGTCGACGGGGACGTTGTCGTTGAAGACCTGGATGCGGATCGTCGCCAGGGGCAGCGGCAGCGGCTGCATCGCGACCGCGACTGCCGTCTGCCGGCCGGCCACGACGCTGAAGTGCGCCCCGTCGATCTTGAAGTCTGGGGCGGTCACCGAGATCAGGTACTTGCCGGGCTTGAGGCCCTGCAGCAGCGTGGCCTTGGCCAGGTCCTTCTCGGTGCCCTGCGCAACGATGGCCGCGTGGCCGGAGGTCGTGCGCACCGAGGGCCAGGGGCATGAGTCGGCGTACGGCTCCGTCGGGTCACCGGGCGCCGGGCTCGCCGGCTTGGTGCTGCCTCCGGGGGCCCGCGACGGGAGGCACTTGTCGAAGAGAGGTGCAGCATCCGTGCCCGGGTCGCCGGTGTTGTCCTCGTTGATCATCCACTGGTACGTCCCGACGGGGTCGCCCTTCTGGACGAAGGTCGGGGTCGAGGTCGACTTGTTGTCAGCCACCGTGCGCGCGCTTGTGACCGCGAGCGAGATGCAGCCGCTCCCGGCGGCAGCACCGGTCGGACAGTCGGCGACCGTCACGACGGCGGGCGCGGCTGCCGCGGGCGCGGTGACCGGTGTTGCCGCCGGGCGCGAGGCCGCCGCGGCGGCGGCCAGCGGCCCACCCAGCTGGGCCACGCCGGCGATGGCGAGCGCACTCAGGCTCGCGATGATCGGAACGGAACGTCTGCGCAGCTTGGCCACGTCCACGGCAACCCCCCACGTGATACGGCGGGCTCAGTGCGAGCCCGTTCTCCGGCGAAACGTCGCACGCGACGTCAGGACGCCGGACGCAGATGCGCCTGCCACTCAGCGGACTGTCACCGAGGCGGTGGCTCTGGGCTCACGGACCCGTCAGGAGGCATACGGGCATCCGTCATTTTCCTGTCATCTGCGCGCCCGTTGTGCGGCGGTACGCCCGGGTTCGGGGCAGCAGCTCCTACCCACTTGTCGTCGTTTCACCCCCAAAGGTGGTGCGCACCCACCCATACTGATCGGCATCCGGGAGAGGGGGGTCTCTCATGGCTACGGTGATGGTCGTAGACGATGAGGAACGAATTCGTACGCTGCTGGCCAAGTCGCTGTCGTCGCAGGGTCACTCAGTGGTGACGGCAGCGTCGGCGAGTGCCGCGATCGATGGGCTGGCCACCAAGGCGGTCGACCTGGTCGTCCTCGACCTGGTCATGCCGGGCCTGGGTGGGATGGCGGTTCTCAACGCGCTGAACGAGCACAAGCGGACGACACCGGTGATCGTGCTGTCCGGTGTCACCGACGTGGCCACGCGGGTGGAGGTGCTCGACCGGGGGGCGGTCGACGTCGTGGCCAAGCCGTTCAGCCTGACCGAGCTGCTCGCCCGCATCCGCCGCAACGTCGGCGTGCCGCGCACGCAGCCCGAGGACCGCTGCCTCGAGGTCGGCGGCATACGGCTCGACCTCGACCGGCGTCGCGCGACGTTCCGTTCCGTCAGCGCCTCGCTCACCGAACGCGAGGTCGGGCTGCTCGCCCACCTCATGCGGCGCTGCGGGCAGGTGTGCCGTCGGGAGGAGCTGCTCCATGACGTCTGGCACCTCGACTTCGACCCGGGCAGCAATGTCGTCGAGGTCTGCGTCGGGAGGCTCCGGGCGAAGCTCGGTCAGGACATCCCGATCGAGACGCTGCGCGGTGTCGGTTACGGCCTGTACGAGGACGCCTGATGGCGCGCCACCGGATGCTCCTGCTGTGGTGTGGCGTCGCGGCGCTCAGCTCCGCCGCGATGATCGCCCTGCCCGGCAGCGAGACCGTGCCCTACCACCTGGGTTGGGCCGCCTTCGCCCTCTGCTTCGGGCTCGAGCAGTGGAGCCGCCGGTCCACCTGGGTGGGCCTGGGCCTCTTCACGGGCGTCACCGGCGCGATCCTCCTGTATCGGGTCACAACCGGTGTCCTCGACTGGCAGGAGACCACCGAGATCCCGCTCATGCTGCTGCTCATGGTGCTGATGATCTGGCACGTGCGGCGTCGCCAGCAGGCGCTGGCCGACCTCACGGAGCACGCGGCGCGCGAGCGCGCGGAGTCGACGATGCGCGAGCTGCTGACCTTGCGCACGTCCCACGAGATGCGCTCGCCGCTCATGATCGCCCGCGGCTACCTCGAGCTGGTGACGGACCGGACGCCTGACGGCGAGGACCGGGAAGACCTGCAGGTCGTCGACGAGGAGCTGGCGCGCCTGACCCGGGTCTGCGAGCGCCTGGTGCGCAGCATGCGGGTCGGCACGGAGTTCGAGCTATCCCAGGTGGAGCTCGACGCGGTCCTGCGCCAGACCGCCGCGCGGTGGTCGGCGGTGGCCCAGCGCAACTGGCAGGTCGAGTCCCCCACGCTGAGCATCCACTGCTCGAGCGAGCGGCTGCGCGCCTGCCTCGACACGCTGATCGAGAACGCGCTGCGCTACACCGAGGACGACGAGGACACGATCCTGCTGTATGCGCGACCGATGCGGGACGCGATCGCGCTGGGTGTCGCCGACTCGGGTCGCGGCTTCACCGCCGACATGCTCCGCTCGTCGGCGGGCCAGCCACCCGGTCACGTGCTCGACGGTGTCCGCGACGACCTGTCCCAGACCGGCCTGGGCCTGTCGCTCGTGCGCGACGTGGCGACGCGCCGCGGGGGGTGGGTGCAGCTCGGGGTCTCTCCCTGGGGTGGGGCGGACGTCGCGATGATCCTCCCCCTGGAGCCCCGGTTGCCTCTGGCTCCGGTGCGTCCCGACGAGGCGCAGGTGCCCGCGCCTGCCAAGCGGGTCGCGCTGTGGCACAGTCCCTCTCGGTTCGCCCGGAGAGCCCGCGCCGACGTCACGCTGGCTCCTCCGGCGGCATGAGCCAGGTGGATCGTCGTATGCGGTATCCCCGAGCTACCAGGCGTAGTGCTCGGGCAGCCGGTGGCGGTAGCCGTCGAGCAGCTGTCGCGCGACGGTGACGGAGTCGACCAGGGGGTGCAGGGCGAACGCCTCGACGGCGAGCGACCTCGACCGTTCGACGGCCGCCCGGATGACGAGCTCGTCGACGGCCTTCACCTGCTGGGCGAGGCCGAGCGCGTGGCCCGCCAGCGCGCTGATCGGCAGCGGCACCGGACCCGAGGCGTCGACGCGGCACGGCACCTCGACGACCGCGTCGGCGGAGAGCCCGGGGACGGCAGTCCCGTTGCGCACGTTGAGGATCAGGCGCGCCGGCTCGTCACGGGCGATCGCCGCCATGAGGGCGAGGGCCACCCCCTCGTAGCCGCCGCCCTCGACATCGGCCTCCGCCCGCTCGTGCGACTCGCCGTCGTCGGACTCGCGGGTCTCCTGCATGTACGTCGCGTTGCGCTCGCGCCGCACCGCGTCCCACCGCTGCCAGGCGTCGTCGCGCGAGGCCGCCACGGCGGAGTAGAAGTCGGCCTGCTGGGCGACGAGGTACTCGCCGCGGGTCTGCGGCGCGCTTGTGATCTGGGCGATCGCGTCGCGCGTGAAGTAGTAGTAGTAGAGGTACTCGTTGGGCAGCGACCCGAGCGCCTGCAGCCACTCTGTCCCGAAGAGGTGCCCCTCCTCGATCGCGCCGAGCGCGGCCCCGTCGGCGATCAGCTCGGGCAGCAGGTCGCGCCCGTCGAGCCGCAGGCCGGTGAGCCAGCCCAGGTGGTTGAGCCCGGCGTAGTCGATCTCGAGGTCGTCGAGGCCGTGCCCGAGCACTCCCGCCGCGCGCTTGGCGAGCCCGAGCGGCGAGTCGCAGATGCCGACGACCCGCTCACCGAGCACCGTCTGCATCGCCTGGGTGATCATCCCCGCCGGGTTGGTGAAGTTGATGACCCACGCCTCGGGCGCCAGACGACGTATGCGTTCAGCCACGTCGAGCGCGACCGGCACCGTGCGCAGGCCGTAGCCGACACCCCCCGGACCCGTGGTCTCCTGGCCGAGCAGCCCGAGGTCGAGGGCGATCCGCTCGTCGGCGGTGCGGCCCTCGAGACCGCCGACCCGCATGGCCGAGAAGACGAAGTCGGCGCCGTCCAGAGCGGTGTCGAGGTCGGTCGTGGCGGTGACCGCCGGCGGCGAGACGACCGCACCCGGGCGTGCGGCGGAGTGCGCAGCAGCCTGCGCCGCGAGGACCCGCTGCATGACGGCCAGCCGGGTGGCATCCGTGTCGTGGAGCGCCACCTCGGTGACGCGAGCCGTCGACGCCTCTGCGGCGTCGCGCAGGAGGGCACCGTGGACGAGCGGCACGCGGAACCCGCCGCCGCCGAGGATCACGAGCTTCATCGCGCCACCATTCTTGGACGGTACCAACTGGCGCGGAGCGCTCCTCCGGACGGGACTCGGGACAGGCGGCGAGGGCAACGCGGCGAGTCGTCGACGCGCATGGAGGATCATGGGTGCGTGCCTCTCCACCAGTCCTTCGACCCGCTCGCCGCGCGGCGTGCCGCCGACGAGCCCTCGCTCGACGTGTTCGTCTGGGGCACCGTGTTCCTCGACATGATCTTCGCCGGGCTGCCGAGCGCTCCGAAACCGGGCACGGAGGTGTGGGCAGAGGGGCTCGCGTCGTGCCCCGGCGGCATCGCGAACCTCGCCGTGGCGACCCGTCGCCTCGGCCTGCGCACCGGCCTGGCGGCCGCCTTCAGCGACGACGACTACGGCGACTTCTGCTGGCGCACCCTCGAGGAGCAGGAGGGGATCGACCTCGGCTCGAGCCGTCGCTTCGCCGACTGGCACAGCCCGGTGACCGTCTCGATGTCGGTGGACCGCGACCGCAGCATGGTGTCCCACGGCCACCCCTCACCCGTCCCGGCCAGCGAGCTCATCGGCACGCCGCCGCGCTCGCGCGCCGTCATGGTCGACCTCGGCGAGGACGAGGTGTGGGGCACGAGCGGCCCCACGTGGGTGGACCAGGCCCGCGGCAACGGCGCTCTGGTCTTCGCCGACGTGGGCTGGGACCCCGCGGAGCGGTGGTCGCCGGACGTCCTCGACCGGCTCGAGCGCTGCGACGTCTTCATGCCCAACGCCGTGGAGGCGATGGCCTACACCGGGACGGGATCGCCCGCGGAGGCCGTCTACGCCCTGGCCGACCGGGTGCCGGTCGCCATCGTCACGAACGGCTCGGAGGGGGCCCTCGGCATCGATGCCCGCACCGGCGAGGAGGCGAGCGTGCCGTCGCTGTGCGTCCACGCCGTCGACCCGACCGGCGCCGGCGACGTCTTCGGCGCGGCGCTGCTCGTCGGCACGCTCGCCGAGTGGCCGCTGCAGCAGCGGATGGCGTTCGCCAGCCTGTGCGCGGGCCTCTCGATCCAGCAGTACGGCGGGTCGCTGGCGGCCCCCGGCTGGGGCGACCTCGCCGACTGGTGGAACGCGCTGGTCGCCGACACGAGCGCGGACGCCTACCACCGGTCGCTGCGCCGCCGGTTCGCGTTCCTCGACGACATCGTGCCGCGAGTGCCGGTCATGGCGACCCGTCGCGCGACGGCGACGATCGCCCGCCGCGCCGACGTCCACGACCTCGACTGACCGAGCCCAGGGCCCGGCCGCAGCCGCCTACGTCAGTGTTTCGCTGGGCGCAACAGTGTCGTAGCGCGTCGCCGGGAGTCCGCCCGCCGCCCACGACCCCGGCTGCCTACGTCAGTGTTTCGCGAGGCGAAACAGTGACGTAGCACTTCGGGGAAGTCCGCCCGCCGCCCACGACCCCGGCCGCCTACGTCAGTGTTTCGCTGGGCGAAACACTGACGTATCACGCCGCCGGGAGTCCGGGTCGAGCGCCGGCACCAGAAGTCAGTCGAGGCAGAACTCGTTGCCCTCGACGTCCTGCATGACGAGGCACGACTCCTCGAAGTCGTCGGAGACCAGCAGGCGTACGCGGGTGGCACCGAGCGGCTCCAGACGGGCAGCCTCGGCCTCGAGGGCGTCGACACGCTCCTTCCCGGTCAGGCCGGTGCCGACGCGCACGTCGAGGTGCAGGCGGTTCTTGACGACCTTGCCCTCGGGCACACGCTGGAAGTAGAGCCGCGGGCCGGCACCGGTGGGGTCCTCGCACGCGAACGCCGAACCCTGCCGCTCGGGCGGGAGCGACCGGTCGAAGTCGCCCCACGAGTCGAATCCGGGCGGCGGGGCTGGCACCTCGTAGCCGAGGACCTCACACCAGAAGCGCGCCACCCGCTCGGGATCGGCGCAGTCGAACGTCACCTGCACCTGCCTGACCTGCCCAGGCCGCCTGACCTGCTCCGTCGCTGTCATATCGCTCACCCTAGGCGCGGCGCAGCGACGAGTGCCATCGTGAATCCATGGAGAAGTCGTCGCTGACCGCCCTCGCGCGTGAGCTGCTGGAGCACGCCACCCGCGCCTCGAACGGCCGCGCGGCCGACACGGTGTACGGCGGCCACGAGCACGTGCTGCGCCAGACCGTCGTCGCCCTGGTGGCGGGCCAGTCCCTGACCGAGCACGAGAGCCACGGGGAGTCGACGGTGCAGGTCCTGCGCGGGCGCGTTCGGCTCAAGGCCGGCGACGTCTCGTGGGACGGCGCGCCGGGCGACCTGCTCATCGTCCCGATGACGCGTCACTCCCTCGAGGCGCTCGAGGACTCGGCGGTGCTTCTCACCGTCGCCATCCGCGACTGAGCCCGACCGCGCAGCCGGGCACCCGGCATACGCCTCGGTGGGCGCTCAGTCGCCGGCGATTCCGGTGCGCTCGACGCCCTCGACGATCCAGCGCTGCAGGAAGAGGAACATCAGCAGCAGCGGCACGATCGCCACGAGCGCGGCCATGAAGAGCTGGCTCACCTGCACCGACTGTGCCGTCAGGAAGGTCGACAGCGCGATCTGCACCGTCCACGACTCCTGGTCGCGGCCGATGACGAGCGGCCACAGGAACGCGTTCCACGACCCGATGAAGGTGATCGTGCCGATCGCGGCGACGAAGCCCATCGAGTTCGGGACGACGATCCTCCAGAAGGTGCCCCAGTAGCCGAGGCCGTCGATGAAGGCCGCCTCCTCGATCTCCTTGGGGAAGCCGAGGAAGAACTGCCGGAAGAGGAACGTCGCGAGTGCCTGGAAGAGGCCCGGGATGATGAGGCCGCGCAGCGTCGAGATCCAGCCGAGCGTCGAGACGAGCACGAAGCTCGGCACGAACGTCACCGCAGCCGGTATGAGCAGCGTCGCGGTGATGACGTAGAAGACGGCGTTGGACCAGCGGTACGGGATGCGGGCCAGGCCGTAGCCGGCGAGCCCCGAGAGGACGAGCACGCCGATGGTCTGGGCCACGGAGATGAGCCCGGAGTTGACGAGGCTGCGCGCCATCGGGATCGCCGGGTTGCTGAAGAGGCCGGTGAGGTTGGAGGTCTCCCACTGCGGCGGCAGCCAGTGGAAGTCGGGCGAGCCGAGGTCCTGCTCGCGCATGAAGGCGCTGCGCAGCAGCAGGTAGAAGGGGATGAGGAACAGGATGGCCCCGACCGCCAGGGCGCTGTAGCGGGCCCATCCCGCGACGCGGGACTGCCTCTTGCTGCGGACGATCGCCATCATTCGCCCCTGTCGCCGAGCCGGAGGAAGCGGCCCTGCACCACCGCGATGATCGCGATGATGAGGGTGAGGATGACGGCACCCGCCGAGCCGTGGCCGAAGTCCTGGCCCGACCCGAGCGCCGTGTAGTAGAGGTAGACGAGCGGCGGCCGCGCATAGGGAGGGTAGGTGCCAAAGGTCGACAGGATGTTGTAGAACTCGTCGAACGCCTGGAACGCGTTGATGAGCAGGAGCAGCAGCACCGCCGTCGACGTCGCGCGCAGCTGCGGCAGGGTGATGTGGCGGAAGACCTTCCACCCCTCTGCGCCGTCGATGGCCGCCGCCTCGTAGAGGGTCGGGCTGATCCGCTGGATGCCGGCGAGGAACAGGATCATGTAGAAGCCGATCTGCAGCCACAGGCGGGCGGTCACGATGACGAGCCAGTACCACGGCGGGTCGGCGAGGCTCAGCCACGGGATCGAGTCGATGCCGAAGACGCCGAGCGCCGCGTTGGCCAGGCCCGAGCGGATGCCGCTGAAGATCGACATCTTCCAGATGAGCGAGGCCACGACGTAGGAGCAGGCGGTCGGCAGGAAGAAGACCGACCGGAAGAACGACTGCATGACCTTCGTGCGGGCCACCAGCAGCGCCGCGCCGAGCGACAGCACGAACGTCGTCGGCACGATGAAGACCGCGAAGGCGAGGAAGGTCAGCAGGCTGCTGCGGAACGCCGGATCGCGCAGCATGTCGAGGTAGTTGCCCATCCCGACGAACCTCGTGGGCGTGACGGTGTTGTACGCGTCGAAGAACGACAGGTAGATCGACCAGGCGATCGGGATGTAGACGAAGACGACCAGGCCGATCACGAACGGGCCGACGAACACCCAGAACCACAGGTTGCGGTCCTGGCGCCCGCGCAGGCGGCGACCGAGCGACGGCCTAGGCGACTCGGGCGCGGGTGACCCGGGTGCCGCAGGTGACGTCGCCCGGTCGTATGCCGCCGGCTCGGCCTGCGCTGTCAGGCCTGGACCCGCTTCAGCTCGGGCTCGGCGACGGCCTTGACCTTGGCGATCTCGGCGGCCGGGTCGGCGCCCTCCTTGACGATGCGGTTCATCGCGTCGCTGAAGGCCGTGGCGCACTTCGGCGTCCACAGGATCGGGCTCTGCGCGTGGCCGACGTCGGTGGCGAGCTTGGCCGCCTCGGCCGCCTGGCCGCTCTTGAGGCTGTTCGCCTGGCTGATGAGGCTCGTGCGGGCCGGGATGTGGAAGCCGTAGGAGGTGGCGAAGTCGAGCTGGAACGGCGTCTGGTCGACCCACAGCCACTTGACGTACTTCTTGGCCGCCTCGACGTTCTTGCTCTTGGCGCTGACGCAGGAGCCGTAGGCGCCGACGGGCACCGAGGCCTTGCCCTTGTCGTCGAGGGCGGGCCAGGCCATGACGCCGAAGTCGTCGCCGAGGCCCTTCTTGATGTCGGGGAAGGTCCACAGGCCGGTGAACTGCATCGCCGTGAGCCCGGAGACCAGGGCGGAGGGGTCGAACCAGTCCTTCGGCGCACCGAGGAGCAGGACCTTGGCGTCCCACATCTCGCGCAGCTTGCCGAGGGCGGTGGCCGCGCGCGGGTCGTCGAAGCCGAACTGGTTGTCCTTGGTCAGGTAGTCCAGGCCGGCCGACCACAGCATCGGGCCGCCCATGAGGCCGGCGCCGCCGTCGTTGCCGAGGAAGAGGCCCTTGACGTTGCCCTGGGTCAGCTTCTTGGCCGCGGCGATGAGCTCGTCGATGGTCTGCGGCGGCGTGATGCCGGCCTTGTCGAGCATCGACTTGCGGTAGACGAGCAGCTGCATGTCGATGACCTGCGGGATGGCGTAGGTCTTGCCCTGGTAGGTCATCCGCTCGAGCATGCTCGGGTTGAAGTCGGACTTGGTGTCACCGAGCAGGTCGGTGAGGTCGACGACCTGGCCGCCCTTGATCATGTCGATCGTCGGGCCGTTGCCGTACTCGAAGACGTCGGGGCCGGCGTCCGTCAGCAGCGAGGCCGCGGTCGACTGGTCGTAGTCGCCGGGCTTCCAGCTCACCTTGACGATGGCGTCCTTGTACGCCGCGGCGTACCTCTCGACGGCCTGCTGGGTGCCGGCCTCGCCGTACTGGTGGTACCACTGGTTGAGCGTGGGCTTGCTACCGCCGCCGCTCGCGCCGCCGGTGGCCGCCGTCTCGCGCCCGGTGTTGCTGCCGCACGCTGCCAGCGCGCCCGTCACCGCGGCCGCGCCGCCGAGCGCGACGAGGGAGCGCCGGCTGAGGTTTGCCCGGAGGGCCTGACCGATCTGCTTGTCAGACATGAGGTTTCCCCTGCGTCCTTCCTGCCCGGGCGTGCGGGCACGTTGATAGCGGGCGCTCGGCCAGTCTGCTCGACCTCGCCCACCGGCGATCGTATGCCCGTCCCGTACCCGTATGCCGGACGGGCCACTCCCCGGTCTCACCGGGGCCTCACGCCGGCCTCCCCGCGGCCCTCAGATGGCCGTGGTGGAGTCGAGCGGGTTGTCGTCCGCCTCCTCGGCGGACGTCTGGAGGAGCTGTTCGACGAGCAGCAGGGTCTGCTCGTCCTCGAGGGTCATCCGTCGACCGAACGGACCGCGGGCGCGGGCCACCGACTCGCCGATCCCCAGGATGCTGGTGCGCACGTCGTCGCGGGTGTCGGGGCTCACGCGTTCGAGCAGACGCATCACGGACAGCAGGCCGGAGACGACCGGCCGGCCGTCGCGCTCGAAGTCGTCGAAGAGCCAGCGACGATCCGCGGCGGCGGACCCGAGGAGCTCACGGCCGGGACCGGTGCTGCGGAGCGCGGCATCGGTCACCGCGTCCCAGAAGGCGCTGCGCTCGTCCGGGTCGAATCTGACCCTCCCCGCGATGGCGCTCAGGACCCACACTGGCGCGAGCCGGAGCGTGGCCCACTCCGAATCGGTCCACTGCTCTCGCCACTGCGACGCGGACATGGCGCCACCTCCTGCGCAACCGGCTCGTCCAGCCTACGACCGCCCCCGTACCCGGCGAGCGAGCCGACTCACTCAGCCCAGCGGCATACTGCGGCTCGGGCATCCCGGGGCGCGCTCGTGCGTTGTCAGCAAGGATCGACCCGCAGCAGGACCACCCACGCCCGTCCCACGCCGGGACAGCATCCCTCAGAGAGGCACCGCGCATGGACCAGCTCTCCGACCTCAGCGGGCGGCACGTCGTCGTCACCGGCAGCAACAGCGGTACCGGCAGGGAGGCGGCCCGACGCCTGGCGGCCGCGGGCGCCGACGTCGTCGTGGCGGTGCGCTCCACCGACAAGGGCGACGCCGCCCGCGCGGAGATCCTCGCCGCCGACCCCGACGCGTCGGTGACGGTCCGCCGCCTCGATCTCGCCGACCTCGCATCGGTGCGGGCCTTCGCGGGCCAGCTGCTGGAGGAGGGGCGGCCGATCGACGTCCTGGTCAACAACGCCGGGGTCATGGCCCCGCCGAGGCGGTTCGAGACCGTCGACGGTTTCGAGCTGCAGCTCGGCACGAACTTCCTCGGGCCGTTCGCCCTCACCAACCTGCTGCTGCCGCTCGTGTTGAAGGCCGAGCGACCGCGGGTGGCGACGATGACGAGCGGTGCCGCGGCATTCGGCACGATCGACTTCGCCGACCTCCAGTGGAGGACGCGTCGATGGAGCCCGTGGCGCTCGTACGCCCAGTCCAAGCTCGCCGACAGCCTCTTCGGGCTGCAGCTGGCGCAGGTGGCGATCGAGCGGGACTGGCCGCTGCTCAGCACTCTTGCCCACCCCGGCTACACGCGGACCAATCTGCAGCTCGCCGGTGCGAGCCTCGGCCGCGAGGGTGCCAAGCCGCCGCTCTACACCCGCATCTCGGTGCTGCCCGTGCAGGAGGTCGAGCAGGGCACCGAGCCCCTGTTGCGCGCGATCGCCGACCCGACCGCGACGCAAGGCGCCTTCTACGGCCCCGGCGGCCGGTTCGGGCTGGCCGGACCCCCGGCGCTCGTGCCGCTACCCCGGTCGGCCCGCAAGCCGGAGCTCGCCGCGTCGCTGTGGGCCGTGGCCGAGAAGCTCACCGGCACGACACTGCCCGACTGACGCGTCAGGAGATCGGCATGCGGCGCGCCTCGATGACGGGGCGCAGGGTCGCCTCGACCTGCGGCATGCAGAAGTGCCGGCGCAGGCAGTCGTCGGCGAGCACGTTGGCGAGCGCCCCGAGCACCATGGCCTGGTCGAGCGAGAGGTGGCGGCCGGCGTTCCGTCCCGTACGCGTGTCGACGGCGTCGAGGAAGCCGCCCGGGCCGTAGGTACCGAGGTCGCGCTCGATCCGGGTGAGGTTGTCGGCGGCGGCCTCGGGCTCGACCATGAGCGCCATCGCCGCCGCGTGCGGGGTGACGACGACCTCGCCGTCGCGCTCGCTCGGGTAGCCGTCGGGCAGCCACGCGATCGGCGGGACCCCGAAGACCGTGTAGCCCTCGCCGGGGCACGCCGATGGGCTGAACCCCCAGTAGCCGTATGCCTTGTCCTCGAGGCCGTACTCCCGCTGGAGCGCGACGGTGCGGGCCTCGTTGACGCCCCACGTCGCGGGCGCCCACTGCGCCTCGGGCACGAAGATCGTCGGCATGAGCGCCTCGAACATGGAGCCGCCGAAGGTCGGGACGACGTCGCGGCCGCGGTAGTGGCGCACCGGGGCGTCGAGGGCCGCGTAGTGCTCGGGCGGGATCTGGCCGTGCGCGATGCCGACGTAGCTGGCGATGCGTGGCTCCGAGTCGAGCAGGTCGTAGTGGTGCAGGGTGTGCAGCACCTCGCTGTGCCCGGGCACGAAGCCGGCGCGGCGAGTCGGCTGGCCGGGGTCATCGACCCAGAAGCCGCCGGTGAGGCGTCCACCTGGCCCCTCGGGACCGGCGTCGGCGTCGTGGAAGACGCCGAAGTGCATCCGGTCGAGCACCGTGTGTGCTGCGGCCGCCAGGCGGGGCTCGGCTGCGGCGACCACCATGAGGCCAGCCGCGAGCCAGCCGTTGTCGACGCTGGAGAGGAACTGCTGAATCCGGTGGCCGCTGTCGGGCATCTGCTGCAGGAGGGCGCCGGTGCGGTCGTCGTACCAGTTGAAGAACATGCCGGACTCGTCGTGGACCTCCATGCCGGCCAAGGTCGTGAGGAGCCGGGCGAGCCGGTCGCGGGCCTCCTCGGTGGCGAGCAGGCCGAGGTCGCGGGCGGCGACGGTGCACCACAGCAGGCCGCCGATGTTGGTCGGCGAGGTGTAGCCGCTGCGCGTCCCCGGGTCGAGGGAGGCGGCGATGCTGTCTGTCGGCAGCCCCGTGTCGGAGTCGGTCATGGCCTCGAACGAGCGCCACGTGTCGGTGGCCCAGCGGAGCAGGAGGGTGCGGTCAGGCATGCGACGTCCTTCGGTGGGTGTGTCTCAGGAGAGGGGGCACGTGGGCGCGGTCCGACGGACCGCCACGACACGGCATACGCAAGCGGGTCGAGCGTGGCGAGGCGAGCTCGTTGCGGTCGGTGCGGGGAGGGTCAGGCGCCGGCGACGGAGGTCTGGTCCCAGTCGCAGCCGCACGAGCCGCGGACCACCATGCGGGTGGGGAGCACCTGCGGGTGGACGTCGAACCTGCGGCCCGAGATGCGCTCGTGGAGGCGGATCGCGGCCCAGCGCCCGAGCTCGCGCATCGGCTGCTGCACGGTGGTCAGGCCCGGGGCGAGGTAGCGGGAGGTCATGATGTCGTCGAAGCCGACCACCGCCACGTCGTCGGGCACCCGCCGGCCCTCGCGGCCGAGCAGCACCATGGTCGCCAGGGCGAGCTCGTCGTTGGCGCAGACCAGGCCGTCGACGGCCGAGCCCGCCGCCTCAGCCTCGTGCAGCGCGTCGAGCACACGGCGGCCGCTCGTCTCCTCGTACTCGACCCGGATGGGCCCGGCCACCTCGGCACCCCGCTGGCGCGCGAGGGCGTGGAGGAAGCCGCGGTAGCGCTCCGAGACGTCGTGCGAGATGTCCGGGTCGCCGACGAAGACGAGCCGCCTGCGCCCGTGCTCGAGCAGGTGCCGGGTCAGCTCTGCCGAGCTGATGAAGTTCTCGACCTGCACGGCGTCGCAGCCCGCGATCGCGTTGCGGGCCACGAGCACCGTGGGCGTGCTCTTGACGACCTGGCGCACCATGGCGTCGCTGATCGTGTCGTTGGCGATGACGATGCCGTCGACCCGGCCGAGGATCTTGCGCACCGACGCCTCGACGTCCTTGTGCGCGTCGCAGACCACCACGACGACCGAGCGCCCGTCCCGCGCGACCGTCGACTCGAAGCCGGACAGCAGCTCGGAGTAGTACGGGCCGCGCAGGCCCGGCAGGACGAGCCCGTGCGTCTCGTGCGACGGGACGTCGACGGGTCGGCCGGCACGTAGCGGGACGTACTCGAGGTCCTCGACGGCCCGCAGCACCCGCTGGCGGGTCATCGCCGACGCCGGGGTGGAGCCGCTCAGCACGCGCGAGACCGTGGCGATGGACACGCCGGCGCGCTCGGCCACGGTGTAGATCGTGACCGGCCGCGCGTCGTTGTGCTCCGTGGACACCCAGGCTCCCTCTTCCGGGTCCACTGTGCCCGTGGTCGCCGCGCTTCACAACTCCACCTGAACCACGCGAAGCGGCCGTCAGAACGGGTTGGGGATCGCGTCGATGAGCTTGCGGGTGTACGCGTCGCTCGGGTCCCGGATGACCTGCAGGGTCGGGCCCTGCTCGACGACCCTGCCCTCGTTGAGCACGATCACCTCGTCGGCGAGCATCCGGGCGCTCAGCAGGTCGTGGGTGATGTAGAGGATGCCCACGTCCTTGACCTGGACGAGGTCGTTGAGCAGCTCGAGGATCTCGGCCCGGATCGACACGTCGAGGCTGCTGATCGGCTCGTCGGCGACGATGATCTCCGGCTCCACCGCGAGCGCCTTGGCGATGACGACGCGCTGGCGCTGGCCGCCCGACAGCTCGTAGCCGTAGCGGTTGAGGAACCGGTCGGCCGGCGTCAGCGCCACCGTCTCGAGCAGCTCCTTGACCCGCTCGCGCAGGGCCTCGCCGCGCAGGCCGTGGTAGTTCGCCAGCGGCCGGGCGAGGATGTAGCCGACGCGCTTGGCCGGGTTGATCGAGCTGTACGGGTCCTGGAACACCATCTGGACCTCGCCGCGGTAGTCGCGCAGCGCCCTGCCCTTGAAGCCGGCGACCTCCTGGTCACCCTTCGGTCCGTGGAAGACGATGCGGCCGCTCGTCGGGCTGTCGACGCCGGTGATCATCCGGGCCAGGGTCGACTTGCCGCTGCCGCTCTGGCCGACCAGGGCCGTGACCTCGCCCTTGCGCAGCACGAAGCTGGCGTCGGTGACGGCTTCGGTGCGGTGGACCGCGAGCCCGCGGCGCCGGGTGAAGACCTTGGAGACGTTCTCGAGGCTGAGCACCACATCGCCGCGCAGCGCCTGCGTCGACTCCTCGGCCGTCTTGACGAACTGCGGCCCGTCGAAGGTCCGCTTCGGCTCGCCGTGCTCGCCCGCGCCGTCCTCCTCGCGCTGCAGCTTCGCGACGTGGCAGGCGGCGCGCCCCTCCCCGAGCGGGGAGAGCGGCGGGTCCACCTCGGCGCAGACCCCGATGCGCTCGGGGCAGCGGGGCCGGAAGCTGCAGCCGACGACGGGCAGGCTCAGGTCTGGCGGGCGACCGGGCACGTAGGTGATGCGGACCGTCTCCGCGCGCGGGTCGCCGTACGACCCGAGCAGGCCCTTGGAGTACGGGTGGAGCGGGTCGCGCAGGAGCGCAGCGGCCGGCTGCTCCTCGACGATGCGGCCGGCATACATCACGAGGATGCGGTCGGACAGGTCGAGGACGGTGCCGATGTCGTGGCTGATGAACAGCACCGCGAAGCCCTGCTCGGCCTGCAGCCGTCGCACGTTCTCGAGGATCGAGTGCTGCACGACGACGTCGAGGCCGGTCGTCGGCTCGTCGAGCAGGACGAACTTCGGCTCGAGCGCGAGCGCCAGGGCGAGGTTGACCCGCTGGCGCATGCCGCCGGAGAGCTCGTGCGGGTAGGCCCCGATGAACTTCTGGTCGATGATGACCATGTCGAACAGCTCGCGGATCCGCTTGGTGACGGCCTCGCCGCGCAGCTGCGAGTGCTGCTCGATGACGTCGCGGAACTGCGCCTCGACGCGCGTCACCGGGTTGAGCGCGTTCATGCTGCTCTGGAAGACGGTGGAGATGTCACGCCAGCGCACGGACCGCAGGTCGTCCTCCGGCAGGTGGGTGATGTCGGTGCCGTCGAAGGTGATGCTGCCGCCGCTGATGCGGCCCGGGCGCTGGAGCAGGCGCAGCAGCGCGGTCCCGAGCGTCGTCTTGCCCGAGCCGGACTCGCCGATCAGGCCGACGAACTCGCCCGGCTCGATGGAGAAGCTGACCTCCTGCACCGCGTCGAGCGGCCGGTGGCTCTTCGGCTCGTAGCGGACCGACAGGTCCTTGACCTCGAGCAGGCTCATGCGTCCTCCCTCAGGTGGGGGTTGCTCAGCAGGTCGACGCCGAAGTTGATGAACGACATGCCGGTGATGAGGATCGCGAGGACGAGGCCGGGGGTGAAGACCCAGAGCCACAGTCCCTGCGTGATGGCGCCCTGCGCGTTGGCCTGGTAGAGCATCGTCCCCCACGACACGCTCTGCGTGTCGCCGAGGCCGAGGACCGCGAGGCCCGCCTCCGCGCCGATGGCGCCGGTCGCCGCGCCGACGAAGGCGGCCACGACGAGCGAGCTCATGTTGGGCAGGATCTCGCGGAAGATGATGCGCAGCGTGCCCTCGCCGGAGAACTTGGCGGCGGTGACGAAGTCGCGGTTGCGCAGGGTGATGATCTGCGCGCGCTTGGCCCTCGCGCCGCCGGCCCACGAGGTGATGGCGATGACGAAGACGATGAGCCACACGCCGCGCACCTCCGAGTAGGCGACGAGGGTGATGATGAGCGGCAGGGCCGGGATGACGAGGGCCACGTTGGTGATGAACGACAGGATGTCGTCGATGATCGTGCCCTCGGCGTAGCCGGAGATCATGCCGATGACCAGCGCGATGAGCGTCGCCAGCAGGCCGCCGAAGAGCCCGACCAGCAGGGAGACCCGTGTGCCGTAGATGAGCTGCGAGGCGATGTCGCGGCCGTCGGTCGTCGTGCCGAGCCAGTTGTCGCCGCTCGGCCCCGCGAGCGGGGTGAACGACGAGTCGAGCGGGTCGTGCGGCGCGATGAGGGGCGCGAAGACGGCGACGAGGACGTATGCCGTCACGATGACGACGCCGACGCGCGCCTTCCTGCTGCTCCAGATCACCTGCCACCAGCGGTCGGGTCGCTCGGCGTCGGGCACCTGCTCGACGCTGGCCGTCTGGGCCGGGTCGCCCTCTGCCATCACGTCGTTCACGGGCAGGATCGTCATGACTGGGCCCTCCTCGCGCGCGGGTCGAGCACTCCGTAGAGCAGGTCGGCGACGAGGTTCGCGACGAGCACCCCGACGGTGGTGAGCAGCATCAGCGTCTGCAGGAGCGGGTAGTCCTTGTTCTGCACGGCCTCACCCATGAGGCGGCCGAGGCCCGGGTAGTCGAAGGCCTGCTCGACGAGGATCGCCCCACCGAGCACGCCACCGAGAGCCAGGGCGAAGCCGGTCACGCTGGGCAGCAGGGCGTTTCGCGCCGCGTACTTCAGCGCGACCACCCGGTCGGGCAGGCCCTTGGCCCGCGCCAGCCGGATGTAGTCCTCGCCGAGGTTCATGATCATCGTGTTGCGCATGCCGAGGATCCAGCCGATCGGCGTGACGATGAGCAGGGCCAGTGCCGGCAGGAACGAGTGCGACACCGCCTCCTGGACGAACGGGAAGTTGAAGCCGGGGGTCGACTCCTCGTAGCCACCCGACGTCGGGAACCAGCCGAGGCTGTAGCCGAAGACGTAGAGCAGCAGCAGCGCGATCCAGAACGGCTGGAGCGTCCCGAGGAAGGTCGACCCGAGGGTCACGACGGAGTCGAGCCGCGAGTTGCGCCGCCACGCGGCATACGCCCCGAGGACGATGCCGACCACGAAGGAGAGGACCTGCGTGACGGTGACGAGGATGACCGTCCACCAGAAGGCCTGGCCGATCACCTCGGTCACCTTGAACGGGTAGTAGCTGTAGGACAGCCCGAAGTTGCCGTGGGCCAGCTCACCGAGGTAGTCCCAGTACTGCGACAGCAGCGAGCCGTCGGGCGCGCCGAGCATGGCGCGCATCGCCCTCACCTGGGCCGGGTCGAGCTGCGCGTCCTTGCCGGCCAGCTTCTTGACCATGATCTCGGCCGGGTCGCCGGGCTGCAGGCGCGGGATGAGGAAGTTGAGCGTCACGACGGCCCACAGGGTCGCCAGGAAGAAGCCGAGCTTCCGTGCGAAGTACTTCATGCTGCACTCCTGACCGTGCACGGGCCGGGCGGGGCGGGCACGAGTGCCCACCCCGCCGTGCCTGTGGATGCAGGTCGCATCAGTTCGGCGCGGTCAGCCGCGTCATGACGAGGAGTGCGTCGTCCACCGGGTTGGCGTACGGGTTCTGCTCGCTCGGCCAGCCGACGGCGTGGTCCGTGCGGTAGATGACGCGCGCCGGGGCGTAGATGAGCGAGGTGACCGGGTACTTCGTCATCATCGTGTCGACGAGCTCGCCGACGTACTTCTTCTGGTCGGCCTTGTCGGTCGAGCCCGCCAGGTTCTTGTGGGTCGCCGGGTCGCTGTAGCGCTCGACGTTGGGGAAGATGTCGGTCTTCGTCGGCATCGACTTGCTGTTGAGCTTGGCGCCGATGTTCTGGGCCAGCTCGCACCCGCCGTGGAGGTACTCGAGCACCAGCTGGAAGTCGCCGGTCTTCTTCTGGCCGTCGACCGAGTCGGGCGCCGAGGCGGTGATCTTGGTGTTGACGCCGGCGGCGTTCAGGCCCTGGGCCGCGACGTCGGCCATCGCCTGGTAGTCGATGAAGCCGGCCTGGACCGAGAAGTTCACCGCGAGCGGCGAGCCGTCGGGGTTGGTGCGCTTGCCGTCCGGGCCCTTCTTGTAGCCGGCGGCGTCGAGGAGCGAGTTCGCCTTGGCGACGTCGAACGGCAGGACCGTGTCCTTGCCGGCGTACTTCTCCGGCAGCAGGTTCTCCATCGAGGGCAGCTTGAGGCCGGTCTGGCTGGCCGGCTTCATGATGCCGTAGGTGGCCTTCGTCGACATGGCCTGCTTGTCCATCGCGTAGCTGATCGCCTCGCGGAACTTCGCGTCGTTGAAAGGGGCCTTCTGGTCGTTGCCGGAGAGCACGGTGATGCCGTTGGGCGCGTAGTAGAAGTGGTTCTTCGTCGGGTCGGCGTCGACGAACGTCTTCTGCGGGTTCGGGATCTCACCGTAGAAGGCGTCGAGCTGGCCCGCGCGCAGCTTGAGTGCGGCCTGCGAGGCGTCGTAGTTGCCCTCGAGGACGAGCTTCTTGACCTTGATCTTGTCGGCCTGCCAGTAGTCGGCGCGGCGCTCCAGCACGAGGCGGCGGCCGTTGTAGCTGCCGACCTTGAAGGGGCCGGTGAAGACCGGTGCCTTGTCGACGAACTTGGTGGGGTCACCGACGCTGCCGTAGTAGTGCTCGGGCAGGATCTGGGTGCGGATGATGCTGTCGTACTTCGGGGCCGCGTTGCCGGTGAACTCGAAGACGACCTGGTTGCCCTGGGCGGTCACGGACTTCGCCGGCGCGCCGATGGCGTCGTTCCAGACGCCGGCCTTGTCGGCGCCCGGGTACTGCTTGCCGAGGTTGAAGGTGAAGGCGACGTCCTTGGCGGTGAACGGCTTCCCGTCGCTCCACTTGACGCCGTCGCGGATGTCGAGCGTCAGCTTGGTGGCTCCCTCCCACGTCGCCTTGGTGGCGAGCCAGGGGGTCTCCTCGCAGGTGAGGTTGTTGCGCACGATGAGCGGCTCGTAGAGCCACCTGGTCGTCAGCGGCTTGGGGGACAGCGGGTTGTAGTTCACCAGGCCGCCGACGGTGGCGTCGGCGTCGGAGGGGAACGTCAGCTGCTCGATCATGCCGTCGTTGCTGCCCGTGCCCTGGCTCGACTTCTGGGCGGCGCTGCCGGCGCAACCCGTCAGGGCGAGGGCGGCGGCAGTCAGGCCGGTCACGATCAACAGGGGTTTGGTGCGTGTTCGCGTCATTGCGGACCTCCGTGGGGGGCGGGACTGCCGCCAATCTAGGTCCGCTTCGACGACGAATGTCAACGCTCTGGAAGCATGTAACTACTTTCATGGGGTCGGGCGTGCGTGGCGCCACTTTCATTTGTTTTCAAGGGGATTCGGGGTGGTGTGAAAACGGGGCCCGTTGGTAGACAGGACCCGTGCTCGATGACAACGACGTCCTGACCGTCCCCCGCGTCACCACCCTCGAGGGCGGTCCCCACCTCTTCGCCGAGGTGCTCGCCAACGGTGCGCTGCGCCGCCTCGAGGCCTTCGGCCGGAGCCTCCTGCTCCACCCTGCCACCGTCGCGGAGGCCGGCCTGAGCAACGTGCACCTGCGGGTGCACGCACCGGACGGCATACGTCGTCGAGCCCTGCTGGGCCCCGGCTCCCGCTCCTCCGTCACGGCCGGCGACGACAGCGTCGTCGTCAGCGGTCGGCACGAGGCCCTCGACTACCGCCTGGAGCTCACCCTCGGCCGCGAGCACGCCACGTGGCACTGGGACCTCGCGCTGACCAACACCGGCGCCGAGCCGGTGACCGCCGACGTCGTGCTCACCCACGACCCCGCGCTCGCCCCGCTTGGTGCCGTGCGCACCAACGAGTACTACGTCAGCCAGTACCTCGACCTGACGCCGGTCGCAACGGACGGTCACGGGACCGCGGTCGCCGTGCGGCAGAACATGCCGGGCGAGCGCGTGCCGTGGATGCTGCTCGGGTCGGCCGGCACGGGCACCGGCTGGGCCACCGACGCGCTGCAACTGATCGAGCGCACCGAGCGGGGCGTTCGCTGGCCGGGCCTCGACGCCATCTCGCTGCCGGGGACGCGCCTGCAGCACGAGCACACGCTCGTCGCCCTGCAGGACGCGCCGGCCATGATCGAGCCCGGCGCCACGCACCGCACCGGCTTCTGGGGCATCGCGCTCGAGAACCACCCCGAGGCCACCTCCGACGCCGACGCCCACTGGGCCGAGGTCGCCCTTGCCGACCGCGCGACCGCGACGCCCGCAGCCGACCCCGCTGGGACAACCCCCACCCCCGCCACGCTGTGGTCGGCCAGCCCGGCCTTCCCCTCCCGGCGCCTCGATCGCGCGGAGCTCGAGGCCGCGGGCCTGCTCGACGGCCGCACCGACGTCGAGACCGCCGAGGACGGCACCGAGCTCGCGTGGACCGTCGCCGGCGGGCAGCTCGTCACGCCGGAGAAGGAGCTCGCGGTCCTCCGGCCCCACGGGCACCTGCTCCGCACCGGGGACTCCTTCACCCCCGACTCCCGCTCGCTCGCCTCCACGGTGTGGATGGCCGGCACCTTCCACTCGCAGATCACCCGCGGCCACGTCGGCCGCAACCCCGTCGCGACCGGCCGCCGCACCTATCTCGGCCTCCAGCGCGCCCACGGCGTCCGCCTCTTCGTCGAGGACGCCGACGGCTCGTGGAGCCTCCTCGAGACGCCGAGCGCGTGGTTCACGGGTCTGGACCGCTGCACGTGGTGGTATGCCGGCACGTCGGGTCCCGTGCTCACCGTGACCTCGAGCGCCCCGGCCGACGAGCACGTCCTGCGCCTCTCGGTCGGACAGGGCGGCGACACGGCTCCGCGCCGAGTGCTGCTCGCGATCCAGGTCGCCGACGACCTCACCGACGCCCCGGCAGTGACCACAGCCGACGACCACGTCGACGTCGTGACCGCGGGCGACCCGCGGCCGTGGCGCCTCTCCTGGACCGGCCGCGGCGACGCGGAGGCCGGCGACGCCCGCCTGCAGTCCGACGGCGTGAGCCGCGGACCCGGCTGGCTCACGGTCCTCTTCGACCCGAGCGAGCAGGTCGAGGTCGTCGTCGAGTCGGCTCCCGGCGCCGGCGACGCACCGACCGGCGAGGTGCTCCCGTCCGGCGAGCGTCTGGGAGCCTCCTTCTGGGAGAAGGCCGGTCACGCCGTCACCCTCGACGGGTCGGGTCTCGGCGACGCCGGCTCGTCGGCCGCGAACCTCTCGGCCGCGCTGCCGTGGTTCACCCACAACGCCTTCGTCCACTACCTCTCCCCGCGTGGCCTCGAGCAGTTCTCCGGCGGCGCGTGGGGCACCCGCGACGTGTGCCAGGGACCGGTCGGGCTGCTCACCGCCCTCGGCCGCCAGGACGCCGTCCGTGACGTGCTGCTGCGGGTCTTCCGCGCGCAGAACGCCCGCGGCGACTGGCCGCAGGCCTTCGAGTTCCTCCCGCCCCTGCCCGATACGGGCCAGCAGGACTCGCACGGCGACGTCGTCTTCTGGCCCGTGCTCGCGGCCGGCGACTACCTGCGCACGACCGGCGACGCCAGCATCCTCGACGAGCAGGTCGCCTTCGTCGGCGACGACGCCCTCGGTGAGCCGGCCAGCGTCGCCGAGCACCTGCGGCGTGCGGTGGCGCGGATCGCGGAGAGCACGGTCCCGGGGAGCCCGCTGCCGGCATACGGCCACGGCGACTGGAACGACTCGCTCCAGCCTGCGGACCCGCACCTGGCCGCGCACCTCGTCTCCACGTGGACGGCCGTGCTGCAGGTCCAGGCGCTGCGCACGCTCGCCGAGGGTCTGGACGCGGTCGACACGGCCGACGACACCACGACGCTGGGGGCCGATGCCGACGAGCTCGCCGAGCGCACCCATGACGCGCTGCTCGAGCAGCTCGACGCCGACCCGGTGCTGCCCGGCTACCTGCTCCGCCACGAGGACGGCTCGTTCGAGCCGCTGGTGCACCCCTCCGACGAGCGGACGGGCCTGCACTACGGCGTGCTGCCGTGGATCCACGCGATCGGCGCCGAGCTGATGACGCCGGAGCAGGCGCGCCACCACCTCGACCTCATCGAGGAGCACCTGCTCGGCCCTGACGGAGCGCGTCTCTTCGACCGGCCGGTGAGCTACGTCGGTGGTCCGATGACGGTCTTCCAGCGCGCCGAGGCGAGCACCTTCTGGGGCCGTGAGATCGGCCTGATGTACATGCACGCCCACCTGCGCTACGCCGAGGCCCTGGCCCGCGTCGGTGACGGCGCGGCGCTGCTGACGGCCCTGGCCAAGGCCAGCCCGGTCGGGCTCGATGCCCTTGTTCCTCAGGCTCGCCCGCGCCAGACGACGTGCTACTACTCGTCCTCGGACGGCGCCTTTTCCGACCGTTACGACGCGTCGGAGCGGTATGCCGCCCTGATGGCCGGCGACGTGCCGCTCGAGGGTGGCTGGCGCATCTACTCCTCCGGCCCGGGCCTTGTGCTGCGGCTCGTCACCGAGGTGCTGCTCGGTTTCCGGCAGCGCGCCGGCGTGGTCGAGGTCGACCCGGTGCTTCCGCCGGCGCAGGTCGACGGCGGGTCCGAGCTTGTTGCTCGCCTGCCGATCGCCGGCGCCGACCTCACGGTCCGCTACGTCATCGGCCCCGAGGGCCACGGTGTGCGCCGGGTGGTCGTCGACGGGCGGGAGCTGCCCACCCGAGCCCTCACCAACCCCTACCGCCGGGCCGGCGTCGCCGTCCCGCTCACCGACCTGCTGTCCGCCGCGGGCGCCGACGGCGCCGCTGCCACCGAGATCATCGTGGAGACCCACTGACATGACCGATGCCACCGGCACGACCGACGCCCTGGACACGGCCGACGCAGCCGAACGCCCCTGGCTCGACGCAACCCTCCCCATCGAGGAGCGCATCGACCTGCTCCTGGCGCAGATGACGCTGGCCGAGAAGGTCGGCCAGACCCACCAGGTCGCCAACATCGACCCCGACGCCGACGCCCAGAAGATCGCGGCCGGACGGATCAGCTCGAGCCTCTACGCGTCCGGCCCGACCGGCGGCAACGAGCGCGACGAGGGCGTGCTCGTCGGCAACATCGACGCCGCCCAGCGCCACGCCGTCGAGGGCAGCCGCCTCGGCATCCCGCTGCTCTTCGGCCGTGACGTCATCCACGGCCACCGCACCGTTGGCCCGATCCCGCTCGGCATCGCCGCCTCCTTCGACCCCGACGTCGCCGAGGAGCTCGGCACGATCGCGGCCCGCGAGGCCGTCGTCGACGGGGTCGCCTGGACGTTCGCGCCGATGGTCGACCTGTCGGAGGAGCCCCGCTGGGGCCGCGTGGCCGAGTCGCTCGGCGAGACCCCGGTCCTCTCCGGCCGCTTGGCCGCCGGGCTCGTGCGCGGCTTCCAGGGCGACGACGTCAGCGACCCGGACCGGCTCGCCGCCTGCGCCAAGCACTTCGCCGGCTACGGCCTGGCCGCCGGCGGCCGCGACTACGACACGGTCAGCGTCGGCGAGAACACCCTGCGCAACCTGCACCTGCGGCCCTTCAAGGCCGCGGTCGATGCCGAAGTCCTGACCGTGATGGCCGCCTTCAATGACGTCGACGGCATCCCGATGCACGCCCACGAGCACCTCATCCGCGAGGTCCTCAAGGGCGAGTGGGGCTTCGACGGCATGGTCGTGGCCGACTGGAACGGCGTCGGCCAGCTCGTCAACGCCGGCGTCGCGGCCGACCTCCGCGAGGCAGCGGCCCTGGCCATCCGGGCCGGCGTCGACCTCGACATGTGCGGCAACGCCTACCTCGCCCACCTCGAGGAGCTCGTCGAGTCGGGCGAGGTCGAGCTCGCGCTCGTCGACGACGCGGTGCGCCGGGTGCTGCGGCTGAAGTTCCGCCTCGGGCTCTTCGAGCGTCCGTATGCCGCCCGCCCCGGTGCGTCGAACGCGCCGACCCCCGAGACCCGCGAGGTCGCACTCCGGGCCGGCCAGGCCGCGCACGTCCTCGTGAAAAACGACGGTGTCCTGCCGCTCGACGCGTCGGCCGGCGCGACCGGCTCGGTCCTGCTCAGCGGTGCGTTCGTCGACGACGGCGACGCCCTGCTCGGCACATGGGTGCTCGACGGCCGCGGCGAGGAGGTCGTGACTCCCGGCGATGCTCTCCGCGAGCGCCTCGGCGACCGGGTCACCGTCGCCGACGGCCGCTTCTCCGACGTGACGCTCATGCAGGCGCGAGCCGCCGAGACCACCGTGATGCTCCTCGGCGAGCACCGCTCCCGCTCTGGCGAGGCGCAGTCGGTGGTCGACATCGGCCTGCCGCCGGGCCAGCTCGAGGTGCTCCGCGCGGTCGCCGCGTTCGGCAAGCCGCTCGTCGCCGTCGTCTACACCGGCCGCCCGCTCGACCTGTCCGAGGTGCTCGACATGGCCGATGCCGTCCTCCTCGTGTGGCACCCCGGCACCGAGGCCGGCAACGCCCTCGCCTCCGTGCTGCTCGGCGAGGTCGAGCCGAGTGGCCGCCTGCCGATGACCTTCCCGCTCTCGACGGGGCACATCCCGACGAGCACGCACCAGCGGCCGACGGGCCGGCTCATCCGCGCCGACGTCGACCACAAGGAGGGCCGCTACATCGACGCCCTCACCTACCCGCGGCTGCCGTTCGGGTTCGGCCTGTCCTACACGACCGTCGACTACTCAGCGCCCACCGTCTCCTCCCCGACCCTGCCCATCGACGGCTCCGTCACGCTGTCGGTGACCGTGACGAACACCGGGGACCGGCCGTGCCGCGAGGTCGTCCAGCTCTACTTCCGCGACCCCGTCGCGCAGGTGACCCGCCCCCTCGTCGAGCTGACCGACTGGGCGCTCGTCGACCTCGAACCCGGCCACGCGCGCGAGGTCACCTTCGACGTGCACGCCGAGCAGACCGCATACGCAGGCCGTGACCTCACCACCCGCGTCGACGAGGGCGAGATCGTCCTGCTCACGGGGCCCGACTCCGCCCGCCTCCAGCCCGTGTCCGTCACGGTGACGAAGAAGGACTCATGATCGAGATCAGCCAGCGCCAGATCCGCATCGACGGCGAGCCGCGCATCGTCATGGCGGGGGAGGTGCACTACTTCCGCGTGGCGCGGGCCGAGTGGGGGCAGCGCCTCGACCTGCTGCGCGAAGCCGGCTGCGATACCGTCGCGACCTACATCCCGTGGATCTTCCACGAGCTTCCCGACGGCACCATCGACGTCACCGGCGAGACCAGGCCCGAGCGCGACATCGGCGCGTTCCTCGACCTCGCGGCCGAGAAGGGGCTGCGCGTCCTCGCCCGGCCGGGGCCGTTCATCATGGCGGAGCTGAAGAACGAGGGCATCCCGTTCCGCGTCTACCGCGACCACCCGGAGATCGTGCCGCTCGGCTGGGACGGCGTGCCGGTGAGCTCTCGCACCGTCGACTACCTGGCGCCCGCGTTCCTCGAGGAGAGCGCGCGCTGGTTCGACGCGATCATGCCGGTGCTCGCGCCGCGGCTGCAGCCGGCCGGCGGCCCGATCGTCGGCGTCCAGCTCGACAACGAGATCGGCATGCTCGCCTGGGTGACGAACTCGCCCGACCTCACCGACGGGCTCGTCGAGTCGTTCGGGGAGTTCGTGCGCGAGCGCCACGGGGCGACGATGCCGTATGCCGTCGCGCCGGGTGAGCCGGGCTGGGCGGAGGCCGTGCGGTCGCCGAAGGAGGAGTGGGCCGGCGTGCTGCGCCTCGACCTCGGGCTCTTCATGCGGCAGCGGTTCGCTGACTACGTGGCGGCGCTGCGCGGGATGTGCGAAGACCGCGGCGTCGCGGGCGTGCCGTTCCTTATCAACATCCACGGCACCGAGGGCGGCAACGGCGCCCCCTTCCCGATCGGGATCAGCCAGCTCGTCGACACGTATGCCGGCATCCCGGGGATGCTGTCGGGCTCGGACCACTACCTGGGCGAGGCCACGCTCAACACGATGACCGACCTCTACGTCATGAACGCCTTCATGGCGGCCGTGCATGACTCGGACCAGCCGCTGACGTCGCTGGAGTTCGAGGCCGGCTCGGGCGACTACGGCGCCGGCGCGGAGATGCAGTACGACCCGTCGACCGCCGACCTCAAGACGCGCCTCTGCCTCGCGCAGGGCAACCGACTCATCAACTACTACCTCTTCGCCGGCGGCATCAACCCGCCACTCGACGAGAAGGTCGACGACGGCAATGACCGCGTTT
Source organism: Terrabacter sp. BE26 (assembly GCF_041941675.1). Classification (GTDB taxonomy): domain Bacteria; phylum Actinomycetota; class Actinomycetes; order Actinomycetales; family Dermatophilaceae; genus Terrabacter. Next base: position 1,992,920 of record NZ_CP090122.1, on the reverse strand, counting down.
CGTTCACGGGTGAGCGGCACGGCACGGCGGCGCCCGTCGGTCCGGAGGGCCAGCGGGGCTACGCCTATGAGGCGACCGCGCGCGGGGTGCGGGCCGTCAAGGCGAACGAGCCGTGGCTGGCCCGGATGGACGAGGAGCACGACGACGTCACGCTCGGGCTCGTGCTCGACGCGTACATGACGGAGTACCACCACCCCGGGTCGTCGGTCATGACGGACGTCGTCAACGACCTGACGTCGCACCGCGGCGCCGGTGAGCGGAAGACGCTGGCGCGATCGCTGCTGCTCGGCGGCTTCCGCTTCGGGGCGACGCACCTGGAGCGGCGTGACCCGGCGCCCGGATCGACCGTGCTGCTCGGGACGGGACGGTATCTGTCGCGGGTCGTGCAGGAGCGGCTGGTCGGGCACGTCTCGTCCGGTGGCAACCTCGTGCTGCTCGGGCTGTTGCCCGAGTGTGACCTCGACGGCTCGCCGTGCACTCTGCTGGCGGACGCGCTCGGTCTCACGGCAGGCGAGGTGCTGCGCGACTCGGGGCACTACTTCCCCTCGCTCGTCGCGCAGGGCTGGGCGCAGCCGTGGCCGGAGATGCGCGCCGGCTGGCTCCAGCAGCTCTCGCACGAGCGGGGCGACGTGGTGCTGACCGACCTCTACGGAGCGGTCTGCGGCGTCGACGTGCCGCTCGGCGAAGGCCGGGCGATCGTCCTGGCCGCGCAGGTGCCCTCAGACCCGGTGCTCTTCGACCGGGCGCTGGCGAGCCTCGGCGTCATGCCGGGTCTGCGGCTCGAGACGCAGTGGCCCGGGGTCTTCGCGACGACGACTCGTAGCTCGGATGGGCAGCGGGCGCTGCACGTCATCAACATCTCGGGGTCACCTGCCACGGTGACGGTTGCCCTCGACGGGACCCCGATCGTGGCTGGGACGACGCTGCACCTGCCGGCGCGGTCCGGGCACATCCTGCCGCTTGGTCTCGACGTGGCCGGCCGCCGCATCGACTGGGCCTCAGCCGAGATCGCGGGCGTCGACTCCAACGGCACGATCCACTTCCGCCCCGGCCTCGACGAGAACGCGGGCACGACGGTGGTGGTCGACAGCGCTCAGATGACCCTCTCGTCAGGAGATTACACGCTCCTTCCGTAAGGAACAGAAGACAGAACGGCCGGGACGCGACAGACAGTCACATCCCGGCCGTTCTGATGCGTTCGGGTTGCGCACAATCACCAATTTGTCCGAATTGCCCGCGAATTGTCGAGGGCAGAGGCAGAATGAGCGCGTGCAGACAGGGGGAATCAGCATTCGTTGGGCGCCGCCACCAGAGCGGTCTCCGCTTCTGGAGAGTGTTCGAAAGCTAGCAGCCGCATCCTCGAGCACAGGGGCCACAAGCCCTTAGCTGCTCGGGGCGACCCTGCCGACAGCTGAACGCATTCTGGCCGCCCGAAGACGAATACCCGCAGCCACATCGAGACGTCGCCGTGTAACGGTTTCCGGCTGCACTCGCAGTAAACGAGGGCACCTGCCGACGTGCCCGGCACGGTCATGCCGCCCAGACGGAACCCGTCATATCGACATCGCCCCGCCCGTGGCGTCACCAGTGCCACCGAAGGTCCCCTCGCCGCTGGCCTCCCTCGCCAGCGTGGCGCTCGTGCGCCGCCACCACCCTCACCAGACAGGAATCACCCGTGAGCTCGCTCCTCCTCAACCGACTGGGCCGACGTCGCACCCGCGCCGCAGCCCTGGGCGCCCTGGTCGCCAGCGTCCTGACGTTCGCCGCAACCGCCCCCGCCGCGTCCGCGTCGACGAATTCCGTTCACACCTTTACCCACCACACCGCCAAGGTCGTCCGCACCGGCACGATGACGGCCGCCGCCCCGGCCCCGGTCCGGTCCTCGTACGGCTCGGACATCGGCTGGCCCGAGTGCCCCAAGTCGCTCAACCGTCCCGGCCATCCGACCGAGGGCCGGCCGATGCCGCCCTCCTCGACCCGGTTCGTCGTCGTCGGCCTGACAAACGGTCCTAGCCTCGTGACGAACCCGTGCCTGGGCTGGCAGCTCGCGTGGGCCAAGAAGAACCACGTCCCGACCACCGGGTACGCCGTGATGACGTACCCGACCGCAAGCCAACTGCGCACGTATGGCGCCACCGGCCCGCACCGCGACACCAGCGACTGGCGCACCAAGCTGCGAAACGTCGGCTGGTCCGAGGCACAGTTCACCCTCAAGGAGATGCGTCAGGTCGGGATGAAGACCCCGAGCGTGTTCATCGACATCGAGTTCACGATCCCGCGCTGGTCCAAGTCGATCGCTGCGAACCGCGCCGTCATCGAGGGCGCGATCAAGGCCTACAAGGACGCCGGTTTGAAGGTCGGGGTGTACTCCACCGCGTACCAGTGGGCCCAGATCATGGGTAGTCCTCGCTACGGGCTGCTCGAGTGGCACACGACCGGCGTCACCAGCCTGACCTCGGCCCGCGCCGCGTGCACCAAGCAACACTCCTTCAACGGCGGCCCGATCGTGCTCGCGCAGTGGTGGGACAAGATCCTCGACCACGACGTCACCTGCGGCTCGTACTCCAGCACCACCGGCATGAACCGCCTCTTCACCCAGTACTGACCAAGGCGGTACTTCACAGCAGCCTGACCCCGCCCAGCCCGTCCGGACTCGGCGGGGTCATCGCCTTCCGGCGAGGCGACCGTCACGGCAATCTGCACGTCCGGCTGCTCGACGTCACCCGGGCCGGTGCGGGAAAGCCGACGCCGATTGACTTGGGCACCAACGTGTTGCGATTCTGCGCGACGCATCTGGAACGGGCGCGATCCCGCGCCGATCCCGCCCCCGGCTCGACGAAGCCGGCCGCACAATCGTCGTCGCCTACGCCCAGGGACCCTCTCGGCGGCGGAGAGCACGCTTGACTCTCAAGTCACAGATGGCAGACAAAGGCCTCGACCTTGTCAAGGAGTAGCCCATCCCGCCGCGAATCTCGGTGCCAGAATTGGCCGCTTTGCGGTCATTCCCGGGACGCCCGCGCCGTCGGCAACCCATCATGACTGCCATGAAGGTTCCAGTCGCTATCGCCCTCGCCGTTGTCGTCGCGGCAGGCGGGTGCACGAAGGGTGACGCCACGACGCCGGACCCCGACAAGGTCGACGCCTACGTGAAGGTCGTAGGCACGCTCATGCCCGATCTCACCCGCGAGCAGATCCTAAACGTCGGCAAAGCCGCCTGTGACGGGTTGGACAAGCAGGCGGATTTGGCGATGTATTCGTCGCTCGTGCAGGCTGCCGGTGAGAACTCCAACGTGCTGAAGGGCAAGGTCCTCGTCGACGGCGCGATCAGTGCCATGTGCCCGTCGCACATCGGGCTCAAGGCGGCCTTCGATGCAAAGATGTCGTCGAGCTGACGCCGCAACGGCATTCCGCCCGGCAACGCCCGGTCGTCTCCCCTTCGGCATAAGCACTGTCGCGCCGTGGTTCGGGGCGGCGAAGCCCAGTCACTCGGAGGGGGCGGGACGCCGAGGCCGGTCGTAAGACTGAGCCGCGTCCGCGATCTGAGGTGTCCATCGTGCTGGACCTACAAGTCGGCCGAGACGAGGAAAGCGACTGAGCCCGCGCATTCACGGCCGCGCAGATGCCTTGCCACGCATCTGCGCATCCGCAGATCCGATAGATCACGGCCCACGTCGCTGGGCCCCGCCATCGGTCTCACTCTCACGTCTTTCCGCCGCGTAGGCCAAAGCCGTCGGCTTGGACATCCGCGGCCCTCCCGCATGATGCAGACGCCAACGTGGCGCGTGTCCGCCGCCCGCGAGGAGGTGGTTGGCCCCGTGTGAGATGGCGGCTACTTCGCCGGATATCGCGAACGACCTCACATTGCTCGAAGGAGCGGCCCGTTGTAGCCGGCGGCCGTCTGTGGCGCAGAGCGGTGCGACACGAGCGTTTCAGGCATGCGCCAGACTGTTGGAACACGACAATAGTGCGGTGACCATCCAGATCGATCAATCCGGAACAGCGCACCGGCCGGACCCAGCCTCGTTCGCATCTTGGGCGAGCGACCAACGTGTATTCATCTCCTCGACGATGGGAGCTTTGACTCCGTTGCGGGGGGCCTTGGCGAACGCGATCGCAGACCTCGGCGCGTACCCGGTTTGGTTCGAGGATTTCGGTGGCCGGGACGACGATGCTGAGGTCGCCTACCTGGGCGAGGTGGCGACGAGCACCATCTACCTCGGAATCCTTGGACGCGAGTATGGGCGCATCGACAAGGCGCAACGTCTGTCAGCGACCCACGCGGAGTACCGCGAAGCAGAACGCCTCGGCTTGCCCGTTTCGGTCTGGGTACAGCAGGAGGAAGACATGCTCGCCGACGAGTTCAACTTTCTGTCGGAGGTCCGACTGTTTCACACCACGGGCTCGTTCACTGACGAATCCGACCTTGTCTCTAAGGTCTCTCGTCGACTGGAGGCGATGTGCGCCGAGGCAGTCTCACCGTGGGCCAAGCTCGGTGACGCGGTGATCCGCGCGCGCGACATCACCGACGATGGTCGCCGTGTTGTTCTCCGGGCGGCTGTCCACTCGCGGGACGTTCTCGCGATCCTCGAGGGGCTGAGACCGACAAATTTCGGTGGCCGCGAGGTTCGGCTCACTTGGGCAGGACGATCGGTACCCGTCAGGGTCACCGATGTCACCACTACCACGACCGCCTCGCGGAGCACGGCGGTCGTCATCGAGATGCAGCGTGGAGACACGAGTTCGGGTGGCTCGCCCTTCGGCATGACCGCGAGCTTCAGCTTCGGGACGTCGACGTACACCTCGGACGATCTGGCCGTCCTTGACATGCGGCGCCTGTTGTTTCAGGAGGAGCTCCCGAGCGGATTGCATATCTTCGGTGGCTCGATCCATGACTTCACTGTCGACTTGCCAGGGAGGGCTGTTCCAACGGCGCTATACCAAGCCGTCTTCGCACTCCTTGCCACGGAGGCCCTAGTTGAGTCTGGACGTGCCATGCACGTGGAGTCGGCTCAGATCTCACCGGTTGGCCCGGGCGGCCGGCGGATTCGGCTCGCCTGGGTGGGGCACACGGACCGCGGCGGGCGGCGGACGCGCGTGAGTCTCGATGGTGTGATGCCCGTCGACTCGTAGGAGTCCAAACGAGGGTGCGACTCTCCGCTACGTCGACACGCACACGAGGCGCGAGGCGCGAGGCGCGAGGCGCGAGGCGCTGAGCGCTGAGCGCTGAGCGCTGAGCGCCTAGAGTTCGTGGACTACGTGTGCTTGAGTTCGCGGTGCTCGCCAGGACGACTCGGCGGCTACAGGCGGCTTTGCAACTCACGCACGAAATCCGTGGTCGCATGCTCGCGACCGCTGGGGTCTCTCGGGAACTCCACTGTTCCTCCAGGCAGGTGGATGGCGTACTCGAAGCGACGATGGATATCCAGTCCAGATTCCACCCAACTGCGCTGGAAGATGCGAGCGTTGCGGACCTCAATTGACTCGACAGTCCGCACGGGATAGTGGTGTCCCAAGACTCTGGCGCCCTCGGGACGCCGATCGTGTTCCAAGCTCCAGTGCGCCTCTGCGCCGGGGTCTACGGTGACGACGATGATCCCAGTTTCATGTAGGGCGACAATCTGCCAGCGATTGTCGTCGAGCTGCAGGGTCACGAGGTGTTCGGGGGCCTCTCCGGTGAGGGCAATGAGTGTCATGATTGCGTCGCGCGGCGGCGCGCTGCCACGGTCTCTAAGATTTGGCAGCATCCGCTTGAGAGCCTCTTGGCTGATCTCCATGTGACACAGCATGGCCGAGCGCACCGACACTCCTAGTGAGCCCAGCCCGACCCTATTGGTTCCTTCCCGCTCGGCCCCACAACGACGTCCGTCTTACCGCCGCGTGCTGGACGCAACTGGCCCCGAAACATCTATCGACTCGGTCGGTCAGGCGTCACCGAGATGACGTACAAGTCATGGTCGGAGAGACGCTGGCCTTCAGCTTCCGCGGTGACGCGGTACGCGTCATCGACATCCCAGCCCATCGGAACAGCGATGTGGTCGATGGATCGATGCCCGGGTGCGGCGCTGCCCAGTGATCGCGTTGGCACGGAGAGACGTGCGGCATTGAGCAGTTCCAGGATCTGACTGCGCCCATCGAGGCTTCCGGCGTGTTCGCCGCCCTCCAAGGCCTGGTTCCAGTCTCCGCCCCAGATGGTCGTCTCGTTTACTCGTGCGCGTATCGCGTCAAGTGTTCTGCGCAGGTCCTCGGCCAGGGTGGAGCCGCCCCACTCTGGGCCACGCGAACGCCATGGCAGGACAGAGCTGATGACCGTCAGACCGCCGATGTCGGCCGCGACCGTGGCCCAGTGAGGCTCAGATTTCGCTGGACTGAGGTCTGCATTGCTGCAGATGGCCGCCCATGTCTTTCGTTCTCCCATCGGCGCGGTGGTGCGGTGCATCTGCATCCCGGGGATCGCGGTTTCCGGATGCACCTCCGCCAGGAGCCAGACGTCGCACTTCTCCCGCGTGAGCAGTTCGAGGTGAGGGGGCGACCACCGGCCCGCAAGATTCCAGGTGCCGATTCGCATGTGGCCGATCTTGACAGGCGTGGTGGCGAGGCAGCTGCTGAGACGCGCGCGAAAGTCAGGCGGGCGCCACGAGGGTCAATCCGCCCCCAGCCAGCATTCCCGTCGGCGCGCCATGGTCGGGCCTCCGTACAAGGCTGTCGTTTCGCGTGTGTCGGCGATTCAATTGGCAGCGTCGGAGTTGAATGCCCGTGGGGTCATGACCGCGGCTGGCTCGAACTCGACGGGCGTGGGTTGAGCGCCGTCCATCGTCAGGCCGGCCCGCGCCATGGCCTTCGGGAACACGTCGCGGTTGAAGGCATCCAGCTGATCTTTGGACTCCCACACCTCGGTCAGGTCGAAGCCTTGCTCCGTCGGGTACGCAAAGTGCACGAGAAGCCCTTCGCCCCCGCCATCCTCGGACAAGGTCTCGAGCACCGCCTTGTGCATTGCCAGGTAGGCGTCGATGGGCGCCGGGAAGTGCAGCACGTATCCGTACATCGCCAACCTCCATCTCGTCCTTCGATGGGACGGCACACGTTGTGCGACTGTCAAGGGTCATGACAGCCAGGCGACGGGCCCCGCCGTCCGCTTCCTGCCCGCACGCCGCAGATGTCGCCGATCCGCCGCCTCATCGCCAGCGACTTCCATAGCGACGCCGGCTCCTGTTGGTTAGCGCTCAGCCGCGATGCTCGTCCCTGTCCGACACGAACCAAACAGCGCCGAGGGGTTGGACGGTCGAGCGCAAGCCAGCGTCTTTCCGCCGCCTGCCGGGCGCACACGTTCACCCGCATAATGCCGATGTGAGGACGTGCCTAGAGGTGGAGCCATCGCGGACTCCGGAACTGTCGAACTCTGACGCGGCTTCGAGGGTCTCACAGCTCAGTAGCCGGGGAAGACCTTCCGGAGCTCGTTAAGCGTGACGTTGCCGGTCACGGTCACGCCAGCGGCGTGTTCGGGGCCGAGCCGGCCGCTGAGCAGCCGCACCACGGCCTCCGCCGGGCCCTCGAACGTGGCCGTTGGATGATCGACGGAGTCGGTCACGGTCACCGCGTCGGTGATCTCGAGCGCGCCACCCGGGATCGCCAGGCGGACCTCCCGTTCGATCGCGTCCGCCTTTGCGGAGAACCCCAGCAGGAAGGCCAACGGCCCGCGAAAGAGCTCGACGAGCAGTTCGGCAGAGACCTGGTCCACGGTCGCCAACGGGTCGACTCCAACGCGCACGTCCCAGGCATGGTTGGCAACTTCATTGAGCCGCATGCCGAGCGCGACCAACAGCGGCACTGGCTCGGGAAGGAAGCCCAGGTCGATCAGCAAGCTATCGCGCTGCTCGGTGCTGAGCGCCTCGATGGTGTCGAGGTACGCCTCGTCGTGTTTGACGAACTCGGCTGCCTGGTCGGCCGGGGAAGACGCGTTCCACCGTGCCCAGATCGCCTGGTTGTCCTCAGCCTCGACCCGCCCGCCCGCGGCGGCCGCGATCGGCCTGCGGCCGATTTCCGCACCGCTGCCGATGTGCGAGAGCGCCTGCGCGACGCTCCACTCCGTCGCCCCACTGGGGTCGCTCAGATTCTCCTCGGACAAGGTCGGCACCAGCGCGGCGAGCGTGTTGTGGTTGACACGCAGCGCCGCGATCGTGCGCTCGACAAGTGTGCTCATGCCCGAGGCAACCATGCAGGCCACGGCCTTCTTCCCGCGGTCACCCACTGCGCATCGCCGCCCCCGCATCTAGTTTGCTCGGAGTCCGAGAGCGGCTGGGACCAGACGAACATCACGGCAGCGGCCTTCGGCGCAGCCACGGCGGCCATGTTCGAAGAAGCGGTACACCGTGTGAAGGTTTGCCACACGGAGCGGTGAGCGCAGGGACATGGCCCCCTCGTTCAACCGCGGGTCGTCGGCGTGCGTGACACCGCCGCGTCAGGAGTTAACGCTCAGGTCGGGCCGCCTGACCCGCGCCGATGAATAGTCCAAGGAGACATGGACCCCTGCTAGTTCGCCGACCCAGCGCCAACACGGTGCCTGCCTCTCTTCGCAATCGGGGCCTGCCGGGGTGCAGTACGCAGCTACGTTGGGGAGGTGGAGGCCATCAATCTGGGGAGCGCGGACGGGCTGCCGCCGGTGGATTGGGCCGCCGTTGTGGCGACGCTCGATGCGGGTTCGGCGCCGGCTCCGGCTCCGGCTCCGGATGCAGTGAACACGCGTACGACCTGGTTGTGCACCATCAACGGGGACGGCAGCCCGCACGTGACTGCGGTCGGTGCGGTCTGGGTGGACGGCGCATTCTGGTTCCAGACGGGCGCGGCTACACGCAAGGGGCGCAATGTCGCGCGGGATCCTCGGTGCTCTGTTGCGGTCTCGATCCGCGACGCCGACGTGGTGATCGAGGGTGACGCAAGTCGGGTGACCGAGCCGGCGGCAGTGGCACGCATTGCGAAGGTCTGGGCGGACAGCGGTTGGCCAGCGGAGCCCGACGAGACGGGGGCGGGCATCACCGCGCCGTTCAACGCACCGTCGCAAGGACCGCCGCCGTGGAATGTGTATCGCATCGAGCCACGCTCGGCCACCGTGGTCCTAACGACGGAACCGGGCGGCCTGACCCGTTTTCAGTTCTGAAGCGCCATTGCCATGGTTCGCCTTCGCGTAACCGGCACACGCTGGCTAAGTGCGTCACTTCGCCGCTTGTATGGCAATCGTGCGGTGGGCGGCGGAGAGGGCCGGTCCCACCCTCGACGGCTGTCTCCGGTCGTCAGCGGAAACTCTCAGGCGGGGAACACGCCGCTGGAGAGGTACCGGTCGCCGCGGTCGCAGACCACGAAGACGATCGTCGCCCGCTCGACCTCCTGGGCCACTTGCAGGGCGGTCCAGCAAGCGCCGCCCGCCGAGACACCTCCGAAGATGCCTTCTTGGCGGGCCAGCTGGCGGGCCGTCTCCTCGGCGTTGGTCTGGGTGACCTCCACGGTCCGGTCCACCGCCGAGGGGTCGAAGATCTTCGGCACGTACTCCGGTGGCCAAGCGCGGATCCCGGGGATCTTCGAGCCCTCCGCGGGCTGTGCCCCGACGATCTGGACACTGGGGTTGCGCGACTTCAGGAACCGCGAGACCCCGGTGATCGTGCCAGTGGTGCCCATCGCGGACACGAAGTGTGTGATCCGTCCGTCGGTCTGGCGCCACAGCTCCGGGCCCGTCCCTTCCTCGTGGGCACGGGGGTTGTCCGGGTTGGCGAACTGGTCCAAGACCCGGCCGCGGCCCTCCCGCTCCATCCGCGCGACGACGTCGCGGGCCTCTTCCATACCGCCGCCCGCCGGGGTGAGGACCAGCTCGGCTCCGTACGCCTTCATCGTCTGGATCCGCTCAGTGGAGGCGTCCTCGGGCATCACGATGACCAGTGGGTAGCCGCTGATCGCCGCCGCCATCGCCAAGCCGATCCCGGTGTTGCCGGACGTGGCTTCCAGCAGGGTGTCGCCGGGAGAGATCTCCCCTCGCTCCTCGGCGCCGCGGATCATGCTGATCGCCGGCCGGTCCTTCACCGAGCCAGCCGGGTTGTTTCCCTCGAGCTTGGCGAGCAGCACGTTGCCGCGGCGTTCGTTCTGCAGCCCCGGAAGGCGCTGCAGACGCACCAGCGGCGTGCCGCCGATGACGTCCTCCATCGTGGGGTACGGCGGAGGATTCCTCACCCGCCGCAGTCTATGACGGCCGTCGCGGAAGAACCGCAGGCGACTGCTCGACCGCCACGCAGCCACCGAGCACGAAGAGGTCCGCGAGGATGACGTTCGTCCGGGACGCCGACCACACCTGCTCGAGGGTCTCGAGAAGCGTCCCGTCGCCGCGAAGGGAAGGGGGTCCGTGGCTCCTGATCGCTGAGCGACTTGGAGTGGTGCGCCGCACACTCGGCATCGATGACGCCGCCCAGATCGCCTGAAGCGAGGCCGTGTCCCGGTGCAGTGGATCCGACACGCGTTGACGTCCAGCCGGGCGGCGCCCGGGAGAGAGCGGGACCTTGGGCCCTGTCGGGCGGCGCCATGAACGAGAAAACTGTCCGGATCGGAAAAAGGAAGGTCTGGCAGCGGCCATGGTCACCATCCCCCAGGGCCTCCGAACAGCGCTCGACCGCGCCACCCACCGGGCTCCTTCTCAGGGTCCGAACCGGCACACGCCCGACGGGCGGGGCGAGTCGGTTGCAAGCCGCACGCCGACAGGGTCGACGAAGGGTGCACCGGCGCCGATCGAGACCTTCACCCGCTGGCTCTACCGTGGCGGCCGACCGAACTCGCTGGCACGCACGCTGAACAAGGTATGGGTACAACTCTTCGCTACGGGTCGCGGCCCCGCAATGGTCGCCACCTTGGAGGTCGTGGGCCGCAGGTCGGGACACCCGGTGAGACTGCCCGTCGTCATCGCCGACCTGGCGGGTGAGCGATACCTGGTGTCCATGCTCGGGGACGGCACGAACTGGGTGCACAACGTCCGTGCGGCAGGCCACCGGGCCGCACTTCTCAAAGGCGGCCGCACGGCGGTCCGCCTAGAAGAGGTGCCGGTCCAGCAGCGCGCGCCGATAATCAAGCGCTACTGCCAAGTCGCCACCAGCGGCCGCGTCCACATCCCCGTCGACCCTGCGGCGCCGATCTCAGCCTTCGAAGCGGTGGCCGACCGGTACCCGGCGTTCCGCATCGTGGACCTGAGCTGACCTAGGACCGACCGGCGAGCAAGACCGCGGCGGCGAACCGGCGGTCAGCACTCAGGTACCGTCCAGCCTCCCGTTACACCCCCGAAACCCGCTGGGGTCGGCAGGTGCGGGAGAATCGCGACCCATGACACCAGCCGAGGGGCGAGCCCTCTCCGTCGAGGACGCAAACCCCATCGCCGCTGAGCACTACGGCGCCAAGACCTTGGCCGTGGAGCCGGGTGGGATCGAGCAGATCCCCGACAGCGAGCGGCACGGCCACCCGGTCAACCTCCTGTGGACGTGGATGAGCCCGAACCTCGAGTTCGCGACCGTCGCCGTGGGCATCATCGGGCCGCTCTTCTTCGGCCTCTCCTTCAAGCAGACGCTGGCCGCGATCGTCCTCGGCACGGTCCTCGGCTCAGTGACGCACGGCGTCCTGTCCAGCTGGGGCCCCCAGCACGGGCTGGCGCAGATGGTGCTCTCGCGCACCGGCTTCGGCTTCCTCGGCAACATCCTGCCCGCCGGGCTCAACTCGCTGCTCGCCGGCATCGGCTGGTTCGCAGTCAACAGCATCAGCGGTGCCCTCGCCCTGCACGCCCTCGTGGGGGGCCTGCCGACCTGGGTCTGTCTGGTCGTCGTGGTCGCGGCGCAATTGCTCATCGCGTTCCTGGGGCACAACCTCGTGCACGCCTTCGAGCGCTTTGCGCTGCCGCTGCTCGCGGTCGTCTTCGCCATCGGCCTGTACTTCGTGTTCTCCAAGGCCGACCTGGGCGCGCCGGGCAAGCCGATCCCGGGCGCGTTCCTCATCCAGACGGCTGCGGCGTTCGGGTACGCCTGCGGCTGGAACCCGTACGCCTCCGACTACACCCGCTACCTGCCGAGGACGTCGAAGTCCTGGACCGTCGGGCTCTTCGCCGGCCTCGGCATCACCATCTCGTGCATCGTGCTCGAGGCGGCCGGCGCCGCTATGGTCTCCGCTGCGGGGAAGGCCGCCGCGGTCGATCCCGGCGTCTACACGGGGCTCATGCCCACGTGGCTCCGTGACCTCACCCTCCTGTGCATCGCGCTGGGGGCGGTCGCGGCCAACGCCCTCAACATCTACTCCGGCGCCATGTCGTTCCTGGCGCTCGGCATCAAGGTGCCGCCGCACCGGGCCCGTGCCGTCGTCGCGATCATCTTCGGTCTGCTCGGTCTCGTCCTGGCACTCTTCGGCCTCCAGAACGCCGGCACCAACTACGAGAACTTCCTGCTCGTCATCGCCTACTGGATCGGCCCGTGGCTCGGCGTCGTCCTCACCGACCGCCTCCTGCGCCGAGGGGATCCGAGGGCAGAAGTCACTGCGATCGCCACCGACCGCCACTACGCCAACTGGGCCGGTGCCATCGCCATGTTGGTCGCCATGGTCGTGTCGATCTGGCTCTTCTCCAACCAGCAGCTGTACACCGGCGTCATCGTCAAGGCGCACCCCGGCGTCGGAGACATCACCTTCCTCGTCGGTTTCGTCCTCGCCGCCGGGTTGTATGCCGTCCTGCGGCGCCTGCTGCCCGCCCGCACCTCCTCGGGGCGGACGGCATGACCGTCCTGCCGACCGCCGGGTCCGACGCCGACCGGGAGATGCTCGCGGTCGCCCTGGCCGAGGCGCGTGCGGGGCTGGCGGAGGGCGGCATACCCATCGGCGGTGCGCTCTTCGCTGCCGACGGCACGCTGCTCGGACGCGGCCGCAACCGCCGGGTCCAGGAGGACGACCCCTCCATCCACGGGGAGACCGACGCCTTCCGCAAGGCGGGCCGGCAGCGGTCCTACCGCGGGACGACGATGGTGACCACGCTGTCGCCGTGCTGGTACTGCTCAGGGCTCATCCGGCAGTTCGGCATCAGCCGGCTCGTCATCGGCGAGTCCCAGACGTTCACCGGCGGCCACAACTGGCTCGCCGACGACGCCGGGGTCGAGGTCGTCCTGCTCGACGACCCCGACTGCGTGAGCATGATGACCGACTTCATCGCGGCCCGCCCCGACGTGTGGAACGAGGACATCGGCGTCGACTGACCCGCCGTCCGTCCTCATCATGGGAGGACATCGTGGTGAGGTCTGCGCCGGCACGGCCGCTTCCCGGTGCCGGCGCAGACCGAGACCTCACGCGCCGGGTGCGTCCGGCCCGTCGGAGATCTGGCGCAGCGTCGCGACGACCTTGACCTCCGGCCAGTGCTTCGCGTGCAGCTCGGCGAACTCGCGCTGGTCGGCGACGGCCTCCTCGAGCGAGTCGTACTGCATGATCGCCCAGCCGCCGACGATCTCCTTGCTCTCGGCGTACGGCCCGTCGACCCGCGTCACCGTGCCGTTGTCGACGACGAAGTTCACGGCGTCCTCCGTGCCGTAGAGGCCCCCGCCGTCGAGGAACACGCCCTTGGCGGCACGCTCGCCGATGTGGACGTCCATCGCGTCGAAGAGCGACTGCGGGGGCGCTCCGATGCCCTCTTCCATCCTCACGAAGCCCATGAAACGCGGCATCTGCATCTCCTTCTGGTTGCTGGTGGTCCTGCCTGTCATCACTGCGTCGAACGGCTCGGCACCTCTTCGACACCGTCGTAGGAGAAAGGTCGCGAGCCGCCGCTCCGCATGGGTCGGCGACGGGCTCGCCTACGACCTCCCGGCCATGGACCCGTGCTGAGCCACGCCTCGGCGTCAGGCGCGGGGGTCGGGGAGGACGTCGCGCCAGGAGTGCTGGGGCGAGTAGCCGAGCAGGTCGCGGGCCTTGTCGATGGAGTAGAAGGTCTCGTTGCGCCCCATCGGCCGGCGTAGCTCCACCCCGGCGTAGAAGCGCTCGCGCACCTCGTCGGTCGTCGCGGCGACGGACAGGTCGGCGTTCGCGACGTTGAAGACCTCGTAGCCGAGCCCGTCTACCTCGAGGCAGCGCTGCACCATCTGGCCCAGGTCGCGGGTGTCGATGTAGGCGAAGACGTTGCGCCGCCGCAGCGCCGGGTCGTCGAGAAACGGCGGGAACAGCTCGGCGTACTCGTGCGGCTCGATGACGTTGTTGATCCGCAGCCCGTAGATGTCGGCGCCGGTGCGCGCCTGGAACGACCGCGCCGTCACCTCGTTCGCCACCTTCGACATCGCGTACGAGTCCTCCGGCACCGTGGGGTGCTCCTCGTCCACCGGCACGTAGAGCGGCCGCCGCTCCCCCTGCGCGAAGCAGATCCCGTAGGTCGTCTCCGACGACGCGAAGATCACCTTGCGGATGCCGAGCCGGGTCGCCGCCTCGAGCACGTTGTAGGTGCTGAGCACGTTCGCCGCATACGTCTTCGCATCCGAGGTGAGCAGGATCCGCGGGATCGCGGCGAAGTGCACGACGGCGTCGTAGGCCGGCTTGGCCGCAAGCTCCAGCTCGTCGAAGTTCGCCGGTCCCGCGAGGGCGGAGTACGTCTCGCCGATGTCGGTGAGGTCGACCTGCAGGTCGTCGACGTCCGGGCGCCCGAGCGGGACGAGGTCGACGTTGGTGACCTGGTGGCCCTGCTCGGCGAGGAAGGGTGCGACGTGCCTGCCGGCCTTGCCGCTGCCACCGGTGAAGAAGATGCGCATGCCCCCGATCCAACCATCGACGTCGCCGCCCGCAGCGACGCGCGCGCCCACCACCCCGACGGCCCGGACGACCCAGCCGGCCGCCCTGCGATGATGGCCCGCATGGATGGACCCGCGGCCGCGCACCGCCCCGATGCGGCCGATGCAGCCGAACCAGCTGCAGCCGAGCCCGCCGCAGCCCCGGACCGCGAAACCGAGACCCGCGCCCTGCTCGCCGAGCTCGGCACCGCCATGATCGCGACCGGCCAGCCGGTGCAGGAGATCGAGGAGGAGCTCGCCGAGGTGAGCGCTCGGCTCGGCTATCCCGACGTGCAATCCGCGGTCGGCCCCACCGGCCTGATGCTCACCCTCACGCCCGGCGGCCCCGCCACCTACCGCTCGGCCCCCGCTGGCCTTCGCCTCCACCAGGCGGCGAGCGTGCGCCTCATCCGCCACCAGCTCCTCCAGGGCGAGCTGACCATCCCCGAGGCCCGCGCCGAGCTCGCCGCCACGGCCAAGCGGCCCGTCCAGCAGCCGCCGTGGCTCGTCGCGCTCGCGTGGCCGGTGCTCGCCGTCGGCATCGCGCTCATCCTCCAGCCCGGGTGGGCCAACGTCGCCGCCGCGGCGGTCGGCGCCCTCATCGTGCTCGCGCTCGTCCAGCTCGCCGCGCGCTACGAGGTGGTCACGGCGCTGCTGCCGACCCTGGCCGCCTTCGCCGTGTCGCTCGTCGTCTTCGGTGCCGCGAACGCCGGCCTGCTCGAGGGCCCGCTGCGCACCGTCCTGCCGCCGCTGGCCGTCCTGCTCCCCGGCGCCCTCGTGGTCAACGGCATGTCCGAGCTCGCCGCCGGGCACATGCAGGCCGGCTCGGCCCGGCTCACCTACGGCCTGGCCCAGCTCGGCCTCTTCGCCCTCGGCCTGCTCATGGCCACCGCCCTGCTGCGCATCCCCACCGAGACCTTGGTCAACCTCCGCGTCGACGAGATCGGCTGGGCCGGCGCACCCGTCGGCCTGCTGCTCGTCGGCGCGAGCATCTGCCTCATGGAGGGCGTGCCGCTGCGCCTGCAGGGCTGGGTGCTGCTCGTGCTGGCCCTCGCCTTCGGCGCCCAGGTCGCCGGGCAGCAGCTCGGCACGGTCGCCCTCGGCGGCTTCCTCGGCGCCATCGCCGCCAGCCTCGGCGCGAGCCTCGTCGAGCTGCGCCACCCGCTGCTGCCCCGCCTGGTGCTCTTCCTCCCCGCGTTCTGGCTGCTCGTGCCGGGCAGCCTCGGCCTCGTCGGCGTCACCGAGCTCGCCGCCGGTCGCGAGTCCGCCACCAACGTCGCCCTCGGCCTGCTCGGCGTGGCCATCGCGATCTCCCTAGGCCTGCTCGTCGGGTCCTCCGTCGGCCGCGCCCTGCGCGGACGCTTCGCCGCGCCCGTCGACCCGGCCGCCCCGCACACCTGAGCGGCACCCGCGCACCCGGGCACACGGCATACGCCCTCGGCACGGCGACCGCCCGAGGGCACCGGAGAACGGGTGGGTACGCACTGCAGTGCGCCCGAGGACCCGCGGACCGTAGGCTCGTGGGGCCAACGGGCACCTGACCAGCCTGCCGAGGAGGCACCGTGTCTCAGACTTCATCGCGGATCCGGACGATCCTGCCGCCGACGAGCCGCACCGCCATCGGGGCGACCGTCGCCGGTGGCCTGCTGACCGCGCTCGCGTCGGCCCCCGAGAAGATCGGCCGGCTGCTGCGCGACCGCTACCCGATGGTGGCCGTCACCGGCATGACCGGCGTCGGCAAGAGCCAGCTCGTCGACCGGCTGACCCGCCGCTCCACCGACGACGCCGCGGCCGAGGTCGGCTCGGCGACGATGGAGCGCCGCACCCGCAAGGGCGCCCGGCTGCACGGCTTCCGCTTCCTCGTCGTGCCCGGCGACAACGCGGCCACGCGCCTCGGCGCCCTCGACGAGGTCTTCCACGACGAGCCGGTCGACGGGATCATCCACGTCGTCGCCAACGGCTACGCCACGCCCCGCCGCGCCGCCGGCATCACCGGAGCGGCCAGCGCGACCCGCGAGGAGCAGCTCGCCGCCGAGCTCGAGGACTGGACGATCACCTCGCACCGGATCGCCTCGCTGGCCGTGCGCCGCACCAAGCCGATCTGGCTCATCATCGCCGTGACGAAGACCGACCTCTACCCCGACGACATCGACGAGGTCGTGCGCTACTACTCGCCCGGCAGCGGCTCCCCGTTCGGCGACAAGGTCGACGCGCTGCGCGCCCTCGCCGGCGGCGCGAAGCTGTCCATCGACGTGCGCCCGGTCTCCAGCCAGGGCGGCGACCGCAAGGCGCCGATCTCCGAGAAGCGCGCCTCCGCGATGGTCGACGCCCTCGCCGACCGGTTGGGCCAGCTCAGCGGCCACGCCTGAGCCGTCGTTCCACCGCTTGCGTATGCCGTGTGCTGACGGCGCGCGATCACGCTCGCGTCGGCTCGGGTGCCCTTTCGCCCCCGGCGTCCGCCTCTCGCGGCATGCTGTTCGGGACGGCGACGACCCGTCGTCCGCGCGGGAACAGGGAGGCCACGTGACGGCATACGAGGTCAGGGCACTGACGCCGGAGACGTGGGACGCGTACGCGGCGCTGATGGAGCGGCACGGCGGCGTCTTCGGCGGCTGCTGGTGCACGTGGTTCCACACCATGTCGACCGAGAAGGAGCGCACGTACGAGGGCAACCGGGCGCTCAAGCAGCGCCTCGTCGACGAGTGCCGGGCCCACGCCGCGCTCGTCTTCGACGGGGACGAGGCCGTCGCCTGGGCCCAGTTCGGCTCTCCCGCAGAGCTGCCCAACATCCGGCACCGCAAGCAGTACGAGGAGGAGACCGACATGCTGCCCGACTACCGGGTGACGTGCATCTTCGTCGACAAGCGCTACCGCCGGAAGCACCTGTCGGATGTGGCCCTCCAGGGCGTGATCGACCTGATCGCAACGGCCGGCGGCGGCACCGTCGAGGGCTACCCGCACGACAAGGGCGGCAAGCGCGAGGCCGTCCTCTACAGCGGCACCCGCACCCTGTTCGAGCGGACCGGCTTCGAGTACCTCCGCCCCAAGGGCCAGTTCAACTGCGTCATGCGCCGCACCGTCCCCTGACGCTCGTCTGAGCTGGGGTCAGTGCGAGGCGACCCAGGCGTCGATGGCTTCGATCACGGTGTCGGTGACGCTGTGCTTCGGGACGAAGCCGAGCGCGTCGCGGGCCTTGTCCATCGAGAAGACCGGCGACCGGCCGATGTGGTCGAGCGTGATGGCGACCTGCTCCGGGTCGGTCGTCTTCTCGAACTCGGCCCACGGCACGAACTCGATCTTCGGCTCGTGCTCGAAGTGCCGGGCGACGAGCTCGGCGTACCCGCGGAGGGTCAGTGCCTGCGTACACACGCTGTTGAAGCTCTCCCCGGCGGCCGCGTCCGGCTGCTCGAGGCAGGCCTGGTGCAGTCCGGCGACGTCCTCCGCGTGCACGTGGTGGACCGTCTCGCCGCCGCGGTCGGGCAGGGTGCAGGAGCCGTCCGTCCGCAGCGACTCGATCACCGCCGGGTCGACGTTGCCGGCGGGGCCGATCGGCATCCACCCCGGCCCGCTGATGTGGCCGGGGTGGACGACGCTGGCGCGGACCCGGTCCTGGTCCATGAGGTAGCGCTCGATCGCGAGCTTGTTCACGCCGTAGTAGCCGTACGGGTGCTTCGGCGCGTCCTCGGTCGTCGGGACGAGGGTGCTCGGGCCGTAGGACCAGATGCTCCCGGTGTGGACGACGTGCTGGCCGTCGAGCGCCCTCACCAGCTGCTCGGCCTGGGTGATGGTGAAGCACGTGAGGTCGACGACGGCGTCAGGCCGGAGCCCGGCGACCAGCGCACCGAACTCGCCGTCGGCCTCGGCGGCCTCACGGTCGCACCTCACCATCTCGACCTCGCCCCAAGCCGGGTCCTCCCGGTAGGGCCGTCGCGCGCCGCGACTGATGACGAGGGCCTCGTGACCCGATCTCACCAGGCTCGGGACCAGGTAGGTGCCGATGTGACCAGTGCCCCCGATGACGACCACGCGCATGCGTCCGACGTACCCACCACTCCTCGAAGCCTCGAACAGGTTGAGCTTCTTGCCCATCGTCAGCGCGGGCGTGGTGCCGCCTCCACGCCTGTCGAGAAGGCGTTGGCCCGGGCCGACGTCAGGAAGCGCAGACGGCGTAGACCTGCGCCGAGTAGGAGAAGGTCGAAAACCGCCAGCCGCTGTAGCTCGAGTAGGACCCCTTGATCTGCTTGGCGGCAGCTTTCCAACCGTTGCCGTACGGCATCGACCCGGTCAGCACGTACTCCGTGCTGCTGGTCGACCCGTAGTAGTTGTTGGGCAGGGCAGCCACGCCGCCCCCGGTCATGCGCCATCCGTAAGGGCACGAGACGGTTCCCGTGCCCGAAACCGTCTTCGTCGTGTCGAAGTAGTTGACCGCGGCCTGAACTGCCGGCGGAGAGACCAAGAGACCGACCGCGACCCCAACAGCAGTGAAACCGACGTACTTGACGCGCTGGCGCATGACGACCTCTCTCCCGCGGGACCGTCCCGCAGGCCGGTCGAAACACTAGGTTCCCGAAGCTCGTGCCGTGTCCGGATTCGCCATATTCGTTCCAGGAGCCGCCTGAGCCTCTGGGAGCCGCGGAGGGTTGTCGGGGTCCGGAACCGGCGCGCACACTCGACAGACCAGCGCCCGCGGCACCTCGGTGCGGCGGGCTTCCGTCGACGTCAGGTCGGCAGCCTCGCCGGCCGCAGCGAGGAGACCACCGTGCGCGCACCAAACCGAACCATGACCGCAGGCGCAACCGTCGCAGCCATCGCCCTGCTTCTCGGAGGCTCCGCCCTGACGGCGGGCGCCACCACGGGACAGGAGTCGTCACAGGACCGCACAATGAGGTTCCACGTGCAGTTCAGCCCGTTCAACTACACGGATCTCGGTGCGCCGGGACCATCGGCCGCGGACGTCATCGTCTTCCACGACCAGCTGCAGCAGAACGGCAGGACCGTCGGGGACGAGGTCGGCAGCTGCGTCCTGGTGGACAAGCAGGGACTGGCCAACTGCACCGGCGTCGTGAGGCTCGGGAAGCGCGGCACCATCACGTACTCGTTCGTGAACGCCCCGCCGCCGCACAAGGTCCTGGCCGTCACGGGCGGCTCAGGCCAGTTCCGCAGCGCCGGCGGAGACGGCACGCTGGACGAGAACGGCGACGGGACCGGGACCCTGGTGCTCAGGCTGCAGGACTAGAACCAGCCGGTGTCCGGGTCAGGCGGTGAAGCCGGTCGGGCGGATGACCTTGGCCGGGACGCCGGCGACGATGGTGTCGGCCGGCACGTCCTTGGTCACCACCGCTCCGGCGCCGACGACCGCACCGTCGCCGATCGTGACGCCCGGCACCACAGTGACCCCGGCGCCGAGCCAGACGTCGCGGCCGATCGTCACCCGTGCCGGGACCATGTCGGCCCGGCGGGACGGGTCGACGGCGTGGTTCAGCGTCGTCAGCGTCGTGCCGTGGCCGATGAGCGTCCCATCGCCGATGGTGATGCCGCCGGTGTCCTGGAACCGGCACCCCATGTTGACGAAGACCCGCTCTCCGAGGGTGAGGTTCTTGCCGAACTCGGAGTAGAACGGCGGGAAGACCGTGACGGACTCGGGCACGGCCTTCCCGGTGAGCCTCGAGAGCAGCGCCCGTACCTCGTCCGGCGTCCGGTAGGCGCCGTTCAGCTCGGCCACGACGCGCAACGCCTCCTGCGCCGCGCCGTGCATGAACTGGTGCGCCGCCGAGCCGCCCTCGATGAGGCGACCGGCGCCGACGTGGTCGCGGAACTCCTGCAGGTCCATCCGTCACTCCCTTCCACGGACCGGCGCAGCCGGCGAGACAACACGAACCATCACAACGTCAGCAACACCTTGGTGGCGGTCCGCTCGTCCATCGCCTTGTAGCCCTGGGCCGCGTCCTCGAGCGGGAGGGTGAGGTCGAAGACCTTGCCCGGGTCGACCTTCCGGTCCCAGATCAGCTGGATCAGGTGCGGCAGGTACTCGCGCACCGGCGCCGGCCCGCCGTGGAGGTGAACGCCGGCCATGAACAGCTCGTCGCCGGGGATCGCGACGTCGTGCGAGACGCCGACGAACCCGACGTGGCCACCGGGACGGGCCGAGTGGATCGCCTGCATCATCGCCTCCTGGGTGCCGACGGCCTCGATGACCGAGTGCGCCCCGAGCCCGCCGGTCAGCTCCTTGACCCTCGCAACCCCGGCCTCGCCGCGCTCCTCGACGATGTCGGTCGCGCCGAACTCGCGCGCCAGCGCCTGCCGGTCGGCGTGCCGGCTGAAGGCGATGATCCGCTCCGCGCCGAGCTCCCGGGCGGCCAGGATGCCCAGCAGCCCGACGGCCCCGTCGCCGACGACGGCCACGGTCTTGCCCGGCCCCGCCTCGGCCGCGACCGCCGCGAACCACCCGGTGCCGAGCACGTCGGAGGCCGCCATGAGCGAGGGGATCAGGTCGGCGTCCGGCTGCCCCGGCGTCGCAACGAGGGTGCCGTCGGCGAGCGGGATCCGCGCCAGCTCGGCCTGCGTGCCGATCGTGCCCATGAGGACGCGGTGCACGCAGTACGCCTGGTACCCCGCCTTGCAGATCTCGCACGTGTTGTCCGAGGCCCAGAACGACCCGACGACGAAGTCGCCGACCTTCACGGTGCGCACCTCTGGGCCGACCTCCTCGACGACGCCGACGTACTCGTGCCCCATCACCTGGTGGTCGACCGGCTCGGCGCCGCGGTAGGGCCACAGGTCGCTACCGCAGATGCAGGTGGCCGTGAGGCGGATGATCGCGTCCGTCGGCTCGATGATCCTCGGGTCCTCGCGCTCCTCCACCCGCACGTCGCCGGGTGCGTACATGACAACTCCACGCATCGCGCGAGCTCCTTCGCTTTCCTCGTGGGCCGGATGCCCACCGGGACCAATCGGTCCCACCCGACGAGTCAAACCGCCGAGGCGACACGGCGGGAGTCCCTGTCGAGGGACGTACTGACAGGGCACCTCTCGCGGCCCGGCGGACGCCCCGACCCGGCCTAGTCTCGAGAGCGTGGACAACCGCCAGGAGGTGCGCGAGTTCCTGATGACCCGCCGCGCCCGCATCACCCCCGACCAGGTCGGCCTCCCCGCCGGACGCGGTCGACGCGTGCCCGGGCTGCGCCGCAGCGAGGTCGCGACGATCGCCGGGCTCAGCGTGGAGTACTACGCCCGACTCGAACGCGGGCAGATCGCCGGCGCCTCGACCGGCGTACTCGACGCACTCGCCCGCGCCCTGCAGCTCGACGACACCGAGCGCGCCCACCTGCTCGACCTCGCGAGGGCAGCGGACGGCATACCCACCTCCGGGCGGCCGCGGCGACGGGCCGCGGGGAGGCCGGCGTCACGCCCGAGCCTGCAGTGGGCGCTCGAGTCCATCCGCGACGGCGTCGCCTTCGTCCGCGACCCGCACCAGAACCTGCTCGCCACCAACACCCTCGGGCGCGCCTTCTACTCGCCCGTCATCGGCGAGAGCGGCCGGATGCCGAACCTCGCCCGGTTCCAGTTCCTCGACCCCGCCTCGCACGACTTCTACCCGGACTGGGAGCTCTTCGCCGGGATGTGCGTCGCCATCATGCGCGCCGAGGCCGGCCGCGACCCGCACGACCGCGGCCTGCAGGACCTCGTCGGCGAGCTGTCCACCCGCAGCGAGGTGTTCCGGCGCCTGTGGAGCGCGCACGACGTGCGCACCCACGGCACCGGCACCAAGCGCTTCAACCACCCCGTCGTCGGCGAGCTGACCCTGGCCTACGAGGAGCTCGCCATCACCGCCGAGCCCGGCCTCGTGCTCCTTGTCTACACGGCCGAGCCCGGCTCGCCGTCAGCCGAGCGCCTGCAGCTGCTCGCCTCCTGGGCGGCCTCGACGCCGGCTCCCTCGTCGACCACCGACACGTCGCTTCCCAGCAGCTAGATCCCCAACAGCCAGAAGGACATCCATGCAGATCACCCGCAGCTCCGTCCCGACCGTGAAGGGCCCGAGCGACTGGTTCACCGGCGACGTCTACATCGACGCGGTTGCCGCAGCACCGGCGCCGTCGCGCGTCAGCGCCAACCTCGTCCACTTCATGCCCGGCGCCCGCACCCACTGGCACCGCCACCCGCTCGGCCAGACCGTCTTCGTCACCGAGGGCGTCGGCCTCTGCCAACGCCGCGGCGGCCCCGTCGAGGTCATCCGCCCGGGCGACCGCGTCCTCTTCGAGGCGGACGAGGAGCACTGGCACGGCGCCGCGCCCGACCGGCTGATGGTGCACATCGCCATCAACGAGGGCGATGCCGACCACGACGTCGTGCACTGGCTGACGCCCGTCACCGACGAGGAGTATGCCGTCTCACCCGCCGTGACCGACTGAGTCCCTGCCTGCTCGGCGCCGATCCAGGCGTTTGCCCATCGACCGATCGCCGGCGCGCGTAGCGTCGAGATAGCCCCGGCGAGACCTTCACGGGTCGCCCCTCCACAGCCGGGGCCTGATCGGGAAGGGATGTGCAACGGCATGAGCTACGGCGTCGTCCACCAGTTCAAGGGTGGCACCAAGGACCAGTACGAGGCTTCCATCGCGGCAGTCCACCCCTCCGACGGGAGCCTGCCCGCCGGGCAGGTCTTCCACGCGGCGGGACCGTCGGCCGATGGCTGGACCATCGTCGCGATCCACGAGTCGAAGGAGAGCTGGGAGGCGTTCCGCGACGGGATCCTTATGCCCCGCATGCAGGAAGGCATCCCGGGCGGCTTCACCGAGCCGCCGGAGGAGACCGTCTTCGAGGTGGTCAACGAGGTGAGGGCCTCGGCCTCGGCCTGAACCTCGGTCCGTCCGTCAGCGAACCGGGCTCCTCGTCAGTGTTCTTCCACTGACCAGGAGCCCGGTTCGCGCACGAGGCGCCGCTAGCCTTGGAGGGGGCCGCGCCCAGGTCAGCGGCGGAACAGGAGGTGCGCAATGGCATACGACGTCGACTTCACGGAGGTCTCGACGGTCGGTCTGGAGTCCTCGCCCGTGGCGGAGGCGCTGGCCGGCCTGCGCGCCAACGAGGCGCGCTACTTCAAGAACAAGTACGACCACACGTTCAGCACCCAGCCGGCCCACGAGGCGGACGACGTCGTCGACCACCTCGCCCGGATCCTCAAGGAGGAGCGCGACATCGTCATCGGCTCGCCCGCCCTGGAGGCCACGCAGTTCGAGGTCGACGGTGTCCGCTGGTCCTACGTCTTCTACGAGTCGGGCCTGTCGGTCAACGTCCTCTGGACGCTCGCCGACGGCGGCAAGCGCGCCGTCGGGTTCAAGCTCTCGGACGGCATGGAGGTCCCCGCCGAGCTGGCCGCCTTCAAGTTCGCCCGGCAGAAGTCGAAGCTCGCCGGGACGATCCGCGGCTCCTACTTCGTCATCAAGGGCGAGTACTGACTGCGGACCACCCGGTGGACCACCCGGTCGGGCTGGACCCCGCCGCTACTTGACCGAGCCGGCGGTGAGGCCCCCGACGAGGTGCTTCTCGATGACGGCGAAGAGGATGACGACCGGCACGACCGCGATGACGGAGGCCGCGAAGAGCTGGTCCCAGTGCTGCTCGTAGCCGGTGATGTAGGCGCGCATGCCGACCGTCAGCGGCTTCTTGTCGTCGTCGATCATGAGCGTCAGCGCCACGACGTACTCGTTCCAGGCGGCGATGAACGTGAAGATCGTCGCCGTGACGAGGCCCGGCAGGGTCAGCGGCAGCATGACCCGGCGCAGCACCTGCCAGCGGGTGGCGCCGTCGAGCGAGGCCGCCTCCTCCACCTCGAGCGGGATGGAGGAGAAGAAGCCGTGCAGGATCCAGATCGCGAAGGCCAGGTTGAACGCGGCGTTCGTGATGATCAGCGCCGCGTAGGTGTTGATCAGGTTCAGCTCGAAGAACTGCCGGTAGAGACCGACGACGAGCGAGGTCGGCGCGAACATCTGCGTCACCAGGACGAGGAACAGGAACGCCCCTCGGCCCGGGAACCGGTGCCGCGCCGTCATGAAGGCGGCCGGGATCGCGACGAGGACGACGATCACGGTCGAGCCGGTCGCCACGATGAGCGAGGTCTTGAGCCAGTTGAGGAACCGCTCGTCGCCGAGGATCGTCGCGTAGGTGTTGAGCTGCCACACCTTCGGGAGGATCGACGTCGGGGTGCTCTTGACGTCGGTGCTCGTGCGCAGCGAGTCGAGGACCATGATCAGGTAGGGCGAGAGGAAGACGAACGCCACGAGGGCGCCGCCGACGGCCATCCAGGCGCGCTTGCGCCGCCTCGGGTCCCGGCCGCGCGCGACCGTCTCCGCCTGCTCCGGCGGGTTGCCGGGGGCGACCGGCGCGGCAGCCGTCGTCGTGCTCATCGGGTCGTCTCCTCGCGCACGTTGATGATCCTCAGGTAGATCGCGACCACGACCAGGATGAGCAGCACGTTGAAGATGCCGGCCGCCGCCGACATGCCGACGTCGTGCTCCTGGCTCTTGAAGGCCAGCTTGTACATGAACGTGATCGTCGTGTCGTGCGCGTAGCCCGGGTTGCGGTCGTTGAGGGTGTAGACGATCGGGAAGCTGTTGAAGACGTAGATGACGTTGAGCACCGTGGCGATCATCAGGGCCGGGCGCATGAGCGGCAGCGTGATGTTCCAGTAGCGCTGCCACGGGCTCGCGCCGTCGACGGTCGCCGCCTCCATGACGTCGTCGGGGATTGCCCCGAGCCCTGCGATGAAGACGAAGATCGTGAACGGCAGCGACACGAAGATGCCGACGACCACCATCGAGAACATCGTCCAGCTGTCGTTGCCGAGGAAGTCGATCGGCGTGCTGATCAGATGGAGCTTGAGCAGCACGTAGTTGATGACGCCGTAGTTGTAGTCGTAGAGCAGCACGAACAGCTGGCTCGTGATGACGAGCGACGCCGCCCACGGCACGATGACCGCCCAGCGCACGAAGCGCCGCCCCGGGAAGCTCTTCACGAGGAACTGCGCGAGCGCCAGGCCGATCACGATGGTGAAGGCGACCACCGCCACGACCCACACGACGGTGTTGCGCAGGACCTGGCCGAGGTCCTGGTGCTCGAGCACCTTCTGGTAGTTCGCCCACCCGGCATCGCCCGTGCGCAGGCCGGTGATCGAGAACTGCCCGCGGGAGGCGTCGAAGAGCTTGACGGCCGGGTAGAGCACGACCCCGAGGATGAGTGCCAGCGCCGGCGCCAGCCAGAGGAGGGCGACCAGCGGCTGGACCTGGCCGATGCGGCCGGCCCGCTTGCGCCGGAAGGGACCAGACGGCATACGCGAGCGGGTGGCCCCCGCCCCCGCCGAGTCGGCGGGAGCGGGGGTCACGGCAGTGCTGTCACTCATCGCGGTGAGCTCCGGGTCAGCCGGCGTTCTCGGCGGTCTTCTGCAGGTCGTCGAGGACGGCCTTCGGGTCGCCGCTCATGGCCTTGCCGAGGTTCTGCTGGACGGCGAGCTTGACCTTGTCCCACGCCGGGTCGTCGGTCGGGGTGAGGCGCGCGTTGGGCAGCGTGTCGAGGTAGACCTTGAGCTTCGGGTCGCTCGAGAACTGCTGGACTCCCGACTTCGTGACCGGCAGGAAGCCCTCGGCCTTGATGAAGGTGTTGACCTGGTCAGGCTGGTAGTAGAGGTCGTAGAAGGCCTTGACCGCCGCCTGGTTGCCCGGCTTCTTGAAGGCCATCAGGTAGTCGGTGACACCGAAGGTCTTGCTCTCGGAGTTGTCGTTGGTCGGGAACGGCGCGACGCCGTAGTCGACCTTCTTGTCCTGGTCGAGCGCGCCGGCCAGCGGGCTGAAGCCGATGACCATGCCGGCCTTGCCCGACTTGAACAGGTCGAAGGCGTCGGCACGGTTGGTGCGGGCCGGGTTGTTCTGCGTGACCTTCTCGTCGGAGAGCTTCTTGAGGAAGGTCAGCGTCTGGACGTTCTTGTCCGAGTTGATCGTCCACTTGCCGTCGGTCTTCCAGTCACCGCCGTTGTTGAACAGCCACATGGAGAACTCGCCCTGGGACTCCTCTGGGCCGAGCGGGAGCGCGTAGCCGACGTTGCCGGTCGCGGCGATCTTCTTGGCGTCCGCCTCGAGCTCGTCCCACGTCTTCGGCGGGTTCGTGATGCCGGCCTGCTTGAAGAGCGCCTTGTTGTAGAAGAGCGCGCGGGCCGAGGACAGGTCGGGGAAGCCGTACATCTTGCCCTGGTACGTGCCGTACTTGACGAACGTGTCGAGGATGTCGCTCTTGGCCGACGCCGGCAGCACCTCGTCGGAGTTGTAGAGGAGGCCGTCCTTCGCGTAGCTCGCGTACGCGTTGAGGTTGAGGATGTCGGGCGCCTGGTTGTTCTGGATCATCGTCGAGGACTGCTGGTCGATGTTGTCCCAGCTGACGACCTGGACGTCGAGCGTGTTGCCCGTCTTCTCCTTGTACGTCTTGGCGAAGGCGTCCCAGAAGGCCTTGGTGTGGTCCTTGGAGTACTCGGCCGCGACGAGCTTGATCGTCGTCGGGCCGCTGCCCCCGGTGGAACCGCCACCGCCGCCGGCAGCCGACCCGGCGCCGGTGCCTCCCCCGCACGCGCCGAGGGCCAGGCCTGCGATGGCCATCCCCGCGACGACCACAGACTTCTTCGTGGACCTCATTGTCTCTCCCTTGGTTCAGTGTCGGCCGGTGACGTAGGTGTGGCGTCGCTACCGACGCGCCTCCCGGCCGCAATGACGACAACCTAGATCGGCACTCTCCATCATTCAAGAACAATCATGACCGGATCTCCATCGATTCGATCACAAACACGCATCGTTTCGCGGATCGGCATCCCTCAGACCTCGTGCACCTGCACGCCGGCAGCGCGGATCGCCTCCACCTCGTCGCGGTCTGCGCCCACGGTAGTGACGAGATGGTCGATCCGCTCGACGGGACAGATAGAGGCGAAGGTGCGCGCGCCGAGCTTGTCCCCGGTGGCGACGCAGATGACCTCCTTGGAGCGCTCGATCATCGTGCGGATGATGGCCGCCTCCTCCTCGTGCCGGCACGTCGCACCCTCCCGGGCCGAGAGCGCGTTGACGCCGACGATGGCGACGTCGATCCACAGCTGCTGGAGGACGAGCGTCGCCAGGGGTCCCGTCACCTCGTAGGACTCGGGCCGCGCAACCCCACCGAGCGAGACGCACTGGACGTGCGGGCGCAGCACCGCCTCGGAGGCGATGTTGAGCGCATTGGTCACGATGGTGACCTCGCCGTCGAGGGCGAGGTCCTCGCGCGCGGTGATGGCCCGCGCGGTCGCGGTCGTCGTCGTGCCGCCGTTGAGACCGATGACCTGGCCGGGCTGGACGAGGGCGGCCGCCGCCTCGGCGACGCGTGCGCGGTCCTCGTCGGCCCGGCTGCTGCGGTAGCGGTAGGGCAGCTCGTAGGCGACCGACGTGGCGACGACACCGCCGTGGTTGCGGGCCACGAGCTGGCGCTTGGCGAGCTCGGAGAAGTCGCGCCGGATCGTCGCCTCGCTGACCCCGAGCAGATCGGCCGCCTCGCCGACTCCCAGGCGCCCGCTCGTCGCGAGCCGGTCGAGCATGACCGACCAGCGGCTGGCTCGGGTGGGGGCGAGGTCGCTCTCATGGCTCACGCCCTGACGATACCGCCCAGATCGAGCAATGGACATGTCCAACTCTGCGCGTTTAGGCTTCGAACCAAGCACACACAATCATCCTCTCGTCGGCCGTCGTCATGGCCGGCGGATGAGCCCCCCGGAGCGCCCATGTCAGCCAGCCTGCCGCAGACCACGCACCTCGCCCGCGAGATCGCCACGCAGCCCGACGACTGGGAGCGCGTCGTCGCCCGCCTGGGCGACGTCGCCGCGCACCTGCCGCAGCCCGGTGAGCGCGTCGCGACCATCGGCTGCGGCACGTCGTGGTTCATGGGCCAGGCGTATGCCGGCCGCCGCGAGGAGCTGGGCCAGGGCCCCACCGACGCGTACGCCGCCTCCGAGCACCGCCTGTCCCGCGGGTACGACCGGGTCGTCCTCATCAGCCGCTCCGGCACCACGACCGAGGTCATGGAGGTGTTGGACGGGCTGCTCGCGGCCGGGACGCCGCACGTCTCGCTCGTCGCGACGGCGGGCACGCCCATCGCCGAGCGGTCCGACGCCACGATCCTGCTCGACGACGTCGACGAGCAGAGCGTCGTGCAGACCCGGTTCGCCACCTCCACCCTGGCGCTGCTGCGAGCCTCCCTCGGCGAGAACCTCGCGCCGGCCGCCGAGCAGGCCCGCGCGGTGCTCGCGGAAGACGCCGAGACGGCATACGGCCCGCTCGTGGGGACGGAGCAGGTGACGTTCCTCGGCCGCGGGTGGTCCAACGGCATCGCCAACGAGGCCGCGCTCAAGCTGCGCGAGTCGGCGCAGTTCTGGTCAGAGTCCTACCCGGCGATGGAGTACCGCCACGGCCCGATCAGCATCGCCGCGCCGGGGCGCGCCGTGTGGGCCTTCGGCGAGGTGCCGGAGGGGCTGTCCGAGCAGGTCGCCGCGACGGGTGCCCGCTTCGAGCACCGCGACATCGACCCGCTCGCCGACCTCGTGCGGCTGCACCGGCTGTGCCTCGCGAAGGCCGACGCCGCCGGCCTCGACCCCGACGCCCCGCGCAACCTCACCCGCAGCATCGTCCTCACCTGACCGACCCTGACCCCGGTCCCCGCCCCCCTTTCAACCGTCGAGAGGCCAAAGTTTGTGGGTGTGGGCCAGTCGAGAGGCCAATCTTCGTGACGAAGATTGGCCTCTCGACGTTCTGGGACCCGCAAAGTTTGGCCTCTCGACGGTGGGGGACCCGCGAGCTTTGGCCTCTCGACGGTTGGGGGTGGCGGGGTCAGCGGAGGGCGAGGAGCTGCATCAGCCTGGCGGCCTCGTCGGTGACGGCGTCGCGGGCTGCACCGAGGTACTTGCGGGTGTCGACCGTCGGCGCGGACCCGAGCCGCGCAGTCATGGCGCGCGTGAACACCTGGTTGAGGTGCGTCGCGATGTTGACCTTGGTCATCCCGGCCCGCACAGCGGCGACGAGCCCGTCGTCGGGCACGCCGGACGAGCCGTGGAGGACCAGCGGCACGGGCACCGAATCGCGCAGCGCCGCAATGAGATCCGTGTCCAGCTCCGCAGTGCGATCGGTCATCGCGTGGCTGCTGCCGACGGCGACCGCGAGCGCGTCGACGCCCGTGTCGGCGACGAACCGCGCTGCGTCCTTGGGGTCGGTCCGCGCTCCGGGAGCGTGGACGCCGTCCTTGCCGCCGACCTCACCGAGCTCGGCCTCGACGCTCACCCCGGCCGACCGGCACAGCTCGACGACCCGACGCGTCACCGCGCGGTTCTCGTCGTCGGGCAGGGTCGAGCCGTCGAACATCACGGACGTCATCCCGAGCCGGACGGCCTCCTCGACGAGCCCGACGTCCTCGGCGTGGTCCAGGTGCACGACGACCGGCTGCGAGCAGGAGTCCGCGATGGCGAGCGTCGCCGCCGCGATCGGCGCGAGCGAGCCGTGGTAGCGCACGCAGTTCTCCGAGATCTGCATGACGACGGGCAGGCCGACGCCCTCGGCGGCGGCGGCATACGCCTCCGCGTGCTCGAGCTGGATGACGTTGAAGGCCGCGACGGCACGTCCGGCGGCTGACGCGTCGGCCAGGACGGTCGTCAGGGGTGAGCGGCTCACAGAGGGATCTCCTCGATCTCGACGGTGGGGAGCAGTCGGTCGACATCGGCCGGGTCGACGGCTCCGGCCACGGGCTGCAGGACGGCGGCGGCCGACCAGGCGACGCCGCGACGAAGCGCTGCGGCCCACGCTGCGCGCCCCTGCGGAAGATCGCCCGCCTCGTCGAGGTCGGTGGCGAGCGAGGCCGTCAGCGCGTCACCGGCCCCGGTCGGGTTCCCCGAGAGGGAGCGCGGCAGCCGAGCCCGCAGCGCCACGTCCTCGTGCACGAGCACGAGACCGTCGGTGCCGTCGCTGACCACCGCCGCGCGGGCCCCGGCGGCCACGAGCGCCCGGGCCGCGCCCGGCACGGAGGGCACGTCGCCGCGACCGAGCCCGGTCAGCGTCGTGGCGGCCTCGATGCGATTCGGCTTCACCAGGTCCGGTCCCGCCGCCAGGGCCCGGGTCAGGTGCACACCGCTGACGTCGAGGACCACCCGCAGGCCGAGCTCGTGTCCGAGACGGGTCACTCGCCTGACGAGGTCGGGGTCGGTCCCCGGGGGGAAGCTGCCCGAGACCGTGAGCACCGACGCCTCGGCCGAGAGGCCCGTGATCGTCTCGCAGAGCCGGTCCCAGACGCGGTGGGACTGGGCGACGCCGGGCTCGTTGAAGAGCGTCGCCCGGCCGCTGGCCTCGATGACCGCCACCGAGCGGCGGGTCGGGCACGGGGACGGGACCAGCCGGTGCCGGACCCGGCGGGCACCGAGGTCGGCCGCGAAGACGTTGACGTCCGTCTCCCCGATCGCGGCGACGGCCACGGCCTGCACGCCCATGGTGGTCAGCACGGCTGCGACGTTGAGGCCCTTGCCGCCCGCGCGCTCGCTGACCGAGCCGACGCGGTGGGACTCGCCGAGCGCGACGCACGGGACGGCATACGTGAGGTCGAGCGCCGGGTTCGGCGTGAAGGTGATGATCATCGGCCGACGAGGTCGAGCGCGATGGTGGCGGCGCCGAGGGAGCCGGCGCGGTCGCCGAGCGCGGCCGCCTCGACGGCGACGTCCGCGCGCCGGCCGAGGCGGGTGCGCAGGGCCGCCCGCAGCGGCTCGAAGAGCGTGTCGCCGGCCCGGGCCAGTCCGCCGCCGACGAGAACGAGCTCGGTCCCGGCGGCGGCCACGACGGGCGCGACCACGGCCGCGAGCGCGTCGACGGCCTCCTGCCAGACGCGGCGCGCCTCGGGCTCACCGGCCTCGGCGCGGCGCGCCACCTCCTCGGCGTCGCCGGCGATGCCGGTGGCCTCGGACCACCGGCGCCCGATCGCCCCGGCGCTGGCGACCGCCTCGAGGCAGCCGCGCTCGCCGCAGCCGCACAACGGGCCGTCGGGGACGACGACGACATGACCGATCTCGCCGGTCCACCGCGACCCGGTGACGAGCCGGCCGCGGCTCAGCATCGCGCTCGCCAGGCCCGTCCCGAGGGGAACGAAGAGCACGTTGTCGGCCTCGCGGGCCGCGCCGAGACGGTGCTCGGCGAGCAGGCCGGCTCGCACGTCGTGACCGACGGCGACGGGCACGTCGACGTGGGCCGCGACGGTGCCGCGCAGGTCCAGGTCGTTCCAGCCGAGGTTGGCCGACCACACGCCGA
Organism: Terrabacter sp. BE26; assembly: GCF_041941675.1. Lineage (GTDB taxonomy): Bacteria > Actinomycetota > Actinomycetes > Actinomycetales > Dermatophilaceae > Terrabacter. The sequence goes on along the minus strand of NZ_CP090122.1, from coordinate 1,960,792 downwards.
TGCCCAGCTCGTCGTCGACCAGGCCGGGGACCACGAGGCCCACGGCCAGCACCCGGACCTCATCGACCTCGGAGTCACCGGCCGACCCTGCCGCCGTCGCCCGGGCCGTCAGCTCCGCAACGGCGGTCGCGGCAACCTGCCCGAGCTGCTCGCCGACCGCTGGGGGCGTGGGGTGCACGGCCTCGGCGAGCACCTGCCCGTCGGGTGTGACGAGGGCGGTCTTGATGCGGGTGCCCCCGACGTCGACGCCCACCACTGCTTCCCGCATCACGGAGCGCAGTCTATGAGCACTAGTGCTCGAATCGGCATTTGTTCGCGCACGTTCGGACAGCGTGGGGGCGGGCACCCGCTCAGGATGCCAGTCCGTGCCCCCGCCGGTGTCCTGATCGTCCGCTTTGGCCCGCCCCTTTCGCGGCACCGGCGTGGCGGCATACCCTGCGGAGGTCGCGACCTCGACGGCACGGAGGGCACTCCGGCCGGGCGGGCTGAAACGTCGACTCCACGACACGACAAGGAGACGACGTATGCCGTCACAGCCGACCCAGCCCACCGGCCCCACCGCAGACTCCGTCCCGCAGCGCCTGCTCGCCTTCCTCGACGGCCTCGGCGCCGAGCTCGACCGCCGCGGCGACGCCGTCGCGCTGCTCGGCCTCGGCTCCGTCGGGCGCGACCTGCACCGCCTCGACGAGCACTCCGACGCCGACTTCTTCGTCGTCGTCGACGACCAGGCCGCGCGCGACCGCTACCTGGCCGACATCGACTGGCTCGAGGCCGCCCAGCCGGTGGTCTGGTCGTTCGAGAACAGCGACGCCGGCCGCAAGGCTCTCCTGCAGGACGGGCTCTTCGCCGAGTACGCCGTCTTCTCCCTGGCCGAGCTCGAGACGGCGGGCTACCCACCGGGCCGCCTGCACTGGAGCCGCGCCGACGCCCCCGCCGGTCTCGAGATCCCACGGGTCCCGGTGCCGCAACCGCCCTCGCTCGAGCACCAGGTCGGCGAGGCGATCACCAACCTCTACGTCGGGCTGCACCGCGAGCTGCGCGGCGAGCGCCTGACGGCGACCCGCTTCATCCAGGGGTATGCCGTCGACCGCTGGCTCACGGTGCTCGGCCACCTGCGGCTCGGTCGCGGGGCCCAGCAGGACGTCTTCGTCGTCGACCGCGGCGCCGAGCGGCGGTTCGACCCCGACCTCCTGCCACTCGCCGACCTCGTCCCCGGCTACGAGGGCAACGCGCACGCAGCGGCGACCCTCCTGCGGCTGCTCGAGGCGCACGTCGACCTCGACCCGACGGTCGTCGCAGCAGTGCACGACCTCATCGCTAGAGCGGAGACGGAGCGCCCCTCGCCCGGTCGGTGAACCCAGCCGTGGCGCCATGGTCTCGGCAGGCGGCTCGCGGCCATCTGGCATTTCACGCAAATCACCCATATCTCCTGCGGCAGCCGCGTAGACTGCCAAAATTTCCGGCGTGAGATGCGATCTTGGGTGATTCTTGCGGATTCCTTGCCGTTTCGCGCATCGGTCCCTTGCGTGGGGAGCGGGAGAGTTCCTGTCATGGACACGATGATCATGGGCGGAGTGGACTCACTCGTCGCGGTGTGGCCGCTCGCCCTGGTCGCGATCGTCATGGCGTCGCTGCTCGGCAGCGCCTACGTGCGGGCCGGCCAGGGGGCTGGCGCCGGGACCACCACGCGCAGCGAGTCGGGCCCCACCCAGACGTGCCGCTCCGCGGGCCACCACTACCTCAAGGGCGCGACGGGCTGGAGCTGCTCGCACTGTGGTGACGAGATCCGGCACGCCGCCCGCGTGTCGCAGCCCGCCCGCGAGGCCGCCCCCGTCTGACGAGGCGGACACCGAGCACGGCGCGCCCAGCAGGACACGCGCCGGGCACGGCCGGGCCATGGACGATGTCCGGGTCCACCGGATCTCGCAGCGCCTGGAGCGCCGCCGGTTCCGGGCGCTGCCCTAGCATCCGAGACCATGACGGCACTGACGCCCTACCTGCACCTGCCCGGAACCACGCGGGAGGCCCTGACCTTCTACGGGGAGGTCTTCGGCGCAGAGGTGCACCTGCACACGCTCGCCGAGTTCGGCCGCACCGACGGACCGGCCGACGCGATCGCCCACGGCTACCTCTCCGGGGGTCCGGTGACCCTCTTCGCCTCCGACGCCACGGGTGGGGAGCCGTCACTTCGGTGCGAGGGCCTCATGCTCTCGCTGCTCGGCACCGCCGCCCCGAGCACCCTGCGCACGTGGTTCTCGGCGCTGTCCGAGGGCGGTCGCGTCGTCGACGACCTGCAGAAGCGGCCGTGGGGAGACTTCGACGGGCAGGTCGTCGACCGCTACGGCCTGCACTGGCTCATCGGCTTCCAGGGCGACGCCACCGAGTCGAGCGACTGACGCCACTTGTCCCGGCCCCTCCGCGAAGGCGGGTATGCCGCCTGCAAGAGCACGCGCAGCGGCATACGGCTCAGGCGGCGAGCCGCCAGGCGATGACCCCGAAGAGGACGCCGAGAGCGTTGGTCGCCCAGTGCATGCCGACGCTGGCGAAGACGCTGCCGCTGCGGCGGCGCAGCTCACCGGCGACCACCCCACCGAGCGCCGTGAACGCCACCGTGCCACCGACGACGGCCGCCTTGGCGAACGGGCCGAGCCCGGCGACGGCCGAGCCGATCGCCGCGTTGCCGCTGGCCGAGGCCATCGCCGGCAGGACGTGCCACAGCCCGAAGAGCACGGACGAGCCCGCGAGCACCTGCCACATGCGGGCGTGCCGCGACAGGAACCCCCACAGCACCGAGCGGAACGCGACCTCCTCGAGGAGGACCGTGCCGAGCGGGATCATGACGAAGGCCGTGAGCAGCGCACCGGCCGGGGGCAGGTGGTAGCGGGCGTCGAGGAACGCGGTCCGCGTCGAGGGCAGCAGGATGCCGAGCAGGTAGACGGACGCGACGACCGCGATGACCCCGAGCCCCCACCGTATGCCGCGTGCGTGCGTGTGCCGGGCGAGACCGAGCTGGTGCCAGGTCAGTCCCTGCCACCTCGCGAAGCCGAGCAGGGCGACGGCGCCCACCGGGCCCAGCCACATCGTGTTCCAGCCCAGCAGGTGGTCGGCGACGTTGACGCCGGCGAGGGCGAAGACGACCGCGACGGTCGAGGCCAGGCGCGCGCGGCGCCCGCGGGCGATGAGGGCCAGCCGACGGTGGCGCGTCGGGTCGTGACCGGTCACAACGGCGCCGTCGGTCGGGGACTCGACGGCGGCTGCAGCAGGACTCAGGACGGTGGTGCTCATCCCCTCCATTTTCCCACGGCTACCTGTGCGCGGTCGTGCGTGGAAGCCCGGCCCGACCCGCTCGGACACCACCCGTCACAGCCGACCCAACGGCATACGCACGTCGCACCGACCGGTCAGCGGCGACGCTCGACGAGCCCCCGCACGTACTCCGCCTGCCCGAGGTGCTTGGCCGCGTCCTCGAGCACCGACACGAGGCGTATGCCGACGGTGACCGGCGGGTCCCAGTGCGCGTTGATGACGCGCGCGTACTCGTCCGCGTCCAGCCGCTCGACGAACGCGGCGGTGCGGTCGTGCACGGCCAAGTGGTACTCGCCGAAGAGGCCCGGGTCGGCGACGGTGAACCGGCCGACGTCGGCCGAGCTCATGCTCCAGCCGTGGGCGTCCTCCGCGTAGGGCAGCCCGAAGCGGTCGACCCACCCGTCCGCCAGCCACGCCGACTGCTCGCTCGCGAGGTGCGCCACCTGGTCGTCCTGCTGGCGGGCGAGGTGCCAGGCCAGCCAGGCGATGTGGTTGGCATCGTCGTCGGGACGCCACAGCAGCTCGTCGACGGAGAGCCCGTCGACAACCTCCGGCACGCCGTCGCGGATGCGTCCGAAGGCGTCGAGCATGAGGTCACGGGCCGTCTCCGTCGTCGTCACGTCGTCCACCTACCCAGCATGCACCCGCGGTCTCTCTCGCCGACTGGTCGACGCCCGGCCGGGGCGGCCCACCCGCTGCGGAATCCCTGGCCATGGGGGTAATCGGCGACGAACCCGACCTTTCGCCCGGCATGTATCTGCAGGACTCCGCCGGTCTCTGAACAGCCGCGCCCACCTCGCGGGCCGACGACGAACCAGGAGACCAGCATGACCACGATCCTCACCCCCACCGCCCGGCGGGCCACGAGCCTGGCCGGACTCTGCGACGGTGCGGTCCACCTGCCCGGCGACGCCGGCTACGACGCGGCGCGGATGCCGTGGAACGTCGCGATCGACCAGCGCCCCGCCGCCGTGGCCCTGCCCCGCACGGTCACAGACGTGCAGGACCTCGTCCGCGCGGCCGCGGCCGCCGGCCTCCGGGTCGCGCCGCAGAGCAGCGGCCACAACGCCGGCCCGCTCGTGGCCCGCGGCCTCGACGACGTGGTGCTGGTGCGCACCGAGCGGATGCGCGGGGTCACCATCGACGCCGCCCGCCGGATCGCCCGCGTCGAGGGCGGCGCGCTCTGGCTGGACGCCACCGAGCCGGCCGCCGACCACGGCCTCGCGGCCCTGCACGGCAGCTCGCCCGACGTCGGCATCGCCGGCTACAGCCTCGGCGGCGGCATCGGCTGGTACGCCCGCAAGCTCGGTCTCGCCGCCAACAGCCTGACCGCCGTCGAGCTCGTCACCGCCGACGGCGAGCACGTGCGCGCCGACGCGGCGCAGAACGTCGAGCTCTTCTGGGCCCTCCGGGGCGGCGGCGGCAGCTTCGGCGTCGTCACGGCGCTCGAGTTCCGGCTCTACCCGATCGAGACGGCGTATGCCGGCATGCTCGTCTGGGACCGCAGCGCGGCTGAGCGCGTGCTGCGCCGCTGGGCCGACTGGGCGCCCGAGGCACCCGACGAGGTCACGACCTCCTTCCGGTTCCTCAACGTGCCGCCGCTTCCGGCGGTCCCCGAGCCGCTGCGTGGCCGGTCGCTCGCCGTCATCGACGGCGCGGTGCTCGGCTCGGACGAGCAGGCCTGCTCGATGCTGGCCCTGCTGCGCGGGCTCGGGCCGGAGATCGACACCTTCGGCCGGGTGCCGGCCCGGACGCTGACCCGGCTGCACCTGGACCCGGAGGGGCCGACCCCGGCTGTCTCCGACAGCACGCTCCTCGGCGAGCTCGGTGACCCGACCATCGACACGCTGCTCGAGCAGGTCGGCCCCGGCTGCACGACGTCCCTGCTGTCGACCGAGCTGCGCCAGCTCGGCGGCGCTCTCGGACGGGCGCCAGAGGGGCACGGCGCCCTCGCGACGATCGACGCGGCTTACGTGGCCTTCGCGGTGGCGATCGCGGCGACGCCCGAGCTCGCCGTGCAGGGGGAGCTCGACGCACGCCACGTCACCGCCGCGTTGGAGCCGTGGTCGACCGGCCGCAGCTACCTCAACTTCGCCGAGAAGGCCGTCGACGCCCGTACGGGCTGGGACGAGCCGACGTGGACGCAGCTGAAGGGCATCCGGTCGGCCTACGACCCGGACGACCGGTTCCTGGCCAACCACCGGGTCCCGCGCCTCTTCGAGGACGGCCGCGTCACCGACTGACGCCGGGTCGCAGGGGAGAAGGCCGGGAGAGGGCCGCGGGAGGCGGCGGGTCAGGACGGCTGGTCGGGGAGCGAGACGAGGACGAACGCCTCGACCGGCTGCCCCTTGCCCTTCAGGTCGAGCGGCCCGAGCGCCTCCGTCGTGGCATCCGGCAGGCCCTCCAGGGTGCTCGCCGTCACGGCGACGCGACCGACCGGGGCCTGGCCCTCGATGCGCGAGGCGACGTTGACGGCGTCGCCGATGACGGTGTGCGTGCGCCCGCCCTCGCCACCGAGCACGCTGACCACCACCTCGCCGGTGTTGATGCCGACCCGGAACCGCGGCCAGCCCGGGTGCTCGTCGGCGATTCGAGCGGTCTCGGCCTGCAGGTCCAGGCCGGCCCGGACGGCACGACGCGCGTGGTCCGGCTGGTCGCCGAGCCGGTTGAAGGTCGCCATGATCGCGTCCCCGATGAGCCGGTCGACGGTGCCCCCGTGCCGCTTCACGACGGCCGGGATCGCGACGGTGAAGTACGCGTTGAGCATCTCCGTCACCTCCGCGGCGTCGTGCGCCTCCGAGAAGGTGGTGAAGCCCTTGAGGTCGGCGAAGAGGATCGACATCTCCCGACGCCCGGCCAGCGTGTCTGCGGTGTAGAGCCCGGCCCACCGCTCCTCGTGCCAGGACTGCTGCGCGCCCCACGCCACGAGGGCGAACGCCGCCAGCAGCAGGACGTGCCACTCCCACCACGAGAGGTGCCAGTTCGGGGCGACCACCACGGCGACCATGGCCTCGGCGAGCAGCACCATGGCCGAGGCCATGGCCGCCGGCAGGAGCCCACCGCGGCGCCACCACAGGCGGACGTAGGTGCCCGCCGCGACGGCGTAGAGCGCCACGGCCAGCACGCCGGCGGCGAGGAGCGGGCCCGAGCCCCGCTCGGGGCCCGGCCCCACGTCGAACGGAGGGAGCCGGAGGAGGGAGGCGACGGCCCAGGCGCCCATGAGGACGACGAGCGCCAGCCGCAGCCGGCGCGCCCGGCGCATCTCGGCCGCGGACTCGTCCGCCGGCACCTCGCGGACCGACACCACGGCGAAGAGCGACCCGATCCCGATGCCGACGGGCGTGGACACGTTGAACCCGGCGGAAGGGCTGGCCAGCAGGACGTGCGGCGTCGCCAGGGCGTGCAGGCCGAGGAAGCCGGCCGCCGACAGGAAGGCGAGCGAGACGTACATGACCCGCACGTCGCCGCGCCGGGCCGCCGCCGCTCCGGTGCCGTAGGCGGTCACGGCGCTGAGGAGGGCGGCTCCGAAGACGATCCAGAAGTGGGTCGTCTCGTGCTGCCACTGGCGGTCGAGCCCGTAGGACAGGCGGAGGGTCACGAGTCCGACGAGGGGCAGGGCCAGGGCCGCGGCGCCCGCGGCGAGGTGCCGCCGGACCCCGGCGCGAGCGCCGTCACCCACGGGCGGCGTCGCGCGCTCCACCGGGTCGGCGGGCAGCTGCTCAGCCACGACGCTCGGCGCCCCCGGGGCTCCGCTCGCGGCGCGCGGCGTCCACGAGGGCGAGGTACTGGTGCACCTCCGACACCACGACGGACCCCTCCCCGACGGCGGACGCCACCCGCTTGACCGACCGGGACCGCACGTCGCCGACGGCGAACAACCCCGGCACGGAGGTCTCGTGGGCGCACGGTGGCCGCTCGAGGTGCCACGCGCCGAGGTCCTGCATGTCCGCGCCGGTGACCAGGAACCCCCACCTGTCGCGGACGACGTCCGCGGGCAGCCACGCGGTGTGCGGCTCGGCCCCGATCATGACGAAGAGCGCGTCGGCCGGCAGCGAGCGCCGCTCGCCCGTCTCCCGGTCGGCGACGACGACCTCGGACAACCACCCCTTGCCGCCCCCGCCGACCACCTCTGAGTTCGGGACGACCGTGATGGTGCTCGACGCCTCGATCTCGTCGATGAGGTAGCGCGACATCGTCGAGGACAGGTCGGGCGTGCGGATCACGAGGGCCACGTCGGCGGCGTACCGCTGCAGGTGCAGGGCGGCCTGTCCGGCGGAGTTGCCGCCACCGACGATGACGGTGTGCGCCCCGGCCAGGCCGTGCGCCTCCGAGACGTTGGCGCCGTAGTAGACGCCCGACCCGGTCAGGGCCTCGAGCGACGGCACCCCCAGGCGGCGGTAGGCGACGCCGGTGGCGAGCACCACCGCCCGCGCCCGCACCTGGCCGACGTCGGAGACAGTTGCCACGAACACCGGCGAGCGGTCGCCGTCACCCATCGTGTCGGGCACCGTGTCGTCGTCCGGCTCGACCGCGGTGACCCGTCGCGTGAGGACGAACCGCGCCCCGAAGACCCATGCCTGCTGGAAGCCCCGCTGGGCGAGCTCGGCGCCGGAGAGCCCGCGCGAGAAGCCGAGGTAGTTGCGGATGAGCGAGCTCGTGCCGGCCTGCCCACCGAGCGCCTGCTCCTCCACGCACAGGACCGACAGGCCCTCGGAGGAGGCGTAGACCGCGGCGGCCAGCCCGGCCGGTCCGGCGCCGACGATGAGGAGGTCGACCTCGCGCACCCGGTCACCGTCCGGCCCGGTGAGGTCGGTGTCGATGCCCCAGGCGCGGCAGATCTCGGCGTCCGTCGGGTCCAGCAGCACCGGCCCGCCGAGTGCCGCGAACCAGATGACGAGGGGACCCTCGGCGTCCGCCGCCCGGGGAGCCCCGATCGACTCGAGGACGGCGATCCCCTCGGGCGTTCCCCGGTCGAGGTATGCGTGCGGGATGCCGTTGCGGGTCAGCAGGCTCCGCACGGCGTGCCCGCGCGGGTCACGGGCGGCGCCGACGACGACGACCTCCCGTCGGCGGTTCGCCACCGTGCGTGACCAGGCCTGGACGAACTCCGAGACGGTGCGGCAGAAGAGCTCGTCCGGTGACGTCCACGGTTCGAGGACGTAGTAGTCGATGTCGCCGACCGACATGCCGTGCAGGATGGCCGCCGCTGTGCGCCGGTCCGCCCACGAGCCCCACGGCACGAGGAAGGCGCGAGCGGCCTCCGGATGCAGCGTCCGCACCGTCCGGAGCAGGTCGGCGCCGCTGACCTCCGGCAACCACGGGTCGGCCAGCACGAGCGCCACCGGGTCGCCGCGCTCGGCGGCGCGGGTCAGCTGCTGGAGGGCGACGACGCTGTCGGACTCACCACGGACGCGGAAGTCGGCGCTGAACCGCCGCGCCAGCTCGGCCTCCGCGCGCTCGAGGGCGTCGAGGTCCTGGTGGACGACCATGAGCAGAGGAAGCGCCACGATGACCTCCCACACGATCGGTGCGGCACGGCGAAGTGCGACCACCCCTGTCCCGACCGTAGGCCCGATCGTGGGGGCCCGGGCCCCGATCCGACGAACCCACCGCGACTCCGCGAAGATGGGGCCATGGCTCCTCGTGGTTCGTCCCCCTTCGACGTCGATCGGATCCGCTGGCACTTCCCGGCGCTGCGGGAGGGCGCGGCGCACTTCGACGGGCCCGGCGGGTCGCAGGTGCCCGATACCGTGGCGAGCGCGGTCGTGGAGACCCTCACCTCGGCCATCTCCAACCGCGGTGCCGTGACGCCCGCGGAGCGGCGCGCCGACCGCGTCGTCCTCGAGGCCCGTGCGGCGATGGGCGACCTGCTCGGCGTCGACCGCGGCGGCATCGTGTTCGGGCGCTCGGCGACCGAGCTGACCTTCCACCTCGCCCGGACGCTCTCGAAGGACTGGGGCCCCGGCGACGAGGTCGTCGTCAGCCGCCTGGACCACGACGCCAACATCCGGCCGTGGCTGCTGGCCGCCGAGGCGGTCGGGGCGACGGTCCGCTGGGCCGACTTCGACCCGGCCACCGGCGAGTTGCCGGTCGATGTGGTCGAGGCGGTCGTCGGCGAGCGCACCCGCCTCGTCGCCGTGACCGCCGCGTCGAACCTCATCGGCACCCGCCCCGACCTCCCGGCGATCGCCGACGTGGCCCACGCGGCCGGCGCGCTGTTCTGGGTCGACGGCGTCCACGCGACGGCGCACGTGCTCACCGACGTGCCCGCGAGCGGCGCCGACTTCTGGGTGTGCTCGCCCTACAAGTTCCTCGGACCGCACCACGGCGTGCTCGCCGCCGCACCAGCGCTCCTCGAGACCCTGCACCCGGACAAGCTGCTGCCCTCGTCCGACGCCGTGCCCGAGCGGTTCGAGCTCGGCACCCTGCCCTACGAGCTGCTCGCCGGAACCACTGCCGCCGTCGACTTCCTCGCCGACCTCGCCCTCACGGACCCGTCCCGCTCCCGCCGCGAGCGCCTCGCCACCTCCTTCGCCGCCCTCGAGGAGCACGAGGACTCGCTCCTGGCCACGCTGGAACCGCGGCTGCGTGCGATCCCCGGGCTGACGGCATACTCCAACGCGAAGCGGCGCACGCCGACGCTGCTCGTCACGGTCGAGGGCCGTGACCCGCAGGAGCTGCGCGCGGCCCTGGCCGAGCGCGGCGTCAACGCGCCGGCCGGCAACTTCTACGCGTGGGAGTGCAGCCACCACCTCGGCTTGGGCGCGACCGGCGGACTGCGGATGGGGCTCGCCCCCTACACCAGCGCCGAGGACGTCGACCGGCTCGCGACCGGCCTCGAGGAGATCTGCGGGGCCGGCGGGTGAGCCGCCCGGCGCCTCTGCCGGCCGGTCCCGGCCAGGAGTCCGTGTGGGACTACCCGCGCCCGCCGATGGTCGACCCCAGCGACGAGCTCGTCGAGGTGCACCTCGGCGGCGAGGTCGTCGCCCGCACCCGCACCTCGCTGCGCGTGCTCGAGACGAGCCACCCGCCGACCTACTACCTGCCCCGCGACGCCTTCGTCGAGGGCTCGCTCGTGCCCGTGGAGGGAAGCACCGTCTGCGAGTGGAAGGGCCGCGCCGCCTACTTCGACGTCGTCGGCGGCGGGCGGCGCGCCGCCCGGGCCGCGTGGACCTATCCCGAGCCGGTGGCGACGTATGCCGTCCTGGCCGGTCACGTCGCCGTCATGCCCGGGCTCGTGGACGCGTGCTTCGTCGGGGGCGAGCGGGTGCGGCCGCAGGAGGGCGGCTTCTACGGCGGCTGGATCACCGACCGGGTCGTCGGACCCTTCAAGGGCGGCCCCGGCTCCTGGGGCTGGTGACCGGGCCCCGAACTCACCCTGCGAGGGGGAGGCCCGCCACGGCGGCCGGCGGGAGGCTCGGTGTGCCGGCCGAGTGGCCGGCGGCGACCAAAGGAGCGCGAGATGGCCACCTTCACCGTGTGGAAGTTCGACACCCCGGACGGGGCCGGGCAGGCCGAGCACGTCCTCAAGCAGTGCGAGGCGGAGGGGCTCATCAAGATCATCGACCACGCGGTCGTGACATGGCCCGAGGGTGAGGAGCACCCGAAGACCACGCACGGTAACGAGGAGAAGTGGCGGGGCGCGGGGTGGGGCGCCCTCTGGGGGGTCGTGGCCGGCGCGCTCTTCCTCGTCCCGGTCGTCGGCGGCGTCGTGGGTGCCTCGATCGGCGCCATCAGCAAGATGACGCAGGACGCCGGCATCAGCAAGGAGCAGCTGACGACGATCCGCACCGAGGTGACACCGGGCACGTCAGCGCTCTTCGTCGTGACCGACGGGGGCGACCTCGACCGGGTCGGCGAGCGCTTCCACTGGATGCACAGCAAGCTCATCGCGACGAACCTGACGTCAAGCGAGCGCGAGGTGCTGATGGAGACCTTCGGCAGTCGCTGACCCGCCTCAGCGCGGCAGCTGCTCGATCCGCGCCTCGACGAGCTCGCCGTCGCGGACGTCGAGCACGGCATACGTGCCTGCCGGCTGGCGCCTGCGGTCGGTGGGGGACCCGGGGTTGAGGATGCGCACGCCGTCGCCGGTCTCGTCGAGCGGGATGTGCGAGTGGCCGAAGACCACGAGGTCGGCGGTCGGGAAGCGCTGCCGCATCCGGCCCGTGCGGCCCTGACGCTGGCCGCTGTCGTGGATCATGCCGACACGCAGTCCGTCGAGGTCCAGCTCGAGCGTCTCGGGGGCGCCCCACTCGGCGACCTCCGGCACGTCGTTGTTGCCCATCACCGCGTGGACCGGCGCGAACGTGGCCAGCAGCTCGAGCACGTCCGGGGTGCACACGTCGCCGGCGTGGAGGATCACGTCCGCGGCCTCGAGCTGCGGCAGCAGTGCCGGCGGGCAGCCCTTCCACCGCCGCGGGCTGTGGGTGTCGGACAGCACGAGCACCCTCATGCGAGGTCCTCTCGGCCGGAGTCGGTGGGCGACGGCGCGGGCCAGGCCGGCAGCAGCCGACGCAGGACGGCCAGCTCCTCCCGTGAGACGAAGGAGGGATTGGCCATGAACGGCTGGCGCTGCACCTCCAGGGCGTCGATCCCCGCGGCGCGCAGCTCCTCGTCGCGGACGGGCTCGCCGAGCAGCCGCACGTCGAGCTCGACGCGGGCGCGGACGCCGTGCGCGTCGGAGGCGCTCCGCCACCGCCCCCGGCCGGACTCGACCCAGGGCTCGACCTCCGCCGTCGCGTGCCCGAGCCCCCAGACGCCGCGGCTCAGTCCCTCGCGACCGGGACCCGACACCCAGAACACGACGGGGTCGCCGGCGGCGACGAGGCCGGCCCGGTAGCCGGGTTGCACCGCCCACGAGGTGATCCGGTCCTCCCCGGAGTCGAGCAGGCCGCGCAGGTCCCACAGCGCCGGGTTGCACTTGAGCAGCCAGGCGCCGAGGCGCGACCGGTCGACCGCCCGCTGCTTCGCCACGCCTGCCTCCTCGTCGCCCGGCTCGCCCCGCGTACGAACCTCTCCCTACCCCGTATGCGTTCACGGGCCTTCCCGGGACCGGCGGCCGGCACGTTGGGCCGACCCACCCCGCGGGTGGCTCGCCGGCGCGATGATGGGGAGCACGAGGCGGGACCGACGGCTGGACTGACGAGGAGGCACGGTCATGCGCATCGCAGTGCTCGGCACAGGAGGCATCGGCGGCTACTTCGGCGGACGGCTGGCGGCGTCCGGCCACGACGTCACGTTCGTGGCTCGCGGGCCGCACCTCGAGGCGATCCGCGAGCACGGCCTCGTCGTTCGCAGCGTCGCCGGCGACTTCACCGTGCAGCCGGCACAGGCCACCGACGACCTCACCTCGATCGGGCCGGTGGACGCGGTGCTCCTCGCGGTCAAGACCTGGCAGCTGCCGCCCGTGCTCGAGAAGCTGCCCGCGCTCGTGGCCCCCCACACGGCTGTCATCACGGTGCAGAACGGGGTCGAGGCGCCCGACCAGGTCGCGGCCGCCGTCGGGCGCGGCGCCGTGCTCCCGGGCATCGCGAAGATCTTCGCCCACGTCGACGGTCCCGGCCAGGTGGCCCACGTCGGCGGTCCGGCCTCCCTGGCCCTCGACGGGTGGTCGGCGACACCGGGCGCCCCGTCCGAGCGCGTCACGAGACTCCGCGAGGCGGTGACCGCATCCGGGGCAGCCTCGCCCGTGCCCGACGACATCTGGGCCGAGCTCTGGTCGAAGATGCTCTTCGTCGTGCCCTTCGGTGGGCTCGGGGCCGCGCTGGACGCCACGATCGGGGAGCTGCGCTCCCGGCCGTCGAGCCGCCTGCTGCTCGAGGACGCGATGCGCGAGGTCGAGGCGCTGGCCCGAGCACGCGGCATACGGCTGCCCGCACGGGTCGTCGAGGGCACGATGGCCTTCGTCGACGACCAGCCCGCAGACGCGACCACATCCCTGCAGCGCGACCTGCTGGAGGGTCGGCCGTCCGAGCTCGACGCGTGGACGGGCGCGGTCGTGCGGCTGGGCGCGGAGTCCGGCGTCGACGTGCCGCTGCACCGGTTGCTGCTCGAGGTGCTCACCTCCCGCCACCCCGTCGCGCCGCCGCGCTGACGCGCCTGAGTCTGCCGGGCCCGGTGTCGTGAGTGTCATGGTCGCCGCACCCTCGGCAGATCGGGGAGCGAGCGGACACAGGCGGGTCGGCTAGGTTCTGGCTCCGTGCAGTGGTTCGAGGCGGTGCGCGACCGCGTGGTCCCGGCGACCGGTGACGTCGCCCTCGCAGCGCCCCGGCTCGTCCTCGTCCTCGGCGTGGCCCTGCTGCTCGTCGCCGTCGAGCCGCTCTGGCGCGTGGTCCGGCTGGCCGTCACGCTCGTGCACGAGCTCGGGCACGCCGTCGTCGGTGTGCTCGTGGGCCGGCAGTTCACCGGCTTCGCCCTCCGCGGCGACATGTCGGGGCACGCCGTGACCCGCGGCCGTTCCCGGGGCGCCGGCCGCATCGCGTCGGCGTGGGCCGGCTACCCGATGCCCGCGCTGCTCGGCGCCCTTATGGTGTGGGCGGCCGAGCGCGGCTGGGCGGCCCCGCTCGTCACCGCCGGGCTCGCGATCCTCGTCTTCGCGCTGATCCGGGTCCGCTCGGCCCTGACCGCCCTCGTGATGGTCGTCGCCGTGGGCGGCTCGGTGGCGCTGTGGTGGTGGCGCGACGACGCCCTGCAGGCGCAGGTGCTCGTGGGTCTCGGCGTCGTGCTCGTCGTCGGCGCCTGGCGCCACCTCCAGGCGGTGGTCCGCGACCGCAGCCGCGGCAGCGACCCCGCGGTGCTCGCGACGCTCACGCCCCTCCCGCGCGGCGCGTGGAACCTGTCCTACGTCGTCGTGTGCGCGCTCGCCACCTGGGTCGTGGCCACCGAGGTCCTCGCCACTCTGCGGCTGCGCTGACCCGGCACCGGGGTGCTCAGCCCGTCCGTCGAGCCGGCTCAACCGGTGTCGTCAGTCCCCGCCCGCGGCCGTATGCCGCTTGGCTCAGTTGAGGGTGAACGGCGGGGCCGTGGGGGCGGCGACGGCGCCCAGCGCCGCGGCGAACTGCCGCTCGCGCTGCACCAGCTGCAGGGCCAGGCGCAGGCGCGACTCGGTGTCCTTGCTCGCCAGGAGGCGCTGGCGGTCGGCCAGGTCGAGGCTCACGGTGGCCGGGACGGCATACGCCAGGGCACGGTCGTCGTCGGGGACGCCCAGCTCGCTGTCGGTCGCGGCCGCGAAGGCGGTCAGCTCGGCGCGCAGCCGCGCAGCCAGCCTGGTGACGGTGGCTGGGTCACCGTCCGGCTCGGTCAGCCAGGTGATGCGTGCCGTCGTGTAGGGCGTCCCGGCGCTCTCGTCGATGGCGTCCACCCGGAACCGGTCGATGCCCTCCGAGATGACGAGGAAGCGCTCGTCCTGCAGCACGGCCGCCTGGGTGACCAGGGCGCCACAGCCGACGGAGTGCAGGGCACGGACCCCGTCCTCGCCGACCTCGAAGCCCTCCCGGATCGCGACGACCCCGAAGACCGGGGAGCGTTCGTCCTGGCCCTCGATGAGGTCGTGGAGCAGCCGGACGTAGCGCGGCTCGAAGATCTGCAGCGGCAGCCGAGCACCGGGCATCAGCACGGTGCCGAGCGGGAACAGCGGCAGGGTCGCCATCGACCCAGCGTAGGGCGGAATGCGGCAGCGTGCGGCGCAGCGGTGTCGGCGGCCGCACCACAGCCGCGGGCGCGGTGGGGCGCCTCAGTCGGCCAGGGCGGAGGGCATGGCCTGCGTGGCGGCCAGCTCGTCGGGCTCCGGACGCGAGCTCGTGCGCTCGGCCACCTCGCCCTCGAGCTCGTCGACCTCGTCGAGCATCTCGGCCGGCGAGCCGTTGATGGCCGTCGCGAGACCGAGCGCCAGGCCGCGCAGCTCCTGGTCACCGAGGCCGAGCCGGACCGCCACGGCGGCGGCGTTGGCCGGACGCTTCTCGGGGTCCTTCTGCAGGCACTCGGCGATGAGCTCGCGAAGGTCCTCGGGCACGTCGTCGGGCAGCGGGGGCGACGGCTCGTTGACGTGGCTCAGGGCCGTGGCGATGGGCGTGCCCCGGTCGAAGGGGCGCTGGCCCGAGAGCATCTCGTGGCCCACGACGCCGAGCGCGTAGAGGTCGCTCGCGCCGGTCGCGGCGTGACCCAGGGCCTGCTCGGGGCTGATGTAGTTGGGGGTGCCGAGCATCTCGCCGTGCTGAGTGTGGCCGGACGCGTCGAGCGCACGCGCGATGCCGAAGTCGGTGAGCTTCACGAGGCCGTCCTCGCGCACCATGATGTTGGCCGGCTTGATGTCGCGGTGGACGACGCGGGCCTCGTGGGCGACGCCGAGCGCCAGCGCCGCCTGGCCCAGGATGGAGCGCACCTCGGCCGGCGGGAGCGCACCGCGCTGGTTGAGGATCGCGGACAGCGGCTCACCGTTGACGAGCTCCATGACGAGGTAGGCGAACCCGCCGTCCTCGCCGTAGTCGAAGACCGTCGCGATGTTCGTGTGCATCAGGGCCGCCGAGTGGACGGCCTCGTCGCGGAAGCGCAGGGCGAACAGCCGCTCGTGGTCGACGTCCGGGCGCATGATCTTGACGGCGACCTCGCGCTGGAGCACCGAGTCGGTGCCGGCCCAGACGTCGGCCATCCCACCGGAGGCGATCCGGTGGTCGAGGCGGTAGCGGTCGCCGAGCACGAACCCTTCCTGCAGGCGGTTCATCGCAGCGGCACCTCTGTCTTCCAGGACTGAAGGTGCACGTCAGTTGACATCTCAGGGGCCTTCGTCAGCGGTCATGTTACGGGAGGCGAGTGCCGGTGGGGCACTTGCGGGCTGTCTCTGCTGAACCGCTCCCCGGTTGTGCGGCTCCGGCCTACATACCCCGCATCCCCCGGCAGGCAACGACCTTTTCGGCCCTTTTCAAGGTGTCGCGTCGGTGTGGCGTGGGGCACGGGGGGTAACGGTCCCTCATGAAGATCGGAAGACTTGCGGCTCGTGTCGTCATCGGAGGCCTGTTCGTCGGTCACGGCACCCAGAAGCTCTTCGGCTGGTTCGGGGGACCCGGCCTGGAGGGCACGGAGCAGATGATGGGGGCGCTGAAGATGCAGCCCGCCCGGGCGAACGCCATCGCCGCCGGGGTCTCCGAGACGGTGGGTGGAGCCCTGCTCGTGGTGGGCGCAGCCACACCACTGGCCGCCTCGAGCCTCATCGGCACGATGCTGACGGCGATCTGGAAGGTCCACAAGCCCCAGGGCGTCTGGGTCACCCAGGGCGGCTGGGAGTACAACGCCGTCCTCATCGCCTCCCTGGTGGCACTCATGGACGCCGGCCCCGGCGAGGTGTCGGTCGACGCCGCCCTCGGCCACGAGGAGTGGGGTCCCGGCTGGGCGCTCGGCGGTCTCGCGCTCGGGGCAGCGGCGTCCTCCGCGGCCATCGCCCTGGGCCGCCGCGCCTCGTCGCCCGCCGAGGCGGCACAGGAGGCGGCTGCCGGTCAGAGCCAGGTCGGTCGGGCCGCCACCGGTGACACCCCCGGCGACCCGGTCACCGCGGTCAGCAACGACTGACACCCCGCGACACCGCCGGGGCTGCCCGGCGTACGCGTCCTCCCCCCGTGCAACACCGCGGCCGCTGTCACGGGTGGAGGGCCACGAGTATGCAGGTGGTGGCCATCGCGGACAGCAGCAGCACGGCCGCGGGCAGCAGCGTCATGCGCAGCACGTCCCCGGCCCGCCTCGGAGCACCCACGGCGGTGAGCCCGAGCACGATGACCACGGGCGCCAGGGAGTTGCCGATGTTGCCGCCGGCGAGCTGGCCCGCCAGCAGGTCCGCGGGTCGGTCCCCGACCAGGTGGGCGATGTCCGCCTGCAGGGAGGAGAAGAGCGCGTTCGAGCTCGTCGTGGAGCCGGTGATGAACGAACCGAGTGCGCCCACCAGGGGCGCGATGGCCGGGTACGCGGAGCCGGCGGCCGCGGCTGCCCCCTGCGCGACGACACGCACCATCCCGCTGTCGACGAGGACGCCGGCGACCGACGCGAGCAGCACCACCGAGGGGGAGGACTTCCACGCCTGCCTGATCGTGCCGCGCCAGACGGGCGCCCACGCACGCGGTGACCACGCGCCGCTGCGCCACCAGATCGCGACGCTTCCCGCGCAGGCGATGAGCAGGATGGTCCCCGGGTGCCCCAGCAGCGCGATGGGGTTGTAGAGCTGCACGGCCGGGTTCACCGTGCCCAGCGACGTGGTGCTCGCGGGGAAGGACGGCCCGACGAGCAGGTGCGCCTTCGCCCACGACCGCAGGGCCGGCGGGAGGAAGATCACGAGGGCCACGAGGGCAAGGAGGGCGTAGGGCACGGCAGCGGCCCGGGCGCGCTGCACGGTGTGCGCTGCCTGGTCCGGGTCCGCCGCCACACCCGGCAGGCCCTCGGCGGCGACGTCGGCACGATGCCCGGCGGGCAGGCTACGGCGCTTCTCGTCCTGGGCGGCAGGGACCGACACCTGCTGGGCGATCGGCACCTCCTCGAGCGGGCTCGTCTCACCGGCAGCCACCACCGTGGCCCTGCGGTCGGCATCGGCCGACCTGCCGGGCCACCGGCGCAGCAGCATCACCATGGCGATCCCCGACGCTCCGGCACACAGGGCCCCGATTCCCGGCTCGAGCCCGACGACGCCGGCCTGGACCAGCGCCATCACCGGTCCAACGGTCAACAGCATGCGCCGGCCCTCCACGAGCCCGCGCCAGCCGCCGTCCATGAGGGCGACGAGAGCCCCGGCCAGCACGGAGTTGATGCCGAGGGCGACGGCCGACGCGGCGGCATACTCACCCTGCTCGAGCAGGTGGAGGTGGGCGGTCAGCGCTCCCATGTAGAAGGAGGAGCCCATCGAGCCGAAGCCGACGGCCCAGTGGTAGCCGATGAGGGGCAGGGCGACCGCGCGGGCCTTGCCGATACCGAGCGCGACGAGGAGCGGGGCGGCCACCGCGATGGGCGTGCCGAAGCCCGAGACGCCCTGGATGAACGACGGCAGGACCCAGGCGAGCAGCAGCACGTTCTCCGTGCGCCGGGGCAGGAGGGTCGCGAGGGCGCGACCGAGCGAGGCCATCCCGGCGTGCGAGGCCAGGTGGTGCATGAGCAGCGCCGGCCAGATGACGTAGAGGATCCAGATGCCGACCCAGGCGCCCTTGCCCAGCCCGACCCCCACCGTGAGGGCGTCGGCACCGAAGGCCAGCAGGGCCACGGCCGCGCTGTAGACCACCGTGACGACTGCGTTGACGACCGTGGAGAAGCGACCCCACAGGACGAGCGTGAGCAGCAGCACCACCGGGCTCACCGCGAGCGCCCAGGGGCCGGGGGAGACCGTCGCGAGCACACTCGGGAGTCCAGGGGGGAACGTCGCGGCGAGTCCCTCGGGCAGTCCTTGCGCCGCGTCGGCGACGGTGCCAATGAGCAATGACATGAAGTGTCTTTCGTATACGGTGTACATGGTCGAATAGGCGAGACAGCGGGTGCTCGGCGGCCATCTGAGGAGGAGCTGCCAATGAGCGTCAGCCACACCCGGACGATCGGGAGCCAGCACCAGGCGCTGCGCGATCAGGTGCTGGAGGAGCTGCGCCGGCGCATCGTCAACGGCGACTACCCACCCGGGCAGCGGCTGACGGAGGAGCGGCTGGCCACGGATTTCGGCGTCTCCCGCAACCCCGTGCGCGAGGCGCTCCGTATCGTCGAAGCCGACGGGCTCGTCACGATGATGCCGAGGCGCGGGGCAGTCGTCGCCACGCCCGAGGCCTCCGCCGTCGCCGACCTCTTCGCCGTGCGCTCGGCCCTCGAGACGATCGCCGCCCGGATGGCCGCAGAGCGCGCCACGCCGTCGCAGGTGGCCGAGCTGCGGGCGCTGCTCGAGGAGGCGCGCGACGCGACCGACCGGGACGACCTCTCACGCGTCGCCGAGCTCAACAGCGCCCTGCACCTGGCCGTGATCGGCATCAGCGGGAACCGGTGGCTGACCTCGATCGCGAGCTCGATGTACCTGCACGTGCACTGGGTCTTCCGTGTCGGCGCGGCCGACCGGGCGCCGCACTCGTGGCAGGAGCACATCCGGCTCATCGACGCGATCGCCGCGGGCGACGCCGACGCGGCGGAGGCCGCCGCACGGGACCACGTCGATGCGGCGGCCCACGCGGCGCGGGAGAACGTCACCCGGCAGTGAGGCCGGCGGCGGTCACCGACCCACCGCATAGCCCTGCATCCCTCGGGGGTTCGCGCCGGCCCTGAGCACGCCCGAGTCGGCGTCCCGGGCCACGGCACAGAGCCTCCCCAGGCTCCAGGGCTCCGAGACGCGGACCGTGTGGCCGCGTCTCTCGAGCTCGGCCACGACCTCGCTCCCGACGCGGTCCTCGACGACGAGCACCCCGGGCTCGGCCTCCCTCGGGTAGAAGGACGCCGGAAGGCTCGTGGTGTGGAAGGACGGCGCGTCGATCGCCTCCTGCAGGCTCTGCCCCTGGACCAGGCGACGGAGCAGGAACACCAGCTGCCACTGCTCTTGCTGGTCACCGCCCGGGGAGCCGCAGGCCATGACCGGCCGGCCCTCCTGGAGCACCAGGGTCGGGGTGAGCGTCGTGCGCGGGCGGCGCCCCGGAGCCAGCGACGAGGGCAGGCCCTCCTCGAGCCAGAACATCTGCATCCGGCTCCCGAGGCAGAAGCCCAGCTCCGGGATCGTCGGCGAGCTCTGCAGCCAGCCGCCGCTCGGGGTCGCCGACACCATGTTGCCCCAGCGGTCGACGACGTCGACGTGGCACGTGTCGCCGCGCGTCACGCCCGTCGGGGCGACCGTGGGTTCCCCGACCGTCGCGTCGAGCGCCGCGGTCGGGCGGTCGTCGCCGAAGCGGGCGTATGCCGCAAGCACCGGCTCGCGGCCGTCCGGGCTTCCCGGGCGGAGGGAGGCCGACGCCGTTTCACCGATGAGCGAGACCCGCTCGGCGGCATACTCACGCGACAGCAGGGTGTCGAGGGGGACGTCGACGTCGCCGTACCACGCCTCCCGGTCGGCGAAGGCAAGCTTGAGGGCCTCGGTGGCGCAGTGGATGCCGCGCGGCGTGGACGGGTCGAGCGCGGCAGGGTCGCCCAGCGCCTCCAGCAGGCGCAGCGTCTGCAGCAGGACGGGGCCCTGCCCCCACGGTCCGGTCTTGGCGAGCGTGTAGCCCTGGAAGTCGGCCGTGGTCGCGGACTCCCACGTCGCGGAGAAGGCCGCCATGTCGGCGCCGGTGACGAGGCCCGCGTGCGCTTCGCCGCTCGAGTCACGGAACGCCTTGCGTGAGAAGGTGTCCACGGCATCGGCCACGAAGCCCTGGCTCCAGGCCCTGCGGGCCGCGTCGATCTGCTCCTCACGGCCGCCACCGGCCGCGCGACCCTCGTCGGCGAGCCGCTGCAGGGTGTCGGCATACGCCGGGTTGGCGAAGAGCGCCCCGGCCCGGGGGACCTCACCACCGCTCAGCCACAGGTCCGCAGAGGTCGACCAGTCGCTCTCGAACAGCTCGCGGACGGTGGCGATCGTCGTGGACACGCGTTCGAGCATCGGGTGGCCGTGGCGGGCGTAGCCGATGGCCGGCTCGAGCACGTCCGCGAGCGTCATGGTGCCCTCGTCGCGGAGCATCAGCAGCCAGGCGTCGACCGCGCCGGGGACGGCCGCGGCGAGCGGTCCCGAGCCCGGGATGAGGTCCAGCCCCTCGGAGCGGTAGTGCTCGATCGTGGCTCCTGCGGGCGCCGGTCCCTGGCCGCACAGCACCCGAGGGGTCGGGTCCTGCGCCGTGGCGACGATGGCCGGGACCTCGCCTCCGGGACCGTTGAGGTGCGGCTCGACGACGTGGAGGACGAAACCGGCGGCGACCGCGGCGTCGAAGGCGTTGCCGCCCAGCTCGAGGACACGCATGGCCGACTGTGACGCGAGCCAGTGCGTCGAGGACACCATGCCGAAGGTGCCCTCGAGGGTGGGACGGGTGGTGAAGGTCATGTGAGGCTTTCCGTGGTCGAGGTGGTCGATCTGGTCGAGGTCGCCGCGGTTGCCGGGGTCGTCGACGTCGTCTCAGCTGGTGCGGCGTCACTGCGGATGTCGGGTCCTGTGCCGTCCTGCTCCACCAGGTGGCAGGCCACCGTGCCGCCGTCAGCGACGGTGCGCAGGACCGGGACCTCCTCCGCGCACCGGGCGACCGCAACCGGGCAGCGGGTGTGGAAGCGGCAGCCGGAGGGTGGGTCCATGGCCGACGGCAGGTCGTCGCCGAGCAGCACCGGCGTGCGCGCCCGTTGCTTTTCAGGGTCGGCGACGGGCGCGGCCGAGAGCAGCGCCTGGGTGTAGGGGTGCCGCGGGTGGGCGAAGATCTCCTCGCGGGTACCCACCTCGACGAGCTGGCCGAGGTACATCACGGCGATCTCGTCGGCGAGGTACTCGACGGCCGACAGGTCGTGCGTGATGAACAGGCACGCGAAGCCGATGTCGCGCTGGAGGTCCGCGAGCAGGTTGAGCACGGCCGCCTGGACCGACACGTCGAGCGCGCTGGTCGGCTCGTCCGCCACGAGCAGGCTCGGCTCGGACATCAGGGCCCGGGCCAGGCTGACGCGCTGGCGCTGCCCTCCGGACAGCTCATGCGGGTAGCGCTGGGCCACCTCGGGCCGCAGCCCGACCCGCCGCAGGCTCTCCTTGACGAGGTCCGACCGCTCGCGCCGGTTCAGCCGCGTGGCCAGCAGCCGCAGCGGCTCGCCCACGATCTCGCCGACGAGCATGCGCGGGTCCAGCGAGCCGGCCGGGTCCTGGAAGACGATGGAGACGTCGCGGCGGTGCCGGCGCAGCTCCTTGCGCGACAGGTGGGTGACGTCGGTGCCGCCGAGCCGCACCGTGCCGTCGGTGGGCTCGACGAGCCGCACGATGCAGCGGCCCACCGTCGACTTGCCCGAGCCGCTCTCGCCGACGAGAGCGGTCACCTGCCCCTTCCGGATGCGCAGGGACACACCGTCCACGGCGCGGACGGGTCCGAAGTGCATGACGAGGCCATCGAGCTCGAGCACGGGCTCGTCCCCCGCGACGGCGGCGGGCGCGCCGTCCTGGACGGTCTGCACGGATGCGGGTGTCATCGACGCTCCTGGCGGGTTGGATCGGCTGCCCTGCCGCGCGGGTGCCAGCACGCGACCCGGTGCTCGACAGGCCCACCGCCCGAGGGGGCGAGGGGCTGCTCTGCGCCGGACAGCGCGGCAAACGGCGGGGCGGAGGTGCTGCAGCGCTCGGAGGCGGCGGGGCAGCGGTCGGCGAAGGTGCAGGCGTCCGGCTGCGTCTCGAGGACGGGCACGAGACCCGGGATCTCCTGCAGCCGGTGCGTGCCCGCGTGGTGGCCGGGACGAGGGGAGGCCGCGAGCAGCCCCGCGGTGTAGTGGTGCTGGGGTCGTGAGAACAGCTCGTGGACGGTGGCGCTCTCGACAACGCGACCGGCATACATGACCATGACGCGGTCGGCCACGTCGGCGATGACGCCGAGGTCGTGGGTGATGATGAGGATGCTGGTGCCGAACCGGTCGCGCAGCCCGCGGAGCACGTCGAGGATGCCGGCCTGGACCGTCACGTCGAGCGCGGTCGTGGGCTCGTCGGCCACGAGGACCTTCGGCCGGCAGGCCACCGCCATCGCGATCATGACGCGCTGGCGCATGCCCCCCGACAGCTGGTGCGGGTAGTGCTTGACGCGCTCGCGCGGCGACGGGATTCCGACGAGGCCCAGCAGCTCGACAGCCTGCTCGAGCGCCTCCTTGCGGCTCAGGCGCTCGTGGGCCTGGAGCACCTCGACGACCTGCCGGCCGACTGTGAGCACCGGGTTCAGTGAGCTCATCGGCTCCTGGAAGATGTAGGCGATGTCCCTGCCCCGGACGCCACGCAGCGCGCTGGCTCTGGCCCCGACGAGCTCGACGCCCTCGAGCCGCACCGAGCCCTCCACGCGGGTGGTGCGCGGGAGCAGCCCGGCGAGGCTCATCGCGGTGACGCTCTTGCCGCAGCCCGACTCGCCGACGATGCCGACGATCTCGCCGGGTGCCACGCGCAGGTCGACGTGGTCCACGGCCGAGACCGAGCCGACCTCGGTGCGGAAGGTCACCGTGAGGCCCTGGACGTCGAGGACCGGCCGGCCCTCGAGCGTCTCGGCGGCCTCGACGGCAGGCGTGGTGGCGGTCATCGGCGGCTCGCTTTCGGGTCGAGTGCGTCGCGGAGGCTGTCGCCGAAGACGTTGAACGCCAGCGCCAGGACCATGATCGCGATGCCCGGCAGGACGGCCGCCCACGGCGCCCGCGCCGCGAACTGCTGGGCGTTGGCCAGCATCGTGCCGAGGCTGGGTGAGGGCGGCTGGATGCCGAGGCCGAGGAACGACAGCACGGCTTCGCCGAGGATCGCGGCCGGGATGGCGACGGTCGCCTGGACGAGCACGACCGACGTGGCATTCGGCAGGATGTGCCGCGCTAGGACCCACAGGTCGCTCGCGCCGTGCACGACCGCGGCGGCGACGAAGTCGAGGGACTTCAGGCGCAGGGCGTCCGAGCGCACGACGCGGATCACCCCCGGGATCTGCGCGATGCCGATGGCCAGGGCGGCGTTCGCGAGGCTCGCGCCCCGAATGGCCGCGAGCCCGACGGCGAGGATGAGGAAGGGGAAGGCCAGGAGCAGGTCGGTGACCCGGGAGATCACGCTGTCGGCCCCCCGGAAGTAGCCGGCCACGAGTCCGAGCGGCACTCCGACCAGGAGCGCGGTGAGCACCGCCAGCAGGGCGACCTCCAGCGAGGCCCGGCTGCCCAGCATGATGCGGGACAGGACGTCTCGTCCGAGGTCGTCGGTGCCGAGCAGGTGCCCCGGCGTCCCAGGCGGCGCCAGCGTGTTGGAGAAGTCGGTGTGCTCCGGGGCGTAGGGGGCCACCCACGGCGCGACCACCGCGACGACCACGGCGACGGCGAGCACCGTGAAGCTGACGACCGCCAGCGGGTTGCGGCGCAGCCGGCGCAGCACGCGGGAGCGCTGTCCACGCGCGGTGGCGGGGGCGGGAACGGCGGTCAGGGCTGTGTCGACGCTCATGCGGGTTCTCCCGTGACGCGGACCCTCGGGTCGATGAGCGAGTAGAGCAGGTCGACCACGAAGTTGATGACGATGTACGAGGTGGCCGTGACGAGGACGACGGCCTGGATGACGGGATAGTCGCGCTGGAAGACGGCGTCGATCGTCATCTTGCCGAAGCCGGGCAGGCCGAAGATCTGCTCGGTCACCACCGCCCCGGAGATCAGGCCGCCGAGCTGCAGGCCCACGATCGTGACGACGACGATGAGGCTGTTGCGCAGGGCGTGCCGTCCGATGACGGCCGACGGGCGCAGCCCCTTGGCCTCCGCCGTACGGACGTAGTCGGTCGACAGGGCGTCGAGCATGGACGACCTCGTCTGGCGCATGATCACCGCCGAGAGCCCGGTCCCGAGGATCAGGGCCGGGAGGATGACGTGGTGGAGGTTGTCCACGACGCTCTCCCCGAGCGGCACGAAACCGGATGCCGGAAACAGGCCGGTCGCAACGGACAGGTAGAGGATGGCGACGAGGCCGAGCCAGAAGTGCGGCACCGAGAGCCCGAGGAGGGCGAACGCGTTGGCCACCCACTCGGAGGGACGGCCGCGGCGCACTGCCGCGACCACGCCGGCCCCGACTCCCAGCACCACGGCGATGGCGATGGCCAGCAGCGACAGCTCGACCGTGACGGGGATGGCCGTGGCCAGCATCGAGCTGACCGACTCGCCCGTGCGAACCGAGATGCCGAGGTCGCCACGGACGGCGTGGCTCAGGAAGCGCCAGAACTGCACGGGCAGCGACTGGTCGAGGCCGTACTCCGCGCGGATCGCGGCGAGCGCCTCCGGGGTCCGGTCCTCGCCTGCGAGAGCGAGGGCCGGATCCCCGGGGAGAGCCCGGACGCCGAGGAAGACGACCACGGTGGCGAGAACCAGCGTCACCAGCGACTGCCAGGCCCGGTGGAACAGGTAGCGACGCACGACCGTTACTTGGCCATCCCGGCGAAGGCGACCCGGACGACACCGTCGGGGAACACCTGCACGCCCTTGAGCGAGTTCGAGACACCGGTGAGGTTGCGCTGGCGGTAGAGGTAGATCAGCGGGTCGGTCTGGTGCAGCCGGTCGATGACCTGGGCGTAGAGGTCGCGGCGCTGGCCGACGTCCTGGGTCTCTCGCGCCTTGGCGAGCAGGTCATCCACCTGCTTGTCGCTGAAGCCCGACACGTTCTGGCTGCCGCCGGTCCCGACGAAGTTGGTGATGTTGGCGTCGGGGTCGATGCGGCCCGACCAGCCGAGCTGCAGGAGGCTGAACTGGCCCTGGTCCTGCTGGTCCAGGAGCGAGGCATACTCGACCGGCTTGATCTTGAGGTCGAAGCCGCCCTCCTTGACCATCGACTGCAGCGCTTGGGCGAGCCGCAGGCTGTCGGGGTTGTTCGAGGTGATCATCTCGATGGGGAAGGGGGTCTGGACTCCCGCCTCCTTGAGCAGCGCCTTGGACTTCTCCGGGTCGTGGGCGGTGCACTTCTGGGCAGCGTCGCTCGAGAACTCGCTCGCCGGCGAGATGGGCGAGCAGGCGACGGTGTTGAGGTCGTTGAAGATGACCTTGACGAGGCCGGCGCGGTCGATGGCGTACTCGAGGGCCTGGCGGACCCGGGGGTCCTTCGCTTCCGGGGTGCTCCTCATCTGCGGGGGAGCGTCGACGCCGTTGGTGTTGCCGATGTTGAAGGTAACGCCCTGGTAGCCGAGGGACTGCGACTGCAGGACCTGCAGCGACTTCTCCTGCTTGAGCGCGGGGACGTCCTGGGCCGACAGGGAGTCGGCCACGAGCACGTCGCCCGAGCGCACGTTCGCGGCGCGGATGCTGGCGTCCGTGATGATCCGGTAGGTGATCTTGTCCAGGTGGACCTTGTCGGCCGCGTAGTAGTTCGGATCCTTCTCGAGATCGATCGAGTTCTGCGGCACGCGCTTGGAGAACTTGAACGGTCCGACGCACACGGGCGCCGACGCGAAGTTCGACCCCGACTGCTTCGCGGCGGTGGGGCTGACGATCATGCCGGCACGGTCGGTGAGGGCCGCGGTCAGCGGCGCGAAGGGCTTGGACAGGGTGATGACGACCGTCCTGGCGTCCTTGGCGGCCACCTCGGATATGGGTCCGAGCTCACTCTTGCGGGCGGAGCTCTTGAGGGTGAGGTCACGCTCCAGGGACGCCTTGACGGCCTCGGCGTCGAAGGGAGTGCCGTCGGCGAACTTGACGCCGGTCTTGACCGGAATGGTGACGGTCTTGCCGTCAGTGCTGATCGTCGGCAGGGCGGTGGCCAGCTGAGGCACGATCTTGGCCGACTCGTCGACGTCATAGAGCTTCTCGCACATGGCGTTGAAGACGTAGCGGGAGTAGAGGCTGCGCGAGAGCGCGGGGTCCAGCTTGTCCGGCTCGGCGGAGAGGGCCATCACCAAGGAGCCTCCCTGCTTGACCTGGCCTGCGTCGGCCGGAGACCCGAAGCTGTCAGCACCGGTCGCCCCGGACCCTGCCGTCGAGCCGCCCGCGCCGCCGCCCTGGTTCCCGGTGGGCCCCACCGCTGAACAGGCCGCGGCTCCCAGGGAAGTGGCAGCAAGCACGACCACGAGCGCGCGCGCTCGTGCCCAGGCAGGGGTGGAGGCCGAGACGTTCCGAAATGTCATGACACGCTCCGTTGGTGGGGGAAGGCGAAGTTCGGCGATCGTATCCTGTATACAAGCGCTGTGGGCAGGTCGGAGCCGGACTTTTCCGGAGCTTCTGCGGCAGCGCCGGCACGTGGACTGGCCCGACGTGCAGCCCGACACCGGGCGCGCCGCCGACGAGGTCTCCGCCGTGTGGCCGCGTGCGCGGCCGGCATGGGCCGGCGCCGCGACGAACGACGCTGGACCCGCACGAACCCACGCCCGTGACGGCCACGGGACGGGACGAAATGCACCCCCGGGGCGCCACCAGGATCCCTGACCACCGCCCCTCCGCGAGAACCCGACGGCCGCTGCTCACTCCCTGCGAGTGATGCCGAGGGCGTACGCGTCGCCACCGTCCGTCGGCGCAGCTGCCCTCGGCCCCCTGCCGTGCGGGCAACCCTTCACCTCCCAAGGGTGATGCCGCCGCCGGACGCGGCCCGCAGCATTGGAGTCGCCTGGTCCGGTGAGCGCCGGACCCGACCGGCTGGAGGTGGTGGCATGACGGAACAGCTGACGAAGAAGGCCCCCGAGGACGAGCTGGACGAACTCGGTCCCGTGGACTGGATCGTGGTGGAGTTCCCCGGCAGCAAGTTCAAGGGGGAGATCGCGCCGACCCTCGTCGACCTCGTCGACCGCGACGTGATCCGCATCCTCGACCTGCTCCTCATGAAGAAGGACGACAGCGGCACGCTGGACGTCTACGAGATCGCCGACATCGAGGAGGGCGAGCTCGGGGAGCTGCGCAACTACGAGACCGCCCTGGCGACCCTGCTCAGCGAGGAGGACGTCGTGGCCGCTGCCGAGGCCGTCGAGCCGGGCAGCAGCGCCGCGCTGCTCGTCTGGGAGAACCGTTGGGCTGCTCCCTTCGGGTCCGCCGTCCGGCACGCCGGTGGGCAGCTGGTGGCCAGTGGACGCATCCCGGTGCAGGCCATGCTGGCTGCGATCGAGCACGAGGGCGCGCAAGAGAGTGAGGGTGACTGACATGCCGCTGGCACGCAGGAGAGTGGGTCGTCCGGGCGTGATCGGGGCGCCGGTCGCGCGTACCGCCGCCACCGTGGGGACCGCGGCGGTCGTGGCGCACGGCGTCTCCCGTCGCACCGACCGGCGCGAGGACCGTCGGGAGGACCGACGGGACCGTCGTTTCTGACGCCGCTTCAGATGCAGATCTGACGGGCTCTGAGTGGGCGAGGCGAGCTGGTGCCTGCCCTGGGCCCGAGATCACTCGCTGCGGATGGTGCCCGTGACCTCGGGGGCCGGGACCGTGGGAGGTGCACAGAGTCTCGTCTGACTTGGAGGAACATCATGAGCGACGTGCGTCAGCAGGCATCGGCGACCCAGACGAACCGGGCGCCGCAGCAGCGCGAGCACGAGCCGCCACCGGGCGACCGGTGGAGTGGCTGGGTGCTGTTCGCGTCGATGATGCTGATCCTGCTCGGCTGCTTCCAGGGCATCGCCGGGCTGGTCGCACTCTTCGACAAGGGCTACTACCTGGTCGGCTCCAACGGCCTCGTCGTCCACGTCAACTACACGACCTGGGGATGGGTGCACCTGATCGTGGGCGTCGTGGCCCTGGTGTCCGGCTTCGGGCTGTTCACCGGAGCGATGTGGGCGCGGGCACTCGGCGTGATCGTGGCCGGGCTCAGCGCGATCCTGAACTTCGCCTTCATCGCGGCGTTCCCGGTCTGGGCCCTCACGATCATCGCCATCGACGTCCTGGTCATCTACGGCATCGCCGCGCACGGCAAGGAGGTGGCTCCCCGCGCCTGAGAGCTGCGGGCGGCCGTCGCGCCGGGGCGTCCTCGAGGCACCCCGGCGCTGCCGCGTCGCGCATCCCTCGGACCGTGCCCCGCCCCTGCCGTGACGCAGGATCCGTCGGGCCTGCTCTCCGCGAGTGACTCACCCGCGGAGGGTGACGTGCGCGGCCCGTCGGGACGCGACGCTGTCTCGTGGACGACGGAAAACCACGAAGGAGAGACATGACCACCACAGACACCCCCACGGCGACCAGGGACGTCTCTGGCCCGATCGACTTCCTCCTGCTCGAGTTCCCGCGTGACCGGCTCACCGGAGAGGCCGGCAGCGCGCTGATGGACCTCGTCGAGCGGGGCCTGATCCGCCTCTTCGACCTGATGGTCATCAGCAAGGACGACGACGGCAACGTCGAGGTGCTCGAGATCACCGACCCGATGTCCGCCTCGGGCGGCTTCGCCTACTTCAGTGGGGCGCGGTCGGGCCTGCTCGGCGAGGACGACGTCGCCGAGGCCGCTGGGGCCATGTCGCCCGGCACCGTTGCCGCACTGATCGTCTACGAGAACACGTGGGCCGCGCCGTTCGTCGCCGCTGCCCGCGAGAGCGGCGGAGAGGTCATCGCCAGTGCCCGCATCCCGGCGACCGAGGTCATGGCCGCCATCGAGTCCCTCGAACCGACGAGCTGAAGGAGCAACCGCGATGCCAGGACTACTGCGAGGAGTCGCACGCACAGCCGTCGTGGCCGGCACCGCCTCCGCCGTGGCCGGACGCGTCCAACGCCGCCAGGCCGAGAAGTTCGCCGGGCGGGACGCCAACATCGCTGCGCAGCAGCAGGCCGCGTACGACGAGCAGACCCAGCAGCAGGCGCCTCCGCCGCCTGAGGCTGCACCGCCGGCGGCAGCCCCCGCCTCGAGCGTCGACGTCGTCGAGCAGCTCAAGGGCCTGGCCGAGCTGAAGCAGCAGGGCATCCTCACGGAGGAGGAGTTCGCGGCGCAGAAGGCGAAGATCCTCGGGATGTGAAGCGGGGCCGACCGCGACAGTCGTCGAGCCGCCCAGCGGCGAGGGGGTGGTGCACGTGGACGACCGGAACGCACGGCCCGAGGACGACGCGGACGCCGTGCGCGTCGACCGTCGACCAAGGCCGGACCTCTTCGGCCTGACCAGCGGCGGCGGCGAGGGCCTGATCACCGGGACCGTGGTGTGCGCCGCGGTCATCGCCTACGGCGCCGGGCACGTCGACTCGACGGCACAGCTGTGCATGGCGATCTTCGGCACGGTGCTCGTCTACTGGCTGGCGCACCTGCACGCCCGGACCCTCGGCGCCGCGGTCACCCACGGTCACCACCCGCTCGTCGCCCTGCGGCTGGCCCTGCTCGAGACGTGGCCCATCGCCGGCGCCTCGGTGCTGCCGATCGTCGTCCTGCTCCTCGCCGAGCTCGGCGGGAGGTCCCTGCGGACGGCGGCGTGGACGGCGCTGATCGCCACCATCGTCCTGCTGACCGCCTACAGCTACCTGGCCGGGGCGCGCAGCGGCCTCAGCCCGTGGGGACGCGTCGCGAGCGCCGCGGTGGGTGCGGTGATCGGGCTGCTCGTGGCCGCCCTGAAGGTCGCCCTGCACTGAGCCCGCCCCGACGCGCCGGGTAGCACCCGGCATACTCCATCGACTGCCGGAGCGTCACGGGCGTCGGGCGGTGATGGTCTCGCGCAGCCGGTCGAGCATGTCCTGCTCCCGCTCGCTGACCAGCTGGGCGCCGAACCCCAAGAACCCGCCCTCCTTGGCGGCGTTCGCCGCTGCCTGCGCCGCGGCGAGCAGCCACTGCCCGAACGCCGCGGCCTCCTCGGCGGTCGCCTTCTCCGCGACGATGGCCTGCACCGCCCGCAGCTCCTCGAGCACCTGCTCCCCGGGCTGCGTGCCGCCGGTCGGTTTGAAGCCACTGAGCGGGTTGTGCCGCTGCTGCACCGCCGCCTGGATCTCGAGGGCCACCTCGGCGAGCAGCTGCTCGTGGCTCGGCGGGTTGGTGGCGCTCTTGAGCGTGGCCATCGACTCCTTGGCGGCCTCGATGGGGCCGCCCGGGTCGGCCAGCGAGATCGCCATCCCGGCGACCAGCGGGGCGCGCACGACGCGCGCCCACTCCTCCTCGGTGAAGTCGCTCTTCGCGGTCACGATGCTCCCTCCGGGTCGTGCTGTCGTACGCCGTGTCCGTGTGCCGTTCCGTGTGCCGGGTATGCCGTGTGGTCGGGTGCTCAGGCCCTCGCGTCGGCCGTTGCGGGCCTGGCCCCGTTGCCCGCGACCCGGCGCGCGCCGTCGCCTCGCGACGGGGGGACCCAGGACTCGCGCCTCGCCGTCGCCGGCGGGTGGAGGTCGAGCTCCCGGTCCAGGGTGATCGCTGCGTCGATGAGGGACAGGTGGGTGAACGCCTGGGGGAAGTTGCCGATCTGCTCGCCGGTGAGCGCGATCTCCTCCGAGTAGAGGCCGACGTGGTTGGCGTACGTCAGCATCTTCTCGAAGATCTCCCGGGCCTTGTCCAGCTGGCCGGCGCGGGCCAGTGAGGAGACGTAGTCGAACGTGCAGAGCGAGAAGGTGCCCTCCGAGCCCCGCAGCCCGTCCGGCGAGGCCTCGGGGTCGTAGCGGTAGACGAGGCTGTCGGTGACGAGCTCGCTGTCCATCGCCTCGAGGGTGGAGATCCACATCGGGTCGGTCGGGGTGATGAAGCCGACGGTGGACATGCGCAGCAGCGAGGCGTCGAGCACGTCGGTCCGGTAGTGCTGCCGGAACGCCTTGCGCGTCGGGCTCCAGCCGCGCTCCATGATCTGGTCGTAGATGGCGTCCCGCTCGGCACGCCAGCGCTCCAGCGGGGCAGGACGTCCGTGCAGCGTGGCCAGGCGGATCCCCCGGTCGAGCGCCACCCAGTTCATCAGCCGCCCGTACGTGAAGTCCTGACGCCCGCCCCGGGTCTCCCAGATGCCCTCCTCGGGCTGGTCCCAGTTGTCGGTGACCCAGTTGAGCAGGTCGCAGACGCGCTGCCAGCCTTCGTGCCCCATGGCGATGCCGTGCGCGTCGGCGAAGTAGATGCTGTCGATCGCCTCGCCGTAGATGTCGAGCTGCAGCTGGTCGGCGGCGCCGTTCCCGATGCGCACGGGCGCCGAACCGCGGTAGCCCTCCCAGTGCGCCAGCACCTCCTCGCTGAGGTCGCTGGAGCCGTCGACCCGGTACATGATCTTGAGTGGACCGGTGCCGTTCGCGCCGGCCTGCTCGTCCAGCCGGTCCCGCAGCCACCGTCCCAGCGCGGCCGCCTCACCGGTGAAGCCCATCCCGAGCAGGGCGTAGACCGAGAAGGAGGCGTCCCGGATCCAGGTGTAGCGGTAGTCCCAGTTGCGTTCGCCACCGATCTGCTCGGGCAGGCCCGCGGTGGGGGCGGCGACGAGTCCCCCGCTCGGCGCATACGTCATCAGCTTGAGGGTGATGGCCGAGCGGTTGAGCTCCTCCCGCCACCGCCCGGCGTACGTCGACTGCCCGAGCCAGGCCTCCCAGAAGTCGACGGTCTCGTCGAACAGCCGCCACGCCTCCCCCACGGGGACCGGGTGCAGCTGGCCGGCGGCACCGGTCTCCACCACCACGCCCCGCATCTGGCCGGCCCTCAGGGTGAACTCGCCGTGGATGTCGCCGTGCGCATCGACGTGCGCCGCGCCGAGCCGCTCCTCACCGGGCTCCAGGATCAGGCGCACCGTCAGGGCGGTGTGGCTGCCCTCGAAGACGGCCCCGGCGTCCGTCAGGTGCACCTGGTGCGGTTCGCGGCCGTAGTCGAACCGGGGCGCGATGTCGAAGGCGAAGGTCATCTCACCCCGCACGCACCTGATCATCCGCACGATCCGGTGTCGGGACGTCTCCTGCTCGTCGGTGACCGGCATGAAGTCGGTGACCTCGCCGACGCCCGCCTCGGTCAGGAATCGCGTCACCAGGAGCGCCGTGTCCGGGAAGTAGAGCTGCTTGCCGGTGAACGCCGGGGCGGTCGGCCGCACCCGGAAACGCCCTCCCTTCTCGCTGTCGAGGAGGGCGCCGAAGATGCTCGGGGAGTCGAACCGTGGGGCGCAGAACCAGTCGATGGAGCCGTCGGTCGCGACGAGTGCGGCGGTCTGGAGGTCACCGATGAGCCCGTGGTCGGCGATCAGGGGGTAGGCGGACATGTGCGGTCCTTTCACCGTGCGCAGGCGACGCCTCCTCGGGTGCGACAGGGCGTCAGCCCTCAGGATTCGGGTCGCTGGGCCGGCCCGGCATCACGCACGAAGGGTGATGTCGCCCGGCGGCTCGGCTGGAAGTCTCAGGCTGCGGTCCTCCCAAGGCCGACGTCCCGGCTCCGACCGAAAGCGGGTGCCTCGTGGCCCAGACCGACGTGTCCGGACGGCCGTCGAGAGCCCTGCGACGGGTGCTCGTCCCGCTGGCCCTCGCACAGTTCATCTGCAGCTTCGCCGGCTCCAACATGAACGTGATGATCAACGACATGAGCAAGGACCTCGGCACCACGGTGCAGGGGATCCAGGTCGCGATCACGCTGTTCCTGCTCGTGATGGCCGCGCTGATGATCCCCGGCGGCAAGCTCACCGACCGCTACGGCCGGAAACGGTGCTTCACGATCGGCCTCACGGTCTACGGCATCGGCGCGCTGATCAGCGCGGCCGCTCCGGGCCTCGGCATCCTCATCCTCGGCAACTCGATCCTCGAAGGTGTCGGCACGGCCCTGCTGATCCCGCCGGTCTACATCCTCACCACCCTGCTCTTCACGCAGACGGCCTCGCGGGCCCGCGCTTTCGGGGCGATCAGCGCAATGGGTGGGATCGGCGCTGCGGCGGGCCCCCTCATCGGTGGCCTGATCACCTCCGCGATCAGCTGGCGCGCGGCGTTCGTGTTCCAGGCCCTCGTCATCGCCGCGATCCTGCTGCTCAGCCGCAACATCTCGGACCCGCTGCCGGCCGACCGGACCAAGAGCTTCGACACCGTCGGGGCGACGCTGTCGGCCGTCGGTCTCGTGATGGTCGTGCTCGGCATCCTCGCCGCGGACAACAGCGGCTGGCTCATGCTCGCCCTGCTCGTGGCCGGCGCACTGGTGCTCGTGGGGTTCTTCCTCTGGGTGCGCGCCCAGGAGCGGGCCGGCAAGGAACCGCTGCTGTCGACCAGCCTCTTCCGCAACCGAACCTCCAACCTCGGCCTCGTCACCCAGAACATCCAGTGGCTGATCCTCCTCGGCGTCTCGTTCACCGTCGCCGCCTACCTGCAGACGGTGCGTGGCTACGACGCGATCCAGACCGGCGTCATCTTCACGGCGGCCACCGTGGGGCTGCTGCTGTCGTCGCTGGGAGCCGAACGCTTCGCCAAGCGCCGTGCGCAGCGGACGCTGATCATGCTGGGCTTCGTCATCACGATCGCCGGTGTCGTCGTGCTCATCGCCATGGTCAAGGGCTCCCCGAGCCCGTGGGCCTTCGCGCCCGGCCTCTTCCTGATCGGCTTCGGCCTCGGCGGGATGCTGACGCCGTCGGTCAACGTCGTCCAGTCCAGCTTCGGCGACGAGCTGCAGGGGGAGATCTCGGGCCTGTCGCGCAGCATCTCCAACCTCGGCTCGTCCCTCGGGACCGCGATCGCCGGCACGATCCTCGTCGCGGGGCTTTCCAACAGCGCTGAGGCCGCCGCCCTCATCGTGCTCGCGGCCTTCGGTGTCGTCGGCTTCGCTGCGGCGGCGTTCCTGCCCCGCGGCATGGTCGCCCAGACTGCGCCCGCGACCGCCGCCGGGAGTGCCTGACGTCACGACGTCCACCACCGTCCACGGCGGCGAGCTCCGGTCCTGGGGCGTCTCCTCCCGCGGGTTCGGGTGCAGGACAGGCTGCTCTCAGCTGGGGCATCTCACCTTCCCAGTACGCCCCGTCGCGTGGACACACGAACCCGATCCGACCGCTGTCGGTGAGAAAGACCGACACCGGGCCGTGGCTCGCTTCGCCCGAGAGATGTTCGATCTGCATCGTATTTGCCACCCTTTCTCAAGAACTGCTGAATCTCCGACAGCTCGCTGGAACTCGCGCCTGCCACGCGTGTGACGATCCGCTGCGTCTCGGCCTCGCCGGCCGCCTGCCCTGCCCGCTGGCCGAAGAAGAACGCAACGATCGTGCTCAGCAGCGGTACGACGATGCCGAGCAACGCCATCAGGCGAGTACTCGGGTCGTAGCTGCCCCTCAGCTGGGGCGCGTACACCACCTCTCCTGGCTGGCACGCCACGGACAGTGCGCTCTCGGCGCTTGCCCCGCTCGAGGTCCCAGTGGTGCCTCCAGCGGTGATTCCAGCGGCACCGTCCGTACTCCCGGCGAGGCTCGGATCACGTGCGCCCGTCGCCGGGCTGCCCACCGCAGCAGGTGTCGACGAGCCGGACGACGAAGAGCCCGGCCAGGGGCAGATCACGGCGGGCGGCCCTGTCGGCGCCGGATCGGCCAGCAGCGGAGGACTGTTGACGGTGGACATCACGGAGAACGAGGCGATCAGGAACGTCAGGAGAAGCACGCCTGCGACCACATAGCCCCCGGTCGTCAACGGATCGCGGCTCTGGCCCATTCGAAACACCCCCGGAAAGGAACCATTGCGCCTGGTGCGGCGATGTATTTCACGGTACTCAAAAAGCGCATACTCCCCCGGTAATCGGAAAAAACGGATAACGGGACTCCGGCCCCTGCGTGCTTATGCGCGCCGGCAGCGCCGCTCTTCGGCCGGCTTGCGTGGAAGCAGGTGGGACGCAGCAGGCGGCGCTGCCGGCCCGAGGACCGTGGCCGCCGCTCGCTCGAGGGGGTGCGGCACAGTGGAGGCGGTGCGGACCGTGTCCGCGGACGGTCTCTGTACCGCTGCAACTCGTGGCGCCAGCGGCACAACCGGTGAGGAGGTGGACGGTGCGTGAGGACGCGAGCGTCATGCACGTGGACGCGGACTCGTTCTTCGCATCGGTCGAGACCCGGCAGAAGCCGTCGCTGGCGCGCACACCCGTTCTGGTCGGAGGAGCCGGCCCACGCGGGGTGGTGGCGACCGCGAACTACGAGGCGCGCGCGTTCGGGTGCCACTCGGCGATGCCGATGGCGCAGGCCCGGGTGCTGTGCCCGTCGGCGACGGTCCTGACCCCGAGGTTCCCGGCCTATGCGGCGCACAGTGCGCTCATCATGGACACCCTGCGCCAGCTGTCGCCGCTCGTGCAGCCGGTCAGCCTCGACGAGGCCTTCGTCGACCTGGCCGCCGGCCCGTTCGCGAGCGACCCGGTCGCCGGCGCCGACCTGGCCCGTCGCCTCGTCTACAACCGGTCCGGGCTCGTCGTCTCGGTCGGGCTCGGCCGCTCGAAGCTGATCGCGAAGCTGGCCTCCGACGCGGAG
Source organism: Terrabacter sp. BE26 (assembly GCF_041941675.1). Classification (GTDB taxonomy): domain Bacteria; phylum Actinomycetota; class Actinomycetes; order Actinomycetales; family Dermatophilaceae; genus Terrabacter. The sequence goes on along the minus strand of NZ_CP090122.1, from coordinate 1,924,592 downwards.
AAGCCGCACGGGTTCACGGTCGTGCCGCCGGAGATGGAGGACGAGTTCCTCCTGCCGAAGCCGGTCGCGGCGCTCTGGGGCGTCGGACCGGCCACGGACACGACGCTGCGCCGGCTCGGCATCGTCACGGTCGCCGACCTGCGCGCGACCAGCCGGGAGGACCTGGTCCGGACCCTCGGGGAGGCTGCCGGCTGGAACCTGTACCGGCTCGCGCGCGGGGATGACTCGCGCCCGGTCGTGGTCGAGCGGGAGGCCAAGAGCGTCGGCGCGGAGCGCACGTTCGCGGAGGACCTGCACCGCTGGGAGCTGCCCGACGCGCTCGAGGACGTGTTGTCGCGGGCGCTGCGCCGCCTGCACCGGCACGGCGGTGGCGCCCGGACCGTCACAGTGAAGGTGCGCCTGTCCGACTTCACGACGGTGACCCGCTCGGTCACCCTGGCCCATCCGACGTCGGAGGCTGCCGAGCTGCGAGAGGGGGCCGCGGCCGCGTTGGCGGCGGCGGACCCGGTGGAGCCCGTCCGGCTGCTCGGGGTCGCCCTCTCCGGGCTGACGCACTGGGCGCAGCTGCGCCTGCCCAACCCGGCCGGTGAGGTGACCCAGCAGGCCCGCACGGGCGAGCCGGGCGAGGCCCCCGACGGCACGGCCTCCCCGGAGGAGGGTGTTCTCCTGCCGGTCGACGACGCGGCAGGCGCCCTCGACGGTGACGACGTGGATGGCGAGCGCCTGCCCGCCCCGTTGACGGTGCACACGTGCGCGGTCGGGCTCGATGTCGAGCACGCCGAGCACGGACCCGGCTGGATCGCCCACGTCGACGACGGGATCGTCACGGTCCGGTTCGAAGGCCCCGGCACGCCACCAGGCCCTGAGCTCACGTTCGACGTGCGCCGCACGCTCCTGATGCGGACCGAGCCCCCGGCCCCTGCCCCGCCGCGGAAGCTGACCGCGCTGCCGAGGCTCGGCGAGCTCGGTGTCGCTCTGGCGCCCCTGCTCGCCCCGGAGTCCAAGCCGCCGTCCGGGTGACCGCCGGGGCGGCGCAGTCGTCCCGGACGTGCGAAGGGGCCCCACTCGTGAGCTGGGCCCTTCGCTCTGCGGTATCCACTGCACGCACGCCACCGCGAAGCTGTTGGGCGGCCGGGAACGCGGAAGCGCCGCCTCGAACCAGCGCTGGGCTGGCAGAGGCGGCGCCTCAGGGACGGTCGGGCGACCGTCGGGCTACGCGGGTCAGGCGGTGGCCGGGGAGCCGACGACGTCCTTGACCGGGGGGCCGTACGCGTTCGGGCCGGGCTGGCTGTCGCCGGCCAGGAAGACGATCAGGATGATCGCACCGATGATGGGGATCAGGCCGATCAAGAGCCACCAGCCGGAGCGGCCCGTGTCGTGCAGGCGCCGGACTCCGACCGCGAGGCTCGGGATGAGCAGGGCGAGCCCGAAGAGGATCGCGAGGTACGAGATCGCCTTGGCCCCGGTGACAGCCATGAGCACGTTGAGCACGCCGGTGACGAGGATGCTGAAGAGGTAGAAGAACCAGTACTCGGACCGGCGCGCGCGGCCGGAGAACGTGGCGTATTTCTGCGTCAGGACGGTGCTGACGGCTTCACCGAAGGACATGCGGGACAACCCCCTGAGTGGGACGAGATGGAAGGCGCCCCTGGAGGTGCCGAGCGGGACGCTAGCAGTCGACGACGCGATTGCGGGACGAATTCCGCAATACTCGAATTGCGCCTTTTTCGTGTCCTTCTGGTGCGACCGCGTGACCCGACAGAACCTGTCTCCGGATTCCCTCTCCGGCCGCAACGTCAGCCGCGGTCGTGGCCGCCGACATGACAACGGCCGGGTGGTCCGACTCTCGTCGGTCCACCCGGCCGTTGTCGTGGGGGATTCCCACTCCTGCGTGCGCGAGGGGGGATTTGAACCCCCACGCCCTTTCGGACACTGGCACCTGAAGCCAGCGCGTCTGCCGTTCCGCCACTCGCGCGTGACAAGCAGACAGTGTGCTGCATGAGTCCCGGTATCGCCAAACCGGGGTCCCCGGCGGGAACCGGACGCGTCAGGAAGCCGCCCGTGTCCCCGTTGTCCGAGACGTCCTGCAGGCGCCGCGGAGGCCTCTGACCGCTTCGAAGTCGACCCGGACCGACCTCTCAGCCCCGAGTCCCGCCGTGCGGCTCGCCGAGGCGGTAGCCGGCATCCGCGAAGCCGCCGCCCAGCAGCTTCGGCGGAAGGCTCGGGTCCTGCTCCTGCACCCCCGAGGCGTACGCCTCCGCGTCGTCCTGGGGGTCGAAGCCGATCGCCAGCCCCGGCCGCAGGTCCACGCGGCGACGGGTGTTGCGCGAGACGCCCCACACGACGTGGTGACCGGTGGCCTCGGTGGTCAGCACCGCCAGCACGAGCCGCGCCATGTCGTCGGCCGAGAGCCAGGCCTGCAGGGACCGGGGCCCGGCCGGCGAGCCGTCGAAGTTCATGATCCGGGCGCTGACGACCGTCATCCCGAACCGGCCGGCATACATCCCGCCGAGCGCCTCGAGCGCCGCCTTGCTGACCCCGTAGTACGTGTCGGGCGCGGGGAGTGGCATGCCCTCGGAGGCGAGCGGCGAGTCGACGGGCACGTAGCCGGCTGCGTGCACCGAGCTGGCCAGCAGGAGCCGGCCGACGCCGGCCAGGCGTGCCGCCTCGCAGACCGCCCGGGTGCCGTCGATGTTCACCGACAGGATGTCGGGCCAGGGGCGCTCGTCGGCGTGGGCAGCCAGGTGCACGACGAGGTCGGCGCCGGCGAACGCCTCGGCCTGGGCCTCGACGTCCCGCACGTCGCACGCCACCGTCCGCTCGAGGCCGGGGTCGACGTCCGCAACCGCCACGCCCGGCGCCTCGCACAGCACGAGCCGGTGCCCCGCGGCACGCAGCCGCGGGCGCAGTGTGGTTGCGATGCGCCCGGAGGCGCCGGTCAGCGCGAGGAGAGCCACGCCACCGGCATACCCGGCTCGGCGGGTCAGCCCCCGGCGACGCGCCGGGGGAGCCCGTCAGAGGCCGTCGACGACGGTGGCGGCCATCTCCATGCACGCCTCGTGCGTCCTGCGGTCGATCTTCAGCGGGTCCAGGTGCAGGCCCGGGGAGAGCATCGGGTCGTACGGGATGTCGACGACCGAGCGCACCCACTGCTCGAAGTGCTCACGCGTGTGCACGCCGGCGCCGACGTCGTTGCCCCTGGCCGACGTGTGCGAGATGACGCAGACGGCGTTGCGCACGAGGTCACCGCGGCCCATCGCGACGAGCGCGTCCAGGTTCTTGGCGGCGACGACCGACGTGTCGTCCTTGAGCGAGGTCGCGAAGACCAGCATGTCGGCGCGGGCGGCGGCCGCGAGCCAGTTGGGCGACAGGCGGTTGTTGCCGGTGTCGACGACGATCATCCGGTAGAAGCGGGAGAGCTGGGTGTGGAGGTCCTCGAACTCCTGCTCGCCGATGATGCGCATCGCCTCGTCGTCGTCGGCCGAGGCCAGCACGTCGAAGGAGAGGCCGCGCTGCTCGCGCACCCAGTGCTCGAGCTCGGAGGTGCCGGCGTTGGGGTCGTTCGCGATGGTCGGCAGGGCGCCGAGCAGGTCGACCACCGTGCGGTGGTGGCTCTGCGAGGGGGCGCGCATGCCGAGGGTGCCCTCGGTCTCGTTGTTGTCCCAGGCCAGCACGGAGCCCGACCGGTAGCGCCCGAGGTAGCTCGCGAGCATCAGCGTGACGAGCGTCTTGCCGCCGCCGCCCTTGGTGTTGATGACCATGACGGTCTTGCGGCCGTTGAGCGGCCGGGCGATCCGGTCGATGCGGTCGCGCTCGAGCATCTCCCGCGAGCTCGGGCCGAGGCCGAGGGCATTCCGCAGCCCGGAGCTCGACTTGAGCTTCTGGCGGGCGCCCTTCGAGCGGGCGCTGATGAGATCCTCGGCGCTGGGCCCGTCCGAGCCGCCTGGGCCACCTGAGCCACCCGGGGTGCTGCCCGTCCGCAGGGCGGACCTGCTGTCGTATGCCGTGGGCTGCGGGTCGTAGCCGCCCTCGGCCGCCGCGGCGGCCACGTCGGGGTCGACGGCCGGCCGGGCGGCATACGCCTGCTGTGCCTCCGTGTGGTCGGTCGCGGGCGCGCTGCCGGCCCCGTCGGAGGTGGTCGACGCGTGCACCTCGGGGTCGGCGCCGGCGGGCGTCCACCCCGAGTAGGTGTCCTCGGCGGGCTGCCAGTCGGTCCAGGAGCTGGTGGACCCGGCGGTCGCGGTGGGGGCGTGGGTGTCGGTGGAGGAGTCGGCCTCGCCGGCGTCACCCGACTGCCAGGAGGTGTCCTCCCACGTGGCGCTCCACGGGTCGGCCGAGGCCTCCTCGGGCTGCGACGCGCCGGCGGTTGCGATCGGGATGGGCAGGGTGAAACCACCCGGGATGGAGTTGTTGGCGGAGAAGCCGGGGATGCCCTGGCTCTCGGTGCTGCCGTTCTCGTCCTTGCTCATCGAGCGCTCCTTGCTGGCCTGACCACGTGCGGGGACCCGTCACGGACCCCCGTGCGATGGTTTCATGCTTCGGCCGGAGGGCAAACCCGGACACCGGCCGGCCCGGCGCCGTCTGTCGGTTGGGGGAGGTACCGGCTGACCCGGTTACGATGAAGCGCCCAGCAGGAGGTACCAACGAGGAGGAGACGGCGTGGGAATCATCAACCGTGTCGAACACGGTCTCGCCAAGGCTGTCCACGGTGCCTTCGCCAAGGCCTTCAAGTCGGAGGTGCAGCCGGTCGAGATCGCGTCGGCGATCCGCCGGGCCATGGACGACCGGGCGGCCCTGCTCGGCCACGGACGTGCCATGGTGCCCAACGTCTACACGATCGAGCTCAGCCAGACCGACTACGACCGGCTCGGCGACTACGAGGACGACCTGTCCGACGACCTCGTCGCGGCGGCCCAGGAGCACGCCGACTCGCAGGGCTACCAGCCCGGCGGCCCGCTCGAGGTGCAGCTCATCGAGGGCGAGGGCCTCGAGACCGGCGTCTTCCGGGTGCGGCCCGCCACGGTCAAGCACGCCGGACGCGAGGCGGAGGCCGCTCCCGCCCCGGCCCGCCCACACACCGGCACCGGCACCGCCGTCGACCAGCCTGCGGTGCAGCGCCCGACCCCCCGGTCCAACCCCTCGGCGCGCCCGTGGCTCGACATCGCCGGCGACCGCTACCCGCTGCTCGGCAGCCTGACCACGCTGGGCCGCGACGAGAGCGCCGACATCGTCGTCGACGACCCCGGCGTCTCCCGCCGCCACAGCGAGATCCGGGTCACCACCGACGGCCCGCACCTGGTGACCTCGATCCGCGACCTCAACTCGACCAACGGCACCTTCGTCAACGGCGACCGCATCTCCAGCCAGCGGCTGCAGGACGGCGACCGTCTCACGATCGGCCGCACGACCGCGACCTTCCGAGCCGGGCGCCGGTGAGCCGATGACCACCGCGGACACCCCCACGCCCGCCCTGCCCACCCGTCCCAGCACGAGCCGTGGTGAGCATGAGTGAACTGACCCTCACCCTGCTGCGGCTGGGTCTGCTTGCGCTGTTGTGGCTCTTCATCTTCAGCGTCGTCGGCGTGCTCCGCACCGACATCTACGGCACCAAGGTGAGCCGGCGCAGCCGCCGCAAGGCCCTCAAGGCCGCCGAGCAGCGCGAGGCCGCAAGGCCGCGCCGTACGCCGGTGGCCGCGGTCGCCGGTGCCGGTGCCGCTGGTGCCGGCCCGGTCACTCCCGAGGGCGGCACGCCGCGCCGAGGGCGGGGGCGGGGCAAGGGCATCCCCACCCGCGTCGTCGTGACCGAAGGACCCCTCACCGGCACGTCGCTGCCGCTGCGCGGCGGCGGCATCCTCATCGGCCGCAACCCCGAGTGCGCCCTCGTCCTCGACGACGACTACGCGTCCGGCCGCCACTGCCGCATCCAGCCCGACTCCTCCGGACGCGACGGCTGGGTCGTCGAGGACCTCGGCTCCACCAACGGCACGTTCATCGGTCGTGAGCGCCTCACCGGGTCGCGGCCCGTCGAGGTGGGCACGGCCCTGCGGATCGGCAAGACCGTCCTCGAACTGCGAGGCTGATCCGATGGCCATCGCCCTGCGCTATGCCGCGCGCTCCGACCTCGGGCTGGGACCCAAGTCCCGCAACGAGGACTCCGGGTACGCCGGCCCCAACCTGCTCGTCCTCGCCGACGGCATGGGCGGGCACGCCGCGGGGGACGTCGCGAGCTCGATGATCGTCGGCGAGCTGGCCCCGCTCGACGAGGAGGACGTCACCGCGGACCAGGCGATCCCGCTGCTCGAGGAGGCACTGCACTCGGCCAACGCACGCCTCACCAAGGCGATGCACGAGAACTCCGACCTCGCCGGCATGGGCAGCACGACCATCGTCATGCTCCGCACCGGCAACAAGCTGGCGATGGCCCACATCGGCGACTCCCGCGCGTTCATGCTCCGCGGCGACACCTTCTCGCAGATCACCAAGGACCACTCCTTCGTCCAGCAGCTCGTCGACGAGGGACGCATCTCCAAGGAGGACGCCGGCCACCACCCGCAGCGCTCGGTGGTCACCCGCGTCATGACCGGCCAGCCCGACGACGAGCCCGACACCTCCCTGCGCGAGGCCAAGATCGGCGACCGCTTCCTGCTGTGCTCCGACGGCCTGTCCGACTTCGTCGGCGCCGACGTCATCGAGGAGGTCCTGCGTGAGGCGCGCACCCCCGCCGAGGCCGCCGACCGCTGCATCGAGATCGCCCTCAAGGCCAGCACGCGCGACAACGTCACCGTCATCGTGGCCGACGTGGTCGACGCCGACGGCGACGACCTGCCCTCGACCGTCCCCCAGGTGGTCGGGGCCGCCGGCAAGCGGATGCGCGGACGCACCCGCGCCATCCCGACCAGCCCTGCCGAGAAGGCGGCTGCGCTCTCCCGCGCGGCCACCGGCCGGGCCGAGCCCGACGACGACTCCCTCGAGCTCGCCGAGGACCGCACCCGGTCGCGCCGCTCGAAGATCCTCCTGCGCCTCGTCGCCGCCGTGGTCATCGCCGCGATCCTCGGTGGCGGAGGGTATGCCGCGTGGGCCTGGTCCCAGAAGCAGTACTTCGTGGCCGCGGACGCCGGCCGGGTCGCCATCTTCCAGGGCGTCTCCCAGGACCTCGGCCCGATCCGCCTCTCGCACGTCCAGTCGCCCTCGGACGTCCGCGTCACCGACCTGCCGAGCGACGTACAGGGTGCGGTGGCCAACACCATCCCGGCCCGTGACCTCACCGACGCCCAGTCCAAGATCGAGGCGCTGCGCGCCGAGGCCGTGCGCTGCCAGCGGCTGGCCGCCACCGGCATACCGTGCGGCACGACGCCCGCGCCGACCCCAACGACCCCGCCGACGATCCCGACCCCGACGGGCAGCACCACGCCGGTGCCCGGCGCGACGCCTGGCGTGACACCGGGCACCAAGCCGGCCGCCCCGCCGAAGCCCGGCGCCGCTGCGACGAGCCCACCCCCACGGGCGCTGGCTGCCACCACTGCCGGGGTGATCCGATGACGACGACCGTCGAACCGCTGACGCCGCGCACCCGGCGCAACGCGGAGCTGCTGCTCCTGCTGCTGGCTCTCGGCATCGTGCTGCTCGCGTGGGTGACCACCGACCTGAACCGCAACGGCACCGTGCCGGCCAACATCGTCCCCGTCGCCGGCGGCTTCACCGTCCTCGTCCTGTTCGTGCACCTCGTGCTGCGCTGGAAGGCCGCGTACGCCGACCCCGTCCTGCTGCCGATCACGACCGTCCTCAACGGGCTGGGCCTGGTGATGATCCACCGGCTCGACCTGGCCCGGGGCAAGCTCGGCACCGACGGCGACGCCTACCGCCAGCTGATCTGGACGACGCTGGCCGTCATCCTCGCCGTCGGCGTCCTCTTCCTCCTGCGCGACCACCGGCTGCTGCGCCGCTACACCTTCGTGAGCATGGCAGCCGCGCTCGTGCTCCTGCTGCTCCCACTCGTGCCGGGCATCGGCCGCTCCATCAACGGGTCCCAGATCTGGATCACCGTCGGGCCGCTCAACTTCCAGCCGGGCGAGTTCGCCAAGATCGCCCTGGCCATCTTCTTCGCCGGCTACCTCGTCCAGACCCGCGACGTGCTCTCGCTCGCCGGCAAGAAGATCCTCGGCTTCACCTTCCCCCGGGGGCGTGACCTCGGGCCGATCGTCGTCGCCTGGGCGCTGTGCGTGGTCGTGCTCGTCTTCCAGAACGACCTCGGCACCTCGCTGCTCTACTTCGGCCTCTTCGTCGCGGTGCTCTACGTCGCCACCGAGCGCGTGTCGTGGATCGTCATCGGCCTGCTGCTGTTCGCGGCGGCGGTGGCCTTCGCGCTCACCGCCTTCGCGCACTTCCACCAGCGCGTCGACCTCTGGCTCGACCCCTTCTCGCAGCAGAGCCTCGACCGCTCCAACCAGCTGGCCAACGGGCTCTGGGGCATGGCGTCCGGCGGCCTCACGGGGACCGGGCTCGGTGCCGGCCGGCCCTACCTGACGCCGTTCGCCGAGAGCGACTTCATCTTCCCCAGCCTCGGCGAGGAGCTCGGGCTCTTCGGCGCGGTCGCCATCCTCGTGCTCTACCTCATCTTCTGCGAGCGCGGCGTCCGCACCGCGCTCGGCGTGCGCGACGGCTTCGGCAAGCTGCTCGCCCTCGGCCTGTCCTTCTCCGTCGCGTTCCAGCTGTTCATCGTCATCGGTGGCGTCACCCGGGTCATCCCCCTGACCGGCCTCACCACACCTTTCCTGTCGCTCGGCGGATCCTCCCTGCTCGCGAACTGGGTGATCATGGCGCTGCTCCTGCGCATCTCCGACCAGGCCCGCCGCCCGATGCCCGAGATCCCGGTCGGCGTCGCAGCAGCCGAGCCGGCGCCCGCCGAGGCGACCCAGGTGGTGAGGCTGCCGTGAACACCCCGATCCGCCGGCTCTCGATCCTCATCGCCCTTCTCTTCACGACGCTGCTCGTCGCCTCGACCGTCGTGCAGTTCGCCCAGGCGAGGTCGCTCGGTGCCATGGCGAGCAACAAGCGCACGCTGCTCGACAGCTACTCGCGCGAGCGCGGCGCGATCATCGTCGGCGGCCAGGCCGTCGCCCGCTCCGTGCCGGTCCAGGACCAGTACCGCTGGCTGCGCACCTATCCGCAGGGCGAGCTGTACTCGCATGTGACCGGCTTCTACTCCTACGCCGTCGGGGCGCCCTACGGCCTCGAGCACGCCGCCGACGACCTGCTCTCCGGCGACGCCGACCAGCTCTTCGTGCGCCGGGTCACCGACCTCATCACCGGCCGCAAGACCTCGGGCGCGACCATCGAGCTGACGATCGACCCCAAGGCACAGAAGGCAGCCGACCAGGCCCTCGGCAGGAGCAGGGGTGCCGTCGTGGCGCTCGACCCGAAGACCGGCGCCATCCTCGCGATGGTCAGCCACCCGGCATACGACCCCAACCCCCTCGCCAGCCACAACCTCGGCAAGGCGGCCAAGGCCTGGCAGACCCTCTCCACCGACAAGAACAAGGCCTACCTCAACCGGGCCCTCAGTGGCATCTACCCGCCTGGCTCGACCTTCAAGGTCGTCACGGCGGCAGCAGCCCTCGAGAACGGCCTGGTGAGCAACGAGAACTCCGTGGTCCCCGGACCGGCAGAGCTCGACCTGCCGCTGACACCCACCAACCTGCCCAACGAGAACCACCTGCCCTGCGGGCCGAACGGCAAGACGACGCTGATCCACGCCCTCGAGATCTCGTGCAACACGACCTTCGGCTCCCTCGGCCTCGAGCTCGGCGGCGAGAAGCTGCGCGCCCAGGCCGCCAAGTTCGGCTTCGGTGACTCCCTGCAGGTGCCGATGCGGGTCGCGACCAGCTCCGTCCCGGCCGACCTCAACGCCCCGCAGTCGGCGCAGGCGGCCATCGGCCAGTACGACGTGCGCGCGACGCCGCTGCAGATGGCGATGGTCGCCGCGGGCGTCGCCAACAGGGGCAGCGTCATGACCCCGTACCTCATCCAGTCAGTCCGCAGCGCCAACCTCGACATCATCAAGTCGGCGCCCGACCCCGTCGAGCTCTCCCAGGCGGTCTCCGAGCAGACGGCCAGCACGCTCACCAAGATGATGGTCTCGGTGGTCGACAACGGCAGCGGCGCGCGGGCCCGGATCCCCGGCGTCCAGGTCGCGGGCAAGACCGGCACCGCCCAGCACGACCCGGGCAAGCCCCCGCACGCCTGGTTCATCTCGTTCGCGCCCGCCACCGACCCGAAGGTCGCCGTCGCGGTCGTCGTCGAGGACGGCGGCGTCACGGGCAGTGAGGTGGGCGGCGGCCGCGTGGCCGCTCCCATCGCCCGTGCCGTCATGGAGGCGGTGCTGAACAAGTGACCACCGACGACCGCGACACCGACGAACGGCGTCGGCAGTTCCCACCCGACGCCACCCGCGCACTCAGAGCGGACCGAGATGACCCAGCACCAGAACCGAAGGCGGAACACGTGACCACCACACCCCGTGTCCTCGGCGGACGCTACGAGGTGGGCCAGCTGATCGGCCGTGGCGGCATGGCCGACGTCCACCTCGGCCACGACACCCGGCTGGGACGTCAGGTCGCGATCAAGATGCTGCGCTCCGACCTGGCCCGGGATGCCAACTTCCTCATGCGCTTCCGCCGGGAGGCGCAGTCCGCGGCCGGCCTCAACCACCCGGCGATCGTCGCCATCTTCGACTCCGGCGAGGACGACAGCACCGTCGAGGGCCCGGGCGGCACGCGTACGACACTGCCCTACATCGTCATGGAGTACGTCGACGGGCAGACGCTGCGCCAGAAGCTGACGGAGCACCAACAGCTCGAGCCGGCCGAGGCGATCCGGGTCACCGAGGGCATCCTCGACGCCCTCGCCTACAGCCACCGGATGGGCATCGTCCACCGCGACATCAAGCCGGCCAACGTGATGATCACGAGCAACGGCCACGTCAAGGTCATGGACTTCGGCATCGCCCGGGCCATCGCCGACACCGCCGCGACGATGACCCAGTCCCAGTCGGTCGTCGGCACGGCACAGTACCTCTCGCCCGAGCAGGCACAGGGCCAGACCGTCGACGAGCGCTCCGACCTCTACTCGACCGGCTGCCTCCTCTTCGAGCTGCTGGCGGGGCGTCCGCCGTTCACCGGTGGCTCCGCCGTCGCGATCGCCTACCAGCACGTGGGCGAGCTGCCGCAGCCGCCGAGCGTGTGGAACACCGCCGTGGGCGGTGACCTCGACGCCGTGACGCTGCACGCGCTGGCCAAGGACCGCGAGGCCCGCTACCAGGACGCGACCGCGTTCCGCGACGACCTCGAGAACGTCCGGCTCGGTCGGCGGATCAGTGCCGCCGCGCTAGGCACCGCCGCTGCCGTGGGGGCCGCAGCCACCCAGACGCTCCCGCAGGCGTATGCCGTCGCGGGCAGTCCCACGGCCCTCCAGCGCCCCGTCGGGTCCCCGCGCTACGGCAACACGGCAGGGCTGCCCGCCGTCGGCTACGCCGAGGACGAGGAGCAGGAGAAGAAGGGCGGCAAGGGCAAGGCGGCCCTCATCACGGCGCTCGTCATCGCGCTGCTCGCCCTCGTCGGCTGGGGCGCCGTGACGTGGTTCGGCAACCAGACGCCCGCCGTCACGATGGTGACCGTCCCCGCGATCGAGGGGATGAAGCAGGACGTCGCCGCCTGCACCCTCGCCACGAACGGGCTCCGGGGCGAGAAGTCCCCGGCCGCGAGCACGACCGTCGCCGAGGGCGACGTCATCAGCCAGGACCCCGGGTCGGGGGCGAAGGTGCCGGAGAACAGCACGGTCAAGTACGTCGTCTCCTCCGGGCCCGACACCCTCACCGTGCCCGACGTCACCGGCTTCGACAAGGACACCGCGCGGCAGGAGCTGACCAAGCAGGGCTTCGACGTGTCCGGGTTCCAGGAGGTCAACACCCCCGACCAGGAGAAGGGCAAGGTCACCAAGACCGACCCGGCCGCGCAGGCGGTCGTCGCCAAGGGCTCGAAGATCCGCATCTTCTACGCCACCGGAAACGTCAAGGTGCCCGACAACCTCGTCGGCCAGGACTGGGCCCTGGCTGCGGTGGCCCTCCAGAACGCCGGGCTCTCGCCCCGCAAGGTGGCCGTCGACTCGCAGAAGACTCCGGACGAGGTGCTGTCGGTCGACCATGCCGGCGATGTCGTCAAGATGGGAACGCCGATCACCGTCAAGGTCGCCCGCACGCCGGTGCCACCGCCCGTGACGGTGACACCGACCCAGACACCGACCACTCCGGCGACGACACCGCCCACGACGGACACGACGACCCCGTTGCTGCCGACACCCTGACGCAGCGGCACGGCATACGGCCCGAGCGCGCGGCACGCGACGAAGGGCCCCTCCCGAGCGGCCTGTTCGGCTCCGTGTTGGTTTGGGGGTACCGGGGGCACATCGGTACCACTGAGGCGCTCCTCCCAGCTTCGCTGGGAGGAGCGCCTTGTTGTTCGGGAGCGTGGACTACGCCGGCTTCACCGCGGCGCATCGGCCCCGCGCCGGGCGTTCCTGCTTCCAGCGGTAGAACAGGTACAGGTGCGGCCGGCCTGCCTCGGTGGGGACGGTTCGGGCCTGCACCCGGACAAGGCCGCGTCAGCGAGGTTGGCTGCGACCCAGCTGCTGACCTTGGCCGGCACGGGCGTCCGAGAAGACGCAGGAGGCGAGCGGAAGAACCAGAGCGACGAGCGCGACGATGACCCACTGCTGGAACGTGGCTTGCGCCTCGAGGGCGCCCCGGCTCGTCGCCGGGCTCTGCTGAGCATCGCCCAGGGTGGTGGAGCGCCAGATGCTGTGCCAGTTCATCGCTGCGATGATCGACCCCACGAAGACGAGCAACGAAATGCCGCTCAGCCCGGCAAGAAGCTGCCTCGCGCGATAGCCCATGCGCGTCAGGCTAGCGGTCCAGGCGACGTTCTGACGCCGCTCGCCCCGGGACGTCCGGAAATGTCGCGGACGGGTCGTGCCGAGTTGAGTCCGTGCCCGCTGAAGCAGAAGTCAGTCGGTGCCCTCAGGTGTTCCGCGCGGTCGTCTTTTTGCGAGCAGAGACTTCACGGGAGGCAACTGCCCGACGCCGAACCCGAAAGCGATACTGAAGAGAACCAATTGTGCGAGTCCCAAGGAATTCGGCGGTCGCCCTGGCTGACGCTGAGTCAAGACGTCCGACCGTGCTGCTCTGCATCCGCCGACGGAACAGCCGATCGTCATAGGAGAGGCCATGCAGGGTCAAGGACAGCGCAGCTCGGCCCGTCGCCGCTGGGTCATCGCGTGGAGCGTGCGTGTTGCGTTCGTGGTGGTCGTCGCCGCCGCGGCCTGGGTCGCGAACAGGGTCTTCGGCTCGGCTTGGGCCGCTCTGGCCGTGGGCTGCCTCGTCCTCACCACCCCCTGGACTCTCTACATGCTCATCACGCATCGCCAGCCCGGGGGCGGGCAGGCACAGCAGGCGAGAGCGACGACCCGCGCGGGGACCTCTGACGATTCGGATGTCGCTGCCCGGCGCAGGGCCTACCGAAGGGCCCGACAGGACCTCTTCCCACTGGCCAGCCGCCCACAGCTGCTCTCGAAGCCGTTTGCCGGTGCTCGGGAGGCCTGGGAGCGAAGCCACCCGACGCCGCCGTCCAAGGATGCCGATGAGGATGAGGGGCCGACCGCTCCTCGGTGAGCTGATCGGGCGGGATGCACGGAGAAGCCCTCGGCACTCGGCTGAGGACTGCCGGACTCGGATGGCACGCACGTGCCGCTCGTTGGATGACGTCCGCGCATGCCGCGGACTTCTTGGACCATGCCGTCCTCGAGACGGACCATCTGGGGCGACAAGAGTGAGCGAGTTCGAGGCCCCTCGCCCCGCGAGCACACAACGGCACCGTCACCTTCCGGACCGAGATCGCGGGCCCGTCAGACCTGAGGGCCGAAGATCGAGCGGGGTTCCCCTTCCTCGAGATCCGGCTCGACTGAGCGAACAAGCGCCCACGGGCGTCGTCGTTGTGCGCATCCCGTTTCGCGGGGCGGCGCGTGCCACCATGTGTGCGTGAGGACGGTGCGTCGTGCTGCCATCGCCGTAGTGCTGGCCGTGATCGCGGTCGCTGGCTGGATGCACTTCAGGCCGTCTCCCCCGCCAGATCGACCGTTGCCCCCAGCCAGCGCCCCGGTGGCTGACGTTGCAAAGGCCTACCTCGACGCCGCCGTGCGCCAGTACTGCGCGTTCACAGAGGCACTCACCGTTGGACGAACGCTCGCATGGTGCACCTCACCGACGATGACGGCGTACCGCAATATCGAACAACCCGTTCTGCTTTCCAAGGAACAGGCCGGCCGCGACGAACAGTGCGTCTCGTTCGAGATGACAAGCACCGAGAGCAGCGACGGCTCCCTCACCGCCGGGACGCGTCCATGGAGTCTGTGCTTCGTCGACACCCCCAATGGGTGGCGGCTCAACGACCAAGGGTTCCTGTAGGCCGACAAGGCAGCCTCGATCGATCAAGTCGCATGAGGGCCTGGGCGCCGTTGGGCTCAGACGGCCGCTGTCACGAGCGGGCTGAGGCCGGCGGACCGCTCGACCGCCGTCGTGTCGCCGCACATCGCGAGGAAGTTGGCCAGCATCCGGTGGCCGCCCTCGGTGAGCACGCTCTCGGGGTGGAACTGCACGCCGTGCAACGGCAGGTCGCGGTGGCGCACCGCCATCACGACGCCCGAGTCGGTGTGCCCGGTGGCGACGAGCTCGGCGGGCAAGGTGGCCGGGTCGATGGTCAGCGAGTGGTAGCGGGTGGCGGTGAAGGGACTGGGCACCCCTTCGAGGATCCCCGTGCCGTCGTGGTGCACGAGGGAGGTCTTGCCGTGCAGCAGCTCGGGCGCCCGGCCCACGGTGGCGCCGGCGAAGACGCCCAGCGCCTGGTGCCCGAGGCACACTCCGAACATCGGTGTGGCCGTGCGCGCGCACTCGCCGATGATGTCGAGCGAGACGCCCGCCCCCTCGGGCGTGCCCGGGCCGGGGGACACCAGCACCCCGTCGTACGCCGCCGCTTCCGTCGCGAGGACGGCGTCGTTGCGCACGACGGTGCAGTCCGCGCCGAGCTGCTCGAGGTAGCCGACGATCGTGTAGACGAAGCTGTCGTAGTTGTCGACGACGAGGATGCGGGTCATGCGGGCCTACTTCTGCGTGCTGACGGGACTGCTGGTGGGGCTGGTGCCTGCGTCGCCGGGCGCGCCGCCGGCCGGGGCCTGCACCGTGACGTCCTCGAAGGGCAGGTGCGGGCTGACGGCGGGGAAGACCCACGCGAAGAGCACCACCACCGTAGCGGCGAACAGCGCGAGCGCGGACACGGACTTGGCGAGGAGGCCACCCGGGAGCCGGCGCCAGAGTGCGGCATACATCGGTCATGACTCCTTGGGTGCTGCGAGGTAGGAGGCCGGCAGGCCCTGGGCCCGCGGGATGGAGGTCTCGAGCCGTGAGAACACGATGTAGCGCGCGGCGTTGCCCCAGCGGGGGCTGCAGGTCGTCAGCGTGAACCAGCGCTCCGTCGGCTTCACGCCGGGGCGCTGCGGCACCGGCGCGACCACGTCGCTGCGGTCGGGCGCCACGATCTCGTACCGCACGGCGCGGTAGACGTTGTACGCGCTCTTCGTCTCGATGACGAGCACGTCGCCGGGCCTGATGAGGTCGATGTCGAGCAGGGGGTTGCCGTGACCGGACCGGTGGCCGGCGATGCCGACGTTGCCGATCGCGCCGGGCATCGCCGTGCCGGGATAGCGCCCCATGCCCTCGGCGAGCACGTCGGCGCCCACACCCTCACGCACCGGTTTGGCCCAGTCCGCCCCGAGCCGTGGGATCCGCAGCACCGCGAAGGCCTCGCCCGGCTTCGGTTCCGGCAGGACGGGGTCGGCCTGCGACGCGCGTGCTGCGGCACGGGTGGGCGGGTCGAAGGTGCGCTCGAGGCCGCTGACGGCCTCCGCCTGCTCCGCGCTCTGGACATGGGCCTGCCACCCGAGCAGCCACACGACGAAGAGGCCGACGAGCACCCCGGCAGTGAAGAGCAGCTCGCCGACGGTGCGCACGAGGATACGAAAGGTCATGGAGCCCTAGGTGGTAGGTGTGCTCACCGGATCGGCGAGGCGTGCTGGAAGTCGACCGATCCCGAGTATGCAGGGAACTCGAGGGAGCTCTGGGAGTGGACGCCGTAGCCGAGGCCGACGGCGTCGACGTACTGCTTGTAGATGGCGACGGAGGGGTCGGCGTCGAGGCCGTGCTGCAGGCGGTCGACGTCACCCATCGCGGTGATGCGGTACGGCGGGGAGTAGACCCGCCCCTGCAGGATGAGGGTGTTGCCGACGCAGCGCACCGCGCTCGTGGAGATGACGCGCTGGTCCTGGATCATCATGGCCTCGGCTCCCGAGGCCCACAGGGCGTTGACGACCGCCTGGACGTCCTGCTGGTGCACGACGATGTCATCGGCGGTGAAGCCGTCGGGGAGGGAGTCGGCGGAGCGCTTCGCGTCGTCGAGGGTGACCTCGAGCGCCGGCCCGCGCACCTTGGTGGTCGCCGCGGTGGGAGCGAGCTCATCGGCGGCCCTCGTCAGGCTGGAGAGGTGCTGGTCGGCAGGCGCGTTGGCCTTCGAGAGCTCCTCGACCTCCTTTTGCAGCGCGTCGAGCCGGCTGGCCTTGTCGGCGACGCGGGAGTCGGCATCCATGATGAGCTGCGGGAGGTCACGGTCGGCACGCAGGTCACGGCCCTGGGCCGCGCTGAAGCTCATCGCGAACATGGCGCCGGCGGCGGCCGTGACGACGGGCACGAGCAGGCGCCACGTGACGCGACGCCGTGGCCGGGATGACGCAGGCGGCCCGGGCGGCTCGGGCGGCTCGACGTCGTTCATCACGGGTGTCCTCGCTCGCGCGGACGGTCCGCGCCGCCCCCATTGTGCCTCGTCGGGGCGAGCGGCCGGTCGAGAGGTGAGCCGCTCACGAGAAGGCCGCCCCCGGCGGGGCGCCGGCGGAGATGCCACCTCGCAGGGCGAGCACCGCGGCCGCGCGGTTGCTCACGCCGAGCTCGTGCACGAGGTGGGCGATGTCGGCCGCGACGGTCCGGAGGGATACGCCGAGCTCCCGCGCGATGGCGGCGTCCTTGGTCCCGACCATGAGGCGGCGGGCGACGAGACACTGCCGAGGGGTGAAGGGCGGGGCCGACCCTGGGGGAAGCACGGGGACGGGACCTTGCCCAGGTCTCGTGCCAGAGCGCGGCCACCCGCGTCACGATGTCCGAGCGTGTGGCGAGCCAGGCCGTCTGGAAGCCGCGCTCGTCGTGGGGTCCGGCGACGACCGCAGTTGCCTCATCGACGAGGATGGCTGGAACTGCGCGGGCCCGACGTGCGCCATGGGGTGCTCGGAGGAGATCAGGGGGTGGTGCAGGAGGGTGCGCTCCGTGGTCACCATGCGCATGTCCAGACCTCTGTCGCGGGACCTCGCGTCGGCGGACCGTATGCGGGTGCGCGGGTCGAAGGTGATGACCGGCTGCAGCGACCAGACCGAGCGACGCGTCGCGGGCTCCACCGCCACGTCGAGGTTGCGCTCGATCTCCTCGATGCCGGAGCCGAGCAGGCGGAACCCGGGGGTGCGCTCGCCCGCCAGCCATGCGAGGGCCAGGTCGTTGACCAGTCTGGTCAGCTCCACCGCAGCGGCCGCGAGGCCCATCCCGGCCCGGCGGGAGTCGACCCCCTCCGCGGGATGCTCCTCGTCGCGCAGCCCTGTCGTCACATCGCCCCCCTGTGTGTGCCCGTCGGGTGACAGCATGCCCGGTCTTCGGCACACGTCAACCGCCGCCGGTAACGACGCCGCCCGCGGTTGTCGCAACCGGGTGGCCACAGGCGGGCAAGCAGTGGACCACCGGTGGCCAACGAGTGGGTTAGTTGCAGGTTCATGCAACGGTGCACCTCGGAAGGCGACACCGGCGGGTGCGGGATGACATGGTCGGGGCGGTCAACGTGCGGGGTAGCCGATGATGGGCGGGCGCCGACAGGGGGCGCATCCGGGGCCCGTCGCCGGCAGCACGGACCACCCGTCGGGATGCCCCTCGAGAAGTTGCTCGAGGGGCATCGCCGAACGGATGCCGCTGACCCCGGGCCGGCGACGACCTCGGGCGAGCGACCCGCCCGGAGACGTGACGCCCACGGACGCCGACTCCGCGCGACGACGCACCCCGGGGCCCGCGCTCACGACAGGGACGGGACGGTCCGCATTGGTTACCCTTGCCTCAACTCAGAGCAAGGAGAACCGCAGTGCCCGAGTCCAAAGGCCGCGACCACAAGGCGAGCGCCTACACGCCCCCGCGCACCAGCAAGGCCGCAGAGCCCAACCCCACCTGGTGGGCACCCGTCTTCGTCACGCTGCTCGTGCTCGGGCTGCTGTGGATCGTCGTCTACTACGTGAGCGAGTACAAGTACCCGATCGGCTCGATCGGGGTCTGGAACCTCGGCATCGGCTTCGTGCTCCTCATGGGCGGGTTCATCATGACGATGCGCTGGCGCTGAGCTGCGCCCCCGCAGTGCCCCTCGGCCCACAAGGCCCCCGACGCCGGTCGTCCACACGTTGTGGACGGCCGGCGTTCTTCTTTGCCGTCCACAACTGTGGACAACCCCGGTGCACAAGTGCGCACGGTCCCATCCCCAGTTGTCCACAGCGTTGTCCCCAGCTGGGGATGAATGACACGTGTGTAACTACATCCACAGGTTTGTCCACAGCCGGTGGATAACTGCGCGTTCATCCACAGTCGACGGCGCGACGTGACGTGCGCTCCGCTTCCGGGCGGGGCACGGCGATGCAACCACCCACCCTGCGCAGCCGCGCCGGCGGGCACTTCCGCGGTCAGATGCGCGGGAGGTCGAGCTCGGTCACGATGCGCGCAGCGGTCGCGCGAGGGTCGTCGTGGGCGTTGTCGAGGCGAAGATGGCGGTGACCCGGGAGCAGGTCGCCGTCGCGCGCCGGGTCACTGGTGAGCCGAGCCCGGGTCTCCAGCTCGACCACGTGGGCTCGGGCCCAGTCGACATCGCGCTTGCTGCGCTTGTGGTCCATCCGGTCGTCGCCGCCCTCGCGTGAGAGGCGGACGGCCTGGGGCGCACACAGCTCGACGACGTCGATGGGCGCGCCGGCTGTCTCGACCGGGGCGACGAGCTCCTGCAGCAACGCCCGCTCGCCCGCGCGGTCGAAGTCGATCGCGAAGCTGAACACGAGCCCGGGCAAGTCGGCCCTGACAGCCTCGACGATCACCTCGCGCCGGATCAGGGTGTTGATCCGTCGGAAGGACCTCGAGTCGAACTCGAAGACACCGAGCAGCGGCTCGATCGACATGTGGTTGTGGAAGAGCCGGAAGCCGGTGAGGTCGCAGACCGCCCGCCCGACGGTCATCTTCCCGACGGCCGGCGGCCCGATGATGCAGAGCAGGTGCACAGCCGGAACCTAGCCGGTCGTCACCGCCCGCCGTCACTGCTGGCCGAAGTCCTTGGAGCTGATCATCCGGATCACGTCGGGCAGGGCGAGGTACTTCACCAGGACGACGGCCACGAGGAGGCCGAGCACGCCGCCGAGGGCCAGCCACACCCGCTGACGGACGCCCTGGTGGCGGAAGGCCACGATGATTGCCGCACACCCCGCACCGGTGACGAGACCGCCGAGGTGGGCCTGCCAGGCAATGCCGGGGTAGATGAACCCGAAGGCCGCGTTGATCGCGATCGTCGCGTACATGGCCGCGGAGGAGCGTCCGAGGTGGCGGTTGAGCACGAGCAGGGCCCCGAAGAGCCCGAAGATGGCGCCCGAGGCGCCGACGACCGGGGTGATCCAGGCCATGTCCTGGCCGGTGTTGAGCCCGGTCAGCGTGGGCGAGCCGGCGAGCAGGGCCACGGCGACCTGGCCGCCGATGCCGCTGATGATGTAGAGCGCGGCGAACCGGGCCCTACCGAGCATGGGCTCGAGGTACTGGCCGAGCGACCACAGGGCGAACATGTTGAGCAGGATGTGGAAGATCGTGTCCGGCGAGTGCAGGAACGCCGCGGTGAGGAATCTCCACGGCTCCGTCCATCCGAGGGCCGGCACGAAGGAGAAGCGGGCCGTGATCGTCGGGTCGACCTTCTGGATCAGGTACACGACGGCACAGATCGCGATGATCGAGTACGTGACCACCGGGGTGCCGTCGGTCGCGCGGCCACCGAAGACCGTCTTCGCGCTGGGCGTGGAACGGGCGGCCTCGCGTACGCAGTCGACGCACTGGATGCCGACGGCGGCGGGCCGCTGGCACTCGGGGCACGCGGGCCGGCCGCAGCGCTGGCAGCGCACATAGGCCTCGCGGTCGGGGTGGCGGGGGCACACGGACGGACCGGCAGCGGGCTGCGGCACTCGCGGCTCGCGCGGGGGCTGGCCACTGATCGGGTTGTCAGACAACAGGAGTCCCCCTGCCGGTCGCGTCCGTGGGCGGTGGTGCGTTGAAGCGGTGGAGCGTCAGTCCTCGATCGTGACCGAGTTGATGACGATGTCCTCGACGGGCTTGTCGTTGGCACCCGTCTGGACGGCACCGATCTTGTCGACGACGTCGCGCGAGGCCTGGTCGGCGACCTCACCGAAGATCGTGTGCTTGCCCTGGAGCCACGTGGTCGGGGCAGTGGTGATGAAGAACTGCGAGCCGTTGGTGCCCTTGCCCATGCGCTTGCCGGCGTTGGCCATGGCGAGGATGTAGGGCTTGGTGAAGTCCTTGTCGGGGCTGATCTCGTCGTCGAACGCGTAGCCGGGGCCACCGAAGCCCTGACCGATCGGGCAGCCGCCCTGGATCATGAAGTTCGGGATGATGCGGTGGAAGATCAGGCCGTCGTAGAACGGCGTGGGGTTGGTGCGGCCGGCGTCGTCCTTGTACTCCTTCTCGCCCTTGGCGAGACCGACGAAGTTCGCCACCGTCTTCGGGGCCTGGTGCTCGAAGAGATCGAGGACGATGTCACCGTGGTTGGTGTGCAGGGTTGCCTTCATGAGCCCAATCCTCGCACGCCGAGCACGTATGCCGTCCCGCCGGTCGAGCGGGTACGTCAAACGGGGAACGCTGGCGCCAGGTCCGCCGTTGCCAGGACAAGGACAACCCTCGCATCAGCTGGGGAGCCGCCCCGCACGAACAGCCCCAGCAGCACGTACAGCCCGAAGCAGCACGAGCAGCCGGCCGGCGCCGGCTCAGGACGGAGTGCCGATGTCTTTTCTGGACAAGCTGAGGAAGAAGGCCGAGGAGCTCGACCTCGAGACGAAGGCGAGGCAGCTGCAGGAGGCTGCGACCCACGCCGCACAGCAGGCGCGTGAGAAGGCGGGCGAGTTCACGGCCGAGCACCGTGAGCAGATCGACGGCTACGTCGAGACCGCGGGCGCGAAGATCGACGAGAAGACCGACCACCGCTACGCCGACCAGATCGCCAAGGTCACGCAGCAGCTCGAGCACGGGGTGGACCTGGTCGCCGACGGCTACGGGCCCGCGGCAGGCACTGCCACGGCCACAGGTGCCGCAGCGGCTGCCGGGGCTGCCACGGGCGCCGGCGACGAGCCGTTCCCCACCGATCCCGACGCACCCGGGCCCGTCTCGGCCGGCCCGCTCGAGCCACCCGCCCCGGTCGAGGAGCCCAGCCCCGTGCACGCGAGCGACCTCAGCGCGGCAGAGGCGCAGGAGCCGGTGTCGAGACAGGACCCCAGCTGGGAGGCCGCCGGGGTGCCGGCCGACGCGCCGACAGATGCCCTGATCGACCAGCCTGCCGGCCACCACGGCGTCGACCAGGCCGAGCAGGCGGGGGAGCCTGTCGACGAGTCGCTCGTGGACAGCGCCCTCGAGGACACCGTGCTGGGACTCGACCACCCGCCCGTCACCCCGGCCCACCACGACGAGCCGACACCCGAGGACGCCGACCCGTCGACGACCCGGTCGCCCCGCCCACCGCACGGGTCCACGAGCTGACCGAACCGGCGCGACGGCATACGCGCGCCGGTCGTGACCGGCGGCTGAAGCACGCCTGTGGGCTGGGTCTCACCCTCGTCCCGGGGACTCGACGCGACGCGTGGCCGATCTTGGCAGGATGGGTAAGGACCGAAGGACCTAGGAGGACGTATGTTCCGAACCAAGCAGTCCCGCACCGAGGCTGCCGTCGAGCAGGCCCAGGCCGCAGCGGCCGAGCTCAGAGCCCAAGCCGCCACGGCAGCGGCCGAGGCGGCCGCCCTCGCCAAGCAGCGCGCCCTGCTGGCGCGCCAGTCCGCTACGCCACTGCTGCAGAGCGCCGCCGACACGGCGCGCGAACAGCTCTCGGCAGCGAAGGAGGCTGCCGCCCCGGCCCTGGCCTCCTCGGCCGCGTCGGCCAGGGAGGCCGCGGCGGAGGCCTTCCACGAGGCAGCCGAACGCGCCCGGCCCAGGGTCGAGGCCGCGCAGTCGACCATGGCCGAGACGATGCTTCCCAAGGTGAGTGCCGTCCTCGGTACCGCCGCCGCCGCCCTCGCGGCCGGTGCCGAGCAGGCCCGTGAAGCCGCCATCGCAGCACAGCCGGTCCTCGAGCAGGCCGCCGCCCACGCCAAGGAGACCGCGGCCGTCAGTGGCCACCGCGCCTCCGACGCCTACCTCGTGCTCAAGGGCGACGCGGTCGTCAAGAAGCGCGGTGGCAGGGGCCGGTGGCTCCTGGTCATCGGCCTCGCCGCTGCCGGCGTGGCCGCCGCGGCCGCCTTCCGCAAGCAGCAGCAGGCCGAGGACCCGTGGGCCACGCCGCTCGACACCCGCTCGAGCGGGTCCGACGCGACGAGCTTCAAGGACAAGGCCACCGAGCAGGTGTCCCACGCCAAGGACGCCGTCGCCGACGCGGCGAGCAAGGCCAAGGAGAAGGCCGGCGACCTGGCCGCCAAGGGCCAGTCGGCCATCGCCGACGCGAAGGACCGCTCCGGCGAGGCCGCGGACGACGCGACGCACGTCGCCGATGCCGCCTCCACCGGCGGCCAGGTGAGCGAGGTGGGCACCGCGCCCGGCTCCGACGCGATCACCTCCGACGCCGTCGAGGGCGGCACCATCAACGGCGCCTCGAGCACCGAGTCGTCACGCGGCTCGGCGAAGACGCGCGCCGAGCGCGGCGACGACGCCGGCAGCTGAGCGACAGCCACGGTCCGTACAGAGAGAAGGACCCGGGTGCCAGTGGCACCCGGGTCCTTCTCTGCATGAGCTGGCTCGCACCGACAGGGGGACAGCGCGAGCCAGCACATGCAGAAGGGCTGGGCGCGGTTCGTGCGGGCCCAACCCTTCGCTTTGAGCAGTCTAGACCTTCTCGGGGTGATTGCGCGAGAGGCTCGATGAATTTTCCACCAAATTTCGCCCTATCGGAGTGTCGACGGCAGGGACTGGAGCCGGGTTTCGCCAGCCGAGAGGGTGCGCCGGGTCGCGGCCCGCGGTCGGTTCGTTGGCCGCCGCCGTGAATGCCTCGATGGCGGCGACGAGCGCCGTCCGGTGATCGCCGGGCAGGGCTCGCACGATCCGGGCGATCTCGGCCCGGCGACGCTCGGTGACCGCCTCCACCAGGCGCGCTCCCGGCTCGGTCGCCACGAGAAGCACCTGGCGCCGGTCCTCCGGGTTCTCGCGACGGTCGACGAGCTCGTCGCGCACGAGTCGATCCACCTGACGCTGCGCGGTCGAAGCGTTGACTCCGAGGCGGGCGGCGAGCTGGACGAGGGTGGTCCGTCCCTGGCTGGTGAGGAGCACAAGGACCCGGAACTGGGCGAGCGTCACGGTGTCCTCGACGTCGGCCAACGAGCGGGCGGAGACCCCGACGAGCGCCCGCGAGGGGAGTTCCGCGAGGACCCACCTCGGGCCGGACTCTCGCGTGTCCGCGGTGCGTCCGCGGGTCGTCCGCGGTGCGTCCGCGGCGACACCGCCGGGAACGCACGACGACCCCGCCCGGACGGGCGGGGTCGTCGGTGGTGGAGCCAAGGGGACTCGAACCCCTAACCCCCTGCTTGCAAAGCAGGTGCGCTACCAATTGCGCCATGGCCCCTCGTGGAGGGAGTGCCGCCTCAGGCGGGCGCTGACGACCCGTTGGCCGACGGAGCCGGGGCGACCGGCGGAACCGGCGCGTGCACGTCGTCGGTGGCCTGCGTCCACAGGTCCTGCTCCGCCTGCTGCTGCTTCGCCTTCTTGCGGAGCATGACGATGCCGGCGACGGCGCCACCGATGAGGGCGAGACGCTTCAGCATTCGTGGGTCCTCTCCGTGGTGGCGGTGATGGTGGGCCTAGGAGGACTTGAACCTCCGACCTCTTCCTTATCAGGGAAGCGCTCTAACCGTCTGAGCTATAGGCCCATCGTCACCTTCGTGCGGCCGGTCGCACCGACAGAAGCGGAAGACCGGACGCGAGGCGAAACGTTACCGGATGCACGTCGCGACAACCAAAACGGCCCCCTCCCTCTCGGGTGGGGGCCGTCTCGCGTATGCCGTGTGGCTCGCCGTCGCGTACTCGCTCAGTCGTCGGTGAGCGTGAGCTGCACGCCGCCGACGAGGGCCGAGCAGATGTTGTAGAGGAAGGCCATGACGGTCGCAATCGCCGTCATGAGGATGATGTCGATGACGCCGATGACGATCGAGAGCGAGACGACTCGGCCGAAGCCGACGTAGTCCTTGATCGAGAACGGGTCGGCCGTCGTGGACTGCAGCGACTGCAGCACGCCCTCGATGTCGGTGAAGACGTTCATCGTGGACAGGATCATCCACAGCACCGCCGTGAGGACGACGCCGGCGATGCCGATGGCCACTGAGAGCAGGAAGCTCATCTTCATGACCGACCACGGGTCGACCCGAGCGACCGCCAGGCGCACGCGGCGCGGACCCTTGTGCTTGCGCGGCGCGGTCGACGAGCGGGCAGCGGTGCCGGCGGCGCTCCCGGAGGCGGTGCCCGACCCGGCCTGGCCGGTCTGTGCCGCCTGGTTCGTCTGGCTCGCCTGGCCGGAGCCGACGCGCTGGGTCGGGGCGGTGCGGTTGGTGACCGCACCCCGCGACAGCGCGGTGCCCTTGTCGGCGCTGGAGGCGCCGGACGTGCTGCCGGCTCCGCTGACCGTGTCGTAGTACGACCCGTTCTGGCCGCTCCCACCGGACTGGGAGCCGGAGCTCGTGCGCGTCGACGTGCCGGACCCGCTCAGGGAGCCCTCGGGGCTGGTCGCGCTCATTCGTCACCTCCGTTGTCGGTCTCCGACGAGCTCGCCTCGTCGCCCGACGTCTCGTCCGACGGTACGCCATCGGCGGCCGGAACCGCAGCCGGCGCTCCCGTGCCGGACGGCTGCTCTACGGGGTGGCCCTCCTCGATCTCGGCGACCGCGATCGCGGACTCGGCGTTGCGCGCGACGGCGACGATCGAGTCGCCCTTGTCGGGCGTCGCGAACTTCACTCCCTGCGACGATCGGCCGGTGTGGCGCACCTCGTCGACCCGCGAACGCACGATCTTGCCCTTCTCCATGACGACCATGACCTCGTCGGTGTCGATCACGGTCAGGGCACCGACCAGGTCGCCGCCCTTCTCCGAGAGCTTGGCGACCTTGATGCCGAGGCCGCCGCGGCCCTGGAGGCGGTACTCCGAGACCGGGGTCCGCTTGGCCAGGCCGTTCTCGAAGACGACGAACACGTCCGGGCTCTCGCCCTCCTCCACGACCGACATGGCGAGCAGGTCGTCGCCGTCGCGGAACTTCATGCCGGTCACGCCCGAGGTGGAGCGGCCCATGGGACGCAGCGCCTCGTCGGTCGCCGTGAAGCGCACCGACTGGCCCTTGCGGGAGACGAGGAGCAGGTCGTCGCGGTTGGAGGCCAGGCCCGCGCCGACCAGCTCGTCGCCGTCGCGCAGGTTGATCGCGATCAGGCCGCCGGAACGGTTGGAGTCGTAGTCGGCCAGGCGGGTCTTCTTGACCAGGCCGGCACGGGTGGCGAGCACCAGGTAGTCGGCCGACTCGTAGTCGCGCATCGCGAGCACCTGGGCGATCTGCTCACCGGGCTGGAAGGCGAGCAGGTTGGCGACGTGCTGCCCCTTGCTGTCGCGCGAGCCCTCGGGGAGCTCGTACGCCTTGGCGCGGTAGACGCGACCGAGGTTGGTGAAGAAGAGCAGCCAGTGGTGCGTCGTGGTGGTGAAGAAGTGCTCGACGACGTCCTCCCCGCGAAGGGTGGCACCGCGTACGCCCTTTCCGCCGCGCTTCTGCGAGCGGTACTGGTCGACACGGGTGCGCTTGGCGTAGCCGCCACGGGTGATCGTGACGACGACGTCCTCCTCCGGGATGAGGTCCTCCATCGACATGTCGCCGTCGAAGGGGACGATCGTCGTGCGGCGCTCGTCGCCGTAGCGCTCGACGATGTCGGCGAGCTCCTCGCTGATGATCCGGCGCTGGCGCTCGGGGGAGGCGAGGATCGCGCGGTACTCGTCGATGAGGGCCTGCAGCTCGTCGTGCGCCTCGATGAGCTTCTCGCGCTCCAGGGCCGCCAGGCGGCGCAGCTGCATGTTGAGGATCGCATTGGCCTGGATCTCGTCGATCTCGAGCAGCTCGATGAGGCCCTCGCGGGCGATGTCGACGGTGCGCGACCCGCGGATGAGGGCGATGACCTCGTCGAGCCGGTCGAGCGCCTTGAGCAGGCCGCGCAGGATGTGGATGTCGGCCTCGGCCTTGTTGAGGCGGAAGGTCGTGCGCCGGACGATGACCTCGACCTGGTGGTCGACCCAGTGCCGGATGAAGCCGTCGAGCGGCAGGGTGCGGGGCACCTCGTCGACGAGGGCGAGCATGTTGGCGCCGAAGGTCGTCTGCAGCTGGGTGTGCTTGTAGAGGTTGTTGAGCACGACCTTGGCGACGGCGTCGCGCTTGAGCACGATGACGAGGCGCTGGCCAGTGCGGCCGGAGGTCTCGTCGCGGATGTCGGCGATGCCCGAGATCTTGCCGTCCTTGACGAGGTCGGCGATCTTGAGCGCCAGCATGTCCGGGTTGACCTGGTAGGGCAGCTCGGTGACGACGAGGCACTGGCGGTTCTGGATCTCCTCGACCTCGACGACCGCCCGCATGATGATCGAGCCGCGGCCCGTGCGGTAGGCCTCCTCGATGCCCTTGTGCCCCATGATCAGGGCGCCGGTCGGGAAGTCGGGCCCCTTGATGATGCCGAGCAGCGCCTCGAGGAGGTCCTCGCGCGAGATGTCGGGGTGGTCGAGGTAGTACTGCGCGCCAGCTGCGACCTCGCGCAGGTTGTGCGCGGGGATCTGCGTGGCCATGCCGACGGCGATGCCGGCCGAGCCGTTGACGAGCAGGTTCGGGAAGCGGCTCGGCAGCACGGCCGGCTGCATCGTCTTGCCGTCGTAGTTGGGGACGAAGTCGACGGTGTCCTGCTCGATGTCGCGGACCATCTCCATCGCGATCGAGGCCATCCGGCACTCGGTGTATCGCGGGGCGGCGGCGCCGTCGTTGCCGCGGGAGCCGAAGTTCCCCTGGCCGTCGACGAGCGGGTAGCGCAGCGACCAGTCCTGCACGAGGCGCACGAGGGCGTCGTAGATCGCCGAGTCGCCGTGCGGGTGGTAGTGGCCCATGACGTCGCCGACGACACGGGCGCACTTGTTGTAGCCGCGGTCGGGGCGGTAGCCGCCGTCGTACATCGCGTAGACGATGCGCCGGTGCACGGGCTTGAGGCCGTCGCGCACGTCGGGCAGGGCGCGGCTGACGATGACCGACATCGCGTACTCGATGTAGCTGCGCTGCATCTCGGTGTTGAGGTCGATCGGCTCGACCCGGTCGTGCTGGCCGATCTCGGCCGGCACGACGGCGGTCGCGTCCGGGTTGCCCTCGTCGTCGCCGTCGTCGGTCGCGTCCGGGTCGGGCCCGAGGATGTCCTCGATGCTCGGCTCGGGGCTCTCGTCGCCGCCCGGCACCTCGTTGACGTCGTCTCCGTCGTTGGGAGGCAGGTCGCTCACGTCAGATCCCTTTGTCTCTCAGTCACATTCGTTGAAGTCATGGTCGCAACCGATGGCGTATGCCGCCCCGCCCGTTTCACGTGGAACGTGCCCGACGGCATACGACATGGTTGGAACGCGGGTCAGACGTCGAGGAACTTCGCGTCGCGCGCGTTCTTCTGGATGAACGACCGGCGCGACTCGACGTCCTCGCCCATCAGGACGGCGAAGACCTCGTCGGCCTTGGCGGCGTCGTCGAGCGTCACCTGCAGCAGCGTGCGCGTGCTCTGGTCCATCGTCGTCTCGCCGAGCTCCTGGTAGTTCATCTCGCCGAGGCCCTTGTAGCGCTGGATGGGGTTGTCCTTCGGCAGGCGCCAGCCCTTGCTCTCACCGAGCGCCTTGAGGCCGTCGCGCTCCCGGTCGCTGTAGGCGAACTGGTGGTCGACACCGTTGCTCCACCGGAGGCGGAAGAGCGGCGGCTGGGCGAGGTAGACGTAGCCGGCCTCGATGAGCGGGCGCATGAAGCGGAAGAGCAGCGTCAGCAGCAGCGTGCGGATGTGCATGCCGTCGACGTCGGCATCGGCCATCAGCACGATCTTGTGGTAGCGCGCCTTCTCGATGTCGAAGTCCTCGCCGATGCCGGTGCCGAACGCGGAGATGAGCGCCTGGACCTCGTTGTTGGCGAGGATCTTGTCGATGCGCGCCTTCTCGACGTTGAGGATCTTGCCGCGGATCGGCAGGATCGCCTGCGTGTAGGGGTCGCGTGCCTGCGTCGCAGAGCCGCCGGCGCTGTCGCCCTCGACGATGAAGACCTCGGAGATCGCGGGGTTCTTGCTCTGGCAGTCCTTGAGCTTGCCCGGCAGGCCGCCCGACTCGAGCAGGCCCTTGCGGCGCGTGGCCTCGCGGGCCTTGCGGGCGGCCATGCGTGCGGCCGCGGCCTGCACGGACTTGCGGACGATGTCCTTGCCCTCGCTCGGGTGCGCCTCGAGCCAGTGGCCGAACTCGTCGGTCATGGCCCGCTGGACGAAGCCCTTGACCTCGGAGTTGCCGAGCTTGGTCTTGGTCTGGCCCTCGAACTGCGGCTCGGCGAGCTTCACCGAGATGACGGCGGTGAGGCCCTCGCGGATGTCGTCGCCGGTGAGGTTCTCGTCCTTGTCCTTGAGGAGGTTCTGCTTGCGGGCGAACTCGTTGACCAGCTTGGTCATCGCCGCGCGGAAGCCCTCCTCGTGGGTGCCGCCCTCGTGGGTGTTGATCGCGTTGGCGTAGGTGTGGACCGACTCGCTGTAGGCGCTGGTCCACTGCATCGCCAGCTCGAGGCTCAGCGACTTCGCCTCGTCCTCCACCTCGATGCTGATCACCTCGGGGTGCACCGGCTCGCTGCGCTTGGAGCTGTTGAGGTGGTTGACGTAGTCGATGAGGCCGTTGTGGTAGCAGTAGCTGACCTTCTTGGCCGTCACCGTCTTCTTCTCGCCGGCCTCGGCGGCCGTCGTGTCCTGCTCGTCGTCCTCGTCCTGCTCGACCTCGGTCAGGTCGGAGTCGATGTGGTCGAGGTCGCCGTCGGCGGCGGCGGCCGTCTCGGCCAGGGCGACGCGCTCGTCGACGAGGTTGATCGTCAGGCCCTTGTTGAGGAACGCCATCTGCTGGAAGCGTGCGCGCAGCGTCTCGAAGTCGTAGTCGACGGTCTCGAAGATGGACGGGTTGGCCCAGAAGGTGATCGTGGTGCCGGTCTCGGAGGTGGCCTCCTGCTTCTCCAGGGGGCCGTCGGGCACACCGTCGGTGAAGCTCATACGGAAGGCGTGGCCCTTCTGGCGGACCGCGGCCTTCAGGCGCGTGGAGAGGGCGTTGACGACCGAGCTGCCAACGCCGTGCAGGCCGCCGGAGACCTTGTAGCCGCCGCCGCCGAACTTGCCGCCTGCGTGCAGCTGGGTGAGCACCAGCTCGACGGCGCTGATCCCCTCGACCGGGTGGATGTCGGTGGGGATGCCACGTCCGTTGTCCTTGACCCGCACCCCGCCGTCGGCGAGCAGCGTTACGTCGATCGTGTCCGCGTAGCCGGCCAGGGCCTCGTCCACCGCGTTGTCGACGATCTCGTAGACGAGGTGGTGCAGGCCACGCGGCCCGGTGGAGCCGATGTACATGCCGGGGCGCTTGCGGACCGCCTCGAGCCCCTCGAGCACGGTGATCTGGCTGGCGTCGTAGTCGACGCCGTTGGGACGAGCGTCGGCAGGAGCCGCCAGGACGGGCGAGACGGTGTCGTTGGCAGGGGCCTCCCCGGCCGGGATCTCGACGGACGAGCCGTCGGCCGTGTTGCCGTCGATGGTGCCGTCGAGGTTGCCGTCGGTGTCCGGGAGATCGGCGCCCGGGGAGAGGTCGGTTGCTGTGGCGGAGTCGGGTCCGGTGGAACTGGCGGTGGTGGTGCTGGGGGTGGTCGGCTCGTCAGCGTCGGACACGTCTCTCCTTGGTGGTCAGACCTCATGCGGGCGGCTCGACGTGACGTCGAGCCGCAACCAGCCCAGTCTAGCGGCCCGACGAGGTGAAACGCCCCCTCAGACGCTCGGGACGGCCACTTTCCGGGCAGAAGACCCGTGGATCCGAGGGGAGGATCACGACCCGGGGCTTGAACGCGCCTCAGGCACCTTCACTCGTCGTATCGCCGCGGCTGCGTCTTCGGTCGTCACCGGTTCATGGCGCGCTCGTCGTCCCGGGGGTCGTCCGAACCCCATTCTCCTCGTTCCGGTGGGCTCGGACCGGCGTTGTCCACAGCGGTGTCCACAGGGTGTGTGCCCCGTCAGCACGTCGCGGCCCACCGCCCGCACCGAGTCGGCACA
Source organism: Terrabacter sp. BE26 (assembly GCF_041941675.1). Taxonomy (GTDB): domain Bacteria; phylum Actinomycetota; class Actinomycetes; order Actinomycetales; family Dermatophilaceae; genus Terrabacter. The sequence goes on along the minus strand of NZ_CP090122.1, from coordinate 1,893,779 downwards.
CTTCCGGCGGAGCCACGGACAACCTTTCCCGGCAGCACTGGCGTCTGGGGGGGTGCCGGCACCTGCCGGGGCACGGACGGTCGAGCCGACGACCGGATCCGCGACAGGCACCGAGCCGACGGACCGAACAGGGGACAGGGTCATGGACGACGCGCAACGCACGGCCGACTTCACGGCATACGTACTGGCGCGACAGCAGGCCCTCGCACGGCTCGCCTACCTGCTGACCGGCGACCGGCACTCCGCCGAGGACCTGCTGCAGAACGCCCTCGCGAAGGTCTACCGGCACTGGGTCCGCGTCCAGGCGAGCGGGCAGCGCGACGCCTACGTGCGCCGGATCCTGGTCAACGAGAGCAGCTCGCGCTGGCGCAGCGTGCTGCGCCGGCGCGAGACGCCGGGCAGCCACCTGCTCGAGGTCATGGAGCCGCCGACGGCGCAGGGCCTGGACCCGGCAGCCGCGATGGACCTGTGGCGCCAGGTCCAGGGCCTGCCCACACAGCAACGGGCGGCGATCGTGCTGCGCTACTACGAGGACCTCACCGAGGCGCAGACCGCCGAGGTGCTCGGCTGCTCCGTCGGCACCGTCAAGAGCCACACCAGCCGCGCGATCACCGCGCTGCGCACCAGGATGAGCGAGGTCATCGCATGAACGACGTCGACCCGAACCTCAAGGACGTGCTGGGTCACCGGGCCGCCGGCGTCCGCGTGGTCGCGAGCCTCGCCGAGCGTGCCATCGAGCGAGACCGCTCCCAGCGGCGGCGGCAGCTGGCCGCCGGCGCGCTCGCGGCGGCCCTCGTCCTCGCCGTGGCGGTGCCGGTGGGCTGGGGAGCGCTGCGTGCCACCGACGGGCGACCCTTTCCCGTCGGCCCATCGCAGTCGACGTCGCTGCCCAGCGGCCTGCCCTCGCCGTCCTCCCCTCGGACGACCACGCCCACCACCGCGGACCCCACGCCGACGGCGATCCCGACCCTCACGGCGGACGGAGCGCCGGCGCCGGTCACCCTGAAGCCGGCGACCGGCGACCGTACCGGTCCGGCGTCGGTCCCGTACGTCGCCGACGGCGTCATCCACGACGGCGCGAGGCAGATCCGGCTCACCGGCAAGGTGCTCGGCGGCTCCCTCGCCAGGCTGGCCGGGGGCCACTGGCTCGTGGCGCAGGGCGAGACCGGTGTGCTCCACGTCGTCGACTCGGCCGGCGCCACCCTCGTCCGGCTCGGCGGACAGGCCACGAAGGTGGCGGCGGACGGCAGCCTGTTCGTCGTCGAGCAGCTGGGCACGCTCACGGCCTACGACGCCAACGGCACCCTCGTCCGGACGCTCCGGTCCACGTCCTGCGACTGCACGCCAGAGGGGGTGTCGGACGCCGACTCACCCGGCTACGACGTGGTGGGGATCATCGGCTCCGTCGTCTATGCGAACCGTGGCTTCACCGGTCAGGCAATCGCGTGGGACGTCGAGACGGGCGTCCGCCGGCCGGTCGCCGGGTCGCTCGAGCTCGTCGATGCCGCCCGGGGGACGGCGCTCGTGCCCGTCGCGCAGAAGGCGGGATCGAAGCAGGCCTGCACGGAGCTTCGCGAGCTCGCGTCGGGACGCGTGCTGTGGCAGCTCTGCGGGCCCCTCGTCTTCCGCTCCTTCTCGACCAACGGGGACTACCTGCTCGCGACGGGCTACAGCGACGGCCTCGAGGCGTCACAGCTGAACCCCGACCGCAGCTTCCGGTACGGGAGCCTGGTCGTGGTCCGTACGAGCGATGCAGCCATCGTGCTCGAGGGAGGCAGCACCGACGCCGGGACGACGACACCCTCACCGGTCACCTACCGGATGGGCGAGGACGGCAGCCTCACCGTGCAGGTCGGCACGACCGCCGGCCGGCGCAACCTGCAGCGCTGCACGCTCGACGGCCACTGCGAGGTCGTCGCCCCGAACCTGCCGCGATGGTCCGACATCCCCGAGGGCGACGACCCCTACTTCCTGTCGGCCAACTGAGCCGGCAGGAAGGCGCGTGGGGTCGGCTCAACCCTCGCTGAGGGTGCGCTCGAATAGGGAGTGGATCGCTTCCGGCAGGTGCGGCTCCTGGACGGTGATGTCGCAGCCGACCTCGTCGCACACCACCGAGTAGACGTACGCGTCGGGGTGCGTGCGCTCCGTCGACGCTGCGATGCGCTGGAGCGTGGGCGCCGACAGGAGGTGCTGCCAGTCCTTCGCGTCACGTTCGGGGAGCTCACCGATGGCCACCCGCCGCTCGCGCACGAGCCCCGCGAAGCCGCCCGACCGCCGCAGGAGCACCTGCACGTCGGCTCCCGGGGCCTCGCCCCCGGGGCCGCCGGCGGTCGATCCGGCACCGGAGCTCCCCCCGCCCGACGCGTCGGTGGCCTCGGCGCCCGGGGTGAGCACCCCCACCTGCTCCCAGGCGGAGCGGACCGCGGAGTGCTCCGTGGACCCGTCACCGTGTGCCTGCCCAGCGGCGGCGACCGTGAGGCCGGCGAAGGTCGCGAAGTCGCAGTCGGCCTTGATCCCGTCGCCCGAGAGCACGGCGTACCAGATCGCGCCCGCGCCCTCCCAGGCGTTGCCGCCGATGGCCTCGGCGGCGAGCGCGAACGCGCGGTTGGGGATGCCGGAGTTGATGTGGACGCCGCCGTTGTCGTCGGAGGTGTCGACGTAGTGCGCCATGTCGGCCGGCTGGGGGTCCTTGCCCAGCCTCGGGTCGTCGTAGGCGGTGCCGGGGTTGCGCATGTCGCGCAGCGCCCGCCCCTTGACCGACGGGTTGAGCAGCTCCGCGCCGACCAGCCAGTCGGCCTCGGCGGCGCTCTGTCCCAGGGCCTTCTGCTTGACCAGGACGCCGAAGACGTCGGAGATCGACTCGTTGAGCGCGCCCGACTGCCCCTGGTAGAGCAGCCCGGCCGTGTGCTCGGTGACGCCGTGCGCCAGCTCGTGGCCGATGACGTCGACGCTCCTGGTGAACCGCTCGAAGATGACGCCGTCACCGTCGCCGAACACCATCTGGGAGCCGTCCCAGAAGGCGTTGTCGTAGTCGTGGCCGTAGTGCACGGTCGCCGGCAGCGGCATCCCCTTCCCGTCGAGCGAGTCGCGGGAGTAGGCCGTCCACCACAGCTGCCACGTGGTGCCCAGCCCGTCGTAGGCCTCGTCGGCGGCGGGGTCGCCGGTGGCTGCCTGCCCCTCGTCGCGGACCTCCGTGCCCGGGGTGGTCTGACTGCCCTTGGCGTCGTAGACGGTGCGCTGGGGACCCGAGCCGAGCGCGGCGGCCCCACCGGCCGGGGCAGCATCTTCGCGCCGCGGCGCCCGGCGGGTGGTGGGCTGCGCGGTCGGGGTGCGACGCGCGGCGCGCACCTGCTCGTCGTGGCGCAGCGCCTCGCGGGCCCGTGCGGCGAGAGCCGGCTCGTCACCGGCGGCCAGCGCCTCGAGGATGTAGGGCGGCACGATCGTGCAGTGCGCGGCCGGCTTGCAGGACGATGCGGGCGTCGAGGTCATACCGCCAGTGTGCGTCGGAACACCGACAGTCGCCCCTCGAGCGGACGTGCAGGGCGAACGTCGTCGGGATCCGCACCCGTGGCCGCTGCGGCTCGTGGGACCAGCACACCAGCACGGGTCAGCCGTAGGTGTCGCGCGGCCCCCGGGAGTCGGGGGAGCGCCGGGCTCCGCGGTTCCAGGAGGGCGCGCTCGGTCCGACGACCTTGAGCTCGGTCACCGCCCCGGCCCCGATCTCCTCGTCGATCCGGGCCAGCAGGGACGAGGACAGCAGGCGCATCTGGGTCGCCCACGCCGTCGAGTCGGCCCGAACGGTGAGGATGCCGTCGACGAAGGTCAGGGGCTCCACGTGCCCGGCGATGTCCGGCCCCACGATCTCGGGCCAGCGCCCCATCACCGACCCGACGGCGACGTCGACCTTCCAGCCGCGGTCGATGAGCAGCCGGTCCAGCTGGTCACCGAGGAGGGACGGGTCACGCCCGTCGCGCGAGGAACCGGAGAGCACCGGGGCGTGGCCGATGGGACGCCGGCGCTTCTTGGGGCGCATCCCCGGCCGCAGCCCCTTCTCGGCGGCAGCCGCTCGCGCCCGGGCGAGCGCAGACGCCGCCGCATCGGCGATCCGGGTGTCCTCGTCACTCGGCTCCGGGACGGCTGCCGGGTCGGCGCTGGAGTCCTCGTCACTCACGGGCCGGCCCCCTCCCTCACGTCCTGTGCGACCTCGGCGCCGTCCGCGGCCTCCGCGGCCTCGCGCCCGTCCACGCTGCCCCCGCGGTCCGGACCTGGTGCGTCGAGCCCGTCGGCCGGGCCGCCCGCGGGCCCCGCGAGGTGCACCTGACCCAGCTCGACGGCATACGTGGTCCCGCTCTCGCGCAGCACCCCGGGCACGTCGGCGCCGACGGCTGCCGTGATGAGCACCTGCTCGCAGTCTGCGACGAGCGTCGCCAGCCGCTCCCGTCGCCCCGAGTCGAGCTCGGCGAAGACGTCGTCGAGCACGAGCACGGGATCGTCGCCCAGATCGCGCCGAAGGAGGCGGTATGCCGCCAGCTTGAGTCCCAGCGCGAAGCTCCACGACTCGCCGTGGCTGGCGTAGCCCTTGGCCGGCAGGTCACCGAGCGAGAGGACGAGGTCGTCGCGGTGCGGTCCGACGAGGGAGACGCCGCGCTCGATCTCGTTGGACCGCACCTGCTCGAGGGTCTCGAGCATGCCGGCGCGCAGCTCCTCGACCTCCGGCACCTCGCCCGCAGCGAGACGGGCGGCCAGCTGCTCGTGCAGGCAGCTGCGGTAGGTCGCCCGGGCGTTGGAGGCGGCCGCGCTCACGGCGTCGTAGCACTCCGCGAGGTCGGGCACGAGGTCGCGGAGCAGGCGCAGCCGGGCATAGAGCAGCTGGGCGCCGACCGTCGCGAGGTGGTCGTTCCACACCACGAGCGTGTGCAGCGCCGACTCCCGCACCTCGTCGAGCGGCAGGTCTCCCTCGCGCGGCGGACGCGGCGGACGGCGGCCGCCCTTGCGCAGCACCGGCGCCGCCGACTTCAGCAGGGCGTTGCGCTGCTTGAGGATCTTGTCGTAGTCGGACCGCACCCCGGACCATCGCGGCTGCCGCTGCACCAGCAGCTCGTCGAGGAAGCGCCGCCGCTCGGACGGGTCGCCCTTGACGAGGGCGAGGTCCTCGGGCGCGAAGAGCACGGTGCGCACCGTGCCGAGCACGTCGCGCGGCCGCGAGACCGGCGACCGTCCGAGCCGAGCCCGGTTCGCCCGGCCCGGGGTGATCTCGAGCTCCACCATCGTCTCGCGGTCGTCGCGCACGATGGCCCCGCGCACGATCGCCTGGGCGGCGCCGAAGCGCACGAGCGGCTGGTCGGTGGCCACCCGGTGCGACCCGAGCGTCGCGAGGTAGCCGACCGCCTCGACGAGGTTGGTCTTGCCCTGCCCGTTCAGCCCGACCAGCGTGGTGACGCCCGGCGTCAACGCGAGCTCGGCGCTCGGGTAGCTCCGGAAGTCCTTCAGGGTCAGGTGGCGGACGTGCACGTCAGGTTCGCTGGTTCTCGGGATGGTGGCGACGCGACGGCGCCGGGCCGGAGGCTGCCGGTGCGGGCGCCGTCGTCGTCAGGGGCCGTCAGGAGGAGGTGGCGTCAGTGCCCGACGTGGGGCCGCCGCCGGGCGCACCGCCGCCGGTGGAGCCGGTGCCGGAGGACGGCCCGGCGCTCGCGGCGTCGACGGAGGCCTGCGACGGCTGGTCGGGCGTGCTCGCCTTCTCCTTGCCGGCGGCCGGCGCCGGGTGCGCGGAGCCCTCGGCGCCGGTCTTGCGGCGCAGCTCCTCGCCCTCGGCGATGGTCATCACCTGGTGGCCGCCGAACTGGCCGCGCAGGGCCGCGACCGCCTGCATCGTCGGCGAGCACTGCTGGCGTGACGCGAAGCGTGCGAAGAGCGAGGCCGAGATGACCGGCATCGGCACACCGAGCTCGATGGCCTCCTCGACGGTCCAGCGGCCCTCGCCGGAGTCGTTGGTGTAGTCGGACACGTCGTCGAGGTGCGCGTTCTCCTCGAGCGCCTTGACCATGAGGTCGAGCAGCCAGGAGCGCACGACGGTGCCACGGCTCCAGGCCTTGAAGGCGCCCGGGACGTCCTTGACGATGTCCTTCCTCTCGAGCAGTTCGTAGCCCTCGGCGTAGGCGGCCATCAGGCCGTACTCGATGCCGTTGTGGACCATCTTCGTGTAGTGCCCGGCGCCCACCTCGCCGGCGTGGACGAAGCCCTCCTCGCGCGGGCCCTCGGGGCGCAGCGCGTCGAAGATCGGCATGGCGCGCTCGACCCACTTCTTGTCGCCGCCGCACATGAGGCCGTAGCCGTTCTCGAGCCCCCAGATGCCGCCGCTCACGCCGCAGTCGACGTAGCCGATCTGCTTCTCGCCCAGCAGCTTCGCGTTCTCGAAGTCGTCGGTGAAGCGGGAGTTGCCGCCGTCGATGACGAGGTCGCCGGGCTCGAGCAGGTCGCGGAGCGCCCTGACCGTCTCACGCGTCGGTTCGCCGGCCGGGACCATGACCCACACGACGCGCGGCGCCTGGAGCGCCTTGACGAGGTCCTCGAGCGTGCCCACGTCGGCGACGTCGGGGTTGTGGTCGAAGCCGACCACCTCGTGCCCCGCGCGGCGCAACCGCTCGCGCATGTTGCCGCCCATCTTGCCGAGACCGATGAGACCGAGCTGCATGTCGCGTGCCTTTCTGCGGGGGGAGCGTGCGGGGCTGTTCGAGGCTACGCCAGCCCGGCGGCATACGGCAGGCAGGGTGGCGGCGCCGTCGGGGCAGCAGCCTCAGCGGACGTCAGCTGGCGAAGCGGACCGGCATGAGGACGTAGCGATAGCTGCTGTCGGGCTGCGAGTCGGCCTCGGCCTGCCCCGTGAGCACCGCGGGGCGGCTCGGCTGCGTGAAGGAGAGGCGGCTCCACTGCGTGCCGACGGCGTGCAGCCCGTCGAGGAGGAACTGCGGGTTGAAGGCGATCTGGATCTCGGGGCCGTCGAGGCTCGCCTCGACGGCCTCCGACGCCTGGGCGTCGTCGCCGGTGCCGGCCTCGATGGCGACCTGCCCGTCGGTGAACTTCAGCAGCACGGGGGTGTTGCGCTCGGCCACCAGGGCCACGCGCTTGACGGCCTCCTCGAGTGCAGCCGTCTCGACGACCGCCTCGGTGTCGACCGAGGTCGGGAAGATCGAGGTGACCTTGGGGTACTCGCCGTCGAGCAGGCGGGTGGTGGCGCGGCGCCGGCCGGCCTCGAAGCCGATGAGGCCGTCGCCGCCCTGGCCGAGCGCCAGCTCGACGGAGCCCGATGCGCCGAGCGCACGTGCCGTGTCGGAGAGCTGGCGGGCCGGGATGAGCGCCACGTGGCTGGCGTCGGGTTGCGCAGGGCTCCACGTCAGCTCGCGCATCGCGAGGCGGTAGCGGTCGGTGGCGAGGAGCGTGACCTTGTCGCCGTCGATCTCCATGCGCACGCCAGTGAGGATCGGCAGGGTGTCGCCCTTGTCGGCCGCGACCGACACCTGTGCGACCGCCTGGGTGAAGACGTCCCCGGCGATGGTGCCGCTGCCCTCGGGGGCGGCCGGAAGCGTCGGGTAGTCGGAGACCGGCATCTCGCGCAGTGCGAACCGTGAGGAGCCGCAGGCCACGTTGACCTTCGTGCCGTCGGTGCTGACGTCGATCGGCTTGTTGGGCAGGTTGCGCGAGATGTCGGCGAGCAGGCGTCCGAGGACGAGCACCTGGCCGGCCTCGGCCACGTCGGCAGGCACGGTGATGCGTGCGGACATCTCGTAGTCGAACGCGGAGAGCGTGAGGGTGCCGTCCTCGTCGGCCTCCACGAGCACGCCCGCGAGCACCGGCACCGGCGGGCGCGCCGGTAGGCCACGCGCCACCCAGGTCACGGCCTCGGCCAGGACGTCTCGCTCAACCCGAAACTTCACGGTGCACTCACTTCGACGGGGAAGGTCATTGGGGCTCAGACACTAGTGCCTGGCGGTGACTGGCACCACAGACACTCCCCGACTCGCCGAACCACCCAAACCAGACGTCTCTGCCTGTCTAGTCCTCACCCGGACCCGGGGCAGACGCGGTCGCCCTGACCCTCGTTGTCGGGGCTTCCCTCCTTCTAGGGGGTCTCGTCATAGTCGTAGGTGCTGTGGACGCTGTGGACAACCGACATCGCTGCAGGTCAGCATCCGTGTCCGGCTGTGCAGTGGGTGTGGGCGGCGGCAGGCCGCGGACCGTGCGGGCTGTGGACGTTCTCGCGTCGTGCACATCGAGCCCACAGGGTGGGTATGTGTTGTCCGCAGCGACGTGCCTGCCGTCCACACCTGTCCACAACGTTCCTGTGGACGTGCCCACGGCGTATGCCCTTTTTGGCGGCTTTGCTGACTAGTTACCTGTGCACGAGTGACGGGTGGATTTTCCCCAGACTTTTCCACAGGAGTGGATAAGTCTGGGGTCTGGTGTCAGCGTGGGCTCAGTGACGCCCAGGACCGCGCTGCCGGCGCTGTGCACACAGGTGTGGACAACGCTGTGGATGAAACGGGGCTCCTGTGGATTCCCGCCCACGCGGGTGCGTTCGCGTCCGTCCCCCGACCGGCCCAAGGGCTCGGTCAGCGGCCCGAACCGGACGATGCAGCACCCCCGGCGGACGCGACGGCACCCGGCCCGCGAGGGCACACGTGGGTGCCCCGAGGCGTGACGGCATACGCCCGTCGCCCCCGCGTGGGCGCGGCAGACCACGCGAGGCCCGCAGGGGCGCTGAGAGGCGTCCTGAGGGGCCAGTCCTCAGTGGGACTGCTGGCGGATCCGGTTGGTCAGCTCGGTGACCTGGTTGTAGATCGCGCGGCGCTCGCCCATCAGCTCGCGGATCTTGCGGTCGGCGTGCATGACGGTCGTGTGGTCGCGGCCGCCGAAGTGCTGGCCGATCTTGGGCAGTGACAGGTCCGTCATCTCGCGGCAGAGGTACATCGCGATCTGGCGGGCCGTCACCAGCTGGCGCGAGCGGCTCGAGCCGCAGAGGTCCTCGAGCGTCACGGCGTAGTAGGCGGCCGTCACGGCCATGATCGTCGCGGCCGTCACCTGGTTCGGCGTCTCGTTGGGGAGCACGTCCTTGAGCACGATGACGGCGAGCGGCAGGTCGACGGCCTGCCGGTTGAGGTTGCTGAACGCCGTGACGCGGATCAGGGCACCCTCGAGCTCGCGGATGTTGGTGCTGAAGTTCGTCGCGATGTACTCGAGCACGTCGTCCGGCACCTTCATCCGGTCCTGGATCGCCTTCTTGCGCAGGATCGCGATGCGGGTCTCGAGGTCGGGCGGCTGGACGTCGGTCAGCAGCCCGGACTCGAAGCGCGTGCGCATCCGGTCCTCGAAGCCCGAGAGCTCGCGCGGCGGCAGGTCGCTGGTGATGACGATCTGCTTGTTCGCGTTGTGCAGCGTGTTGAAGGTGTGGAAGAACTCCTCCTGGGTCTGCAGCTTGCCCTGGAGGAACTGGATGTCGTCGATGAGCAGCACGTCGACGCTGCGGTAGCGGTTCTGGAACGCGCTCGCCTTGTCGTCACGGATGCTGTTGATGAAGTCGTTCGTGAACTCCTCGGAGTTCACGTAGCGCACGCGCACGTTGGGGAACATCGTGCGGGCGTAGTGCCCGATCGCGTGCAGCAGGTGCGTCTTGCCGAGGCCGGACTCGCCGTAGACGAAGAGCGGGTTGTACGCCTTGGCGGGGGCCTCGGCGACCGCGACCGCCGCCGCGTGGGCGAAGCGGTTGCTCGCCCCGATGACGAACGTGTCGAAGGTGTACTTCGGGTTGAGGCGGGTGTCGCCCGGAGAGCTCGGCTCGGGACGGTGCTGCAGCCGGAGCGGGCCGCTCTCGCCCCCGCTGAGCGGGTCGGGGCCGAGCTCCATGCGTGTCTGCACGTCGTATGCCGGCTGGCGGGGCTCGTCGAGGTCGGCGCCGTTGAGTGCCGGCGCGCTCTCGGCCAGGTCGCGCAGTGGGTTCGCGGCGCCCGAGCTGTAGCCCCCGTAGCCGGACGAGCCGTTGTGCCCGGCGGGGCGCGGAGACCCGCCGCGCGGACCCTCGTTCAGCGAGGCCTGCCCGCTCGGCTCGTCGGTGATGACCCCGAGGTCGGGCTCGAGGCTCTCGTCGACCGACACGGCGAGCTGGACCGGGTGGCCGAGCTGGCTCGCCAGCGCCTCGTGGATCTGCTCACGGACCCGCTGCTCGAGGAAGTCCTTGGTGAAGGTGTTGGGAGCCCGGACGAGAGCGGTCTGGTCGAGCACGCCGACGAGGCGGCACAGCCGGACGAACGCGCGCTCCTGGTTGGACAGGCCGACCGCGTCGAGGGTGCCGAGCGTCTGCCGCCAGATCTGCGCGTAGTCGACGCCTGTCTCGCTCACGTGGTCCACCTGCCCCTGATTGTCTCTGTGCACTCTGGCTTGTCGGCTCGTCCCGCTTGACGTTCGAGCGAAGGCTCGAAGCGAGGCGCCGGAGCGGCCTTCGGACCCCGAGCCCCCATCGGGTGTCCGTGGCGTCCGCCGGTGCTGCTGCAGCGGTGCCCCGCGAAACGATGCCCTGTTGTCCACACGTTTGTCCACAGCCTGTGCAGAAGATGGCGAGGGGTGTGAGAGTCGAAAACCTACAGCGGCACGCGCGACAATGACAATCGGGTCGTCCACAGATTCTGTCGCAAGGCGGCGTGTCGCCTTGCAATCGCCGCGCGGCGTCCGAGGATCGGTGGGTTCGGCAGTCCCGCGCAGGCGGCCGCCTCCGGTTTGACCCTCGTTCCGGCGCTCCCGTATCGTTGACCGAGCGTGTCTGCGACCTCTTTCGCATGCCCATGGCCGCGAGGCTCCACCTGGAGCATCTCCGCCGTTCCATGGGCTTGCCGATTGCGGTCGCATCGGCCACCGCCAGCCCCACCCGGGCGTCGCGCCGACGTTCCTGACGTCGGACGGGCGCCGCAACCTACGGAGATCCACGTGAGCAAGCGCACCTTCCAGCCGAACAACCGTCGCCGCGCCAAGACGCACGGCTTCCGCCTGCGCATGCGCACGCGTGCCGGCCGCGCCATCCTCGCCGCCCGCCGTCGCAAGGGCCGCGCCGAGCTCTCGGCCTGAGCCGCCGGGGCCCACGGCGTGCTGCCGGCGCGTCACCGACTGCGTGAGCGGTCGGACTTCACCTCGGCAGTACGCGGGCCCGGCGCCAGCAGAGCAGGCGGGCGACTCATCGTCGTGCATGCCAACCGGACCGATGCGCGTGCGGATCTTCCGCCGCGCGTCGGTTTTGTTGTGTCCAAGGCGGTCGGCAACGCCGTCGTGCGCAACCGCACCAAGCGCCGGCTGCGCGCCAGCGTCGCGACCCGGCTGGACGGCATACCCGCTGGTCTGGACCTCGTGGTGCGGGCCAACCCCGCTGCCGCGGACGCGACCTGGGACGAGCTCGACCTCGCCGTGGAGCGCGGGCTGGAGAAGGCGTGCCGTCGATGAGCGCGACGCTGAACCAGGTGCTCGCCTCGCCGCTCGTGCTTGCCGTCCGGCTCTACCAGCGCTTCATCTCCCCCCTGACGCCACCGACCTGCCGCTTCTACCCGAGCTGCTCCGCGTATGCCGTCACGGCACTCACCCGCTTCGGCCCCGTACGCGGCGGCTGGCTCACGATCCGCCGGCTCGGCCGGTGCCACCCGTGGACCCCGGGCGGCGTGGACCCGGTGCCGCAGACGTGGGACGCCCGCAACGACGTGCGACCCGAGGACTTCCGTCCCGACCCCTGACCCATCGGCATATGGTTGCCGACCAGTGGTGAGCGGCGATACAGCTCGAACAGCCGGCTGAACCGGCTGCCCACCAGACCACAGAGGAACACACCTTGATGGACTTCCTGCAGACCCTGCTCTACCCGATCAAGCTGGGTGAGGCATGGGTGATGTACGGCTGGCACGCCTTCTGGGAGACGCTCGGGCTCACCGGCGCCTGGGCGGGCTGGGCCTGGGCCCTGTCGATCGTCGGCCTGACGGTCGTCGTCCGCATCCTCCTGATCCCGCTCTTCGTGCGTCAGATCCACTCCTCCCGGCGGATGCAGCTCATCCAGCCGGAGATGCAGAAGATCCAGAAGAAGTACAAGGGCAAGCGCGACCCGGAGTCCCAGAAAGCGCAGCAGGCCGAGATCATGGATCTCTACCGCCGCACCGGGACCAACCCGTTCAGCAGCTGCCTGCCGATCCTGATCCAGAGCCCCTTCTTCTTCGCGCTCTTCCAGCTGCTCAACAACCTCAAGGCCATCGCCGAGGGCGTCCAGCCGCCGATCGGCCCCATCACGCAGCAGGTCGCACTGACGATCGAGGCGTCCACCATCCTCGGTGCCAAGCTGTCGGACTCGTTCGTCCACTCCACGACGCTCAACGTCAAGATCCTCAGCGCCGTCCTCATCGTGCTGATGTCGGCGACGACCTTCATCACGCAGTACCAGCTGATGCGCAAGAACATGCCGGCGTCCGCGCTGGACAACCCCTTCGCGAAGCAGCAGAAGGTCCTGCTCTACCTGATGCCGCTGTTCTTCGCCTTCTCCGGCATCAACTTCCCGATCGGTGTCCTGCTCTACTGGCTCACGACGAACCTCTGGACCATGGGCCAGCAGTTCTACGTCATCCGCAACATGCCGGCCCCCGGCTCCGAGGCCGAGCGCGCCCGCAGCGAGCGCCTGAAGCGCAAGGGCAAGGAGGTGGAGGCGTTCACCGTGCCCGGCCTCGACGCCGCCGACAGCGTCCCAGACGACGCACCGAAGCCCGGTCAGCGTCAGCAGCCCAAGGGCAAGAAGCGCGCGCGCACCCAGCCGACCAAGAACCGCCGCTGAGCTTCATCCACAGACTTGTCCACACGCCTTCGGGGCCCTGAACTGCGCAGATGCGGGTTGTCCACAGTTCGGTCCCGATGACCCAAGGAGTACTCATGAGCGACACGCAGTCCCCAGACCTCGAGACCACTGCCGAACAGCCCGTCGCGGCGACCACGGAGGGCACGTTGGTGCCCGAGGTCGCCGAGGCGGTGACGGAGACCGCGACCGAGGCCGCCTCCGAGGCCGCCTCCGAGGCCGCCTCCGAGACCGCCTCCGAGACCGCCTCCGAGACCGACGCGGAGGCTTCTCTGGAGAGCCGCGCCGAGCACGGCGAAGCGACCGGCGAGGGCGGCCTGCAGGGCGCCGTCGAGGCCGACGGACCTGTCGAGGACGTCCCGGCCGACAAGCCCGGGAAGGGCTCGCGCCTGCGCCAGCTGGAGCGTGAGGGTGAGGTTGCCGCCGACTTCCTCGAGACGCTCCTGGACATCGCCGACCTTGACGGCGACATCGACGTGGACGTCGATGGGGACCGGGCCGCGATCGCGATCGTCGACTCCGAGGAGGGGCGTGTGCCCCGTCGGCTGGTCGGCAGCGACGGAAAGGTGCTCGAGGCGCTCCAGGAGCTGACGCGGCTGGCGGTGCAGGTGCAGACAGGCGAACGCAGCCGCCTGATGCTCGACATCGCCGGGCATCGCGCCGAGCGCCGGTCAGCCCTCGTGGAGCTCGCCCACGTCGCGATCGACGAGGTCAAGGAGTCGGGGGAGAAGCGTTCGCTCGAGCCGATGACGGCGTTCGAGCGCAAGGTCGTCCACGACGAGGTGTCCGCGGCCGGGCTGGTGTCCGAGTCCGAGGGCGTGGAGCCGCACCGACACATCGTCATCCTGCCGGCTTGACCGCGTGGTGGTTCCACGTGAAACGCGCCGTTTCACGTGGAACGACACCAGCGGGTGCTGTCGAGGCACCCCCTCTCCGGGCCGGCTGGCGGATCGGGCTTCTCCCGTCGAGCTCCTTCTGCCGCGCGGCCCGCGCGTGGTCAAGGAATGCCCTTCCCATCTGATGTTCCGATCTGCGAGACCGAGGAGTGTGAGCGCGTGGTCCACGAGTCTCCCGGTCCGGTTGGCGTACCTGCTACACCCCCCGCCGCGCGTGCAGTCTTCGGCGAACGGCTGGAGCTCGCCGAGCAGTTCGTCGCGATCCTGAGCGACACCGGTATCAGCCACGGACTGATCGGCCCCCGTGAGGCCTCGCGACTGTGGGACCGCCACGTGCTGAACTGCGCCGTCGTCCATGAGGCGATCCCGCGTGCTGGTGCTGGGCAGCGGGTCATCGACGTGGGATCCGGAGCAGGTCTGCCCGGACTGGCCCTGGCCATCGCGCGACCCGACCTGGAACTGCACCTCGTCGAACCGTTGGCGCGTCGCACCGGGTGGCTGAGTGGCGCCGTGGCGCAGCTCGGTCTCGACAACGTCGTGGTGCACACCTCCCGAGCCGAGGGGCTGTGGGACCGCGTGCGCGCCCCGTGGGTGACGGCTCGGGCCGTCTCGAGGATCGTCCAGCTCGCCGAGTGGACGCTGCCACTCCTCGAGGCACGCGGCAGCCTGCTGGCTCTCAAGGGGGGTCGGGCCACGCAGGAGCTCGCAGAGAGCCGTACCGCCCTTTCGCGGCTCGGGGTGGTGGACGCGGCCGTGGAGGAGTTCGGCGCGAGTCTGCTGCCGGAGGCGACGGTCGTGCTCAGACTCACCATCGGCGACGAGTTGGACCGCCGGCGCTTCCGGAGCCGCCCGCCATCCAGTGCCGGTTCGGCCCGTCGGCGCGCCGATCGGCCACGCGGATCCCGACGCACCGGCACGGGAGCGAGCGACCGTCAGCGTCGTCAGCCATGATCGTGTCCAGACCATTTCGTAGGCCGGTACCCGTCGATGCTCTCGAGGGACGAGCCGCAATCCCGGAGGTGCACTCCCCGTGACCATGTCGACCAACCTGGGCTGGCCCAGTGGCCCGGAGCCGTCCCCGGAGCATCGACGGCTGGGATGGCTCGGGCGGGGACTCAGCGTTTCACGTGAAACAGCACCGGGGACGGAAGGGCCCTTGGTGGCAGCCCGTGCGACCAGCGCCGCAACCCGGTCGCCAGTGCGGGACATGAGTCAGGGCGTCGGCAGCGACGCCGGGCAGGCCATCCGGTCGGCTGCGACCGAGACTCCGCAGACGCCGGAGGCGGCCGGGATGCGACCGGACCCCATCGAGGCCGCCCAAGACACCGTCGCAGGAGCAGCGGTCAGGGCCGACGGGTCAGCTGCGACCGTCGGAGGAGGCGGTGTCGACGAACAGCTCGGCGAGACCCACGGTCCTGTGGACAATTTGGTGGACAACCGCTCGCAAAACGGCGCTCCTGAACGGGGATTCGCGCCTGAGGTGGTTGGGGACAACCCTGTGGACGAGACGCGTCGTGCCGCCCAGGCCCGTGCCGATGACGCCGACCGTGATGCGCTGGCCGCGGCCATCCCGAGGGCCGGCGAGGACACGCCCCTCGCGATGGAACTGGCCGAGAACGCGCGACGGCGCATCCAGCTGACCGGGCGCACCTTCCCCAAGCCGGTGGCGCCGCGCGTGCTCACCGTGGCCAACCAGAAAGGCGGCGTGGGCAAGACGACGACGACCGTCAACATCGCCGCGGCCCTGGCCCAGTCCGGGCTTCAGGTGCTCGTCATCGACCTCGACCCGCAAGGCAACGCGAGCACTGCACTCGGCATCGACCACCATGCCGAGGTGCCGTCCATCTACGACGTGCTCGTGGACGGGACCCCCTTGCTCGAGGTGGTCCAGCCCTGTGCGACGGTGCCGAACCTGCATTGTGCGCCGGCGACGATCGACCTGGCGGGCGCGGAGATCGAGCTCGTCTCCCTCGTGGCTCGCGAGTCGCGCCTGCAGAAGGCGATCACGGCGGCGACCACGACCGGGCATGCGTTCGACTACATCCTCATCGACTGCCCGCCCAGCCTCGGTCTGCTCACCGTCAACGCGATGGTCGCGGCGAGTGAGGTCTTCATACCCATCCAGTGTGAGTACTACGCCCTCGAGGGCCTCTCGCAGCTGCTCAAG
Source organism: Terrabacter sp. BE26 (assembly GCF_041941675.1). Lineage (GTDB taxonomy): Bacteria > Actinomycetota > Actinomycetes > Actinomycetales > Dermatophilaceae > Terrabacter. Next base: position 1,877,857 of record NZ_CP090122.1, on the reverse strand, counting down.
AACATCGAGCTGATCAAGCATCACCTGAACCCGGCTCTGCACGTCTCCACGATCCTCTTGACGATGTATGACGGTCGGACGCGGCTCTCGGCGCAGGTGGCCGAGGAGGTCCGCGAGCACTTCCCCGTCGAGGTGCTGCACACTTCGGTTCCCCGGTCCGTAAGGGTCTCCGAGGCGCCCAGCTTCGGTGAGACGGTCATGACCTACGACCCGTCGAGCAGCGGAGCCCTGGCCTACCTGGCCGCCGCGGGGGAGATCGCCGACCGCGGTGCGTCCGGGCCGTCATGACCGTCGATCGTGTGTTCCTCGGCGCTGGAGCGGCTCGGTTTCACGTGAAACGGGACTGAGGACGCCCGGCAGGGCGTCGTGGACACCGGTGTTTCACGTGAAACACCGGGTCGACCGGGGCCCAGAACGGCATGGAACACCCCCATAGCGCCTGTCGGTTGGTCGGCGGGCAGCACCTACACTGAGCGCGGCGCGATGGCCGCGCTGTCTGCGAAAGGTTTGGTCAATGGCGGAGAAGCGTCGCGCACTGGGTCGAGGCCTGGGAGCGCTCATCCCGAGCGCACCCACCGGAGGAGCTGGGCGACCGGTGGACGTCTTCTTCACCGAGCAGAAGCGCGACGAGGTGGTGCCCGCAGCGGAGACGGTGCCAAACGGGTCGAGCAGTGCCGCGCAGGTGACCACCTCACACGCTGAGCACGCAGGCGACGGATCGCCGGCCACGGGCACCGCGGCGGAGACCTCGACGCCGGGCGCGCCGGGACACGCGGCAGTGGACTCGAGCAACGGTGCGGCGGCCGATCCCGCTGTGACGGACCCGTACGCGGCTGCCGCGGGGGAGCCGGCCGGGGGCGAAGCCACGAGCAATCTCGCGGTGGTTCCGGGCGCCGAGTTCGCCGAGCTGGACATCGAGTCGATCCGACCGAACCCGAGGCAGCCGCGAACGGTCTTCGACGAGGACCACATGGGTGAGCTGGTCCACTCCATCCGTGAGATCGGCGTGCTCCAGCCGGTGGTGGTGCGGCGCATCCCGGCCGACCAGCTCGCCGAGGCGGACGGCAAGACGTTCGAGCTGATCATGGGCGAGCGCCGGTGGCGTGCCTCGCAGGCGGCCGGGCTGGACCTCGTCCCGGCGATCATCAAGGAGACGAGCGACGACGACCTCCTGCGCGACGCCCTGCTCGAGAACCTCCACCGGACCCAGCTCAACCCGCTGGAAGAGGCGGCGGCGTACCAGCAGCTGCTCGACGACTTCGGCTGCTCGCACGAGGAGCTCGCCACCCGGATCGGTCGCTCCCGCCCACAGATCTCCAACACACTGCGCCTGCTCCGACTTCCTCCGCTCGTCCAGCGTCGGGTCGCTGCGGGTGTGCTCAGTGCCGGACATGCTCGCGCCCTGCTCGGCATGGCCGACTCTGCTGCCATGGAGCGCATGGCCCAGCGGATCGTCGCCGAGGGCCTGTCGGTGCGCAGCGTCGAGGAGCTGGTGGCGCTCGGTGAGGGCAACGACGCGCCGAAGCCGCGACGCCCGCGTGCCGGCGGCCGGCATCCCCAGCTGGACGACCTCACGACGGGGCTGTCCGACCACCTCGAGACCCGCGTCGCGATCGCCCTGGGCCAGCGCAAGGGGAAGATCACGGTCGAGTTCGCGTCCATGGAGGACCTGCGGCGCATCCTCGACCTGATGGGGATGGCGCCCGCCGGCCAGGACTGACGTCCAGCCGAGCCGTTCCGATCACCCTGCGGCCCGGCCCGGCCCGGACACCGTGCCGACGAGCGCGGCGCAGCGGACAGGCCCTGCCCTGCTCACGGCGGCGCACGTGCCGGCGCACGACCTCGAGAGGAAAGACATGCCAGAGGGTCATACGATCCACGCGCTGGCCGAACGCCTCGAGCGAGCCTTTCGGGGCCAGCGGTTGCAGGCGTCGAGCCCCCAGGGGCGGTTCGCCGCCGACGCCGCGCTGATCGACGGGCTGGTGCTGGAGCGCGCACAGGCGTGGGGGAAGCACCTCTTCGTGTCGATGCAGGACGTGACTCTGCACGTCCACCTCGGCCTCATCGGTATGTTTCACGTGAAACCGCTGCCGGACGCCACACCACCGGCCCCCAACGGCGCCGTCCGGCTACGGCTCGTCGGTCCCGGGCACTGGGCCGACTTGCGTGGACCGATGATCTGCACCCTCGTCGACCGTGCGAGACAGCGCGAGATCATCGCAACCCTCGGGCCTGACCCGCTGCGGCGGCGCCCGCACCCCGAGATCGGCCTGGAGCGCGTCCGACGCAGCCGCCGGACCATCGCCGAGCTGTTGCTGGAGCAGTCCGTCGTCGCGGGGGTGGGCAACGTCTACCGCTGTGAGGTGCTCCACCGGCTGGCCGTGGATCCATTCACCCGAGGCGCCGACCTCTCGGAGCAGGCGTGGGACGAGGTCTGGGACGACCTGGTCCTGCTGATGCCGCTCGGTCGGGTCTTCGGCCAGATCATCACGGTGCCCGAGCAGGTCGAGCAGGCCCTCCGGCTGCGACGCTCCGGCCGAGCGCGGGAGATCACCAGGCAGCAGACGGGGGAACGCCTGGGCACCACCTTCGAACGGCGCTTCCAGGTCTACAAGCGCACCGGTGGAGCCTGCCCGCGCTGCTCGGGAACAGTCCGCCAGCGTGACCTCGGCGGCCGTCGGCTGTACTGGTGCCCGACCTGCCAGGTCCGCAGCTGAGGCCTGCGAGGCGAGCGGTTGCAAGCCGCGATGGCTCCCCTGGGAGGAAGGCAGTGAGCGAGTGCAGGGTGACTGCGGCGCCAGGGCCCGCGCCGGGACGGGCGCCGTCCTAGGCTGCTGCCGTGCCACGCTACGGGCCTCGTCCCACCCCGACCCACGTCCTCGCCCATCTCTCGGACCCGCACCTGATCGCGGGCGAGGACCTGCTCGCGGGCCGGATCGACACCCGCCAGCAGCTGCAGAAGGCCCTCGACCGGGTGGAGGCGTCGGGCGAGAGGATCGATGCCCTCGTGGTGTCCGGTGACGTCACGGACCGGGGCGACGTCGCGGCCTACGAGCTGTTCCGGGACATGGTGGCGCCCGTGGTCGAGCGGCTGGGCTGCGCTCTCGTGGTGACGGGCGGCAACCACGACGAGCGGCGCCCGATGGCCCGGGTGCTGCACGGCATCGACACCGACGCCCCGCAAGACCAGGCCACAGACGTGCGCGGGCTGCGCATCATCGCCATGGACTCGGCGGTCCCGGGCTACCACCACGGAGGGTTCTCGGATGACCAGTTCGACTGGCTCACAGAGGAACTCGCGCATCCTGCGTCGCACGGGACGATCCTCGTCGTCCACCACGCGCCCATCGTGTATCGGTCGCCGGTGATGCAGCTGCTCGACTTCGACGGCGTCGAGCGGCTGCGCCAAGTGGTCGAGGACAGCGACGTCCGGGCCGTCCTCAGCGGCCACCTCCACGTCACGAGCTTCGGCACCCTGGGGCGGGTGCCGGTCCTCGTCGCGGGTGGCGTGTCCTACGTCGACGACGTCGGCGCGCCGCGCGAGCTGCTCTTGGGAGTGGATGGGCCCCAGTCCTGGAACCTCGTCGAGGTGCACGTCGACCAGGTGGTCGCCACCGTCGTGCCCGTCGAGCAGCACCCGACGTGGCCTGCGCTGTCCGAACCCGTCAGGGCCTACCTGCAGTCGGTTCCGGAGGCCGAGCGTCGTGAGGCCTTCTCGCGCAAGCGCTCCCTGACTCCCGAGAACGCGCCCGAAAAGAAGTGATGACCCGAGTGTCGAAGGGCAGGCTCCCCGATCGACACGGAGATGAGGCTCGAACGGCGAGCCGACAGACAGCCAGGGAGCGATGCAGATGAACGGGAAGCAGCAGGCGACGTCGGCGGACGGCACGACCATCGCGTACGAGGCGTACGGCAAAGGACCGGCTGCGGTCATCGTGGGGGGCGCGTTCTGCGACCGGGGCTCCTTCCGGGACGTCGCGCAGGTGCTGGGCGACCTGGGCTTCACCGGTGTCACCTACGACCGCCGGGGCCGTGGAGACAGCGGTGACGAGCTGGCCGGCGCGGACTCGGACACGGTGCGTCGTGAGGCGGTCGCCCGCGAGGTCGATGACCTGACCAGTGTTCTCGCAGAGGTGAACGAAAACGGCTCTGCCCCAAGCATTTTCGGCGTCTCATCCGGTGGGGCGCTCGTCGTCCACGCCGTGGCGGCCGGTGTGCCCGTCGCTCGGGCGGCCAGCCTGGAGGTGCCCTACCGGTCAGCGGGTTGGCCCCCTGCTCCGACGGACTACATCGGCACCCTCGAGCGCTTCGAGGTGGCGGGCGACCGGGAGGGCATCCTGCGGTACTTCAACACCGAGGTCGTCGGCATGCCCGAGCAGGCCGTGGACGGGATGCGGGGCACGGCGATGTGGGACCCGATGCTCGCCCTGACCTACACCCTCAAGTACGACGGCCTGTGCCTCGGTGGAGACGACCACGGGCTCCCGACCGAGACCTTGGCCCGCGTCACGGTGCCCTTCCTCGCCGTCTGCAGCAGCGGAACCGCCCAACCGTGGCTCCACGACTCGGCGCAGGTGCTCGCCGACGCGCTCCCCGATGGTCGCGCGGTCGAGCTGCAAGGGGGCTTCCACCAGGTGCCGGCCCCGGTGCTGGCGCCGGCCCTTGCGGACTTCTTCCGCTCCTGACCACCCGGAGGCCGCCCCGGTTCCCTTGTCACACAAGGGAACCGGGGAAGCATGCGGTCCACCCGCGTCAGCCCGCGAGGAGAGCGAGCACCGGGTTGTGCTCCGGTGGAACGACCTCGCGCGGCGGCCCGGGGGGTGTGCCGTCCCCGAACGGGGAGCCGCCGAGCTCCTCCCGGCCGTGGGGAGCCGCCCAGTTCTCGAGGGACGGCCCGAGCGGCACCACGCCGGTGGGGTTTATGTCGGTGTGCACGATGTAGTAGTGCTGCTTGATGTGGGTGAAGTCGACGGTGTCGCCGAAACCCGGCGTCTGGAAGAGGTCGCGGGCGTACCCCCAGAGCGCCCGCATCTCGCTGAGCTTGTTGCGGTTGCACTTGAAGTGGCCGTGGTAGACGGGGTCGAACCGCACCAGCGTCGTGAAGAGGCGCACGTCGGCCTCGGTGACGTGGTCACCGACGAGGTAGCGGCGCGTCGAGAGGCGCTCCTCCAGCAGGTCGAGGTGATCCCACAGTCGGCGGTAGGCCTTGTCGTAGGCCTCCTGGGTGCCCGCGAACCCGCAGCGGTAGACGCCGTTGTTGACGAAGCGGTAGATCGGCTCGCTGACGGCCTCGATCTCGTCGGCGAGGGCGTCGGGGTAGAGGTCGGGAGCGCCGTCGCGGTGGAGGTCGCGCCACTGGGTCTCGAGGTCGACGGTGATCTGCTTGTAGTCGTTCGTCACCACGGCCCCGGTCGTGAGGTCGACCATGGCCGGAACGGTGATCCCGCGCGGGTAGTCGGGGTCGCGCTTGAAGTAGGCGTCCTGGATGCGCGGGATCTGCAGCACCGGGTCCACGCCGCCGGGGTCGAGGTCGAAGGTCCAGCTGCGCTTGTCGTGCGTGGGACCGCAGATGCCCATGGACAGCGCGTCCTCGAGGCCCAGCAGGCGCCGGACGATGATGGCGCGGTTGGCCCACGGGCACGCGCGCGACACGACGAGCCGGTAGCGCCCGGCCTCCACCGGGAACCCGTCGCGGCCGTCGGCCGTGATGCGGGTCGTGATGTAGTTCGTGTCGCGCTTGAAGCTCTTCTCGACGTACGTTCCCGGCTCGCTCATGGAGCCACCCTACGTTCCGTATGCCGGGTTGCTCCCGTGCTGCAGCACCTCGGGCCCGCGGCGTGCCGCGCCGCACGGCGGGCGTCGGTCGCCGCTTCCTTCGGACCTCCCGGATGCCCCGCATCCCTCCCCGGACCTCGGTCGAGCTCCACGGATCTCCGGGATCTCTGCGGGTCCCGGCGTGCTGCAACGGCGGCCCCGGGGGAGAATGCAGGCATGAAGGTCTCCGGGAGGCTCGATGCGTGAGCTGCGTCCGCTGACGCCGGACCGCGTCGGTGACCTCGTGGGCGGCTGCGCCCCGTGCACCTTCTGGCAGACCGTGCCGCGGAACGGGCACTCCGGACCGCGAGAGCCCCTGGAGCTGCTCTCCGAGTGGGTCGAGACGGTGTCCGCCGACTGGGGGAGCCCCGGCCGGGTCGCCTACGTCGACGGTCGACCCGCCGGACACGTCCTGCTGGCCCCGGCCCGCCACGTTCCACGCCTGGCGGCCTTCCCCACCTCCCCGTCAGACCCTTCGACGCTGATGCTCCTCACCGCGGTGACGACGCCCGCACATCCCGCGCTGCGCAAGGCGCTCGTGCAGGCGGCCGCCAAGGACGCCCTGGCCCACCGGGTCCGCTCCCTCGAGGCCGTGGGAGCGCGACCGCTCGCCGTCTCCAGGCACGCCTGCGTCCTCGACGTGGCCTTCCTCGAGAAGATGGGCTTCCGCGTCGAACGCGACCACCCGGCATACCCGCGCCTGCGTATCGACCTGCGCACCGTGGTGACCCTGCGCGACGAGGTGGCCGAGGCGCTGTCGCGTGCCCTCGCCCGGGTGCCCGGCGTGCATCCCGCCCCCGCGCCGCACCCGAACGGCACGAGTCACGCGAACGTGGCCGAGCGGCAGTCGGACGGCCCGCTGAGCCGTTAGGGCCGTTCAGCCGTTGGTGCCGTCGGCGGTTGGCCCCGCCGCGCGTGCCTGCTGTGCCCGCATGGTCTCGAGGTGCCGGCGGAGGTCGTCGAGGCGCAGCACGCCGGTGCGTGAGGTGTCGGCCTCGCCGAGGTAGACCCGCTGCAGGGCCACCACGACGGCTTCGGCGACGTGGTCGAGGGTCTGGCCGTCCGCCAGTGCGTCCGCGTCGCCCTGGTGGTCGAGGTAGCCGAAGTCGAGCCGGACCGCCGGCATGCGGGTGCGCCGCAGCAGCGGCCAGGTGCGGGCGTGCGTGCGGCAGTCGGTCAGGCCGGTGCGAGCCACGACCTCGCGCAGGAGCAGGTCGGCGAAGCTCTCCCCGATCACCGACCAGTCCGAGTGGGCGGCGCTGTCCGGGTGGCCGTAGAAGTACGTGGCGGCCCCGTGCGCGGAGCCCGAGGCGGAGTGGTCGGTGTGCAGCGACAGGACGAGGTCGGCGTCGCAGGAGTTGGCGAAGGCCGCCCGCTCCTCGTCGCTGCCTCCGTCGGTCGTCTCGGTGCGAGTGAAGACGACGTTGACGCCGTGGGCCGAGAGGCGGCCCTCGATGCGCCGGGCCAGGTCGAGCGCGAGCTGGGCCTCCACGAGCCCGTTGGCGCCGCGGGCACCGTCGTCACCCCCGCCGTGGCCGGGGTCGAGCAGGATGGTGCGGCCGCTCAGGCTGAAACCGCTGCGGCGAATCTGCTCACGCTCGCGCAGGGCGTTGGCCGAGCCTCCGCTCACCGAGCGGCGCAGGCCCAGGAAGGCGCGCATGGTGTCGGGACCGACGGTTCCGTCCGGGACGAGACCCACGGCTGCCTGGAAGGCACGCAGCGCCGCGTCCGTGGTCGGCCCGTGCATGCCGTCGACCTTGCCGGGACGGAACCCCAGCTCGACGAGGCGGGTCTGCAGGGCCGCGACGTCATCGCCCTCGATGAAGTGCTCGGGCACGTAGCGCAGCACCCGGTCACCGAGCGCCCATCGGGCGCCGTCGAGGACGGCATACGTGCTCCGGCCGACGATGCCGTCGACGAGCAGCCCTCGTCGCTGCTGGAACGACTTGACCGCCTGCTCCACGTGCTCGTCGTAGACCGCGTCGTCCGGCGCGGACGGGGCGTCAGACTCGGACGGGGCGACGAGGTCTCCCGTGAGGAGGAGGCGCTCGCGGACGGCCGCAACGGCTGGGCCGGAGTCACCGCGCCGGAGCAGACCGGGCTGCGGTGGTGTCATCTCGGCTCCTTTCCTCGCACGACTCAGGAGGGGTGGCGCGGCTTCGTGGTGCGTCGGCTCGGGAGCGCTCGGGCGCCCTGAGCAGCGTAGTACGCGGAAGGGGTGGCACCGTGACGACGGGCCACCCCTTCGATGCGGGGACAGGGTCAGGCGATGAACTCCTCGAGCTCACGCAGCAGCTTGGGCTTGGGGTGGGCGCCGACGATCGACTTGACGACCTCACCCTTGACATAGACGTTCAGCGTCGGGATGGACACGACGCCGTAGCGGGCCGCGGTGTCGACGTTGGCGTCGGTGTCGAGCTTGACGATCTCGATCTTGTCGCCGTACTGCTCGTTGATCTCCTCGAGGATCGGGGCGACCTTGCGGCACGGGCCGCACCACGTCGCCCAGAAGTCGACGAGCACGGGCTTCTCGCTCATGAGGACGTCGTCGGCGAAGCTGGCGTCGGTCGTGTTCTTCAGTGCCATGGAGGCTCCTTCTCGGTGTGCGGCAGGCGTGTGCGGCAGGGGTGTAGGGCAGTGGTGCAGCAGGTGGTGGTCGTCTGGCTGGAGGCTACGCGTCGGCACCGACGCCGGCCCGCACGTCCGGGATCTCGCCGGCGTCGGTCTCGTCGATGGCGGCTGCCTCGGCAGCGGCCTCGTCGGGCGTGGCGGTGTCCTCCAGGGCCGTGAGGTAGTGCTCGGCGTCCAGGGCGGAGGCGCAACCGGAGCCAGCGGCCGTGATGGCCTGGCGGTAGGTGTGGTCCACGAGGTCACCACAGGCGAAGACGCCGGGGACGTTGGTACGCGTGGAGCGGCCGTCGACGAGGACGTAGCCGGCGGCGTCGGTGTCCACGACGCCGGTGACGAGCTCGCTGCGCGGGTCGTGCCCGATGGCGACGAACAGGCCCGTGACCGCCAGCTCGCGGGTCTCGCCGGTCACGGTGTCGCGCAGCGTGACTCCGGTCAGCCTGCCCTCACCGTGGAGCTCGACGACCTCGGAGTTCCAGGCGAAGCGGATCTTCTCGTTGGCGTGGGCGCGCTCGGCCATGATCTTGCTGGCACGCAGGGAGTCGCGGCGGTGGATGATGGTGACGGTGCGGGCGAACTTCGTCAGGAAGGTCGCCTCCTCGATGGCGGAGTCGCCGCCGCCGACCACGGCGACGTCCTGGTCGCGGAAGAAGAAGCCGTCACAGGTGGCACACCAGGAGACGCCGTGGCCCGAGAGCTCCTTCTCGCGCGGCAGGCCGAGCTCGCGGTAGACCGAGCCCATGGCGAGGATGACCGAGCGAGCGCGGTGGACGGTGCCGGCGCCGTCGGTGACGGTCTTGACCTCACCGGTCAGGTCGACGGCGGTGACGTCGTCGGTGACGAGCTCGGCCCCGAAGCGTTCGGCCTGGGCACGCATGTTGTCCATGAGGTCGGGCCCCATGATGCCGTCCTTGAAGCCGGGGAAGTTCTCGACGTCGGTCGTGTTCATCAGGGCCCCACCGGCGGTCACGGCGCCCTCGAACACGAGCGGCTCGAGGTTGGCGCGGGCGGCGTAGACGGCCGCCGTGTAGCCCGCTGGGCCCGAGCCGATGATGATGACGTTGCGGACGGTGTCCGGACTCGACATGGTGACGTGCTCCTCGTGAGGCTCTGGGTTCGTGCGCGCGTGGCCGAGGTCCGTGCCCCTGTCGCCGGCATGGGCCGGTGCAGGCACGGGTCTGGTCGCGTGGGCTACAACCGATCCTAGGTGGTGCTTGTTCCCAGCCGGCACGTCCGGCCGCTCGTCTATCTGCTCGTGCCGGCGCTCGTCACGACGCGAGCGGAGCGACTCAGGGGACGTGCGTGGCGCCCGCGAGGATCCCCGGTGCGCCGGTCGTGCAGCTCCGCTCGACGGCCCAGGCGGTGCTCGTGCCACTGCGCGTCACGACGACGACCGCAGCGGGCCTGCCGTCGAACGTGGCCAGGTCGGCCGACACCGTGTCGGGAGCGGGGCGGGTGGCGTCGACGGCACCGATCGCCTCGAGGCAGGACTCAAGGCCGATGGAGGTCGCGATGGGACCGATCGCCGGCGACTCGGCGGCGAGTTCGCCGATGGAGGGGCCCGGGTGGTTCAGGAGGGTGCGCGCCTGCGCGGCGAGGCCGCTCGAGGTGTAGGCCGTGCGGCTGAGCTGGATGTGCAGCCCGCCGTTCCCGGGAGCCGGCGTGGGAGCCGCGGGGCTCGTCGCCGGCGCTCCGGAGGGGTAGCCGCCCCCGAGTGCGGCTGCGCCGTTGGGGCGCTTCGTCACGTGCAACGCGGAGGCGCCGACCGCCACGACGGCGGCCGCCGCCGCCACCGCGGCGATGAGGTAGGCGGGCCGGCGACGGCTTGGGGCCGACGGCAGCTGGAGGAGGTCGCCGCCGGTGTCGGCCCGCCGCCCGTCGGCGCCGTGTCGGCCTTGTTTGCTGCGCACGGTTGCAAGGGGTCCCGGGTCGACGCGCAGCCGGGCTTCCTCGAGCAGGGCTGTGGAGATGCGCCGGGACACCTCCGCGGGCATGGGGCCGGCCTCGGGCGCGTCGGCGAGGAGGGCGCGCACGTGCCGGTCGAGCTCCGGGTCCAGGTCGGTCCCCGGACCAGCGTCGGGCTCCTGGTCGGAGTCCGATGCAGCACCGTGGCGGGCATCCAGCTCGGCAGGGTCGAGCTCAGGGTCGAACTCGGGCTCGAGCTCGGGATCGGGCTCGGGCTCGGGGAAGCGCTCAGGGGTGTGCGCGGGCTCGTCCACGGATGTGGTCCTTCGGGCAGGGCGTGCGGTGGTCGTCAGGCAGGCAGGGGGTATGCCGGTCGCCAGGGTTTCGACGGCCCCCCGGGGTCCCTGGGTTCCACCGGGATTCAACCATTCTCGGCTGGGAGGGCCGACCGGGGACGGGGCCCGGTGGGGCCCGACCGACGTGGGGCGTGGCTCAGTGCGTCTCGACGGGGCGAACGCCCGGGGTCAGTCCCAGCCGCTGGGCGAGTGCCGCGCGACCCCGTGCGCAGCGCGACTTGATGGTTCCCTCGGCCACACCGAGGATCACGGCCGCCTCGGCCACGGGAACCGCGTGCATGTCGACCAGCACGAGCGCTGCCCGCTGGCCCTCGGGCAGCGCGGCGAGCGCCTCCTGGATGTCCAGGCGCACCTCGGTGGACGCGTGGTGGTCGTGGCGGTCGGCGAGCTCGTACTCGGGCAGCTCCGTCGTGGGCCGGCGGCGGCGCAGCCGGTCGAGGCACGCGTTGACGACGATGCGGTGCAGCCACGTGGTGACCGCCGCCTCCCCGCGGAAGGAGTCGGCGCGCCGAAAGGCCGCGATGAAGCCGTCCTGAACGCAGTCTGCGGCGAGCTCAGGGTCGCGCACGGTGCGCAGGGCGACGGCCCACATCCGGTCCTTGTGCCGCCGGAACAGCTCGGCGAAGGCCTGGTCGTCACCGGCGACGTGCCGTGCCAGCAGCTCCCGGTCGCTCGGGTCGGCGACCGGTCCAGCACCCCCCGGGATCACGGTCAGTGCACCGTGACTTCACTGATCTGGGCGCGGTAGTGGTTGCTCGACTCGGCCGGCGCGGCCTTGGTGACGAGGACGATGATCTTGCTGGCGGCCTTGAGCGTGCCCTCGGGCTTGATGGTCACCGTGCCGGTGGCGTCGCTCGCGGAGCCGATCTTCTGGGCGCCGTCCAGGGAGCGTGTGGAGCTCGAGTCGGTGGCGTAGACGGTGACGTCCTGTGCCTTCGGCAGGTCGAGGACGACCTCCTTGACGACGGTCGGTGCGCTGAGGTCGAGCAGCAGGCCGACGCCGTCCTTGTTGCCGTTGAAGGTCGGGCTGCCGTACCAGCGCGACCTCCACCCGCTGTCGGTCGAGCCGTCGAAGGCCTTTACGGCGCTCTGGTCTGACTCGGTGCCGTCCTGCGGGTCGAACCCGGTGCCGCCCGTGATCGAGACCGGGGCCGCGGGCGGCGCCGGGGTCGTGGTGGTGGGCGCCGGCCGGGAGCTCGAGCTCGGCGCCGGTCGGGTCGCGCTCGGGGCGCGTGTCTTGGTGACGGTGACGGCCGTGGCGGGATCGTGCTGGCCGATCTTCGCGACGTTCTGGACGCCGATGACCATCGCGAGGAGCACGAGCACACCCACGATGGCCAGTGCGATGCGCGCCTGCGCCCCGCTGGGTGCCTCGGGAGCCTCACGTCCCAGCACGGGCAGCGGCGGCTCGAGCCGCGTGGCGGGCGCCTCGTCGAGGGCGTCGTCGAGGTCGATCTCCTCGCCGTCGTAGTCGTCGTGCGCGGCCCGGCGCTCGGCGGCGCGGGCCGCCGCCTTGTCGGCCGCTGCCCGGGCGAAGGAGCCCACCCGGTCACCGATGGCCCCTGCCACGCCTCCGGCGGCCGCTGCGGCGGCGGCCACCCCGGGCGCGATGCGCTTGGCGTGGTCGGCGGACGTGCCGTCGACCCGTGGGTGCTCGAGGGTGTCAGCGGAGCGCGCTCCTGCCGCCGCGTCCCGACCGGCGCCCGAACCCGTGTCGGCCAGCTGGTCGAAGGCGACGGTGCTCGCCTCCCTGCCGACCGGCTGACCGCTCTGCGACGCCCGGTCCGAACGGAGCGACCGGCCGGACGCGCCGGACCGACCGCCGGCGCGCGAGGTAGCGGCGGCGCCGGCACCCGAGCCGGCACCGAGGACCGCGGCGCCGGCTGCACCGACGGCCGGGAGGACGCGGGTCGCACCGGGCGACAGCCGGTCGCCCCTGCCCTGTTGGCCCGTGCCCTGTCCGCTCTGGGCCTGTCGGCCCTGACCTTGCAGGCCGATGCCCGACGCGCCGTCGGAGGTGGGCGGCTCGGCGGGCCACGGGGCGATCTGGAGGGCGAGGTCGCCGGGTGACACCGGTCCGCGCCGGCCTTCACCCAGGGTCATCCGGCAGATGAGGTCGAGGTCGTTGGGCACCCCGGCGGCGATCTCGGAGGGGGCGGCCACGCCGCCGACGATCGTGGGCGCGGACTCGAGGCCCACCGGGCCTCCTGCGGCGATCAGCCCGTCGTCGACGGCCACCATGGGCCAGCGACCGGTCAGGCCGGCATACGCGAGCTTGACGAGGCCGACGGCGTCAGCACGGGACGCCCGCTCGTCGGAGAGCCGGTCGGCGTCGGTGAGGGCTGCCTCGGTGGCGAGGCCGCGGACCTTGACCGCGCCGTCGGGCATGCGCAGCAGCGAGCTGGGGGTGAGGGCCAGGTGGTGCAGGCCCCGGTGGGTGGCCTTGTCGAGCGCCGTCGCCGCCTCGCCGGTCAGGCGCCGCACCTCGTCGGCTGCCAGGCCACCGCTCTGCAGCAGGTGCGACAGGGGTGACGCCCCCGTCAGGGGCTCCTCGACGATGAAGCCGACCCCCTGGTCGGTGCCGACGTCGAGCACGCGCACGAGGCGGGGGTCCTCGATGCCGGCGGCCCGCCGGGCCGCGTCGAGCGCCGCGGCGGCCAGGGACGACCCGGCGGCGAAGCAGACGAGCACGACGTCGCGCTCGAGGGTGTGGTCCGTGGCGCGCCATCGTTCGTGGTGGGCGCCCTCGGAGGTGCGCAGCGTGACCGCGTAGCGGCCTCCCAGAACGGTTCCGGGTCCGACTCCCTGCACGTGCGTCACCCTCCCCTCGTCCAGTCCTTCGTGGATGCGTGGCTGGGCCCCATCCTAGGCCGACTCATGTGCCATCTCCGTGGTGCGCATCGCCGAGGGACTCGTGTGCCGCGGTGACGGCCTCGATGTCGGCGATCTGGTCGACGCGCGAGGTGCCCTTGCGCACCGCGCGCACGACGCCGACGAGCAGGACGAGCCCGACGAGCACCCCGCCGACCCAGTAGATGGTGGCATCGAGCGGGTTCGCGGCGACGGGGATGGTGGCCGCCGAGCCGATGACGGTGCCGTCGGCGGTCGTGAGGAAGGCGCGGATCTGCGCCCGGCCGGCGGCGACGGCCGCGACCTCCACCGGGACGTTGGTGCGCGACGACGGTCCGATCGTCACCGGAGCCGGCTGCGCCACGACGCGGATGCGAGGGTTGTCGGGCACGAGGCGCAGGCGGATGTTCTCGACCGTGTAGTCGAGGCCGTTCTCCACGGTGATGCGCAGGGTGCCGTTCTCGGCGAGCAGGTTGATCGTGCTCGTGCGCGGGACGACACGGATCGCGCTCGTGGCGGCTCGCACGTCGGCCGCAACGGAGTTGGCCAGGGCCGGCCAGGCCCTGGGCTCGTATCGCCAGCGCACGCTCGTCAGGTGGTCGAGCACCTCCCGGTAGGTGCGTTCGAACTCCTCGCCGTTGCTCAGCACCGAGGAGACGCTGAGCAGGGTGTCGCGCTGGTGGGCGAGCTGCGCGAGGCGCCGCGCGGTGAGTACCGGTGCCGGGGCAGTGCCCGGAGCCGTCCGCGACCACGCCGTCTGGGGCTGCGCCTTGTCCTCGCCGCTGTCGGCGAGCAGGGAGGCGACGCTGACGGGGTGCAGCCACGGGGCGCTGGAGGTCGCCGCGAGGAAGGAGGAGAGGCTCGCGGGGTCGGGGTCGTAGGTGCGCGGCGCGGCCACGAGCACGGAGCGGGCGGTGCCGGCGCGCTCGCCGAGAAGCACGAGCGTCTCGGCCAGGTAGCGCTGCGTCGACAGGACCGGGCTGGGGTCGGTGCGCCTCGGCAGCACCGACGAGAGGCGCGTGTCGTACGCGAGCAGCCGGGTCCCCGCGCTCGTGACGCGCCGCGCGGTCGGGGTGTAGGTGGTCGGCTTCGTGACGGCCGCCGCGTTGACGACGATGCCGGCCGGCTTCTTGACCGGGGTGCCCGAGAGCAGGGTCCGGATGCCGGCCTCGCGGCCGGGCGGGAGCAGCCCGTCCACCGGCCACACGATGTCGGTGTGCGCCGCCGAGCCGAAGTGGGACGCGAGCGTGCTCGCGCGGCCGACGAGGTCACGCACGATGGAGCTGGCGGCGTCGACGTCGGCGGTCGCCGCGACGTCGGCGTCGGCATACGGCAGGACCCACAGGCTGCGGCCGCGGAGCTTCGCGACGAGGTCGTCCCCGAGCGACGTGATGGCCTGCGAGGCGGACGGCGCACCGGTCGCCGGGGGGCCCGGGGCGGTGCTCCCGGAGGGGGTGGGGGTTGCGGGCGTGGTCGCGTCGTTGCTCGAGGGCGTCGCTGGACGGGTGGTGGCCGTGCCCGGACTCGTGGGCTGGTTGCCGGCCCCCGTGGGCGGCGTGGCGCTGCCGGCGTCGGCCGCGGCGGTCGGAGCGGTGGGTGCCGGGCCAAGGACCGACGGGTCGACGGCGAGGTCGACCGTGGAGCCGCGCGTGCCCTGCACGATGCGTGTCACGCGGGAGGCCGGTCCGATGGCCCTCTGCCACGCCTGCAGCCGGGTGGCGTCGTCGCGGGAGAAGACGCGGGGGTCGGGGTCGAGCGTGACGGGCAGGACGGTGGCGACGTCGAGCGGGACGTACTCCTTGCGGCCGTTCCAGGCGACGAAGGTCCGCGTGGAGCCGGTCGGCTCGGACGCGCCCGACTGGACGACGTCGACGGAGAGGGGCAGCGCCGCGAAGGCCTCGGGGGAGCGGAGCTGCTCCCAGGGCACGGTGGCGCTGAAGGCCTGGGTGTGGCCGGCGGCCACGGTCGGGAGCCGGGTCGTGGACACGGTCCGCCCCGACTCCTTCGTGCGGCCGGACGCCCAGTCGTCGAGGGCCGCCTTCTGGTTCACCGCGACGTCGCCGCGGACGATGCGCACCTCGGGGCTCGACAGCGGGCCCGTGGTCGGAGCGGTGATGGTGCCGGTCACCTTGACGTCGGCTCCGGGCTTCACGACGGCCGGTGCCATGGTTGCGAGCACCACGACCGCGGTGTCCCTGGCGGGCACCACCGCCCGGCGCGGCGCGGCGGAGGTGGACAGCGGGAGGGAGGCCGGGAGCGAGGTGGCGGCATACGCCGTCGGGTCGAGAGCGATCGGCACCGCGGCCGCCGCAGGGCCGGGGACGGGACTGGAGACGGTGGCGCCCAGCGCCGCCAGCGCGGTCGCGGTGGTGGCGAGGGAGCGCACGAGGCGGGTCACGCGACGCCCGCTCGATCCCGGACGCCGCGACCCCCAGAGGATCACGCCGTCCCCGCCAGCCGGTTCCACGCCGCCTGTGCGATGCGGCGCTCGTTGGGGAAGGTCAGTCTGCGGTGGACCTCGT
The DNA here is from genome assembly GCF_041941675.1 of Terrabacter sp. BE26. Taxonomy (GTDB): domain Bacteria; phylum Actinomycetota; class Actinomycetes; order Actinomycetales; family Dermatophilaceae; genus Terrabacter. The sequence continues at coordinate 1,861,782 of NZ_CP090122.1, read as the reverse complement.
CGAGGCGGATCCAGGCGACGTCGATGGCCTCGTGGTCGGGGTCGTTCTCGATGGACAGCTCACCACCCGTGGCCTCCAGCAGGTAGTGGTGCACGAACTTGTGCACGCGCTTGTCCGACGTGGCGAACCAGTAGTCGATGGTGCCGAGCTCGATCAGGACCCGACCGACGATGCCGGTCTCCTCCGCCACCTCGCGCGCAGCTGTCTCGACGAGCGTCTCGCCCGGCTCGACGTGGCCCTTGGGCAGGCACCACTCGATGCGTCCCGCCCGGTTGCGCCGGGCGATGACGGCGATCAGGGCCAGGCCCTCGCGCACGTCCACCACGATGCCGCCGGCGGAGCGCTCCTCGACCGCGGGCAGGCGCCTCCCCGACACGGGGCTGGGGACGGGCTGGGCGCTCACATCGCCACCATAACGGGCCAGACAATGAGTGCCCCTGTCCTTGGGGCGGGGTCGCGGACGCGGATGCGTGCGGTCGGGAGCGGCCCGCACGCTCACTAGGCTGGGCGGGTGCGAGACCGATCCGACACGCCCGAGCCCGACGGCAACCGGCCAGCCGAGGCCGGGCTGCCGCTGCTGCGCGCAGCGGTCGCCCGGCTCGCGCCCGTGCTCCCGCTCCTGACCGGGCTGGGGGAGCGCTTCGCGGCGTCGGGGCACGAGCTGGCCCTCGTCGGCGGACCGGTGCGCGACGCGTTCCTCGGCCGGGTCTCGCCCGACCTCGACCTGACGACGGACGCCCTGCCCGACCAGATCCTCGAGGTGGTCACCGGCTGGGCCGACGCCCACTGGGACATCGGCCGCGACTTCGGGACCATCGGCCTGCGCAAGGGCTCGCACGTCATCGAGATCACGACCTACCGTGCCGACACCTACGACCGGACCTCCCGCAAGCCGGAGGTGATGTTCGGCGACAACCTCGAGGGCGACCTCGTGCGGCGCGACTTCACGGTCAACGCCATGGCGATCCGGCTGCCCAGCCTCGAGTTCGTCGACGTCCACGGTGGCCTGTCGGACCTCGTGCAGCAGCGCCTGATGACCCCGTCGGCGCCGGAGGAGTCCTTCGCGGACGACCCGCTGCGGATGATGCGCGCGGCGCGCTTCGCCTCACAGCTCGGCTTCGAGGTGGCTCCCGAGGTGCGGGCGGCGATGACCGACCGCGCCGGCACGCTCTCGATCATCTCGGCCGAGCGCGTGCGCGACGAGTTCACCAAGCTCCTCCTGTCGCCCGACCCCCGGCTCGGGCTGACGCTGCTGGTCGACACCGGCCTCGCGGACGTGTTCCTGCCGGAGCTGCCGGCGCTGCGGCTCGAGCTCGACGAGCACCACCGGCACAAGGACGTCTACCACCACTCGCTCATCGTGCTCGAGCAGGCGATAGACCTCGAAGGGCCGGCCGACGGTCCTCCGGAGTCGGTCCCCGGCCCCGACCTGGTGCTGCGGCTCGCGGCCCTGCTCCACGACATCGGCAAGCCGGCGACCCGCAGGTTCGAGGACGGGGGCGGCGTCTCCTTCCACCACCACGAGCTCGTCGGCGCCAAGCTGGCGAGCAAGCGGCTCAAGGCGATGCGCTTCGACAAGGACACGACCAAGCAGGTCGCGCGCCTCGTCGAGCTGCACCTGCGCTTCCACGGCTATGGCGATGGGCAGTGGACCGACTCGGCGGTGCGCCGCTACGTCACCGATGCCGGGCCCCTGCTGCCCCGGCTGCACCGCCTGACCCGATCAGACTGCACGACCCGCAACGCCCGCAAGGCGCAGCGGCTCTCGCGCGCCTACGACGACCTCGAGGAGCGCATCGAGAGGCTGGCGGCCGAGGAGGAGCTGGCGAGCATGCGGCCCGAGCTCAACGGCAACGAGATCGCGCAGGCCCTGGGCATCCGGCCGGGCCCGGTGCTCGGCGAGGCCTACGACTACCTCCTGGCGGTCCGGCTCGACGACGGCCCGATCGGCAAGGACGCCGCCCGCGAGAAGCTGCTCGCGTGGTGGGCGCGGCGCGAGACCCCGGCCTGACGGCATACGGGCGTTCGGGTAGGCGCCCGAATGGGGCAGTCCTTCCCATCGCACGCCTGCGCGCCTGCACGTACGCTCGGGCGCACCTCGTCCGCCCCGTACCGCCCGGCGACGTCCCGTCCGCTGATCTGACACGGCCTGTCGTGAATGATTGACTGACCGCGCCGTCCCCGAGCCTGCGGGAACGACCGAAAGGAACCAGCCATGACCACCCTCGCGTACCCGAGCGCGGACTTCCCGGGCCAGCCGGCGGTGACCCTCGACGTGCCCGAGGGATGGGAGCCGGCGCACGCGCCCGGCACGACCATGGCGGCCCGGCTCCCGCGCGAGGGGGCGTTCGCGCCCAACGTGGTGGTCACCATCGAGCAGTGCGGTCCCGCCTACCGGGTCGAGGAGTCGCTCGATCAGGTCGCGTCCCTGGCCGCCACCCGTGGGGGCGGCGTCTCCGAGCCGTATGCGGCGCAGCTCGGCGGAGCCCACTTCGTCGGGTGCGACGCGACCTGGCCCGACGCCGACGTCGAGACCGTGCTGCAGGCCAACCTCTTCCACCACGTCCCCTCCGGCGCAGCCGCAGGGCACGTGGTGCAGCTGACCGGCGCCGTGGGCGGCTCGGAGGCCGGGGCCGACTACGAGGTGATCCGCCAGGTGCTGACCACGGTGCGAGTCCTCCCGTGGACCACCGAAGGCGCCGCGTCATGAGCGCGACGATGCCCACGATCGCCGCCGGCGTTGCCACCGACGTGGGACGCGTGCGCCGCCACAACGAGGACTCCGTGCTCGTGCGCGGCACCGTCTACGTCGTCGCCGACGGGATGGGTGGCCACGCCGCGGGGGAGGTCGCGAGCCGGATCGCCGCCGAGACCGTGGTCGAGCTCGCCGACCGCCCCGCCCTGCAGGTGGGGGACATCGTCGAGCAGGTCGGCGAGGCGAACCGGCGCATCCTCGCCTCGGCCGCGCACCACCCCGACCAGACCGGCATGGGCACGACCGTCGCAGGGCTGGCGCTCGTCTCGGTCGGGGGCTCGCGGCACTGGGCCGTCTTCAACATCGGTGACTCCCGCGTCTACCGGCTCCTCGACGGGCACCTGTCGCAGGTCACCGTCGACCACTCCGAGGTGTGGGAGCTGGTCGAGCGCGGGCTGTTGACCCCCGAGCAGGCGCACCGGCACCCGGGCCGCAACATCGTGACCCGCTCCCTGGGCCGCGACCCGATGGGCGCCGTCGACACGTGGGTCTTCCCGCCCTACCCGGGCGAGGTCTTCGTCATCTGCTCGGACGGCCTCTCCAACGAGCTGACCCTCGAGGAGATCGAGTCGGTCCTGGGCGAGCACCCCGACGCCGAGGACGCGGCCGACGCCCTGGTGCGCGCGGCCGTCGAGGCCGGGGGACGCGACAACGTCACTGCTATCGTCGTCGCGGTGCAGGGGCACGGTGCCGACTCCGACGTCGACGAGGACACCACCCCGCGCGAGACCATGAACGGCTCATCAGGGGAGAGCAGGTCGTAGACGTGAGTGGCCCGTCCGATGTCCCAGCTGTCATCGTCGAACGGGCCCCCGACGGGTGGACGCACATCGGGGGTCCCGGCATGCACCTGCTCATCGGTCTGGACGAGGACGACGACCGCACCATCACCGCGAGCGACGCCGCCGACGGCGGTGACCTCGACGACGTCATCGAGGTGCTGACCGCCGGCGGTGTGCGCAAGGCGCACCACTTCGTCGGCGTGCACTGGCAGCCGCGCACCCGCGTCGTCGCCTTCGGCCCGGTCTCGGCGCTCGTGACCCTCGACGACGGCACCGAGCACGACGTGCGCGCCACGAGCAGCCGGGTCTGGACCGACCTCGACCTTCCCGACCACCCGGAACGCGTCGTCCTTCGCGTGCTCGAGGAGTCGGAGCGGTCGCAGCCCACGCCGCCGCAGACGTTGCAGGCCGGGCTGCCTGACGGTCAGCTGGGCGAGGGTCAGCAGGGCGACAGCCAGAAGGTCGACGGGGCCCTCGAGCCGGCCGTCGCGGGTGACCTGGCCGTGGGTGCCGCCTCCGCACTCCAGCCGCCGGCCAGTTCCCCGTCCCACCTGCCGGTGCCCGAGCCCGTGGCCGAGCCGGCACCCGGATCCGGGACCCAGCCCGTGGCCGAGTCCGCCCCCAAGCCCAGAGCCGCTGCTCCCGAGTCGTCGGTCGTCGACGCCCAGCCGCCGGGCGCCGACGAGCAGCCGCCCGCCACGTCCGCTTCAGCGCCCGAGCCGTCGAGGAGCAGTCGCTGGGACCGCAGCTGGGCGACGCCACAGCCCGCCGCTCCCGCCGCCCCTCCCGTCGCCCCTCCCGTCGCTGACGCTCTGCCTTCTGTCGCTCTGCGCTCGTGGGCCTCGGTCAGGCCGCCGGCGCCGTCATCTCCGCCGGTGGTCCCGGTGCCCCCAGGGCCGGGCCCGGCCCGGGCCCAGGTCGCCGAGCCGGTCTCGGCACCGGTTCCCGCCGCCGACCGGCCTGCTGCCGACGACCTGCCCCCGGCAGCGCCCCGGGACCTCGAGTCGACGTGGGCGGCCCGGCCCGTCATCGAGCCGGAGCGCGCCCCGGAGCCGGTTCGAACGACCCGCGGCGGGTCCGGCTCCCTCCACACCGCTGACCCGCACGACCAGGACGAGCAGGAGGTAGCTCCGGTAGCCCCGAGCTACGACTACCTCTTCGGCCACACCACGGCGGCCGATGAGCACCGCCGGGTCCTGGCCGAGCTGGCCCGGTCGGAGGACGACGACGATGCGGGCGAGGACGGGATGCCCTCCGTCCCTGCCGTCGCCGACGCGAGCGAGGCGCCCGTGACCAACCTCGCTCCGGCGGCGGAGGTTCCCCCGCAGGCCGTCCCTGCCGTGGCCGACGTGCCCGAGGTGACCGAAGTGACCGAGGGCGGCCTCATCTCGTCGGTGCCGTGGGCCAGCCCGGCGGCCGCCCCAGAGGTGCCCAAGCCCGAGCCCGAGGTCCCGACGTTCTCCGGCCGGCACACCCCGCCCCCGCCGCCCAGCCTGCTGCCGCCGATGAACACGCCGCCGCCGGGCGTTCGCGCCCCGGAGGCGACCCCGCTCATCTCGACGGTCCCGCCCACACCACCACCGGCACCAGCACATGCACCCTCGGCCGGCCCTGCCCCTGTCGTCCCTCCCGTGGTGGCCGCACCTTCCCTTCCGGTGACCACACCTCCCACGCCGCCTCCGCCGCCACCGCTCCCGCTCCCGCCGCAGGCGCCCCCGGGCCGGAGCCCGGTGCCCGCGCCCGGCGCACCCGTGACGGGCGCGACGGCATACCCGACGGCCCGGCCGCCCGCTGAGCCGACGTTCGACGTGCCCGTCATGCCGCGCCCGACCCCTTCGGCACCCCCGACCCCTCCAGCGCCCCCGACCATGGCTGCGGCCACCGGCCCCGACCTCGGCACGGACGGCGGGGACGACGACGGGGAGCTGACCGTCGACCGCAGCGCGCTGCTCGCCGCCCGCGACGCCGCCCGGAACCAGGCGATCTCCGGCCCCAGCGTGCTCGCCGTCCTGTGCTCGGCGGGGCACCCGACGCCCCCGCACAGCGACCGGTGTCGCGTGTGCGGTGCAGGCATCCCGCCGCAGGGCCCGTTCACGATGCCGCGGCCGCCGCTGGGCGTCCTGCGCCTGTCCACCGGCGACGTCGTGACCCTCGACCGCAGCGTGCTGCTCGGCCGCGCACCGAAGCTCGGCGACGGCCTGGCCGCCCACGACCGGCCACACGTGGTCAAGGTCCCGAGCCCCGAGCGTGACATCTCGCGCAACCACGTCGAGGTCATCCTGGAGGGCTGGCACGTGCTCATCCGCGACCTCGGCACCACCAACGGCACGACGGTCACTCTCCCGGGTGGCAGCCCCGTGCGCCTGCGCGCCAACGACCAGCAGGTCCTCGAGCCCGGCTCACTCGTGTCCATGGCCGACGAGGTCTCCTTCACCTTCGAGGCCGCGCTCTGATGGCATCGCGCAAGGGAACCCCGCCGAAGATCCCGGGGCTGGTCTTCGTGCAGCCTCTCGGCTCCGGAGGCTACGCCGACGTCTTCCTCTACGAGCAGCAGAGCCCTCGCATGCCGGTCGCGGTCAAGGTGCTCAAGGCCGAGGGCCTCACCGACGCGCTGCGCCAGCAGTTCGTCGAGGAGGCCGACACGATGGCGGCCCTCGGCGACCACCCCTACATCGTCCAGGTCTTCCGGTCGGGAACCTCCGACGACGGCCGTCCCTACCTCGTCATGAAGTACTACCCGCCGCCCAACCTGGCGATGCGGGCGCGGGCCGAGCGCTTCTCCGTCGAGGACGTGCTGCGCACCGGGATCCAGCTGGCCAGTGCCGTCGAGACGGCGCACCGCGCGCGCATCACGCACCGCGACATCAAGCCGGCCAACGTCCTCGTCAGCGCCTACGGCGCGCCGGGACTCACCGACTTCGGCATCGCCGGCCGCGGCGCCCGCGAGGGCGACGTCGAGGCCGAGACCACCGACGACGTCGGCGTCTCCGTGCCGTGGGCGCCCCCCGAGGTGCTCTACGGCCAGAGCAACGGCGACGAACGATCCGACGTCTACTCGCTGGCGGCGACGCTGTGGCAGCTCCTCGTCGGGCGCTCGCCGTTCGAGGTGCCCGGGGGCGACAACTCCGCATACGCCCTGATGCCCCGCATCCGCAGCACGCCGCTCCCGCCGACGGGTCGCCAGGACGTGCCCCCGGGCCTCGAGCGCCTGCTGGCGCAGGCGATGGCGAAGGATCCTGCGCACCGGCCGTCCTCGGCCCTCGAGCTCGCGCGGGCCCTGCAGGCCGTCGAGCAGCAGCAGCGCCTGGGCCGCACCCCGATCGTCGTGCTCGACGAGCAGGGCCACACGACTTTGGTGAGCCAGACGTCCGGCTCGCCCACGGGCGCCTCCGTCGACGACGAGGACCGCACCCGGGTCAAGGCCCCGCAGACGGTCGTCGCGCAGCCCGTGGGTCCGTCCCCGACGGCACCCGACGACGAGACGCGTCGCCGCCCGGACGCGGGAGGCCAACGATGGTCGCCCACTCCGTTCCCGAGTCCGGCGAGCCAAGGGAGTATGCCGTCCGCCGCGCCCGTGCGCCCGGCCGCGGTCACCGACCCCGTCCACAGCTGGACGGCACCGCTCGAGTCGGACGCCTCCGACCACGCGACGGTCCGGCGGGCGGGCGGCGCCTCGGGTGCCCAGGCCGGCCCGCCCCCCGCGGCTGCACCGTCGCCGTCGCCGCTGGCGCGGCCGGCGGTGCTGTGGGGCCTCGTGGCGGGGGTCGTGGTCCTCGCCGGGCTCGTGCTCTTCCTCGTGTTTCGCCCCGGCGCGGAGCCCACCCCGGCTGTCGTCACCCCCAGCCCGACCGTGTCCATGCCGGGCGACGACAGCGCCATCGGGCAGGGCCTCTTCGACAAGCCGACCCTGTCGGCCGTGTCGAGTCGCGGGAGCGTCCGTTTCACGTGGAACTACTCCGACACGTCGGCGAAGAACGTCTACGTGCTGTGGCTCGGCCCGACTCCCTCCGATGCCGGGAACCCCAAGCGCGCCAAGGCAGTCCGGGTATCGGCGATGTCCTACTCGGTCAAGGCGCCCAAGGGCACCCGGGTCTGCGCCACCGTCCTCGTCGGCCGGTCGGGCCAGACCTCCCCGGGCTCGCCCGTCCAGTGCGAGACCGCCCAGTGACCGCCGTGACCGACCGGCGCGAGCGCGTGAGTATGCCGGCGGGTAGACATCGCGGGTCCGGGGCGGCACCCTCGACTCCGACAGCACCAAACCGGCACGAACTTCCGTAAAGCCGCATCTCCCGCACCCGGCCGCCGACAACCGGGCGGCACGGTGCGGGCTGCGGGCGCTCGACAGGGATTAGGGGACCTGATCGTGATCCACAGCAAGGTGACCGTCGTGTTCTGCGGCGAGGAGCGCTCCGTGTCACCTGACACCGGTCTGACCATCGGCCGCACCGGTGATGTCGAGATCGACGACAACCCCTACCTGCATCGGACGTTCCTCGTCGTCTCGCACGAGGCCGGCTTCTGGTGGCTGAGCAACACCGGCTCGACGCTGACGGCGACCGTCGCCGACGAGCAGGGCCTCTTCCAGGCCTTCCTCAACCCCGGCGCCCGCATCCCGCTCGCCATGAAGAAGCTCCTCGTGTGGTTCACCGCCGGCCCGACCACCTACGACTTCGAGATCCACGTCGCGAGCCCGGTGTTCAAGACGGTGACAGCCGAGGCGGCGGGTGCCGGGAACGCGGACGGCTCCGAGGAGGAGGTCGGCGCCGCCACGGTGGGGCGGGTGTCGCTGACGCCGGACCAGAAGCTGCTCGTCGTGGCGCTCTGCGAGCCGTTCCTCCGGCGCCGTGAAGCGGGTACGAGCCAGATACCCTCCTCTGCCGCCGCAGCCGAGCGTCTCGGCTGGACCCTCACCCGCTTCAACCGCAAGCTCGACAACGTCTGCCAGAAGCTGGCCGACGCCGGCACCCGCGGCCTCCACGGCGGTGTGGGCAAGCTCGCGACCAACCGCAAGGCCCGGCTCGTGGAGCACGCGCTCTCGACCAAGCTCGTGACGGAGGACGACCTCGCCCTCCTCGACGGGCCCGCCGACGCCTGCACCACCTCAGCCAGCACGACAGCCACCGCAGCAGAGCGGGCCGCTGACCGGATGGTCACGGCCGAACAGGGGAACGCATGAGCACCGCCGCCACCAAGCGACGGGTCGGGATCGCCTCCACCGTCGTCGTCGCGCTCGTCGCGAGCCTGCTCGTCTGGCTCGCGACCCGCAGTGAGGGCGAGGTGGTGCGCAAGGCCGACCTCAACGACGGCGGCATCTGGGTCACCAACGCCGAGCAGGCGCGCTTCGGTCGCATGAACAAGCCGGCCGGCCAGCTCGACGCCGGCGTGCTCTCCGACGGCTCGAGCGGCTCGGGCCTCGACGTCTTCCAGGACGGCCCGCAGATCGTCGGCTACTCCCGCGCGAGCAACCAGATCGTCCCGATCAACCCGGCGGAGGGCACCCTCGCCGCCGAGCAGGCGATCGTCCTGCCCAAGGCGAGCACGGCGACCGGCAACCGCGTCTTCACCGCGCCGCTCGTCGACCTGCGAGGCGCCACCATCGCGATGATCGACCCCGCCAAGGGGGAGGTTCGCGCGCAGCGGGTCGAGGACCCCTCCGGCATCGGCGGGCTCGACGGCCTGCAGACCCAGGCGAAGCCGCTCGCCAAGGTGGGCGGCAACGCCGCCGTCGCGGTCGGCGTCGACGGGTCCGTGTATGCCGTGTCCGGCGAGTCCGGGACCGTCACCGTGCTGCGCCCCGAGGGCAACGCATACGGCAAGGCGGTGACGACGAAGCTCGGATTCACCTCGAAGTCGGCGCAGGTCACGGCGGTGGGCACGCACTGGGTGGTGTGGGACTCCGGCACCGGCCGGCTCTACTCGGACGCCCTCGAGAAGCCCCAGCAGCTCTCGGTCGGCAGCGCCGAGCCGGGCAACCCGGCATTCGCGGCCCTGCAGCAGCCCGGGCCCGACGCGACCACGGTCCTGATCCAGGACGAGGCGCAGCTGACCCAGGTGCCCCTCACCCAGGACAGCCCGACGGTGGGCGGCGTGAAGCTGACCCAGGCCGCCCCGGGCCAGCAGCTCTTCCTCTCGGCCCCGGTGCGTCTGGCGAGCTGCATCCATGCCGCGTGGGCCGGCGCGTCGCATGTCTTCTACGGCCGCAACTGCGGCAGTCCCACCGACGCCGACACGGTCGACCTCGGGGCCATGAAGAAGGGCGTGCGCACCGACGGCGTGAAGCTCCGCGTCAACCGCGGCCTCATCGTGCTCAACGACCTCGACTCGGGCGACGTGTGGGACATCGACCGCGACAAGGTCAAGATCGACAACTGGAACTCGGTCATCCCGCCGCCGCAGACCGACAACAAGAACAAGAAGAAGGACGAGAACCTCGTCGACGACCAGGTGAGCCGCACCCCGCCGAAGGCCCAGCCCGACAACCTGCAGGTGCGCCCGGGCCGCACGTCGACGCTCCACGTCCTCGACAACGACTCCGACTCACAGGGCTCCATCCTCGCGATCTCGCCCGGCGACGTCACCCAGCCCGACGCCGCGGGCATCGGGGCGACCGCGTCGGCCGACGGACAGACCGTTCAGGTCAGCGTCCCCGAGGAGGCCAGCGGCAGCTTCTCCTTCGACTACACCGTCAACAACGGCACCACCGCCAAGAACGGCCGCGCCAAGGCCAAGGTGACGGTGCACATCGTCGGGCCCGACGTCAACACCCCGCCGAAGCTGCGGTCCGGCCAGGCCAAGCTCGCCAGGGCGAAGTACCCCGTCGTCGCAGGAGGCTCCGTCCGTGTCGGTGTCATCGCCGACTGGCGTGACGCCGAGAACGACCCGATCCAGGTGTCGGCCCTCGACCCGGCGAGCACCGGCGTCGACGGCTCCGGCGCGCTGACCATCAAGGCCAAGGGCGACAAGGGCGACCAGGCCGTCGCCTACCTGGTCGACGACGGCCGGGGCGGCACCCAGCAGGGCTCCGTGACGCTCGACGTGCTGAGCGAGCAGGACAGCAAGGCGGTCCCGCCGAGGACCCAGCCCGACGTGGTCCGGGCCGTCGTCGGCAAGCCGGTGCAGCTGCAGCCGCTCGGCAACGACATCGCCGGTGCCGACCCCACCGACCCCGAGGCACGCATGCGCCTCGCCCAGGACGTCAAGGGCCCGGGCCAGCTCAACCTCTCCACCAACCTCGACACGGGCGTGCTGACCGTGACCGGCCAGACGCCCGGCACGTCGACGGTGACGTATGCCGCCCAGGTCGGGTCCGGGGTCAGCGTCGGCCGCATCCGCGTCGACATCCTGCCCACCCCCTCCGACGACCTGCCGCCGGTCGCCACGCCCGACGCGGCCGTGCTCCGCGGGCAGACGCCGGTCATCGCGGACGTGCTGTCCAACGACTACAGCCCGCGCAGTGACGTCCTCGTCCTCCAGCGCGTCCTCACCGGCGCCTCCTGGCTCCGGGTCTCCGTCGTGCAGGGTCGCTGGGTGCGCGCCCAGGCGACATCTCCCGCCGAGGGGGACACACCCCGGCGGGCCACCGTGAGCTACACGACCAGCGACGGGACCAAGACCGCGGTCGGGCAGCTCTCGGTCGTGCAGAAGCCGGAGAGCAAGGACGTCGTGCGCCCCACCGTCGTCGACGACGTGGCGACGGTGCGCATCGGCGACGCGGTGACCGTCCCGGTCCTCGACAACGACTCGATGAGCGAGGGCATCCCGCTCAAGCTCGACCCGGCCAGCGTCCGGGTGGTCTCCGGCGGCGGCCAGGCCTTCGCCTCCGGCACCGTCGTGCGCTACGTCCCCGAGCAGGCCGCCCTCAAGGGGCCCGCCGCCGCGATCCTGGAGTACGCCACCTACCCCGAGGGCCTGCGAGCACGGGCCGTCACCGGCCGGGTCAACGTCACGATCAACCCGCTGCCCGACGCCGTGAAGTACCCCGACCAGCCGCCGAACGCCCGCAGCTTCTCGGCGAGCGTCACCGCCGGCGACACCCTGGCCATCACGGTGCCGACGAGCGGCGTCGACCCCGACGGCGACCTCACCTTCGTCAGCGGCATCGTCGGCGAGGACGGCAAGGCCGTCGACCTCAAGCTGGGCCGCGTCCTCGGATTCGGAGCGGCCACGATCCGATACGAGGCCTACCCGCGCAGCTCCGGCACCGAGGTCATCCGCTACCAGCTGCGCGACCGGTTCGGCCTGACGAGCGAGGGCTTCGTCCGCGTCGGCGTCGTGCAGCCCGGCGACCCGCAGCCGCCGGTCGCCGTCGAGGACGACATCGTCGCGGCGCCCGGCCGCACCGTGCACGCCGACGTGCTGTCCAACGACCTCATCGCCGCCGGCGACTCCGTGTCGTTCGTCGACCTCTCCACCCTCAACGACCCCGACGTCCTCAGGCAGTTCACCCGGCAGAAGGACGACACCTTCAAGGTCGTGGCGCCCGAGGACGGCCCGGCCAAGGTGCTCACCTACGGCATCACGGACGGGCTCTTCGACCCGTCGAAGTCGACGCTGACCGTGCGGGGCCAGAAGAACTTCAACAACCCGCCGGTGGCCGTCGACGACACCGGGGTCGTCAAGCCCGGCGAGACCTCGATCCTCGTCGACGCCCTCGCCAACGACCGTGACATCGACGGCGACCAGGCGAGCCTGCGGATCACCAAGTTCGTCGGCGACGGCGTGACGCGTGAGGGCCGCAAGCTGCGCATCCAGCTGCGACCCCAGGCACGCGTCGTGCCCTATGTCATCGAGGACGCCGACGGCGCCTCGGCGATGGCCCTGATCTACGTGCCCGCCGGCAGCAACGGCGCGCCGTACGTCGTGGACGGCAAGACCATCAAGATGGGCGCCGACTCGACGGTCAAGGTCGCGCTCGGCGACTACGTCAGCGACCCGCGCGGCGGGAAGGTCACCCTGACCTCGCCCGACACCCTGTCCACCTCGCCCGCGGAGAACCTGCAGTCCCAAGCCGGCTCGGGCACCGACCTCACGCTGAGCTCGACCAACGGCTACGTCGGTCCCGCCGCCCTCATGCTCGAGGTGACCAACGCGACCGGGCCGGCCGACAAGGCCGGGCAGACGGCATACGTCACGATCCCGGTCCAGATCGGTCCCGACGTGCCGGTCCTGCGCTGCCCCGACCACGAGGTCCGGCTCGTCGCCGACGGCCCGGCCCGCGCCTTCGACATCCCGCGCCTCTGCCACGCCTGGGTGCCCACCGGCATGGACGCGGGCAGCGCACAGTACGAAGCGAGCTGGAGCCCCGCGGTCGACCGGGTCGACCTGGCCCAGACGGGGGCCGGTGGCCGCCAGGTGGTCCTCAGGGCCCAGGCGGGCGCGCAGGAGGGTGCCACCGGCGCCGTCTCGGTCAAGGCCAAGGGCGGCGCCGAGACCTACAAGGTCAAGGTCCGGGTGGTCAGCGCCCCCCCGGCCGCGACCCTGCGCCCGGTCCGCATCGAGGGCCTCATCGCCGGAACCAGCCGCACGGTGAACCTCGCCCAGTACCTCGACAGCCCTCTCACGGCACCCAGGTGCGTCATCGGCCAGTCGCAGGTCGCCTCGGGCACCGGAGTCGCCGCTTCGGCCAGCGGGTGCCAGCTCACCGTGTCGGCGTCGGACAAGGCGCGCGGCGACGCCCGCATCCTCGTCTCCGTCACCGACGCGGCGGGACGACTGCCGGCCCGCGGCGAGGTGAGCGTCAGCGTCCGCAGCAAGCCCGACGCGATGACGGCGCCGACGGCCGTGGCCGACCGCATCCTCGGCAGCAGCGCGCGCGTCGACTTCCGCCCGCCCGCCTACGACGGCGGCCTGCCCATCGAGGGCTACGAGGTCACGGTCAACGGTCCGGGAGGTGGCACGAAGGCCTGCTCGTCGTCGCCGTGCACCGTCACGGGCCTGACGAACGGCAAGGACTACTCCTTCACGGTCCGCAGCCGGAACCCCGTCGGCTGGTCCGACCCGAGCCCGGCGAGCAACACCGTGCGGCCCGACACCAAGCCCAAGGCCACCTCGATCACCGACGTCACCCCGGGGGACCGCAAGCTCACGGTGCGCTGGGCCGAGCCGGCCAACGACGGGAGCCCCGTCCTGCAGTACCGCGTCCAGTGGGTCGACATCGGCGGCAACGCCGGTTCGGGCAGCTCGGCGCCGGTCCAGGCGCCCGGCCTGACCAAGGTCATCAGCGGGCTCGTCAACGACGACGCCTACAACATCCGGGTGCAGGCGCGGAACGAGGCGGGCTGGGGGCCGTTCGGCCCCGACGTCAAGGCGCAGTCCTTCGGCAAGCCGGCCGCGGTCCCTGCCCCGACGCTCAGCCCGCGCGAGCCGGTGCCGGGCGCGGCGAACGCCCAGGTGTCGATCACCTGGCCGTCCACCGACCCCAACGGGCCGGCCATCACGAAGTACGAGGTCTACCGCCGCACCGGGAGCGGGCCGTGGAACCTCATCGCCACCCGCTCCGGCGGTGACTCGCGGGTCGCGAGCGACACGATCCCCTACCAGGGCCAGACGGTGCAGTACGTCGTCACGGCCACCAACGGCGGCCCCTCGACGTCCGACAAGACCAACTACAGCTCGTACGTCGCGGACGGCGTCCCCGAGACCCCGTCACTGAGGTCGGTGTCGACGCCGAACAAGGACTACGCGGCCAACGCCTCGTTCAGCCTCGGCGACTCGCGGTCGCGCGGCTACCAGAAGGTCAACTGGCAGACCTCGGCCGGCCGCTCCGGCTCGTGGGACTGCTCCGGCGGCTGTTCCGGTGGCACGGCCAAGAACCTCGGCACGAGCCAGCAGTCGATGCAGGTCCAGGCCTGCAACGTCGCCGGCCGGTGCTCCCCGTGGTCCAACAGCGTCGCGTTCCAACCCTATGGACCCACCAACGGCGTGCCGGGCCTGCGCGAGAGCCACGACAACAACAGCATCACGTTCACGTGGGGCACTGCGCCGAGCGAGGGCCGGCCGATCACCGGCTACGAGATCGACGGCGACCGCAACCAGACCGTCGGCGCGGGCACGCACTCGACGACCTTCAACAACCTGGGCTACTCGACGTCGAAGCGGATCCGGGTTCGGGCGATCGCGCAGGACTCGGGCCCGGGGCCGTGGACCGGCTACGTCACCGGCACGACCAACGCGGCACCGAAGCCCAAGGTGAACTGGCTGCGGCCCACCGGGCAGACCGGTTTCGTCCCGGGCTGCAGCACCGGCGACTGCCAGTACCTGCAGTACGACCTGCAGGACTACCAGGGCGCCATCAGCTGCACCTTCGCCAGCAGCAAGGGCAACTGGCCGTACAACTACGACGACGGCACGAACGGGTCGATCCAGCCGCACAACGGCACCAACACCTCCGGCAAGTTCTTCGGCTACCCGACCGGCTGGGTGCGGGTCACGTGCACGGGCAGCAACGGCAGCGACTCCTACACCCGCGACCCGTGGAGGTAGTGGCCCGCACCCCGATCCGACCCGCTGCCCGAGGGCGGCGCAGCGCACCCGGCCACCCGGCATACGAACGACTTCCCCGCATGACCACGACAGGAGCACGACACCCATGACGGCCACCCCCACCACCGGTCGCATCACGCAGGAGCAGGTCACGTGGTTCGCCCACACCTTCGACCAGCTCGTCGCCAACATCGAGAAGGCCGTCCTCGGCAAGCAGCACGTGACGCGCCTGGCGCTGACCTGCCTGCTGTCCGAGGGCCACATGCTCCTCGAGGACTTCCCCGGCACCGGCAAGACCCAGCTCGCCCGCGCCCTGTCGGCGACGGTTCAGGGCACCCACAGCCGCATCCAGTTCACGCCCGACCTGCTGCCGAGCGACGTCACCGGCGTGACGATCTACGAGCCGACCAAGCAGGCGTTCGAGTTCCACCCGGGCCCGATCTTCGCGACCATCGTGCTCGCCGACGAGATCAACCGCGCCTCGCCGAAGACCCAGTCGGCGCTGCTGGAGGTCATGGAGGAGGGCCGGGTCACGATCGACGGCAAGCCGCACTCGGTGGGGCAGCCGTTCATGGTGATCGCGACCCAGAACCCGATCGAGCAGGCCGGCACGTACCGCCTCCCCGAGGCGCAGCTCGACCGCTTCCTGATGAAGTCGAGCGTCGGCTACCCCGACCACGAGGCCACCATCGCGGTTCTCGCCGACGCCAAGACGCGCGACCGGGCCAAGACCCTCAGCCCGCTGATCGCGAGCAACGTCATCGTCGAGATGAGCAAGCTCGCCGACGAGGTGCACGTCGACCCGGCGATCCTCGGCTACGTCAGCCGCATCGCGGAGGAGTCGCGCCGCCACCCCTCGCTCAAGCTCGGCCTGTCGGTCCGTGGCTGCCTGGCCTACGTGCGCTGCGCCAAGACGTGGGCGGCGAGCCAGGGCCGGACCTACGTCGTGCCCGACGACATCAAGATGCTCGCCGAGCCGGTGCTCAGCCACCGCCTGCTGCTCGGTGCGGAGGCGCAGTTCGCCGGCACGACGGTCGTGCAGGTCATCGACCAGATCCTCGGCGACATCGCCCCGCCCGCCGAGCGCGCCTCGGCCTGAGCGCTCGAACGCAAGCACGAGGGGACCGCATGACCCAGCAGGACCAGGAGGCCGCGCCGTCGCGCCGCGGCGGACGCTTCCGTATGCCGTCACGCCGGGCCGCGTCGACCGGTCCCGGCGCGTTCGTGGCGGCGTCGCCCGCCGGCGCACCAGGTGCGTGGGGGGCCAGGTCGGGCCCCCGCGCCCACACCGTCGGAGGCACGAGGAGCCGCGGCATCCGCCAGATCACCCAGCCGCTCACCCGCTCGATCGGGCAGGTGGCCGGCCAGACCGAGGGCGTGTGGCGGCCGGTCGCCCGCGTCGTGGGCTGGGTCTCGCCGCTGGGCTGGACGATCCTGGCCCTCGGCGTCGTCTGCTGGCTCGTCGGCGCCCGCTGGCGCTGGACCGAGCTGCTCATGGTCGCGGCAGCGGCGCTGGTCCTCTTCGCGATCTGCCTGGTGCTCGCCCTCGGCCGCACCAAGGTCCGCATCGTTGCCGAGGTCGACCCCCGACGCGTGACGGTCGGCGAGCCGGCCACCGGGCGCATCCTCGTCGCCAACGAGGCGCGCACGCCGATGCTGCCGATCCTCGTCGAGCTGCCGGTGGGCCTGTCAGCGGCCCGGTTCGTGCTGCCGGCCCTGACGCCCGGAAAGGCGCACGAGGAGCTCTTCGTCGTGCCGACCTCGCGTCGAGGCGTCATCCAGGTCGGGCCGGCCACGACCGTGCAGGGCGACCCGCTCGGGCTCATGCGCCGCACCCTGACCTGGACCGAGCGCACCGAGCTGTTCGTCCATCCCCGCACGGTCGCCCTCGAGTCCCTCGGCGCCGGCCTGCTGCGCGACCTGGAGGGCAGCACCACCGAGGACGTCTCGATGAGCGACCTCGCCTTCCACGCCCTGCGCGAGTACCAGCCCGGCGACGACCGGCGCTACATCCACTGGCGCAGCTCGGCCAAGGCCGGCAAGCTCCTCGTGCGCCAGTTCCTCGACACCCGGCGCTCGCACGTCACGGTCATCATCGACCCCGACCCCGAGCAGTACCGCTCCGGCCACGGTCGTACGGGCCGCACCGACCGCGACGACCGCGAGCTCGGGAGGGACGTCGTGGCGGCCAACGCGCCGACGGCCACGCAGGCCGACGTCGAGACCGCGATCTCCGTCGGCAGCTCGATCATGGTCCGCGTCATGCTCGACGAGCAGGACTGCACGATCGTCTGTGGCGCCGAGCGGGTCACGAAGTCCGTGCCCCAGGTCGGCCTCGATGCGATGTCGCGCGTCGAGCCCGGCCCGGTCGACCTGCTCACCGCCTCGCTGGCGGCCGCGGAGCTGGCACCCGACACGAGCACCTGCTTCCTCGTCACCGGACCGCACCGCCCGTTCGTCGAGCTGCAGCGGGCCGCCGCGCAGTTCCCGCCCGAGGTGACCCGCGTCGTCGTCGTCGTCGACCCGGAGGCCGACCACGGCATCCGTCGTGGTGGCGGCCTGACCATCCTCACCCTCGCCCGCCTCGAGGACCTCCGCTCGCTTCTCGTCTCAGGGGTTGCCCGATGAGCTCGATCCCCGCCCCTCCGCCGTCCGCCCTCGTGACGCCGCCTTCGGCGGCCGAGCGTCTGCGCGGCCGGCTGGCCCGCCTGCGCCCCACGACGCGGCAGCTCGTCGACGCCGCCTTCTGCGCGGTCCTCGTGGGCCTCGCCCTCGTGGGCTTCCGAACCACCTTCTTCGGGCTCGGCTGGCTCTGGGTCGGCCTCGCCGGCCTCGTCCTGGGCCTGCTCGTCTCGCACGTGACGGCGACCTACCGCGCACCGGGGATCATGAGCCTGCTGGCGATCGCGGCGGCATACCTGCTCCTCGCTGGACCGATCGCGACGCGTCAGGACCTCGTCGCCGGGTTCCTGCCCTCGGGCAGCACCTTCGGGACGCTCGTGCACATGGCGGTGCCGGGCTGGAAGGAGCTGCTGACGGCCCTGCCGCCGGTCGACTCCGAGGGGCCCTACATGGCCCTGCCGTTCCTCTTCGGGTTGCTCGGCGCGGCCACCGCCCACGGGGTCGCGCGCCGGTGGACCAGCGCGGTCGCCGCCCTCGTCGCACCGGTGGTCCTGCTCGTGGCCTCCATCGTGCTCGGCACGCTGACGCCCGCGGCCGTCCTGCTGCAGGGCGCCGTCTTCGCCCTCGTGGCGATCGGCTGGACGGCGCTGCGCAGCAACCGCAACCGCCCCACGCTGCAGAACGGCGCCGGCCGCACGACCCGGGCGGTCACCACGGCCGCACTGCTCGCCGTCGCGACGGTCGGCGGGTTCCTGCTCGGCCCGCTCCTGCCGGGAGCCGACGACGCGGACCGCACCGTCTTCCGGTCGGCGCTCGTCCCGCCCGCC
The DNA here is from genome assembly GCF_041941675.1 of Terrabacter sp. BE26. Taxonomy (GTDB): domain Bacteria; phylum Actinomycetota; class Actinomycetes; order Actinomycetales; family Dermatophilaceae; genus Terrabacter. The sequence continues at coordinate 1,843,315 of NZ_CP090122.1, read as the reverse complement.
GATGTCGCGCAGTACCCGTCGCCGCTCGCGGGATTCCGTCAGTACACCGAGCCCAACGGCGCCCACCTCTTCGACAAGACGCTGCTCACCGTCAAGGGCCTGCCGGTGGGCGTCCCGGTGCGCATCGCCGCCCTCGACTCCTACGACAGCTTCGTCTGGGGCGCCGGCAACGTCGCGAACAAGGGGACGGGCGGCGAGCCCGACGGTGCGGCCTTCCGCAAGGTCGGCAGCCACATCGCCGCCGACGGCCCCGGCGACCCCGTGACCGCGACCGTCAGCGTGCCGGCCGCCGGTTACAGCGACGTGTGGCTGCCGACCTTCGGCACCGTGACCGGGCTCGACTTCGGCGGATCGCGCGGGGACCGCCTCGCGGACGACCTGCGCTTCAACGTCGATACCAACACCGGCGTGCTGCCCGAGAAGCTCCAGGCCGGCGACACCTACACGGTCAGCGCCCTGGTGCAGAAGGTCGACGGACCCCTGCCCAAGGAGGTCGACGTCGCCACGGGCAACGTCGTCGACGGGCAGAACCTCACCTTCGTCGACGACAAGATCACGCCGTGGACCGAGCGGGTCGACGGCTCGTGGCAGCAGGTCGTGGCCGTGGCCAAGGCGATGCAGGACGGGGCCTACACCGACGGAGGCGCGCCCGGCGACTACCAGAACATCTTCCTGCCGGGGCACAGCCTGCGCCGGATGACGCAGTTCATGAAGGCCTCCCAGCTGGCGGGCAACGACGAGCAGTATGCGTCCGCGCTGGCGCTCGCGGCCAACCGTCTTGGCGTGCCCGCCAGGGTCGTGCTCGGTGCGGAGCCGGAGGCGAGCGGCGTCATCAAGGGCAAGGACGTCCACGCCTGGGTCGAGGTGGCCCGTGCCGACGGCTCGTGGCAGCCGATCTACTGGAAGCAGTTCCTGCCCGCCCGCAACAAGAAGCCGCAGCAGCTGCTCCAGAAGTCCGAGGAGAAGAAGACCGGCGCCCAGGTGCCGCCGCCCGCGGCCAACAACCCGCCGAGCGTGCTCCAGGGCCCCGACCAGGCGCAGAACGCGACCCAGCTGAAGACGCCGCCGAAGGACGAGAAGAACCCGCTCGACCCCTCCACGTGGCCCGACTGGCTGCGCTTCCTCGTCTTCTACGTCCTCGTCCCGGTCCTGGTCCTCCTCGCGGTCTACGGCGCCATCCGCCTGGCCAAGTGGCTGCGCCGGCGGCGCCGGCGGACCACCGGCGCCACCGCGGTCCGGGTCAGCGGCGGGTGGCGCGAGGTCGTCGACACGGCCCGCGACCTCCGGATGTCGCTGCCGGCCAAGGGCACCCGCCTCGAGCAGGCGCGCGCCCTGGAGGAGCACGTCTTCGGCCCGCCGCCGGAGAAGCCGAGTCCCGTCGTCGACGGCGCCCTCATGGGTGCACCACCGCCCGTCTACACGACGTCGAGCGGGCAGCTCGGCACAGCTGTCGACTCGGCCGGTGCGCCCGAGGTGCGTGCCGACGTGCCCGCTCGACCTGGGCTCGAGCTCGTTCCCCTGGCCGCTCGAGCCAACGGTCACGTCTTCGACGTCGCAGAGCCGACCCCCGAGGAGGTCGAGGCCTTCTGGGCCGACGTCGAGACGGCCCGCAGGCGGCTGCGGGGCCGGCAGGGCTTCTGGCAGAAGCTTCGCGGCGACGTGTCGCTGCGGACCTTCCGTGACCACCTCCCCACCGGAGCGGGCCTCGGTCCCGCCCGGGCCCGTACCTCCCGCCGTCAGGGCAAGCCGTCGCAGCCGATGCGACGCACCAGGCAGAGCTCCACCCCCGGGGCCACCACCGCAGCCACCACATCAGCCACTACCGCAGCCAGGAAGAGTGACGCGTGAAGCTGAAGTTCGTCCTCCGGTCGGGAGACCGAGAGACCGACCTCGTCGCGACGACCGACTCGGCCACCACGGTCGGCGACCTCGCCGCCTACCTGGCCTCCGCCGACCCGCACCGGTCGAGTGCGCTCGGCATCGGCCAGGCGATGACCCTGGCCCTCGTCGACCAGGAGATGCGGGGGCTCGACCCGCGCGCGACCGTCGCCGAGAGCGGCCTGCAGTCCGGGATGCGGGTGTCGGTCACCCGGGCCGGCGAGGGCTTCGTCGACCGCGGCCGCCCTGCTGCCGTGGCCTACATCCGTTCTGGCCCCGACGCCGGCCGCGAGGTCCCGCTCGCCCGCGGGACGGCATACGTCGGCCGCGGCCGCGGCTGCGAGGTGCAGCTCTCGGACCAGTCCGTGTCGCGCCAGCACGCGAAGCTCGTCATCCAGGAGGTCGTCGAGGTCGTCGACCTCGGGTCGGCCAACGGCATTACGGCCGGCGGCCAGCAGGTGACGCGGGCCCACCTCAAGAGCGGCGACGTCGTGCGCCTCGGCGACACCGAGCTCGAGGTGCACCTGCAGGGCGACGGGGTCGTCACCCGGCGGGGGAGCGGCGTGCTGTCGGGCGACGCGGGCACCGTCGCCTTCTCTCGCTCGCCCCGGGTCGCCCCGGTCTTCGAGGGCCAGGAGTTCCAGGTCCCCGACCTGCCCGAGCGCCAGAAGACCAACCCGATGCCGATCGTGGCGATGGTCGTGCCGCTGCTGATGGGGGCCGTCCTCTTCGCCGTCACGAAGAGCCCGTACTCCATCGTCTTCATGCTGATGATGCCGGTGATGATGGCCGGGACCTACTACGAGGCGCGCCGGCAGCAGAAGAAGGACTTCGCCCAGGCCATGACGGAGTTCCGCGAGGACCTCGGCCTGCTCTCCCAGCGGATCCGCGGTTCGCTCGAGGTCGAGGGCGAGACCCGCCGGGCCGAGCACCCGAGCGGCCTCGAGTGCCTGACGGCCGTGCGCGACCGCAGTGCGCTGCTCTGGACCCGCCGGCGCGACACCGTGGGCTTCGGCGAGCTGCGGCTCGGCGTCGGCACCCGCCCGTCGCGCTCGGTGATCAAGATGCCGGCCGTCGGCCGCTCCAGGGCGGAGGCCTGGTATGCCGTGTCCGAGGAGCTGAACGGGCTCGAGGTCGTCCACGACGTGCCGGTCGTCGCCACCCCGCTCACCGACGGCGCCGTCGGCGTCGCCGGGCCGCGCGCCAACGCCCTCGGCGCAGCCCGGTCGCTCGTCGTCCAGGCCGCGGCGCTGCACTCACCCGCGGAGCTGGCCGTCTGCTCCTTCGCCTCGGGCAGCTCCGCCCGGGACTGGGACTTCCTCAAGTGGCTGCCGCACACGTCGTCGCCGCACAGTCCGGTCGGGGTCGACCACCTCGCCGCCAGCGCCCCCGGCTGCTCCGCGCTCGCCGACGCCCTCGAGGACCTCGTCGAGGCCAGGGCTGCGGCGCCGGACCCTGGGACCGCTGCCGGTGAGCGGCCGACGGTCCTCGTCCTCGTCGAGAGCGACGCCCCGATCGACCGCAGCCGCCTCGTGGCCATCGCCGAGCGCGGCCACGGCCACGGCATCGTCGTGGTGTGGGTCGCCGAGACCCAGCAGCTGCTCCCGGCCGCCTGCCACACGTACCTCGTCGTCGAGGGCGACGAGTCGTCGCGGGCCGGCTACGTCCAGGCCGGCGAGGAGGTCCAGCCGGTGGCGGTCGACCGGATCGCCTACGACGAGGCCCTGGCCTGCGCCCGCCAGCTCGCTCCCGTCGTCGACGCCGGCGTGCCCGTCGACGACGCGAGCGACCTCCCGCGCGCGGTGTCGCTCCTCACCCTCACCGGCACCGACCTCGCCAGCGCGGAGCACGCGGTCATCGAGAAGTGGGGCGAGTCGCGCTCGATCCTCACTGGCCCCTACGCGCCGGCGGTCCTGCCGCGCCGGCCCGGCAACCTGCGCGCCGTGGTGGGCCAGTCGAGCCAGGGCACGTACTCGGTCGACATCCGCTCCGACGGCCCGCACGCCCTCGTCGGCGGCACCACCGGTGCCGGCAAGTCCGAGCTGCTCCAGGCCTGGATCCTCGGCATGGCCGCGGCGCACTCACCGCAGCGCGTCACCTTCCTGCTCGTCGACTACAAGGGCGGCTCGGCGTTCCGCGACTGCGTCAAGCTGCCGCACACCGTGGGCCTCGTCACCGACCTCTCGCCGCACCTCGTGCGCCGGGCGCTCGCCTCGCTCGCGGCGGAGCTGCACCACCGCGAGCACCTCCTGGCCCGGCACAAGGCCAAGGACCTCGTCGAGCTCGAGCGTCGCGGCGAGGTCGAGGCGCCGCCGTCGCTCATCATCGTCGTCGACGAGTTCGCCGCGCTCGTGCAGGAGGTGCCCGAGTTCGTCGACGGCGTCGTCAACGTCGCCCAGCGCGGCCGCTCCCTCGGGCTGCACCTGATCCTCGCCACCCAGCGTCCCGCCGGCGTCATCAAGGACAACCTGCGCGCCAACACCAACCTGCGCATGGCGCTGCGGATGGCCGACGAGAACGACTCCGACGACGTGCTCGGGTCGAAGGAGGCCGCCTTCTTCGACCCCGCCCTCCCGGGCCGAGCCGTCTCGAAGACGGGTCCCGGCCGGCTCGTCCCCTTCCAGACGGGGTATGCCGGTGGGTGGACCTCCGACGTCCCGCCGCCGCCCGACATGAAGGTCGAGACCCTTACCTTCGGCCGCGGTGTCGAGTGGGAGCCGCCGCAGTCCGACGTCGCCGACGACGTCGTCGACCTCGGGCCCACGGACATCCAGCGGCTCGTCTCGACCCTCGGCCGCGCGGCCAAGGTGGCGCAGCTGCCCAAGCCACGCCAGCCGTGGCTGCCCGACCTGCGCCCGGTCTACGACCTCGCCACCTTGCCGACCCAGCGCCGCGACGACGAGCTCGTCTTCGGCGTCGCCGACGACCCGGACCGGCAGGCACAGCCCGAGATCGCGTTCCGCCCCGACAAGGAGGGCAACATCGCGATCTACGGCACGTCCGGCTCCGGCAAGTCCGCCTTCCTGCGCTCGATGGCGGTCGCGGCCGGCTACACGGTCCGCGGGGGACCCTGCCACGTCTACGGCCTCGACTTCGGCAACCGCGGCCTCGCCATGCTCGAGGCCCTCCCGCACGTCGGCTCCGTCGTGCCCGGCGGCGACCACGAGCGGGTCACCCGACTGCTGCGGATGCTCCGCGCCACCATCGACGAGCGGGCCACGCGCTACTCCGCCGTCAGCGCCGCCACCATCACCGACTACCGGCGCCTCGCCGGCCGTCCGGACGAGCCCCGGGTGATCGTCCTCATCGACGGCATGACCGCCTTCCGGCAGGCCTACGAGGTCGGCGGCCGGTTCCAGTGGCTCGACCTGCTCGCGGGCCTCGCCGCGGACGGCCGACCCGTCGGCGTCCACTTCATCATCGCCTCGGACCAGCGCACCGGTCTGCCGACCAACCTCGCGGCGGCCGTGCAGGGCCGGATCATCCTGCGCATGAGCAGCGCCGACGACTACTCCGTCTTCGGAGTGCCCGGCGACGTGCTGACGATGGCCTCGCCCGCCGGTCGTGGCCTGATGTCCGGCTCCGAGGTGCAGGTCGCGGTGCTGGGCGGCTCGTCCGACGTCACGGTCCAGGCCGCCGCCATCGAGGCGTTCGCCGACGCGACGCGCAAGGCCGGCGTCAGCCAGGCCCCGCCGATCGAGAGCCTGGCCGAGGTCATCCCGCTCGGTGAGCTGCCCTCGGAGTTCGGCGGCCGCCCGGTCCTCGGCGTCGCCTCCTCGACCCTGGAGCCGCACGGCTTCGATCCCAAGGGGACGTTCGTCATCACCGGGCCCTCGGGCTCGGGCCGCACCACGGCGGTCGCCGCCGCTGCGGCGGGCCTCTTTCGGTTCAGCTCGAGCACCGCGCTCTACCTCATGACCCCGCGGCGCTCGTCCGAGCTGCTCGACCTCGGCATCTGGGCCGAGACCGCGGTCGGCGGCGAGGCGAGCACCAAGCTCGCCACGCGACTCACCGGCGACATCGAGGAGGGACGCACCAGCCGGCCCGTGGCGGTCTTCGTCGAGCGCGTCGACGACCTCGCCCCCTCGGGCGCCGAGAACGCGCTCACGGCGCTGGCGAAAGCGTGCGTCGACAACGACCAGCTCGTCGTCGCCGAGGGCGAGGCCGCCTTCTTCAGCAGCAACTTCGGCCTCCAGGCCCTGCTCAAGACCTCACGCTCCGGTCTCGCGTTGCACCCCGACGGCAACGAGGGCCTGTCGGTCTTCAAGGCCAACCTGCCCTCCCTCAACCGCGCCGAGCTCCCCCCGGGACGCGGGTTCCTCGTCGAGAAGGGCCGCTTCGAGCTGCTCCAGGTGGCCCGTCCGTGACCCGCAGGAGACGCCGAAAAGCCTTGGGGGACGGGCGTTCCGGAGGGCGGGACGGCATACGCCACCGGTGGCGCGCGAGGTTGGCGGTCATGGGGAGTGCTCCCCATCGACACCCGTGCGAGCGTCACATACCTTTCCTTCTGTCGACGAAAGCCGTGGACGGGACGAACCGCCCGCGGCCCCGTCGAGGAGTGACATGAGCGGGCCTGCAACGGGTGGTCCGGAGAAGAGAGCTTCCCGAATCCGTCGGGGGAACACAGGCAAAGGAGAAGGACATGGCTTGGCTCGGAATGAACGACGATGAGGTCAACGCCCAGGGCAACGTCCTGCAGCAGCAGGCCGAGGCCATCCAGAAGCTCATCCAGAAGGTCGACTCCGAGGTCGAGTCGCTGAAGCAGAACTGGCAGGGCGACGACTCCAAGCAGTTCGAGCAGGAGTGGACCGGCACGCACCGTCCCGAGCTGCAGAAGGCGCAGAAGCTGCTCACCGAGATGAAGTCGACGATCGACCGCGAGGTCTCGCAGCAGCGCAGCACCTCCTCGCAGTACTGACCGACCGCATCTCGTCCACCAATCCGCAGACTTCTGAAGGGGAACTGACATGGCTGTCTACAAGAAGGGCATGAACGCGGACGCGGTGTCCGCGTCCGGTGACAAGCTCGTCGGCTACAAGGGCGAGCTCGACGGCATCGTCGAGGCCGTCAACAGCGCCGTCTCGCAGATCAAGGGCAACTGGGGCGGCACCGACTCCGACCAGTTCCAGAGCGACTGGCACGGCCAGCGCCAGGTCGTGACGGCCGCCGGCGAGAAGCTCGACGCGATGGGCAAGAAGTGCAAGACGAACGCCGAGGCGCAGAAGCAGACCTCGTCGCGCTGAGACCGGGTGCCGCCGAAGCCCCGGCTCCGCGCCGGGCGAACGAGGGGTGGTCGCTCCCACAGGGGAGCGGCCGCCCCTTTCGTGTGCCGTCCGCCCGGGGGCGTGGTGGGTTGCAGGAACGTGCGTCGGCGTCCGGTTGGTGACCACTAATTGGCGTCCCTGCACCGCGATCCCGTAGATTCTTCATTCAGACAGCAACAACACCGAAGTTTCTGCGGACGGGAGCCCCTCCATGAGCCTGTTTCCCCTCGTCTCCCTCGTGGCCGACCGCCCCGACCTCGCCGCCGCCCTGAGCCGGCGCGGCTGCATCACCACGCCCTCCGCGGCCGCCGACGTCCTCGTCGTCGAGGCCGCGCAGGCCGGCGACGACCAGGTGCGTGAGGCGCTGGCCGCCGGTCGCGGCGTCGTCGTGCTCGGCGCCCCCTCGAGCGCGCTGGCCGGAGTGGTCGCGCGTCGCGAGGACGAGCCGCACGAGAACGGCACCGACGCGGGCCTGCACCCTGCCGTACGGGTGGAGCGCGACACCGAGATCGGCGAGGACCTGCTCGCCCGGGTCGACCTGGGCGGGTTGCGCGCAACCGGCTCGCTCACCGTCGAGGCCCCCGCACAGCCGGTCGTTGCGGCCGGTGGCGCTCCGGTCGTGGCGACCACCGGCGGCGTCACCCCCGAGGGGGGTCGCGCCGTGGTGCTCGCCGTCGAGCCGGTGTCGTCCGCCGGTGACCAGTCGTTCGCCGAGCTCGTCCACAACGCCGTCTCCTTCGTCGCGCCCCGCCCGGTGCGGCACGCCAAGGCCTCGGCCCATCCGCTGGTCTCCTCCGGCGCGTGGGTCGGCCTCAAGGCCGCCGTCACCGACCTGCGGGCGCTGCAGGCCAAGGACGGATCCGTCCCCGAGGAGGGTGACCACGCGGAGGCCGCCGCCCACGTCGGCCGCGTCGTCGCCGGCATCGAGGCGCTCGCGCCGTCGCTCCCGCACGACGCCGACTACCTCGAGGCCCTCGTCAAGGACTTCAGCCGCTGGGCCGACAGCGGCTTCGGCGTGCCCGACTTCTACGACTCGCTCGTGGCGTTCGAGCCGGCGCAGCACCGCGCCGACGGGTTGGTGCACGTCGTCGTCTTCCCGATGTACACCCAGAACGGCAACCCCGCGCGCCAGGTCGAGGCCGTCCTCCTCGAGGTGATCTGGCCCGACTTCGTCGCCGAGCTCGAGGGCGGCGACTACTCCAACAAGCTCTTCCTGCCGATCCGCTTCCTCGACTTCACCGCCGGCTACGACACGAACTCGGCCGTGCTGTTCCCCGAGACCGTCGCCATGCGCGAGATCCCGACCTTCACGTGGGGCGGCATCTTCGCCGACCGCGAGGCCGCCCGCTTCCGCCGCGTGGTCACCGAGGCGGCCTCGGTCACGCGGCTCTCGCTGCCGCCGGACGCCGCCCGCCTTCTCGCCGACCAGCAGCTCGCCGAGCGCGCCTTCGTCATGTGGGACCTGATCCACGACCGCACCCACATGCACGGCGACCTGCCGTTCGACCCGTTCATGATCAAGCAGCGCATGCCGTACTTCCTCTACTCCCTGGAGGAGCTGCGCTGCGACCTGACGGCGTTCCGCGAGGCGGTCGCGCTCGAGGGTGAGGGTCACCCGTACGCGCGCTTCGTGCAGTACGCCGTGCTCTTCGACCGCATCTTCCGCTTCGCCATCACCGGCGACCGCACCCGCAACTACGACGGCCTCGGTGGGCAGCTGCTCTTCGCGTGGCTGCACCAGAGGGGCGTGCTGCACTGGACCGACAACCGGCTCACCATCGAGTGGGACCGCGTCGCCGAGCCCGTGCTCGAGCTCGGCCGGGCCGTCGAGGACCTCTACTGGCGCTCGATCGACCGGCCCAAGGTGGCGCACTGGCTGGCCGCCTACGACCTCATCGCCTCGGTGCTGACGCCGCACCCGATGTCGGCGTGGGCTCGCCACCGCGACGGTGACCTCGCCGCCCTGCCGCTCGACGGCCCGCCGAAGGGTCTGACCGACGCGGTGCTGCCCGACGAGTTCCCGCTGTCGATGTTCTACGAGGCCCTCTCCAAGAAGATGAAGGACGTCATCGAGTCGACGGCCGGCATCACGGGGGCCAGCGCATGAGCGCGAACGGCACCGGCGACAGCGTCGCCACCGGGGCCCGCCGGCCGCGGGTCGTCGTCGTCACGGGGGCCACCGGTGGCACGGGCCGCGCCACGTGCGCGGCCCTGCTCGCCCGGGGCGAGCGCGTCGTCGCGGTCGGCCGCGACGAGTCCACCCTCGCCACGCTGCGCGACGAGCTCGCCGGCGCCGGCGACGGTGTGCTGGACACGCGTGTCTGCGACCTGCTCGACGCCGAGGCCGTACGCGTCCTGGCGCGGGACGTCGTGTCCGCCCACGGCGGCGTCGACGCCCTCTTCCACCTCGTCGGCGGCTGGCGCGGCGGCAAGGCGTTCACCGAGTCCACCGACGACGACTGGCGCTGGCTGTCGGGCAACCTCGTCGACACGCTGCGCCACACCACCCTCGCCCTGCACGACGACCTGCTCGCGTCGGGTCGTGGGCGCATGGCGATCATCGGCGCGGCAGGGGCGACGGAACCGACGGCCGGCAACGCGGCATACGCCAGCGCGAAGGCCGCGGCGCAGGCGTGGGTCGGGGCGCTCGCCGACTCGTTCGGCTCGGCGCGCTCGTCTGGGGCCACCCCCGGCTCGGCCGCCGCGGTCGGTGTGGTGAGGTGGATCGGGTCCGGGCGCGCGGCCACGAGCCCCGCCCGGATCGCCGACTGGCTCGTCGGGCTGCTCGACGCCGACGCCTCGGCGGTCAACGGCGCGAGCGTCCCCTTGTGGGAGACTCCGGCCGCCGAGCTGCCCGACCCTGCCTGACCTGTCTGTGCCCATGGGCCACTTGGCTCGGCGCCGCCCACCGACCCGAGTGAGGACCCCGTGACGACCCTGCACGACCGCGACCGGCGCGGCTTCGCGTCCGACAACTACGCCGGGCTGCACCCCGAGGTGCTGGCCGCGCTCGCCGACGCCAACGGCGGTCACGAGATCGCGTACGGCGAGGACGCCTACACGGCACGGCTGCAGGAGGTCGTGGCCCGTCACGTCGGAGAGGGCGCCGTCACCTGGCCGGTCTTCAACGGGACCGGCGCCAACGTCGTGGCCCTGCAGGCCCTGCTGCCGCGCTGGGGTGCCGTCGTCTGCGCCGAGACGGCCCACATCAACACCGACGAGGGCGGTGCTCCCGAGCGGATGGGCAGCATCAAGCTGCTCACCGTCCCGACCCCCGACGGCAAGCTCACCCCCGAGCTCGTCGACCGGCAGGCCTGGGGCTTCGGCGACGAGCACCGCGCCCAGCCGCTCGTCGTCTCGATCACCCAGACCACCGAGCTCGGCACCTGCTACACGCCGGACGAGGTCAGGGCCATCACCGACCACGCGCACTCCCTCGGCATGCGGGTCCACCTCGACGGCGCCCGCATCTCCAACGCCGCCGCCACCCTGGGCGCCGACATCGCCGCCTTCACGAGCGAGGCCGGCATCGACGTCCTCAGCCTCGGCGGCACGAAGAACGGCGCCCTCGCGGCCGAGGCGGTCGTCGTCGTGAACCCCGAGCTGGCCGCCGACCCGACGCTCGGCATCATCCACGTGCGCAAGCTCTCGATGCAGCTCGCCTCGAAGATGCGGTTCGTGTCGGCGCAGCTGATCGCGCTCTACGAGGGCGACCTGTGGCTGCGGTCGGCCTCGCACGCCAACGCCATGGCGACGCGCCTGGCCGCCGGCGTCGAGCCGCTGGGCGGCGTGACGATCCAGCGGCCGGTGCAGGCCAACGCGGTCTTCGCCGTGCTCGACCGTGACGTCGCGAACGCGCTGCGCGAGAAGTTCCGCTTCTACGACTGGGACCCGGCCACCGGCGAGGTGCGCTGGATGTGCTCGTGGGACACGACGGAGGCCGATGTGGACGCCTTCGTCGCTGAGCTGACCCGCCTGCTCGGCTGAGGAGCGCGGGCTCCGTCGGTCGCGTCTGGCAGGCTGCGCGCATGGCATCGGGAGCGACGGCAGCGGACCGCGACATCGCCGGCGGCTACGCGTCGGTGCGGGACGCCTACGACACCGTCGCCGCCGACTACGCGGCGTACTTCCCCGACACGCAGGCCGAGACCCCGCTCGAGCTCGCGATGGTCGACGCCTTCGTCGCGGCGGTCGGACCGGATGCGGACGTGCTCGACGCGGGCTGCGGCGCCGGGCGGATGAGCCGCTACCTCGCCGACCGAGGGGTGCGACCCCACGGCGTCGACCTCTCGCCCGGCATGGTCGCGATGGCCCGGCGCGACCATCCCGAGCTGCGGTTCGGCGTGGCCTCGCTCGACGCGCTGCCGTTCGCCGACGCATCGGTCGACGGGGTGCTTCTCTGGTACTCGGTCATCCACACGCCCCCGTCCGGACTCGGGCAGCTGCTCGCCGAGGCCGTACGCGTGACCCGGCCGGGCGGCCACCTGCTCGTGGGCGCCCAGTCGGGACACGGCATACGCGACGTGGCGCCGAGCTACCGACGCTTCGGGCACGACATCACGCTCGAGCGGCACCTCTACACGGCCGACGACCTCGCGGCCGGACTGGCTGCCGCGGGCGCCGCCGAGGTGGCGCGGCTGGTGCGCCGCGCCACCGGCAACGAGCGGGACGACCAGGCCGTGGTGCTGGCCGCGCACGCCTGAGTCGGGGTGAGCAGGAGACCGGTCAGGCGGGAGCGGTCGTGTAGCGCAGGTAGGGCTTGACCTCCTCGACCGCGTCGTCGCCGAAGCGCTCGCGGGCGTCCGCGGTGGACACGGTCGGGGCCACGATGACCTTCTCGCCCACGCGCCAGTCGGCCGGCGTCGAGAAGGGACCGCGGTCGGTCAGCTGCAGCGCGTCGACGGCGCGGAGGATCTCGTCGAAGTTGCGCCCGACGCTCTTGGGGTAGGTCAGCGAGAGCCGCACCTTGTTGTTGGCGTCGATGACGAAGACCGAACGCACCCCCGACGTGTCGCCCTCACCCGGGTGGATCATGTCGTAGAGCTCGGAGACCTGGCGCGAGTCGTCGGCGATGATCGGGTAGCCGACGGTGGCGCCGCCGACCTGCTCGATGTCGCCCTTCCACGCCTCGTGCTGGTCGACCGGGTCGACCGAGACGGCGAGGACCTTGACGTCGCGTCGGGCCCATTCGTCCGACAGCGCTGCGACGCGTCCCAGCTCGGTGGTGCACACCGGCGTGAAGTCGGCGGGGTGGCTGAAGAGGACGGCCCAGCTGCCGTCCTTCCAGTCGTGGAACCGGATCGGCCCCTCGGTCGTGGTGGCCTCGAAGTCCGGGGCGGTCTCGCCCAGTCGCGGTGTTGCCATCGGCTCGTCCTCTCGCGCTCTGTGGTGGGGCGCTCCGGCCCCTGGGTCCGGCGCCATTGTGTCCATGAACCATGCTGTGACGTTATGGGTGTCCAAATGTCGTGACGGGCAGCTCGTGAGGGCGCTCGCGATGGGTACGTCTCCCAGAAGAGGCACAGGCACGACCCGGAGACTGGGTGGCCAGACCGAGAACCCCGACGACCTGACGACCTGCCGCCGACCACCGCCGACCTACCGCCGACCTGAGGAGTCCGTCGTGAGCGCCCTGCTCGAGAACATCACCCACGAGGTGCTGAGCGCCCCCACGTGGCTCGTGCTGCTCGTCGTCGGGACCGTGGTGTTCGTCGAGGACGCGCTCTTCGTCGGGTTCGTCGTCCCCGGCGAGACGGTGGCCCTGCTCGGTGGGGTGGCGGCTTCCCTCGGCCACGTCCCCCTGGCGGCAGTGCTCGTCGTGGTGATCGCGGCGGCGATCCTCGGCGACACCGTCGGCTTCGAGGTCGGCCGTCACCTCGGCAGCCGGGTCGTGCGGCTGAAGGCCTTCGACAAGCACCGCGACCGCATCGCCTCGGCCCAGGACTTCCTCGCCCGGCGTGGAGGCGTGGCCGTCTTCCTCGGCCGGTGGACCGCGTTCCTCCGGGCGGTGACCCCGGCGCTCGCCGGCATGTCGAAGATGCACTACCCGACCTTCCTGCGGTGGAACGCCGCCGGCGGGATCGCCTGGGGCACGGTCGTCGTGATGGCCGGCTACCTGGCCGGCCAGTCCTACGCCAAGGTCGAGGCGTGGCTCGGGAAGGGTGCCGCGGTCGTGGTCGGCGTCATCGCGGTGGTCGCCCTCGTCGTGTGGCAGGTGCGCCGCCACCGCGCCGAGTCCGGCGACGGCTCACCGGCCCGCGAGTCGGCGGACAGCTCGCAGGCCCGCTGACGGGCGGGTCCGGAGGCTCGGGCGCCGTCGCCGCTGACCGCAGCGTCCGCTTTCGTCCATGCGGCCGCTCGGGCGTGGGATGCTCCTCGCCGTGACCCCCGAACTGCCGCCTCCCAGCGGCCCGCCACAGGCTGCCCCCGTCGCGGAGCTTCCCCCGACCCCCGTGACCCAGACCCAGCCGCCGAGTCCGTATGCCGTCCCGCCCGGACCGTTCCAGCCGGGCCAGCCGGATCAGGCGCCCCTGCCGGCCGTGCCGCGGGCAGGGCGGGTCAACGCACTCGCGATCGCCGCCCTGTGCTGCGGGCTGGCCGCCTTCGTGCCGCTCGTCGGTGTGCTGGCCGTCATCTTCGGTGCCGTCGCCCTGAACCAGCTCCGGTCCGGCTTCCAGCGCGGTCGCGGCCGCGCCATCGCCGGCATCGTGCTCGGATCACTCGGGACCCTTGCCTGGGCCGCTGTTCTCGCCATCGCAGTGGTCGCCGCTCTGGCGGCAGTGCCGCAGCCCGGTACCACTGGGCAGGCGGCCGGGCAGGCGGCCGGGCAGGCCGGCAGGTCGCAGGTCTTTGTCGACAAGCTGAAGGCGGGCGACTGCTTCCTGGGTGGTGGCAAGGACCAGATCGACCTGGTCACGCCCGTCCCGTGCACGTCGCCGCACGAGAGCCAGGTCGTCACGGTGATCGAACTGCCCGGTGGTCCGTATCCGGGCGAGGCCAAGGTGACGGCGGAGGCCGAGAAGGGCTGCACCGACAAGGCCGAGCCGCTGGTGACCGACACGGCAATCGACGACCTCGACCCCTCCTACATCTACCCGGACGCCGACACGTGGCAGGGGGACCGGTCGGTCCTGTGCCTCGTGGACGCACCGTCCGGCACCACCACGGGGTCGGCCCTGAAGTAGCCGACAACCCCCGGGTGTGCGTGAGGCCCCCTTCCGGCTGGAAGGGGGCCTCCCGCGTACCCGGCCTGCCCGGGCTGACCCGGTCGCCCGCCCTCAGGGCAGCGGGCCCTTGGGGCCGGTGTCCTTCTGGACCTGCACGGCCTGCTCGATGAGCTCGTCCGAGTGCGCCGAGTCGGAGTCGGAGGGGCCGGACACGGCCGAGGTGACCTTGTCGGTCGCGGTCCTGGCGGCATCGGCAACCTTGTCGGCGACGACCGGCGCCTGCTCGCGCACCAGCTGTGCACCCTGTCTGGCCTTCTCCTGGACGCGGGAGTCGTCCTTGAGCTGGCCGAACGCGCGCATGAACTGCTCGTAGGGCTGCCGGCCGGCGCGTGAGCCGAGCAGGAAGCCGACGGCGCCGGCGGTGACGAGAAGCAGTCTCTTCATGGGGGCCTCCGTGGGTCGGGTCGGCAGTCCTGGCTGGACGCCGACGATTGCCCTGGCCATACCCACCTGCGCCCCGGTAGGCGGCAGGCGAGCGCACGTCGGTTCGTCTCTGGTGCTCCTCCGCCATGAGCAGGCATAGTGGCGTTGCGTCGCCACGTACCGGGATCCGAGGGTCCCGCACTCCCACCTGGTCGTGTGAGAAGAGGCGTGACAAATGGCTGCTGAGTCCAAGATCGCAGGGATCGAAGTCAGATCCATCGACTACGTCCCGCTCAACGAGCGTCACGGGAAGCTGTGGCACCTCGGCCCCCTGTGGTTCATGTCCAACGCCCAGATCGCCACGCTGGCCGTCGGGCTGATCAGCATCACCCAGGGTGGCTCGCTGTTCTGGTCCGTCGTCGCCATCGTGCTGGGTGTGCTGGTCGGCACCCTGTTCATGGCCTTCCACTCCGCCCAGGGCCCCCAGCTGGGCCTGCCGCAGATGATTCAGTCACGGCCGCAGTTCGGCTACGTGGGGGCGCTGCTCGTCTGGCTCTTCGCCTACCTGCAGTACGCGGGTTTCAACGTCTTCAACACCATCCTCGCGGCCGACGCCCTCCAGAGCACGGCGCACGGGCCCACGTCCCTGTGGATCGTCGTGGTGACGGCCGTCGCGTTCGTGATCGCGCTCATCGGCTACGACATCATCCACCGCTCCGAGCGGATCCTGACCTACCTCATGCTCGTCATCTTCGGCATCTTCACGATCGCGCTGTTCCTCATCCCCTACCCGCCGGGCACGTTCGACATCGGTCCCTTCCGCCCCGTCCCCTTCTTCGCGCAGTTCGGTGTGGTCGCGGGCTACCAGATCAGCTGGGCGATCTACGTCTCGGACTACTCGCGGTACCTGCCGCCCGACGTGACGGTGCGCAAGACGTTCCTCTGGACCTACTGGGGCTCCGCCCTCGGGGGTGCGTGGATGATGATCGTCGGTTCGGTGCTGGCCGCCTGGGCCGGCAAGAGCTTCAGTGGGACCGGCATCGCCGAGATCCAGGCCGTCGGGGACCACGTCTTCCACGGCTTCGGCAGCATCGTCCTGCTGCTCGCCGCGCTGGGACTGGTCTCCGTGACGGCCCTCAACATGTACGGCGGCTCGCTCACCCTCATCAGCGCGATCGACTCCTTCGTCGCAATCGCCCCGCGGACCTCCGTACGCGTCGTCACGATCGGCGTCACGGCCGCCTTGTCGCTGGTCGGTGCCCTGCTCGCGACGAGCGACTTCCTCGCCAACTTCAACGACTTCCTGCTGGTGATCCTCTACCTGTTCATCCCGTGGACGGCCGTGAACCTGGTGGACTACTACTTCGTGCGCCGCGGCCACTACGCGATCGCGGAGATCTTCCACCCACGTGGGATGTACGGCCGCTGGAGCTGGCGCGGCATCGCGGCATACCTCATCGGCTTCGTGGTGATGATCCCGTTCTTCGCGGTCGGCAAGGTGTTCACCGGGCCGGTGGCCCGTGCGCTCGGCGGCGTGGACATCTCCTTCTTCATCGGGCTGCCGGTCGCGGGACTGCTCTACTACCTGTTCGCCCGGTCGATCGACGTCGAGGCGGAGACGAAGGTGGCGCTCGCCGAGCGCCAGGAGCTCGAGGCCGCCGCGGCGCAGCACGCGCTGCCGTAGTCGCCGGTGACCCCAGTGCGCGACGCAGTCGCCACCGCGCTCGCGGTGCGCAGCAGCCGGGAATCGGCCCGCGAGTCCATCGCGGCCGCCCTGGAGCGGATCAGGGCGGCGGACCCCGCCGTCAACGCGATCACGTGGGTCAACCCCGACGCGCTCGCGCAGGCGGCAGCGCTCGACGCCCGCATCGCCGCGGGTGAGGATCCGGGGCTGCTCGCGGGCGTGCCGATCACGGTCAAGGACCACATCTGGCTGGCGGGCGCCCCCGCCACAAACGGGTCGCGGGCGCTCGCAGCGCACGTCCCCGACGAGACGGCCGTATGCGTGGAGCGCCTCATCGCGGCCGGGGCGATCGTCGTGGCCAAGACGAACAACCCCGAGTTCTGCTACCGCGGAACCACCTCCAACGACGTCTACGGCACCACGCGTAACCCGCGCGACCCCAGCCGCACCGCGGGCGGCTCGAGCGGGGGCGCCGCCGCGTCCGTCGCGGCCGAGATGGTGCCGCTCGCCATCGGGACCGACGGGGGAGGGTCGATCAGGATCCCCTCCGCCTTCTGCGGGGTCTACGGGCTCAAGCCGACGTTCGGTCTCGTCCCGAAGATGCCGGGGTTCCGTGGGTGGCCCACCCTGTCGGTCGACGGCCCGATCGGCGCCTCCGTACGCGACCTGGCCCTGGCGCTCGCGGTGATGTGCGGGCCGAGTCCCGCCGACCCGCTGTCGTTCGGGGGCCGTGGCGACGTGCCGTCCTCATTGGTCGACGTCTCCGGTTCGGCGGCCCTGCCGCTCGCGGGGCTGCGCATCGCCGCCTCGGAGGACCTGGGGATCGCCCAGGTCGACGACGACGTCCGAGACCGGTTCCGTCACGCCGTGCAGGGGCTCGAGTCGGCCGGCGCCGTGGTCACCTGGGCCGCCCCCGCCATCGAGGACCCGTGCCCGCTCTGGGACGCGGTGGCCCTGCCCGAGGGGTACGCGTCCGAGGGCCCACTCCTCGCGCGCTTCCCCGAGCTGGTCGGGGCCGACGCCGCCGCGATCATCCGTGCCGGGGACGTCCCGGCCGCCCGCTACCTCGACGCGCAGCACGAGCGCGGGGGCTTCACGCGTACGTGGTTGAGCTTCTTCGAGGACCACGACGTGCTCCTGACGCCCGCCATGCCCGTGGTCGCCTTCGAGGCGGATCGGCTCGCCCCGCGCAGCATCGCGGGGGAGCCGGTGCCCGAGTCCTTCGACGCGTGGTGCGCGTTGGCGCTGCCGGCCAACCTCGCCGGGACGCCGGCCGTCTCGCTGCCCATCGGCACGAACGAGGACGGCCTGCCGATCGGCCTGCAGGTCACCTCGGCGCGGGGGACGGACTGGCGGCTGCTGCGCACGTGCGGAGCCATCGACGACGTCCTGACCAGGCTCTGGCCGGCCGAACCAGGGAGCAGTGGGCTCAGAACTTCTTGAAGTAGTAAGCGAGCGAGGCGTTGCTCGCGTAGGACGGGCAGACGACGTCGTAGTCCTTGGTGCTGTTCCACCACTGGGACAGCACGGGACGACCGCCTTGGAAGGAAGCGCCGCCGCACTCGCGCAGTGCGGTGTTCAGCGAGCTGGTCCCGGTGGTGTGCCACTCCGGAAGGTTGTAGCGGGCGTTGCCGAAGATGGAACGCCACTGGTAGCCAGTGGAGTACACGCCGACGTGGTAGCCGGCAGCGCGGTAGGCGTTGAGGGCGCCGTTGAAGACGGCCACGTTCGCGGCCCGGTTCGAAGACCACGGGGTCTTCTGGTAGAACTCGACGTCGATCCACACAGTCGGGGTGCTCAGCCCGATCCTGCGCATCGTGTTGACGTTGAACTGGGCCTGCGCCCAGCCGAAGTTCCACAGGGGGTTGCGCCAGTCCTTGCTGCGGTACGGCCCGGCAAGGGCGTACTGCTTGACCTGCGCGGGCAGCGGCGGGTTGGTGACCGCGTACGCGGCGGTGTACACGTGGTGCGCCTTGGCCCACGCGAGCTGGCTGCCCAGACACGGGTTGGCCGTGAGCGGCGGCCCGGACGTCAGGCCGAGCACGACCATCCGGGTGCCGTTGACCGGCATCGGCTTGACCGGCTGCTTGAGCCTGTTCATCACCTGCGGGCACTCCGGCCAGGAGATGTCCACCCCGGTGATCGGAGCGGACGCCGCCGAGGCCGCAGGCGCAGAGCTGGAGGTGATGGCGGGGACGAGAGCAGCGACGGCGGCTGTGAGGGCGAGAGCCGCGCGGCGGAGGGAGAACGGCATGGTGTTGTCCTGACGTCGAGCCCCGAGGCGGGCTGCCGGGTTGAGAGTCGCTGGTGGTGCGAGGGGTGCCGCTCGTGGAGGGCGGTCCCGCTCAGTACTTGTGGAAGTAGGTGGCCAGGCCTGCCTTGGTGGCAGACGAGGGGCAGACGACGTCGAAGTCCGTCAGCGTCGTCCACCACTGGGCCATCACGGTTCGCCCGCCCTGGATGGACGCGGCGTTGCAGGCGCGCTGAGCCGTGCCGAGCGAGGTGGGGCCGGTGGTGTGCCACTCGGGGACGCCGTAGCGGGCCCCCCCAAGCATCGCGTGCCACGCGTACCTGGTCGAGTAGATGCCGACGCGGTAGCCGGCAGCGCGGTAGGCGTTGTAGGCACCGTTGAAGACGGCGGTGTTCGCCGACTGGCTCTTCGACCACGGGGCGACCGCGTACGGCTCGACGTCCATCCACACGATCGGGGAGGCGAGACCGGCCTTGCGCATGTTCGCGATGTTGAACTGCGCCTGCGCCCAGCCGGTGTTCCACAGCCCGTTGCGCCAGTCCTTGGACCGGTAGGGGCCGGCGTTGCGGTTGGCGTTCAGCTGGGCGGCGCTCGGGTACGTCGTCATGGCGTAGGCAGCCGTGTACACGTGGTGTGCCTTGGCCCAGGCGACCTGGTCTGCCAGGCACGGGTTCGGGTAGAAGCCGGGCCCGTTCGTGAGCCCGATCACGAGGAAGCGGGCGCTGGCGGGGATCGGTTTGCCCTCGGTGCGGCGCGAGGGGATGCCCATGCCCTTCCGGCACTCCGGCCAGGAGATGTCCGAGCCGGTGACCGGCGCGCTGGATGCGGCCGCGGCCGGCATCGGGCTGGCGCTGATGGCTGGGACGAGGGCCGCGACGGCGAGCGCGGTGGCGAGCGCGGCGCGGCGGATGGAGAAGGTCATGGACGGTCCTGTCGAAGGGCCGGTTCCTGGTGCCGGCGGCGGGGGCTGCGGCGTTCCTGCACTGAGCGCGCCGGCGCAGCCTACGCACTCGGCTCGGTGCCCTTTCTTCGACGCGCCAGGGCCCGCCCTCCGAAAGGCCTGTTCGGCTCTTCAGCGTTGGCTTTCGGGCGCAGATGCACCGGGACCGGACCATGCCTGGCATGGCGAACCGAAAGCGCATGAAAAGGACCCCTCCGCACCGAACGGGTGCGGAGGGGTCCTGTGATGCGGTGCGTGTGCGCCCAGTTGAACACTGATGCCGAACAGGCCGGCTGGAAGGGGGCCTCACGGTTTTCAACCTCGCTCCGGTCGATGTCTTCGGCGGTCACGGGTGACCGCCGAAGACATCGACTCGGGAGTGGTTCGGAGGGGTCAGCGCTCCTCGGTGCCGGCGATGAAGGCCTCGAGCTTGGCGCGACCGAGGTCGTCAGGACGCTGCTCCGGCGGGGACTTCATCAGGTAGGACGAGGCGGACAGCAGGGCGCCGCCGATGCCACGGTCCTTGGCGATCTTCGCCGCACGGATCGCGTCGATGATGATGCCGGCCGAGTTGGGGGAGTCCCACACCTCGAGCTTGTACTCGAGGTTCAGCGGCACGTCACCGAAGGCGCGACCCTCGAGGCGGACGTAGGCCCACTTGCGGTCGTCGAGCCACGCGACGTAGTCGGACGGGCCGATGTGGACGTTCTTGCTGTCGACCAGGCCGGAGAGCGGGCCGGTGAGGTTGCTCGTCACGGCTTGGGTCTTCGAGACCTTCTTGGACTCCAGGCGCTCGCGCTCGAGCATGTTCTTGAAGTCCATGTTGCCGCCGACGTTGAGCTGGTACGTCCGGTCGAGCACGACACCGCGGTCCTCGAAGAGCTTGGCCATGACGCGGTGCGTGATCGTCGCGCCGACCTGGCTCTTGATGTCGTCGCCGATGATCGGCACGCCGGCGGCCTCGAACTTCGCGGCCCACTCGGGGTCGGAGGCGATGAAGACCGGCAGGGCGTTGACGAACGCGACGCCCGCGTCGATGGCGCACTGCGCGTAGAACTTGTCGGCCTGCTCCGAGCCCACCGGGAGGTAGGAGACGAGGACGTCGACCTTGCGGTCCTTGAGGACCTGCACGACGTCGACCGGCTCGGCCGACGACTCGTCGATCGTCAGCTTGTAGTACTTGCCGAGGCCGTCGAGCGTGTGGCCGCGCTGGACCTCGACGCCCGTCGTGGGCACGTCGGCGATCTTGATGGTGTTGTTCTCGGAGGCGTTGATGGCCTCCGAGAGGTCCTTGCCGACCTTCTTGTCGTCGACGTCGAACGCGGCGACGAACTCGACGTCACCGACGTGGTACTCGCCGAACTTGACGTGCATGAGGCCGGGGACGCCGGTGGTCGGGTCGGCGTCCTTGTAGTACTCGACTCCCTGCACGAGCGAGCTCGCGCAGTTGCCGACGCCGACGATGGCGACGCGTACGGATCCCATGGATCACTCCTTGTTGTTGGTGGTCGTGCTCTGGGGGTTGGTCATGTCGGTGTTGTCGTATGCCGCCGGGCCGGGGTCGAGGGCCGCGCGCCGTTCGGCGACGATGAGCTCCTCGAGCCAGCGCACCTCGCGCTCGGCGCGCTCCTCGCCGTGCTGCTGCAGCGCCAGGGTGTAGCTGTCCATGCGCTCGCGGCGAGCCTGCGAGGCGTCGCGGATGTTGGCGAGCCGCTCCTCGAGGCGGGATCGCCGGCCCTCGAGGATCCGCAGCCGCACCTGGGCCTCGGTGCGGGAGAAGAAGGCGAAGCGGACATCGAAGTCCTCGTCGTCCCAGGAGTCCGGGCCGCTGGCGGCCACGAGGTCCTGGAAGTGCTCCTTGCCCTCCGCGGTCAGCTCGTAGGTGATGCGGGGGCGCCTGCCGCCCGTCGCGCCCGTGCTGCCCGAGCCGGCGGTGCCACCGGCGGTGTCGGTGGTCTCGTGGATCCAGCCGGCGTCGACGAGGTGGCGCAGCGCCGGGTAGAGCGAGCCGTAGGAGAGGGCCCGGAAGATGCCCAGGGCGGTGGTGAGGCGCTTGCGCAGCTCGTAGCCGTGCAGGGGACCGTCGTGCAGCAGGCCGAGGACCGCGAACTCGAGCAGCGCCGCGCGGCGGCTCTGGGGGCGTTCGGACCTGGACACGCTTCGATGCTACACGTGGATATATCGCTGCGATACATCGAACGGACACAGCGGTGCGGTCGGCCGGACCGAACCCCGATCTCGTCGCCCGAGCGAGGAAACAGGCATTCGATCCGGCCGACCGGCCCGGCTGCTCGAGCCCCCCGGAGGGTGCGGGTGTCAGGGCTCGAGCGTGTAGATCTCGAGGAAGCCGACGCCGTGCGTGGGTCGGGCCCCGGTGGTGCTCAAGGAGAGACGCAGCGTCTGGTCCGCCGGCAGGACGTCGCTGCCCCACGAACCGTAGCCACGCTCCTCGCTCTGTCCGGGGGTTCGGGTCAGGCGCATCCCCGACCCGTCCCCCGGGCTCTCGACTGCGAGCCGGTCGCCGGCCGAACCCCAGACGGCGATGGCGGGTCCCGGGGGCACGCCCATCGTCAGGTCCTGCCACGGGTTCAGGGGCGCGTTGCCGCCGAGCTTGTGCGAGTACGTGTAGCCCTGGTGCTCGATCATGTCGGGGAGCATGGCGACGGTCTTTCCCGACTCGTCCAGGACGGGGTGCTGCAGGCCCTGCTCGTAGACGGCTCCGGCCAGCTGGGCACCGTCGACGGCGGCCGGCTTCCTCGTCTTCGCGTCGACGAGCCGGACTCGGACGCTGGCTGCCTTCCCCACGGTGAGCTCGGTCCAGCCCCGTCCCGGCTCGCCCGGGACGCTGCCCCCGGCCGGCAGGTCGCGCTGCGTCGGCCCTCCGCCGCTGCACGAGCTGCCGAAGAAGCCAGGGCTGCCGTCCAGCCCCACGGTGACGAGGTATGCCGCGGCTTCGTCCTGGGTCAGGCCCGGCAGGTAGCACTCGGCGCTGAGGGAGACGTGCGTCGTGGACGGCTGCCAGGAGAGCGTGAACTGCCCCTGGCCCGGGTCGCCGATGAAGCCGACGGCGAGGGTGTCGCCCGCGACCTGGCTGCGATAGCGCAGCCCTTTCTTCACGACGTCACCAGGAGTGTCCGGGACGATCCGGAACGGCATACCGTCCGACCCCATCGGCGCGGCGCTCGCGGACGCGGTCGCAGAGCCCGCAGGGCCCGCCGGCGACGGCCGGCCGATCCCGGCCACGACGCCGGCCGCGACCGCCGCGACGGCCAGGGTCGCCGCGCCCGCGGCCGCGGCACGCCGCCGCTTCGCCCGACGCACCCGCGTGGCCACCTCGTGGCGGAAGTCGGGGGCGGCGCCGACGTCGTCGGCGTGGGTGGTCAGCTCGTTGCGCAGGTCGGTGAGGTTCATCGGACACGCTCCTCGTCGGAGTTCGGCGCCAGGGTGGGGTCGATGCGGAGCTTGGCGAGCGCCCGGCTCGCCTGGCTCTTCACGGTGCCGACCGAGCACTGCATGATCTCGGCGGTCTCGGCCTCGGAGAGGTCCTCGTAGAAGCGCAGCACGACGACGGCCCGCTGCCGCTTCGGCAGCCGCTCGAGGGCGCGCCACAGGTCGGTGCGCTCGTCCACCCGGGCGTTCTCGGCGCCGTGGAGGCGGTGGGCGTCGTGCCGCTCTGGTAGCTCGGCGGTCGCCTCTTCGCCGTTCCAGCGCCGCCGCCACCAGCTCGAGTACGTGTTGACCATGACCCGGCGGACGTACGCCTCGGGCCGGCTCTCGATGCGTCCCCAGGCGAACCACGCCTTGGCGAGGGACGCCTGTACGAGGTCCTCCGCGAGCGCCCGGTCGTGCGTGAGCAGGTATGCCGTCCGCAGCAGTCGCGTGGACCGGGTGGCCACGAAGTCGTCGAAGGATCGCTCCATCGCCCGTCCCCCTGTCAGCGGCGCGGGCGATGTGCTGCTCGCCCCGGTGCCGGTCCCCGTCAATGTGGTCACACCCGGCTCGACCGGCTGGCCCTGCAGAAAGGTTGCACGTCGCGCGCCGGTTGGGAAGCAACCTGTTGCCCCGTTGTGCCGCGTTTGTGAGCAACGTTCCGGATTTCGGCACCCGGGCGCCGCTCGGGTCATACTGAGTGGCGGCTCGGGACGGTTCCCGGGCCTCATCACCGAATGGAGCAGGTTGTGACGCAGAGCAGGCGCGACATCCGCGCTGCCCAGCAGTCGGGCGCGAGGGGCGGGTCCCAGGGCGGCGGCAGGGGCAGCGGCGGCCAGGGCCGCACCGGCTGGAGGAAGTGGCTCGTCGGCACCCTCAAGTGGGGCTCGATCGCGGCGGCCGTCCTCTTCGTGCTCGGCGTCGTCGGCGTCTTCATCGCCTACCAGCAGACGTCCATCCCGCAGCCCAACCAGCTCGCCAACAAGCAGGTCTCCATCGTCTACTACAGCGACGGCAAGACCGAGCTCGACCGCATCGCCGTCCAGGACGGCAACCGCGAGTCCGTGCCGCTCACCAAGGTGCCCAAGTTCGTCCAGGACGCGCACATCGCCGCCGAGGACCGCACGTTCTACCAGAACAACGGCATCTCGGTCGGCGGCATCCTGCGCGCCGTCAAGACGAGCGTCACCGGCGAGGCGCAGCAGGGTGGCTCGACGATCACGCAGCAGTACGTCAAGAACTACTTCCTGACCCAGGACCGGACCGTGTCGCGCAAGGCCAAGGAGATCCTCATCTCCGTCAAGATCGACGGCCAGCTGCCCAAGTCCGAGATCCTCGAGAAGTACCTCAACACCATCTACTACGGCCGCGGCGCCTACGGCATCCAGAGCGCGGCCAAGGCGTACTTCGGCAAGGACGTCTCCAAGCTCACCGTCGGTGAGGGGGCGGTGCTCGCGTCGGTCATCAACGCCCCGTCGATGTACGACCCCGCCAACGGCGGGGAGGCCAAGGCGAACCTGACCCGGCGCTACGCATACGTCCTCGACGGCATGGCGCAGGAGGGCTGGCTGAGCGCCGCCGACCGCGCCAAGTTCGCCACGCTGCCGAAGATCCAGCCCTACAAGGGCACCAAGGTCTCGTCGGGCCCCAACGGCTACATCACCGCGCAGGTCAAGCGCGAGCTGCTGACGACCGGCCTCTCGGACCGGGACATCGACAACGGCGGCCTGCGCATCGTCACGACGATCGACAAGAAGGCCCAGACCGCTGCGGTGGCCGCGATGAAGGGCAACCTGCCGAAGAAGGTCACCGGCGGGCTCGTCGCCATCAAGCCCGGCGACGGTGCCGTGGTCGCGATGTACGGCGGCCCCGACTACTCCAAGGACGAGTACAACACCGCCACCCAGGCGATCATGCAGGGCGGCTCCAACTTCAAGCCGTTCGGCGTGCTGGCCGCGGTGCGCAACGGCATCTCGACGAAGACGAAGTTCGACGGCGACACGCCCCAGACCATCGACGGCACGAAGATCAACAACTTCGGGGACATCTCCTACGGCAAGGTCGACATGCGCCGGATGATCGGCCGCTCGATCAACACGGCCTTCGTCAACCTCAACAACACGATCACGCCGGCGTTGACGCGCCAGGCAGCCATCGATGCCGGCATCCCGGCGCAGACGCCCGGACTCGGGACCGACCTGACGAACATCCTCGGCACGGCCTCGCCGCACGTCGTCGACATGGCCTCGGCCTACTCGACCATCGCCTCCCAGGGAGTCCGGGCCAAGCCGTACCTCGTCAAGAAGATCACGTCCGCCACGGGCGACTTCACCTACGAGGCCAAGCCCCAGACCAAGCGGGCCTTCGACAAGGACGTCACCGCGGACACCACCGACGCGATGACCTACACCGTCAAGCCCGGTGGCACCGCCACCAAGATCGGCCGCGAGCTGGGCCGTCCCGCGGCGGGCAAGACCGGCACCTCGGAGGAGAACCGCTCGAAGTGGTTCTCCGGGTTCATCCCGCAGCTGGCCGTCTCGGTCGGGATGTACAAGCCGTCCGCCGACGGCAAGACGAACCAGCAGCTGAGCCCGGAGGAGTCCTCGCTCTACGACGGCTCCACGATCCCCGCGAACATCTGGCTCGACTTCATGAAGGTCGTCACGCAGAACATGGAGGTCCAGGACTTCCCGGCCCGTGCCGGTGTCGGCGACGAGAAGATCCCGACGCCGACCCCCACCTTCACGCCGCCGACGGTCACGACCACCCAGGCGCCGACGACCACGACCACGCAGCCGTCGACGACGACCACGACGACGACGCAGGCGCCCACGACGACGACGCAGGAGCCGACGAAGACGAGGGGGACCGGCAAGCCGACTCCATCCACGACGACCTCGCAGCCGACGGTCACGGTGCCGCTCCCGGGCCGCAGCCGGGGCACGACCCAGCCCAGCGGGTGACGGGAATGGCCGCGTGGGCGCGACGAGGGGCCGCGTGGGCGCGACGAGGGGCCACGGTGACCCCTCGGTGACCGACAAGGTCGACGACCCCGTCGTGCGGGCGGCCTCCGAGGTGATCGGAGGCCCTCGGGGGCGGTATGCCGTCAGCCGTGAGCTCCCGTGGGTGCTCACGGCCGCGCTCCTGTCGGCCCTGACCGCCGTGACGGCCGGCCTGGCGGTGCTGCTCAGAGCGCCGTGCCTGCGCACCGGCTTCACCGGCGACACCCAGTTCTGGAGTGCCTGCTACGCCGACCTGCCCACCGCGTACCGCGACCAGAACGTCAAGGCCGGCGTGGCGGCATACCTCCAGGGTGGCGACGGCGCCCCCGTCACGGGGCAACCGCCCCTGACCGGTCTGGTGCTGACCGCCGTGGCCAGCCTCACCCCCGACGACGGCACGCTGAAGACCCGCGCCGCGTGGTACTTCGCCCAGTGGTCGGTGCTGCTGACGCTGCTCCTGCTCGTCATCGTCTGGCTCGTCGGCTCCTCGGCGGCGCGGCCCGTCTCGGCCGCCCACGTCGCCCTCTCCCCGGTGGTGGTGCTGGCCGGCTTCATCTCCGCAGACCTGCTCGGGGTGGCCCTGGCCAGCGCCGGGATGTGGGCGTGGTCGCGGCGTCACCGCACGCTCGCCGGCGTCCTGCTCGGGCTGGCCATCGGCGCCCGGACCTACCCGGTGCTCATCCTCGTCGCGATCGTCCTGCTCGCCCTGCGTGCCGGGAGGCTGCGCGAGGCGGGTCGCACGGTCCGCTACGCCCTGCTGACCTTCGGCGCACTGCTCTCGGGTCTCTGGCTGCTCAACCACGGGGCCGCGCTCTCGCCGTACGAGAGCTGGGTCTCGGCCTCGGCCGGCTACGGATCGCCGTGGCTGCTGCCGCAACTGGCGGGCCACCCGCTGCCGCCCGGAGCCGTGACGGCGCTCGCCGCCGTGGGCTGGCTGGTGGCCCTGCTCGTCGGCGCGGTGCTGGCGCTGTCGTCCGCGAGGCGGCCCACCCTGGCCGAGGTGTCGCTGGTGATGGTCGGGATCGTGCTCGTCACCGGCAAGTCCTTCACGGTCCAGAGCTCGGTGTGGCTGCTGCCGCTCGTCGCGTGGTGCGCGATCCAGTGGCGCGACCACCTGATCTGGGCCGGCGCGGAGGCGCTCAACTTCGTCGCGGTGTGGCTCACGATCGCGGCGACCACCGTCCCCGACCGCGGGATGCCCGCGGCCTGGTACGCGTTCTTCTCGATGCTGCGGGTCATGGCGGTCCTGTGGCTCGTCGCGGTCGTGTGGCTGCGTGCACGGCAGCGCCGGGGTGTCGTCGAGGGCTCGGAGGGCTCGGAGGGCTGGGAGGGCTCGGCGGAGGGCTCGGCGGAGGGCTCGGCGGAGGGCTCGGTGGAGGTCGACGACCTCGCCGGCCCGTTGGCCGGGGCCGAGGACCGACTCATCGTCCGCTTCTCGTGAGCGCGGGCGCCGTGGGCGTCCCGATTTCTGCGTATGCCGCCCGGCCGGATAGTCTTGCCCAGTTCACCGTGCGCCCGGTGGCCTGTGGATCGTCCCGACCGATGTCGGTGCGGTCTGCGAGGCTGGTCCCGGCTGGCAGAAGGCCGGGTCCTCAGGGCTCGCGGTGGGACGAATGCAACCCTCCTGTCACGAGAGAGACTCGTGACCGCCGAGACCAGAGGAGGTGGGTTAGAAGCATGCGTCAGTACGAACTCATGGTCATCCTCGACCCGGAGACCGAAGAGCGCACCGTCGGCACCACGATGGACAAGTTCCTGACCGTCGTGAAGAACGACGGCGGCAGCGTCGACAACGTCGACATCTGGGGCCGTCGCCGTCTCGCCTACGACATCAAGAAGAAGTCCGAGGGCATCTACGTCGTCGTCACGATGACGGCTGAGCCGGCCACGGCCCAGGAGCTCGACCGACAGCTGAACCTCAGCGAGTCGATCATGCGCACCAAGCTGCTGCGCCCCGGCGCCTGACCTCGCACCAGCCACCGAACCGCTCGATCACCGGACGAAGGACTGAACGGAGCCACGCATGGCAGGCGACACCGTCATCACGATCATCGGCAACCTGACCGCCGACCCCGAGCTGCGTTTCACGCCGTCCGGTGCTGCGGTCGCGAACTTCACCGTGGCCTCGACGCCACGGCAGTTCGACCGCCAGAGCAATGAGTGGAAGGACGGCGAGACGCTGTTCATGCGCTGCTCGGTGTGGCGCGACGCGGCGGAGAACGTCGCCGAGTCGTGCCAGCGGGGCATGCGCGTGATCGTGTCCGGCCGTCTCAAGTCCCGCTCGTACGAGACGAAGGAAGGCGAGAAGCGCACCGTCGTGGAGATGGACGTCGACGAGATCGGCCCGTCCCTGCGCAGTGCCACCGCGAAGGTCAACAAGACCCAGCGCGGCGGCGGCGGTGGCGGCTTCGGCGGCGGCCAGGGCAACCAAGGCGGCGGCTGGAGCGGTGGCGGCCAGGCCGAGGACCCGTGGGCGACCGGCGGTTCCGCCGGTGGTCAGGGTGGCGGCCAGGGCGCTGGGCAGGGCGCCGGTCAAGGCGGCAGCCAGGGTGGCTGGGGACAGCCCTCCGGTGGTCAGCCGGCCGGTGGCCAGCAGGGTGGTGGCTGGGGTTCGGCCCCCAGCTACGACGAGCCCCCCTTCTGATCGCGCCTTCCTGACTCATCCGACTCAGCTCGAGCAGGTCAGTTCCGTCGTCCGGTGACCGAGCCGGACGGCATACCCAAGAAGTTCAACCCCATCCCGGGGCACGAAACCCCGGGCTCTCATCAAGAAGGAGAGCACCACGATGGCAAAGCCCGTTGTGCGCAAGCCCAAGAAGAAGGCCAACCCGCTGAAGGCGGCGAAGGTCGAGAACATCGACTACAAGGACACTGCGCTGCTGCGCAAGTTCATCTCCGACCGCGGCAAGATCCGTGCGCGTCGGGTGACCGGTGTGTCCGTCCAGGAGCAGCGTCTCATCGCCACGGCCGTCAAGAACGCCCGTGAGATGGCCCTGCTGCCCTACTCGAGCTCGGCTCGCTGAGCCAGGTTCGGGAACGAGGAGAACACCATGAAGCTCATTCTCACGCACGAGGTCACCGGTCTCGGTGAGGCCGGCGACATCGTCGAGGTCAAGGACGGCTACGGCCGCAACTTCCTGCTCCCGCGTGGTCTCGCGACGCCGTGGACCAAGGGTGGCCAGAAGCAGGTCGACGCCCTGACCAAGGGCCGCGAGGTCCGCGCGATCCACGACCTCGACCAGGCCAAGGGCGTCAAGGGCCAGCTCGAGGCGACCTCGGTGCAGGTCCCGGCCAAGTCGGGCCAGTCCGGCCGACTGTTCGGCGCCGTCAGCAACGGCGACATCGCCGCTGCCGTCAAGGCCGCCGGTGGCCCCGAGCTCGACAAGCGCAAGATCGAGGTGAAGCAGGCCATCAAGACGCTCGGCTCCTACGAGGCGACCGTCCGCCTGCACCCCGAGGTCGCGGCGACCCTCAAGTTCGAGGTCGTCCCCGCCTGAGCAACGCCTCACGCACGGTCGAAGGGCCGGGACCCGCATCGCGGGTCCCGGCCCTTCGCCGTCCTCCGGGTCGAGCCACCGTCAGGCTCGGCCGGCCCGGTGGAGTCGCGGGACGTGGCGGTGTGGAGAGCGGTGCCCGGAGCAGGGACCCGCACCGAGACTCGCCGGCGAGCAGCCGTGGCAGGGGTGTCGGCCGTGGCCAGGCCCGTGTCCGGCGGAGGCTGGGCGAGGCTCGTCAGGCGGACCTGCGGCGGGTTAGCGTTGACATTCACGACCACGATTCACGTCCACGTCGGTGAACGGAGTGTCCATGGCCCTCACGACCACGTATGACCTCGTTGCCGTCGGGCGTGTCGGCGTCGACCTCTACCCCCTGCAGCACGAGGTGACGCTCGACGAGGTGCGCACCTTCGAGAAGTTCCTCGGGGGCAGCGCGGCGAACGTGACAGTCGCCGCCGCACGCCACGGCCGGCGCGCCGCACTGGTCAGCGCCACCGCCGATGACGCCTTCGGCCGCTTCGTGCACCGGGAGCTGCTGCAGCTCGGGGTGGACGACGCCTTCCTGCAGACGATCGGCAACGGTCCGCCCACGCCGGTCACCTTCATTGAGATCTTCCCGCCCGACCGCTTCCCACGCTGGTTCTACCGCTACCCGACCGCGCCGGACCTGCTCATCACCCCCCAATCGCTTCCCCTGCAGGCCATTCGAGAGGCGCGAGCCTACTGGTCCACCCTGACCGGACTCAGTCAGGAGCCGAGTCGTGCGGCCCACGTCGCCGCTCGTGAGGAGCGTGGCCGGGCGCCTCTGACGGTATTCGACCTCGGCTACCTGCCGGCATTCTGGCGCGACCATGACCGCAGCGCGGAGGCTGCCCGCGCTGAGGCCCGAAGTCAGGCCCGAGAAGCACTGCGTCATGCCACCGTCACGGTCGGCAACCTGGAGGAGTACGAGCTCGTCACGGGTGAGTCCGACCCGCGTCGAGCTGCCCGTGCCGTGCTCGCCACGGGCGTCGAGCTGGCCGTGGTCACGCAGGGGCCACGTGGCGTGCTCGCCATGACGGACGCGGAGCAGGTCGCCGTCGACGCCTTCCCTGTGACAGTCGTCAACGCCCTGGGGGCCGGAGACGCGTTCGACGGGGCCCTCGTGCACGGCCTGCTCGCCGGGTGGGACCTCGAGCGGACCCTGCACTTCGCCACGGTGGCCGGAGGCCTGGTCGCCGGCCGGCTCGCGTGCTCGACGGCAATGCCGACGACCGCGGAGGTCCAGGCGCTGCTGTCGGACGTGGAGGTGGCCGAGGGCGCGCTCTGAGCCGCTCTACGGGGCGAGCGTGCTGACCTGCGCCGCAGGTGGGAACGTCAGGACCGTCGCCGTGCCCCGACAACTCCGCCACGGCGCAGTTTCAGAGGGGATCCGACCGCCAGAGCGCCTCAAACCGCGCCACGGCGCAGTTGCAGCGTGATCCGGCTGCCAGAGCGCCGCAAACCGCGCCATGGCGCAGTTGCAGGGGTGATCCGACCGCCAGAGCGCCCGAAACCGCGCCGTGGCGCAGTTGCAGGGGCGATCAGACCGCCGGAGCGCCGGAATCCGCGCCATGGCGCAGTTGCAGGGGTGATCAAGACCGCCGGAGCGCCGGAAACCGCGCCATGGCGCAGTTGCAGGCGGCGCGATTGTGCCCGAAAACGAGAAAACCCGCTCCTGCTGGTCACGTCGCCGAACTCGACCAGCAGGAGCGGGTGCCCTTTGACCCGGTGACCGACAGGGGAGGAGATCACCGAGTCGCACAGGAGCAACTCACGAAGACGACTATGACCGCCGGACCTTAAAAGAGTCTGGGAATGGCGTAGCAGTTCACCGCGACTCATCCGCGGCAGTCGAACCGGGTATGGCAACCCGCGAGCGGGGCTCACCCCGGGGGTGCCACGAGCGAGGGACGGAGGCGTGGGTGCAGACCTTCGTGCCGTACGCCGACTTCGCGCAGACGGCCGCGGTGCTCGATACGAAGCGCCTCGGCAAGCAGCGCGTCGAGGTCATCCAGATCGTGCGAGCGCTCACGGTCCCCGGGTACGCGTGGTCCTCGCACCCGGCCGTGCTGATGTGGAAGGGCAACGAGGAGGCGCTCGGCAGCTACGGCCTCGCCATGGTCGAGGAGTGGCTGCGCCGCGGCTTCGGCGACACGTGCGCGGCGACCATCGCGGCCGACCTGGCGAAGGTGGGCGTGGAGCAGCTGAGGAGCTATCCGGAGCTCGCCGAGGCGGGGGACCTGCCCCCGTGGCTGTTCGACGAGTCCGTCCAGCGCAGCCACCGCTCGGCACTGGTGCGCAAGGACCCCGCGCACTACGCCGAGAGGTTCCCGGAGGTGTCGCCCGACCTGCCGTACGTGTGGCCGGTGCGCTCCGAGTCGGTGCTCGAGCGGGAGCGCCGCCGCGAGACGGCGGCCGTCCGGCGGGCCGAGGCAGCGGCTCGACGGATGGCGCGCGAGCGGGAGGCCAGCCGACGCCGGCGCAGCAGGGCGGCGAAGCAGGCGTGGGAGGCGCGGCGCCGGCAGGCCTGACCCGATCAGACGAGCTCGGGGTCAGCGGGCGCCGACGACCATCCAGGAGTCACGGCGCGCGCGCCAACCGAGGCCGAGCCCGCGGATCACCATGAAGACCGTGAAGGCGACCCACAGCACGACCACGTCGCGGGTCGGCGAGTCGCTGGGGCCGGCCGCGCGGACCCAGAGGATCACCGGCAGGTAGGCGGCGAGGGTGACAACCATGCCCCAGGCGAGCCAGCGCCCGTCACCGGCTCCGATGAGAACCCCGTCGAGGACGAACACGTAGCCGGCGACGGCCTGGCCGAGACCGACGACGACGAGCGCTGCACCCAGGGCCTGCTGGACGGCTGGGTCGGAGGTGAAGAGCGCGGGAACGACCCCGTGCAGGGCGACCACGACGAGCCCGAGCGCCAGCCCGCCCCAGACCCCCCAGCGCACCATCGTTCCCATGACCACGCGTACGCCCTCCCGGTCGCCGCCCCCGAGGGCGCGGCCGGTGATCGCCTGGGCGGCGATGGCCAGGGCGTCGAGGGCGAAGGCCAGGAACGACCAGACCGTCATCGCGACCTGGTGCGCCGCGAGCGGCACGTCGCCGAGCGAGGCGGCCACCCACGTCGTCACGAGCAGGGTCGCTCGCAGGGCGAGGGTGCGCACGAGCAGGGGTATGCCGGTTCGTGCGGCCGCGAGGACGCGACCCGGGTGCGGGCGCAGTCGGGCGTGGCGGGCACGCGCCTTGACGAGCAGCACGCTGACGAGCGCGACACCCATCCCGGTCTGGGCGAGAACGGTGCCCCATGCGGATCCGGCGATGCCCCAGTGCAACCCGTAGACGAGCACGAGGTTGAGAACGATGTTGGCGCCGAAGCCGACGACGGAGGCGACGAGGGGTGTCGTCGTGTCCTGCAGTCCGCGGAGCACCCCGGTGACGGCGAGGATCACGAGCATCGCCGGCACCCCGAGGGCGGAGATGCGCAGGTAGGTCGTCGCCTGTTCGAGGACCGCCGGTGAGGCGCCGAAGGCCGCGCAGATCGGACGGGCCCAGACCGCGACGGCCGCCGCGGAGACTGCGCCGAGCGCGAGCGCCAGCCAGAGGCCGTCGATGCCCGCGCCGACCGCGGACCGCTCGTCACCGGCGCCGAGGTGGCGGGCGACCACGCTCGTGGTGCCGTAGGCGAGGAAGACGAAGATCCCGGCCGCGGTGACGAGCGCCGCGCTGGCGATCCCGAGGCCGGCGAGCTCGGCCGTGCCGAGGTGCCCGATGATGGCCGAGTCGGCGAGCAGGAAGAGCGGCTCGGCGATGAGGGCGAGGAAGGCCGGCACGGCCAGGCGGACGATCTCGCGGCGGTGGCTCGCCGTCCGGGGAGCGACCGAGCTCATGCCGTCGCCGCCAGGTGCTTGAGCGCCTCACGGCGCGAGAGGTTGGACAGGCCCGGGTGCGTGGCGACGAACGTGCGGACCCATGCGGGGTCGACGCGGGCGTGGTCGCGCAGCGCCCAGCCGATCGCCTTGCGGCTGAAGAAGTCCGGCTCTGCGAGGTTCTGCACGATGACGTCGGTGAGGAGCGACTGGTCCAGCCGCGACCCCGCGCCGACCTGGCTGAGGATGGCCGCACGGCGCACCCAGAGCGAGTCCGACGCGGCCCACTCGCGCAGCCGCAGTCCCTCGGCCTCCGGATGCGCCAGGAGGGTGTCGCGGACGAGGTGGGTGGCGATGTCGTCGACGACGTCCCACCAGGCGCCGGTGCGGATCAGCCTCTCCCACAGCGGCATCGCGTCGCTGTCGACCCACGAGCGGTAGGAGCGGTGCCGCGCGACGGCGATGGCGGCATACCACTGCTCTCGGTGCGTCGCGCCGTCCCAGAGGGCGCGGATGGTGGCCTCCCACTGCGCCCGCGACTGCATGGCCAGGCCGGGGTCGCGCAGCAGCGGGGTGAGGGCCGCCTTGAGCTGGGGGGAGGTCAGGCCGAAGTAGGGCAGGGCCGACTTCATGTAGCGCTGCTGCCCCGCCGCGCGCTCGGGGTCCGCGCGCGCGGACAGTGCCGCGGAGACCGCGGCGACGAGCTCGTGGTGCGGCCCTTGCGACATGGGTGCCAACGTAGTCGCGGGGAGTGACGGCGAGCACGGCGGCTCAGACCTTGCGGGCGCGGCCGAGATAGACGAAGACGAAGGGGCGCATGATCCTGGCCGTCGAGGCGTACTTCCGCTCGAGGGACTCGAGGGCGAGGCCCGACTCCTCCACGAGGCGGTCGATCGGGCGGGTCAGGTGGCAGCCGTCGAAGATCCTCTTCTGGACGGGTTCGAGGCGGCGCTGCCAGTGCCGCACCCCCTCGTCGGGCGCCAGGCCGTGCTCGAGGAAGTGCAGCTGCCCGCCGGGACGGAGCACGCGCCGCACCTCGGCGAGCGCCTGCGGGAGGTCGGGGATCGTGCAGAGGGTCAGGGTCGACAGGACGGCGTCCGCGCTCGCGTCCTCGAGGCTGAGGGCCTGCCCGTCGAGGTCGCCCCGGACGATCGGGACGGGGCTGCGCGTCCGGCGGCCGGCACCGAGGTCCCACGCGACGTCGGAGGGCTCCACGGCGATGACCCGGGTGACCTCGGGCGGGTAGAGGTCGAGGTTGGGGCCGCTGCCGAAGCCGAGCTCGACCACCTCGCCGCGCAGTCCCTCGCAGACCCGCACGCGCAGGGCACGGACCGTCTCGCTCTCGCCGGCCGCGACGAGCCGCGGCGTGACCTGCTCGGTCCAGAGGCCCACCGGGCGAGCCCGCCCGGCTCAGGCGGGGGTGCCGAAGCGGATCGCGTTGCGCTCCCGGGCCCGCTGGCGCTCGACGTCGCGGTCCTTCGGCGGCGCGCTCGTCGTCAGGTGCTCGAGCAGGTGCTGCGTCGCGTGGGCGATCACCTCGAC
Organism: Terrabacter sp. BE26; assembly: GCF_041941675.1. Taxonomy (GTDB): domain Bacteria; phylum Actinomycetota; class Actinomycetes; order Actinomycetales; family Dermatophilaceae; genus Terrabacter. The sequence goes on along the minus strand of NZ_CP090122.1, from coordinate 1,808,349 downwards.
CGCCTCGTCGAACGCGGCCTGGTTGGCCTGGCTGGGCCTCGTGCTGCCGCTGACCTTGCGGACGTACTGCAGTGCGGCGGCGCGGACCTCGTCGCTCGTGGCAGGCGGCTCGAAGTTGTGGAGCTGGCGGATGTTGCGGCACATGCCTCCGACTGTAGGCGGCCGTGCTCGCGTTGGGATGCCTTGGCCGGCGTCCGCGTGCTCCCAGGACGCACGACGGGTGGTATGCGGCCGGCTCCGTCGGCGCGAGCGGGTGCGGTGAGAGGGTGGGGGCCATGGAGGTCCTGGTCCTGCCCACGCCCGCCGACGTCGCCCGCCGAGCCGCCGAGGTGGTGCTCGAGGGCCTGGCCGCCGCCCGGCGCGCCGCACCCGTGGTCGGCCTGGCGACGGGCTCTTCCCCGCTGGGCCTCTATGCCGAGCTCGCGGCTGCAGTACGGGCCGGCCGCCTGGACCTCTCGGGCGCGACCGGCTTCGCCCTCGACGAGTACGTCGGGCTGCCGCCGGGACACCCGCAGAGCTATCGCGAGGTGCTGCTGCGCGAGGTGTGCGGACCGCTCGGGCTGTCGGCCGAGCGGCTGCACGTGCCGGACGGGTCCGGGCGCACGGAGGCGGAGCTGGTCGAGGGGGCGGCCAGGTACGAGCGGCTCATCGCCGAGTCGGGTGGTGTCGACGTGCAGATCCTCGGTATCGGCGCCAACGGTCATCTGGGCTTCAACGAGCCGGGCTCGGCGCTGTCGTCCCGCACCCGCGTCAAGCGGCTGTCGGACCGCACCCGACACGACAACGCCCGCTTCTTCGACGGCATCGAGGACGTGCCGACGCACTGCGTCACCCAGGGGCTCGGCACGGTCCTCGACGCCCGACAGCTGGTCCTCGTGGCCTCCGGCACCGCCAAGGCCGCTGCGGTCGCCGCTGCGCTCGAGGGGCCGCTCTCGGCATCGTGCCCCGCCTCCGTGCTGCAGTGGCACGCCGACGCCACGGCGGTGCTCGACGAGGACGCCGCTGCGCTCCTGCGCAACCGCGACTACTACGACGCCTCGGCCGCCGGTCTCTGAGCCGCGGCGGGACGGCGGGCTGCTCCGTTCGGAAACGGCGGTGGCACGGCGTGTCGGGCAAAGCGGACGGCGGTTGTGGACGACGCACAGGGGCGGGGAACTTCTTCTCCACACCCGTGGCCGGATGTCTGTGCAGGTCAGCGGCCTCTCGCTCTGTGACCGGGGCCACATTCCCACACTGTCCACACACGTTGTCCACACCTGTTGACGGCGTGTCGGCCCGCTTCGTCCACCGGTTGTCCACAGGCAGTGCATGAAGGGGGCGGTCCCAGGTTGGTCGGTGCCGAGCCGCGCCCCTACGGTGGGGCGGGTGCCCCCTGGGAGGGGCTGACCGCGCTGGGGCGGGGCTCGTCGCGGGCCCCCGAGCCGCAGTGTCAGAGCTGCGTTGTTCACTGGGGTGGACCAGGTTGCACCGATGTCATTTCGCCGAAACAGGGAAGGGGAGCACGTGTCGCTCGACGAGCTGAGCACGAGCGCTTTCGCGTCGTCGTCCACCCGTGACGGGGGGCCCCCGGACGACCGCCTCCCCCCGCAGGACGTCGGCGCCGAGCAGTCCGTCCTCGGCGGCATGCTGCTGTCCAAGGACGCCATCGCCGACTGCGTGGAGCAGCTCAAGGGCACCGACTTCTACCGGCCCGCGCACGAGCTCATCTACGACGCGATCCTCGACCTCTACGGCCGCGGTGAGCCGGCCGACGCGATCACCGTCAGCGACGAGCTGACCAAGCGAGGCGACCTGACGCGCGTCGGCGGCCAGGCCTACCTCCACCAGCTCATCGCCTCCGTCCCCACGGCTGCCAACGCCGGCTACTACGCCCAGATCGTGGCCGAGCGCGCCGTGCTGCGCCGCCTCGTCGAGGCCGGCACCCGCATTGTCCAGCTCGGCTACGCCCAGGGCGGTGGTGACGTCGAGGACATCGTCAACGCCGCCCAGGCCGAGGTCTACGCCGTCGCCGACAAACGCGGCGGCGAGGACTACCACGCCATCGGCGACATCATCGAGGCCACGGTCGACGAGATCGAGATGGCCTCCGGCCGTTCCGGCGAGATGACCGGGGTGCCCACCGGCTTCACCGACTTCGACGCCCTCACCAACGGCCTGCACCCCGGCCAGATGATCGTCATCGCGGCCAGGCCGGCGATGGGAAAATCGACAATAGGCTTGGACATAGTGCGTTCGGCCGCCATCAAGCACAAGATGGCCGCCGTCGTCTTCTCACTCGAGATGAGCCGCACCGAGATCACGATGCGCCTGCTGTCGGCCGAGGCTGGCATCCAGCTGCAGCACATGCGCAAGGGCACGATGCGCGAGGAGGACTGGACGCGCCTCGCGTCGACGATGGGCCGCGTCTCAGACGCGCCACTGTTCATCGACGACTCGCCCAACATGTCGCTGATGGAGATCCGGGCCAAGTGCCGCCGGCTCAAGCAGCGCGAGAACCTCAAGCTCGTCGTCATCGACTACCTCCAGCTGATGAGCTCCGGCAAGCGCGTCGAGTCCCGCCAGCAGGAGGTCTCGGAGTTCTCGCGTGCCCTCAAGCTGCTGGCCAAGGAGCTCGAGGTCCCGGTCATCGCGATCTCCCAGCTCAACCGTGGCCCGGAGCAGCGCACCGACAAGAAGCCGGCCATGAGCGACCTGAGAGAGTCGGGCTCGATCGAGCAGGACGCCGACATGGTGGTGCTGCTCCACCGTGAGGCGGCCTACGAGAAGGACTCACCGCGCGAGGGCGAGGCTGACCTGATCGTGGCCAAGCACCGAAACGGCCCCACCGACACGATCGTCGTCGCCTTCCAGGGCCACTTCAGCCGGTTCACCAACATGGCCAACAACTTCTGACGCCGTCGCGGCGCCGACGGTGTCGCACACCACGGCACGCCTCGGGAAAAGGGGTGGCCGAGCTGCGGCGTCAGCGGCCAGTCTGGCGCGATGACGAGCAGCGACCTGTGGGACGCGGAGACGGCGGAGCGCTACGACGAGTCGTCGGCCTTCATGTTCGCGCCCGACGTCCTGGATCCCGCCGTCGACTTCCTGGCCGACCTGGCCGGCGACGGTGCCGCCCTCGAGCTCGCGATCGGGACGGGGCGCGTGGCGATACCCCTGGCCGCACGTGGCGTGGCCGTGATCGGCATCGAGCTGTCGCAACCCATGGCTGACCAGCTTCGTCGCAAGCGCAGCGACATCCCGGTTGTGGTCGGCGACATGGCGAGCACCGCTGTGCCAGGGACGTTCTCGCTCGTCTACCTCGTCTGGAACGGCCTCGGCAACCTTCGCACCCAGAGCGAGCAGGTGGCCTGCTTCCGCAACGCCGCCCGTCACCTCGCACCCGGAGGGCGGTTCGTCATCGAGCTGTGGGTTCCCGGCATCCGGCGTTTCCCGCCGGGGCAGGAGGCCGTACCCTTCCACGTCGGCGCGCACCACGTCGGTTTCGACACCTACGACATGACCACGCAGCAGGGCACGTCCCACCACTACCGAAGGCACCCCGACGGCAGCGTCACCTACGGCGCGAGCAACTTCCGCTACGTCTGGCCGGCCGAGTGCGACCTCATGGCGCAGCTCGCCGGTCTGGAGCTCGAGCGCCGCGTTGCCGACTGGACGGGCGAGCCCTTCACCACCGACAGCGAGAGCCACGTGTCCGTGTGGCGCAGGCCGGAACCCCCCAGCCGACCCCTCGAAGCCCCCGCAGGTGCGTGAGCGGGCGGCCCGGCGCGGAGGGCCCGTCACCTCAAGACCAATGACAACCGGCTCCCACGACCAACGCGCGACGCTGCACACGAGGCGGTGTGGGACCTTCGGCCCTGACCCGTCGCCCGAGTTCCGGGCAACGTGGAGTGCAGGAGGGCACGACCACGTGCCGGTGGAGGAGGGGACCACCATGCAACCGATCAAGGACGCCGCAGCCGACTTCCTGAGCCGCCAGCGCATCGCCGTCACCGGCGTGTCCCGCCACGGGGGGTCCCACGGCAGCAACGCCGTCTACCGACGGCTGAAGGAGCGCGGCTACGCGGTGTATGCCGTCAACCCGCACACCGAGCAGGTCGAGGGCGACACGGCCTACCCCGACCTGCGGTCCATCCCCGGGGGCGTGGAGGCGGTCGTCATCGGCACCCGGCCCGAGCGGGCGCAGGCGACACTGGAGGAGTGCGCGGGGTTGGGGATCACGCAGGTGTGGATGCACCGGGGACCGGGCAGCGGGAGCGTCTCGGAGGAATCCGCCGAGTGGGCTCGCGGGCACGGGATGACCGTCATCGCGGGTGGCTGTCCGCTCATGTTCGACCCGACGGCCGATCCCGGCCACAAGGTCATGCGGTGGATGTTCAGCCTCAAGGGCAACGTGCCCCGCACCACCTGAGCCCCGGCCGTGCGGAGCCCGGCGGGAGGAGGCGTCGACCGTGATCCTGTCTCCGGTCGCCGACCCGCGGCTCGTCACGATCCGCCGCGGCGGCACCCTCACCGACGATCACCACCACCGACTGGCGCTGTGGGCGGCCGCCTGCGCCGAGCACGTCCTGCCGCTGTTCGAGGCCGAGAACCCCGACGACCCGCGGCCGGGGACCGCCGTCGAGCACGCCCGTGCCTGGGTGCTGGGCGACGTCCGGATGATGGCGGCACGCGCCGCAGGTGGTCACGCCATGGGCGCCGCGCGACCGATGCGCGGCGCTGCCCGCTTCGCCGCGTATGCCGCCGGGCAGGCCGCCTGCGTGGCCCATGTCGCGGCCCACGACCTCGGCGCTGCTGCGTACGCCATCAAGGCGGCACGCGCTGCCGCACCGGCGGCCCAGGCGGACGAGGCCGCTCGGCGCGAGTGCCGCTGGCAGCGCGACCAGCTGCCCGCCGAGGTGCGCGAGCTCGTCCTCGACGACGAGCACCGACGAAACCACCTGTGCTGGGGGCTCTTCGAGGACTGAGCGCCACTCAGACGGCGGGCTCGATCCGGCGGATGTCGGTCCACCCCGTCCAGCCGCGCTCCTCGAGCAGGTCGAGGAGCCGGGCGGCACACGGGAAGGACTCGAGGAAGGTCGTGTCGAGCAGCTGGATGAGCGCCGGGCTGACCGGCGGGTAGTCGTCGTGGTCCGCGAGGCCCTCCGCGCCGGCCGCGGCCGCCTCGATGAAGGCCGCCACCCGGTCGGCCAGCTCGGGCAGCCGCGGGTCGTCGGGGCCACAGTCGACGAGGTCGCCGATGTCGAGGTAGAGCCGTCGCAGCACCGGGTCCTCGATCTGCTGCTGCTTGATCGCCATGAGGGCCGGCACCTCGTCGGGCATCTGCGCCGCGATGAGGATCCAGCTGTCTCGTTCCACCTCGACCAGGCGGTCACGGAAGCCCAACTCCCGCATACGGCGCAGGTAGGCGACAGCCTCCGGCGGCAGCGCCAGGCTGTCCCCGGCGGCCAGCGAGGCGATGCGCACGCGGTGGCGCTCCCGCTCGCGGATCTCGGCACGCAGGCGGCGGTCGATGTCCGCGACCGCCGCCGCGAACTCCTCGTCGCCGGCCGCGAGCAGCTGCTGCACCCGCGAGAGCGGCACGCCCGCCTCGGCGAGGACGCGGATCCGCACGAGCGCGACCACCGCGGCCGCGTCGTACCGCCGGTAGCCGGAGGCGTCCCGCTGCGGCTCCGGCAGCAGCCCCTTCGAGTGGTAGTGCCGAACCGTGCGTACCGTCACCCCTGCGTATGCCGCCAGCTGGCCGATCGTGAGCACCTGCCCATTCTCCTGTCCGCGGAGCCCCACGTCGCTCAGCCGAGCTTGCGGCGGTAGGTGCGTAGGGCGAGCCCGTAGGCGACGACGAGGAGGCCGAGGCACCAGGCGAGTGCCACCCACCCCTGGCTGCCCACCGGCTGTCCGGCGAAGAGGCTGCGGATCGTGTCGACGATCGGCGTGACCGGCTGGTGCTCGGCGAACCAGCGCACCGGGCCGGGCATGCCCTCCGTGGGCACGAACGCCGAGCTGACGAACGGCAGGAAGATGAGCGGGTAGGAGAAACCGCTCACCCCGTCGACGGACGTCGCGGTCAGGCCCGGGATCACGGCGAGCCAGGTGAGGGCCAGGGTGAACAACGCGAGGATGCCGGCCACCGCAAGCCAGGCGAACAGGCTTGCCCGGAACGGAACCCCATGAGCAGGGCGACCGCGACGACCAGCGTCAGGGAGACGAAGTTGGTCACGACCGAGGTGAGGACGTGGCCCCACAGCACCGCCGGCCGCGCGATCGGCATGGACTGCAGACGTTCGAAGACACCACTCGACACGTCGGTGTAGAGCCGGAAGGCGGTGTAGGCGATCCCGGACGCGATGGTGATCAGCAGGATGCCGGGCAGCAGGTAGTCGACGTAGCTGTCGCCGCTGACGCGCATCGCGCTGCCGAAGACGTAGACGAAGAGCAGGAGCATCGCGATGGGCGTGATGGCCGTGGTGATGATCGTGTCCGGGCTGCGCAGGACGTGACGCAACGACCGCTTGGTCAGGACGCGGGTGTCGCCGAGGACGTGGGGGGTCATGATGGGGCTCCTTGGTGGGTCTCGGTGTCGTGCACCTCTCGGACCTCTCGGACCTCGCCGACCTCGCGGGCGTGAGTGGGTGTGCCGTCCCCGACGATCGCGAGGAAGACCTCCTCGAGCGTCGGCTGCTTCTCGACGTACTCGACGGTGGCCGGGGGGAAGAGCCGCTTCAGCTCGGCGAGGGTGCCCTCGGCGATGATGCGGCCGTCGTGGAGGATCGCGATCCGGTCCGCGAGCTGCTCGGCCTCCTCGAGGTACTGGGTGGTCAGCAGCACCGTCGTGCCCTGCCCGGCGAGTCCGCGGATCGTCCTCCACACCTCGTTGCGGGACTGGGGGTCCAGTCCTGTCGTCGGTTCGTCGAGGACGAGGACCGGTGGGTCGCCGACGAGGCTCATTGCGATGTCCAGGCGCCGCCGCACGCCGCCCGAGTAGGTGCCGACCCGGCGGCCGCCGGCCTCGACGAGGTCGAAGCGGGACAGCAGCTCGTCGGCGACGAGGCTGGGGTGGTCGACGCGGCGCAGCTCGGCGACCAGCAGCAGGTTCTCACGGCCGGTGAGCACCTCGTCGACGGCGGCGAACTGCCCGGTCAGGCTGATGGACCCGCGCACCTCCGCAGGGTGGGTGGCAACGTCGTGCCCGTCGACCACGACCCGACCGCCGTCTGGCCTGAGCAGGGTGGAGAGGATGCGCACCGCGGTGGTCTTGCCGGCGCCGTTGGAGCCGAGCAGGGCCTGGACGGTGCCGCGAGTGACGGTCAGGTCGACGCCGTGGAGCACCGCCTGCTCGCCGTAGGACTTCGTGAGGCCACTGATCTCGATGGCGTTCTGTGTGGTCATGGCACGAGCGTCCAGCCCTGACGCTGCGTCAAGGTCAAGGGCGATCTCCGCCGGTCGTCCGCCGGTCGTCCGCCGGTCGTCCCGTCCGGCTGCGGCGGCCGGTCAGCCGATGCGCTCGGCGAGCGCCACGGTGATGCCCTCGGGCCCCCGGACGTATGCCATGCGCCACACGCCCTCGTGCTCGCCGATGCCGCCGACGAGCCCGTAGCCGTCCGAGGCCAGCCGGTCGACCACTGCCGTGAGGTCGTCGACCTCGAAGGCGATGCTACGCAGCCCCAGCTCGTTGGCCAGGGCGGCCGGGGACCCCGGCACGTGGTCGGGCCGGCTGAAGCTCGAGAGCTCCACGCAGGTCCCGCCTCCCGGCGGCTGCAGCATGACGATCCGCGTCGACGAGCCCGGGATGCCGGTCACCGTGTCGATGAACGCGCCCTCCACGGTCGCCGAGCCCTGCGTCTCCAGACCCAGCCCGACGAAGAACGCGGTCGCCGCGTCCAGGTCGGAGACGGTGATGCCCACGTGGTCGAAGCGTCGGATGGATGCCATTGGCCCATCCTCACACCGCACCGCGGCGCGGAGGGCGCGATGGCCCGGTCAGCGCGCTTGCTCGAGGACCCGCCGGCTGCCGCCCGCAGGACAGGCTCCTCGGTGGAACCCGTTGCGACGACGAGCCGCTCGATGCCCACGACGGCGGCTACGACGGCCGGGTCCTCGAGCCGACCGGTGAGGCTGCGGTCGACTCGGGCGAGGAGCAGCTGGTGGGCCTCGTCGGGACCCGCGACGCCAGTCGTGCCACGCATTCTGGCGTGGACGTACGAGGGGCCTCGGGCCACCCCTCCACGAGCAAACCCGAGACCCCACGGTGACGGCCGCGCCCTGCGGCGCAGCCATCGACGCTGACGTACCCACGAACCGCGGTGGATGACCGTTTTAGGACTGATTGTCCGATCATGTGCCCGCGCCGAAGCGCCACCGCCGTGGCCGCTCGGCCCTACGCTTCCCCTGAACCGTCGACAGGGAGCGAGGACCGGCATGGCCGACCAGGCGTACGACGACCAGCAGGGGACCCGCTTCGAGCGGGTGCGCCTGACGGGAGCCGCCTTCGAGGACGTCTATCTCGACGGTGCCCGCTTCCACGACGTCGACCTGCGGGGCGCCACCCTCCGCATGGTCGACCTGCGCGGCCTGCGGGCCCGGGACGTCTGGCTCGAGGACGTCGACATCACCGGCGACGTCGAGAACCTGCGCATCAACGGCGTCGACGTCGCGCCCTACGTCGAGGCCGAGCTCGACCGGCTCCAGCCGGACCGACCGAAGATGCGCCCGACCGACGCGGCCGGCTACCGCGAGGGGTGGGACGCCGTGGAGCGGCTCTGGGCCCAGACCGTCTCGCGTGCCCGGACCTTCCCGCCCGAGCTGCTGCACGAGCGGGTCGACGGCGAGTGGTCCTTCATCGAGACCCTGCGGCACCTCGTCTTCGCCACCGACGCCTGGGTGCGCCGGGCCCTCCTCGGTGAGCCCCGGCCCTGGCACCCGCTCGACCTGCCGCACGACGACATGCCCGACAGCCCGCCGGTGCCGCGCGACCGCGAGGCGCGGCCGGGGCTCGACGAGGTGCTCGCGCTGCGGGCCGACCGGATGGCCACCGTCCGCCGGGTCGTCGACGACCTGACCGACGAGGCGCTCGCCGGCTCCACCGAGCCGGTCCTCGAGCCCGGCTACCCCGAGCCCGAGTCCTTCGCTGTCTCGCGCATCCTGCGCACCATCCTCAACGAGGAGTGGCAGCACCGCCTCTACGCCGAGCGCGACCTCGACGCCCTTGCCGCCGCGCACGGTGTCGCGGACCGGGACCAGGCCATGCGCCAGTAGGTTCACCGGTCCAGCGGTTCACAGCCGGCTCCAACCCCGAAGGCCTATGGTGCCGGCATCACGTCGCGGGTGGCCGACGTCGGCACCGGCCGACGGCCGAAGCCCGTCTCCCGTCTGGAGGTTCCCATGGCCGATCTCGGGTGGCCGGAGCTGGCCATCATCGCCCTCGCCGTCGTGCTGCTCTTCGGCTGGAAGCGCATGCCCGACATGGCGCGCAGCCTGGGCCGCTCCGCCCGGATCTTCAAGTCCGAGATGGACGAGATGAGGACGCCCAACGCTGCCCCGCCGACGCCCGACCCGGCCACGGAGGCCGACCTCCGGGCTACCGCCGCCGAGGCCGAGGCCGCCCGCCTGCGTGAGGAGCTCGAGACGCGACGTCACGGGGCGTGACGGAGCCCGCCTGACGGCATACGTCCGCCACGGCCGGCCGGGACGGTTGACGCACCTTCCCGTGGGGCTGCGTCATGTCCGTGCTCGGACCGCCGTTCTTCGACGGCGAACCTCCGTCATCGGTCCCGCCGGCGTATGCCGTGTGCTGCCGACCGCCGCTCAGGCGACGGTGTGGATCGGGTCCTGCGGCAGCTTGCGCACCTTGGCGCGGCGACGGCGCCGCTCGGGGATCATGGTGCGCATCTCCTCCAGGCGGCCGAAGCACAGCAGGCGGTCCTCCGCCTCGAGCACGACCCGGCGCCTGGGGTTCGGGATGACGCTCGCGCCGCGGTGCAGCGTCAGCACCTGCAGGTCGCGCTCCTCGAGGCCGGAGTCGCCGATCGTCTTGCCGATGATGTCGGCACCCGCGTGCACGACCAGCTCGGCGACGCCGTAGCCGGTCGAGACGGTCAGCCGCTGCCGCACGTCGATCTCGGGGAAGGCGACCTGCCCGGCGATGTAGTCGACGATCGCGCCCGCGACGTCGAGCTCCGTCGCGGCCTCGATGCCCTCGAGGCCCGGGGAGCTGTTGACCTCCATGACGAGCGGGCCCTCGTTGCCCTCGAGCATGTCGACGCCGGCGACGCGCAGGCCCATGATCTGGGCCGAACGGACGGCGGCCTGCTCGTACTCCGGGGTCAGCTCGACCGGCTCGACGGTGCCGCCGCGGTGGACGTTGCTACGGAACTCGTCGCCCTTGGCGCGGCGGCGCATCGCGGCCACGACGCGGTCGCCGACGACGAGGGCGCGGATGTCGCGGCCCTTGCTCTCGCTGACGAAGCTCTGGATGAGGACGTTCTGGTTCGTGCTGTGCAGCGTCTCGATGATCGCCTCGGCGATCTTGATCTCCGGCGCGAGGATGACGCCGATGCCCTGCGTGCCCTCGAGCAGCTTGATGACGACGGGGGCGCCGCCGACCCGCTCGATGGCCGGCATCACGTCGGCGCGGTTGCGCACGAACGTCGTCGCCGGCATGCCGATCTGGTGGCGCGAGAGGATCTGCGCGGCGCGGAGCTTGTCGCGGGCGTTGGAGATGCCGTTCGCGGTGTTGGGCGTGTAGACGTCCATCTGCTCGAACTGCCGCACGACCGCGGTGCCGAAGTAGGTGATGGAGCTGCCGATGCGCGGCAGGATCGCGTCGTAGTCGGAGATCGGTCGCCCGCGGAACTGCAGGTCCGGCTCGGGGCCCGACAGGTCGATGGCGAAGCGGAGCGTGTTGAGCACCCGCACCTGGTGTCCGCGGTCGAGCGCGGCGGTGCGCAGGCGCTGCGTCGAGTAGGCGCGCGGCGCGCGCGAGAGGATCGCGAGTTTCATGCAGGGTCCTGCCAAGATGGGCGGGTGTCTGGGCCGGCCTATTCAAGCACTGTCGTCGGGTGGCGCGAGTGGGCCGCCATGCCGGGCATCGGGCTGCCCTTCGTCAAGGTCAAGATCGACACCGGGGCCCGCACGTCGTCGCTGCATGCCGCAGACGTCGAGGAGTTCGAGCGCGACGGCCGGCCGTGGGTGCGCTTCACCGTCCACCCCTGGCAGGACACCGACGCCGACGCACACACGGTCGAGTGTCCCGTCCACGACCGTCGGCGCGTCCGCAGCTCGTCCGGGCACGTCACGAGGCGCCTCGTCGTGCGCGTCGACCTCACCCTCGCGGGCCGTACCGTCCCCGCCGAGGTGACTCTGAGCAAGCGCGACCGGATGGGCTTCCGCATGCTCGTCGGCCGCGAGGCGCTGCGTCAGGGCTACGTCGTCGACCCGTCGCGGTCGTATGCCGGGGGCCGGCCTCCCAAGGACGTCCGCCGCCGCAACCGCGGTCACTGACCCGCGCCGGCTGCCGCCGTGCGCCAGCGGTCGCCGGTGAGGTGACCGGACGGCCGGAGAGACGCGCGCGACGGATCCGCTGACACGCGATGCCGAAAGGCGCGTGCTGCCAGCGGTGCCCACACATCCAAGGCCCTCGCGTATGCCCTCCGGCCGCCCCGCGCGCACACCCGCGGTCACGTCGTGTTTCCCCTCCCGGCAGCACCCCTAGGTTTCCCAAAGGCCCACTCGGCACCGTGACCTCAGCCAGTGTCCCGACCGAGGCAGGTGCGTCATGTCCGACTGTGAAGCGCAACACCCCGTTGCCCCCTCCGGGCAACCCCGTCCACCCCGCGGATCCCGGTGGGTCCGCCGCAGGCTGCGGTCCCGGTCCGGCGCCGGGCTCGTCGAGCAGCGTCGAGCGCGTCCCGCCGTCTCCGCCGTCTCCGTGATCGCCGTCAGCGCGGCGCTCGTGCTGCAGACGGGCGTGGCGTCCACCGCCGGCCCGGCCCCTGTCGGAGCCGGGTTCACGGTCACCGCAGGTGACCTCTCCTTCATCCTCAAGCAGATCAACATCGCCGAGCGGCACGCGGCCACGCGGACCACGGCGCAGCCCTGCGGCACGCTGCTCAACAAGCCCGGTGACGGCATACCGGATGCCGAACAGGTGCCCGACATCCTCACCTCGTACGGGCTGCGCACCGTCGACGGCTCGTGCAACAACCTCGTCGGCGGACGCGAGACGTTCGCCGCCTCCGGCGTGCCCTTCTACCGGATGGTCGCGCCGGAGTTCCGCGACGCCGAGACCGTCCCGGGACCCTTCGCCTCGCCGGCACGGCCCGCCGGCAGCTCGACGTCCTACAAGCAGAAGACCACCGGCAACGTCGTCTTCGACAGCGAGCCGCGCACCGTCAGCAACCTGATCGTCGACCAGACGGCGTCGAACCCCGCCGCCGTCGCGGCCGCCGGCAGCCCCGTCCGGTCGCAGGGCAACACGGGCGTCTTCCCGTGCGACCCCGGTGGCGACCCGGGCCCGGCCGACCCGAACGGGACGCCCGACGACTGCGTGCCCGCCGGTGAGACCCTGTCGATCCCCAACGTCACGACCGACGTCGGGCTGTCACCGCCGTTCAACGGGCTCTTCACGATCTTCGGCCAGTTCTTCGACCACGGCGTCGACCAGACGGTCAAGGGCGGCGGCACCGTCTTCGTCCCGCTCAAGGACGACGACCCGCTCGTCCTCGGCAAGGACGGCATCCTGGACACGTCCGACGACCTGCCGGCGCAGCTGCGCTTCATGGTGCTGACCCGCGGCCAGAACCAGCCCGGCGCGGACAAGATCCTGGGCACGGCCGACGACATCCAGGACGCCGACAACACCGACACTCCGCTCGTCGACCAGAGCCAGACCTACACCTCGAACCCCTCGCACCAGGCCTTCCTGCGCGAGTACGAGCTCGTCGGTGGCCGGCCTGTCGACACCGGTCGCCTGCTCGGCGGACCCAGCACGGCCAACGGGCTGCGCGGCGACGACCTGCTCAAGGGCGGCATGGCCACGTGGGCCACCGTCAAGTGGCAGGCCGAGCACGTGCTCGGGCTCCGGCTGCGCGACTCCGACGTGACCGACGTGCCCATGCTGGCCATGGATCCGTACGGCAACTTCCTCCGCGGACCGCTGCGGGGCCTGCCGCAGTACGTGACCGCCTCCGGCCTCGTCGAGGGCGACCTGGCGGCGCCGGTCGAGCCGCCCGTGGACGTCGACCACTTCCACGTGCCGTTCCTCACCGACATCGCGCACGACGCCGACCCCAGCGGCGGCAAGGTGCCCGACTCCGACACCGTCGCAGGCACCCAGCTCGACGGCCAGGCGGCCGGCACCTACGACGACGAGCTCCTCGACGCGCACTTCTGTGCCGGTGACGGACGCGTCAACGAGAACATCGCGCTGACCGCGGTGCACCAGGTCTTCCACAGCGAGCACGACCGTCTCGTCGGCTACATCGAGGGCGTGCTCGACCAGCCGGACAACGAGACGCTGCGCGACGCCTACCAGCGCGTCGACGGACCGTCCGGGTGGGGCTACGGCCAGCGGCTCTTCCAGGCCGCCCGCTTCGTCACCGAGATGGAGTACCAGCACCTCGTCTTCGAGGAGTTCGGTCGCAAGGTGCAGCCGGCGATCGACCCGTTCCACCTCTACCACTCCGACCTCGACCCGACGATCCCGGCTGAGTTCGCCCACGCCGTCTACCGGTTCGGGCACTCGATGCTCACCGAGACGATCGACCGCACCGCCCCGGTCAACGGACCCGACGGCAAGCCGCTGCACTACGACGTGTCCCTGCTCGACGGCTTCCTCAACCCGGCGGAGTTCAACCGCGACCAGGTCGGTGCGACGGTCACCTCCGAGGCGGCCGCCGGCGGCATCCTCATGGGGATGAGCGACCAGACCGGTCAGGAGATCGACGAGTTCGTCACGGACACGCTGCGCAGCAACCTGCTCGGCCTGCCCCTCGACCTCGCGACGCTCAACCTGACGCGCGCCCGATCCGAGGGCATCCCGTCGCTCAACGAGGTGCGCCGGCGGGTCTTCGCGAGCACCAACGACGGGCAGATGACTCCCTACACGAGCTGGGCCGACCTGGGCTTCAACCTCAAGCACCCGGAGTCGCTCGTCAACTTCGTCGCCGCCTACGGCCGGCACCCCAGCATCACCGGGGCCAGCGGCTACAAGGCCAAGCGCGACGCGGCCCGCGCCATCGTCGACCCGCGCCTGTCCGACCCGACCACGACGCCGCCGGTCGTCGGTGACGTGACGCCGGACGACGCTGCCGACTTCCTCAACGCCACGGGGACGTGGGACGGGCGCGACACCGGCCTCGACTCCGTGGACCTCTGGGTCGGCGGCCTCGCCGAGGCGACCGACATCAACGGCGGACTGCTCGGCCGGACCTTCAACTACGTCTTCGAGACGGCGATGACCGACCTGCAGAACGGCGACCGCTTCTACTACCTGGCACGTACGCCCGGCATGAACCTGCGCACGCAGCTGGAGTCCAACTCCTTCGCCGAGCTCGTCATGCGCAACACGGACAACACGCACACGCTCAAGCAGGACGCGTTCGCGACGGCGGACTGCAAGTTCCAGCTGGCCAACCTCGCGGGCACGCCCGCCGGCTACACCAGCTTCGGGGCGACCGTCGCCGACGACCCGTCGACCGACTGCAACGAGAACAAGCTGCTCGTGCGCGCACCGAACGGCCAGATCTCCTACCGGCTCACCAACACGGTGGACCCGGCGGGCATCAACGGCCAGTCCGTCTACAACGGCACGGTCGGGGTCGACCGCATCAAGGGCGGCATCGACAACGACACGATCCTCGGCAACGACGGGGACGACGTCCTCGACGGCAACTCCGGTGACGACGTCGTGCTGGGCGGCGACGGCGCCGACCGGATCACCGACGCCGGCGGTGCCGACGTCATCAAGGGCGGACCCGGGAACGACGTCGCGGACGCCGGCAACGGGATCGACATCATGATGGGCGGCGATGGCAAGGACTACCTCAACGGTGGCGCCAACGACAACGAGGAGTTCGGCGGCCCCGGCGACGACTTCATCATCGGGGGCCTCGGCGCCGACACCGTCTTCGGTGACGGCGGCGACGACTGGATCCAGGGCGGCTCCGGCCAGGACCTGCTCATCGGCGACCACGCCGCACCGTTCTTCGACGACCCCGCCGAGTCGAGCCCCGGGCACGACGTCTTCGTCGGCCAGGTCGGTGAGAACGACTACGACGCCGAGGGCGGCGACGACATCATGGCGCAGAACTCATTCGTCGACCGCAACGCCGGCGCGGGCGGCTTCGACTGGGCCATCCACCAGTACGACACCGTCGGCGCCGACGACGACCTCTCGATCAACAACAACCTCGGTCCGCTGCCCATCCAGGTGGTCGTCAACCGGGACCGTTGGCAGGAGGTCGAGGCGGACTCCGGCTCGGAGCGCGACGACGTCATCCGCGGCAACGACGACGTGCCCGGCACGATCGGCGGCGGTGGCTTCACCGGGTGCAACGCGCTCGACGCCGCCGGCGTCGCCCGCATCGCGGGTCTCGGCGATCTCGTCACGACCCTGCCGCGCCCGCTCGCGGGTGTGGTCGCCGGGTCTGCTGCGGGCTCCTGCCCGCTCACGGGCAACGTCTGGGCGGAGGGCAACATCCTGCTCGGCGGTGGCGGCAGCGACACGATCACCGGTCGGGGCGCCGACGACATCATCGACGGCGACCGCTGGCTCGGCGTGCGCATCAGCGTGCGCGCCAACGCCGACGGGACCGGCGCCGAGATCGGGTCGACCGACCTGCTCGAGCGTCCCTACCTCGCAGGGAGCTCCAAGACCCTGCAGGCGGCCCTGCTCGACGGCAGCGTCGACGTCGGCCAGCTCGTCGTCAAGCGCGAGATCCGGCCCGCTCCGGCCGGTGACACCGGGACGGACACCGCCGTCTTCCTCGCCCCGTTCGACGCCTACACGATCGCCCCCCAGGCGAACGGCAGTGTCGTCGTGACTCAGACGGGCCCGGTCAACGCCGGCGTCCAGAAGGCGTCGGACGGTGTCGACACCCTGTGGAACATCGAGCAGCTGCGCTTCACCAACGCCGACGGCTCGGTGCAGACGGTCGCCATCGCGGCGCCGCCGGCCCCGGCGGCTCCGACGGCAGCGCTGACCGGCACCGCCGGCCAGGCACGGGTGACGTTCGCGGCCCCCGCACCGGGTGCCGCGACGGCGGCGGTCACGTCGTTCGACGTGCGCGCCCTCGACGGCGCCACCGAGGCGCAGCTCGTCACCGGTGTCGGCCCGACGGCCACCTCGGCCGTCGTGACCGGACTGACGGCGGGACGCACCTACGCCTTCCAGGTGCGGGCGCGGAACGTGTTCGGCGTCGGTGAGTGGTCCCCGAGCTCGGCGGCCCTGACGCTCCCGGGCGCCCCGTCGGAACCGACCGGTGTCGTGGGGACGGCCGGCAACGGCCAGGTCGCCCTGACGTGGGTCGCCCCGACCTCGACGGGCGGCTCGGCCCTCACCGGCTACGTCGTGCAGGTCATCACGGGCACGACCGTCGTGCGCCAGGTGACCCTCACCGGCACGGCCACGTCGACGACGATCACCGGGCTGGCCAACGGGACGGCCTACACCTTCCGCGTGGCGGCGATCAACGGCGCCGGGCCGGGGGTGCTGTCCGCTCCGTCGGCGGCGGTCACGCCGCGCACGGTCCCCGGTGCCCCGACCGGGGTGGCGGGCACCCGCGGCAACGCACAGGTTGCCCTGAGGTGGGTGGCGCCGGTGAGCAACGGTGGATCGGCGATCACCGGCTACACCGTTCAGGTCATCACCGGCACGACCGTCCAGCGCACGGTGACCCTCACCGGCACAGCCACGTCGACGACGATCACCGGGCTGACCAACGGGACGGCCTACACGTTCCGCGTCGCGGCCCGCAACGTCGCCGGCCAGGGCGCGTTCTCGACCACGTCGGCGGCCGTCACCCCGGCGTCCGCGCCGACGGCAGCACCGGGCGGCGTCGTCGCCACGAGCGGTGCTGTCAACGGCGCGATCACGGCGAGCGTCAGGTGGAACGGGCTCGGGGCCGCGTCCAACGGTGGCTCGGCGGTCACCGGCTACCGGATCCAGGTGTTCCGGGTCGGGGGCACGGCCCCCGGACTGGTGTCGACGATCACGGTCGGTGCGGCGGCGAGGACGGCAACCTTGACGGGGGTCGTCGCGCGCAACACCAACGTGCGGTTCGCGGTGGCGGCGATCAACGCGGTCGGGACCGGGCCGGCGTCGCCGGTCTCCAACACGGTGGTCGCGAGGTGAGGTGGTGACCCCCGCCCAGTCCCGCTGACGGGACCGAGACCGCTCCATGCCGACAGTGCCCCGGGCTACCCCCCCGCCCGGGGCACTGTCCATGCCGTTGAGGATCCGGTATGCGTGCAGCTGCCTTCGCGCGGTCAGGCGGAGGCGGCGTGGAGAGCGAGGAGGCGGGCTTCGGCGTCCGCGTCCATCGGGCTGCCGGCGCGGTTGCCCGGCCGCTCGGGCAGCCCCTCCCGCCGCAGCCAGGCCCACGTGTCGGCCACCGTCTCGGGCATCGGCCGGCAGCGCAGCCCGGCTGCGGCAGCGGCCGCCGTGTCGAGGGAGTGCAGGCCGGCCAGCTCACCGGTCGGCGGCACCCAGATCGGCAGCTCGGTCCACGGCTCGACGCCAGCTGCCTCCACCGTCTCCGGCTCGACCCAGACGAGCTCGGCGTCGCTGCCGGTGACGCGCCGCGCCTCGTCGAGCAGCGCGCCGATGGTCGTGTGCCCGGGCCGGCTCACGGTGTTGAAGGTCCCGACCGGCCGGGAGCCGAGCACCCACTCGGCGATGTCCCGGCAGTCGACGTACTGCAGCGGCCGCTGGTAGGGCCCCGGTGCCGGCACGCGCCCACCCGCCGCGATCCGATTGAGCCAGAACGGCATCCGGCCGACGATCTCGTAGGGGCCGAGGATCAGGCCGGCTCGCGCGATCGCCACGCCACCGTCGAAGCTGTCGAGCACGGCCAGCTCGCCTCCGCGTTTGGCAGCCGCGTAGTCCGCCGCGTCGACGGAGGTGGGCTGCCCGTTCACGACCGGGGAGCTCTCGTCCGACCCCGGCGCGATCGGCCACGTGTAGACCGAGCACGACGAGATGTAGGTGTAGTGCCGGGCGCGACCGCTCAGCAGGCGGGCCGACGTCTGCACCGCGACCGGGGCCGCGGACCACGTGTCGACGACGGCGTCCCACTCGTCGTGGCCGAGCGCTGCGCGCATCGCCTCGTCGTCGAGCCGGTCTGCGTGCCGCGCCTCGGCTCCCGCGACCGGGGTCCCCGTCAGCCCCCGTGTCACCGTGGTGACCTCGTCGCCACGCGCGATCGCAGCCTCGACGAACGCACGGCCGACGTGGTGGGTCCCTCCGAGCACGAGCAGTCTCATGGGCACGATCCTCGCCGGGGGACGGCGTCCTGCCAAGCACATCCGCTCTCGGCGTGACCGGCCAGGATCACGCGGAGGAGGTCCCGCGGGGAGCGGTAGCCCGAGCCCTGGGCCACTCGTGCGCGGTCGCGGTCGCGGTGGTGGTCGCGGTTGTGTCGTGGGTGTTCTGGAGCGAGCCGGACGTCCGGGTCGTGGGGCGTCCGCGATCGACCCGGCATACGATGCGAAGATCCCCAGCCCACGAAGGAGTGGCCCGTGCCCCGCGACCTCGCCCCCGACCTCGTCGAGCGCCTCACGAAGGCGTTCGAGGCCGACCCCACCGCCCGCCTGCTGCAGAACGCCGTCACGACGACGTCGGTCGACGACATCGCGCTCGACCGCCGCGTCGTCACGAGCATCGACCACTCCGTGTCGCACCTGCTCGACGACTGGGCCGCCACGTCGCAGGAGAAGAGCGGCCGCTGCTGGCTCTTCGCCGGCACCAACCTGCTCCGCGCCGGCGCCCGCGAGAAGCTCGGGGTCAAGGACTTCGAGTTCTCGCAGAACCACCTGCTGTTCTGGGACAAGTTCGAGAAGGCCAACCACTGGCTCGAGTCGATCATCGCCACGGCCGACCGCGACGTCGACGACCGCACGGTCGCGCACCTGCTCGCCACCCCGGCCGAGGACGGCGGGCAGTGGAACATGTTCGTCGCACTCGTGGTCAAGCACGGCCTCGTGCCCAAGGTCGCGATGCCCGAGACGAAGAGCTCGAGCGACACCCGCCTGATGAACCGCGACCTCGGCACGATGCTGCGCCAGGGCGCCCGTGACCTGCGGGCCCGCGCCGCCGACGGCTCCGACGTCAACGAGCTGCGCGAGGCCAAGGAGCAGGTGCTCGCCTCGGTGCACCGCCTGCTGTGCATCCACCTCGGCACGCCGCCCGAGACGTTCGTGTGGCAGTGGAAGGACAAGGACGGCACCTTCCACCGCGACGGCGCGATGACCCCGCTCGAGTTCGCGGAGCGCTACGTCACGGTCCCGCTCGAGGACTACGTCTGCCTCGTCAACGACCCGCGACCGAGCAGCCCCTACGGCCGCACCTTCACGGTCGAGCACCTCGGCAACGTCGTCGGCGCCCCGCCGGTGACCTACCTCAACGTCGAGCCAGACCTGATGAAGTCCCTCGCGGCCAAGGCGATCGTCGGCGGCGAGCCGGTCTGGTTCGGCTGCGACACCGGCCAGATGTCGCACGCCGACCTGGGCCTGTGGGACGCCGCCCTCTTCGACCACGCGTCGATCTACGGCACCGAGCCGAGCCTCGGCAAGGCCGACCGCCTGCTGCACCACGAGTCGCTCATGACGCACGCCATGCTCTTCACCGGCGTCGACCTGCACGACGACGTCCCGCGGCGCTGGCGCGTCGAGAACAGCTGGGGCACCGAGCGCGGCGACAAGGGCTTCATGACGATGAACGACAGCTGGTTCGCCGAGTTCGTCTTCGAGATCGCCGTACGCCGTGACGCCCTCCCGGCGCAGCTGCAGGAGGCGCTCGGCCAGGACCCGATCGTCCTGCCCGCCTGGGACCCGATGGGAGCGCTCGCGCTTTGAGCGGGACGCCTTCGACCGCCACCCAGCAGGCCACGACCCCCGGGCCGGCGACGGATGCCGACGTGCCGGCATACGTCGCCTCCCTCGGGCTGCCGGGGCTCGCGGACGTCCACGTGCACTTCCTGCCCGAGTCGATGCAGCGCAAGGTGTGGGGCTACTTCGACGAGGCGGAGAGGCACTACGGCGCGCCGTGGCCGGTCGCCTACCGGCTCGAGGAGGAGCAGCGGCTCGAGACCCTGCGAGCCCTCGGGCTCAAGGCGATTCCGGCGCTCGCCTACCCGCACAAGCCCGGGATGGCGCAGTGGCTCAACGAGTGGTGCGCCGACTTCGCGGCCCGGGTTCCGGATGCCGTGCACTGTGCCACGTTCTATCCCGAGCCCGGCGTCGGGGAGTACGTCGCGTCAGCCCTCGACGCGGGCGCCCGCCTGTTCAAGATGCACGTGCAGGTCGGCGACTTCACCCCGGACGACGAGCGACTTGAGCCGGCATGGACGCGGCTGGAGTCAGCGGGTGTGCCGGTGGTCGTCCACGCCGGTTCGGCCCCGCTGCAGGGGCGGCACACGGGGCCGGACGCGGTGCGCGAGGTGCTGCGCCGCCACCCTGACCTCGTGCTCGTCATCGCCCACCTCGGCATGCCGGAGTACCACGAGTTCGCCGACCTGGCAGACGAGTTCGCCGGTGTGCACCTTGACACGACGATGAACGGCACCGACTTCACGAACCGCTTCGCGCCCTTCCCCGAGGGCTACGCCGAGCGTCTCGCCGGGCTGCGTGACCGGGTGGTGCTGGGCTCGGACTTCCCGAGCATCCCCTACCCCTATGCGCACCAGCTCGAGTCCCTGGCCCGCCTCGAGCTCGGCGACGACTGGATGCGAGCCGTCCTGTGGCACAACGGCGCTCGCCTCCTCGGCCTGTCCACGGCCTGAACTGCGCGGGGCTCAGCGCAGATGGGTCGCGAGGAAGGCCTCGGTGCGGCGGATCGAGGTGTCCCACTGGGGTGATGCCAGCGTGTGGCGCCCGCCGGGGTAGACGTCCAGCTGCACCGACTTGCCCTTCGCCTTCAGGGCGGCCACCGTCTCGCGCGACCAGGCGAGCGGACAGTCCTCGTCGGCCGTGCCGTGGTGGATCAGGAGGGGCTCGGTGATGCGGCCGAAGTACGTCCGCGGGCTCGTCGTGGCCCACGTCGCCGGTTGCGCCTCCGGGGTGCCGAGGCGCGCGATGACGTCCCTGGCCGCGGCGGCGCGTGAGCTGTCCCGGCGCACCCACTTGTCGAAGTTGTCGACCGTGTCCGAGCTCACCGGCGCATACGCCACCGCCGCCCTGAACAGTCCGGGCCGCGCGACGAGGGCGCTCAGCACGACCCCGCCACCCATCGAGCGCCCGATGAGGGCGATGCGGCCCCGGTCGACGAACGGCGCCTTGTCCAGGGCCAGCCCGGCGTTGATCGCATCGACGGTGTAGCCCGTGCGGAGGTTGGCGTCGTTGCCCGGGTCGCGGCTGGACTGGGCGTGGTTGCGGTAGTCGATGTGCAGCGTCACGTAGCCGTGGCGGGCGAGGTGGTCGCGTTCGCGCAGCATCGTCTCGCCGTTCGTGTACGCGGCCGGGTCGACGTAGCCGTGCGCCAGCACGACGGCCGGGAAGGGGCCCGTCCCGCGCGGGATGTTGATGCGGCCGGAGACCGTCAGGCCGTTGCTGTCGTAGCTGACGAAGTACTGCCGGTACGCGTTCGTGCTGCCTCCCTCGCGCCCGAGCCTCAGGTTGCCGCCGACGTAGCGCATCGCGATGAGCGCCGGGACCGACGCCGGGTCGGGCTTGGGTGCAGGCGTGGCGGTCGGGCTCGGTGAGGTTGAAGGAGTTGCCGACGGGGGCGCTGGCACCGCGGTCGGATCGGTGGTCGGAGAGGTGGCTGGACCGGTGCCGTATGCCGTCCGCGACGTCGCGCCGGCACCCTCCGTCGCGCTCGGGGCGGCGGTGCAGGCACCAAGAACGAGGACTGTGGCAACGGCGGCGAGGGCTGCGCGCGCAGACGGCATGGTCCAGTCTCACCCGGTCAGGGCAGCAGCGGCCTCGAACACGGTCCAGGCCTGCAGCTGGGGCGACAGCTCGAGCGGTGGCTCGGGTGCGCTGCCTCCCGGCTCCACGGGGAAGGCCGACACCTCGGCCCGCCTGCGTACCGGCAGGCCCGAGCGTCCCTGCCACAGCACGTCCGCCGTGTCGAGGACGAGCCGTCGGGCCGTGGCGCGGGCCTGGTCGGAGAGGCCGGATCCTGGAGCGGCGGCGAGCGCGAGGTAGCGCACCAGGATGCCGGTGAAGAGGCCGCCGTCCCCGCCGCCGTGGGTCCGCAGCACCTTCGCGCCGTCGACCTCGACCGTCAGCCCGGCGTCGACGGCGGTGACCAGGGACGCCGCACGGTTCAGGCTCTCCCGGTCGCCCAGCGTGACGAGGGCACCGAGCACTGTGCCCTGGTTGTAGGACCAGACGTCCGGGACGAGCACCTCCCCGCCCTCAGCGCCTCGAGGTGTCCGTATGCCGTCCAGCACGAGCCCGCTCTCGGCGGACCAGAGGCGGGCGTAGACCCAGTCGACCAGCCGCCGGGCCTCGTCGGTGTGCCCGCGCCTGGCGAGGTGCAGGGCAGCCGGCCCGGTGGCAGGGGCGTTCTTGAAGTCGCGGTCCCTGTTCCAGAAGAGCCCACCGCCGAGGTCGTCGGTGTGGGCCGACCGCAGCTGCGCCGTCAGGTGCCGGTCGGCCGAGCGGAGCCGACGCATCGGGCCGCGGCGGCCGATCTCGTCGTGCAGCCCCTCCAGGCGACCCGATGCCAGGGCCAGCCACGCCATGTCGTCGTAGTAGGCGTTGACCCACCGCAGACCGTTGCGCAGCCGGATGGTCTCGAGCAGCCGGTCCCCTTGCCGCGCATGCCGTTCCGCGCCGTCCGGGTCACCCGAGCGAAGATCCCGCAGGCCCGCGTCGACGATGGCGTCGAGGTAGTGCGCCTGCCACCAGTAGTTCCACGACCCGACGAGACCGCCCAACCGCCAGACGTCACCCGACCGGGAGTGCACGACGCGGGCGAGGTGCGTTCCCGGCATGCGCAGGAGCCGCCCGCCGAAGAGCGCCGTGACCGACCGCTCCGCCTCCGCGGCTCGCTCGTCGCGCCCGGCGGCGACGCGGAAGGGGCGAGGGCCGGCGGTCACGCGAGTGACGCTACCCGGGTCAGTCCTCCTCCGGAGGGATCGTGTTGAGGAGCTCGTCGAGGGCGGGCACTCCGCTCTTGTCGAGGTCGAACCAGGCGGCGAAGCCGGCAGCGACCTCCTCGGGACTCACGCAGTCGGCCCCCCCCGGTCGCTGTGTCGAGGCGTTCGAGCACCTCGAGCGTGCGGACGTGCGGCCCGTCGGCCGCCCCGCCCAGATCCTCGATGGCTCGCAGCATGGCGAGCTCCACGGCCGTGAGCCCGCTGGCCGTCGGCCGCGCTGCCGGTCCCAGCGACGGCGTCATGTGAGCACCCCTGCGGGTGCCGCAGGCAGGGCGCTGAGGTCCGTCACGCCGTCACCCTAGGGGCCGCACGCGTCAAGAGAAGGCGGAACCGCCCGGCGTCCGTCCGGCGCACCCGGCGGCATACCGTCGAGACCATGACGAAGACCTGGTTCATCACTGGAACGTCCCGCGGGTTCGGCCGAGAGTGGGCCATCGCCGCGCTCGAGCGTGGCGACAACGTCGCCGCGACCGCCCGCGACACCTCGAGCCTCGACGACCTGACCGAGAAGTACGGCGACCGGCTCCTGCCGATCGCGCTCGACGTCACCGACCGCGACGCCGACTTCGCCGCCGTCAAGCAGGCGCACGAGCGCTTCGGCCGGCTCGACGTCGTGGTCAACAACGCCGGCTACGGCCACTTCGGCTTCGTCGAGGAGCTCAGCGAGTCCGACGTCCGGAACCAGCTGGAGACGAACTTCTTCGGCGCTCTCTGGGTCACCCAGGCGGCGCTGCCGATCCTGCGAGAGCAGGGCTCTGGCCACATCATCCAGGTCAGCTCGATCGGCGGCATCTCCGCGTTCCCCATCGTCGGCGCCTACCACGCGTCGAAGTGGGCGCTCGAGGGCCTGAGCCAGTCGCTCGCCCAGGAGGTCGCGCCGTTCGGCATCCATGTGACGCTCATCGAGCCGGGCGGCTTCTCCACCGACTGGGCCGGCGCGTCGGCGAAGCACTCGGAGCCGCTGGCCGCCTACGACGACGTGCGCGAGCAGACCCACCGCGACCGCGCCGCCCGCAACACCTCCGGCCCCGGTGACCCCAAGGCCTCCGCCGAGGCCGTGCTCAGGATCGTCGACGCGCAGGAGCCGCCGCTGCGCGTCTTCTTCGGCGCCGCGCCGCTCTCGATCGCCAAGGCCGACTACGCCTCCCGCCTCGAGACCTGGGAGAAGTGGGACGACGTGTCCCAGCTCGCGCAGGGCTGAGACAAGGCACCCCCCGAGCCGGTATGCCGTCGCGCCCCGTCGCGACGGCATACCTCCGTCCGCTCCGGCGGGCTCCACGACCCCTGCGTGACCTCCGCCCTGCCCGGCTCGTTGACCGACGAGCCCGTATCTGGACGAAGGAGTCCCCGTGCCTCGAACCTCGCGAACCACCCGTCTCGCCCGTGCTGCTGTCGCCTTCGTGGCCGCCCTCGCCGTGGCCGCGCCCCTGAGCTCCGGCGCCTCGTCCGCCGTGGCGGCGACGCCCCGGCATCCACGGGTCGTCCAGCTCGGCGACTCCTACTCGGCTGGCAACGGCACGGGCACCTACCAGGAGCGCAGCTGCTACCGCTCCCCGGACAACTACGGCGCGCAGGTGGCCGCCTCGATCGGCGCGTCCTACGTCGACGCGGCGTGCAGCGGCGGCGTGGTGGCCGACATCCTCAAGCCGCGCCAGCTCGGCAGCGCCTCCACCAAGAGCGCGACCTACTCGATCGACCCGGCGCGCTACCCGGACCAGAAGGCCGAGTGGATGCGGCGCGCCCGGACCGAGCGCCTCTGCGGCATCCCCGCGCAGCCCGACTTCTCCTACACCTACACGTTCGTCAGGGGCGCCGGCGTCGGCAGCCTCTACACCGGAACCGTCTCGTGCCAGCTCGTGACGCGGGCGCAGATCGACTCCGTGACCCCCGCCACCGACTACGTCTTCGTCACCATCGGTGGCAACGACATCGGTTTCTCGACGATCGTGGTCAACTGCCTGACGCTGCGTGACCCGTCGAGCTGCAAGCAGGCGCTCGACGCCGCCTCGGCCAAGGCGCCGCAGATGGTGAAGCGCACCAAGGACGCGCTCCGTGCGGTTGAGCGGAAGTCCGGCGGTCGCGCGCAGGTCTACCTGCTCAGCTACCCGTTCCTCATCAACCGCGAGAGCTACGGCATCCCCGAGGCAGCGCCGGTCTACGACGCCGGCAAGGCGCTGAACGACCTGCAGCGCCTCGGCGACCGGCTTCAGGCCCGCGGCATCGCGGAGCTCAACGCCGAGCCGGGCGCCGACCACTACCACTTCGTCAACACGGTCAAGCAGGCCTGGGGCGGCCGCGTCCACGGGCTCGACCCGCACGTCGTCGCCGACAACTCCCGGGCCTGGCTTGTCCCGGTCGGCACGCCGGGCCGTGACACCGCCGAGTTCGTCCACCCCACCCAGCCCGGTTGGAACGCGACCGCTCGAGCCCTCCGAGTCGCGGTCACCGGTTAGTCCCTTCGGGGCCTGCTGGGTCGAGGTATGCCGTCGCGCCCGGGCGCGACGGCATACCTCCTGGGCGTCGTGGTTGCGCCCGTCGAGGTGTCGCGCCGCGCTCGAGCGCGACCAACCACCTCGAATCAGCGCCAACGAGCGCCAACCAGCGCCAATGAGCGCCAACCAGCGCGGCGGCGGCTCGTCGCTCAGGCCCAGATGGCGGCGTGGATGCCGTCGGAGAAGACCTCCGGCGGGTCCGGGAGCGGGCGAGCCAGCCCGGCGGCGTGGCGGGCGGCCGACCACGCGACGGCGCAGGCGTCGAGGACGTCGTCGGCCGCATATCCCTGCCCTCGGAGCGCCGACGGGCGGGCGATCCCGGCCGCGGCCAGCGCCTCGAGACGCGCGCTCTGGCCCTGATCCGTCTTCTTGCCCGCGAGGATCGGCTCGCCGGTCATCGCAGCGAAGGACACCTCGGGGTGGATTTCGAGGACGGTGACGGTCGGCCGGCTGCGCAGCCACGCGTCGACCTCGCGGATCCTGTCGCGCAGGGCGAACGCCTGGGCGCCGACACCCTGACCGACGAGCCCACGGTTGACGGCGTCGGCCTCGAGACGGTTCGGCGCCGCGTAGGCGGCCCGGGTCAGGGTCGAGAAGACCGACGCCGCCTTGCCGGGAAGGGCGCGGCGAGCGAGGACGTCGGCCTGGCGGATGGTGGCGTCGGGCAGGCCGATCGGGATGTCGATGCCGACGACGTGGATGCCGGTGGACTCGCGGACCATGGCGACGAGCTCGGCGATCGTCGGGGCGACGACGACGCGCGGACGCGGGGCTCCGGGCTCCAGCAGGGCCCCGACCCAGCCGGCCGAGCAGCCGTCGACGCCGAGCACCGGCACGACGACGTCGAGAGGTGCGGCCGCGTGCAGGCCGCCGGGCGTCGCCGGGGTCGTGCCCAGGACGTCGGTGAGGCGGCCGAGGGCCGTCACCGCCTCTGCGAGGGCCGCCCGCAGGCGCGGGTCCGTCTCCCCGAAGCGGTGGGCAGCGAGGTCGGCGGCGAGCGCACGCATGCGCTGCTCGAGGTCCTCGTCCATGGGACCAGCCAACCGCATCTCGCCGGCCGGGCAAGAGCCGGCACGGCCGAGATCGCCGACGTCTCGTGCGGGACGACCGACTCTCGCCACGTCAGTGTTCCGCGTGGCGGAACAGTGACGCAGCGCGGGCCGGCGTCGTCCACGGGTGCCTGTGCCCTCGACACCTCTCGAGATCGGCACCCCTCGACACCCCTTCGACAGGGTCGGGACTCGGACGTAGCGTGAACCAATGAGCCAACCCGACACCGGACGTGCCTCCACCCTCGGCGAGCTGCGCGCCTCCGGGCACGTCCACCGCACCGTCAAGGCGGAGATCCGCGAGAACCTCCTGGCACGACTGCGGGCCGGTGAGGATGCGTTCCCCGGGATGGTCGGTTTCGACGAGACGGTGCTGCCCGAGCTCGAGACGGCGCTGCTGGCCGGCCACGACCTCGTCCTGCTCGGCGAGCGCGGCCAGGGCAAGACCCGCCTCATGCGCACGCTCGCCGGCCTCCTCGACGAGTGGAGTCCGGTCGTCGAGGGCTGTGAGATCGGCGACGACCCGCACCACCCGTCGTGCACCCGCTGCCGCCGGCTCAGCGGCGAGCTCGGCGAGGACCTGCCGGTCGCCTGGCGCCACCGCAGCGAGCGCTACACCGAGAAGCTCGCGACGCCCGACACGAGCGTCGGCGACCTCGTCGGCGACGTCGACCCGGTCAAGGTCGCGCAGGGCCGCACGCTCGGCGACCCCGAGACCGTCCACTACGGCCTCGTGCCGCGCAGCAACCGCGGCATCTTCGGCCTCAACGAGCTGCCCGACCTCGCCGAGCGCATCCAGGTCGCCCTCTTCAACGTGCTCGAGGAGCGCGACATCCAGATCCGGGGCTACTCGCTGCGCCTGCCGCTCGACCTGCTGCTCGTCGCGACCGCCAACCCGGAGGACTACACCAACCGTGGCCGCATCATCACCCCGCTGAAGGACCGCTTCGGCGCCGAGATCCGCACCCACTACCCGACCGAGGTCAGCGACGAGGTCGCCCTCATCGGGCAGGAGTCCTCGCTCGTCGCCGAGGTGCCCGAGCACCTGCTCGAGGTGATGGCGCGCTTCACCCGCGGGCTGCGTGAGTCGGCAGCCGTCGACCAGCGCTCCGGCGTGTCCGCGCGGTTCGCCATCGCGGGCGCCGAGGGCGTGTCGGGGTCGGCCCTGCGCCGCGCCGCACGCACCGGGGAGGCGTATGCCGTCGCCCGCGTCTGCGACGTCCCGACCGTCGTGCCCACCCTCCTCGGCAAGGTCGAGTTCGAGATGGGCGAGGAGGGCCGCGAGCGGGACGTGCTGACGCACCTGCTCCGGCTCGCGGTGGCCGAGACCTACCGGTCGCGGCTGGCGGGGCTCGACCTCAGCGGCTTCACCAACCTCTTCGCCGACGGCGCCGTCGTCGAGACCGGTGAGCTGGTGCCGGGCGCCGACCTGCTGGCCCAGGTCGGTCCGGTCTCGGGCCTGTCGAAGGTGCTCGACCGGCTGGGGCACGGCGACGACGCGACGCCCGGGCAGGTCGCTGCCGCGGTCGAGTTCGTGCTCGAGGGCCTGCACCTGACGCGCCGCATCGACAAGGACTCCGTCGCCGGCCGCACCGTCTACGGGGCGTAGGAGGCCCCGATGACACCCAGAGGCCCCGGCGAGTTCGGCAACGTGCACGGGCGGTTCCGCTACACCCCGTGGCACGGCGGCCCCGACCCGCTCGCGCCGCCCTTCGACGTGCGCTCAGCGCTCGACGAGGTGGGTCAGGACGTCCTCGCCGGCGGGTCGCTCCGGGAGTCGCTGCGCGAGCTGCTGAGGCAGGGGATGGACGGGCGCCGCGGTCTCGACGACCTCGCCGACCGCGTACGCCGGCTGCGTGAGGCCGCGCGTCGCCGCGGTGACCTGGGCGGCACGCTCGACCGGGTGCGGGCGATGCTCGACCAGGCGCTCGCCGAGGAGCGAGACACCCTCGCCGGCGAGTCCGGCGACGACGCGCGCCTGGCCGAGATGGACCTCGCCACGATCCCCGACGACGTCGCTGGGGCCGTGCGAGCGCTCGGTGACTACGAGTGGCACTCGCCCGAGGCGAAGGCGACCTACGAGCAGATCCAGCAGATGCTGCAGCGCGAGGTGGTCGGCGCCCAGTTCGAGGGGCTCAAGCAGGCCCTGTCGGGCGACGACGCCCAGTCGCGACAGGCGATGCAGGCGGTCAAGGACATGCTCGCCGACCTCAACCAGCTGCTGGCCGCCCACGCTCGCGGCGAGGACACCGAGGACCAGTTCCGCGACTTCATGGACAAGCACGGCGACCTCTTCCCGGAGCAGCCCGAGAACGTCGACGAGCTGATCGACGCCCTGGCCCGACGCCAGGCCGCGGCCGAGCGGCTGATGGCGTCGCTCAGTCCCGAGCAGCGTGACCAGCTGAGCCGGCTGATGTCGGAGGCCTTGGGCGACCCCGACCTGGCCTCCGAGATGGCGCAGCTGGCCGACAACCTCCGGGCGCTGCGTCCCGGCCTCGACCGGCGCGGCCCCGTGCAGCAGGGCCAGGGCGGCGAGCCGATGGGCTACGGCGACGCCGTCGGTGCGGTGGCGGAGCTGGCCGACCTCGAGCAGCTCGGCGAGCAGCTCGGCCAGGGCTACTTCGGGGCCACGCTGGACGACGTCGACGTGGAGCGGCTCGAGCAGTACCTCGGTGCCGACGCCGCCCGCGACATGGAGGCGCTGCGCCAGCTCGAGCGTGAGCTCGAACGCCAGGGCTACGTCTCGCGAGGCGACGACGGTCTGCGCCTGACGCCCCGGGCGGTCCGCCGACTGGGGGAGACGGCTCTGAAGCGGGTGTTCGAGCGGGTCGAGGCAGCCGGCCGGGGTGACCACGACGACCGTGCCGCCGGTCAGGCGGACGAGCTCACTGGGCTCAGCCGGCAGTGGGAGTTCGGCGACGAGCTGCCGATCGACACGGTCCGCACGGTCTCCAACGCGCTGCAGCGCCGGGCCCGCACGGGCGCCGGCTCGCCCTCGGCGGGTGGTGTCGAGCTGCTCGTCGAGGACTTCGAGGTGACCGAGACGGAGCGGCGGTCGGTGGCCGCGGTCGCGCTGTGCGTCGACATGTCGTTCTCGATGCTGCAGGAGGGGCGCTGGGGGCCGATGAAGCAGACGGCGCTCGCGCTCTCGCACCTCGTCCAGACCCGGTTCCGGCACGACGCCCTGCAGATCATCGGCTTCAACCTCGCAGCCCGGCGGCTCACCCCCACCGAGCTGACCGAGGCCGAGCCCGAGTGGGTCCAGGGCACCAACCTCCAGCACGCGCTGATGCTCGGGGCGCGACACCTGCGCCGGCACCCGGACGCCGAGCCGGTCGTCCTCGTCGTCACCGACGGTGAACCGACGGCGCACCTCGAGGCCGACGGCCGGCCGACCTTCCACTGGCCGGCGACCCAGGCGACCATCCGTGCGACCGTCGCGCAGGTCGACGAGCTGCGCCGCTCGGGCGCCCAGCTCAACGTCTTCATGCTCGGCGAGGACCCCGGGCTGGCGCGGTTCGTCGACGCGGTCGCGCGCCGGGCCGGCGGCCGGGTCTTCACCCCGGACGTGTCGCGGCTGGGCGAGTACGTCGTCGCCGACTACCTCCGCACGCGGCGCGGGCGGCGCTGAGGCGCCGGCCGCAATTCGCTCGCCGCCCGCGGGTGGCGGCTGTCATCGTGGCGCCATGCACGCTCACGACCCGCGGCTGGACCGCATCGAGGCCTACTACGACTGCGTCCCGCGTGCCGTGTCGACGACCGAGGAGGTCGGTCCCTTCACGCTCTTCGTCGCCGAGGAGGGCACCGGGTGGCAGTTCTACGCGCGGCCGCGCCGAGGCGGGACGGCTGCGTTCACGCCCGAGGACGTAGGCCGGGTGCTCGAGCGCCAGCAGGCCCTCGGGGTGCCGCGGGCGGTCGAGTGGGTCGACGAGGTGACGCCGTCGCTGCTGCCTGCGGTGCGGGCGGCGGGCTTCGAGCCCCGCTGCTACCCGTTGCTCGTCCTGTCGGCGGACGTGCCGGTCTCCGCGGACCCGCGTGCCCGGCCCCTGCGGCCGGCGGAGCCGCACCTGTCGTTGGCGCTGGGCTCGGTGTCGGCCGGCTTCGCCGGGCGCGACGACGTCTCGCCCAGGGATCCCGGCCGGCAGCCGCAGCTGATGGAGGACGGCAAGCTCGTCGTCGTGGCCTCGTTCGACGGTGACCGCCTCTGTGGCGCCGGGTCTGCGGCGCCCCGCGGTGACGTCGCCGAGCTGATGGGCATCGCGGTGCCACCGCGCCACCGAGGTCGAGGGCACGGCACGGCGGTCACGCGCACGCTGGTGGCGACCTGTCGTGAGCGGGGCGTCGACCTCGTCTTCCTGTCGGCGGGTTCGGATGCTGCAGCGCAGATCTACCGCCGCGTCGGCTTCGTCGACATCGCCACCGCGTGCATCCTCGAGCTCGAGGACTGAGCCCTCGGGCCTGTCCTCCGGAAGACCCGCCACGTCAGCGAGTCAAGTGGCGACTCACTGACGCGGCGCGCTCAGACCTTGGCCGGGCGGAAGCCGGCGGCCTCGGCGTCACTCATTGTCGCGAAGCACTGCTCCGGCTTGGTCACGTCGTAGTACCGGTCGCCTGGCGCGTGGGCGATCATCGAGCTCTCGTTGCCCTTCACCGGCTTCGCCTGCGGGCACGGGTACCGGTCGCCCGGCTGCGGCCACGATCCGGTCAGGCCGGTGCCCGGCGTGCCGCCGGAGGTGCTCCCGCCGCTGCCGCTGGAGCCGGATCCCGTGCCGGGGTCGGCGCAGGGCGCCTTGGCGCTCGCCGCATCCGCCCGGACGTATGCCGTCTCGCGAGGATGGGCGCCGTAGCCGTCCCGGGAGTCGTAGCGGGCGACGGCATACCCCTGCTTGATCTGGCGCAGGCCCGCATCGACGCCGCGGACGTCGATGTAGCGCAGCGAGCGGCCGTAGCGGTCGAGGTCGCTCCGGGCTCCGGGGGTGAGGGTGACGCGCTGGCCCCCGATGATGCCGCGGAGGTTGCGGGACGCCTCGGCGAAGCCACACTGCCCGACCTCCGGGGTGTCGATGCCGATGAGCCTGACCTTGACGGTCTCCGCGCCGCGGGCGGCCCAGATCGTGTCGCCGTCGACGACCTTCGTCACCGCCCAAGTCGCCGCATCGGACCTGGCCCTGGCCGCCTTGGCTGCGGCCGCCTTGGCTGCGGCGGTGCGGGCAGCGGCAGCCTTCGCGTCGGCGCTCTGCTTGGCGGCTGCCTTGGCCTCAGCGGTTGCCTTCGACTCGGCCGCGCGCCGCGAGGCACCCACGTCCGGCGTCGCGGCGGTGGTCGGGGGGTCAGTTGAGCCGGGCGTGTACGTGGCGTAGGCAGTGGCCCCCGTCCCGGGGAACGCGACCCGGCCCGGTCCCGTCGCGGCGTTGCCGCCGATCGCGACGAGCCCGACGAGGGCCGCGACCGCGATCAGCCCGTTGGTCGTGCGCCGGCGCATGCGCTTCCCCTGATGCCCTGGGCCCTGCTGACCGGTTCACCGTAGGTCGCCGTCGTGCGCCTGTCCGACGAATGGTGCAAGCGAGACGCGGCCTGCCTACGCTGGGGAGCATGCCGACGGTGCGCAGGGGAAGGTGGTCGATCGCGTCGCGCGACTCGTTCCTGTCGATCGGGTCGACCGGGTCGGTCCTGTCCATCGGCAGCATCGGGTCGGTGCTCTCGATCGGGAGCGTGGGCTCGTTCGCCTCGTTCCTCTCGGTCGGCTCGTCGATGAGCGCGGCGTCGCTGCTGTCGACCATGTCGCGCCTGTCCGTGCTCTCGTACCAGAGCGACGGCTCGATCATGTCGGCGCAGTCGAAGCGAGCCGTACGCGGCTACCGGGTCAACGGCTCGCTCGGGCTGCGCCGAACCGGTAGACGAGCCACAGCGCTCCGGTGGGCGTCGGGGTCGCGCTCACCAGGGTGAGCCGCTGCAGCTCCGGGAGGCCCTCGAAGAGGCGACGCCCCTCCGGGTCGAGGACTGGCGCGACGGCGAGGTGCAGCTCGTCGACGAGACCCTCCGCGAGCAGCGACCGGGCCAGCTCGATGCTGCCGTGGACGCCGATGTCGCCCCCGGGCAGCGCCTTGAGGTCGCGCACGAGGTCGGCGAGCGGACCGGAGACGGCCTCGCTGTCGCCCCACTGCGTGGTGAGCGGGGTGGAGGTGACGACGTACTTCTTGACGCCGTTGATGAAGTCGGCGAAGGGCTGCTCGTCGGAGGTCGGCCAGTAGCGGGACCACTCGTCGTACATGTGGCGGCCGAGCAGCACGGCGTCCTGCCGGGCGATGAGCGCGGCCTCGCGCTCGATGAGGCCGTCGTCGAAGGTGGGCGGCTGCGGCTTGTCGGGATCGACGTCGGGCGGGAAGCAGCGGGTCGGGTCGTCGACGGAGCCGTCGAGCGAGGTGATGGCGTAGAGGACGATCCTGCGCACGGGTGTCTCCTGATCGGTCGGATCGGTCGGATCGGTCGAGGGCAGGGGGCTCACGGGGCGGCCGGGCCCGTGACGGTCAGGCCGAGCCACGCCCCGAGGTCGGCGATCTCGCGCTGGACGTCCCGGCGGACGCGCGCGGTGAACGGCTCGTCCTCGTGGACCGCGTTGACGACGAGCGTGCCGGCCTTGCGGTCGGCCTGGGCGTCGAGCTTCCCGACGAGCCGGTCGTGGTGCAGGATCGGCAGCGCGAAGTAGCCCCAGCGGCGCTTCTCCTTCGGCTTGTACATCTCGAGGATGTACTCGAAGCCGAAGAGCTGCTCGGCCCGGACGCGGTCGTGGATGAGCCGGTCGAACGGGGACAGCAGGGCGGTGCGCCCCTCGAACCTCTCGGGCACGTCGAGGTATGCCGGGTGGACGCGCCAGGTGCCCGGCAGGCCCTCGACCTCGGCGGGCTCACCGGCATCGGCCGCGTAGGAGTGCTCGCCCGGCATGATGGTGCCGGTGGGGCGCGCGATCCCCAGCGCGGCGAGGCGTCGCTCGTTGCGGTGCCGCACGGCCTCCTCGAGGGTGAGCGTCGGCAGGTCGGGCGGGTAGACGCGCTCGGGAAGGTCGAAGTAGCGCTGCCGGCCCTTGCGCCCGGCGATGGCGACCTGGCCGCGCACGGTCAGGACCTCGAGCATCTTGGTCAGGTTGCGGTTGTTGGTCCACCCGCTGGAGGGCCACGGCACGACGCTGGTGTCGGGGATGTCGCGCGACAGCAGCGGGCCCTCGGCCTCGAGCCGGGCGAGGATGTCGCGGCGGAAGGAGTCGTTGTCGGCCAGCCACTGCGCCAGGAACGGGTAGGGGTCGGTGTCGCGGGCTTCGGCGATGACGGCCGGCACGTCGCGTGGGCAGCGGACGTAGGCGACGGTCTCGACGAGGGTGCGGTCCTGCTCGAGGGCCCGGGTCAGGTGCGCCGGGTCGTAGCCGTTGCCGAGCCGGCTCCACAGCACGAGGTCGGCGCTCGGTGCGATGGCGGCGGTCGGGTCGATCTGCAGGAACGTGAGCCGCTCGACCGTGGCGACCAGGCCGGTCGGGCGCGGTCGGTCGAGCAGCTGGGCGTGCACCGCGATGCGGCGCGCCTCCTCGAGGCTGAGCTGGTGGACCGCCATGCCGCCGACCCTAGCCAGTGCCTGCGACAGAGCCCCGGCACTGCCTCGCGGCGTGCGTGTCGGTCGTTGACAATTCGAGTGAAGCCGGGACGCGCGGTCCCCCAGAAGGGTAATAAGGGGTATGCCGTCCGTGGGGACCCTCGTGCGCCAGCGCCTGGCCGAGCAGCGCGACGCCCTGCGCGCCGCTGAAGCGGACGTGCGCGTCGGCGCGGGGACGGGCGTGCACGACCTGCGGGTCGCGATGCGCCGGGTGCGCTGCGTGCTCGCGACGTTCCGCCCCGTCTTCGACACGTCGGTCACCGAGCCGGTGCGCACCGAGCTCAAGCAGGCGTCACTGAGGCTCGGGGAGTCGCGTGACGCCGAGGTCGCCGTCGACATGACCGAGCGGCTGCTCGCGCACATCGGCGATGACGGGCTCGACGAGGAGGCCGTGGTCGGGCTGCGGGCCCGGCTGTGCCTCGACGCGAGCGCCGCCGGCGACGTCGTGGAGGAGACGCTCGCCTCCACCTGGTATGCCGCCACCGTCATCCTGGTCGACGAGCTCGTCTCGCACCCGCCGCTGACCGACAGGGCGCAGCGCGAGGCCCGCTCAGCGGCACGCAAGCGCCTCCGTCACGAGGGCCGACGGTTCACCGAACGGGTCGAGGCCGCGAGGGTCGCCACGGGATCCGACGAGCGGGCAGCTCGGCTGCACGAGGTCCGCACGTCAGCCAAGCGGCTGCGCTACGCCGCCGAGACCGCGGCCCCGGTGACGGGCAAGCGGGTCCACCGGATCGGCAAGGGTGCCAAGCGGGTCCAGTCGGCCATCGGCCTGCACCACGATGCCGTCATGACGCGTGCGGTGCTGCGCCACCTCGCGCTCGACGAGGCGGTCGGCGAGAGCGCCGCCTTCCTCCTCGGTCACCTCGACGCCGACGAGCAGCGCCTGCTCACGACGGTCGAGGAGCAGGCCTGGAGCGCCATCGAGGAGCTCGAGCAGGAGCTCCGCGACTTCTAGGTTCCCTGCTGGCGGCACGAGAACGGGGGCGAAGCGGCCTACGCCCACTCGGGCGTATGGGGCGCGCAGCCTGCATATCCCGTTGGCCGCGATGCGAGGCGCTCCGTACGTTGCCCGGCATGACTACTCGTGTCCCGTACCGGCCGCTGCCGATCGACCAGGCGGACGTGGTCTACGAGTACGGGCCCGACTCCCACCGGTGCGACGACGTGCCCGCCGGCGAGACGGTGGAGCTGCGGATCGAGGACAGCGCGACCTATCCGGGCACGTCGCGCAGCGTCTGGATCCACGTGCCCGCGGCGTACGAGCCGACGGAGCAGGCCTCGGTCATGGTGTTCAACGACGGCTGGTGGTACCTCGACCCCGACGGCGACGTCCGCGGCGGGGTCGTCCTCGACAACCTCGTCCACCAGGGCGACCTCCCGGTCACGATCGGCGTCTTCGTCGACCCCGGGGTCTTCGCAGACCGCGACGACCCCGACGCACGCAAGAACCGGAACGCGGAGTACGACGCCTTCGACGACCGCTACGTGACCTTCCTGCTCGACGAGGTGCTCCCGCTCGTCCGGCAGCGCTACTCGGTCAGCGACGACCCTGACCGGTGGGGCATCTGCGGCGGCAGCAGCGGCGGCAACGCCGCCTTCACCGCGGCGTGGCTGCGCCCGGACCGGTTCCGGCGGGTGGTCGCCTTCCTGTCCAGCTTCGCGCAGATGCCGGGCGGCAACCCCTACCCCGCGCTCGTCCAGGCGGTTCCGCGCAAGCCGCTGCGGGTGTTCCTCCAAGCCGGTCACCGCGACCTGAACTGGAACGAGCCGCAGTGCAACTGGCTCGCCGAGAACCTGCGCACGAGCGCGGCGCTCGCCGAGGCCGGGTATGCCGTCCGGCTCGTCCTCGGCGACGGCGGGCACAGTGCCAACCACGGCGGCGTCCTGCTCCCCGACGCCCTGCGCTGGGTGTGGGCCTCGACGGAGCCGAGCTGATGCCCACGCCGACGGCCGACTTCGTCCGCCCTGACGCCGGAGGAGACGACGGCGCGCGTGGTCGCCGACGCATACGCCCTCGGTGGTCGCGGGCTGTGACGACGCACCCGCACGCCCACGGTGCCGACCGTATCCTCGGAACCGAGGCGTCGCGGTAGCGCGGGCGCCTGCCCGGGACGGGAGGGAGGCAGTCATGGCGGCAGCCGACTCGGACCGGCCGGAGGAGTCCGCTCCGCGCGCGACGCGGATGCCGCGCGCAGCGCAGGCCGCCCGCTCGGCGGACGCGCCGACGGACCCCCAGGTGGCCGGCCGACGGTTGCTCGACCGCTTCGACGTCGTCCTCGTCCTCGTGCTGGCCGTCATCGTCATCCAGTCCCTGGTCGACACGACGGGATCCATCCGGGGGTCGTTCATCAGCCACTCGGTGACCGGCCTCGCGCTCATCGTGGCGAGCCGGGCCTCGGCCGCCAGGCCTCGGGTCTGCCGGGCCCTCGACGTGCTCGTCGTCGCGACCGTCGTCGGCAACCTGCTGCTCCTCATCCCGGCCAGCCGAGGCGACCAGGTCTCGACCGGTTCGTCTCAGGCGCAGAGCATCTGGCTCGCCGCTGAGCTCGTCCTGCCGGTCATCATCGGTCGTAGGGTGCTGCAGCACCGGGTCGTCGGGGTGCAGACGGTGCTCGGCGCCGTCGCCGCGTACCTGCAGATCGCGGTCACCTACGCCACGCTCTTCCAGACGATCGACTCCCTGTCAGCGCAGCCCTTCTTCGGTGAGGCCGTCTCCACGACGGTCTACACCTACTTCAGCCTCGTCACGATCTCCACGGTGGGCTACGGCGACTTCGTGGCGGTCACCAACCTCGCCCGCCTCGCCGCGACGAGCGAGGCGGTCATCGGGCAGGTCTTCCTCGTGACCTTCGTGGCCTTCATCGTGTCGCGCTTCGCCGCCGGACCGAGCCGGCAGCAGCCTCCTCCGAGTGCCACCCCGAGTGCCACCCCGAGTGCCCCTCCGAGTGCCCCTCCGAGTGCCCCCTCCGAGTGACGGCAGCGCGGCGTCCTAGCATTCGCGCATGCCCGACCCGCTCGTGCGCGACGCGACCCCTGCCGATGCCGCGGCCTGCGCGGCGATCTACGCGCCCTACGTCACCGACACCACCGTCACCTTCGAGACGGAGCCTCCCGACGCCGGCGAGATGGGGCGCCGCATCGTCAAGGCGCAGACCCGGCATGCGTTCCTCGTGCTCGAGGAGGCCGGCGAGGTCGTCGGCTACGCGTATGCCGGCCCGTTCAAGGAGCGCGCCGCGTACCGCTGGTCGTGCGAGGTGTCGGTCTACCTCTCACCGCACCGGCACGGTCGCGGCGGTGGCCGCGCGCTGTATGCCGCGTTGCTCGCTCGCCTGACCGCCCGCGGCTACCGGACGGCCGCCGCCGGCATGACCCAGCCCAACGAGGCGAGCGGTCGGCTGCACGCGGCGATGGGGTTCGAGCCCGTGGGCACCTACCGCGGGATCGGCTGGAAGTTCGGCGCCCCGCGTGACGTCACGTGGGTGCAGCGCGCCCTGGGTGAGCCGTTCGCGGGCCCCGGCGACCCGCCCGAGCCGAGCTGACGGCATACGACAGTGCCCACTCGACGTGGGGAGCACGTCGAGTGGGCACCTGGTCACCAGCGGGCGTATGCCGCGTGGCCGGCTCTCAGTGGAGGGCGGGGTAGTCCGTGTAGCCCTCGGCGCCGCCGCCGTAGAAGGTCGCGGAGTTCGGCTCATTGAGCTCGGCGCCCTCGCGCCAGCGGCGGACGAGGTCGGGGTTGGCCAGGAACTCGCGGCCGACCGCGACGAGGTCGCCGAGGTCGCGCTCGAGGATGTCCTCGACGTCGGCGAGCGAAGTCACCGAGCCGAAGCCGGTGTTGAGGATGACCGGTCCGCCGAAGCGCTTGCGCAGGTCGCGCACGATGTCGGACTCCGGGTCGCCGAGGATGCTGAGGTAGGCCAGGCCGAGCGGCGCGATGCCCTCGACGAGCGCCTCGTAGGTCGCAGCGGTGTCGGCCTCGTCCTCCTCGAGCACACCCTGGATGTTGTGGGCGGGCGAGATGCGGATGCCGACGCGGTCGGCGCCGATGGCCTCGGCCACGGCCTTGGTGACCTCGATCGTGAGGCGGGCCCGGTTCTCGGGCGAGCCGCCGTACTCGTCCGTGCGCTGGTTGCTGCTCGGCGCGAGGAACTGGTGCGGCAGGTAGCCGTTGGCGGCGTGCACCTCGACCCCGTCGAGCCCGGCGGCGACGGCCTGGCGGCCGGCATGGACGAACTCGGCCACGAGCCCGGGGATCTCGTCGGTCTCGAGGGCGCGCGGGACGGGATACGGCTGCTGGCCGTTGGCCGTGACGATCTCGCCGGGGGCGGCGATGGCACTGGGGGCCACGCTCTCGAGGCCGCCCTTGTTGTCGGGGTGGGCGATGCGACCGGCGTGCATGAGCTGGACGACGACGTGGCCGCCACCGTGGTGCACGGCGTCGGCGACGAGGCGCCAGCCGGCGACCTGCTCGTCGGAGTGGATGCCGGGGGTGTCGAGGTAACCCTGCCCGACGGCGCTCGGCTGCGTGCCCTCGGTGATGATCAGGCCGGCGCTCGCGCGCTGGCCGTAGTACTCGGCGTTGAGCTCCGTCGGCGCCTGGCCCT
Organism: Terrabacter sp. BE26; assembly: GCF_041941675.1. Lineage (GTDB taxonomy): Bacteria > Actinomycetota > Actinomycetes > Actinomycetales > Dermatophilaceae > Terrabacter. The sequence continues at coordinate 1,769,242 of NZ_CP090122.1, read as the reverse complement.
CACCCGCGCGGTTGCGCGTCAGGGGTGCCATGACGAAACGCTGGGGGAGGTCCCAGCGGCCGATGCGGATGCTCTCGAAAGCCGTGCTCACAGGCCTGCTCCTCAGATGTGGGGGACGATCTGTGAAGGCCCACCGCGTGTACATGCGGGTGGTGGAGCCTTCAACTACCTAGGGGACAAGGAGTGGGAGCGGCCGAACATTCCCGATTGCCCACAGTTGTGGGCCAGCTCGCAGGCGACCAGCGGGAGATGTGCAGAGGGGATGCGGAAGGGGAGGACGCCCTCGGCGTCCTCCCCTTCCCAGCCGCGTCAGCGAACGAGGGTTGCTGCTCGGCTCACGGCGCGTAGATGAAGTCCATGCCCCCGCTGAGGGTCACGGTGCGGGTGTCGTAGTTGTACGGGCCCGCGGTGGCGTTCATCTCGATGATGGTGACCCGGTTGCCGTTGACGGCCGTGACCCAGCCGACGTGGCCCACGCTCGAGGAGCCGGCGACGCCGGGCTGCATGACGATGATCGAGCGGGTACGCGGCGTGCTGCTCACCGTGTAGCCCGCAGAGCGTGCGCCGGAGGCCCACGCCATCGCGTTGCCGGTCCAGCCGCCGGGGTAGTAGCCCTCGGACTGGTACCACTTGTTGAGGGCGCCCCAGGTGCACTGGCCCGCGGTGGCCCAGTTGTGGGAGGCGCGCATGCCGGCGGAGGCGCCGGGCGCGTAGCCGTTGCTGCTCGGCTTCGTGGTCGAGGTGCTGGCCGTCAGGGTGTGGCGGGTCAGGTCACGCGAGGCGCGCTCGGCGGCAGCCTTGCGCGCTGCCGCGGCCTGGGCAGCAGCGGCCTTGGCGGCGGCGGCCTTGGCCGACGCGGCGCGCTGGGCCTGGACCTGGAGGTCCTGGATGACCTGGGGGGTCGGCTGGGCCACGCGCTTGGCGGCGGCGTGCTGCACTGCCGGCGCGAAGCCGATCTTGGACAGGGCCGTCGAGCTGGCCGGGGCGGCGGCCGTGGCCGGGCCCACTGCGGCCGGCGCGCCCTGGGGGGCGGCGGCGGCGTTGGCCGGCGCGGCGGCGGGGGACAGGGTGTCGGCGCTCGCCGGGTTGGCGAACCCGGCGACGAGGCCGCCGGTGGCGGCCACGAGGGCGCCTGCCTTCAGGGCGGGCTGGGCCGACTCGCGAGCGAGGAGCTTGAGCTCACTCAGGGGGTTGTGGCGTCCGGGCGCGCGGTGGCGCCCACGGGTGGTGTCGTTGATCACGGCTGTGCCTCTCCGCGCCTACGAAGTTAGCTGTCGGGTTCGGGCGGGGAGGTGCCCGGCCTCGGACCCAGCTGACGAAGACTTCGTCGCGCGGGGGCCGTGGCTTAACCCCAAGGACGTCCGGAGCCGGAGCACCGGACGCCCGGAGAAACGTGTGGTTCCTCCGCTCCTGTCACATGGTTCATGTCTTCTCGCGGGTGGTGACAGGACTAGGCGGTCCACCGCGCGAGAGCCCGACCTGATGGACGGACCCCCGAAGACTAGATGAGCAGATCGGTCAAAGTCACGCCGAGGTAGCGCAAGGGTGCAGGGAGTATCAGGAAATGTCCACTTCGAGCGCTCGCCCTCCGCACGGCGGCAGGGGCTGCTTGTGAGGCGGATCACAGCCTGGACCCATATGCCGGCGGGCTGGACGGGGGTACAAGCGCGTCCGTCGGGACGGTCAGGTGCGCCAGGGCGCGATGGGCACGTGGCCCCTGCCGGTCAGCTGTCGGAGCTCTCCGACACTGCGGTCCTGCGCTCGAGGCACAGGCGGGTGATCTCGGCGATCAGCTCGAGGGGGACCGGGCGGTTCACCGGGAAGCGCACCGTGTCCTTCGCTCGCCGGAAGGGGGCGATCGCCTCTTCGAACTCGGGGCCACCGGTCGGCACCGGGTAGAGGCCCACGTGGTTCTTCCAGCCGGCGTAGTAGATGAGGGGCTTGCCGTCGACGGTGAAGGTCGCCATGCCGTAGCTGATCTTCTCGGCCGCGTGCGGCGCGACCTTCTGGATCGCCCGGCGCACTCCGGCAAGCTGCGTCCGCGTCTCCTCCGGGTAGGAGTCGATGTAGTCATCGACTGACGCAAATCTCGGGGCCAATCCTGGTCCTCACTTCGGTCGGACCGGTCATGGAGGGGATGATTCCGACTCTATTGCGCCAAACGGACCTCCGCAAAGGCAGGTCCAGCGGGCGGGAACCGCTCAGAGCTCGACCCACTGCTCGCCGCCGAGCACGCGCTCGACCACGCCGTCGGCGTCACGTCCCAACAGCGTCGCGGCGGTGAACTCGGCGGCCAGGCCCTCGAAGACCTCGTGCCGGCGCAGCATCGCGTGCTTGCCGCCCGACACGGTGACGTAGCCGACGCGCTCGGCGGTCCGGGCCAGGTTGCGGGCCACGGAGGCCGACCTGCGCGCCGGCGCCACCCGGTCGTCGTCGCCGTGGACGATGAGCACCCGGCGTCCGGAGACGTCGGCGCGGCCCTCCTCGGGGTAGACCCACGGGTTGAGTGCGACGGCACTGACCACCGAGTGCTCGCCGGCCGCGAGCAGGGCGGCGCGTCCGCCGAGCGAGTGCCCGACGAGAGTGACGGGCACGTCGGGCCCGAACCGCTCGGCGACCTGGCCGAGCGCCCACCGCACGTCGTCGACCGGGGTGTGCGTCGCGTCCCAGCCGCGCGTCGAGTTGAGCAGCCGCAGCACCGCGGCCTCGCCGCGGACGGCGCGCGCGATTCGGGCCGCGATCGGGACCATCCGGAGCACCGAGAGCTGGGCCGGGCTGACCCGCATCGAGCCACGTCGGGCCGCGCCCCCGTGCAGCACGAGGGCGACGCCGCGCGGTGCGCTCGGCGCCACCGTGTCGACAAGGCGGGCGTGCGTCATGTCGGCCGCCTCTCTCAGGGGTCGTGGTGGGGTGCCGTGCTCAGGTGCCGTGGTCAGGTGCCGTGGTCGTAGGCCGGGTGCCCCCGGTCCGCGCGCAGGCCGGCGGCGTGCGTGATCGACTCGCGTGCTCACCGGCTTGGTTCGGAGCGGCGGCGTCGTCGGGTTGGTCGCAGACGGCATACCCGTTGGTGGAGCTCCGTCCTGCGACGCTCAGGGGCGCAGGAGGACCTTGATGGCGCGGCGCTCGTCCATTGCCCTGTAGCCCTCGGCGACCTCGTCGAGCGGGAGCGTCAGGTCGAAGACCTTGCCCGGGTCGAGGCTGCCGTCGAGGACCCGCTCCAGCAGGTCGGGCAGGTAGGTGCGGACCGGGGCCATGCCACCGGCGAGGCCGATGTTGCGCACGAACATCTGCCGGACGGGCAGCTCGACGCCGTGCGGGGCGCCGACGAAGCCGACGCTCGAGCCGGGCCGGGCGATGCGGAAGGCGGTCTTCATCGACTGGTCCGTGCCGACGCACTCGAGCACCGAGTCCGCGCCGATGCCGTCGGTGAGCTCGAGGATCGCCTCGACGCCGGGATCGTCGCGCTCGGCGACGATGTCGGTCGCTCCGAACTCACGAGCCAGCTTCTGGCGCGGCTCGTGACGCGACATCACGACGACCCGCTCGGCGCCCAGCTCCTTGGCGGCGATGACGCCGCAGAGACCGACCGCGCCGTCGCCGATCACGACGGCCGTGCCCCCGGGGCGCACGCGCGACGAGACGGCCGCGTGCCAGCCGGTCGCCATGACGTCGGTCAGGGTCAGCAGCGAGGGGAGGAGCGCGTCGTCGGGCATCCCGTCGGTCTTGACCAGGCTGCCGTCGGCCTGGTTGACGCGGACGAGCTCGGCCTGCCCGCTCTCGGTCCAGCCCTGGTGGACGCAGACGGAGGTCATGCCGGCGCGGCAGTGCGGGCACGTGTTGTCGCAGTGCACGAACGGGATGACGACGAAGTCGCCCATGCGGAAGTCGCGCACGTCGGCGCCGGTCTCCTCGACGACACCGACCGCCTCGTGGCCGATGGTCGAGCCGGGGGTGATCGGGTTGGCGCCGCGGTAGGGCCACAGGTCCGAACCGCAGATGCAGCCGGCGACGACGCGCACGATCGCGTCGGTCGGCTCCTCGATCGTCGGGTCGGGGACCTCGGAGAGGCGGATGTCGCCGGGGCCATGGATCGTCGTCGCGCGCATGAACTCATCCTTACCCACCGGCGCGTTCTCGATCGAGGGACGCCTTCGCGCCCAGGGTCGCGCTCGCTGCGTTGCGCTCACACGGGCGCGCTCGCGCGGGCGCGTCCGCGGGGCGTGGCGGTGCTCGCGGCGTGGAGCGTCGGCGGCCGTCCCGAGCCCCTCTTTCCTTGCGTATGCCGTGGGCCGCCGCCGATGCCGCTCGCACCGTCACGCCCCGCTCCCTACGTGCCGCTGCACCCCCGCTCGCAAGCAGCGAAAGTGCCAACTCTCGTGCGTCGGGCGGCGCACGAGTTCACGACGGCCCCCAGCTGTCAGGCGGCGCTCCTCCTCAGGTTGGTAGGGGGTCAGCCTCGGGAGCGGAGGCGGAGGTTGGGGAGCTCGGGGGCCGGGAGGGTGTGGGTCCAGGCCTCGGGGAAAGTGCCGTAGCGCGAGTGGGGCGGCGCGGCGGCATACGAAACCTGCTCATGGGCCTCGCGCTCACGCTGCCAGTCCTCGCGGAAGGTGACGATCTCGTCGTGGCTGCGGCCGATGAAGTTCCACCACATGACGATCTGCTCGCCGAAGGGCGTGCCGCCCAGGACGAGGAGGCGTGCCGGCTCGTCAGGGCCGGCCTCGACCGTGATGCGGTCGGCGCCGGTGGGCTGGAAGACGATCTCGCCCGGCTTGGCGGTGGCCCCCCCGAGGGTGACGAGCCCGCTGTCGCAGAGGAGTCCGTGCTCGTGGGTGGGGTCGACGGCGATGGTCAGGGAGGCGCCGGGCTGCAGGGTGACCTCGGCGCCGACGAGCTCGGAGAACATCGTCACCGGCGAGCTCTGCCCGAAGAGGGTGCCGAGGAAGACGAGGACCCGCGCGCCGTCGACCTCGCTGACCGTGGGCGCGTAGTGCTCGAAGCCGGGCTTCGTGAAGCGGTCGGCCTCGGGGAGTGCGACCCAGAGCTGCGCACCGTGCAGGACGGTGGTCCCGGGGGTGGAGTACTCGGAGTGGGCGATGCCAGAGCCGGCGGTCATGATGTTGAGCTCGCCCGGGCGGACGAAGGCGTGGGCGCCGGTGGTGTCGCGGTGCTCGACCTCGCCGGAGAAGAGCCACGACACCGTCTGCAGTCCGGTGTGCGGGTGGCCGGGCACGACCATGCCGCCCGTCTGGGACACGTCGTCGGGGCCGTAGTGGTCGACGAAGCACCACGCGCCGATGAGCGTGCGCTCGCGCTGGGGCAGGCTGCGGCGGACCGGCATCGCGCGCGGGCCGCCGAGGGGCACCTCGCGGTAGGGCAGGACGGTGACGGCTGGCTCGGGCGCGTCGTCACCGCAGACGACCTCGGAGGGGTGGCGGTCGGGATTGCTCACGAGATCAGGCTAGGCCCGCGCGCAGGCGCGGTTGCTACGTTGCAAGGATGACGGATCCCGCCCCCACCACTCCCGCTGCCGGCGCGACGACGGAGCGCACCACCGGCCGGTGGTCGGCCTGGCGGGTCGTGTGGTGGTTCGGCTTCGTCAGCCTGGCGGCCGACATGGTCTACGAGGGCGCCCGCTCGATGTACGGGCCGCTCCTCGCCTCTCTCGGGGCCAGCGCGCTCGTCGTCGGTCTCGTCACCGGCGCCGGCGAGGCGATGGCGCTCGTCCTGCGCCTCGTCTTCGGGCCGCTCGCCGACCGGACCGGCCGCTACTGGGGCCTGACGATCGTCGGCTACGGCATGACCGCCGTCTGCGTTCCGCTGCTCGCCGTCACACCCTTCCTCGGGGGGGCGGGACTGGTCGTCGCCGCCGTCCTCATCCTCCTCGAGCGGTCGGGCAAGGCGGTGCGCAGCCCGTCGAAGTCGGCGCTGCTCGCGCACGTCGCCTCGGCGGTGGGGCGCGGTCGCGGGTTCGGCCTGCACAAGGCGCTCGACCAGGTCGGCGCGCTCTCCGGGCCGTTGCTCGTGGCCGCTGTCGTGGCCGCCTCCGGGGCGATCTGGCCGGGCATGGCGGTCCTCGCGATCCCGGGCGTCGTCGCGATGCTGCTGCTTGCCGTCATCCGGTCCCGGGTGCCGGACCCGTCGGTCTACGACGCCCCGGGCGTCGCCGAGGTCTCCGCGGCGCCGCCCGGCTCGCCGCGTGGAGGGCTGCGCGGCTGGTTCGCCGACGCGGTGGGCTCGGGGCTGCCGCGCGAGTTCTTCGGCTACGCGCTGGCGGCCGGTCTCACCACCGGCGGGCTCGTCACCTTCGGGATCCTCGGCTACCACCTGACGGTCGACCACCTCGTGCCCGTTGCGACTGTGCCCGTCGTGTATGCCGGTGCCATGGCCGTCGAGGCGCTCGCGGCCCTCGGCGTGGGCCTCGTCTACGACCGCCGCGGCGGCGCCGTGCTGTATGCCGTGCCGGTGCTCGTCGCGCTCGTGCCCCCGCTGGCCCTCTCGGGCACCGTCTGGGTCGCGCTCGTGGGAGTCGCCGTGTGGGGCCTGGCCTACGGGGTGCAGGACTCGACGGTGAAGGCACTGGTCGCGGAGGTCGTCGAGGCGCCGAGGCGCGCGACGGCATACGGCGTCTTCGCGGGGGTGCAGGGTGCGTTCGCGATCGTGGGCGGTCTCGTGGCCGGGTGGCTGTACGACCGGTCGCTGCCGGCCCTGGTCGTCGTCGTCGCGGTGAGCCAGCTCGTCGCGCTCGTGCTGCTGGTGCGGACGGTGCGCTCACTGCACCGCACGCCGCGCCCGGCCTGACGCTCGGGGATGAGCGAGCGCCCCGCCCCACGCGGTGGTGGGACGGCGCGCGGATGTTCAAGTTCCGGCAAGGATCACGCCGACGCCCGCGTCAGCGGAGCGAGAGCGATGAGGAGCAGGAGCGCTCCGAGCGGGACCAGACCCCAGGGCAGCAGGAGGACTCCTGCGGCGAGGGCGGCCAGCGCGAGCGAGCCCACGGGAAGGCGAGCCTCGAGCGTGAGCGCGACGAGGACCAGGCCCAGTGCGACCGCGGTGAGGACCGGACCTCCCCACGTAAGGGCGGCCGGCAGGTTGGGGCCGAGGAGGCCGAAGGCGTGCCCGAGCGAGGCGGCCGCCGTGGCGCCGGCGCCGAAGGCGGCCAGCAGTGCCGCGGGTGCAGCCACCGGCAGGTGACGGAGCTTCCTGCCGAGCGCCATTGTCAGCCAAGCGAATCCGCCGGCCGCCCCGACGAGGAGTATGCCGGCAGTCACCGTGAGTGCCCCCTGCTGGCGCGCGGAGACGACGACGCCGAGACCACCGAGTCCACCGACGCCACCGAGTCCCTGGAGGCCTTGGAGGGCGTCGGGACGGTCGAGCCCGGTGAGCCCGTCGACCCAGGCGACGATCCCGTGGGCGAAGAGGAGGAGCGGGGCCAGCAGCGCGAGCAGGGGGACTCGGTCGAGCACCTCCGAACCCGGCCTCGGGTCCGCGCTCGCGCGGGCGTCCGCAGCGGACGGCGTGCCGGCGGGTCGAGTCGAGGACACGGTGCTGGTCGTCATGCGACCAGCGTGGCCGCGCGTCGTGCCCACGCCCATCGGGGTCGACCCCGAGCCGGCCCCGAACCGCCCCTGAGAACACGCCTCCTGTGACGGCGTCGAGAAGTGGCGTCGAGAGTGGCTTCGAGAGTCGAGTACGCTTTTCGGCCGTTTCGCTCACTTTGGCCAGACTTTGGCCGTAGCGTTCCGGTCATGGGGCGGGGTGGCGGTGGGACCGCGTCCACGCGATGTTAAAGAGGGGGTAAACATGGCGGTTCGCTTCAATGCTCCTCCGGGTTGGCCGGTGCCGCCCGAGGACTGGCTTCCCGGCGAGGACTGGATGCCCGACCCGGGCTGGCCCACGCCCCCGGGCGGATGGAGGTTCTGGACCGTCGGCGAGCACCGACCCGCGCTCCTCGACCACGCCCCGGGTGCCAGGGCCGGAGCCACCGGTGCGTACGGCACGGACCGGGGGAGCTGGCTCGACGGCCTGCGCCGGAGGGCTGCCGCCGGCGCGATCGGGGTCGACTCGCTTCCCGAGGCGTCGCCTGCAGCCCCCGGGACGACGGCTGCCACGACGGCCGCGGCGGAGACCGAGCCTGCGGCTGAACCGGCCGTCGAGCCTGCGGCTGAACCGGCCGCCGAGCCGGCGGCTGAGTCGGCGGCTGAACCGGCCGCCGAGCCGGCGGCTGAGTCGGCGGCTGAACCGGCCGCCCGGGCGGCGGCAGACGATTCGGACCGTGACTTGGGGCTCGAGGCGCTGCTGAGCGCCGCAGGTCGGCGGGGGCTCTGAGATGGGTGTCCAGCTGCAGGTCGCACCAGAGGTGCGGCTCCACTCCTCGGAGGCCGGTCTCCGGGCGAGCCTCCCCGACCGCGCCCGGCCCGTGTCCGGACCGAATCTGCGCGAACCCGCGCTCAGGCACTCGGGCCCTGGCGAGCCTGCCGTCGAGGTTCCGGTCGAGCGGACTCGCCTGGCGGAGCTCGTGCTGAGGGCTCACCAGGCCCGGGGGTCCGACGATGTGAACGGCCTGCAGGCCGTCGAGGAGACCTTGACGACCCTGCACCTGCAGAACCGCCCGCCCCGCCGTCCCGCCGGGGGGTCCGGCCCGACCCAGCTGCCGGCCAAGGAGCGTGCGGTCCTGGCGCGCGAGGCCTTCGCTGCGGCCATGCCGGAGATCTCGGTCTTCAAGCGCGCCGCTCGCTCGAGAGCCCGTGCGGTGGCCGAGACCGAGGCGAACGGTTTCGCGCGGGCTGTGGACGTCGCGCACGGCGTGATCACGCAGCACCGAGCCGCGCTCCTGGACGACGAGTGGGATGCGCTCGCCAGCCATGACCGTTGCGCCGTCATCGCGGAACTCGACGCCGAGTTCGCCGCCACCGAGTGCGACTGCACGTGTGTCGACGCCGGACGGGACGCGCAGACCTCCCGCGCCTACGTCACCGTCGTGGCTCACTACCCGGGGCTCGAGATCGCCGGAGACCGGGGCCCCGGTGTCTCGGGGAACGGGCGCCCGATGCTGCGCCGACGCACGCGATCGGAGCGCAACGCCGTCTACCTGCGGGCGCTCGCCTCGTTCGCCATCGCCACCGCGCGGCGCGCCATCAGCGTGGCGGTCGCCGCGGACGACATCCACCTCGTCATCGTTCGCCCGTCCCAGGGTGGCGAGGGCCCGGAGCCGATCTACGTCGGCACCCTGAGCCGCGAGGCCGTGACCCTGCGTCCGTCGCTGGCCGATCCCGTGCCGCTGCTGCTCGGATGCGCCGCATACCCGCTGCAGTTCGACGGGCCCGCGCACGACCTCTTGGCACTGGCGCCCGACCCTGCCGTCCTGGAGCTCGTGGGGCTCTGTGCCGAGGCGCTCGGGGGCTCACGGGCCGACGGCTCGCTCGAAGGCGGCGCGAACTGAGGGCCCTCGCGGGCCCCGCCTTCAGTCCTCGCCGGCGGGCGCCGGGCCGTCGACGTTGACCGTCGGCGTGCCGGAGCCGCAGCGCACGATGACGGCGCGTGACGTGCCGTCGCCCGGGTTCGACTCGCGGTGCACCGCGCCCGCCGGCACGCGGAGGAAGTCGCCGGGTCCGGCCTCGGCCACGACCGAGCCCCCCGGCCCGGACTCGAGCCGCATCCGCCCCGAGACGACGTACAGCGTGGTGTCGTGGTCACCGTGGTGGTGCCAGCCGGAGACGGCGCCGGCCTCGGTGTCGACGGTGCCGGACCACATCGTGTCGGTCTGCAGGGCCACCTGACGGGTCATCCCTGGCGTCGGGTCCGCCGGGCTGAGGGCGTCGCCCGGGACGACGGTGCACGGCTGGGCTGCGGTGTTCGGCGTGTCCGGCTGCTGGCTCATGAGCCCATCAAAGCGCGTCTGCCGGACGGACGGGAGGTCGTCAGCAGGTCCCGTCTTTGACAGGGTGGACGCATGAGGACCGACCACTTCATCCGTTTCGAGCACGTCGACTCCGTCGAGCAGACCGAGCGCGGCCTGCTCGCGCGCCTGCACGGGGAGCTGCTGCGGTTGGAGCCCGTGCGTCCTGACGTCGTGCGCCTCCAGCTGAGCCGCGGGGGAGCGTTCGACGAGCAGCCGACGTATGCCGTGTGCGTCGACCCGCTCGGGCCGGACGGTGGCGAGGGGGTGTCCTGGCAGGCGCAGGAGTCGGACGGTGCCTGGAAGCTGAGCACGGACGAGCTGGTCGTGACGCTGTGGCTCGACCCGTTCCGGGTCGACGTGCACCGCACCGACGGGTCGGTGGTTCTCGAGTCGGCACCCGACTCGGAGGGCCGCTACTGGACCTACGCCACCCTCAACGACGCGTGGACCACCCGTCGTCGGATCGGCCGGGACGACGCGATCTACGGCCTCGGCGAGAAGGGCGGCCGGCACAACCGGCGGGGCCGCGACTTCACGCTGTGGAACACCGACGTCCTCAACGGGCACTCGACGGCCGAGTTCCGGGCGGGGCTCGACCCCGACGACCCGCGTGCCGACATGTCGAGCACCGAGTTCGACCCGTACTACGTCAGCATCCCCTTCTTCTACACGCGCGACGCCGAGACGGGCGCGGCCGGGGGATCCTTCGTCGACAACGGCTACCGCGGCTCCTACGAGTTCAGCGCGGAGGACGAGTACCGCGTCTCGTTCCACGGGGGCCAGTGGACCGAGTACGTCTTCGCCGGACCCTCGATGGCCACGATCCTCGAGCGCTACACCTGGTTGACCGGCCGGGCGTCGCTGCCGCCGATCTGGGCGCTCGGCTACCACCACTGCCGCTGGCACGCCTACCAGCAGAAGGACGTCGAGGTCATCGCCAAGCGCTACCGCGAGGACGAGTTCCCCTGCGACGCCATCTGGCTCGACATCGACTACATGGACGGCTACCGCGTCTTCACCTGGGACTCGGAGCGCTTCCCCGACCCGGCCGGCATGCTCAAGGGTCTGGCCAACCAGGGTTTCCGGACCATCTCGATCGTCGACCCGGGCGTCAAGCACGACCCGGGCTACGAGGTCTACGACGACGGCCTGGCCAAGGGCGTCTTCTGCCGCACCGAGGGCGGCGACACCTACATCGGGCAGGTGTGGCCGGGCAACACCGTCTTCCCCGACTTCGCGACGCCGGAGGCGCGGACCTGGTGGGGCGACCTCAACGCCAAGCACGTCGAGTCGGGCCTCGCCGGCATCTGGAACGACATGAACGAGCCGGCCACCGGCGAGATCCCGCCGGAGCGGATGCTCTTCGACCAGGGGACGGCGTCGCACGAGCGCTACCACAACCAGTACGCGCTGCTCATGGCGATGGGCACCATCGAGGGCCTGCGCGCGGCCCGCCCGCACGACCGCACCTTCATCCTGTCGCGGGCCGGGTTCGCCGGCATCCAGCGCTACGCCGCGAACTGGATGGGCGACAACCAGGCCCGCTGGGACCACCTGTGGGTCAGCATGCCGATGGCGTGCGGCTTCGGCCTGTCGGGCCAGCCGTTCGTGGGCGCCGACATCGGCGGCTTCCAGGGCAACACCAACCCGGAGCTGTTCCTGCGCTGGTTCCAGATGGGCGTGCTGACCCCCTTCTGCCGCAACCACTCCGAGACCGGCAACATCGACCAGTACCCGTGGTCGTTCGGCCCCGAGATCCACGACCTCACCCGCGAGGCGGTGCGGCTGCGCTACCGGCTCATGCCCTACATCTACTCGGCGTTCGTCCGGGCGTCCGAGACCGGCGAGCCGGTGCAGCGCCCGCTCGTGCTCGACTACCAGGACGACCCGGAGGTCGTGGACGTCGACGACCAGTACCTCTTCGGCCGTGACCTGCTCGTCGCGCCGGTCACCGAGCAGGGCATGACCTCACGCTCGGTCCACCTGCCCGCCGGCGACTGGTACGACTGGTACACCGGCGAGCTGCACCCCGGTGGCCAGCGGATCACGGTCGAGACGCCACTCGAGCGCATCCCGCTCTTCGCCCGGGCCGGAGCCGCGATCCCGATGTGGACGGAGGTGCCCGCCTCGACCGACGGCTACCGCCCCGAGAGCATCGAGCTGCACGTCTTCGACCCGGTCGTCGACGGCCGCTGGGAGTCGCTGCTCGTCGAGGACGACGGACTGACGATCGCCGCCGAAGAGGCGGCGGCTGAGCCGCAGCGGCTCACCACGACCGTCGTCGTGACCCGCTCGAGCGGTGAGGTGGCCGTCGAGCACGAGACGTCGGGACCCGGGTATGCCGGCCACGCGCGTACGCGGTTCGACATCGTCCGCCACGGGGTAGAGTGAACCGGCGGCCGTAGACCGCGCCTCACGGCATACGCCCCCGGGGCGGGTCTCCTGCTCAGCTCGAGCGGGAGACCGTCGTGACGCCGCCCACGAAACAGGTCGTGAGGTCCAGGCACACCGGCCTGCTGTGGCCCTCGGGGGGATACGTCCCGTCGTTGGTCCACACGCCGCTGTTCCACATGACCGGCCACGTGTCGTTGCTGTAGCCGTGGCCCGCCAGGCAGTGGCTCGCGTTGACGCAGGCGAGCGAGCCGAGACGGTACGCCTCGGACTGGGCCCCTTGGAACGCCCAGGCCGAGCCGTTCCACTGGCCGACGACGCCCGAGTCGAAGACGGCCAGGCACGAGGTGGCGGAGCCGCAGGAGAGCAGCAGCAGCTCGTCGTCCGGGAGGGTGGTGGGCACGCGCCGGATCGCGGTCAGGGCCGAGCCGGCGTACTGCCGGTAGGTGCTGTTGTGCGAGAGCAGCATGCACGGGCCGCCGGTTGAGCAGGCCAGCTCGGGCCCGCGACCCCACCGGTCGGTGATGGTCGCCACCGGAGCCCACCACCCCGTTCCGGCGAACCGGGAGAGGCGCCCCTGCTCGTCGATCGCGAGGCAGAGGGTGGGGCTGGAGCAGGCGAACTCCACTGCCGAGAGGGGCATCGTCTTCGCCGCGCCCCACGAGCCGCCGGACCAGACGCGGTAGGAGCGATTGGTGCCGTCGACGGCGAGGCAGAAGGCCGCGCCGGAGCACTCGACGGCGGCCGGCTGGGTGAAGAGCTTGGCCGAACGGGTCCACGAGGAGCCGTTCCAGCTCACGAGGAAGCCGTTGAAGTCGAAGAACGAGCACGCCATGGTCGAGCGGCACCCGACCCGGCCCACGCCGCCCGTCGTCTGGACGGAGGTGGAGACGAGCGCCCAGCCGGCGGTGGAGGTCCACCGGTAGAAGCGGCCCCGGTCGTCGATCGCGAAGCAGGCGCCGCCCGTCCGTGGGCATGAGACGGCCCTGATGTCGCCGATGCCGGCGCTCAGCTTCCGCCGCTCCAGCAGGGTGGTGCTGGTCCACCGGGCGACGTTGCCCTGGTTCTTGGACATGCACAGGGTCGGCGAGCCACACGAGAGCTGCTGCGCGTAGTCGTCGACGCTGTTGGAGCTGGGGAGCGTCTGGAACGACCAGGTCGTGCCGGAGACGGTGACGCGGATGCGGTCGCCGAGGGCGAGGCAGCTCGTCGCAGAGCACGCGATGGTGCGCGGGTTGCCCGCCTGGTAGTCGGCGAAGTAAGCCGTGCTCCAGCCGGTCGAGGTCAGGGTGCCCCTCCAGTTGCTGGAGGTGGCGTTGCCGGTCGCGACCGCGAAGCAGCGGGCCGCCGCCTGGCAGGCGACGTCGTTCCACTCGACGCCGCGGAGCGAGCCGATGCGCGCGGGTGCCCTCCATGTCGTGCCGTTGCGCGTCGTGTAGGTGCCGTCGCGGCGGATCGCCACGCAGTAGCTCGTGGTGGGGCAGTCGAGGGAGGTCCAACCGCCGATCGGCGAGCCGGTCGGCCGCCAGGTGCCGCCGCTCAGCTCGATGACGGCGCCGTAGCGGATGGCGAGGCAGTGCCCGGCGGCGGGGCAGGTCAGGGAACTGACGAGCCCCTCGTAGGTGGACGAGGGGTCCGGGGCCGAGGCGAACGCCTGAACGGGCTTGGACCACGTCGTCCCGTTCAGCACCTGGAACGCGCCCGTGTTGTGAACCGCCACGCACCACGTGCTCGTGGCGCACGCCATTGCACCCGGCCAGCCGACGAACGGGCTCGCGGGCAAGGTCGTCCAGGTCCGGTTGGTCGTGACCCGTACGAAGCCGCTGATCTGTCCGAGGCGCCCGGAGACGTCCATGGGGTGGGCCGTGTAGGTGTACTCGAGCCCGGGAACCAGGCCGGTGTCGGTGGCCGTCGTGCCCGGGCCCGAGTAGATGTGGCGTGCGACGTTCTGGCGGTCGGTGCGGGTGATCACGACGCCGACCACGGCGGGATCAGTCGGAGCGGACCACGTGATGGTGGTACTCGTCGCGCCGGCCATCTTCGCCTGGACGTCGGCCACGGGCGGGAGCTTCGTGGCGGTGACGATCGACTTCGGGGCCAGGAACCCGCCGGCGCCGTCCTCGGCCCAGATCGTGTAGCGGTAGGTGGTCCACGGCTCGAGGCCGCTGTCGACCGTCTGGAGGGCGGTGCCCTGGTAGACGAGCGTGCCCGAGTCGGGGCTGGGAGTGCCGGTGCCGGTGTCGCGGCGGATCGTGTAGGTCCGCGGCGGCGTGGTGCCGCAGCACCACGACAGCGCCACCGACCGCCCGCCGGGCTTGGCCGTGAACAGCAGCACGGACGGGTCGGCCGTGGTCGAGGCCGGCGCGGTGACCACGGCGCTGTCTTGAGCGGCTGCCGCGACGCCGCCGGACGGGCCCAGGGCGATGAGCGGCGTGGCGGCCAGCGCAGCGGCGAGAGCCGCCGTGACGAGTGACGTGAAGCGGCGATGACGGTGCGGCGTTGCCACGACTCCCCTGTCGTATGCGGGCCGGCGCCGTGCCGGCCGCGGTGATCGTAGCGCTGGCCGACCCGCCCACGGGGCTGAACGAGCGAGGCTCAGCTGGAGCGGGAGACGGTCGTTCCGCCGGCGACGAAGCAGGTCGCCATGGTCGGGCACTCGGGCGCGCGCGGTGAGCCATCGGGGGAGTAGGACTCGCCGAAGCGAGTCGCCCAGACGCCGGAGTTCCAGGTCACGGGCCCGTAGTCGTTCATCTGGCCGTGGGTGGCGATGCAGTGCGTTGCCGTGAGACAGCTCAGCGACCCGAGCATCTCGGAGTCCACCGCCACCGGGCGGCTGCTCCAGGTGCTGCCGTTCCACTGCGCCCAGCTGCCGGACTCGGCGACCGCCACGCACGACGTCGGTGCGCCGCACGACAGCAGTGCGCCGAGGGCCGGGAAGGCCTGCGGGAGTCTCTGGGTCGCCGTCAGGCTCGTGCCGACGTAGCGCCGGTAGAGGCCGTCGTTCGAGGTGATCATGCAGGGTCCGGCGGGGGCGCACGAGACCCGCGGCCCGGTGCCCCACGTGTCGGCGATCGCGGTCACCGGCGCGTACCAGCTGCTGCCGTTGAAGCGGGAGACGCGCCCCTGGGTGTCGGCGGACAGGCACAGGGTGGGGCTGGCGCACGAGACGTCGGTGGCGTTGAGCGGCATCGCCTTGAGTGCACCCCAGAAGCCCTTGGCCCAGACGCGGTAGGCGCGGTTGCTGCCGTCCACCGCGATGCAGAAGGACGACCCGGAGCACTCGACGATCGCCGACTGGGTGAAGAGCTTGCTGCTGCGCGTCCAGGTGCTGCCGTTCCACGCGACGAGCCAGCCGTTCTCGTCGACGAAGAAGCAGGAGGTGGTGGTGAGGCAGCCGACGCGGTTCACGCCCCCGGTGGTCTGCACGGTGGTCGCCACCAGCACCCAGTGGGCGGTCGAGCTCCACCGGTAGAACCGCCCACGGTCGTCGATGGCAAAGCAGACCCCGGCGTCGCGCGGGCACGAGACCGACGCGACCCTTCCGATGCCGGCGCTGAGCTTGGTGCGCTCCAGAAGGGTGGTCGCAGACCACCGGGTGACGTTGCCCTCGTTCCGCGAGACGCACAGGCCGGCCGAGCCGCACGAGACCTGCATCGACGAGTCGTCGAGATCCTGCCTCGGCGGCAAGGCCTGGATCGACCACGTCGAACCTGACACCATCACGCGGGTGCGGTCGCCGAGGGCGAGGCAGCTGCTCGCCGCGCACGAGAGGGATTGGAGAGAGCCGTAGTCCGCAGAGCTCCCGAGGTAGCCGGTGACCCAGCCGGACGTCGTGAGCGTTCCGCGCCAGTTGCTGTAGGTCGCACTCCCCGTCGCGATGGCGAAGCAACGTCCGGCGGCCTGGCACGACACGCTGGTCCAGATGACCCCCCTGAGCGTCCCCATGCGCTTCAGGGCGGACCACGTCGTGCCGTTGCGCACTGCCCACCAGCCGTCGCCCCGGATCGCGAGGCAGTACGTCGTCGTGGGGCATGAGAGCGACCGCCATCCGGAGGAAGGTGCCCCGGTGGAACGCCAGGCACCGCCGGCGTACTCGATGACGAGGCTGCCGCGGATAGCGAAGCAGCGGCCGGGGGAGGGGCAGGTCAGCGAGTCGACGAGTGGGGAGTACCGCGGCTGCGCCTCCGCCTTGAAGGCACCCTTGGGCGCCGACCACGTGGATCCGGACATCACCTGGAACGTGCCCGTGTTGTTGACCGACAGGCACCACGTGGACGTCGCGCAGGCCATCGCACCCGGCCAGCCGGCATACGGGCTGACGACCGACGTCGTCCACGTGCGACTCGTCGTGACACGGGCAGGTGTGCTGACGGGCCCTTGGCGGCCGGCGGCGTCCTGCGCGACGACGGTGTAGGAGTACCCGACACCGGGCACGAGCCCGGTGTCGGTGAAGGTCGTCGCCGGCCCCGAGTAGACGGCGCGGCCCGCGCCCTGCGGGTCGGTACGCGTGACCGTGACCGCGGCGACGCCCGGGTCGTGCGGCGCGGCCCAGCCGACGGTCGCGCTGGTGGATCCGGTGGCCCTGGCGCTGGGGCTCCCGACGCGCTGGATGCTCGTCGTCACGGCGAGGGACTGCGGGTCGCGAAAGCCTCCGGCGCCGTCGTCCGCCCAGATCGTGTAGCGGTAGGTCGTCCACGGTTCGACAGCGGTGTCGAGGACCTCGAAGGACGTGCCCTCGTAGACGGGAGTGCCCGTGGTGGGGCTCGGTGTGCCGGAGACGTCGACGTCGCGAAGGAGTCGAAGGCCTGCACCGACGCGTCGACCGTCGTCGAGGCCGGCGCCGGGCTCGCCACGGTCGTATGGGCTGCTTGGGCAGATCCTGCGGCCGGGCCGGCGACCACCAGCGACGCGGCGGTCAGGACGAGCGCGATCACGCCCGTGACGGGTGACATGAAGCGGCGATGACGGTACGGCGCAGCCACTTTCCCCTGTCGGACGGCTGCCGGCGCCATGCCGGCGCGCCGAGCGTAGCGTTCACAGCCGACTCTCAGGGCAATTGCGGCGCACGAGCCGGGGAGTCCGCTTGCGCTCGGGTCCGAGGCGAACCGGTTACGCCCTCTTTCGGGTATGCGGCGTGTGCCGCTCGAGCGTTCCTTGAGCGGGTGACCCCCGAGCGGAAGACTGGCGAGATGGCTGACACGGCGAAGGACGAGCAGGGCCAGCAAGGTCAGCAGGGCGGCGAGAGTCTCGTGACCGTGATCGTCGCGTTGGTCGCCAACGCGCTCATCGCGCTCGCGAAGACGATCGTCGCGCTCATCACGGGATCAGCCTCGATGGTCGCGGAGGCAGCGCACTCGTGGGCCGACTCGTTCAACGAGGTCTTCCTGCTCATCGCCGAGCGTCGTGCCGCCAAGCCCCGGGACGCGTCGCACCCCTTCGGCCACGGGCGCGAGGCGTACGTGTGGTCGATGTTCGCGGCGTTCGGCCTCTTCGGGGCGGGCGCGGTCGTGTCGGTGTGGCACGGGATCACGGCGCTTGGCCACGAGGAGCCGGAGACCTCGTACTTCTGGGCGTATATCGTGCTCGCCATCGCCTTCGTGCTCGAAGGGGCCTCGTTCTTCCAGGCGTCGCGGCAGACGCGGGCGGAGGCGCGCCGGCGCGGGCTGCACCCGCTGCGGTTCATTGTCGACACCTCGAACCCGACGCTGCGGGCGGTCTTCGCCGAGGACGCGGCCGCGCTGGTCGGGCTCGTGATCGCGGGCCTCGGCATCTTCCTGCACCAGATCACCGGCAACGCGGTCTACGACGCAGTCGGCTCGATCCTCGTCGGGCTGCTGCTCGGCGTCGTGGCGATCTTCCTCATCGAGCGCAACCGTGACTTCCTCGTCGGGCAGGCGGTGCGGCCGGAGCTGTGGCGGCAGGCGTACGACGACCTCAACGCCAGTGGCGAGGTGGAGCGGGTGACGTTCCTGCACCTCGAGTTCGTGGGGCCGGCGCGGGTGTTCCTCGTGGCAGCCGTCGACCTGACGGGGGACGACACCGAGACGACGGTCGCGAACCGGCTGGCCGCGCTCGGGCACCGCATCGAGCAGAACGAGCTGATCGAGCTGGCGATGATCACGCTGTCGAAGCCGGACGCGCCGGCGCTGGTGCCGGACGGCGAGGCGCCGGCGCGCGTCGGCGGTCAGTGACGACGACCCCTGCCACCCCTTTGGGGGCCGCCCTCGGGGAACGGGGCCGCGGTCCGGCCTGAGCGGCGCCTTCTGCCAGAGCCCGGGCGGCGGGAGGCCCGGTGTCCCCGTCGCGGACATGCCGGTGGCCCCGCCCGAGTGGGCGGGGTGTGGGGCGGGGCGGTCAGGTGTGCCAGGTGACGCCGGTTGGGGTGACGGTGGCGGTGAGGTCGCGGTCGTGGACCTCGGTGTGGTGTCGCTGGCAGAGCAGGGCGCCGTTGGACACGCTGGTGGGGCCGCCGTGTCGCCAGTGGAGGACGTGGTGGGCGTCGCACCAGGTGGCGGGGACGGTGCACCCGGGATAGCTGCAGCCCTTGTCGCGGGCGGTGAGGGCCAGGCGTTGGCTGCGGGTGAAGAGGCGGCGGCTGCGGCCGATGTCGAGCGGGGCGCTGTCGCCGCCGAGGATGACGGGGATGATCTCGGCGTCGCAGGCCATCCGGCGCACGGCGCCGGGGGAGAGGACGTCGCCGGTGAGGGTGGTGCCGCTGCCCGGCACGTCGTCCACGAGGGTGTCGTAGTCGATGAGGACGACGACCTTGGCCTTGTCGGTGGTGACGATGCCCTCGGCGGAGGCGACGCCGCGCTGGACGATGGTCAGCAGGGCGTCGAGGCGGCGGCGGGCGGTGGTGCGCTCGTCCCGGGCGAGGAGGGTGCCGTGCTCGTCGGTGACGGGGGTCGGGGCGGAGAGGGGGTCGATGGCGGCCTTGAGGATGGCGGCTGCTTCGGGGTCGAGGGTGCCGCGCATGCCGACCATGCCGGTGGCATTGGGCTGGGTGAACCACAGGCCGCGGGCCTCGCGTCGCTTGTGGTCGAGCCGGTCCTCGTCGTGGGGCTCGTCGCGCGGTGGCCGGATCTGTTCGGTGTGGTGCCGGGCGAGGCGGGCGAGCTCCTCGGGCCGCAGCCGTGGGGCCTGGTCGGTGAGGTCACCGAGCGCGGTGGCGAGGTCCTCGGGGTCGGCGACCGAGCGGGTGCGGGTGTGGAAGTCGATGATCTGGGCGGCGTTGCCGACGGTGACCTGTTGGGTGGCCACGAGCAGCCGGAGCCGGGCCCAGCGGGCCTCGGTCAGGGCGGTGCCGACGGTCACGAGGGCCTTGGCGTGTCCGGCGGTCAGAGTCGGGTCGTGCCGGCGGAGCCAGTCGCTGCGGGACAGGCCCTCGGGGGCCTTGATGCCGCGGGAGACCAGCTCGGCGACGATGGTCACGAGGGTGACCTCGTGGGTGCGGCGCTGCGCGGCGACGCGTTCGGCGGCCGCGGTGAGATCGGCCTCGGCATGCCGGGTCAGGCCGAACCCGGCCATCGCCTCGAGCGTGACCGCGTCGACCGCGCCGGGCCGTCCGGCCGCCTCCTCACGCGCCTCCCGGGCTTCGTGTCGCGCGCAGACCGAGTCGATCCAGGCCGGGTCCTCGACCATCTCCTCGAAGGCCGCTTCGTCGAGCCAGCGGACGTGGTCCAGGTCGAGCGACTCGAGGTCCTCGGGGGCCAGGTCGGCCCATGGCCCGCTGCACAGGGCCTGCGGTCGAGTGGCCGGGGCCACCGGCCTGCTCGTTGCGCCGGCTCGAGCCAGTCGCTCGGCGCGACCGGTCCGGTGGATGCCGCGTGCCCGACTCGTCCGACGCGTCTGGCTCGGTTGGCCCGTCGGATCAGCCGGCTCACCGTTCGCACTGAATGCGGTCCCGGCGGGAGACCCGGACGCCGCCGAGGAAGCCGTGGCACCGGCGGAAGCAGACGGCATACGGCCCGCGAAGCGCTCCCAGAACCCACGCTCGGCGACGCCGCCCGCGGCGCGCTGGCGCGCCTCGAGGTCGGTCAGCCGGCTCCTGAGGAGCTCGAGCATCGACGGTTCCGGGGCCATGAGTCGAACATATCTTCGACCACCGACAATGCTCAGGACTCGAATTCAGGCGGCGGTCGTCGCCTCGACCCGTGGCTCGTAGCCGACCCGGGTGTCAGGAGTGCCGCCCCGGCCGTGTGACGTGACGACGTAGACGTCACCGTCGAAGGCGGCGCGAAGGTGGTTGGCGTAGCGCCCCGTACGCGTGAAAACACGAGTCCAAGACAGAGCCGACCCCCTGGGCGCTCGATCCTCAGGGTTCCGAAGAGAACCGCGCAGCAACGCTCATTTCCGCTCACTTCTGTGCGACAGTGCGAACGTGCGTTACGCGCGGCATCGTGCAATCACGAATGCGCTGCGAGACGGGGCGGTCTCGGTGCAGGACCTCGTCGCGCGCTTCGGGGTGTCGCCGGCCACGATCCGTCGTGACCTCGCCGAACTGTCCGACGCCGGCCTGGTCGTGCGGGTGCACGGCGGCGCAGCCCCGCTGACGGACGGCGAGATCGACCGCCCGTACGAGGTGGTGGCCGACGAGGCGGCTCCCGAGAAGCGCGCCATCGCCAGGCGTGCGGCCGCGCTCGTGCGCGACGGTGACACGGTGCTACTCGACATCGGCACGACGACCGGCGCCCTCGCCCGAGAGCTGAGGGGTCGCTCGATCACCGTCATCACGCCGAGCCTCGCGGTCCTCGACGTCTTGAGAGCCGACCCCGCGGTCGACCTCGTCCTCGTCGGCGGATCCGTCCGCCGGGCCTACCACTCGCTCGTCGGGCCACTGACGGAGGAGGCGCTCCGGCGCGTGCACGCCGCGACCGTGTTCCTCGGCACGAGCGGGATCGACCCGCACGGCTGGGTCCTCGACACGACGTCGGTCGAGGTGCCCACCAAGCGGCTGCTGCTCGACGCAGGCGGACGCGTCGTGCTCCTCGCCGACCACACGAAGTTCCCGGGCCAGGGCTCGATCCGGGTCTGCGACCTCACCGCTGTCTCGACCCTGATCACCACCGCCGACACCCACCACCCGACCTTGGAGGTCGCCCGGTCACGAGGCACCGAGGTGCTGATCGCCTGAACGTCGCCTGAACCACCACTCCGACCGAACAGAGAAGGAGCCGATCGATGAAACCCACGAACGAGCAACCGTCAGCGGCCGACCCGCGCACGGCCCACCCTGCACCTCACCGCGCCCCGCGCCGCACCTCCCGCCGCACCTCCCGCCGCACGGTCCTGGCCGTCGTGGTGTCCAGCCTGGCCATCGTCGGCGCGGCGGCCTGCGACCGCTCCTCCTCCGCCAGCAACAGCCCGTCCCAGAACGCCGGCGCCAAGGACGTGACGCTCACGATCACGTCGAACTCCATCGCCGGTGGCAAGAACGCGGACGAGGCGGACTGGTACGCCAAGTACGTCATCCCGACGTTCACCCAGCAGCAGAAGGCCAAGGGCGTCAACGTCAAGGTCACCTTCCAGCCGTCCGGTGTGGACGACGAGCAGTACAAGACCAAGGTCGCCCTCGACCTCAAGAGCCGCGCGGGCGCGGACGTCATGGCGCTGGACGGCATCTGGGTGGGCGAGTTCGCGCAAGCCGGCTTCCTCAAGCCGCTCTCCGAGGTCGCCGGCTCGGGTGTCACGTCTTGGGAGGGCTGGGCTCAGATCCCCAAGGCCGTGCAGGCGAACGTCTCGTTCGAGGACAAGGTCTACGGCATCCCGGCCGGCACCGACGGCCGCGTCCTCTACTTCAACAAGAAGCTGTTCGCCCAGGCGGGCCTGCCCGCTGACTGGCAGCCGAAGTCGTGGCAGGAGATCCTCGACGCAGGCGCCAAGCTCAAGTCGGTCCAGGGCATCGACCCGATCCAGATCAACGCCGGCACGGCGATGGGTGAGGCCACGACCATGCAGGGCGTGCTGCCGCTGCTCGCCGGAGCCGGCTCGGAGATCTACTCCGACGGCAAGTGGCAGGGCGACACCAAGGCCGTCCGCGACGTCCTCACGTTCTACAAGCAGCTGCTCGACCAGGGACTCGAGGACAAGAACTTCCAGCAGGCGGCCAAGGGGCGCGACCAGTCCTTCGCGGCCTTCGCCGCCGGCAAGGTCGGCATCCTCCTCGAGGGTGACTACTTCTGGCGGTCGGTCGTCAACCCCGACCAGGGCGCCAACCCGATGGCCTCGCGCGACGCCGACGTCGGCTGGGCGTTCATCCCGGCGCGCGAGCCGGGGAGCGGAGTCGGTGGCACCGACCACGTGTCCATGTCCGGTGGCGGCGGCTACTTCCTCAACCCGAACACCAAGTTCCCCCAGCAGGCCTGGGAGCTCATGCAGTTCATCGGCTCGGCCGACGCGATCAACGCGCTGCTGCACGGCTCGGCGAAGGTGACGGCGCGCCAGGACGTCAACGCGAAGGTGCTGGCCAAGGACCCGCTCCTGTCGTTCATCTCCGAGAAGGTGCTGCCGGTGACGCACTACCGCCCGGGGCTCGCCGTCTACCCGCAGGTGTCGCAGGCGCTGCAGCAGGCGACGGCCGACATCGTGTCGGGCAAGAACGTCGACGAGGCAGCGAAGGCCTACGGCGCAGCGGTCGAGAAGGCCGTCGGCGGGGCCGACAAGGTGGCCTCCTCGTGACGATCGTCGGGTGCCCGCCTCGGCTGGGGGAGGCGGGCACCCGGTGACCACGTCGCTGTCCTCCGGCTCCGGCGCGTCGTCCGATGCCGCCCTGCCCTCGGACGCGCTCGCCCCTCGGAAGAAGACGAAGCCGCCGCGACCGCGGTCATCCACCAGCGGTGACGCCGCCGGGCTCGGACGCCCCCGAGCCGCCTTGTTCGTGGCCCCCGCGCTGATCCTCGTCGTCGCCTTCCTCGTGGTCCCAGCGGTCTGGACCGTCTACCTGGGCGCCACGGACTACCGGCTCACCGGGCTGCAGGCCGCATCCCCACAGGTCATCGGCCTGGACAACTTCCGCGAGGCGATCGCCGACCCGGACTTCCGCAACTCGCTGTGGCTGACGCTGCTCTTCGTCCTCGGGTCGGCCGTCATCGGCCAGACCTGCGCCGGCTTCGCGCTGGCGTGGACGATGCGCAGCGTCCCGAAGCTGGTGCGGGCCGGCATCGAGACCCTCGTGCTGCTGGCGTGGATCCTGCCGAGCTCCATCGTCGCCTTCCTCTGGGTCGCCTACCTGTCCGGCCAGGGCGGCACCCTCAACGGCCTGCTGCACACGCCGGGGACCGAGTGGCTGCTCGAGCACCCGATGGGCTCGATCATCGTCTTCAACACCTGGCGCGGCACGGCCTTCTCGATGCTGCTCTTCTCCGCGGCGCTCGGTGCGGTGCCACCCTCCCAGCTCGAGTCCGCGCGGCTGGCCGGGGCCGGCACCTTCGCCCAGCTGCGCGACGTGGTCCTGCCGCACATCCGCGGTCACGTGCTGACCAACACCCTGCTGATCAGCCTCTGGACCTTCAACGACTTCTCGCCGTACCTGCTCACCGCCGGCGGCCCGAACCACGCGAGCGAGACGCTGCCCGTCTTCATCTACAACAAGGCCCTCTACGGCGGCCAGCTCGGCTACGGCTCGGCCATCTCGTTCATCATGCTCGTCATCAACCTGGTCATCGCGCTGTTCTACGTCCGCCTGCTCCGGGAGCGCCGATGAGCCCGAAGAGACCCCATCGATCCCAGAGACCAAGGAGTCCCAGGAGTCCCCGGTCCGTCGTCGGGCGCCTGGCGCTCGTAGCGTTCCTCGCCGCGGTCATCGCCTTCTGGGCGCTGCCGATGCTGTGGCTCGTCACGGCCCCGTTCGACTCCAGACCCGGTCTCGACGTCAGCTGGCCCGACTGGACGCTCGACAACTTCCGCAAGCTCTCGGAGAACCCGTACGCGTTCTCCTCCCTCCAGAACTCCGTCTACCTCGCGGTGGGCACGATGCTCGGGGTGACGGCGCTCGCGGCGCTCGCGGCATACGCCCTCTCGCGGGTACGCATCCCGGGACGCAACGGCATCCTCTACGGGCTGCTGCTGCTCAGCTCGATCGTCACCGGGACGGCGGCGATGGTGCCGATCTTCCAGCTGATGTTCCAGCTCAACCTCATCGACGACCGCTCCGGGGTGGTGCTCGTGCTGACCGGTGGCCTGCTGCCGGCGGCGATCTTCATCCTCAAGGACTTCATGGACGGCACGCCGAAGTCCTACGAGGAGAGCGCCCGCGTCTTCGGGGCGAGCCCCACGCAGGTGCTGCGCCACGTCGTGCTGCCGGTCGTGCGCCCGGGCCTCGCGACGATCGCGGTGTGGGCGCTGGTCAACGTGTGGAGCGACTTCCTGACCTCCTACATCCTGCTACGCGACCCGGCGAAGATCCCGGCCGGCGTGGTGATGTACACGTTCTACTCCGAGGGCGGCCAGGCGAATCTGCCTCTCATCTCGGCGTTCTCGCTCGTCTACGCGCTGCCCGTGGTGGCGCTCTACCTGTTCGTCAACCGGCGCTACGGGTTCCGCTTCCATGGAGGCATCAAGAGCTGATGGCCAGCATCCACATCGAGGGCCTGAGCAAGGTCTACCCGGGAGACGTGACCGCGATCGACGGTCTGGACCTGACGATCGAGGACGGCTCGTTCTTCGCCCTCCTCGGTCCGTCCGGCTGCGGCAAGACGACGCTGCTGCGCACCATCGCCGGCCTGGAGGACGCCACGGGCGGCGGCATCGGCATCGGCGACCGCGACGTCACCTCGCTGTCGCCGGGGGACCGCAACGTGGCGATGGTCTTCCAGGACTACGCCCTCTTCCCGCACATGTCGGTGACCGACAACATCGCCTACCCGCTGCGCATCAAGAAGGTCGGGCGAGCCGAGCGCACCGCCAAGGCGAACGAGACGGGTGAGGGCCTCGGCCTGTCGACGCTGATGGACCGGCGGCCCGGCGAGCTCTCGGGCGGTCAGCAGCAGCGGGTCGCGCTCGCGCGTGCGATGGCCTGCCAGCCGAGCGCCTTCCTGCTCGACGAGCCGCTGTCCAACCTCGACGCCCGGCTACGGCTCGAGGCGCGCACCTTCCTCAAGCGGCTCCAGCGCGACCTCGGCGTCACCACCGTTTTCGTCACGCACGACCAGAGCGAGGCGCTCGCGATGGCCGACCAGATCGCGGTCATGGAGGCCGGGCGGATCCGGCAGCTCGGCACGCCGTCGGAGATCTTCCGACGCCCGGCCAACACGTTCGTGGCCAACTTCATCGGCTCGACACCGATGAACATGCTGTCGGGCAAGCTCCTCGGCGGTCGGCTGCACGTCGGTGCCCTCGAGGCGGTCGACGCCGTGGCCGCGGGCTGGGCCCCCGCCGACGCCCCTGACGGTGTCGTGACCGTGGCCTTCCGGCCGGAGTACGCCCGGACGGACGCCGACGGACCGCTCGTCTTCGAGGGGGAGGTGGAGACGTCCGAGAACCTCGGCGCGAGCGTCCTCGTCACCGGGCAGACCAAGGACGGCCAGCGGGTGCAGGCGGTCGTCCCCGAGGGGTCGGAGCCGGAGGCGGGTGCGCCCGTGCGGGTCGCGCCCGTCGCAGGGAGGGTGCTCGTCTACGACGAGGAGGGCGAGCTGCTCTCCCCATGACGTCCCCGACCACCACGACGCTGCTGCGCGTGACGAGGGAGTGGCTCCCTGCCGACCGGGCGGAGGCCCAGATCCGCGCGCTCTCCTTCGACGTGCCGCGCGAGATCGGGGCCATCGAGATCGAGCTTGCGTATGCCGCCAGGCCGGGTTGCGTGCTCGACCTGGGCCTCGAGGGGCCGCGGGGCTACGTCGGCTGGTCGGGCGGGGCACGGAGCAGCGTCGTCGTCTCGCAGGGGTGGGCGACGCCGGGCTACGCGCCCCAGCCGGTCGCGGCAGGGACCTGGTCGGTGCTGGTCGGCCTGCATCGGGTCCCGGTCGACGGGGTCACGATGGAGGTCACGGTGCGGGCGGTCGACGGCTCGGTGGTCACCGGGCACCGGCGGGCCGAGCCGGAGGAGCCACCGCCGGTCGTGCGGGACGGAGCCTCGGTCGGGGCCGGCGACGGGAGCGCGTCGCGCCTCCGGTCGCGGTCGCTGCGGGCCTCGCGTGGCCGCGGAGAGCTGCCGTCGGTGGACGGGCTGACGTGGCTCGCGGGCGACTTCCACTCGCACACCATCCACTCCGACGGGTCCCTGCCCGTCGGTGGCCTTGCGGCATTGGCTGCCTCGCGCGGCCTCGACTTCCTGGCGGTCACCGACCACAACACGACGAGCCACCACCCGTACCTCCCCGCGGCGGGGCGCCGGCACGGCATACGGCTCGTCCCCGGCCAGGAGGTGACCCGCGACGTCGGGCACGCGAACGTCCTCGGCGACGTGGGACTGGTCGACTTCCGCAGCCCGCCGCAGACGTGGGCGGAGCAGGCGCAGGCCCGCGGCGGGGTGATGTCGGTCAACCATCCGCTCGGAGGCGACTGCGCGTGGCTGCTACCGGTGGACTCGCCGCCCGTGGCCGAGGTGTGGCACTCCTCCTGGGCGCAGGTGCCGACGTGGGGAGCACCGCTGGCGTGGTGGCTCCTCACCCCCGACACGGTCCCGATCGGCGGCAGCGACTTCCACCACGCCGGCAGCGACGACCTGCCCGGCTCCCCGACGACGTGGGTGCTGGCCGAGGGTGACGACATCGTCGGCGCGGTGCGCGCCGGGCGCACGGCGGTCAGTGCCGGCGTGGACGGCCCGCTGTTGCTCCGCGACGGCGACCGGCTCGTGGCGCTGGACGCCGAGGGGCTGATGCTCACCGGACCCGGGCAGGCGCGCCGCCGCCTTCTCGACGACCGGGTCTCGGTGGCCGCCGACCCGGGCCCGTGCTGGCTCGAGGACGACGACCGCGTGGTGCACGCCCTCTGCCGCTGAGCTCACCATCGCCGGCCCCGGGCGCGCGGCCTCGACAGTGGCCGCGCGCCCGGCGTCAGGGCTGCAGCGGCGCCGCGACGTCGACGCGTACGGCCGCGATCTCCCACGGCCGCAGCGGGATCCGCGCCCGACCCTCTTCGGTTGGCAGCTCCGCCAGCTCGCGGCCGAGGCCGTCGACGCGAGCGACGGACCGGACCGCCACCGCGCCCAACCCGAGCACCGCGACGGTGGGCTGGGCCGAGGTGTTGACCAGGCGCACCTCCACAGCGGTGTCGGCATCGGCCCGGCGCCGCAGCGAGACGAGCTGGACGCCGGCGCCCAGCAGGCTCAGGCCCTCGGCCTGCGCCAGGGGCCCGCCGGCCGGTGCCGCGCCGCGCGTCACGACCACCGGGTGCAGGTAGGCCTCCGTCGCCTCCGCGACCTCCGCTGCGGCCCACGAGCCCTGGTGCGGCATGACGGCCAGCGACAGGTGGCAGGGGCCGACCGCCTGCGCGTCCGGCGTGGGCAGCTGTGGGCCGGCCGGCTCGCTGCGGTAGGGGTGGACGTTGCGGCTGAGGTAGCCGATCGAGCGCAGCGCCGTCACGGCGATCTCGGTGCCGCCGTCCGGTGAGTCCACGACCTCGTACTCGACGGTGCGGCCCAGCAGCACCGCGACGCCGCCGGCGTCGACGAAGCGCTCGGCCGGGAAGGTCGGCAGCGGATACTCGCCGACCGGACCGGCCTCGGCGGTGCGGCCGCGCTCCACGACGGCGAGCTGGCCCTGGGCGTGCGACACGGCGGCCGGCTCGGCGGTGGGGACGTGGACCCGCAGCCGGTGGTCACGGGTGACGTTGAGCCAGTCGAGCCGCAGGCGGACGAAGGGCTCGCCGGCCCGCAGCTCGACGTGCATCGCCACGGCGGTCGGCTCCGTCGTCTCGGACCGGCCGGCGAGGTCGCTCGTGGCCGGCAGCTCGTAGCGGCGGTCGACGCGCAGCGCGCCGACCACGGGTCCCTCGCTGCCGAGCGCCGTCACGGCCACGGCCGTCGGCTCGCTCACCCGCACGTCGCGAGCGGGCGGTGCGTAGTTGTAGGAGTCGCCGGGGTCGCCGCCGTCGACGAGCCGCCCGACCCCGCGGAGGGTGACGCCGTCGGCGGTGACGGTCAGGGTGCCGTCGTCGTCGACGCGCACCTGCACGAGCCCGTTGTCGAGCACGCGGTCGCCCTGCCGTATGCCGGGTCGCCCGGTCGCACTCGACGGTGCGGTCCGCGTCGTCGCAGTCAGCTCGGCGACGCGCACGGTGGTCCAGCCCAGCGCCGGGGTCGTCACGGCGGCGGCGAGGCGTCGCCGCGGCTCGTCCGCGGTGACGACCTCCCACGGGGCGTCGGCCGGGGCTGCGTCGGCAGCGCCGTGCAGCAGGGCCTCGGCGGCGATGGCGTCGAAGTCCGGGTCGCCGTGGTCGGCGAGCCGGAAGGTCACGCGGCGCGCCTCGGGGTCGAGCTCGATGTCGCGCACCTGCAGCCCGAACAGCTCGCGGTCGTGGACGCGGTGCATGAGCCGGGGCAGATCCGCCGACCGGACGGTCTCGCGGGCCAGCTCGGTGGTCGGGCGGGAGATCTCCTGGGCGGCCACCACCCTGCCGCCGGGCCGCTCGAAGCCGACCGCGGACCAGTGCTCGGGCACGGGAACGGTCACGTCGATGACGTCCTCGCGCTCCGTGGGCAGGGGGTTCGCGATGACAAGCGATCCGGCCGGGGCGATCGCCGCTGCCAGGGTGAGGGCGCGGTCGCGGACGGCCTGCGCGGCGTGCTCGCCCTCCTGCAGGCGGGCGAGGACCTGGACGGCCGTCTCGTCGACGCCGCAGCCGGTGACCGAGTCGTGGCAGGAGGAGTCGATGACCCGCCGCCACGCCATGGACAGGTAGTGGCCGGGCAGGGCGGGCAGGTAGAGGGCGGCGAACGGCTCGGCCCACCGGGTCAGCAGGCGCTCGGTGCGGGCCATCGCCTCCTTGAGCTGCCAGCGCACCGACAGCACGCCGGGCAGGATGTTGGCGCGCGCGTGGCTGCGCAGCTCGCCCTCGACCGTGCGCAGCTGCCCTTGAGGCGTGCGAGGCTCGGCGAGGTACTCGGTGAGGGTGGCGACGCTGACGCGCGGGCCGCCCTCGACCGCTTGCAGAGCCGCGACCTCGGCCATGAGCGACGGCAGGGGAGCGGCGTGGTCGGTGCCGTACATCGCGAGGAAATCGTCGGCATACGCACCCGACTGGGTGCGCAGGCGCGCCTCGAGACGCGCGCCGGCAGCGCCGCTGCCGAAGACGTCGGCGGCGTTGCCGTAGCTGTTGGCGAGGAACTCGGTGCGGATGCCGGTGCCGTCGGGGGAGCGCCACCAGAACTCGTGGCGGTCGACCTCGGCAGGGACGCCGCGGTAGACGACGGCCTGCTCGATGCCCACATGGCGCAGGAGCTGGGGCATCTGCGCGCAGTGGCCGAACATGTCGGGGAGGTAGCCGATCGGCATGACGGGTCCGAGCCGGCAGGCGTCGGCCATCCCGACCTCGAGGTTGCGGATCATCGTCTCGCCGGAGCAGAGGAACTCGTCCATGAGGACCCGCCACGGGCCGATGGCGAGCTGGCCGCGGGCGACGAGCGCCCGCACCCGCTCGGTCTGCTCGGGCCGCACCTCGAGGTAGTCGTCGACCGCGGCCATCTGCCCGTCCATGGTGAAGCGGAAGTCGGGCTCGGCCTCGGCGCGGTCGACGACGTCGTCCATGAGGTCGACGAGCCGGAGGCGGAAGCGCTGGAAGGGCTCGTACCACTCCCGGTCCCAGTGCGTGTGGGGGACGAGCCACACCGTCGAGGTCATGGCTCACGATCCTCTCAGCAGACCGAGCCGGGCGCCCGTCGGAGAACCCGGCGAATCTGCCTGCCCGCGAGGCTCAGTCGAGCGAACGGATCGAGCCGCGCACCTGCAGCGGCATGTCGACGAGGTGCTCGCCCGGCGCCGCGTCCGGCTGCAACAGGAGCTCGAGTGCCTGCCGCCCCATCTCCTCGTAGGGCAGCCGCGCCGTCGTGAGCCCCGGCCGCAGGTACGACGCGAGCTCGTCGTCGTCGAACGAGGCGATGGAGAGGTCGTCGGGCACCCGCAGCCCGCGCTCGGTCAGCGCCTGGTGTGCACCGAACGCGACCCGGTCGTTGAGGCAGAGGAGCCCGGTCACGGGCGCGCCGGACTCGAGCACGCGTTTCGTGGCGTCGTAGCCGTTCCACGGCTCCCACTTCTCGATGTCCTCCACCGCCACCGGCGTGACGCCAGCCTCCCGAAGGGCACGCTCGATCCCGTCGAAGCGCCGGCTGATCGTCACGGAGACCCGGGGGTCGGTGCGCGCGATGGGCGCGTCGCCGATGATTCCCAGCCCCGCGCCGTGGCCGGCGTCGAGCAGCTGTCGGGTGACGGCATACCCGGCCTGCTCCTCGTTGGGCAGCACGGCGACGGGGACGCCGGGGTTGACGCAGTTGACGGTGACGGCGCGGATGCCGTCGGGCACCGGGGGCAGGTCGAGCAGCCGCGCGGCGAGCGCGCCGAAGATGATCCCGTCGACCTGCCGGTCGGCCATGGCCTCCATCGCCCGGCGCAGCTGCTTGGGCCGGTGGAACGTCTCGGCGATGAGCACGCCGCGGTCGCGCTCGTCGGCCGCGTCGAGCAGCCCGCGGATCATCGCGGAGGCGAAGCGGGTGACGGTGACGTCGTCGGAGATGAAGCCGATCGTTCCCGTCGTCCCGAGCCGCAGCGAGCGCGCCTGCGCGTTGGGGCGGTAGCCGAGCTCGCTCGCGGCCTCGTGGATGCGCGTGACCGCGTCGGCCGACAGGCGTGAACCGGGGCGGTCGTTGAGCACGAGGCTGACCGCCGTCTTCGAGAGCCCGGCCCGCTCGGCGACGTCGGCCAGGGTCGGTCGCTTGCCCACGTGCCCCCCAGGTTCCGTTGTCGTCGATGGCGTATGCCGTGTGCTCGCCTCCCAGCGGGCGCTGCCGCCAGCGTACCGCAGAGTAGCGAACGATCCGCACGTCTTCGCAGGTGGGAAGGTTTTAGCAAACCCTTGCGCGCTCGGGCCAGTGCCCGCTACCGTCGGCGCTGAAAGGTTTTAGCAGCGGTGCTGACCTGACCACCCCGGAGGAACCGATGAAGCTCACCTCGAAGACCAAGCGCGTTGCCGTCGGCCTGCTCGCGGCCGCGCTGCCCCTCTCCATGGCCGCCTGCACCAAGGGCGGCAGCTCGAGCGCCTCCGGCGGCGGCGAGCTGACGATGTGGACCCACAACGCCGGCAACAAGGCCGAGCTCGCGGCGATCACGAAGATCGTCGACGACTACAACGCGAGCCAGAGCAAGTACAAGGTGAAGGTCCAGGCCTTCCCGCAGGACTCCTACAACCAGTCCGTGGTCGCGGCCGCCGCGAGCAAGAAGCTGCCCTGCATCCTCGACATCGACGGCCCGAACGTGCCGAACTGGGCGTGGGCCGGCTACCTCGCGCCGCTCACCGGCCTCGACAGCACGCTGTCGAAGTACCTGCCGACCGTGCTCGGCAAGTGGGACAACAAGACCTACTCCTACGGCTACTACGACGTCGCGCTCGTCATGGTGACCCGCAAGACGATCCTCGACAAGTACGGCATCCGCGTCCCGACCGTTGACCAGCCGTGGACCAAGGACGAGTTCATGGCGGCCCTGAAGAAGATCAAGGCCTCCGGCGACTTCCAGAACCCGCTCGACATCGCGACGAGCTTCACCGGCGAGTGGTGGCCCTACGCGTACTCCCCGATGCTGCAGAGCTTCGGCGGCGACCTCATCGACCGCAAGGACTACAAGTCGGCCGAGGGCGTGCTCAACGGCCCGAAGGCGGTCGAGTGGGCGACGTGGTTCCGCAGCCTCGTCACCGACAAGCTCGTCCCGCTCAAGTCCGGCGCCGACCCGGCCAAGGACTTCATCGGCGGCAAGTCGGCCATCCTCTACAACGGCACCTGGACCGCCGTCGACGCCCGCAAGGCGTTCGGCAAGGACACCCTCTTCCTCCCGCCGCCGGACCTCGGCAACGGCCCGAAGATCGGTGGCGGCTCGTGGCAGTGGGGCGTCTCGCAGAACTGCTCCGACCCCGCCGGCGCCATGGACTACATGAAGTTCGCCGCGCAGGACAAGTACGTCGCCAACGTCGCCCGGGACACCAACAACATCCCGGCGACCGACGCCGCGGCCGCCCAGGTCAAGGGCTACGAGAAGGGCGGGGAGAACCAGCTCTTCCTCGAGTACGCGAAGAAGTACGCCGTGCTGCGGCCCGTCACGCCGGGCTACCCCTTCATCGCGACCGAGTTCGGCAAGACCGCGCAGGACATCCTCAACGGCGCCGACCCCAAGCAGTCGCTCGACCAGGCGGTCAAGAACATCGACGCCAACCAGAAGTCCAACGGCTACTTCCAGTGAGTGACTGACATGACGACCACCACTGCAGCCGGGCAGTCCTCGGCCGCCCCGTCCCCGTCGCCGTCGCAGAGTCGGCGGCGGGGCCGGGCGGCCCGGGCGGCCGGGGGAGGCGCCCGCATCGGCTCCCGATCCTCGACCACGGTGGCGCTGCTCATGCTGGCGCCGGCCGCGGTCCTGCTGGTCACGTTCCTGCTCGTGCCGATCGGGCTGACCTTCGGCCTGGCGTTCACCAACGCCCGGCTCATCTCGCCGCGGCCCGCGGAGTTCGTCGGGGCCGACAACTTCGTGCGGCTCTTCGAGGACGAGACGTTCTGGGCCTCGCTGCGCAACACGATCATCTTCGCGGCGGTCATCGTGCCGGTGCAGTCGGCGTGCGCGCTCGGCCTGGCACTGCTCGTCAACGTGAAGATGCGCGGGGTCAACTTCTTCCGGACCGTCTACTTCCTGCCGGTCGTGACCTCGATGGTCGTCGTGTCGATGCTGTGGCTGTTCATGTACCAGAAGAACGGGCTCATCAACCAGGTGCTGCTGAAGTTCGGCATCGAGGGCCCGGACTGGCTCGGCGACCCGAAGACGGCGCTGCTGGCGATCATCCTCATGTCGGCGTGGCAGGCGATGGGCTTCCACATGGTCATCTGGCTCTCCGGCCTGCAGACGATCCCGGGCGAGCTCTACGAGGCGGCCGAGCTCGACGGCGCCGGCCGGTGGGAGAAGTTCCGCTACGTCACGTGGCCCGGCCTGCGGGCGACGCGGACCTTCATCCTCATCACGATCACGATCTCGGCCTTCGCGCTCTTCACCCAGGTCAACATCATGACCCAAGGCGGCCCGCTCGACTCGACCTCGACGGTCGTGCTCATGGCGGTGCGCACCGGCTTCCAGCAGCAGCAGACCGGCTACGCGTCGGCGATCTCGCTCGCCTTCTTCGTGCTCGTCCTCGCCGTCACGCTCGTCAACCGCTACTTCACCCGAGACAAGGACGCCCGATGAGCACCGCGACCGCACCGGACTTCGGTCCCGGCCTCGGGCCGGACCACCTCGCCCACGTCGCCGACTCGACCCCGACGGCACCGCGCCGCCGCGGGGAGGGGCGACACGGCATACGCCCCCTGTTGGCCCTGGTGGGACGCATCGTGCTGTGCCTCGTCTTCGGGCTGCCGCTGGTCTTCATGTTCGTCAGCAGCTTCAAGCCGGACCTGCAGATCTTCGGCGACCTGGGCAGCTGGAAGGCGTTCGCGCCCACCGGGGACCTGTCGCTCGACAACTACAGCGGCGTCTTCGGGCGAGTTCCCTTCGCGCAGTTCATGATCAACTCCGTCGTCATCACGGTGACGACGGTCGTGCTCGGGCTCGTGGTCAACTCGATGGCGGCGTTCGCCCTGTCGCGGATCGGCTTCCGCGGCGCGGGCATCGTGCTCGCGGTCATCCTCGCGACGCTCATCGTGCCGTTCGAGACGCTGGCGCTGCCGCTGCTGTGGTGGGTCAACAAGCTGCCCTTCCTCGGGCCGGACGGGCTCACGGAGGGGTGGCTCGACACCTACCAGGTGCAGATCGTGCCGTTCGTCGCGAACGCGTTCTCGATCTTCCTCTTCTACCAGTACTTCGACTCGATCCCGAAGGAGCTGGACGAGGCGGCGAAGGTCGACGGCGCGGGCTGGTTCCGGATCTACCGCAGCATCGTCATGCCCCTGTCGGGGCCGGCGATCGCGACGGTCGCGATCCTCACCTTCCTGCCGACGTGGAACCAGTACCTCTGGCCGCTGATGTCGGTGCAGACGGAGGAGCTTCGACCCGTCATGGTGGGTATCGACTACTTCAAGCAGCTCAACACCTCGTGGGGGCAGATCATGGCGTACGCGTCGATGATCACCGCACCGGTGCTCGTCCTCTTCATCGCCTTCCAGCGATCGTTCATCAACTCCATCGCCAGCAGTGGCGTGAAAGGCTGACTCGTGTTCAAGCTCCCCGAGGCGTGGGTGTGGGACTTCTGGACCGTCGACGACGGCGAGCAGTACCACCTGTTCTTCCTCTACGCGTCGCGGGCGCTGCACGACCCGCACGCCCGGCACTACCGGGCCTCGGTCGGGCACGCGGTCTCGCACGACCTGGTCAAGTGGGAGCGGGTCACGGACGCGCTCGTGCGCTCGGACGCGCCGGCCTTCGACGACCTCGCGATGTGGACCGGGTCGACCGTGCGGCACCCGGACGGGCGCTGGTTCATGTTCTACACCGGCTCGACGCTCATCCCCGAGACGGGCGCGAACCGCCAGTCCATCGGGTATGCCGTCTCGACCGACCTCCTCGAGTGGCACAAGGCGCCCGGGCCGGTGCTGCAGGCGGACGGGCAGATCTACGAGACGTATGCGCCGCCGCCGGAGGGCAACTGGCACGACGAGGCGTTCCGCGACCCGTGGGTGCTGCCCGATCCTGAGGGGGATGGGTGGCACATGCTGATCACGGCGCGGTCGGTCCCAGGTCCGGCGGGGGATCCTGCCGACCGGGTGGACCGCGGGGTGGTCGGGCACGCGTGGTCTTCTGATCTGGAGACGTGGGAGCTGCGGCCGCCGCTGTCCACGCCCGGGCAGGGGTTCGGCCAGCTCGAGGTGCTGCAGCCGTTCGTCGTCGACGGCCGTCAGGTGCTGCTCTTCAACTGCTTCGTCGGGGACATGCCGGAGGCGGCACGCTCCCGTGACGTGACGGGCGGGGTGTGGATCGCGCAGGCGGAGGGGCCGCTCGGGCCATACGACATCGCCGGCGCCCAAGTGATCGACGACCCGTCGCTCTACGTCGGCAAGTTCGTCACCGACCGCGACACGGGGGAGACGAAGTTCCTCGCCTTCGTCCACGACCGCGACGGCGCCTTCGTCGGCGAGATCACCGACCCGTATGCCGTCACCTGGGACGGTGACCGCCTGGCCCTCATGCCGGCTGCCGACAAAGCTGATGTGAGAGCCTGAAAACTATGGGGTGCGCACCCGAGCTGCGCCTCCGGCGGGCCTAAGCGCCTCGAGTAGCGCGCCTTGTCGGTGGGAGTGCGCATCGAACTATGTGGGCTGCGGAACGGCAGTCTGACGCGGTGGTCAGCGCACATCCCGGGTCCATCCGATGAGGGCCAAACGCCCCGACAGTATGGTCGCCCCATTCGCGAGCCAGCTGGATGAGAACCCGCTGTCTCGACCAGCGCATGGCTAGGGTGAGGCGCATGATCTCGGGGTGCCTCATATGAAGGCCGCAGACGAACTTCTCGGTGCTGTCTTCAACAAGGACCACCGGTACGTGATCCCGATATTCCAACGGCCGTACGTGTGGGATGAATCGAAGAACTGGCTACCGCTCTGGGAGGACATTCGGAAGGCGGCGGAGGCGGCCGAAAAGGAGTCAGTTCAGTCAGAGGAGGCGCCATCGGAGTATTTCCTTGGCGCAGTGGTCACGCAGTCCCGTAGTCCCGTCCCCAGACGAACGCAGATGTCGATGGTGATCGACGGACAGCAGCGACTCACGACCTTCCAAGTTTTCCTCGCCGCAGCCCGTCGGGTTGCCGTCGAACTCGGCGCGGTGCACGCGGCCGACAGTTTCGCCGCCTTGGTGCGCAATCGCGTCAGCCTGGACACCGACCACCCTGAGGACCGGTACAAGGTGGTCCCGTTGGCCCACGACGCACCTGCTTTCGAATGGGCGCTACGGGATCCCGGTCATGCCGGCGCGGCGCCGGACGGGCGCCATCGTCTGGTTCGAGCATCACACTGGTTCGAGGCCGCCTTGAGGGACTGGCTGGCGGAAGCAGCTTCGGCGAGCGAGCGGCTCGACTTCCTGCATTTCGCCGTCGAGAACCGGATCAAGGTCGTCAGCATCTACTTGGACCCGACGGATGACCCTCAAGTTATCTTCGAGGCGCTCAACCATCGTGGAGTTCGTCTCGACGCGGCCGACCTCGTGAAGAACTTCCTGTTCCAGCTTCTGGACCGACAAGGCGACCATCATCTCGAGGGGGAGCTCCTCAGCTCGCACTGGTCCGTCCTTGATAGTGACCATTGGCGCTCAGAGGTCACGACCGGTCGCATCAAGCGCGTCCGTGTAGACAGCTTGCTCGCGTACTGGCTCGCCGCGCAGCGTGGCGAGGAGTCTTCCGTTGAGCATCTCTTCGAGGACATCAAGCGGTGGATGCGTGCATCGCGAGCCCGGGCGGCCGACGTGATCCGAGACATACGCGTCTACGCAGACACCATGGACCGCTTGCAGCACCTGCCAATGACAAGCCCTGTGGCGCAGGCGCTGGACCGACTCGATGCCACAGGCACGACGACCCCATGGCCATTGGTCTTGTTCCTTCACGCAACTAGCGCAATTCCGCAAGAACAGGCTGAGATTGGAACTCTGGCCATCGACTCGTTCCTCATGCGCCGTGCCATATGTCGACTGACAACGAGCGACTACAACCGACTGTTCGGCAGCCTGCTCGGGTCCATCAAAGCGGTGGATCCGCAACATGCTGGAGAATCTCTTGTCGAGGGTCTGGCGGCCCAGACCGCCCCCAGTCGTATGTGGCCTGATGATGGGCAATTCGCGGCGGCCCTTAGGAATAGCAATCTCTATGTCGACATAGTTCGCCCAAGGCTTCGCGCCCTGCTGGTCGGCCTGGAGAACGCGTTGCACAACAGCCGAAGCGAGCCGGCACTGCCTCATCGCGCGGCAGCCAAGCACTTGACTATCGAACACGTTATGCCGGTCAAGTGGGAAGCCCATTGGCGATTGCCTGCCGACGCGACTGAGGAGGAGCACCTCCGGCGCCAAGAGGCCGTCCACCGGCTTGGCAACCTCACTCTGGCGACGCAGAGCCTGAACTCCACTTTGAGCAACGAGCCGTGGGACAAGAAGCGGCGGACGCTACAGACGCACAGCCTTGCGCGCCTCACCACCGCCTCCATCCTGACATCCCCAGACGGGGCGCACGAGTTCGCGCAGGAAGAGTGGACCGCCGAGTGGGACGAGCAACGAATCTTGCTGCGCGAAGAGGCGCTGGTTCGAGAAGCCCTGCGTTTGTGGCCGCGTTCAGGCACTACCCCGCCCGACCTGGGCACTCCCAGGGTGACGAAGCCCGCTGAGATCGTGGTGGCTGCTTCCGCCCCGCCCACAGTTTCAGCTCAACGGCACCGCGTGACGAACGACGTCCAGGGAGATCTTCTACCCCTCATACATCGCGGGCTCGTGGCACCCGGAGACGTCCTGCGCCACACGAAGGTGCGAAGCGGCCGGACCTACACGGCGACTATCACTTCCTCTGGGGGTTTGGATACCGTCCTTGGCCCTTTCCGTGCGCCATCGACAGCGTTGAGCAAAATGCTCGGTAGCTCGGTGAATGGGTGGATCACTTGGACACACGACCCTTCGGGGAAGACTTTGGCTGAACTGCGCGAGATGCTGAAGCGAGAGTGACGTCCCTGTAGTTGCGCAGGGGCCTTGTATGTGTCCTGCGTCTACTGATGGTCTAAGCGGTCACTGCGGACGCCTCCTGCTACTCCGCGAGGCCGGTGTGTGGGACTTCTGGACCGTCGACGACGGCGAGCAGTACCACCTGTTCTTCCTCTGCGCGTCGCGGGCGCTGCACGATCCTCTCGAAGGCTACGCCGGACCCGCTCGTAAGCGGGAAGGGAGACACGGTTCGCCGTCGGCCGTGGCAAATCGCAGTGTGGCTACAGGTCGTTGTCTGTCTGTCCGCGGACAAGCCAAGTGTGCAGAGTGACCAAGAAGTCGTGGTCGTCGATGGACACCGTGCGTTGGTGTGCAACGTCGTTGCGGAGATCGTTCACCTTCGCGATCCAACTGCTACGCGCTTTCCAGCCGCCGGGCTTCCGCTCGTCACCTGGAGGTGTATAGCGCTTCTCGAACAGCTCTCGCCACACGTCCTGTGTTTGGGTCATGACATCGCGATAGTTCACGATGTAGAGGCAGTCCCATTCGGAAATCTCTTGCCCCGCGGTGCGGTCAGCGTTTCTTTCGATCATCATCTTGCCGGCCTCGACGCGGAGATTTCGCGGTACGCCGAGCTTGAACCAGTCCGCGCCGTACTTGTCCTCGAGACGCTTACGAACGTCGTCCTTCATGTACGCCTCAAGCGCGTCGATCATGTCGCGGGACTCGTCGTTAAACTGCTTTTGCTCATCGCGCATGTACTCGGCCAGGCCGGCCGGCTCGAACTCCGGACGCGCCTCGTTGATGGCTTGCTGTAGTCGTCGCCAGTACTTCGTTCCAGCCCCTGAGCCGTAGAGTTGCCGATACTCAAGGCCGTCGCTTGTTCCAAGGCCTGCGAGGTGGTCAATCATTGAGTCCAAGTAGGGGATAGCGTCTTCAAACAGCGTCTGTGGATCCTGCGTTCTAGGGTCGTAGTCGCTGTCCTGTGACGCTAGATGGAGCACGATGTCCCCTAAGACCCGGATGATGGACTCGATACCGTTGTTGATGAAGACGAAGCCGCCCTCGGAGCTGCCCAGCTTGTACTGGACGTCGAGGTGCCGTCTTACGTGGTCGATCCCCAGGGTGATGTACTCGAACAGCGCGTCGCCGGTTGCGTCGTTTGAACCACGGTAGAACGTGCCGATCTCCTTGACTTCCGTCTTGGTAAACGTGCCAATAAATCCGGCGCGGTCCAAGCCGCGGGCCACAGCGTCGATCGTAAGACAGCGGAGTGGCGTTTTTGAATCTTCACCGACCTGAATGCGCCCGTAAAGCGGCGAAGCCTTGTCCTCGCCTAGGCGCTGCGCTACGACCAGCTTGAGCGCCTTTGCCTGCTCGCGCAGGTCGTCGGAGGCGTACAACAGGTCCGCATTCAACGTGTTGCGCAAGTTTTTCGGCACAGCCTGCTGATTCTCGTTGATCTGCATGAACAGCCGCATTTGGTCAGAGCGAGCCAGCGACGCGAACGCCACGACTGGGATGAGGTCAGTCGCTGCACGGGAGCTGGCCGAATAGCCGTAAAGCCGGTGCTGCCCATCGATCACGTAAGCGGCACGAAAGGTTTGAGGGAGGTGCAGAATGCCCGCGCGGGTCTGCCCGGACTGCTTAGAAAAAGGGTCGAACTGGAGGCCGCGAGCTCCGCCGTCGAGGCTCAAGATGAGCGAGTTCGGGAAGTATCCGCCTGACTCGACAAATTGGGCGACGTTCTTGAGCCTCGTCTTCTTTATCAGCCGCTGGTAGGTCGGCATCAGGCCGGAGTTCGCCTTGCTGCGATGCAGGATGTAGGCGAGCTTGAGCAGACGGTCCGGTTCGATCGAGAAGGAATAGTACTTGTGACCGCCCATTGAAGCCTCGATCGCCACTACCTCGTGATCCAGGTTTGGGATCTTTTGACCAGCGAACAGGTTCCCGAGGAGCTGGAACCGCGCCGCCTCCCCCAGGTGATCGGCGAGCCCAAGGTAGTAGTCGATGACCTCTTCGTTCATGTGGATGATGCC
The DNA here is from genome assembly GCF_041941675.1 of Terrabacter sp. BE26. Lineage (GTDB taxonomy): Bacteria > Actinomycetota > Actinomycetes > Actinomycetales > Dermatophilaceae > Terrabacter. The sequence continues at coordinate 1,729,127 of NZ_CP090122.1, read as the reverse complement.
CGCCGAGGCGATACGCTCGCCGGTCAGCTTCGTGACGCCGTAGTTGTTGGTCGCCAAGATGAACTTGACCTTATGGCTTGCGTACTCGGTCTTAATCGTTCGAAGAATACCGGCGCGCTGCCCTTGAATGGCTTCGATCTCTTTCTTGAACTGCCCAGTCCGAGTTTCTGTGCTCGACTTGCACTCGACCACCAGGACGACGTCGTCATCCGCGGCGAATACGTCGATCTGCTGGCACTCGTTATTGCCTGCCCCGTATTTGAGTGTGAGGCTCCGGTCCTTGTTCAGCGACGTGAAGCCGAGTTTTGCGAAGGTGGCCCAGACGCGGTCCTCGAATGCAATGTCGTGAGGCTTGGGCTTGCGCATGCGAACCGACCTCTTATTGCGCTTGTCCACCACCCATCCGTTGTCTTCCAACTCGGGTATGCGAGTCGGAGGCACGGTGATGTATAGGTCAGCGGACAGCCTGCGGCGTGTTTCAGCCGGCACGCTCTTAGCGGGGAGCAGGCCGTCTCGAATCAGTTCGCCTGGCGGTGGAAGCGTCATGTTCTGGGCAAATTCGTGAAGAGGTATTCGGTGGCCCGGCCACGGATGGCAGACTTTCCGCCGACGTTGTTCTTACGACTCGTCTCCACGAGCCTGTCCCCCTTTTCGAAAAGCTCCCGAATAGATGCATGCGCGGCATTTGTCATGATGTAGTAGGCGCCGCGACTTCGCAACTGGTCGATCATGCTACTGAGGCGCTGCTGGTCGGCAAAAAGAAAAAGTCTATCGTTATACCTAACGAAACCGTTATTGTTATGAGCGACGGTATAGGGAGGGTCCAGGAAGACGAGATCGCCCTCTCCAACGTTCTGAAGAGCGCTTACGAAGTCGCATACTGCGAGCGTTGCTGACTTAAGGCGGGTGCTAGCAGACCTAAGCTGTTCCAAGTCCGGTCGATTGTCGGACGGTTTGTAGCCGTACGGAACGTTATACTCGCCTCGAAGATTGACGCGAAAGAGCCCATTAAACGAGGTGTGGTTCAAGAAGATGAATCGTGCTGCGCGAGTAGGAGGCGTTCGCGGTTTGGCAGCACGTGCGGCGTAGTAGTCCTCTTCGGTGTTGCGGTACTTCCGCAGTCGCTCCCACACCTCCTCAGGAGAACTCTGAACGGCCGCGTACGTCTCGATGAGGTCGGCATTCAGATCAGACAAGTACGAGCGGCTGCCAAAGTTGGTTCCGAAGAAGATCGCCGCGCCCCCAGCGAAAGGCTCATGGTAATTGCGAATCGTGGCGTGAGCGGTCAGTTCTGCGATGTACGAGACAAGCCAGCGCTTCCCGCCGGCCCAGCGCAGAAAGGGTGGCTGGCCCACCTGTGACCATGTTCGCGGCGCTCCCTCAGGTTCCGGTAGTGCCAACGACACGCAAATCTCCTATTCTGCTGATGGTCGCATCGATGCTATCTGAACGGCTGAGCCCCTCACGATGCGACGCGCCGGATGGGTGTTCATTGCGGGCGTGGATCCGCGGGCAGTTCTCGCGCTGCCCGCGCCCGAGCTAGAAGAGATGTGCCGTGTCAGACGAGCTCCAGTCCACCAACCCGCCACAGGCCGGGCCCGCACCGACCGCCCCTGTGTCCGGAGCCGTCGGTCAGCCGGTCGTGATCAACGTGTCGAGTCGTCCGGAAGGCAGCTTCCAGTTCGACGGTGGCGCGGGCTCGCATCTTCTCGTCGGCATCGGAGCCACCGTGCTCACCATCGTCACCTTTAGGCTGGCCCTGCCGTGGGCCATCTGCATGCAGTACCGCTGGCGCACCCAGCACACGATCATCAACGGCCGCAGGCTGCGGTTCACCGGTAGCGGCGGCGGTCTCTTCGGCAACTGGATCAAGTGGTGGGCGCTCACCTTGGTGACCGTCTGGATCTACAGCTCTTGGGTAGTGCCCCGGCTGACTCGCTGGACGGTGGAGCACCAGGACTTCTCCTGACATCACAGGAGTCCTCGCGAGCAGGTACCGCGGGTAGCGGCGAGGATGCTGTGCTGCGCTCGTAGGCGGCACCATGTGAACCCTGCAGCGGCTCGGCCACTGCGTCGGTGTCGCCCTCGTCCTACTCGCATCCGCAACCGCAGGCATGGTGTCGACTTCCAGCACAAGCCTCGCAACCTCGCCGGAAGCATGGCCCTGCTCGCTATCGGCTCGGCCATCCCGTCACGCGGGGAGCCCCTGCCACCAGGGTCAGCACGCGGGTCAGCACGAAACCCAGTCCCCGCGAGCCGCTGATGTCCTGTCGCAGGAACCTTCTAAGCTCAGCCGCGTGAGTGCGGAGAAGTTGGTTATCCCAGTGGTGGGGGCGGTGATCCGCTCCGAGGGACGGGTTCTGTGCGCACGACGAGGAGCGTCAGGGCGATTGGCAGGTCACTGGGAGTTCCCGGGCGGCAAGGTGGAGCTGGGTGAAAGTCCGCGAGAGGCGCTTGTCCGCGAGATCGACGAAGAGCTTCGCTGCGAAGTCCTCGTTGGATCCCGAGTTGAATCCACACGACACGAGTACGACTTCGCGACGATTGTCTTGACGACCTTCTACTGCGATCTGCTGGGCGGCGAGCCTCACCTCACCGACCACGACGAAGTCAGGTGGTGCACCCCGGGTGAGATGGAGGGCTTGCTTTGGGCGCCGGCAGACATCCCCGCGGTCGAGCGCGTGAGGCGTGACCTGACGCATGGCGACTGACTTCAACTGGCTGGGCGACCTCTCCCTCGACGTCCAGTTCGGGTATCTCGGCACGGAACGGGTAGCGCCACGTCGACGTCATCCACAGCTGGTCTGCAACGACGCAGACAACACTGCTCTCCGGGTCATTCGCGAGGAGCTGTCGACGTGCGACAGCTTCCTGTTCTCGGTTGCTTTCGTCTCCCCTCGCGCAGTCGCCTTGTTGCTAACGGACCTGCTCGAGTTCCAGGGGCGGGGACGGATCGTGACGTCTGACTACTTGGCCTTTAACTCGCCTGCTGCCTTTGCCGAGCTTCTTCGCCTGCAGAGGCACGGGCTCGATGTTCGAATCCATCGATCCCCGGCCTTCCACCCCAAGGGGTACGTCTTCGAGCACGGCGACTCAGTGACGGCGATGCTCGGGAGCTCGAACCTCACTGAGACCGCGCTGGTCAAGAATCATGAGTGGAACCTCCGGGTTTCCGCCGCCCGCTCGAGCGACCTTGGCAGACAGCTCCAACAGCTCACCGACAAGCAAATCCAGGACTCCGATCCACTCACCCAAGACTGGGTAGACCTGTACGCCAGCACCTACAAGGCACCACCGCCGCGACCTCCTCGGTCCCTCGACGGGCTCGCGGGCGTGACGACACTGGTCCCGACCAACGGCTCGATCGAGATCCAGGCCCAAGCTCCAGCGTCAGCCTCAGGCGAAACCACTGATGCCGCTTCCCCTCCCGCGCGCCCGGCCATCCTGCCAAACCGCATGCAACGCGAGGCCCTGGCCGCCATTGCCGAGGCCCGCGCCGACGGCGCCGACCGTGCCGTCATCATCTCGGCAACAGGCACCGGAAAGACCATCCTCTCGGCATTGGACGTCAGAGCCGTCAACCCTAACCGCATGCTGTTCATCGTCCATCGTGAGCAGATCTTGGACCGGACCATCCAGGAGTACGCCAGAGTCCTCAATCGGCCATTGAGCGACTTCGGCAAGCTCGCTGGCGGATCGAAACAGATCGACCGACCTTTCATCTTCGCCACGATCCAGACCCTGTCCAAGGCAAGTACGCTTGAGTCGATCGATCCGAGAGCCTTCGACTACGTGCTGGTCGACGAGGTCCACCGAGCCGGCGCGGCCAGCTATCTCAAGGTCCTTAAGCACCTCAAGCCAGACTTCATGCTCGGAATGACCGCCACGCCCGAGCGCACCGATGGGTTCAACGTCTATGAGCTCTTTGACTATGTCGTCCCGTACGAGATACGCCTGAATAGAGCCCTCGAAGAAGAGATGTTGGCGCCATTTCACTACTACGGAATCGCTGACATCTCCTTTGAGGACGGAACCAGCACAGACGAGTTCGCGATCCTGACGCGCCTGACGTCGCCAGAACGCGTCCGGCATGTTCTCGACGCTCTAGAGACCTATGGGCAGGCCGGGATTCAGCCACGTGGCCTCATCTTCTGCAGTCGCAAGGATGAGGCGCGACAGCTCTCCGAAGCGTTCAACCAGGCGACGCTGAACGGCAAGCGACTACGCACCGTCGCGCTCACCGGGGACGATTCCATTCCCTTCCGCGAGGAGGTGGTCGAGCGACTCGAACGCGGCGACCTTGACTACATCCTCACGGTCGACGTCTTCAACGAGGGCGTCGACATTCCGACCGTGAACCAGGTCGTCATGCTTCGCCAGACGCAGTCGGCCATCGTGTTCGTGCAACAACTCGGACGAGGCCTGCGCAAGGCCCCCGGCAAGGAGTACCTCGTCGTTGTCGACTTCATTGGCAACTACGCGAACAACTACCTCATCCCCATCGCGCTCTTCGGCGATGAGTCTCTCAACAAGGAGTCGGTCCGGCAGAACCTGATCGCGGCAGAGGAGATCGGCGTCGTCGCAGGCCTCTCGAGCGTACGTTTCGACAAGGTCGCGGAAGCGCGCGTCTTGGCGTCGATCAGCCAGACCCGCCTAGATGACATGCCTAAGCTGCGTCTCGCGCTGATGGCGATGCGAGACCGCGTGGGTGGCGTGCCGCGCCTGTGGGACTTCTGGCGATTCGAGTCGACGGATCCGATCGTTCTGGCAACCAGGCGCGAGCACTACCCGGCCCTGGTCCAAGCTGCACTCAAGGAGAAGTCGGACCTGTCTCCGCGGCAGGGCAAAGCACTCGAGCTGTTGTCTCACGAGATGCTCACAGCCAAACGACTAGGTGAGACTCGCCTTCTGAAAGCGCTACTCGAGTCCGAGTCGCTGGAACGTCAAGACGCCCGGGAAGTACTGGCGCTGCACGGCGACCTAGCATCCGAGCGCCTGCTCGACAGTGTCATCGACACCTTCACCCTCGAGCAGCACGCCGAAGCTGACCAGAAGCGCTACACGGTTGGATTGATGCAGCGCCTCGAGGGTGGCGGCGTCGCTCTAACGCCTGAGTTTGGCTGGGACTATCAAAGTTCCCGTGCCTTCCGTAACGAGGTGGACGACCTCGTAAGAACCGGCGAAGCCATGGCTGCCGCCCTGTACGACCCCACCAGGCCCTTCACACCTGGTCGGCAGTATTCGCGGAAGGAGGTCTGCCGAATCCTGGGCTGGCCCCGCAAATACACGTCGACGCTCTATGGGTATCGCGCTGATGTCGCGACGGGCGACTGCCCCATCTTCGTGACCCTTCACAAGGGTGATGGCATCGCCTCTAGCACCGCTTACGAGGACGCGTTGCTCGACCAGTCCACGATGCTCTGGTACACGCGGTCGCGCCGAACGTTGGCCAGTGCCGAGGTGGATCACATCGTCAAAGGCCGCGTCAAGCTGCGCGTCTTCGTCAAGAAGGACGACGCGGAGGGCTCGCAGTTCTACTACCTGGGGGACGCGGCGCCGCAGGACTTCGAAGAGACCACGATGCCCGATGACGCGGGAAAGCTCCTCCCAGTTGTGCGCATGCACCTGAAGTTCGCCGAACCCATCCAGGCAAGCCTCTTCGACTACTTCCATCCCGTGGTCACGGTGTGAGCTCGGTCAGGTAGGCGATGAACGAGGCGAGTCAGCATGCTCGGGGGCTCCGGGGCGAAGTCCATCGCTCAGAAGCAGTTCGTACAGACACCGGATAGCGGCATCTCCATGAAGCACGTAGGGCAGACCGCCCCTCGGCGCACCTCTGGCGTCGCCAAGCGTGGGGCGCGCTCGCGCACCTCACGGGTCCTCGTCGTCAGGGTCGGCTGCGCATCAGCAGGGACGTCGGCTCCCCAGCGCCGGTAGCACTCGAGGCGCGCGGCGGCCGCGTGGGTTTCCCGCTCGAGCTGGTCGTGGATCGGTGCCTGGCCATAGACGCGCACACCTCGTCATAGCCGTCACCGACCTGCCCGTCCTGCTTGTGCACGACGAGTGACGTGAGCGGCGGCTCTCCGCGCAGGTGGTTGACCTTCACGAGGTCGGCCAACAGGCCGCCGATCCAGTTGCGCATCGCAGACCTGGTGTGCAGCGCCGACCGTCGCTGGACCTCCTCGGCGAGCTCGGAATAGGTGATGACGGCGTTGTAGCGACCCGCGGTCTCCACCAGCACCTCGTAGGCGTGCTTCGCCCAGTAGGGCTGCGCCACCTTGGGCGTCACATACGTCTCGCTGTCAGACACCGCCAGCCTTTCCCTTCCAAACTTCCGTTGACCGAGCCCAGTCTCCACCTGCCTCGGTCGCAGCTCCGGGCCGGGCTGTTCGCGCGCCTGGCCGGCTTGGCGCCCTTCCGGTTCTCGGCAGCCGAGTGGCGCTTCGCCCTAAGGTCGAAGAAACCAGACACAGGGAGGAACGTCATGCCGCAGTACAAGGTGGTTGAACTTCGCGAAGGACTCATCGGAGGGAAGATGTCCGGCGACAAGCTCGAGAAGGTGCTGAACGAGTACGGCTCGAAGGGGTGGGCGCTCAAGGCGATCACGTCCGTGGACGTCAAGGGCCGCGTCGGGCCCGGCGGCGTCAGCGGCATCCTGGTCACCTTCGAGAAGCCCTGATTGCGCCCACCATTCAGGTCCAGCAGAGCCCAGCAGGCACCTCAACTCGGAAGCTGCTCCGCATAGCGGAGCAGCTTCCGAGCGTTCGACACATGACCGAGCAGCCCACGCGTCCCGCGCGCCTGCTCACATGTCCTGGTCTGGCGTCCCCTCTGTCGCGATCACGTGCATGACCGCGTTGATCAGGGCCAGGTGGGTGAACGCCTGCGGGAAGTTCCCTAGGTGCCGCCCGGTGTGGACGTCGATCTCCTCGGCAGCCAGCCTTTAGCCCCAAGCGGCGGTGACGGGTCATACGCACCCGCCACCGCCCGCGTGCTACTTGATGAGGGTCCAGTCCCCGCAGCGGCTGGACTTGAATTCCTGACCGCGCTTCAGCGTGACAGAGGGCCGGCCGCCGGAGACGTTGTCGTTCGCGATGATGTCTTCGCCGTTGGACCCTCCGCGGGTGATGGCCCAGTAGCAGTCCGTCACGGCGTCGTCAGTGCGGTATCGGCCCGGCTTGATATCCGACCCGACCTCCCACACACCTTCGGTGATCGACGTCGAGGGGCCACCCGCAGAAATCTCCTTCAGGTCCGCAAGGTCCTTGGCCGGAAGCGCCGCCCGGGCGTCCCAGCACCCCGACATAACAGAACCCCTGATGAGGTTCTCGACAGTGTTGGCGGACATGTCGCCCGAGCCGGTCCCCGAGGCCGCATCCACGAGTTGCTTGTACCGGGCGCTGGTGGGGTCGTCGCGGAGCTTCTCGCAGATGGAGTCACGCAGGGAGAGGAGATCGGAGTCCGGTGCGTCTCCGATCTGCGCCTTCGCCGCGATGAGGAAGAGCTTGTCGGAGTCTGCCTGATTGGGGGTCTTGCCGTTCGCGGGCATTGGCGTAGGCGAGGTGGTCGGCTCCGCAGCGGCAACGTCCTCAGCGGTGGTCTCCACCGCGTCAGGGGTCGTCGAGGTCGCGGAGGTGGGCGTTGCAGCGGCCGTGGTGGCCGATGCGGTTTGAGCTGAACTGATGGGCGCGGAGCCGCCGCACGCGGTCAGGCTGAGGCAGGCTACGAGCGCAGCGCTCGCGGTGGCGATTTTCAGCCCGAATTGAGCGTTTTTCATGAGTGTCCCTGGTGTCGCATCTGTGTACTTCCTGGGGGACTCTAGGCCACGGCGGCCACGACCGTTCTCGGTGCTCGGAAACGACGCTGACAGTCCGAGCACCACCTGCGTGCCGTGCCTCTGCAGCTCCTCGACCGCCTCGCTCAGGTCGTCGTCGCCCGAGAGGAGGTAGATGACGTCCACCGACCGGTTCCGACCATGAGCCGCGAGGTCGAGCCCGATGCGCAGGTCGACGCCCTTCTGCTCACCCTGCGGGGACGTGCGTCCAAGGTGCACCCGTAGCAGGAGCAGGCCACTCGCTGTCTCCGCGTCGGCGATGAGACGAGTGACGAGGTCCGGGTACTACACCACGACGCCCTTGCGCAGCGACGTGCCGGTCACCCGGGTGGCAGCCGCCGCCAAGAGATACCCCACATCGACGTAGAGCGCGCAGTAGGACCGCATGTGGGCGGGTTCTCACGCCAGCCCGGCACACTCGCGGAGCCGCTCTGCCGCTATGTCGGGGTTCGGGCGGAAATGCCCGTCTGATCCTCGGGACGCTGCGCAAACGCGCCTGCGCGGGGCCGCCCCCTGTAACGATGGCGGCACGGAACGCTACCGAAGGGGTGGGGCATGCGATCCAGGACGCTTCTGCTTGCAACCGGGACAACCGTCGTCTGCGCCGCTTTGGCCGGCTGCTCCCCGAACCCGCCACCGACGCCGAACAGCGGGGCGACTGCCGCTCCGCCCGCTCCCGTCACCGTAACCGTGACCTCGCCGGGACCGCCCATCACCACGACGACGACGCCGGACCCTCCGCCACCTCCCTCTACCTCCACCTTCGCGTCCTGGTCGGACGTGGCCAAGTCGGCGAAGCCGGCGATCGTGCGCATCGACGTCGCGACCTGTGACTCCCGGGGGATGGGCTCGGGGTTCGTCGTCGGCGACCACCTCGTCATGACCGCCAACCACGTGGCAGCTGGCGCCTCGGCGCTCACGCTGCAGTTCCCGGGCGGAGTGACGCGTGCACGCGTGGTCGGCCTTGACCCGCAGACGGACTCGGCCCTGTTGAGGACCGACGCCGCCATCACCAACCGCGCGTTGCCGCTGAAACCGAACCTGCCCGACCTCGGGGAGTCGGTGGCCGTGCTCGGCTTCCCGCTGGAGACCTACGAGCTCCGCTTCACGGACGGCTCGGTCAGTGGCCTGCACCAGAACGTCAAGTACGACCCGAACGGCCCCGAGATCGACGCCATGGTCACCGACTCCGCCATCAACCCCGGCAACTCCGGCGGCCCCGTCCTCGACAGGCAGGGGCAGGTGGTCGGCCTCGTCTCGGGGCACCGCCTGTGGGTCAGCGGAGACGGGTCCCCCGAGCCGGCCCAGGGTCAGGGCTATGTCGTCCCGTCCCCTGACCTCGCGACCAATCTCGAGCGCTGGCGGTCCAAGCCCGACCTGCCGTTGGTCAAGTGCGGAGAAACCTACGACGCAGCAGGTGCCGACCGCACGATTCAGGTCAACATCGACTCGGACGACCCCGTGGCGCAGGACATCGCCAGGTCGCTCTCGGTGCACGGCGACGGCATCAACTCCGGCAACTACGAAGCCGCATGGCAGGTCCTGACCAGCCGCATGCAGAGGACTCTGGGCAGCGTGGAGTCGTGGTCCGCTGCTCTCGCCACCTCCTACTGGACGGCGATCGCGATCGAGCGCGTCACCGGAACCGGCGACGTCAGAGTCGTCCGGGTGCACCTCAAGACAGAGCAGTCGAGCGACCACGGCTACCACGGCCAGACGTGCAGCGACTGGACCATCGACTACGGAATGAGACAGTCCAGAGGGGGCTGGCTCATCGACTCCGCGAAGACGCCCGAGGGGCCGCCCACCGCCTGTTGAGCAGGGGGAGGAGCGCATGCCCCGCACGCGCTTCTGGGCGCGCGAACTCACACGTCCTGGTCGGGCCTCTCCTCAGTCGCGATCACGTGCATCACCGCGTTGATCAGGGCCAGGTGGGTGAACGCCTGCGGGAAGTTCCCGAGGTGCCGCCCGGTGTGGACGTCGATCTCCTCCGCGTACAGGTCGAGCGGCCCGGCGAACGACAGCAGCTTCGCGCACAGCTCGTGCGCCCGCTTGCGCTCCCCGATCTCGCACAGCGCCGAGACCAGCCAGAACGAGCAGATCGTGAAGGTGCCCTCCTCGCCGGTGAAGCCGTCGTCCGTCTCGTCGACCCGATACCGGAGCACCAGCCCGTCGACGGTCAGCTCGTCCGCGATCGCCAGCACCGTCGCCTTGATCCGCGGGTCGTCCCGCGGCAGGAAGCGCACCAGGGGCGCCAACAGCAGGGACGCGTCCAGCGCGTCGGTGTCGTAGTGCTGCACGAGCACGCCGCGCGAGTCGACGCCGTGGGCGAGGATGTCCTCCTTGATCTCGTCGGCCGCCAACTGCCACTCGGCGGCCTGCGCCTCCTGGCCGATCTTCGACGCGAGCCGGGCGCCGCGGTCGACCGCGACCCAGCACATGATCTTCGACGACGTGAAGTGCCTGAGCTCCCCGCGGACCTCCCAGATGCCGGCGTCCGGCTCGCGCCACCGCTTCAGCGCCGCCTCCACCTGCTTGCCGAGGATCGGCCAGATCCGACCGTCCAGGTGGTCGGCGACCTTCGAGTGCAGGTAGACCGAGTCGAGCAGCGCGCCCCACACGTCGTGCTGCACCTGGGAGTGCGCGGCGTTGCCGACGCGCACGGGGTGCGACCCGGCATACCCCTGCAGGTGGTCAAGCGTCGACTCCGGGAGGTCATGCTCCCCGCCGATGCCGTACATGATCTGCAGGTCCTCGTCCCGTTCGGCCATGTCGGCGATGAACGAGAAGAAGTCCACGGCCTCCCAGTCGAACCCGAGCGAGTACATCGCCCACAGCGCGAACGTCGCGTCACGGATCCACGTGTAGCGGTAGTCGTAGTTGCGCGCCCCGCCGAGCGTCTCCGGCAGCGACGTCGTCGCCGCCGCGGCGATCGCCCCGGTCGGCGCGTAGGTCAGACCCTTGAGGGTCAGGGCGCTTCGCTGCAGGTAGCTGCGCCAGGGATGGTCCGGGAAGCGGCCGCGCGCGAGCCAGTGCTGCCAGTGGTGCGCCGTCCACTGGAGCCGCTCGCGCGCCTCCTGGCTCGTCGTCGGCGGCGGCACCGCACCCCATGACAGGGCCACGAACCGCTCGTCCCCCTCCCTGAGCAGCGTCCGCGCCGTCGCCTGCGCCCCCTCGAAGCCGAGCCGGAAGTCCGTCGTCAGCGTCAGTCTCAGGTCGAACCCCTCGGCCTGCGCGACCCCACCGAGGTAGCCCCGGTCGGTGTACTCCCACTGCAGGGTCCGCCGGCCGTAGTCCAGGCACGGCTCGCACGCCATCACCGTCTGCACCTCGCCTGACACGCACCGCACCGTCCGCAGCAGCGTGTGCTCCGCGTCGTAGTCCATCGGCGTGCGCCGGTGCTTCTGCGAGACCCCCTCGTCGTGGTGCCACGGCCCGATGAGCAGCACGTCGCGCACGACGATCCACCCCGTCGGCGTGCCCCAGCTCGTCTCGAGCACATTCGTGCCCGGCAGGTAGCGCCGCGCCGTCGGCACCTCGATGTCCGTGGGCCCCAGCGCGAACCGCCCCGCGTGCCGCCCGAGCAGCGACCCGAAGACGCTCGGCGAGTCCATCCGCGGCACGCACATCCAGTCGATGTCGCCGCCCGGAGCGACGAGCGCCGTCACCTCGCCGTCGGCCAGGAATCCGTAGTCCGCGATCGGCACCGTCTTGACGTGCCGCATCGGCGAATGCGTGGTCGGCGTCGCCGCTGATCCCTCCATGAGCACAGCGTGCGCCCGCGCGCGTGCGCGGACAAGGGAAACGTATGCCGTCACGACCACCGGCGCCCCGCGCGGACGGTGACGCTCGGCCGGCTCAGCTCCCCGGCTTCGCCCGCGGCCACACCGCCTGGAGGTCCTGCGGCGTCTGCACCACCGAGCCGTCCGCGGACGCGTACGCCAGGTAGCAGGCCGGCATGGCCGCGCAGTGCTCGAAGAGGATCGTCCCGTCCGGCGTCCAGCTCGGGTGCATGGCCAGCGCCGGCTGCTGCAGGTGGGTCACCTGCCGCAGCCGGGTCCCGTCGGGCCGCACCGTCCAGAGGTCGTGCTCGGCGTCCCCGGCCACCACGTCCGGGTCGTTGGTGGAGAACACGATGGTGTCGGTCTTCCAGCTCCAGTCCGGATACGTGCCCGGCAGGCGGGGCGCCAGGACGCGGGGGACCTGCGTCCGCGGCCGCGCCAGGTCGAGCACCGCGATGCTCGGGGACCCCGACACCGGGGCCGTCGCCGTCGCAGGTCCGGCCGGCCAGCGGGTGACCTGGACGACGAGCCGGCGACCGTCCGGCGACCACCGCGGGAAGGCGAACTCCACGAGCGGCTCCCGCGTCTCGGCGACGACGCGCCGCCGCCCCGTGGCGAGGGTGACGACCTCGACCGCGTTGCGCGCGACCCTCGTGCCCGCCGCATCCAGCTCCGTGACGGCGTAGGCGAGCTGGTCACCCCGAGGCGAGAACGCACCGAGCCCGGCGCGCAGGCACGGCGGCGCGCACGGGACTACCTCACGGGCGCCGCTCCCGTCACTCATCGCGACCCACTGCGACGCCGTGAACGGCTGCACCTCCCGGTGCACCCGCGTGAACGCCACCCTCTGCCCGTCCGGCGACCAGTCGCCGACGATGACCCCGTTGCTCTCGCCGAGCACGTCCACCGAGGGCACGAGGATCCGGCCGCCTGTGCCGTCCGGGTGCACCATGCGCAGGTGCCCCTGCACGTTGCCGAGCACGTATGCCGTCTGCTTGACGAGCGGCGCACCCCCGGTCGCCGGGCCGCTGGGCGGGAGAGTGGACGGTGACGACGTGCTCGGACGCGCGACGCTCGCGGTCGCCGGCGGCGTGGTGGTGGCTGCTCCGGGCGCGCTGGTGCACGCGGCCAGGGAGGACGCGACGAGCGCCACGACGACGAGGGCCCCGGACCGGACGGCGACCGCTGCTCCCACGACACCTCCCGGCTCGTGACATCTCCCGCCTCCGAGTGTGCTCCCGGCCGCACGGCACGAAACCGGTTTCCGCGGGACCGCGCCGCCCCCCGGTCTGCAAGAGATGCGCAAATATCTGCGATTCGGCACGAGCTGCCTGTGTCAGGGCGTGCACTGGGGGTAGTCGACCATCGACGGGGAGGGAACTTAGGCGGTTGGCCCGTTGCGGTACGGAACCGTCACCCGGGGCCCGGGCTCGCATCGCGAGGCGGGCCCCTTCGCCACCCCGGAACACTCCACGGCACGGTCTCCGGCTGATCTACGGCGGGCCCACGCGGCCTGTGGCCGCACTCGCGGCCAGCGCCCGGCCAGGAGCTCCGGCGTCTGCACCACCGAACCGTCGGCCGACGCAGACGCCAGGGGCAGGCCCGGGCGGCCAGCGGTCGAGACCGAACTTCAGACACTTATTGCCCCGCTGCACGCCCGTCCGCAGGGTGCTTAGCGCAGAGGGGGCAGTCACCGGTGCTGGACCGACTGACACCCCGAGTTGCATGGACCACCATCCCGGCGGGGAAGCCACTCAGCGGATCGCCTTGGGGCGTGGTGAAGCTGTGGATAACTACAGGTAATTACCCTGAGGGAAACGATGAATAGGCTGAGTGTCCTGGGATGTTTCCGCAGGTCAGAGGCGGTCTACGGCTGTCAAGCATGGCCGCTTCCACGTCCTGTGGAGTGACATGCTGGCGATCTGTCCCTTTGCGCCCGTAGACTCCATTCAGCGAGCCAAGGTGAGGTGAGCGCGATGGAAACGTCGTGCCCACCGATCTCGAGGTGAGCGCACCTTCAAGAGGCCTCAGGGCTAGAGAGGAGGTGAGTTTATGTACGACGCAAGTCGGCCGCAGTCGTCACGCAACAGGCGAAAGCGGCCCGATGTGAGGGGATGGATCTGGACGTCTACCCCACTTATCGTGGCCGCTCTCGATGCACTATTGCGCTGGCGAGGTTTGAAGTAACTCACCGGGCGGGGCCAGTGTTGGTAGCACTGGCTCCGCCCTCATTATTGCACTGGAAGCGTTCCTATAGTCAACGTTGCGATGTGGAGACGCTGTACTCGTCGCCTAGTCGACAGGATCCGCTAGCAAAAATTATCTCAACTGGTACGTCGCCGCGAGCCACGCACCTAGGCGCGCAGTACGCCACACGTAAGCCCGGCGTCGCATGAGCTCCTGAGGCCGGCAGTGTCGCCTCGGCGTTGGTTCGTGCGATCGGGTGACGAGCTCTCCGCTCACCGAGGGGCAGCGCGACAGGCGGCGGCGATGTCCACCAGCAGCTCGTGCGCAAGGCGCTCGAACTCGGCGCGGAGGGGCGCCCGTGCCGACCGACAGCCGCACCAATGCGTGCGCCCCCCAACAGCAACACGCAGGCCATCGACGCCTCGCGCGTCTCGGTGGTCATCGCCTCGATGCAGGTGCCGACTAGGACTGACGAACCCTCCAACCGATGCCCCGGCCCCGAGCTCGCATCGCGACGCGGGCCCCTTCGCCACCTGACATCTTGGTCCACCGCGTCTACGGTCGCGCTCGCGGCCAGCGACCGGCCAGGCGCTCCGGCGTCTGCACCACCGCGCCGTCGGCAGAGGCATACGCCAGGAAGCAGGCCGGCAGCGCGACGCAGTGCTCGAAGAGGACCACCCCGTCCGGGGTCCACGACGGGTGCACGGCCGCCGCCGGCGGTCGGAAGTGCGTCAGCCGGCGCAGCCCGGTCCCGTCCGGCCGCACGGTCCACAGGTTGCGGTCGGCCCTGCCGTCGACAGCGTGCGGGTCGTTGGTCGAGAAGACGATGACGCCGGTCCGCCAGCTCCAGTCCGGGTGGCTGCCGGGCAGACCCGGAGCCAGGACCCGCGGCGTCTGGGCCCGCGGACGAGCCAGGTCGAGGACGGCGATCCTCACCGAGGGAGAGGCCCGACGTGGCGACGAGGCAGGCACCCGCGGCCATCTGATGACCTGGACCACGAGCCTGCGGCCGTCCGGCGACCAGCGCGGCCAGGTCAGCTCGACGAGCCGGTCCGCGGTCTCGGCGACGACGTGCCGCCGCCCCGACGACAGCGTCGCCACCTCGATGGCGCTGCGCGCGTGCCGGGCCCTCCCGCCGAGCTCGCTCACGGCATACGCGATGCGGTCGCCGTCGGGCGACCAGGACCCCAGGCCGGCCCGCTGGCACGGGTTGACGCAGCGGACCACCTCGCGGGTAGCGTCCCCGTCGCCATCCGCCACCCACAGCGACGACCGCAGCGGCTCCGGCCCGTGGTGCAGGCGCGTGAACGTCAGCTGCCGGCCGTCCGGCGACCAGTCGCCGGCCAGGGTGAGGACCGAGCTCTCCGGCGCGTCGACCGAGGGCACCGCGATCCTGCCGCCGGACCCGTCGGCGTGGACGACTCGCAGGTGCCGACCGACGACGGCGAGGACGTCTGCCGTCCGAGCGACGAGCGGGCCGGCCGTGCGGGTCGGCCGGCTCGCACCCGCGGCCGGTGCAGGGGAGGTCGGCGGAGGCCGTTGCGTCGGGGTGGCCTCGGCGGGTGCGACTGCCTCGGTCTCCGGGGCGGCCGAGGGTGCGTGGCAGGCGGTGCAGCCGACGACGACGAGCGCCGTGGCCAGCGCGACGGCGGCGACGAGCGCCCGTGCGTGGGCGGTTGCTGCGGTCACGACACCTCCCGGGTCGTGATGGTTGCCCGTCGGCCAGTGTGCCTCCGGCAGCTGCCGCACGTCTCGGACAGGGGTGGATCCGGCTCAGCGGCTGGCTTCGCGCGGCTGGGTCACCGGGCGACCCAACGCACAGGGGGCCGGGGAGCCGGCGCCGAAGCGTCCAGCCCCGCCGGGCTCAGGCGACGGCGATGTCGACGAGCAGCTCGTGGGCGAGCCGCTCGAGGTCGGCGCGCAGCGCTGCGGTGTCCGACCCCATGGGCACCCGCACGACGACGTGCGCCTCGAAGAGCAGGCCGCCGGCCATCGGCGCCTCGCGCGTCCCCGTCGTCATCGTCTCGATCGACAGCTCGTGCCGGTTCAGCACCGACGACACCTCGCGGACGATCCCGGGGTTGTCGTTGCCGAGCAGGTCCACGGTCAGCCGCTGCGCGCCGCTGTCGTCCGCGACGACCGTCGCCTCGGCCCCCGGGTGGGTCGTCACCTCGAGCAGACCCTCGAGCTGCTTCAACGCCGCGGTCAGCTCCTCGGCGCGCTCGGCCGGGACCCCTACGACGACGATGCCCGCGAATTTGCCCGCCAGCTCGGCCAGCTGGCTGTCCTCCCAGTTGCCGTCGTGCGCGGTGACGACGTCCGCGAGGGCAGTGACGAGGCCGGCGCGGTCGTCGCCGATGACGGTGAGCACGAGTCGAGGCACGCTCGCAGCCTACTGACCCAGACCCGTCGCGTCCCGGGCGAACGCCCCGGAACGCTCGCGGCAGGCCGAGAGGGGGCCGGGCCGGGTGTGCCCGCTTCTTGAGTCCACCCGGCCCGGCCGAAAGGGTGGCCGCCGTCAGCTGGCGGCCAGGTCCCCGACTCGCTGACCTCGCTCGTCGGGGTGCTCAGGGGATGCGGGGGAGTCGGGCCCGTCCGGAAGGTCGGAGGGGCGGCGCTCGGCCAGGCCGGCCATGCCCCAGCGCACCGCCGCCGTGCCGAGGTGGCCGAGCGGGCGCGCCACGAGGGCCGACACGACGTCGGGCACCGGGAGGCCGAGCATCTCGCGCGCCCACCACGGCAGCAGGGACACCCCACCCGAGGCGAGCGTGGCGTAGCCGGGGCGGGCGTAGAACGGCAGCGGCGGGTCGAGCAGCAGGAAGCGCGCCGCCTCACGGGCGGCCGGGGTGGCCTCGAGCTCGGGCCGGTAGGAGTCGAGCAGGGCGGCGAGCTCGACCACCGACTGCGGCGGGTCGACAACCCCGAGCCGGGCCGCGGGGATGCCGGCCTGGCGGACATAGACGTCGGCCTCGTCATCGGTCAGCGGCGTGGCGCCGAACGTCTGGTAGCCGCGCAGGAACGAGTCGATCTCCGCCGCGTGCACCCATGCCAGCAGGTGCGGGTCATCGGCGCGGTAGGGCCGGCCCAGGTGGTCCTTGCCGCGCACCCGCCGGTGGATCGAGCGGACCGTCGCGATGGCCTCCTCGGCGTGCTCAACCGTGCCGAAGGTCGTCGTCGCGAGGTAGTGGCTGGTCCGCTGCAGCCGCCCCCACGGGTCGCTCTTGTAGCCGCTGTGGCCGGCGACCCCGGCCATCGCCATCGGGTGCAGCATCTGCAGCAGCAGCGAGGTGATGCCCGCCGGGAACATCGACGCGTCGGCGTGCACCCGCCACACCGGGTCCTCCGGCGTGAACCACCGCTTGCCCTCGGCGCCCCAGATGCGCTGCGCGCGGGCCGGCGCGTCGTCGCCGGCCACCTTGCTGCGCAGCATCAGACCGAGCTGGCGCTGGACCAGCCGGGCTGCTGCGGTCGGGCTCATGGAGCACACGGTAAGGCGAGGGCAGGCGTTGTGAGAAACGTTCTGTCCAATGTTCGACCAGTCGTCGTGACAGGTCAATCGAGCGTGATCCGGATGCCCGCCCGCGGGCTCCTCGGCCGGACGCGGTCGGTGACCGAGGCGAGCGCGTCGCCGAGCCGGGCCATGACGTACGTGCGGCCGATGGCGCGTTTGACCGCGGCGACGCCCGCCGCGCTGCGGTCGACGACGGCCGTGCCGGCATACGTCGGCGCCCCCTGGGGCACCCGCCCGCGCACGTCGCAGGGACGCAGCTCGACCCGGGGGTCGCGTGCCAGCCGCTTCAGCTTGCCGCTCGGGTCGAGGGTCACGACGACGAGCTCGCCCCCGTCGCGCGCCACCCAGACCGGCGTCGCCACCGGCGCGCCCGAGCGGCGGAACGTCGTCAGCGACACGTAGCGGTGGGCGGCGACGACGTCGAGGTCGCTCGGGGTGTCGGCAGAAGTGGGCGGAGGGGTCATGGGCGTCAGCGTAGGTGGCGCACGGGGCGCTCCGGCGTGTCCAGAATGGGCCATGGCGCTCGCCCTCTGCCTGCTGCTCGACCGGAGGTCGGACCGCCTCGTGCGCTCGCTCTGGCAGCGGCTCGAGGCCGACGGCATACCGACGCTGCTCAGCCACACCCACGGACAGCACCTCGCCCACCTGTCGTATGCCGTCCTGCTCACCTGGGACGAGTGCGCGGTCCGCGACGCGGTGACCGGGCTCGGCGACGGCGGGCCGGTCGAGGTCTCGGTGCAGGGCACGGTGATCTTCCCGCGGGGACGGGCGGCGCTCGCGGGCTCGGCCACCGTCGACCTCACGACCCGACAGGCGCGTGCCGTCGAGGCGCTGCGCGCCACCGGCGCGGTGATCCACCGGCACTACGAGCCGGGCCACTGGACGCCGCACGTCTCGGCGACGACCGGCGTCCCGGGCGCGCGGCTGCAGCCGGTGGTCGACGCCGTCTCCGACCGGCTGCCGCTGACGCTGCGCTTCGACCGGGCGGCGCTCATCGACACGACGTACGGCACGACCTGGGAGCTGCCCGGCGTGCCGTGACCACGCGCCCCGAAGGCCCGCGCACGGTGGGACGGAACGGACCCGGTCGGAGCCGTAGTCAACTTTTCAGCCAATTTCTCCGTTTTGCCTCGCGCGCGACATCGGCGTGGCAACCTTTCGGAGGTGCCGGACCCGAGGACACTCGGGTTCGTCAGAGCAGGACAAAAGCTTCGACGGTTGGCCCGTTGTGGTACGTGAACCGTCACTGGTAGCCCGGACTCGCCCCGCGAGCCGGGCTCCATCATTTTCCGGGCGAAACAGCCGAGGCACGGCGGATTCGCCTGTGGCTCATGGGTGCCGGGACTACCGTGGCTCCATGAGGCGCGTGGTCGCACCGGTCGCCGGCGCCGCGGCGATCCCCGTGGCACTGATGACGGTGGTGACGCTGCGGTGGTCGGCGCTGCACTGGGGCGCCACGACCGAGGAGTGCCGTGAGCAGCTGCCCGGGGACGACCTGATCAGCGACCCCGGACTCGTCGCCACCCGCGCCATCACCATTCACGCCCCACCCGAGCAGGTCTGGCCCTGGGTGGTCCAGCTCGGGGCCGACCGAGGCGGCTTCTACAGCTACGACCGGCTCGAGAACCTCGCCGGGTGCGGGGTGCGGAGCGCCGACACTGTCGTCGAGGAGTGGCAGCACCTCGATGTCGGCGACCTCGTGCACCTGCACCCGAAGGTCGCGCTGTCCGTCGCCTCGGTCGACCCCGTCCGTTCGCTCGTGCTGCACGCCGGTCCCGCCATGGCCGGGACTGGCGGCGCACCGCCGGGGTCGCTGCCCTACGACTTCACGTGGTCCTTCGTGCTGCGCCGGCATCCGCACCGGGCGACCCGCCTCGTCGTGCGGGAGCGCTTCGCCTACACGCACCCGTGGTCGTTCCTGCTCGTCGAGCCGGTCGCGGCCGCCAGCTCGGCGATGAGTCGCCAGATGCTCCACGGCATCCGGGACCGGTCCGAGCGCGCCTTCGCCGTGACCATCCCCGACCTGATCCTGCGCCAGGGCGCCCTCCGCTAGGAGGCGGTCTTGCGACCGCGGGTGAAGTAGGCGATCGGGCCGATGAAGTTGATCGCGATGATCGCGGCCCACTTGGCCTTGCTGCCCTGCACCTGCGCGGCCGGCCGGCGGGCCAGGTCGACCCACGCGGTCGCCGCGAGGGAGAGCTGCACGCTGCCGGCGACAAGGACCGCCGCCCGCTGAGCCGGCGTCAGGTCCGACCACTTCTTCTTGTTCCGGTGTGCTGCCATGACCCCTCCTGAAGTCGCGGGTTCGTCGCCGCCTCATCCGTGCCGGCGTCAGCGCAGGACGGCTCTCAGGGCATCGAGGAGGAGGCCGATCTCGGCCTCGGTGACGACGAGCGGGGGAGCGATGCGGATGGTCGAGCCATGGGTGTCCTTGACGAGCACGCCCTGCTCGAGGAGCCGGTGCGAGGCCTCGCGGCCGGTCATGAGCCCCGGCTCGATGTCGACGCCGGCCCACAGGCCCCGGCAGCGCACCGCCTCGACACCGTGCCCGACCAGCTCGCGCAGCCCCGACTCGAGGACGGCGCCGAGCCGCCGGGCCCGCTGCTGGAACTCGCCGGTAGACAGCAGCCCGACGACGGCCTGGCCGACCGCGGCTGCGAGCGGGTTGCCGCCGAAGGTCGAGCCGTGGCTGCCCGGGGTGAAGACACCGAGCACGTCGCGGTCGGCGACGACCGCGGACACCGGGACGATGCCGCCCCCGAGCGCCTTGCCGAGGACGTAGACGTCGGCAACGACTCCCTCGAGGTCGCAGGCGAAGGTGGTGCCGGTGCGGCCGAGGCCCGACTGGATCTCGTCGGCGACCATGAGCACGCCCCGACGTCGGGTCAGCTCGCGCACCTCACGCAGCCACCCGTCCGGCGGGACGATGACGCCGCCCTCGCCCTGGATCGGCTCGAGCAGCACCGCGACCGTCTCGTCGGTGATCGCCGCCTCGAGGGCCGTGATGTCGCCGAACGGCACCATGTCGAAGCCGGGCGTGTAGGGCCCGTAGTGGTCGTGCGCGACCGGGTCGTCGGAGAAGCTGATGATCGTCGTCGTGCGGCCGTGGAAGTTGCCGGCCATGACGACGATCCGGGCCCGGCCGTCCGGCACGCCCCTGACCTCGTAGCCCCAGCGCCGCGACAGCTTGATCGCCGTCTCGACCGCCTCGGCGCCGGTGTTCATCGGCAGCACGAGCTCCTTGCCGGCCAGCGTCGCGAGGTCCCGGCAGAACGGCCCGAGCCGGTCGCTGTGGAAGGCGCGGCTCGTCAACGTCAGCCGGTCGAGCTGGGCCCGCGTCGCCGCGACGAGCGCCGGGTGCAGGTGCCCGAAGTTCAGGGCGGAGTAGCCGGCGAGCGCGTCGAGATACCGGCGTCCCTCGACGTCGGTGACCCAGGCGCCCTCGGCGTGCGAGATGACGACCTCCAGCGGGCTGTAGTTGGCCGCCACCCACTCCTCGGCGAGGGAGACGTGCTCCGAGGTCGCCGTGCCCACGCCAAACCGGCCGCGATCGCCCGCTCGTGCAGCTGTGTCGCTCACCCTCCGATCGTGGCACCGAGGGCCCCGCTGAGCAGCCGATTGTGATTGCGGGGTGATCCCTCTCTCCCTCTCTCCGAATGAGGACGCCCCGTCGGCGCCGGTGGAAGACTCGAAGTGGCGGGTCCCGCAGCCAGGACCACCTGCGAAGGGGTGTGTCGGTCACGTCGGTGACCCGGCCAGGAGAAGGCCATGACCGCCGACGCGAGCACTCACACCGGCCCCCGAGCCGGCACCGGCCCCACCAGAGCCGCCCGCACCCGCGCCGTTCTCCTCGGCGCGGCCGGCCGCGACTTCCACGACTTCAACGTCGTCTTCCGCGACGACCCGAGCGTCGAGGTGGTGGCCTTCACGGCGACGCAGATCCCGGACATCGAGGGCCGCCACTACCCGCCCGAGCTGGCGGGTCCGCTTTATCCGCAGGGCATCCCGATCGTCGCCGAGTCCGAGCTGACCAGGCTCGTCGAGCGCGAGCAGGTCGACCTCGTCGTCTTCGCCTACTCCGACGTGCGCTACGAGGACGTCATGCACCTCGCGTCGCGGTGCATCGCCGCCGGCGCCGACTTCCGCCTCCACGGCGCCCGGCACACCATGCTTCGCAGCACCAAGCCGGTCGTCGCCGTGACCGCCGTGCGCACCGGCGTCGGCAAGAGCCAGACCACCCGCTACCTCGCACGGATGCTCACCGGCCTGGGACTGCGGGTCGTCGCGGTGCGCCACCCGATGCCCTACGGCAACCTCGCCGCGCAGGCCTGCCAGCGGTTCGCGACATATGCCGACCTCGACCGCCACGACTGCACCATCGAGGAGCGCGAGGAGTACGAGCCGCACCTCGACAACGGGGTCGTCGTCTACGCCGGCGTGGACTACGAGCGGATCCTGCGCGCGGCCGAGCAGGAGGCCGACGTCATCCTCTGGGACGGCGGCAACAACGACCTGCCGTTCTTCGTCCCCGACCTGCACGTCGTGCTCGCCGACCCGCTGCGCCCGGGCGACGAGACGGCATACCACCCCGGCGAGGCGAACGTCCGGATGGCCGACGTCGTGCTCATCGCCAAGTGCGACTCGGCGCGCAGCGCCGACATCGACGCCGTCGAGGCGTCGGTGCGCGCCCTCAACCCGGCCGCCACGGTGCTGCGCGCCAACAGCCCCGTGTCCGTGGACGACTGGACGCTCGTCTCCGGCAGCCGGGTCATCGTCGTCGAGGACGGCCCCACCCTCACCCACGGGTCGATGACCTACGGTGCCGGGGTCGTCGGCGCCCGGATGGCCGGTGCGGCCCAGATCGTCGACCCGACGCCGTATGCCGTGGGGTCGCTCGCCGCCACCTACGCGAAGTACCCGAACGCGCGGGGCGTCCTGCCCGCCATGGGCTACGGCGCCTCGCAGGTGCGCGACCTCGAGGCCACGATCCGCGCGGCCGTCGAGGCCGGTGCCTGCGACGCCGTCGTCAGCGGCACGCCGATCGACCTGACGCGCGTGCTGTCCGTCCCGGCGCCGCTCGTGCGGGCGCGCTACGAGCTGAGCGAGATCGTCCCCGGCGGTCTCGCCGCCGCGGTGCGGGCGGCCCTGCCACTCGAGAAGCTCGGCGCCGCCAGCGGCGCACTGCGAGAAGGGATCACGCCATGACCTCCCCGACCGGACACTCGACCGGACCCCCCACCGCTCCGGCCCAGCCGCAGCCGCCCCCCGCACGCTCCCGTGGCCGGCGGGCCGGCTACGTCGGCTCCATCGTCGTCAACCTCATCCTGCTCTGGCTCATCAACGTCTGGCCGGGCTGGCAGGTCGTGCCGTTCCTGACCGCCGCCACCGTGCTCGTCCTCGGCGCCGTCAACGCCTCGATCATCGCTCGGATCGTCGCCGACGCCGTCAACGTCGTCCTGGACCGGCCACGCGTGCGGGCCCTCGGCGACATCGTCTCCATCGGCTTCGGACTCGTCGCCCTGGCCCGGATCTGGCAGGTCTTCCCGCTCGACGTCGTCGGCACCGGCTGGGAGGTCGTGGCACGCGTCGTGCTCGTGCTCGGCTTCGTCGGCGGTGGCGTCGGGATCCTCGAGGCCCTCAGCCGGTTCGTCCGCGGCCGCTTCCCAAGGATGTGATCTGAGTGACCACCACCACCTACGCCCCGGCCGAGCGGCGCCACCCCGCCGGCCGGCACCTCGCCGCCCTCATCATCGGGTGCCTGCTCATCCTCCCCGGCCTCGGGCTGCTGCTCGGCGGAGCGGGCCTCGGCATCGCGTATGCCGTCGCGCGCGACTCCGCCGGGTTCCTGTCCATGACATTGCCCGTCGTCTCCAGCTCGACGCCCGCCGTCACGGTCGGCAACGCCGTCGTCGAGACCGGGCCGAACGCGCCCTCCTCGGTGCTCGACCGCCTCGACGTCGAGGCCCGCGTGACCGCGCAACCGCTCGAGACGGGTGGCAAGCCGCTCTTCCTCGGCATCGCCCCGACGGCCCAGGTCAACGCCTACCTCAGGGGGATCGCCCACGACCAGGTCGTCGACATCACCGACCCCCGCGGGAGCACCCCGCGCGCACCGGTGATGCAGACGGTCCCCGGCGCCGACCGGGCGCCCGCCCCGACGAGCCAGAAGTTCTGGGTCGCCTCCGCCACCGGTCCCGGCTCGCAGCAGCTGACCTGGAAGGTGACCCCGGGGCAGTGGACCGCGGTGCTGATGAACGCCGACGGCAGCAGTGGCGTCGCGGTGTCCGCCACGACGGGCGTGCGCGCCGGCTTCCTCCTGCCGCTCGCCCTTCTCATGCTGGCCGCCGGACTCGTCATCACCGCGCTCGCCATCGGCCTGATCATCCGCGGAGCGCGCGGCAGCCGGCCGGCGAGCTACACGCAGCCGCCCGGAGTGCGCCCCGGCTACGTCGAGGCCGACACGACCGGTGACAGCGGCCCGCAGCAGGCGCCGCCGCCCACGCCTCCCACCACGCCTCGGGACCAGCCGCACCCGCGGGCGATGAGCCCCGTGGCCCTCGAGGCCTACCTCGACGAGCCGCTCTCGCGCTGGCTGTGGCTGGTCAAGTGGTTCCTCGCCATCCCGCACCTCGTCGTGATCGGCGTGCTGTGGGTGGCCTTCGTGCTGGTCAGCGTCGTCGCGTTCTTCGCGATCCTCTTCACCGGCCGCTATCCGCGCAAGCTCTTCGACTTCAACCTCGGGGTGCTGCAGTGGACCTGGCGCGTCAGCTACTACGCCGCCAACGGCGGCCTCGGCACCGACCGCTACCCGCCGTTCAGCCTGGACCCCGAGCCCGACTACCCGGCCTACCTCGACATCGCCTACCCCCCGAAGCTCTCACGCGGGCTCGTGCTCGTGAAGTGGTGGCTGCTCGCCATCCCGCACTACCTCATCCTGGGGCTGCTGCTCGGCGGCGGCGGATGGGTCTGGGACGAGGCGACCGGGCGCGCGATCCACTACGACACCTGGGGGGTCCTCGGCCTGCTCGTCGCCATCGCCGGCTTCTCGCTGCTCTTCACCGGGCGCTACCCGCGGGCGCTGTTCGACCTCGTCATCGGACTCAACCGCTGGGTCTACCGCGTCATCGCGTACGCCGCCCTGATGACCGACGTCTACCCGCCCTTCCAGCTCGACGAGGGCGGCCAGGAGGTCCCGCTCCCGCCGCCCGTGCCGGCCGGCCGCATGGAACCGCCGCGCCAGGTCAACGGCTGAGGGCTTCGTAGGTCAGTGACCCGCGTCGCGGGTCACTGACGTACGGCAACCACGCGGGGCCGCGTCAGGCCTTGACGGCGGGAAGGTGCGCGTCGAGCCAGTCGAGCATCTCGGTCTCGACCTCGTCGCGGTTCGTCTCGTTGAGGATCTCGTGACGGGCCTCGGGCCACAGGGTCAGCGTCACGTCGCGCACACCGAGCCGGCGCAGCTGGTCCGCGACCTTGCCCACGCCCTTGCCGTTGGCGCCCACCGGGTCCATGGCGCCCGAAGCCAGGTGGACCGGCAGGTCCTTGGGGATGCGCCCGGCCTCGGCATCGGTGTTGACGCTCTCGAGGCCACGGATCAGGTCGGCGAACCCGCCTGCACTGAAGACGAACCCGCAGTCGGGGTCGTCGATGTACTTGTCCACCTCCGCGGGATCCCTTGACAGCCAGTCGAACTGCGTCCGGGTCGGCTTGAAGGCGTTGTTGTACTGACCGAAGGTCAGGATGTTCATCAGGCCGCTCGCGTGGGTGTGACCGCGCAGCCGGGCCTGGGTCGCGGCCAGGAAGAGCCCGACCCTGCTGATCCCCCCGGCGCCGCCCGAGGTGCCCGAGAGCACGAGGCCGGCGAGCTCGGGGCCGAACTGTGCGGCATACCCCCTCGCGAGGAACGAGCCCATGCTGTGGCCGAGGAGGAAGACCGGCAGCCCCGGCTGCTCCTCGCGGGCGCGCTCGGTCACGGCGTGCAGGTCGTCGATGACCGTCTGCCAGCCGCCCTGTCGGGCGAAGGAGCCGCGCGTGCCCGTGGTCTTCCCGTGCCCGCGGTGGTCCGAGCCGTAGACGGCATACCCGTGGTCGGTGAGGCGCTGCGCGAAGCGGGCGTAGCGGGTCGAGTGCTCCGCGAGCCCGTGCGCGATCTGGACGACCGCCTTGGCGGGCCCGTCGGGGAGCCAGCGGTTGACGAACACCTCGGTGCCGTCGGGGGTCGTCAGCGTGAAGGTGCTGCTCTGCATGGCCGAACTGTATGCCGCCGCCGCGCCGCCGCGAGCGAGGTGCGAGCGAGGTGCGTGTCTCGCGTCGTGACCGGTTCGGACCGGTTCGCGGCGCTCGCCGTCGCCGAGTGCCAACAGCTCGCCGAGGCGGCCCGCGGCGCGCGCACTGCCATCGACGCCCTGACGGCCGTCCGGGAAGGTGCGCAGAACGAGCTCATCGACCTCTTGTGAGGGCCCACTCTGGTGGGTACGGGGGAGCATGTCCCCAACCCATGGAGGAGCCATGAAGCTCGACCTGTTCCACGACCTCGGCGAGGAGAAGGGCCCCTTCGCGAGCGTGACCTTCGACGTGACCCGGACCGATCCGAACAGCATCGCCAACCTCCGGGCGCGCTGGCGCCTCGCGGAGCGAACGCTCCGCAAGTCCGGCGTGCCCGAGGACATCGTCTCCGAGATGGGCGAGGCCACCCTGGAGCCGACCGGCAAGGGCGGTCAGTGGGGACGCCTGCTCGTGGCCAACGCGGAGGGGCTGGTGCTGCAGCAGGACCTCCATGGCCGGCCCGACGAGGACGTCAGCTGGGGGCCGGTTCCGTCCCTGCTCCCGGCCGTCCGCGTGCTCGAGGCGATCGTGCCGCACGTCGTCGTGCGGCTCGACCGCACCGGCGCCGACATCGAGGTCACCGGCGGCGTCGGCGACACCGAGGAGGAGCTCGAGGTGCAGGGCGACCACGACGTGGTGCACCGCTTCAAGGGCGGCGGCTGGTCCCAGCACCGCTTCGAGCTGCGGGCGCAGGACTCGTGGGAGCACAACGCCGCCACCGTCGCCCAGCAGCTCGACCGCCTGGTGCGCCGGCACCGGCCCGCGGTGGTCATCCTCATGGGCGACGAGCGGGCCATGACCTACCTCGAGGAGCACGCGAGCGAGGGGCTCAGGTCGCTCCTCGTGCGCACCGACACCGGCGGCCGCGCCGAGGGCACCGACGAGCAGAAGGAGCGGGAGGCGGTCGAGGAGATCCTGGCCGCCATCCGCGCCCAGGCCGAGGCCGACCTCGTCGCCCGCTTCGAGGAGCAGACCGCCCGCGCCGAGGCGGCGACCGAGGGCCTCGACCCCGTCGTCGAGGTGCTGCAGCGCGCCCAGGCCGAGGAGCTGATCTTCGTCGACGGCCGCGAGCACGACGGGCAGCTGTGGGTCGGCGAGGGCCGCCTCCAGCTCGGCACGAGCCGCGAGGACGCCGAGATGACCGGTGCGGAGCACCCGGTGCAGGTGCCGGCCGACACCGCGCTCGTCTGGGCGGCCGTCTGCTCCCGGGCCGGCGTCAGCTGCCTCGACCGCAAGCAGGCCAACCCCTCCGACGGCGTCGGCGCCGTGCTGCGCTGGTCCGACGAGGCGACCCCGCACTCGCGCGTCCCGAGCATGCCCGGCCACGGCGGCACCTGAGCCGCAGCCGTCGCTCGGGAGACAGGCGCCGGCAGCGGAGTGCCGCTCAGTCGGAGCCTGCGGAGAGCACGTCGGCGAGGTCGTAGCTGACCGGCTCCTCGAGCTGCTCGAACGTGCACGACTCCGGGGTGCGGTCCTCGCGCCACCGGACGAACTGCGCCGTGTGCCGGAAGCGCGTGCCCTCCATGTGGTCGTAGCGCACCTCGACGACCCGCTCCGGGCGCAGCGGCACGAACGACAGGTCCTTCTGGTTGTTCCAGCGGGAGAACTCGGACGACCGGGGGGTGCGTGCGCCGCCCTCCTCCTCGGTGGGCGCCGCCCAGTTCCACGGGTGCTCGTCCCACTCGGCGACCAGCGGCTGCAGCTCGGTGAAGAGCTGGCGGCGGCGAGCCATCGGCAGGGCGCCGATGACGCCGACGGACGCGAGCCGGCCGTCGGCGTCGTAGAGGCCGAGCAGCAGCGAGCCGATGGCCTCGCTGTCGTTCTTGTGCGGGCGGTAGCCGGCGACGACGCAGTCGGCGGTGCGCTCGTGCTTGAGCTTGAACATCAGGCGCTTGTCGGGCTCGTAGCCGATGTCGACCGGCTTGGCGATGACCCCGTCGAGCCCCGCGCCCTCGAACTGGGTGAACCAGCCCTTGGCGACGTCGCGGTCGGCCGTCGCAGCAGTGAGGTGGATCGGCGCCTCGGCGCCGGCCAGGGCCTTCTCCAGGGCCGCGCGCCGCTCGGAGAAGGGCCGGTCGAGGTAGGACTCGTCGCCGAGGGCGAGCAGGTCGAAGGCCACGAAGGAGGCCGGCGTCTCGGCGGCGAGCTTCTTCACGCGTGAGGCCGCCGGGTGGATGCGCTGCTGCAGCAGGTCGAAGTCGAGCCGGTCCTTCGACTCGGGGGAGACGACGATGATTTCGCCGTCGATGACGGCCTTGTCCGGGAAGTTCGCGAGCACGGCCTCGACGACCTCGGGGAAGTAGCGGGTCATCGGCTTCTCGTTGCGCGAGCCGATCTCGACGAGGTCGCCGGACCGGAAGATGACCGAGCGGAAGCCGTCCCACTTCGGCTCGTAGAGCACCTCGCCCTTGACGGCCGAGAAGTCCTTGACCGGCTTGGCGAGCATCGGCGACACCGGGGGGACGACCGGCATGCCCCACGTGCTGCGGTGGTCGGCGTCGCGCTCGGCCTTGGGTGCCATGTAGTCCCCGTCCGTCTTGTCCTGGCGTCGTTTGCTCGGCTGCACGCGGGGCGGCTCGCCGGGCATCTTCGGGTAGTCCGGCGGGAAGTTGAGCTCGCCGAGACCGCGCTCGTCGACGTCGCGGTCCCACAGCGCCAGGGCTGCGGCGACGTCGCCGACCTCGTCGTCGATGCCGGCCCACGCGTCGCCGCGGGCGGCCACGAGGGCGGGCACGGTGCGGACCGTCAGCTCCCGGGGGTCCACCGAGCGCAGCTCGTCCCACGTCACCGGCGTCGACACGGGCGCGCCGGGGAGCGGGCGGGGCGAGTAGGCGGAGGCGATGGTGCGGTCGCGGCAGGCCTGGTTGAAGTCGACGAAGACCTTCTCGCCGCGCTCCTCCTTCCACCACGACGTCGTGACGAGGTCGGGCAGGCGCCGCTCGAGCTCGCGGGCGATGCCGATGACCCCGTGCCGCACGTCGAGGAACTCGTGGGTGGGGGCGACGCGGGCGTAGACGTGGACGCCGCGGTTGCCGGAGGTCTTGGCCCAGGCGGTCAGCCCGATCTCGGCCATCACCTCGCGCAGCGCGACGGCCGCCTCGACCGCGTCGGCGAAGCCGCGCCCTGGTTGCGGGTCCAGGTCGATGCGCAGCTCGTCGGGCCGGTCGACGTCGACCGTGCGCACCGGCCAGGGATGGAAGGTCACGGTGTTCATCTGGGCGGCCCAGACGGCGTCGGCGACCTCGTCGACGACCAGCTGCGGGTGCCTGCGGCCCGAGGGATAGGTGCACATCACCGTGCGGGTCCCCTCGGGCACGCCCTTGGGCGGGTTCTTGGAGAAGAACTCCTCGCCCTCGATCCCCTCGGGGAAGCGCTGGAGCGTCACCGGCCGGTCGCCGAGCGCCCGCAGCAGCGGGTCGGTGACGGCCACGAGGTACTCGGCGAGCTCGAGCTTGGTCACCGGCCGGCCGTCGGCCATGCCCGCGGCCGGCCACAACACCCGCTCGGGGCTGGAGACGCGCACCTCCCGCACCCCCGACGGGCTCGACGGACTGGGCGCTGCGACGACGGCGGGCTTGGCGCTCACGTGCCGATCGTAGCCACGGGGTGCGACGCCGCCGGTCGGGCGCGCGCTGTGCGCTGGGTCGGGTGGTGACCGAGCGGTCGGCAGGTGCCGCTGCAGCTCCCCGGCGGAACCCCTGGGTCGCGCGGTGACCCAACGCACAGCGCCCGGAGGGCGGCAGGGTGCCTACCGGGGTGGGGTAGCGGGTACATGTCCGCCATGACCATGGCGCCCACCCTCCACAACCTCGGCGGCGAACGGTTCGTGCTCCTCACGACCTTCCGCCGCTCCGGCGAGCCGGTGGCGACCCCCGTGTGGGTCCTGCCCGACGCCGGGGCCGCCCTGGTCAGCACCCCCGAGGGCTCCGGCAAGCTCAAGCGGCTGCGCCACGACCCGCGCGCCACGATCCAGCCGTGCGACCGCCGCGGCAACGTCGCGCCCGGAGCGCCGGTCGTCGAGGGCCGCGCCGAGGTCATCCGCGACTCGGCGGCCACCGAGGCCGTCGGCCGGCGGCTCGCCCGCAAGTACGGCCTCGAGTACCACCTGTTCATGGCCGCCGAGTGGCTCCTGCGCCGCGGCAACCCGCGGCGCGCCGTCGTGCGGATCATGCCCACCGGCTGAGCGCCCCCTCGAGCCGCTCCGGCTCAGCTGCGCAGGACGAGGCTGACGACGTCCGCGAGCGCGATGAGCACGGCGGCCACGAACGGCAGCCGGCCCCGCGCCACGACAGCCGCGACGGCCAGCACCACGCACGCGAGCAGCAGCGCCAGCCCGGTCCCGTCGAGCGAACCCCCACCGGGGCCGTATGCCGCCACGGCCGACCCGGCCAGCAGCACCGCGGGTGCCAGCCACCGCACCACCCGCTCCCCGAGCCGGTGCGGCAGCCCGCGGACCCCGGTCGCCTCGTCGTCGGCGAGGTCGGGCAGCACGTTGAGCAGGTGCGCGCCGACCCCGAGCAGCGCCCCGGTGACGAGCACCCACCCGGGCGGCCAGGCCGGGGACGGCAGCGCGAGCGTGACGACGGCGGGCAGCGCGGCGAAGGCGACGGCATACGGCAGCGGGGAGAGCGGGGTGCGCTTGAACCAGAGGTTGTACGCCCAGCCCGAGGCCACCCCGAGGACGAGGTGCACGAGCGCCGACCGCCACCCGCACGCCAGCGAGAGGCCGACGCAGGCCACCAGCGCGACGCCGCACGCCGCGCGGACGACCGTCTCGGAGACCTCGCCCGCCGCCACCGGCTTGTCCGGCCGCCCGACGGCACGGTCGCGGCGCACGTCGACGAGGTCGTTGGACCACCCGATCGAGAGCTGCCCGGTGAGCACGGCCGCCGTGACGAGCAGTCCCCGCGCCGGGGTGTGACCGGCCGACCACGCGAGCAGCGCGGTGAGGACGGTGACCGCGAGAGTCGGACCCGGGTGGCACGCGCGGACGAGCCCGCGCCCTGTGCCCCGCTCCGTCCGCTGCACCACCACGAGCCCGAGCCTAGGTCCGGATGGGTACGACACCGTCGTGAGCCACCTCGCGGCCGTGCGCGGCGTCCTTCCCGGGCACGCCTACACCCAGTCGGAGATCACGGCCGCCTTCGCCGGCGTGCTCGGCTCGACCGGCACGGACCGGGCCCTGCTCGAGCGGTTCCACGCCAACGCGGGGGTCAGCCGGCGGCACCTCGCCCTGCCACTCGAGCGCTACCGGCAGCTCGCGGACTTCGGCGAGGCCAACGACGAGTTCATCCGGGTCGCCACCGAGCTCGGCTCGCACGCCGCCAGCAAGGCGCTCGCAGCCGCCGGCCTCACCCCGCAGGACGTCGACCTCGTCGTGTCGACGACCATCACGGGGCTCGCGGTGCCCTCGATCGAGGCACGCGTCGCCGCCGAGATCGGGCTGCGCGACGACGTCAAGCGCGTGCCGCTCGTGGGCCTGGGCTGCGTGGCCGGCGCAGCGGGGGTGGCGCGCGTGCACGACTACCTTGTCGGACACCCCGACGACGTCGCGGTCCTGCTCTCCGTCGAGCTGTGCAGCCTCACGGTCCAGCGCGACGACCGCTCGGTGGCCAACCTCGTCGCGAGCGGCCTCTTCGGCGACGGCGCCGCGGCCGTGGTCCTGGTCGGCGCCAACCGCGCCAGCGCCCTGGCGCCGGAACAGCCGCGCGTCGTGGCCACCCGCAGCCGCCTCTACGCCGGGACCGAGCGGGCGATGGGCTGGGACGTCGGCGCCAGCGGCCTGCGCATCGTCCTCGGCGCCGAGGTGCCCGACCTCGTGCGCGAGAACGTGCGCGACGACGTCGACCGCTTCCTGGCGGACCAGGGCCTGACCCGCGCGGACATCGCCTGGTGGGTCGCCCACCCCGGCGGCCCGAAGGTGCTCGAGGCGATGCAGGAGGCGCTCGAGGTCGACCGCGAGGCGCTGGGGGTCACGTGGCGCTCCCTCGACCGCATCGGCAACCTCAGCTCGGCCTCGGTGCTGCACGTGCTCGCCGACACCCTCGCGGACCAAACGCCCGAACCGGGCACATGGGGCGTGCTGATGGCCATGGGGCCGGGATTCTGCCTCGAACTCGTGCTCCTGCGGATGGCCGACTGATACACAGATGGCACAACAGCACAATCGGTAGCGGGCCCAGGCGCAAGCAGGACGAGCAGGAGCCGACGAGAAGGGAGTGGCGGTGTGACCTCGCAGTGGCTCTTCACCGCCCTCGTCGCGCTCGTCGGGCTCGAGCGCGTCGCCGAGCTCGTCGTCTCGAGGCGGCACGCAGCCTGGGCACTCTCCCGCGGCGGCGTGGAGCGTGGGCAGTCGCACTACCCCGTCATGGTCTTCCTGCACACCGGTCTGCTCGTCGGCGCGGTGGCGGAGGTCTGGCTGGCCGACCGGCCCTTCCTCCCCGCGCTCGGCTGGCCGATGCTGGCGCTGGCCCTCGCCAGCCAGGCGCTGCGCTGGTGGTGCATCAGGACGCTCGGCAACCAGTGGAACACCCGCGTCATCGTCGTGCCGGGCCTGCCGCTCGTGCGTCGCGGCCCGTACCGCCTGTTCCCGCACCCCAACTACGTCGCCGTCGTCGCCGAGGGGCTCGCCCTCCCGCTCGTGCACTCAGCCTGGGTCACCGCCACCGTCTTCACCGTCGCCAACGCGGCCCTGCTCACCGTCCGGGTCCGCAGCGAGAGTGCCGCCCTGCGCGAGCTCGCCCCGCCCGTCGCTGCAGCGAGCGGGGTGACCCGGTGAGCGCCGACCTCGTCGTCATCGGGGGAGGCCCCGTCGGGCTCGCCGCCGCGTTGTATGCCGTCCGCTCGGGCCTGTCTCCCGTCGTCCTCGAGCCGCGGGCCGGCACCATCGACAAGGCCTGCGGCGAGGGGCTCATGCCCGGTGGCCTGCAGAGCCTGCTCGAGCTCGGCGTGGACCCGCAGGGCTACGACCTGCACGGCATCCGCTACCTGGCC
The DNA here is from genome assembly GCF_041941675.1 of Terrabacter sp. BE26. Classification (GTDB taxonomy): domain Bacteria; phylum Actinomycetota; class Actinomycetes; order Actinomycetales; family Dermatophilaceae; genus Terrabacter. The sequence continues at coordinate 1,696,495 of NZ_CP090122.1, read as the reverse complement.
CACGGCCGCTACGCCGAGGCGGACTTCACGTCGGGCTCCGGGCGGGGGGTCCGGCGCACGATGCTGCACGACGCCCTCTCGCGCGCCGTGGCCGAGGCCGGCGTCGACGTGCTCCCGCTCGAAGCGGCCGAGGTGACGCAGGACGACACCTCCGTCACCGTCCGCACCGAGGACTCCGGGCGACCGGGGCCCACGATGAGCGCGGCCTGGGTGGTGGCCGCGGACGGCCTGCACTCGCCGACCCGGCGTTCGCTCGGGCTCGACCGGGACCGGCCTGCCCAGGCACCGCAGAAGCCGCGCGGTGGCCGTCGGAGGCAGGCGGGCGACCGGTCCGGCAGCGGTGGGGACGGGGCCGGTGGGGCCGGGGCAGACAGGCCGGAGCGGCCCGAGCGGCCCGAGCGGCCCGAGCGGCCCGAGCGGCCCGAGCGGCCCGAGCGGCCCGAGCGGCGGTACGGGCTGCGCCAGCACTACCGCATACGGCCGTGGAGCCGCCACGTCGAGGTGCACTGGGGCGCCCACGGCGAGGCCTACGTGACCCCGGTGGCCGACGACCTCGTCGGGGTGGCGGTGCTCAGCAAGCACCGCGGGTCGCTGAGCGACGGGCTCGCCGAGTTCCCCCAGCTGCGCGAACGGCTGGCCGGCGCCCCGATCGTGACCTCGGTCCGTGGTGCCGGCCCGTTGCGGCAGCGATCGACGCGCCGGGTCGCCGGACGGGTGCTGCTCGCCGGTGACGCCAGTGGCTACGTCGACGCGCTCACCGGCGAGGGTATCTCGCTCGGCCTGGCGCACGCCCGTGCGGCGGTCACGGCCCTCGCCGCGGACGACCCGCAGTCCTACGAGAGGTCGTGGCGCGCCGCGACCCGCCGCTACTCGCTGCTCACCCACGCCCTCGTGCAGTTCACGCGGCCGGCGTGGAGCCGCCGCCTGCTCGTGCCGGCCGCCGCGAGCCTCCCGCCGATCTTCCGCGGCGCCGTCAACGAGCTCGCGAGGCCGGCCCGGTGACCGGGACGATCCGCACGACCGAGCACCACGAGGAGCTCGTCGTCCTCGTCGCCGCGGACGGGCATGCGGTCGGCACGGCGCCCAAGGCGACCGTCCACCACGCCGAGACGCCCCTGCACCTCGCCTTCTCCGTCTACCTCTTCGACGACGCCGGCTCCGTGCTCGTGACCCGGCGGGCCCTGCACAAGGCCACCTTCCCCGGTGTCTGGACCAACTCGGCGTGCGGGCACCCGGCTCCCGGCGAACCGGTCGAGGACGCGGTGCAGCGCCGGGGCCGGCAGGAGCTGGGCCTCGACGTGCACGACCTGCGCCTCGTGCTGCCGCGCTTCTCCTACCGGGCCGAGATGGACGGCGTCGTCGAGTGGGAGCTGTGCCCGGTCCTCGCCGGACGTGTCGCCGGCGTCGCGCCCGAGCCGCGGCCGGACCCGGACGAGGTGGCAGCCGCCGAGTGGGCACCCTGGGACGCGTTCGCCGCCGACGTCCTGGCGGGCCGGCGCGAGGTCTCGACATGGTGCCGTGAGCAGGTGGCCGAGCTCGACCGCCTGGGCCCGGACCCCGCCGCCTGGCCGTCGGCCGACCCCGCCGACCTGCCCGGCGCCATGACGACCCGGCGCCTCTGACCCGCGCGCACCGGGTCCGGGCCGGGTAAAGGAAAGGAGGTGAGCGCATCCTCCAGCCAACCGCCCGCACCGGCTCGCGTGCCGACGCCGCCCTCGCGTGTCGCGGGTGCCGCCCTCGCCGCCGGGCTGGGCGTCGTCGCCTGGGCCACCGGGCGCAAGCCGCTGCATGCCGCCGGCAGCACGTGGGCCGCCGAGCTGCGCGTCGACTCGCCGCTGCCCGACCTCGGCGTGCCGCTCATCAGCCGGCGGGGCGTCCACGCCTGCACCGTCCGGGTCTCGCGAGCGGTCGGCACGCCGGAGGGCTGGTGGGACGTCGGCGGGCTGGCGGTTCGCCTGCCCGACGCCGGGACGAGAGGCCGCCCCGCCGACCTGCTCTTCGCCACGACGGGCACCGGCAGGCTCAGCCGCGACCTGCTGCGGCCGGTCCGACAGGCCGCGACCCGGCCGCTCACGACGCTGCTGCCGACCCGAGCGGGCGACCGGTCGCTGGAGCTGCTCGTGCGCCCAGTCGGTGCGGCCGAGCAGCCTCGCGAGTACGAGCTGGCCGTCTCGGTCGACGGGGGGCGCTGGACGGCGGTGGGCCTGCTGCAGCTGTGGCGAGAGCTGCCCGACACGCGTACGCGCTTCGACCCGATCGTCGACGAGCTGGAGGGGACGAGGCCCCCGGCGTGGGTGGTGGGCCTGCGCGAGCCGGCCTACCGGTGGGCACGCCGGCTGAGCCGCCGCCGCGCAACGGAGGTCGGGGCGCTGCCGGTCACGGGCGACTGAGCGCCGGCACTTCCGTTCCGGCACGAGCGACCGAGCCGAACGGCTCAGAGCAGCTCGCCGGCGAGGTCCTCGAGCACGTGCTGGTCGCAGCCGGCGGCGAAGGCCTCACGGGTGGCCTCCCGGGCCGCGGCCAGGGCGTCGGGCTTGAGGGCCGCGATGACGGCGGACACCGCGCGGGCCTTGGCGCAGTCGCCGTACGCCTGCAGCTCCTCGATGTCGGCCGTGCTCGGGTCGCCGCCGATGCTCGCCGCGCAGGCGGAGTCGAGCTGGCGCTCGAGGTCCCACAGCTTCACGAGCTCCTCGATCTCGGGATAGTGCTCCAGACCGCCCCGGGCGACTTCGAGGGCGGTGTCGTCGTGGACGTCGGCCACGGAGCAGGCGACGCGAGCCACGCGGAAGGCGAAGCGGCGGGCCTGCCCTCGCTCCGCCCCGGCGATGCGCGCGGCGAGACCGGGAGCCACGGCCTCGACCTCGTGCAGATCCACGGGACTCCTCGTCGGTTCGGGCTCGGGCTGGTTCGGCAGCCCACGGGGCCATACCCGGTGGTGCTCCCGCCCGGACCGCGTCCCGTCGACGGCTGCGGGTCCGTCGGGCACGGTCACGCCACCGGGAGGCGCTTGGCGAGGAACTCCATCGTGGTCGCCCAAGCGAGCGTCGAGGAGGTCGGGTCGTGCCACGGCATGTCGTCGTTGTCGAACGCGTGGTCGGCGCCGGCATACGTCTCGACGACCGTGTCGGGCTGCTCCTTCAGGGAGGCCTCGATGCGACGCACCGTCTCGGTGTCGAGGAACGAGTCGGCGAGGCCGAAGTGGTGCAGGCTCGGTGCCGTCACCGTCAGGGAGTCGTGCAGGCCCGGCAGTGCCGAGCCGTAGTAGCTGACGAGCACGTCGAGCGGGCTGGAGCCGTCCGACTCGAGGTGGGCGGCGAGGTTGAAGCCGAGGCCGCCACCGAAGCAGAAGCCGAGCGCGCCGACCCCGCCGGTCACCTCGTCACGGCCTCGCAGCCACTCGACGGCGGCGGCGGCGTCGGTCACGGCGGCCTGCCAGTCGAGCCGCTGCACGAGACCCATGCCCTGCTGCAGGGCGTCCTCACCCTCGACCGGTTCGGTGACCCCGAGGCGCCAGAAGATCTCGGGAGCGACGACGACGTAGCCCGCCTCGGCGAGCTGGGCGCCGCGGCGCTGGATATAGTCGCTGACGCCGAAGATCTCCTGCAGAACGACGACCCCCGGGCCGTGGCCGGTGGGCGGGAGCCAGAAGCGGGCGGGCATCTCGCCGGCGTCGGTCGCGATCGTCACGTTCTCGGTCATGGCGGACAGTATGTCGACTCCGGCTGAACGGCCGGCGAGCGGTCGGCGGGGGCCACGCCACCGAGGGCGTATGCCGTGTGCCCGGCTCCCACGTCCGCGCGCGGGCGCGTGCGGTCCGTCAGCGGCGCGACGGGGCGGGCGGTCAGGGGGATGGCGGTCATGGACGGCTCCTTCTGTCTCCGTGGTGTGACGGGGGAGCGACCGCCGGGTGCACCGTCGTGGTCAGGTGCACCCGGCGGTCGCCCGGTGAGAGCGGTTCGGCTCAGTCGTCCGAGCCGGTGTGCAGCCGCGCACCGAGGGCGTGTGCCGTGACGACGAGCGCGGCGGCGGACGATGTCCTTCAGGACGTACTGGCCCATCAGCGTCGGGCCGTGCGGGAAGAGCTCGGCAGGAGCAGGGCCGCCGGGAGATACCCGGCGGCCGCTGGTTGAGTCGATCTACCTAGACGAAACCACTGTCATCCCAGTCAAATCCGGCACGGTCACCAGTTGACGAGCAACCGGTTCCGGGAGTCCCGGAAGGCTCCGACGAGGATGAGGACGAGGTCGACGAGGAACCAGATGCCGAGGCCGCCGAACGTCACGAGCTGCAGGAGCCCGGTGCCGACCTTGCCGACGTAGAAGCGGTGCACGCCGAAGACGCCGAAGAAGAAGCAGAGCAGCGCCGCGGCGAGCCGGGAGCGGTCACTCACGGGCATGCCCAGGGCGTCCGTCGTCACCGGGACGAAGGTGGCCATCGGCGAGGGCGTGCCAGCGGCCGGGCCCGCGGGCGTCAGCAGCGGGCCGAGCTGGTCGGTCCACCCATCGCCGTCCCAGTAGCGCGACTGCGCCCGCCCCTCGGGGTCCGCGTACCAGCCGGCAGGGATCTCCTGCGGGGCGGGGGTGGCTGGCCTCGCCGGTTGGTCCGGCTGGGCGGCGGGCTGGGTCATGGGTGGCCTCCGAAACGGGGTTGGGAACGTCTGCACGGCTCGTGACCAGCATGGTCCAGATCGTCACCTACGTGGTCGGATCGGCCACACCCGAACGGTAGCCCTACTAGGCGCCCGAGCGCGCCGGAGCCGTATGTCGCCGAGGGAGGTGGGGCGGCATACGGCTCCGGGTGCCGGCCTAGGTCGGGTTGCCGGCGGGGGAGTCCTCGTCGAAGGCACTGTGCTTGTCGTCGGGCACGACGGGGGAGGGAGGCGGCCCCTGGTCGTGCTGCTCGACGAGCTTGTCGATGCCCTTGTCGACCGAGGCGCGGACCTTGGTGACGGTGTCGGCGTGCTTGGCGCCGGTCTTCTCGCTGATCTTGGCCTCGGCCTTGTCGAGCGCGCCGTCGACCTTGCCCCGGTTCTGCTGGGCGTAGGTTGCGGCAGCCGACAGCGCGGCCCGGGCCATCTCGACGACGGCGTCGCCGAACTCCTTGGCCTTCTCCTGGAAGTGGACCTCGTCGGCCTTGTGCTTCATCTGCTCACCGAACGACACGGTGTCTCCTCGTCTCGCACTGGTCCGACCGATGCGTCGGACTTCCTGCATCCACAGTCGTACCCGAGGCCCGCGGCCCGCAACCCGGGTCGACCCCCACCCGACCCTGAACCCGCCCCTGAGCCCGCCCCTCAATCCGGCCATCACGCGGTGCTCGATGCGCCCACGACGGACAATGGAGCTGCAGGCCTCCGCCTGTGACACAAGGGAATCGGGTGGCACCATGCAACGGCTCGAAGGCCGTGTGGCGCTCGTGACGGGCGCGGCGAGCGGCATCGGGAAGGCGACGGCGCACCGGCTCGCCGAGGAGGGCGCGGCGGTGCTGCTGACCGACGTCAACGAGAGCCTCGGCGCCGAGACGACGGAGAAGCTCCGGGCGACCGGGGCCAGGGTCGACTTCCTGCGCCACGACGTCGCGAGCGAGTCCGACTGGCAGGCTGCGGTGGCGAAGGCGGCCGAGGAGCTCGGCCGGCTCGACATCCTCGTCAACAACGCTGGGATGGGCGATCTCGCCGCCATCGAGGACACGACCCTGGCCGACTGGGAGCGCACCCTCTCATCGACCAGACGGGCGTCTTCCTCGGCATGAAGACGGCGGCGACGCACCTCAAGGCCTCGGGCCACGGGACGGTCGTCAACATCAGCTCGATCTTCGGCACGAGCGGCGGCTTCGGTGGGTCGCCGGCCTACCACGCCGCCAAGGGCGCGGTCCGCACGCTGACCAAGAACGTCGCGCTGCACTGGGCCGCCGACGGGGTGCGGGTCAACTCGATCCACCCGGGCTTCATCGACACCCCGATCCTCGACCAGGCCAAGGGGACCCCGATCGAGAAGGCCATGACCGACCTCACCCCGATGGGCCGCCTCGGTCGCCCGGAGGAGGTCGCCGCCGGCGTCGCCTACCTCGTCAGTGACGACGCGAGCTTCGTGACCGGAGCCGAGCTCTACATCGACGGAGGTTTCATCGCCAGGTGACCAGCCGTCCGCGGCTACCGGCCGCGGACGGTCGACCACGCGCCGTCCGCCACCCAGGCGAGCACCGACCGGTGGCGTGCCCAGAGAGGGTCCCCCACCGAGGGCGCCTGCGGGTCGCCCTCGACCGACGCGCCGTCCGGTGCGCCGTCACCGGCGCGGGGTGAGGCCAGCGACCGGGTCACCGCGTCGGCCACCGTCAGCAGGCCCCCCGGCGGCTCACCGAGCACGTCCGCCGCGTCCAGCCGTCCGACCATGTCGTGGCCGAGGCTCGGGATGAGGGAGTGCACCGTGCCGCTCGGCACGTCGACGAGCGACCCCGCGACCCGGGCCACGGCGCCGACGGGTGCGAGCCACACCGGCAGCTGCACCCGGAGCAGGCGGGCGCGGGCGGCATACGTCCTCAGCAGCGAGACGTAGGTGAGCTGCTCGGGCCCGACGATGTCGAGGTGCCCCGTCACGTCGGATCGGTCGAGCGCCTCGGCGAGGAACCACACGGCGTCCGCGACGGCGACCGGCTGGATCACCGAGCCGCCCATCCACGCCGGCACGGTCTGCACGACGCCCAGCCGGTGTGACATCTGGCGCATCACCTCGAAGCTCGTGGAGCCGGCACCGACCACCATCGACGCGCGCAGCGTCAGCACCGAGCAGTCCGCGGTGGCGAGCACCTCCTCCACCTCCAGCCGCGAGACCAGGTGGTCCGACAGCTCGTCGTGGGGCAGGTCGGGGACGATCCCCGAGAGGTAGACGAGCCGCGTGGCGCCGACGACGCCCGCGGCATACGCGACGTTGTCGGCGGCCCTCCGGTCGAGGCGCATGAACTCCTCGTCGTCGAGGCCGTGCACGAGGTAGCAGATGGCGTCGACGCCGGCGAGGGCCTCGAGCACGCGGTCCTCGTCCTGCACGTCGACACGCCGCCACTCGACGTCGCCAGACCACGGGTATGCCGTGGGCGGGCTGCGGTGGTGCGTCGCCACCACGTCGTGGCCCCGTCGGAGCAGCTCGGGCACCAGGCGCGAGCCGACGTAGCCGCTCGCGCCGACGACGGCGACCCTCATCTCCGCTTGCGCTCGCGCCGGTCGCGACGCAGGGAGCCGAAGAGGTCGGTGGCGGAGCGGACGAGGTCGAGACCGTCGTCGTCGGCGTCGTCGCCCACCTCGTCGTGCACCCGGCCCGGCACTGACATGCAGGTGAGGAACCGCTCGATGAGCGGGTCGGAGGCCCGCTGCACGAGACCCGTGCCGACGTCCATCGGGAGGCCGAGGAAGACGAGGTCGGTCGCGAGCCGGGCCCGGGTCCGGTTGCCGTCCCCGAGCGGGTGCAGCTGCAGGGTGATGTCGATCTTGGCCTTGCCGAGCCCGTGCCGCTCCTGCCCGGTGGCCGCGAGGCGTGCCTGTGCGGCGTCCTCGTCACGCTCTGTCATGGAGCCGGTGCCGTCGAAGTAGAGCGACAGCGGACCGAGCCTGGCCTTGATCTCGCCGACGAAGTCGTCGCCGTGGACCTGCGTCACCCTCGCGCCCGGGAAGCAGCGACCGATGCGGCGCAGGTCCATGAAGTTCGTCCAGACCGCGTCGAGCGGTGCGTCGAGCTCCTGCTCGTGACCCAGCCTCATCGCGTTCCTTCCGTCTGCTGCACCGGCGGCGAAGGGACCGACGGCACAAGTCTCAACGGTCGCATACCCGGGGGCCCCGGATGAGACAAGGTGGGCAGGGCCTCAGGCCGTCGCGCCGCCCGGCAGCAGCTCCCAGTGGATGCCGTCGCCCCACGAGCCGTCGGCAAGGCGGTCGACCGCGTGCTCGCGACCGAAGGGCACGAAGCCCGCCGACCGCAGCACGGCGTTGCTCGCCTCGTTGTCGGCGGCCGTCTCGGCGACGAGCCGGCGCAGGCCGAGGCCGCCCTCGCTCGTCGGGGCGAGCGCGTGCGTGGCCGCCAGCTGCGCTGCCTCCTTGGCAGCCCCGCGTCCGCGGGCGCTGGGAAAGAACTGGTAGCCGAGCTCAGCGACGTCGGTGATGGGGCCGCTGCGGCTGAAGACCGTCACGCTGCCCAGGGCACGGTCGGTCTCGATGTCCGCGACGCACCAGTCGATGCCGCTGCCCTCGGCCATCCGCTCCTGACGGTTGTGCACCCATGTCGGGAACGTCTCGCGCCGGATGATCGAGCGCGAGGGCATCCAGTGCTCGGGATCGTCTCGGACCTCGATGGCGTCGATGTCGTCGATCCGCCACGGGCGCAGGCGAACTCGCGCGCCCTCGACAGGGGCGGCGGCAAGCCACGGCGTCTGGGCCGACAGGGGGTCGCCCGGGACGATGCTGCCCGTCCACGTGTCCAGGGCGTCGGGGCCGCCCTCGGGGTCCGGGTGGCTGCCCGGCACCGTGCCGTGGAAGGTGAACCCGGCGGCCCAGGCGGCGCGGCGCGAGCCCCAGTTGCCGACGATCGCCCGCCAGTGGACCCGGCGCACCGGAACGCCCCACACCGGGGTCGCGAAGGCGTGCCGCACCACGAGCCGCACGGCCCTCGACATGAGGCCGCGGCCGCGCGCGTCGGGGTGCAGCCCGAAACCGAGCTCACCTACGGAGGGAGCCGGGCCGCGCCTCAGGTCGATGGTGCCGCCGAAGCGTGCGGCACCCGCCTCGTCGGTCCACTCGACGGCCCACGACCGCGTTCCGCCCGGCTGGCCCCACGCGGCGAGGTTGCCCTCGATGAAGGAGACCGCGTGCGCTCGGGTGTACGGCCGCGGGACCGTGGTCCAGCGCAGGCTCTCCGGGTCGCAGCTCTGCTCGACGACGGCGTCGATGTCGGCGAGGGAGTGGGCGCGCAACGTCACGACCCCGTCCGTCAGCGTCGTCACGTCGGGGCTCGCATCGGGGCTCACGTCGGTCGCGACGGAGCTCGGCTGGGGCGTCGTGCGGGCGGTGGCGGAGGCATCGGTCACGGCGCCAGCCTGCCAGCCGCCACCCGGCTGCGTCACCGGCATTTGAAAGGGCCGGGAGCCAGCGTGCTGGCTCCCGACCCGTCGGCCCGCTTCCCCTCCACAGGCTGCGTTCCGGTGTCCCTGTACCCACCTCGGCACGTGGGCTAACCCCTGTCGGCGAGTGCGCCGCGAGTCGCTAGGTTGGAGCGATGGAGACCGACGAGGTGCTGCGCCTGCTCGAGAACGTCGCCGAGGAGGTCATCGACCCGCGGTTCCGCTCGCTCGCCGACGGCGAGATCCACGAGAAGCGCCCCGGCGACCTCGTCACCGATGCCGACCGGGAGGCCGAGAAGCTCATCACCGACGCCCTCGTCGCCGCCTACCCCGACGCCGTCATCCTCGGCGAGGAGGCCTTCGCCGGTGACCCGGACCTGATGCAGCGGTATGCCGCCGCCGACCACGCCTTCACCGTCGACCCCGTCGACGGCACCAAGAACTTCGTCCACGGCTCCAAGGACCACGCGGTCATGGTCGCCGAGACGCTCGGCGGACAGGCCGTCCGCGCGTGGATCTGGCAGCCCCAGCACCGTCTCGGCTACGTCGCCGAGCGTGGCTCCGGGACCTGGCGGCACGACGCGGAGGGTGCGCACCGCCTCACCATCCCCGAGCGCGGGGACGCCCCGCTGCGCGGGCGCACCTCCCGCCGGAAGTGGGTCGGCAAGGCGCTCGACGGCCTGCCGCCGATGGCCCTGACGTGGGTCTCGTGCGGCATCGACTACCCCAAGATCGTCGAGGGCGAGGCCGACTACATCCTCTACCGCTCGGGCGCCCCGTGGGACCACGTGCCCGGGTCGCTGCTGCTCGCCGAGGCCGGTGGCCTGCTCGGCACGACCGAAGGTGAGGCCTACAGTCCGCGCGACACCAAGCCCCCGGGCCTCGTGGCGGCAGGCAGCCCCACGGCATACGACCACGTATGCCGTGCGCTCGCCTCGGGCGCCGACCCGTCCTGAGCTGGAGGCCCAGCCGACGTGACCGCACGTCGAGTGGGCCCGCTCCCACGTCGAGCGGGCACTTCAGCCCGGAAGGTCAGTCCTCGTCGGCGTCGTCGGAGGCCGTCAGCGACGGCTCGGAGGTGACCGCGTCGGTCGTGGCGGCCTCCTCGGCCTCACGGGCCGCTTTCTGCGCCACGGCCGACGGCTCGTCGGTCTTCTGCTCCGCGACGTACTCCTCGGGGTCCTTGTCGCGCGGCGTGATGCCCTCGGCCCAGCGGACCGCCTCGTAGCGCAGGAACTGCACCGCGATCTCGTGGCGCAGCTGCAGGCTCGCGCGCTGGCGGAAGTCGGCGAGGTCCTGGCGTTCCTCCTCGCCCATGTGGTCGCTGTTGTGCACGTTGGCGTCGACGACGGCCGTCCACCACTCGTCGGACCCGGTCTCGCTCCGGCCCACGCGGCGCACCGCGTCGCGGATCTCGTTGTGGTCCTTGACGGCGTCCTCGACCTCCTCGTCGACGGACTCGGCGTCCGCGCCGCCCGTCCCGAGGCGCAGCAGCTCCGGGTAGAAGTAGCGCTCCTCGGCCTCGGCGTGCACCTCGAGGAGGATCTCGAGCCGCTTCCACACCGCGGCCAGCCCCTCGCGGTCGTCGCGGGGCCACTCCTCGAGCATGGCGAACATGCGCCGCTGCTCGTCGTGCTGGCGAAGGATGACGTCGGTGATGTCCACGGGTGGTCCTTGCTGTCGTCCGGCGGGAGGTAGCCCCACTGTGCCGCATCCACCGCAGGTGGTCACCGGCAGGTGAGCCGTTCGCTGGACCTGCAGCGGCAGGTGGTGACACCGTTGGTGGGAGAGTCCGCGACACCGGGAGGCCGAGAAGAGCTGATGCTCGCCCGAACCGTCCAGGCCGTGCTGGTGGCCGTCATGGTGCTGACGTCCTCGGCATGCCAGGCGACCGCGGTGTCCGGGGCGGCTGGAGCGTCGAGAGCGTCCAGGGCGTCCGGCGTGTCCAGGGTCGTGTTCGACGACTTCAACGGGGCCGCCGGTGCTCGGCCGGACCCCAGGCTGTGGGGCTACGACCTCGGCGCGACCTGGCGAGGCGACCGCGACAACCCGCTGTCGCAGACCTACACCGACGCACCCGGCAACGTCCGGCTCGACGGCCAGGGCCACCTGGTGATCCAGGCGGTGAGAACGGCTGCGGGATTCACCTCTGCCCGGCTCGTCACGCGGGGCAAGGTCGACATGAAGTACGGCACCGTGAGCGCACGGATCAAGATGCCGTCGACTCCCGGCATCCAGCCCGCCTTCTGGCTGCTCGGCGCCACCGAGGACTGGCCGCGATGCGGGGAGATCGACGTGATCGAGATGCCGCACCGCGCGACCCACTGGGCCGCGACGATCACCGGCATCACCACCAGGGGCCATGTCTGGAGCCGCGACGACAAAGGTGAGTCGGCCGATCTCAGCCGGGATTTCCACACCTACTGGGTCACCCGCAGGAAGGACAGCATCACGATCGGCCTCGACGACCGGATCCTCGGCTCGTGGACGCGCGACTCGCTTGCACCGGACCAGGTCTGGGTGTTCAACGTGCCGATGTACGCCATCCTCAACATCGCGGTCACCGCGAACCGCCTGCCCTCGGTGCCGGGCCCGGTCCAGGCGACCATGCTCGTCGACTGGGTCCGCTACGCGCCTGCGTCGTGATTCGGGACGCACCGAGCAGCCCCCTGGTTTCGGCTGTGCCGGTCCGTACGGGATCCCGGCCAAGCGGGAGCGCCCTGCGAACGAGGTGCGGTGTCGGACCGGGGTGCTTGGGTGAGAGCATGAGCACTCCTGACAGCACCGCCTCGACGTTCGGCTGGGACTGCGTCGCCCTCGACTGCGCCGACCCGGCCGGCGTCGCCACCTTCTACGCCGAGCTCCTCGGTGGGTCGGTCAAGGCCGACCCCGACGGCGACTGGTTCGACGTCCTCTGGGACGGGCCGCGCATCGCCACCCAGCTCGCGCCCGGCCACGCGTCGCCCGACTGGCCGCGCGGTCAGCAGCAGGTGCACCTCGACTTCACCGTCGCCGACATCGCGACCGCCCACGAGCGCGTGCTCGCGCTGGGCGGCTCCGCCCTGGACCCGGTCGACCCGCCACAGCCGAAGCCGGAGCGCGGCTTCCGGGTCTACGCCGACCCGGCCGGGCACCCGTTCTGCCTGTGCCGCCCCACCAAGGACGCCTGGGACTGAGGGCTGGCGCCGGGATCGCGCTGCTCAGGGCAGCACGATGCCGAAGTGCTCGGCGAGGGCTGCGCGCACCGCATCCTCGTCCGGCAGCTGCGTCTCCTGCCGCCGGCCGTGGTCCGTCGCGATGAGGCGGTTGTTGCTGAGGGTGATGCGCCCCGTCGGGGTGAGCACCGAGACCACCCGCGCCCGCGTGAAGTGGCTCTCGGGCGAGCTCTGCTGCCAGTCGTTGCGCGCGGCGAAGTCCTCGAGAGGGTGGGGCCTCGTCGTGAAGACGTAGCAGTCGCGCCACTGCTCGCCCTCGGGGCGCTCGCGGTAGACCCACGTGTCGGCCCGCTCGGCCAGCCCCACCGCCTTGCCCCTCTCGTGCCGCTCGAAGCCGTCGAGCAGCGGCAGCGGGCTGACGAAACCCTCGCCGAACCCCACGTCGGCGAGCACCGGTCCGTCGAGACGGCCACCCGAGACGAGCAGGGCGACGTGGTCGAACTCGTCGGTCAGCCCGCCGGCGGCGGTGGCCACGCGTGCCGAGACGAGGTCGACGGCATACCCGAGGTGGCGCAGCAGCAGCGCGAAGAGGCCGTTCAGCTCGTAGCAGTAGCCACCTCGCCGCGCGCCGACCACCTTGGCGAGCAGGACGTCCCGGTCGAGGCGGATCGGGCGGCCGAGCGAGATGTCGAGGTTCTCGAACGGCACGGCGAGCAGGTGCGCCTCCTGCAGCGACGCCAGGGCCTCGAGGCTCGGCGCCTCCGGGACGTCCAGGCCGATGCGTGCGAGGTACGCGGCGGCCTCGGAGGCGTCGAGCGCCTCAGTAGCCGGCATGGTCGAGGGCCTCGATGGTCAGGTCCCGGCCGAGGTCGATCATCTCGGCGGCCCGGTGGAAGTCGAGGGTGCGCACGGCGTTGGACGGGACGGTGACCAGCACGTCGGGCGGGTTGCTCGCCATCCGGTAGCGGGAGATCAGCGCCGACATGGTGTCGAACGACATGTTGAGCAGGTCCACCAGGCCGACGTCGGCGCCGCGGGTGAGCAGCGCCTCGGTGGGCGTCTGCGGCACCTCGTCCACCGCCGACGGGGGCAGCATCGCCTCCGCGTCGAGGTCGCGGCCGTGCACCCCAAAGCGGCTCGTAACGGCCCGCACGCGCTCGGAATCCATCACCTCGGCCGCGCTGCGCCGCAGGCGCGAGGCCCACTCCTCGTGCGGCCGCTGCTCCGACGACTCCTTGACCGGTGTGCTCGGACCGACGTTGGCCCGCATCCCCGACAGCGACACCGCGATGGTGAGGTCCGCGGACACGGCGGCCGTCGGCTCGATCGGGATGGGGTTGATGAGCCCGCCGTCGACGAGCACCCGCCCGTTGATGACCGCGGGGGTGATGACGCCGGGGATCGCGATGGAGGCACGGATGGCATGGTCGACCGGTCCGTGCTGCAGCCACACCTCGCGGCGGGCGTTGATGTCGGTGGCGACCGCCGTGTAGGGGATCGGCAGGCTCTCGATGGTGGCGCCCTCGAGGATCTCGCCGACCTTGGCGATGACCCGCTCGGCCCGGATGGCCCCGCCCTGGGCGGGCAGGCCGAGGTCGAGCAGCCGCCAGACCTCGCGCTGGGTCAGCCGCCGGGCCCATTCGGTGTAGGCGTCGAGCTTGCCCGCCGCGGCGACGCCCCCGACGAGGGCGCCCATCGACGTGCCGGCGATCGCCACCACCTCGAACCCGCGCTCGGCGAGCACCTCGAGGGCGCCGATGTGCGCGTAGCCGCGGGCACCGCCCGAGCCGAGGACGACCGCTGCCCGCATCCCGCCTGCCACGCCGTCGACCATAGCGGGGAAGCGCTCTCAGGACGTCAGGTACCAGATCTCCATGGCGTCGAGCCGGGCGCGGTCCGAGACCATCTCGATGCCGGTGACCCGGTCGTCCTGCACCGTGAAGCGGAAGGCGACCTTCGGCTCGCCGCGGAGCGTCCAGACCGCGCCGACCCCTCCGTCGAACGCGGCAAGGCGTGCCGAGCGGGCCCCGCCGTTGAACCGACCGGCCACCGCCTCCGGCCCACGCAGGACCTCGGGCGCGCCCATGGCCACCGCCGCCTCGTCAGCGGTGAGCACCACGTCCGGGTCGAGCAGCTCGAGCAGCGCGGCGAAGTCGCCACCGCGGGCAGCGGCGAGGAAGGCGGTGACCACCTCCCGCTCGCGCTTGCGCGCCGGTGCCGTCCCCCCGGCGTCGGCGGCCCGCACCCGCCGCCGGGCCCGGCTCGCCAGCTGGCGGGTGGCCGCGGGGGAGCGGTCGACGATGTCCGCGATCTGCTCGAACGGCATGCCGAAGAGGTCGTGCAGCACGAAGGCGAGCCGCTCGGCCGGTGCGAGGGTGTCGAGGACGACGAGCAGGGCCACGCCGATGCTGTCCGCGAGCTCAGCCTCGCTGGCCGGGTCGGGTGGCGACGGGGCCCCGCCCCCGGGTCCCGCCGTCGCGCCGCCGCGGCCGGCGAGCTCGGCCAGGCCGTCGTCCCAGCCGGCCTCGCGCCGCGAGGTGCGTGACCGCAGCAGGTCGAGGCTGATCCGCCCGACCACGGTCGTCAGCCAGCCCCCGAGGTTGGCGATCTCGTCCGGGTCGCTGCGGCTCAGGCGCAACCACGCCTCCTGCACGGCGTCGTCCGCGTCCGCACCAGAGCCCAGCACCCGGTAGGCCACGGCCCGCAGGCGGGGCCGGTGCTGCTCGAAGTCCCGGGCGAGCCACTGCTCCCGGCTCTCGTCGCCCATCCCCGTCGCCCTGCCTGTCGCCATCGCAGTCACATCCTCGCGTCGTGGTCCGTCATAGCACTGACGAGCCCGGGCCACCCGATGTGACACCGGGCCTGCCCACCACAGACCGCACGACGAAGGAGCTCCCGATGTCCACAGCCACCACGCTCATCTACCCCGTCACCGACCTGTCCACGGCGAAGAAGGTGTTCACGACGCTGCTCGGCACCGAGCCGCACACCGACGAGGCCTACTACGTCGGCTACAACGTCGAGGGCCAGGAGATCGCCCTGGACCCGAACGGCCACCGCAAGGGCCTCACCGGTGGCACGCCCTACTGGCCCGTCGACGACATCGAGGCCAGCGTCGAGTCCCTCGTCGCCGCCGGCGCGAGCATCAAGCAGCAGCCCACGAACGTCGGCGGCGGCCGCACCGTTGCCGCCCTCGCCGACCCGGACGGCAACATGATCGGCCTCATGCAGGGCTGAGCGGCACCGAGAACGTATGCCGTCCCGCGGGACCCCGCGGGACGGCATACGGCTGCCTCGGGCGAAGAGGATTTTCCGGGCAGTCCCTGAGCGTCCTCGCGGCCTCGTGGAGCGCTGAGCCCGACTGCGGCACAACGAAATCGGCACTGACTGTCCGCGGCGCCCAGGTCGGTCCGCCCGGTGCGTCGGGACCGTGGGGGCTTGCGCCGCTTGCGGCGACTGTGCACTATGGACGGACGGATGTAAGCGCTTACAACGCTGGCTCGACGACGAGACCCGAAAGGTGGTGCCATGCCGACTGTACCCAAGCCCAGTGGACAGCCCTCCGGCCCGGGCGGCGCCACCATCTACTCGGTCGCCGAGCGCGCCGGCGTCTCCATCGCCACCGTCTCCCGGGTGCTCCAGGGGGCCGGGACCGTCTCGTCGAAGACGACCCAGAAGGTGCTCGACGCGGTCGACCAGCTCAACTACGTCCCGCTCGGCGCCGCCCGCAGCCTCGCCGTGCGCCACCACGAGGCCCACGGCCTCGTCCTGCCCGAGCTCTCCGGCCCCTACTACGCCGAGCTGCTCATCGGCTTCGAGTCCCGCGCGGCCGAGCTCGGCCAGAGCGTCACCCTCATGCTCACCGAGGGCAAGGCCGACATCGCCCGCGCCGTGCGGCAGCTCGCCACCCACGTCGACGCCATCGCGGTGCTCGGCTCGGCAGCCATGCCGCCCGCCGTGGCTCGTGCGCTGCACGGCCAGAAGCCGGTCGTCATCATCGCCGGTACGCCCCAGGACGGCATCGAGAGCGTGCGCGCCGAGAACGCCCACAGCGCCGAGCAGCTCACCGCGCACGTCTTCGCCCACGGTCGCACCCGGCTCCTCTTCGTCGGTGACCCCGAAGGCGCCCCCGACATGCGCGAACGCCACAGCGGCTTCGTCGCGGCCCACGTGGCCCGAGGCCTGGAGCCGGCCGAGCCGCTGCGCGTCCCGTTCCGCGAGGGCGCCGGCGAGGCCGTCGCCGAACGCATCCTCTCCGGCGAGCTCGAGGCCGACGGGCTCGTCTGCGCCAACGACGAGCTCGCGCTCGCCATCATGTCCCACCTGCAGGACGCCGGCCGCGACGTCCCCGGCCAGATCGCGGTCGTGGGCTGGGACGACGTCATGGCGGCCCGCTACGTGCGGCCCGGCCTGACCACTGTGCGCCAGCCGGTCCGCGAGCTCGGCGCCCTGGCCGCCGAGCGCCTGCACCAGCGCGTCTCCGGTGGGCAGCCGCAGCTCGAGCCGCAGGTCCTGCCCACCGAGCTCGTCATCCGCGGGTCCTGCGGCTGCACGTCACCCTGACCGCACGCCGACCTGACCGCACGACGCCGCCGAACCCAGCCCCCAGTCCCGCCCCCCACCACAAGACCCCGACACAGCCGTCGGGACACCCGAGAAAGTGAGAGACCGATGAGACGCACCACAGCCATCACGGTCGCGTGCATGACTGCCGCGGCCCTCACCATGACCGCCTGCGGTCGCAACGCCGACGCCGGCGGCGGCAGCGCCGCCGGCCAGACCGGCGCCGCCGTCAGCACCGGGAAGGCCAGCGGCACCATCACCGTCTGGGCCATGGGTGCCGAGGGCGACAACCTGCCCAAGCTCACCAAGGACTTCGAGGCGGCCAACCCGGGCGTCAAGGTCCAGGTCACCGCCATCCCGTGGGACGCCGCGCACGACAAGTTCACCTCCGCCATCGCGGCCGGCAAGACGCCCGACGTCGCCATGGTCGGCACGACGTGGATGGGCGAGTTCGCGAGCAGCAACGCCATCGACCCGACGCCGGCCCAGATCGACAAGTCCGCCTTCTTCGACGGCGCCCAGAAGACGACCGAGGTGAACGGCACCTCCTACGGCATCCCGTGGTACGTCGAGACGCGCGTCGTCTACTACCGCAGCGACCTGGCCAAGAAGGCCGGCTTCGACTCCGCCCCCACCGACTGGCAGGGCCTGAAGGACATGGCCAAGGCCATGCAGACCAAGGCCGGCGCCAAGTGGGGCATCGGCCTGCAGGCCGGCGGCGAGGGCTCGTGGCAGACGGTCATGCCCTTCGCCTGGAGCGAGGGCGCCGACCTCACGAAGGACGGCGGCAAGGCCTACAACTTCGACAGCCCGCAGCTGCTCAAGGCGACGAAGTACTACCAGTCGTACTTCACCGACGGCATCTCCGACAAGAGCGCCCCGGCGACCCCGACCACCGAGCCGGACTTCGCCAGCGGCAAGGTCCCCATGTTCATCTCCGGCCCGTGGATGATGTCGGCCGTCGAGAAGGTCGGCGGCGCAGGCTTCAAGGACAAGTACAACGTCGCCCCGATCCCCGCCGGCTCGGCCGGGTCGTCCTCGTTCGTCGGTGGGTCCAACTTCGTCGTCTTCAAGAACACCAAGAACCGCGACACCGCGTGGAAGTTCGTCTCGTGGCTCGCCGACCCGAAGGTCCAGGCCAAGTGGTACTCGATCTCCACCGACCTGCCGTCGGTCAAGAGCGCCTGGCAGGACCCCTCGCTCGCGTCGGACAAGAAGCTCGCCGTCTTCGGCAAGCAGCTCGAGACCGCCAAGGCGCCGCCGTCGTTCCCGACGTGGGAGCAGGCCGTCAAGGGGCTCGACACCGAGATGGAGAAGATCACCAAGACGGGTGAGGACCCGGCCCAGGGACTCAAGACCGCCCAGCAGCAGGCCGACTCCATCGGCACGGGAATGTGATCCGATGACCGCCCAGACCGCCCAGAACGGAGCGGTGACCTCCCGTCGGCGAGCAGGCTCGGCTCGCCGGCGGGAGGGGCGGGCGGCCTGGATCCTCGCCGTCCCGTTCTGCCTGCTCTTCCTCGCCTTCACGGCGTGGCCGGTGATCCAGTCGCTCTTCATGAGCTTCACCGACACCAGGGCCCGTGACCTGCGAAACCCGTTCGCCGTCAACATCATCGGGTTCGACAACTTCGCCAAGGCACTGTCCGACCCGCTGTTCCGCACCGCCGCCGGCAACACCGCATACTTCGTCCTCGTCGGTATGCCGCTGACCCTCGTCGTCGCGCTCGCGGCCGCGGTCGCGCTGGACAAGGGGATCACCCGCTTCCGGGCGATCTTCCGCCTCGGCTTCTACCTGCCGGTCATCACCTCGATCGTCGCGGTGGCCGTCGTGTGGCGCTTCCTCCTGCAGAACCCCGGAGGCCTGATCAACACGGTGCTCGGCTGGGTCGGCGTCACCGGGCCCAACTGGCTCGGCGACCCGCACTGGTCGATGCCCTCGCTCATCCTGATGGCCTCGTGGCGCAACTTCGGCACGGCGATGATCATCTTCCTCGCCGGCCTGCAGGCGGTCCCCGCCGAGCTGCACGAGGCCGCCGCCATCGACGGCGCGAGCGCGTGGAAGCGGTTCCGGCACGTCACGATGCCGCTGCTGCGACCGACCCTGCTCTTCGTCATGGTCACGACCGCCATCGGCTACCTGCAGTTCTTCGAGGAGCCGTTCGTCATGACCAAGGGCGGTCCGCTGAACAGCACCATCTCGCTGTCGTACTACACGTACCAGCAGTTCGGCTTCGGCAACTACGGCCTCGCGTCGGCGATGAGCTACCTCATCTTCGTCGTCATCGCGGTCGTCACGGCCATCCAGTTCCGCCTGCTGCGAGAGAGGACCTGACATGTCCGTCGACACCGCGCCCCGTACGCCGGAGGCCCAGCCCGTGCGCGGCCCTGGCAACGCTCGGTCCCCCAAGCGCTCCCGCAGCCCCCGCGCGGGGATGGTGGGGTCGAGCCAGGGCAGCCGGTGGTGGCTCTACCTCATCCTGGTCGTCGCGCTCGTCGCCGTCGTCGCGCCATTCGTGTGGATGGTGCTCGGCAGCTTCAAGGGCGAGGGCGAGCTGCGCCAGGTCCCGCCGACGTGGCTGCCCCAGCACGCGTCGCTGGACAACTACACGCAGCTGTTCAGCAAGCTCAACTTCGGGCAGTACTTCAGCAACTCGATCGTGGTGGCCGTCGTCGTCACCGCCGGCAACCTCGTCTTCTGCTCGATGCTCGGCTACGCCCTGGCCATGCTCGACTTCAGGGGCAAGCGCGCCATCTTCGCGGCCGTCATGACGACCCTGATGATCCCGGGCGTCGTGACGTTCGTGCCGCTGTTCGTCCTGGTCGCCAACGCCGGCCTCGTCGACACGATCCCGGGCCTCTTCCTGCCCTTCCTCGTCAGCCCCTTCGGCGTGTTCCTCATGCGCCAGTTCATCCTCGGCCTGCCCAGGGACCTGCTCGACGCCGGTCGCGTCGACGGTGCCGGGGAGCTGCGGATCTTCTTCCGGATCATCCTGCCGCTCTGCGGGCCGGCCCTCGCGACGCTCGGGATCCTCACCTTCCTCGGCAGCTGGAACAACTTCCTGTGGCCGCTCGTCGTCGCCCAGTCCGAGGACAGGTACACCCTCCCGGTGGCCCTGGCCCTCTACTCGACCGGCCAGAACAGCACGAACTACGGGCTGCTCCTCGCCGGCGCGACCATCGTCATCATCCCGATCCTCGTGGTCTTCCTCGTCTTCCAGAAGCGCTTCATCGAGGGCATCGCCACGACCGGGCTCAAGTGACCACCACCTGAGCCCCACCCCTCGACGTCAGAGCACTCCCAACCTCCCCACCAGCAAGGGAGCACCACCATGACCCACCCGCTCAGCTCGTCCACGCCCAGCCGCAGGTCGCTGCTCGTCGGCGGCGCCGCCTCCGTCGCCGCCCTCGCGCTCGCCCCGTCCGCGTATGCCGGGTCGCGCCCGAGCGCTGCAGGCAGCCGGCTCGCCCCTGCCGCGGGCGCCTCCGTCCGCTCGCTCGAGAGCGCCACGGTGCGCCGGTGGGCGGCCGACACGTGGCGCAGCCTCGTCGCGATGACCGACGCGAAGACCGGTCTGCCCGCCGACAACATCACCGAGTCGCTCACTGCCGCAGGCCGGTCCGGCTACACCTCACCGACCAACATCGGCGGCTACCTGTGGTCGACGGTCGCCGCCCGTGAGCTGGGGATCATCACCCGCGGCGAGGCGACGGCCCGGCTCGTCCGCACCCTCAAGACCGTCTGCCGGATGGAGCACCACGCCCCGAGCGGGATGTACTTCAACTGGTACGACGAGGCCACCGCACAGACGCTGCACTCGTGGCCGGGTTCGGGCGACAAGGTCGTCCCGTTCTGCTCCAGCGTCGACAACGGCTGGCTCGGGGCGGCGCTGCTCGTCGTCATGAGCTCCGACCCGGCGGCAGGCCAGTGGGCGAAGCGCATCTTCGAGCGGATGCGCTGGGACGCCTTCTACAACGACAACAGCGATCCCGCCCACCAGGTGCGCCCGGGTGGCCTGATCCACGGCGGCTTCTACCCCTACGAGAACGGCCGTCCCGGCGGCACCTACCAGGGCACCCACATCGGCGGCGACCCGGTCTGGCTCACGACGCACCACTACGACACGACCGTGTCCGAGACCCGCATCACGAGCTATCTCGGCATCATCACCGGGCAGATCCCGCCCAAGCAGTACTTCGCCATGTGGCGCACGTTCCCGGCCTCCTGCGACTGGTCGTGGCACGAGATGCAGCCGGTCGGCGAGCACCGCACCTACTACGGCATCGACGTCTACGAGGGCGCCTACACCTACCGCGGCAAGCACATCGTGCCCGGCTGGGGTGGCTCCATGTTCGAGGAGCTCATGCCCGACGTCTTCGTCGACGAGGCGAAGTGGGCCCCGAACTCGTGGGGCCGCAACCACCCGCTCCACATCCGGGCCCAGCGCGAGCACGGCCTGGTCGAGGCCGGCTACGGCTACTGGGGCTTCAGCCCGTCGAGCAACCCGGCCGGCGGCTACCGCGAGTACGGCGTCGACGCCCTGGGCCTCAACCCCGACGGCTACTTCTCCGACCAGGAGATGACCAACTACGACGCCGGCTTCGGCGACTGCCGCGCCGCGACGAACCCGGCGCCGACCTACGGCGACGGCGTCGTGACCCCGCACGCGTCGTTCCTCGCGATGATGCACGAGCCCGACGAGGCGTTCACCAACCTCGCGCGCATCGAGAGCGAGCTCAAGGCATACGGCCGCGGTGGCTTCTTCGACGCCGTCGCCGTGCGGTCGGGCACGATCGCGCGACGCTACCTGTCGCTCGACCAGGCGATGATCATGGGCGCCGTGGGGAACGTGCTGGGCCACGACGTCATCCGCCGCGCCTTCAGCACCGACGCCGTCGAGCGGAAGCTGCGCCCGGTCATCGGCATCGAGGAGTTCGGCGCCAGCCCGGTCGCCTGACCCTCGCTTCCAGCACCTCACCCACCCCTCGAGAACGAAAGGCACTGACCAGTGCGCCCCGAGCAGAGCACGACCGAGGACGGCGTCGCCTACCGCGACCTCAACGGCAACGGCCGGATGGATCCCTACGAGGACCCCCGGCTGCCCGTGGAGGAGCGGGTCGACGACCTCCTCGGTCGGCTCTCGCTCGAGGAGAAGGTCGGCCTGATGTTCCAGACCGTCATCGAGGCGGGCGCGGACGGGACGGTGCTCGAGCACCCCGGCAACATCAGCAAGTCGCCGACGAGCACCGTGGTGCTCGGGAAGCACCTGAGCCACTTCAACGTCCACGCGCTCGACGACCCGCGGACGGCGGCGCGGTGGAGCAACGCCCTGCAGGCGCTCGCCGAGCGCACGCCGCACGGCATACCCGTGACGGTGTCGACCGACCCGCGGCACGCGTTCATCGAGAACGTCGGCGTCTCCTTCTCCGCCGGTGCCTTCTCGCAGTGGCCCGAGCCGCTCGGGCTCGCCGCGCTGCGCGACGCCGACGCGGTGCGGCGCTTCGCCGACATCGCCCGTCAGGAGTACGCGGCGGTCGGGATCCGCGCTGCGCTGCACCCGACGCTCGACCTCGCAACCGAGCCGCGGTGGGCGCGCCAGGCCGGCACCTTCGGGCAGGACCCCGACCTCGTCACCGAGCTCGGCGTCGCGTACCTCAGGGGCTTTCAAGGCGATTCGCTCGGCCCGGGCAGTGTGGCCTGCACGAGCAAGCACTTCCCTGGCGGCGGACCGCAGAAGGACGGCGAGGACGCGCACTTCCCCTACGGACGCGAGCAGGTCTATCCCGGAGGGAGGTTCGACGACCACCTCAAGCCGTTCCCGGCGATCATCGAGGCCGGCACGGCCGGGATCATGCCCTACTACGGCATGCCGGTGGACCTCGTCGTCGACGGCGTCGAGATCGAGCCGATCGGCTTCGGCTACAACAAGCAGGTCGTGACCGGGCTGCTGCGCGAGAAGCTCGGCTATGACGGTGTCGTCGTCACCGACTGGGAGCTCGTCAACGACAACCACGTCGGCGACCAGGTGCTGCCGGCGCGAGCGTGGGGCGTCGAGCACCTCGACCCGCACGGCCGGATGGAGCTCATCCTCGAGGCCGGCGCCGACCAGTTCGGCGGCGAGGAGTGCGTCGACATCCTGCTCGACCTGGTGCGTCAGGGCCGCGTCACCGAGGCCCGCATCGACGAGTCGGCCCGGCGCATCCTCGCCGTGAAGTTCCGCCTCGGGCTCTTCGAGAACCCCTACGTCGACGAGGACGAGGCTGCCGCCGTCGTGGGTCGCGACGACTTCCGTGAGGAGGGGTATGCCGCGCAGGCGCGTTCGGTGACCGTGCTCCACAACGAGGGGGGCCGGCTCCCGCTCGAGTCGGGGCTGCGGATCTACGCCGAGCGGGTCTCGCCCGAGGCGGTCGCCCGGCACGGCAAGCTCGTCGACCGGCCCGAGGACGCCGACGTCGCGGTGGTGCGCCTGACCGCGCCGTTCGACCCGCGGTCGGACCTCTTCCTCGAGTCGTGGTTCCACCAGGGCTCGCTCGACTTCCCGCCCGGCCTGGTCGCCCGGCTCGAGCGCATCGCCGCGGTGTGCCCGCTGGTGGTCGACGTCGTGCTCGACCGGCCCGCGGTCGTGACGCCCCTGCTGCGCTTCGCCTCGGCCGTGGTCGGCAGCTATGGCTCGTGCGACGACGCCCTGCTCGACGCCCTCACCGGCACGATCGCGCCTGTCGGGCGGCTGCCCTTCGACCTGCCGCGCTCGATGGAGCAGGTCCGGGGGCACGGCGAGGACGTGCCCGGCTACGACGACCCGCTCTTCCCCTTCGGCCACGGCCTGCGACTCGAGAGCGACTGACCTCCCGACCCGCCAGGTGCTCAAGCCCGCGCGTCAGCGCGGGCAGGTCAGCCGGTATAGCCCTCGACGATGCGCTCCGGCCTGAGCTGGGCCTCGTCGGGGTTCTCGCCGAACTCGCGCTTCGCGCGGCGCTGGCGCAGCAGGTCCCAGCACTGGTCGAGCTCGACCTCGAGGCCGCGCAGCCGGGAGTGCTCCTCGTCGGCGCTGATCTCGCCGGACTGGAGCGCCGACCGGAGCTGGTGCTCCTCGTCGACGAGCGACTTGATGCGGTGCTGGAGCGAGACGTCGTCAGCCATCCCGCCACCTTGGCACGGTGTGCTGCCCCCGTCGAGAGCGCGGCTGGTCAGGGACGCGTCTCACTCGGTGCCGCGGGCGTGTGAGCGGAGCGCGCGCCCACGCCCAGGGTCGTCTCGCGCGCCTCGAGGGTCCAGCCCACCTCGACGTCCTCGGCCGGGGCGTCGTCGCCGCCGATGCGCCGCGACAGCAGCTCGAGGGCCGCGCGGGCCAGGCCCGTCAGGTCGGGCGAGATCGTCGTGACCGTCGGGTTGGAGTAGCGGGTCTCGGCGATGTCGTCGAAGCCCACGATGGCGACCTCCTCGGGCACCCGCACGCCTGCCTCGACGCACGCGCGCAGGGCCCCGATGGCCATCAGGTCGTTGAAGCAGAAGACGGCGTCCGGTCGCTCCGGGAGGGCGAGCAGCTGCTGCATGGCGGTGCGGCCGTCGGCCCGCTCGAAGTGCGGCACGCCGATGACGAGGCTCTCGTCGTAGGGCAGCCCGGCCGCCTTGAGGGCCTGGCGGTAGCCGTGCAGGCGCGCCGAGGCGGTGCCGCGCACGGTCTCGCGACCGATCGCGGCGATGCGCCGGCGCCCTTGTGCGACAAGGTGGTCGGTGGCGGCCCGTGAGGCCGCGACCGAGTCGACGGCGATGTGGTCGAGGCCCGTGGGGACGGGGCGTTCGCCGAGCAGGACCATGGGCAGGTTGTCGGCCCGTTGCACGATCTCGTCGGCCGGGAGGGCGAGCGGCGAGAAGATGACGCCGTCGATGACGTGGGACCGCATCCCCTCCAGGACGACGCGCTCGGCGTCCGGGTCGCCACCGGTCACGTCCAGCAGCACGATGAAGCCGAGGGCGGCCGCCTCCTCGGTGATGCGCGCGGCCAGCTCGGCGAAGTAGGGGGAGTCCATCGCCGGCACGGCGAGGGCCAGGAAGCCGGCCCGACCGTGCTTGAGGCTGCGCGCCGAGAGGTTGGGCCGGTAGTGCAGCTCCGCCATCGCGGCCTCGACGCGCTCGCGTGTGCTCGCCTTGACGTGCGGGTGGTGGTTGAGGACGTTGGACGCCGTCTTGACGGACACCCCGGCCCGCTCCGCAACGTCCCTCAGCCGCGCCGCCAACCGTGCCTCCGTCCTTGCCACGTCACTGTCACGTCACTGCCCGGGCGCGTGCGTGCCACCGCCGTCGAGGACAGGCTAGCGCCCGGTCCCGCCGCCCTCATCTGCCCCGGTCCACCTATGGACAGGTTTCGGTAACCGTTGTAATTTTCACGGCACACGCAAAACGGGTAATCGTCGTACAGACGGTGCGACCCGATCGCCGACGGTCAAGGAGGACCGAATGGGACGTGCGACGGTGCGGCTGGACCCCGCCTTCACGGTGGGCCCGGTGCGACCACGGATCTTCGGGTCCTTCGTCGAGCACATGGGCCGGTGCGTCTACACCGGCATCTACGAGCCAGGGCACCCCGCGGCGGACGAGCTGGGCTTCCGCACCGACGTGGCCGACCTCGTCCGTGAGCTCGGCGTGACGATCGTGCGCTACCCCGGGGGCAACTTCGTCTCCAACTACCGCTGGGAGGACGGCGTCGGGCCGAAGGCCGACCGGCCCACCCAGCTCGACCTCGCCTGGCGCTCGGTCGAGACGAACCAGGTCGGCACCGACGACTTCGTCGACTGGGCGCGCGGGGTCGGCGTCGAGCCGATGATGGCGGTCAACCTCGGCACGCGTGGCATCCAGGAGGCCGTCGACCTCCTGCTCTACTGCAACGCCGAGACCGGCACCTCCTGGCCCGACCGGCGCGCCAAGAACGGCCACTCCGAGCCGCACGACATCAGGGTCTGGTGCCTCGGCAACGAGATGGACGGCCCGTGGCAGATGGGCCACAAGACCGCCGAGGAGTACGCCCGCGTCGCCGAGGAGACCGCCCGTGCCATGCGCCGGGTCGACGACACCCTCGAGCTCGTCGCCTGTGGGTCGTCCCACCGCGGCATGCCGACGTTCGGCACGTGGGAGCGGGTCGTCCTCGAGCGGTGCTTCGACCTCGTCGACCACATCTCCGCCCACGCCTACTACGAGCCGGTGGACGGCGACGTCGACTCCTTCCTCGCCAGCGGGGAGGACATGCACCGCTTCATCGAGTCGGTCGTCGCGACGGCCGACCACGTCGCCGCCGTCAGGGGCTCCGACAAGCGCATCACGGTCTCCTTCGACGAGTGGAACGTGTGGTTCCAGGAGCGCTTCCACGGCGAGAACTCGCTGGCGATCCGCGAGGCGCCCGAGCTCATCGAGGACGTCTACGACGTCACCGACGCCGTCGTCGTCGGCAGCCTGCTCATCACGCTGCTCCAGCACACCGACCGGGTCGCGATGGCCTGCCAGGCGCAGCTCGTCAACGTCATCGCGCCCATCGTCACCCGCCCGGGCGGCGCCGCGTGGAAGCAGACGATCTTCCACCCCTTCGCGCTCACGGCACGGTATGCGCGTGGCACCGTCCTGCGGCCCGCCGTCGTCAGCGACACGGTGGAGACCAAGGCCTTCGGGCCCGTCGACGCGGTCGTCGTCACGGCGACCCACGACCCCGAGACCGGCGACCTCGCCGTCTTCGTCGTCAACCGCAGCCGCACGGAGAGCTCCGAGCTGACGCTCGACGTGGCGGCCGCCGTGGGAGGCGAGCCCACGGCATACGACCTCGTCGAGCACCTCGTGGTGCACGACGACGACTCCTCGGCCACCAACACCGAGGAGCACCCGGACCGGGTGGAGCCGCGCTCGGGGGACGCGGCGATCACTGGAACCACCCTCACGGCAACCCTGCCGCCCATCTCCTGGCACTGCATCCGCCTCACCGAAGGGACCGTTCAATGACGAACTCCACCTCACCCCTCCAGGCCGCACCGCTGTCCCGACGCACGATCCTCTCGGGAGCGTTCGGCATCGCCGGCATCGGCGCTCTGGCCGCGTGCGGCTCGGGCTCCAGCGCCGTCCCGGGCCAGGCCCCGGCCGTCTCCGCCGGCGGCGGCGCCACCGGCTACACCGGTCCCAAGGTCGCGCTGCAGTTCTGGAACGGCTTCACCGGCGGCGACGGGCCCTTCATGAAGCGCCTCGTCGACCAGTTCAACTCCGAGCACCCCAACATCTCGGTCAGCATGAACACGATGCAGTGGGGCGACTACTACGCCAAGCTGCCCGCCGCCGTCACCGCCGGCAAGGGCCCCGACATCGGCATCATGCACGTCGACTCCGTCGCGACGAACGCCGCCCGCAACGTCCTCCAGCCCCTCGACGACGTCGCCGCCGCACTCAAGCTGAGCGAGGCCGACTTCGCCCCCGTGCCGTGGAAGGCCGGCATCTACAACGGCAAGCGCTACTCCATCCCGCTCGACGTGCACCCCCTCGGCTTCTTCTACAACAAGGACGTCATGGAGAAGGGCGGCCTCGACCCCGAGAAGCCGCCGATGACGAACGACGAGTACATGGCGGCCCTCGAGAAGCTCAAGGCCAAGGGCATCCAGGGCCACTGGGCCACGCCCTTCCCGTTCACCGGCAGCATGTCCGTCCAGTCGCTCATCTGGCAGTTCGGCGGCAGCCTCTTCTCCGACGACGCCAAGCAGGTGCTCTGGGCCGACGAGGCCGGCGTCAAGGCGCTCACCTGGTTCCAGGACCTCGTCACCAAGGGCTACTCCGCGGGCAAGATCGCCCAGGACGCCGACATCGTGGCCCTGCAGAACGGCAAGACGGCCTTCAACTGGAACGGCATCTGGACGATCAACACCCTCAAGGAGAAGGGCGACCTCAAGTGGGGCGTCGCCCCCCTGCCCAACATCGGCGGCACCAAGGCGGCCTGGGCCGGCTCGCACCAGTTCATCCTGCCCACCTCGCGCACGCCCGACCAGAACAAGCAGACCGCCGCGCGCGTCTTCCTCAACTGGATCAGCACCAAGAGCATCGAGTGGGCCAAGGGTGGCCAGGTGCCGGCCCGCAACTCGGTGCGCGAGTCGCCCGAGTTCAAGGCCCTGAAGGACCAGGCGACGCTCGCCACGCAGATCGACGACCTGCACTTCCCGCCGCCGGTCGCCGGCATCGGCGACGCCATCCCGGAGTTCGAGAAGGCCCTCAACGCAGCCGTCCTCGGCGGCCAGGACCCGAAGACGGTGCTGTCCGACGCCGCCGGCCGCGCCACCAAGATCCTCGAGGCCAACGCGAAGAAGTACGGCGGCTGATGCCATGGCTGTGACCGCCACACAGCCGCAGAGACCCCCCTTGGGAGCGGAGCCCGCACCGGGCGGCCGCCGCTCCCGGGGAGGGACTGCGAGCGTCCACGGCTCGCGCTGGACGCCCTACCTCTTCCTGGCGCCCTTCCTCGTCCTCTTCATCACCTTCGTCGCCGTGCCGGGCGTCTTCGGCATCTGGATCTCCCTGCACGACTGGGACTTCCTGCTGCCGAAGAAGCCGTTCGTGGGCCTGCAGAACTACTCGGACCTGCTCGACAGCAGCTCCCCGCAGTTCCAGCCGTTCTGGAACGGCATGAAGGCGACCGCCATCTTCGTCGTCATCAGCGTGCCCTTCCTCGTGACCCTTCCGCTGCTGCTCGCGATCCTGCTGGGCCGCAGGTTCCCGGGACGCACCTTCTTCCGGGCCGTCTTCTTCGCGCCGTTCGTCCTCGGCGTCGCGGTGGTCGGCCTCATGTGGCGCTACCTGCTCGACCCGTCCTTCGGGATGGTCAACGGCATGCTCGGTGCGCTGGGCCTGCCCGACAACACCGCGTGGACCACCGAGCAGCCGTGGGCCTGGATCTCGCTGGCGTTCGTCACGGTGTGGTGGACGATCGGCTTCAACGCCGTCATCTACCTCGCCGGACTGGCCGACATCCCGGTCGAGCAGTACGAGGCGGCCGACATCGACGGGGCGAGCGCGTGGCAGAAGCTGCGCTACGTCACGCTCCCCGGCCTTCGGCCGGTGCTGATCTTCGTCATCGTCACGACGGTCCTGGCCAGCGCCAACATGTTCGGGCAGAGCTACCTCATCACCAAGGGCGGCCCGGGCGACTCGACACGCACCGCGATCATGGAGATCACCGACCTCGGCCTCTCGCAGTACCGGATGGGCCAGGCCTCGGCCATGAGCTACGTGCTCGCCGTCTTCCTCGCCCTCATCGCCCTCGTCAACTTCTGGCTGCTGAGGGAGAAGAAGTCGTGAAGCGTCGCAACGGACCCCTCTTCTGGCTCGGGATGACCATCCTCAGCCTCATCTTCATCGGGCCCCTGCTGCTCGTGCTGCTCACGGCGTTCAAGTCGCAGAGCGAGTCCCGCACGGTCCCGCCGACCTACTTCCCGTCGCAGCCGAGCCTGCGCGCCTTCGACGTGCTCTTCTTCCAGGACGCAGCGAGCCCCGTGCTGCGGTGGTTCCTCAACTCGATGCTGGCGGCCACCCTGCACGCCCTGCTCGTCCTGGTCGTGTGCTCGCTCGCCGGCTATGCCTTGGCGCGCATGGAGTTCCGCTTCAAGAACGCCATCTTCACCGCCATCATCCTGACCCTCTTCGTGCCCGGCTTCATCTTCCTGATGCCGAACTTCCTGCTGCTCGACAAGCTGGGCTGGCTCGACCAGATCTGGGCCCTCGTGGTCCCGGGCGCGGCCGGTGCCTTCGGCGTCTTCTTCATGCGCCAGTTCTTCCTCGGCCTGCCCAAGGAGTTCGAGGAGAGCGCCCGCCTCGACGGCGCCGGACCCTTCCGCACGTGGTGGTCGATCGTCCTGCCCAACGCCAAGCCCGCGCTCGTCACGCTCGGCGTGCTCAGCTACCTGGCCAACTGGAACGACTTCATCTGGCCGATCTACGTCCTGTTCTCACCGGAGCGGCTCACGCTTCCGGCCGGCCTCAGCCGGCTCCAGGGCGCCTACACGATCGACTACCCCGTCGTGATGGCCGGCGCCATGCTCGCCGCCATCCCGGTCCTCGCGCTCTACGTCTTCGTGCAGCGCTACGTCATCGAGGGCGTCGCCAGCAGCGGCGTCAAGGGCTGAGGAGTCCGTATGCGTGCCCTGACCTCCCTGCGAGGCCGCACCGTCAGGCGCGGAACCGCTTGTCTCACAGCTCTCGTCGCGGCGGTCGGCCTGACGGCCGTCGCCCCGGCCGGCGCCGTCGGGGCCGCTGCCACGGCACCGCGCGACACGGCATACAAGAACGCCGTCTCGGACTCGTTCTCCGACACCTTCGCCGACCCGTCGGTGATCCGCGGGCGGGACGGCTGGTGGTACGCGTACGCGACCTCGGACCCGCTCAAGGCCGGTGACCCGCCGGGGGCGATGCACATGGCACGCACCCGCGACTGGTCGAGCTGGCAGTACCTCGGCACGGTCTTCGACGGCACCAACCGGCCGTCGTGGGCGACGCCGACCGCGGGCCTGTGGGCCCCCGACATCCGTTACGTCGCAGGGCGCTACGTCCTCTACTTCACGGTCACCGACACGACGCTGAACCCCGGCGACGACTCGGCGATCGGCGTCGCGACGGCGCCCACGCCGGCCGGGCCGTGGACCGCGACGAACGCGCCGGTGGTCCCGCCGCGGCCCGCGCCGGGTGGCGGCTACCTCTGGACCTTCGACCCGGCGGGGTTCACCGACAGCGACGGGCAGCGCTACCTCTACTTCGGCAGCTACTTCGGAGGCCTGTGGGTCACGAAGGTCGCGGCCGACGGCCTGACGCGCGTCGGCGCGGCGGCGCAGGTCGCGATCGACAACCGCTACGAAGGCTCCTACGTCGTCCGGCACGGCGACTGGTACTACCTCATGGGCTCGGCGGCCAACTGCTGCGCGGGCCCGACGACGGGCTACTCCGTCTTCGCCGGCCGCTCGCGCTCCCCCCTCGGGCCGTTCGTCGACGCCGAGGGCACCCCCCTGATGGCCTCGCGGGTCGGCGGCACGATCACCCTGACGCAGAACGGCAACCGCTTCGTCGGCGCCGGCCACCACGCGGTCATCGCCGACGCCGACGGCCGCGACTACATCGCCTACCACGCCATCGACCGCCACAACCCGTGGCTCACGTCGCCCTTCGGCATCAACCGTCGCCCGATGCTGCTCGACCGGCTCGACTGGGTGGACGGCTGGCCGCGGACCCGCGCGGGCAGGGGGCCGTCCGACACGCCGCAGCCGGCGCCGTCGCTCGCCTCGAGCCTCGGCATCACGCCGACCGACCCCGCCGCAGGCGGCGGCTTCGCGCGCCTTGCCGAGGGCCCGACGGACCCCGTCACCGGAGCCACCGGGCTCGTGCACGGCACCGCGTCGACCACCTCCCCGGCGCCGGCCGGACCGCTGCACGTGCGGCTCGACCACCGCGGCACCGAGCCGCTGCGCGTCATGTTCGGGCGCAACCCGTCGGTCAAGGTCACCCTCGACCCGAAGGGCGGCCGCCTCACGGCGCAGGTCGACCACGGCGGCGCGGTCCGCTCGTCGACGACCACCCTGCCGCCGCTCCCGGCCGGCGCCTGGCGGACGCTCACCGTCGAGGCGACGGCCGACGGCCTCACCGCCGAGGTGACCGAGAGCGACCTCGCCGACGTCGCCGCCCTGGTCCGCGTCGGCGGGAACGCCCGACCGGACGCCGCGCCGGTGCGCCTCAGCAGCAGCAACGCGGTCGTCGACAACGTCGTGGTCAACCCGGCCGCCGCCGACGCGCCCGCGCTGGCGCCGGTGCCGGTGCCGCAGGCCGGTGCGCTGATCCAGTCCGAGGACTTCGACGACCCGAGCCTCGCCGGCTTCACGTGGGTGCGGCGCAACCCGGCCGTCACCGTCTCGGGCGGCAGCCTGCGCTGGCCGGTCGAGGGGACAGATCTCGTCGGCAGCGGCAACACCGCGAGCGTCCTGCTGCACGACACCCCCGGCGACGGCGACTGGATCGCCGAGGCCAGGACGACGCTCGACCTCGGCGTCGACAGCGTCCGCAACTACCAGCAGGTCGGGCTCGTCGCCTACGAGAACGACGACGACTTCGCCCGCCTGTCGAAGGTCGCGATCTGGAACACGCGCCAGACCGAGTTCGGCCGTGAGACGGCGGCCGACCCGAAGGACCCGGGTGGCCCGACCAGCTACGGCGGCGCCATCGTCGGGACGGCCGCGCCGACGCTGTGGCTGCGCCTGGCCCACCACAAGGCCGCGTCCGGGGAGCACCTCTACCGTGCCGGCACGAGCCGCGACGGCGTGCACTGGACGTGGGGTGCGACGTGGACCTTCCGCCCCGGCACGAACCCGCGCATCGGGCTCGTCGCGCACGGCGGCGCCTCGCCCGCGGCCGTCGCCGAGATCGACCACCTGCGGTTCTACGCGTCCACCTGGCCGAGCGACCCCGGAGCAGGATGAGCGGCGCCCTGACCCGCACCGCGACCGCTGCCCTCGCAGCGGTCACCCTCGCAGCCGCCCTCCTCGGCGGCTGCGGGGGTGCCAGCCCCGACCCCACCACCGGAGACACCGTGACGACACCTGCCAGCACCGCCGAGCAGGCGGCGACGAACCCCGTCTGGTCGAGCAACTTCCCCGACCCCCAGGTCATCCGGGACGGCAACGGCTGGGTCGCCATCGCCACGAACGGCAACGGGATGAACGTGCAGACCCTGCACAGCGACGACCTCGCGACGTGGACGCAGGGCAGCGACGCCCTGCCGAGGCTGCCGGCGTGGACCACCAAGGGCAAGGTGTGGGCGCCGGAGGCCCACCGCTTCGGCAACCGCTGGGTCCTCTACTACACGACCATGGCTCCCGACCCGGCGATCCAGTGCATCAGCCTCGCCGTCGCGGACACGCCCGACGGTCCCTACACGGACACGAGCAGCAAGCCGCTCGTGTGCGAGCAGGACCAGGGCGGCTCGATCGACGCGTCACCCTTCGTGGCTTCCGACGGGACGGCATACCTCTACTGGAAGAACGACGGCAACGCCGTCGGCATGGACACCTGGATCTCGGTGCAGCGGCTGTCCGCCGACGGGCTGCGCCTCGAGGGCAAGCCGCAGCGCCTCATCCGGCAGGACCTGCCGTGGGAGGGCCAGCTCGTCGAGGCGCCGTTCGTGTGGGAGCGCGACGGCGTCTTCCACCTCTTCTACTCGGCCAACGACTACGGCAGCGACAAGTACGCCGTGGGCCACGCGACCGCCTCGTCGCCCACCGGGCCGTTCACGAAGGACCCCGACCCCGTGCTGACGAGCACCGACGTCGCCGCCGGTCCCGGGCACTGCGCGCTCTTCGAGAAGGACGGAAGGGTGTTCATGGTCTACCACGCGTGGGCACCCGACTCGATCGGCTCCGAGGTGCCGGGTCGCACGATGTGGCTGAGCGAGGTCACCTTCGACGGGCCGAAGGTCGCGGTCACGCCGCCCCGGACGACTCTGCCGCACGGGCTGTAGAACGCCCGGTCACGCCCGGGCGGAGGCGAGCACCTTCCCGGTGCCGGTGCGCACCTCGAGGGTCTGGATCTCGTTGGGGCTCAGCGCTGTCGCGCCGGTGACGCGGGAGTATCCAGCTGCCGTCGCGCGCCAGGAGGCGGCAGTCACGGCCCGGCCCTTCGCGTCGATCACCCAGAGGGCGAGCTCGCCGTTGGTCGGCATGTCCTCGCAGTCGATGTCGAGCTCGGTGCCCCAGCCGCGCTTCACGAGCGCGACATCGATCCGGACCGAGCTGCCCGGGAGCGCGGCCACCGCCACGTGCTCCGCCACCGCGGCCGGCGGCGCCGTCGGCGTGGCCGTGGTGCCGAGCGACCTGCCGAGCCACGCGCCCCCCGCGAAGAAGATCACCGCCGCCGCAGCCGCGAGGGCCGTGAGCCAGGCGCGCCGGCGCCGACGGCGCCGTGCGACCTCACCGAGCAGCGTCGTGACGCGCGCGTCGCCCTGCTCGGTCGCGAGGGGTTCCGGCACCGCGGCAGGACCGTCGGACAGGTGGGGACCGCCCTCCGGGCCGGCCAGGTCGAGCAGCCGGGGCAGGCCGGACACCTGGCCGAGCTCTGCCTGGCACGGTCCGCACGTGCGCAGGTGCTCGCTGTACATGCGGTGGTCCTCGTCGGACAGACCACCGAGCACGTAGGCACCGAGCAGGACGTGCACGTCGTCCGATCCGGGGCTCATCGGTTCACTCCCATCTCGTCGAGGATGACGCGCAGGTTGCGCACGGCGTAGTAGGCGCGAGACTTCACGGTGCCCTCCGGCACCCCGACCCGCTCCGAGGTCTCGGCGACGCTCAGCCGCTCGTAGTAGAGGAAGCGCACGATCTCACGGTGGTTGGCCTGCAGCCTCCCGAGGGCCTCCTCGACGAGCACCTGGTCGAGCGCCCGGTCGAGCGCGGAGTCCCGCTCGGCGACGTCGACGAGCTGGGCCTGCTGCGGACGGCGACCGGCCGCGCGGTGCTGGTCGACGATGAGGTGACGGGCGGTCGTGATGAGGTAGGCGCGCAGGTTCTCGGCCTCGGGCGCCTGCTTCCAGACGCGCAGGATGACCTCCTGGACGATGTCGTCGACGCGGTTGGGATCGCTCGTCGCGCGCCACACGACGCGTCGCAGCATCGGCCCGTGCTCGCGGTAGATCTCCGCGACCGCCTCGTCGTCGAGCGGCACGTCACCTCACCTCCTGTCCGTCCCGGTGCTGCCTCAGTCAAGGACGTCGGGGCACCACGAACCGTTCACGGTGACCGCTACGTGAACCGTCTCACGAGAATTGCCGTTTTCGCGTTCGGACGTCACGCCCGGCGTCCCCCTCGAGGAGGTAGACATGATGCGAGCCCGATCTTTCAGCACCGTGGCCCTGGCCGGCACGGTCCTTCTTCTCTCGGCGGCCTGTGGCTCGTCGGGAGCCGATACGTCCACTCCTGCCGCCTCTTCGCCGGCAGCAGGGTCGTCATCCACGACATCATCCGAGTCGTCAACGTCGTCGTCGACCAGCGCGCCGGCCGCGATGGTCCACCCCGACGTGACGGAGCTCAAGACTGCCAGCTCGTCGCTCGGCACGATCGTCGTCGACAGCCAGGGCATGACGCTGTACATGTTCGACAAGGACACCAAGGGCGGCACGACGAGCGCCTGCGAGGGCCAGTGCCTCGTCGCCTGGCCGAAGGCCTTCATGGGCGCCTCCGCGCCAACCCTCACCGGCGTCACGGGCACGGTCGGCTCGATCGACTCCGCCGACGGCAAGAAGCAACTCACCCTCGACGGATGGCCCCTCTACTACTGGGTCAAGGACACCAAGGCCGGCGACGTCAGCGGCCAGGCCGTCAAGGGCGTGTGGTGGGTGCTCGACCCGAAGGGCACGCCCATCAAGACGAAGTCCTGAGCCCCCGGGGGCCTACCGTGGGCGCATGAGCGCCGTTCCCCCGGACCCGCCGTCGCCCCGGTTGCCCGACCCGGCGCAGCACCCGGTCACGGGTGGGCACTTCCGCTCACCCGTGCCACCGGGCACGGGCTGGCCGGGTGACCCGGCCACGGCCGAGACGCCCGTGGCCACCACCCCCGCGCAGGTGCGCCGGCTCGCGAAGGGGGCGGACGGCATACGAGAGCTCGACGCCCGGGTCAGCGTGTGCCGCGCGTGCCCGCGGCTCGTCGACTGGCGTGAGTCGGTGGCGACCCGGGGACGCCGCGCGGCGTTCGCCGACCAGCCCTACTGGGGCCGTCCCGGGCCGTCGTTCGGGGACCCGGACGCCGAGGTGCTCATCGTCGGGCTCGCGCCGGCGGCGAACGGCACCAACCGAACCGGGCGCATGTTCACCGGCGACCGCTCCGGCGACTGGCTGTACGCCGCCCTGCACCGCGGCGGCTACGCCAGCCAGCCGACGTCGGTCGCGTCAGGTGACGGCCTCGTCCTGACCGGACTGCGCATCGTCGCGACCGTCCGGTGCGCGCCACCGGCCAACAAGCCGACGACCGAGGAGAAGGCCACGTGCGCGCCATGGCTCGACCGCGACCTTGAGCTGTCCGAGCCGCGGCTGCGCTCGATGCTCGCCCTGGGCTCCATCGCGTGGGACGCGGCGCTGGGTGCCGCGCGCCGTCGCGGCTGGCTGGTGCCGCGCCCGAAACCGAGGTTCGGCCACGGCGTCGAGACGGTGCTGCGGACGGCGGCCGGCCACCCGGTGCGGCTCGTGGGCAGCTACCACGTGAGCCAGCAGAACACCTTCACGGGCAAGCTCACCGAGGCGATGCTCGACGAGGTCATCGCCCGGCTCTGACGCGGGGTGCCCGTGCGCCCCGCGACCGTAGACGTGGTCCGAGAACCGCCGGGTGCCCGGCGGGTGCCTGCGCTCGGCTCAGGACAACAGCACGTCGAGGGGGCTGATGCCGAGCACGAGGAGCAGGCCGCTCGCCCCAAGGAGACCGGCGACCGCCGTCGCGAGGAGCGACGTGGCCCACGCCGGCCAGTGCCGCGCGGCGGTGCGTGCGAGGAGCCAGAGCATGCCGGCGGTGCCGACGAGGAGGACCGCCACGCCGACGGCTAGGGCCCACCAGTAGCGGTCGAGATCGGGAGGCGGGATGTGGGCCTCGTCCATCACCTCGAGGATCCCGTAGGTCAGCCCGTGCAGCAGGAGGACGGCGTAGTCGAGGGCGGCCAGCGCGACGGTGGTCGCCAGCATGAAGGCGAGCGCCCACCACGCCGTCGAGACGGGCAGGCGGGCGCGCTGTGTAAACGGTGCCCGAGGGGCCTCGGGTGCCGCCAGGGAGCTCACGCGCCCACCTTGCCGGACGGCCGCATGCGTCGGAGCGTGAATTCCCGGGCGACTCCGGCGCGGCCTCCCTCGACAGGCGGCCTCAGCTCGGGGTGAAGTCGACGAGGTGCAGGTGCAGCGGGCCGCCGGTGGGGGCGGGGTAGGCGTGGCCGAGGCGTCCGGGTGGCCTGGTGCGGCTGCGGGGATGGTCGATGTCCGGACTGCGTCCACGCGAATCCGACCCGAATGCGGTCTGCTCGCCAGCCCTGGCACCGGTGTCGGGATCCGTGACGAGCGTGAGCTCGGACGGCTGTGGCCTCGGTGGAGGTGGTGGCTGGGGTGGGCCGATGAGCAGACCGTGCTTGGTTTCGAAGACGAGGCCGTCGGCGCGGGTGGGGTCGCCGGTGATGGTGAAGTCGCCGCGGTGGTGTCCGTCGTGGTGGAACGGGCACAGCCCGAGGAGGTTGGTCACGTCGGTGGGTCCGCCGTCGCGCCAGTGCAGCAGGTGGTGGACCTCGAGGTGGTAGGTGGCGCCGCAGCCGGGGAAGCGGCAGCCGCGGTCGCGGTCGAGGACGAGGACGCGAGTGCGGTGCGGGACGACGCGCTGGGTGCGGCCGACGTTGACGGGGCGCCCGTCGGTCTCCCAGACGGGGGTCAGGGTGCCGTCGCAGGTCAGGCCGTCGACGAGGTGCTGTGGCAGTCGTGGGCGGCCGGTGAGCCAGCCGCCGTCGGTGTCCAGGTGCACCTGCACCCGGTACCGCGCCCTGCGCGCGGCGCCGCCCGAATCGCTCGAGCCGGCTGCGTCGAGGGAGCGGGTGGCCATCAGGTGGAGCGCATCAGCCCACGTGATTCGAGGACGGCCACCGTCGGTGACACATCGGCTCGGGTCGATGACGTCACCGTCCATCACCTGCTTCTGCTCGTCACTCACGCCGTCACCGTCACCGTCGGGGTTGAGGTGCTGGGACAGGTGGTCCTTGGCTTCGGCGAGCGCGGCCTCGACCAGGGCGCCGACCTCGGCGGGCGCGTCGTAGCGCAGCCGGAACCGCCCGTCCGCGTCGAGGCCCATGGACAGTCGTGCCGGCTCCACCGGCTCGACCGGCTCGACCGGCTCGACCGGCTCACGCTCGGGCTCCGGTTCGGGCTGTTCGCTCAAGGGCGCGGCCGGGTCGTCGGCGGCCCCAGGAGTGTCGGGGAGGAGCTCGCCGGCGGCATTCACGGTCGGCTCGGGCAGGGTGAAGTCGTAGCGCGTCACGGTGCGCTGCAGCTGCGTCACCGTGGCGTGCTGGGCGAACTCCGCCACTGTCTCGTCGAACGGCGCCGGGGTGTGCCGGGCCACGACAGCGGCCTGGTCCAGGCTGATCCGCCCCTCGCGCAGCGCGGCCGCCGTCGCCGGCAGCTCGGACGCACGGCGCGCCACGAGCAGCACCGCGGCCGCCTGCCCGCGTGAGAGCCCCGCACGCAGCATCAACCAGTGCTCCGGCGACCGCAGCCCGGCCGCCTGCCACGACCCCTCCACCAGCACCGTGGCCACGAAATCGACGAGCCGGGCGTGCGCATCGTGCAGGTCGGCAGCCAGGCACGCGACGTGCTCCCAGTCCTGCTCCACCTGCTCTGCGGTGCCTTGGCCCATGCCTCAATCGTACAGGTGTTCGAATATCAACGCTATTCCTGCGGCGACCAGTTCGATTGCGCTGCAAGCGAACTCGTGTGCTCCGGCCCGGGCTGCACGATCCAGCCGCCGCCTACGCCCTTGCCAGCCCCGGCGTCGGTTAGCGTGGATGCATGTCCGGCCAGCCGTACTGGGAGAGCCCCGTGGAGAAGCAGATTCGCGAGGCGCAGGAGCGTGGCGACTTCGACAACCTGCCGGGCGCCGGCAAGCCGCTCGACCTCAGCGACTCGGGCGACCCGGACTGGTGGGTCAAGCGGTTCGCGGCCCGCGAGAACCTCGACCTCGGCGGCGCGCTGCCGGGTCCGCTGGCGTTGCGCAAGGAGGCGGCCGGCTACCCCGAGTCGCTCGTCGACGTGCGCACCGAGGCGCAGGTCCGCGAGATCATCGAGGACTACAACACGCGCGTCCTAGCCGACCGGATGCGTCCCGCCGTCGGCAACCTGCCACCGCTCATCGCCAAGACGCTCGACGTCGACGAGATGGTCGAGCGCTGGCGGCCGCTGCGGGCCGAGCTCGACGAGCAGCAGCGTCGGGCGCGGGAGGAGCGAGCCGCCGCGCGGGCAGCCGAGCTAGCTGCCCAGCCGTCGTGGTGGCGGCGGCTGCTCGGCCGCGGGTGACCGCTCAGGTCGTCTCCGCATACGGTTTGAGGTCGGCGATCGAGTCGACGATCCGGCTGGGACGGTACGGGAAGTGCTCGACCTGCTCGCGGCTCGTCGACCCGGTGAGGACCAGGACCGTGCGCAGCCCGGCCTCGAGGCCACTGATGATGTCGGTGTCCATGCGGTCGCCGACCATCACGGTCGTCTCGGAGTGCGCGTCGAGACGGTTGAGGGCGCTGCGCATCATCAGCGGGTTGGGCTTGCCGATGTAGTACGGCTGCCGGCCGGTCGCCGTCGAGATCAGGGCGGCGACCGAGCCGGTGGCCGGGAGCGTGCCGTAGGGGCTCGGGCCGCTCGGGTCCGGGTTCGTCGCGATGAAACGAGCACCCTTCTCGATCAAGCGGATCGCGCGGGTGATCGCCTCGAAAGAATATGTCCGCGTCTCGCCGAGGACGACGTAGTCGGGGTCACGGTCGGTCATGACGTAGCCGACCTTGTGCAACGCCGTCGTCAGCCCCGACTCCCCGACGACGTATGCCGTGCCGCCCGGCCGCTGCTCGGCGAGGAACTGCGCGGTGGCCAGTGCTGACGTCCAGATGGCCTCCTCGGGCACGTCGATCCCGCTCATCAGCAACCGGGCGCGCAGGTCGCGAGCCGTGAAGATCGAGTTGTTCGTCAGGACGAGGAAGGGCCTGCCGGAGCCCTTGAGCGCGTTGACGAACTCGGCGGCGCCGGGGATCGCGTCCTCCTCGTGCACCAGGACCCCGTCCATATCGGTGAGCCAGGTCTCGACGGGCCGGTGATCAGTCATGGCCCCATTGTGTCGGCTCCCGCCTCGGACTTCCTCTCCGCGCGCGCCCGGCCCGGCGCTACCGTCGATGGATGGGACAGCGGATGGCACACGGACTCGTCCAGATCGGCCAGCACGCCGACGACCTCGGTCGGGCGACCGCCTTCTACCGGGACCTGCTGGGCGCCGAGCCGCTCGCCACCTACGACCCTCCCGGACTCGTCTTCTTCGACCTCGGCGGCGTGCGGCTGCTGCTCGACCCGGGGGCGCCCAGCGCGCTGCAC
Organism: Terrabacter sp. BE26; assembly: GCF_041941675.1. Taxonomy (GTDB): domain Bacteria; phylum Actinomycetota; class Actinomycetes; order Actinomycetales; family Dermatophilaceae; genus Terrabacter. The sequence continues at coordinate 1,656,545 of NZ_CP090122.1, read as the reverse complement.
TACCTGCGTGTCGACGACCTTCACGGCACGGTCGAGCAGCTGCGGGCTGCGGGGGTCGAGGTGCTCAGCGAGCCGCACGTCATCTTCGGGCACGAGGACGACACCCTCGGGCCGGCCGGCACGGACGAGTGGATGGCCTTCGTCGCCGACTCGGAGGGCAACCTCCTGGGGCTGGTCGAGCAGCGAGCGCGCGCCTGAGCCGAACTGTCGAAGTGGCCCGGCCCTGATCGTGGACAGGGTGGAGGCCGCACGCCCGGTGCGGCCCGAGCAGAGCCGGAGCCGGGTGGCACTGGCGAGAGGAGACCACCATGACGACGTACCTGATCAGCCTGTTCTCACCCGACGGGCCACCGCCCGCGGACCTCGACCTCGGTCAGGTCATGGCCGACCTGGAGGTGGTCAACACCGACATCCGCGCCGCCGGCGGCTGGGTCTTCGCCGGTGGCCTGGGTGAGCAGGCGAGCGCCACGACGATCCGCAGGCGGCGGGGAGGCACCGACGCGGTGGTCACGGACGGCCCGTTCGCCGAGGCGAAGGAGCACCTCGGGGGCATCTCGGTCGTGCGGTCCGACGACTACGACGTCGTGCTCGGCTGGGCCGAGCGGATCGCCGGAGCCACCGGCCTGCCCGTGGAGGTGCGGCCCTTCCAGGGCGAGGGGGAGCCGGGGCAGGCCCCGACCGATCGGTGACGCGCGAGTCCCCACGTGACCGGCGATAACCTGCGGTCATGAGCACGCGGCCGACCACGGCGCCCCTGGACTTGGCCTCGACCTGGGGCGGCACCAGCCGCAGCATCGACCTCGACGGGCCGGTGCACTGGGTCGACTTCGGCGGCACCGACGGGCCGCCGGTCGTGCTCGTCCACGGGCTCGGCGGCTCGTACCTCAACTGGGTCGGCATCGCACCGGCGCTCGCCGAACAGCGCCGGGTCGTCGCCATCGACCTGCCCGGCTTCGGCCTGACGCCGGCGCTGGGGCGCGACACCAGCGTCAACCACAACGCCGCGCTGCTCAGCCGCTTCGTCCACGAGGTCCTCGGCGAGCCGGTCGTGCTCGTGGGCAACTCGATGGGCGGCATGATCAGCCTGCTGCTCGCCGACCGTCGCCCCGAGCAGGTGGTCGGCCTGGCGCTCATCGACCCCGCGCTTCCCAACGCCGGTGCCCGGCCCGACCCGCAGGTGGCCGCGACCTTCGCCATGTATGCCGTGCCACGGGTCGGCGAGTTCGTGCTGACGCGCTACACCTCGCGCTTCAGCGACCGCCAGCGGGTGCACGGCACGCTGGCCTTGTGCTTCGCGGACACCACGCGCGCCGACCCCACCGTCACGGAGGCCTCCGTCGAGCTCGCGGCGTGGCGCCGCTCGCTGCCCAGCCCGGAGGCCGAGTTCCTCGGGGCCGCCCGGTCGCTGCTGCGCATGCTGCGCGGACGCCGTGACTACGACCGGATCATCCGCGAGGTGGACCGGCCCGTCCTGCTCGTGCACGGCACGCGTGACCGGCTCGTCCCGATCTCAGCGGCGCGCCGGGCCGCACGGCTCAACCCCGAGTGGCAGACGGCGTTCCTCGACGGCGTCGGGCACACGCCCCAGCTCGAGGTGCCGCAGCAGGTCCTGGGGCACCTCGGACCCTGGCTCGACTCGCTGGCCTGAGCGCCCGGTCGGCGGGAGCCCGCGCCACCACCACCGGGTTCAGGAGACGCCGTGCGCCACGCGCGTGGCGAGCTCCGCACCCCACCGGAGCGCCCGCTCGAGCTCGCCCTCCACGACCGGGCCCGCGGTGTCCCGCACCCAGAACGTCTCGCCGCGTTCGGCCCGGTCGAAGCCGCGGTGCCGCAATGCCTTGGCGGCTGCAGCAGCAGCGGAGCCGGGCAGCATCCTGACGTGGACCCGGGTGTCGAAGGTGACCACGGGCAGGCTCTCGCGCGGCGTGACCGCCCAGATCCACTCACGCAGGCCCTGCCGCGAGGAGGCCGCGCCCTTCGCGGCCGCCTCCTGACGGGTCTGGGGTCGGGTCATGCTGAACGCGTGCGTCGGGCCGCCGACGAGGAGCAGCCCGACGTCGTCGCCGATGCTCGTCGGGGCCTGGTCCACATCGACCAGGGCGACCTCACCCAGCTCGGGCGCCAGGCCCTGGCGCAGGCCCTCCGCGATCGTCTCCGCCACCTGGCGGGTGTTGCCGAACAGGGACTCGTGGACGATGAGGACCTTCATGCTCGTTGCCTTTCCGTCATCCACGCTACGCGCGGCGCCGGAGCTCGTTCCCCGTTCCGTGACGAACGAGAGGCACGCCACCACAATGGGATCGGGGTCGTCGTCGGGTGGCCCCTGACAGCGAGGAGAGCGCCATGAAGGCCAGCGACTGGGACGAGCGGTATGCCGCCCACGACCTCGTGTGGTCCGCCGAGCCCAACCGCTTCGTCGCCGAGATCATCGGCCCCCTGACGCCAGGCCACGCCCTCGACGTCGCCGCCGGGGAGGGGCGCAACGCGATCTGGATGGCGCAGCAGGGGTGGACGGTCGTGGCGGCCGACTACTCCGCCGTTGCCGTCGAGCGGATGGCGTCACTCGCTGCCGACCGGCTCGGCGATGGCGTGGCCCGGCTGACCCCGCTCGTCGCGGACGCGACGCAGCCGGCGCCCGGCGGCCCAGCGGCATACGACCTCGTCCTGCTCTCCTACCTGCAGCTGCCTGAAGAGGAGTGGCGGCAGGCCCTGCGGGAGGCGGTCGTGGCCGTGCGGCCCGGCGGGCGGGTGGTGGTGGTCGGCCACGCCGGGCGCAACCTCGCCGACGGCTGGGGCGGCCCGAGCGAGCGGGGCGTGCTCTACGACCCCGAGGAGGTGCTGGAGCGCGCCGAGGGGCTGCCCGTCACGGCCCTGCAGTCCGGGATCCGGGGACGGCCCGTCGAGACGGAGGACGGCGAGCGCGTGGCGCTCGACACCGTCGTTGTCCTGCGCCGCGAGGGCTGAGCGGGCGGGTCGAGCGAGCAGCCCGACGCAGGGGCGGCGCGTCGCGCCGAGTGGCCGCGCTCGGGTCCGCCCCCTGTGCGTTGGGTCATCAGGAGACTCGCACCGGCCCGGCGGCCGGCCTGGGTCGCGTGACGACCCAACGCACAGGCTCCGGGCGGTGCCTGCCGGCGCCGGACGCGCGGGTCTAGACGGCCGGTCGGGCCTGTCGCACCTGGCCGGGGCCGCGGAAGCGGTGCACCTCCTGGGGCCACTCGAGCGCCGTCGCCAGCCGACCAGCCCAGTAGCGGGCCGCCTCGTCGTCGGCGACGTCCACGACGCAGAAGCCGCCGAGGTGCTCCTTGGTCTCGACGTAGGGGCCGTCGCTGAAGACGGGCTCGCCGTCCCTCGCCTCGACGCTGAAGAGGGCCGTGGACCGGTCGAGCCCGCCGTTGGTGAAGACGAGCGCGTCCACGGCCCGCATGTCGTCGAGCACCTCCCGGGCGGCCGCGGCCTTGTCCTTGATCTGCTCCTCGGTGTGCTCCTGCACCCACTCGTCGTTGAACGTGATCAGGTACTCGGTCATGGTTCTCCTCCGGTCGTGGGCGGGTCCGCCGCCACCCACCCTGTCAACGAACGGCTCACCGCCGTTTCGACACGGGTCAGCGGCGGCCGTACTTCTTGTGCACCGCCTGCCGGCTGACACCGAGCTGCTCGGCGATGTCGGCCCAGGCGAGCCCTTGGTTGCGGGCGCGGCGCACCACTGCTGCCTCGGTGCGGTCGGCTGCCCGCCGCAGCTCGCGTGCAGCGGCCAGTGCGGCACGCGGGTCGTCGTCTCCCGTCGCTCGAGCCAGTGCCAGCACGTCCTCCACCTCCATGGTCACTCCGGTCCCGTCGGCGTGCGTCAATCTCGGTTGACACCGTATACCGCGTCATCACCGTTGTCAACGCGAGTTGACGATTCGTGCGGCTGAGTCCGACCTCTGACGAGCCACCTCTGACGAGCACCGCGAGGGAGGCGCCGCGACGGTGCGACGATGGCGCGCGTGACCGTCACCCGCTCGATCCTGCTCTTCGTCCTCGCCGCCGTCGCCGAGATCGGCGGCGCCTGGCTCGTCTGGCAGGGGGTGCGCGAGCACCGGGGCTGGCTGTGGGTCGGGGCGGGGGTCGTCGCGCTCGGGCTCTACGGGTTCGTCGCCACGCTGCAACCGGACGCGAGCTTCGGGCGCATCCTCGCCGCATACGGAGGGGTCTTCATCGGCGGGTCACTGCTCTGGGGCATGGTCGCCGACGGCTTCCGTCCCGACCGGTGGGACGTGGCCGGGGCGCTGGTCTGCCTCGTCGGCGTCGCGCTCATCATGTACGCACCCCGCTCGGGCTGAGCCGGGACGGGCCGACGCGGAGCTCGGCGCGCCGGTCTTGCGCATTCGCCGTCGCGTGGCCCGAGCCGCGACCTAGCCTGAGAACGTGGGATGTCCAGTGCCCACGAGGACGTGGGTAGCCGCTGGTCCGCCGACACGCGAAGGGCACGTGCTGGCACGGCGGCGCACCCCCTCCCGCTCGGGGACTCCGGGTCCCCCACCCGCGCAGCCGCGTGGCCGCCGCATCGGCGCACGGGCACGGCAGCGCGTCCTCGCAGCCTGTGAGGCTCTTGGCCCGACCCTGCACGCCGATCGCCGCCGCGCGCACCGTCCGGGCCGAGGTGCCGGACGACGGCCGGCCCCACAGGGCGTTCGCAGATGGGCCAAGGAGGCTCGGTCATGAGAGTACGCAACACAGTCGGTCGCGCCCGCATCGTGGGTGCCCTCGCCTCGATGTCCGTCGTGGCACTGGGGATGGCGGCGTGCGGCAACACCAACACGCCGGCGTCGTCCGGCTCGACGCCGAGCAGTCCAATGGGCTCGAGCACCGGTGGGTCGGCGGGAGCGGCCTCGGGCGTCAGCGTCAGCTCGTTCGACCTCGCCTTCTCGGCGATGTCACAGCTGAAGAGCCTGACCACGGCCGGCAAGGGGATGGTCGGGGTCATCCTGCCCGACACGACGTCGTCGACGCGCTATGTCGACTTCGACGCCCCCTTCTTCAAGAAGGCCTTCGAGGCTGCGGGCTACGACTCGTCGCAGTACAAGATCGACAACGCCCAGGGCGTCGACGCGACGGAGGTCGCCCTCGCACAGGCCGACATCGCCAAGGGCGCCTCGGTGCTGATCTTCGACCCGCTCAACAGCACCGTCGGATCGCAGGTCCAGTCGTATGCAGCCTCGCACGGCGTCGCGCTGATCAGCTACGACCGGGCCACGTTCGCCGGATCGAAGACCTACTACGTCAGCTTCGACAACGTCAAGGTCGGCAAGCTGATCGGGCAGGGGTTCGTCTCCTGCGTCGACGCCTGGGGAGTCAAGAGCCCCAAGGTCTTCGAGCTCGACGGTGGCCAGGACACCGACCCGAACGCCGTCTCCTTCGCGCAGGGCTACAACAGCGTCATCTGGGACAAGAGCACGACGCCCCTGCCCGCGGGCACCACGAACGGCAAGGGCTGGGTCCTGGTCGGCGACAAGATCACGCCCAACTGGGTCAACGCGACCGGCGCGACGATCTTCACCCAGCAGTTCACCGCCCACCCGGAGATCAATGCGACGGTCGAGGCCAACGACGGCCTGGCCAACGCCGTCGTCACGGTGCTGAAGAGCAAGGGCGTCGGACCGAAGAAGGTCCCGACGACGGGCCAGGACGCCACGATCCAGGGAATGGAGAACGTGCTCCAGGGCTACCAGTGCGGCTCGGTCTACAAGCCGATCTACCTCGAGACCCAGGACGCGGTTGCCATCGCCACGTTCCTGCGCGCGGGTCAGGCGCCGCCCAAGGGCCTGATCAACGCCGTGACGAACCCGCCTCCGGGCGTGTCCGGTGCCCCGCAGCCGGCGTCGCTGCTGACCCCGACCTGGGTCGTCGGCTCGAACATGAACGACACCGTGATCCGGGACAAGTTCATCGTCGCGGCAGCGCTGTGCAAGGCCGTCGGCGCCAGCGCCTGCTCGGCCGTGGGCATCACCCCGTGAGCGTCGACGCGGACGACGACAGGGCCGACGGCAGGGCCGACGACGGGGCCGACGACGGGGCCGACGACTCGGACGTTCCGCTGCTGCGGGTCCGGGGCCTCTCCAAGAGCTTCGGCCCCGTGCAGGCCCTGTCGCACGTCGACCTCGACGTCCCGGCAGGTCGGGTCACCGCGCTGTGCGGCGACAACGGTGCCGGCAAGTCGGTGCTCATCAAGTGCATCGCCGGCATCCACCAGCCGGACTCGGGCGTGATCCTCTGGGAGGGCAAGCCGGTGCCCATCCACACGCCCCGCGACGCGTCCGCCCTGGGCATCGAGACCGTCTACCAGGACCTCGCGCTGGCCGACAACCTCGACATCGTCCAGAACATGTTCCTGGGTCGCGAGAAGGTGCGGCACCGGATCCTGGACGAGGACGACATGGAGCGGGACGCCGCCACCACCCTCGCCGGCCTGGGCGTCACCACGGTGCGCTCGATCCGGCAGCCGGTGGCCTCCCTCTCCGGCGGCCAGCGCCAGTCCGTCGCCGTGGCACGCGCCGTGATGTGGAACTCCCGGCTGGTCATCATGGACGAGCCGACCGCCGCCTTGGGGGTCACCCAGACGGCCATGGTGCTCGCCCTCATCCGGCGGCTGCGCGACCACGGGCTCGCCGTCCTGCTCGTCTCGCACAACCTCAACGACGTCTTCGCCGTCGCGGACCGGATCGCGGTGCTCTACCTCGGGCGCATGGTGACCGAGCAGGACGCGACCGAGCTCGACCGGCAGAGCGTGGTGGAGTTCATGACGTCAGGGCGCCGCGCGGCGACCACCGTCGGGGTCACGGCGGCGGCCAGGGCCACGGCGGCGGCCAGGGCCACGGCGTTGGTCGGGTCACCACCGGCGCCCGAGAGGGCGAGCCCACCCCCGCTGCCCGCCGAGCCTGCCGAAGGGACGCCGTCCCCGGCCACAACCGGAGGGGCGCTCGAGGAGGGGACGGAGGCGAACGGCGAGGACCTGACGGCGGCGGAGGAGGTCGCCGAGGCTCTCGTCCCCCCGGAGGTGGTGGCCCAGTCGCTGCGGGAGTACCTGCACGCAGTGGCGCTGCGCCTGCGGAGCGGTGAGAGCGGGATGCTCCCCGTCGTGCTGGGGCTGCTCGCCATCGGGGTGGTGTTCCAGGCGATCAGCCCGGGACACGTCTTCCTCTCCGCGGGCAACGTCGTGAACCTGATCCTGCAGAGCGCCGTCTTCATGGTGCTCGCGATGGGCGAGATCTTCGCCCTGCTCCTCGGCGAGATCGACCTGTCGATCGGCTACGTCGGGCCGGTGGGGGCCGTGGTCGCGGTGCAGCTCGTCCAGCCGGCCACGGTCGACTGGCCGTGGTGGGCGGCGATCGCCGCGGCGCTCGCGGTCACCGCCCTCATCGGCGCGATCCAGGGCACCCTGATCACGCGGCTGCGCCTGGCCTCGTTCATCGTCACGCTCGGTGGCCTGCTCGTCTTCAATGGTGTACTGCTCATCGTCCTCGCCTTCGGTCCCTTCTCCGGCTACCCCAGCCTCAGCGGCGAAGGGGCGAACGTCCACGCGCTCTACGACCTCATGTGGGGCCAGGTGTCGCCGCTGCAGGGCTGGGTCGCGCTGATCGTCGTCGTCGGCCTGATCGGCCTCAGCCAGTTCGTGCGCGACAACCGGCGCCGGCGCAGCGGGCTGGTCGCGCCCCCGCGCAGCGTGACGATCGCCAAGATCTGCTTCCTCGCCGTGGTGGGAGCGGTCGTCGTCATCGTCTGCAACGTCAACCGTGCGGCCCTCGGCACCCTCGAAGGCGTGCCGTGGGCGATCTTCATCGTGCTCCTGGTGCTCGGCGCCTGGACGTTTCTGCTGGAGCGCACCCGCTTCGGCCGCTACGTGTATGCCATCGGCGGCAACGTCGAGGCCGCCCGGCGCGCCGGCGTCCGGGTCGACCGCATCCGCACCGGGGCCTTCGTGCTCTGCTCGATGACGGCGGGTATCGCGAGCCTGCTCTACGCCTCCTACCTCGGCGGGATGTCGAACAACGTCAACGGTGGACAGCTCGTCCTGTACGCGGTGGCCGCGGCGGTCATCGGCGGCTGCTCGCTCTTCGGCGGCCGGGGAAAGGCTGCCGCAGGGGTGCTGGGTGGCCTGGTGATCGGCGGCATCTACAACGGGATGTACCTGCAGGGCCTCGAGGTGCAGTGGGAGTACATCGTCACGGGCCTCGTGCTCATCGCGGCGGTGGCGATCGACTCCCTGTCACGACGCGGCAGCGCAGCGAAGGGCTGACGGGCCGGCCCCACGGCACACGGCCCGAGCGGCCGGGACGCCCACCCCCGGCATACGCGCGGGGGTATCCTGAGCGTCCGACCCGGACACCTCAGGAGGATGCCGTGGAGCTCGACCTGGACGAGATGCAGTCGGTCATCCGGCGCCTCAACCGCGCCCGTGGCCAGATCGGCGGCATCGTCAGGATGATCGAGGAGGGCCGCGACTGCAGGGACATCGTCACGCAGCTCGCCGCCGTCTCCAAGGCCCTCGACCGCGCCGGCTTCGCCGTCATCGCCACCGCGCTGCGAGAGTGCATCACCCACCCCGACGGCGACACCATGGACGTCGCCGAGATGGAGAAGCTCTTCCTCTCGCTGGCCTGACACGCCAGCACTCTGGACGAACCACGCATCCGGGGGCGACCATTGACGGCACGGAGGTCGTGCCATGAGTGTCCAGCCGAATGCAGCCAGTCCGCCCCTTGTGTCGGCGGTCGAGACTGCTGCGGACCTGGCCGTCCACCTCGAGCGGGTGCGGCTGCACCGGTCCGAGCTGCGCGAGTCGGTCGCGGCGGTGGACCTGGCGCTCGAGGCACCGATCGCCCGCGGAGGCATGTGGCGCGAGCGCGTCCGGGCGGCCCTCGCCGAGCTCGCGCACGACTTCGAGGACCACGTCACCCTGACGGAGGGCCCGGGCGGCCTCTACGAGCGGCTGCGCCACGCCGCCCCCCGCCTCTCCACCCCGGTCGACCGGCTGGTGGCGGAGCACCGCGAGCTGCGGGAGGTGATCCACGGCTACCTCACCGTGCTCGAGCACGGCGGCACCATCGGCGACCTCCCGGTCTTCCGCGAGGAGCTCACCGTGCTGGTCGGCCGGCTCGTGCGGCACCGCCGGCGGGGCGGCGACCTCGTCTACGAGGCCTACGACGTCGACCTCGGCGGGTCGGAGTGAGACCCGACTGACGTCGGCTGACGTCGGCTGACGTCGGCACGGTCGGCACGGTCGGACCCGCTGAGGCAGGCGCGCCCGGCTCTCAGCCGTCGGACGGCTCGAAGCGCGGCCGGAGCGTGAAGCCCGACACGCCCTCGCTGCTCGTGCGCGACGCGAGGACCTGGTGCAGCTGGATCTCGTTGCGCTCGAACGCCAGGCGCGACCCGGCGAGGTAGAGGCCCCACACCCGGGCGCGGCCGAGGCCGGCGAGCTCGACGCACTCGTCCCAGTGCTTGGAGAGGTTGCCGTTCCACGCGGCGCACGTCCGGGCGTAGTGCTCGCGCAGGTTCTCGTGGTGGCGCACCTCGAAGCCCTCGTCCTCTATGACGCGCACGATGTCGCCGCTGCCGGTCAGCTCCCCGTCGGGGAAGACGAAGCGGTTGATGAACCCGCGCGAGGGCAGGCCCGCGTGCTTGTTGTCCGGCCGGGTGATGCAGTGGTTGAGCAGGCGCCCCTCGTCCCGCAGGCGCTCACGCAGGAAGCGGAAGTAGTCCGGGTAGTTCTTGACGCCGATGTGCTCGGTCAGGCCGATGGAGCTGATGGCGTCGAAGCCGCGCTCGGTGACGTCGCGGTAGTCGCCGTGTCGCACCTCCGCCCGGTGGCCGAGCCCGTCGGCCTCGATCGCCCGCTGGGCCCAGGTGGCCTGCTCGCGCGAGAGGGTGACGCCCAGGGCCGTGACGCCGTAGTGCTTCACGGCGTGGCGCACCATGCCGCCCCAGCCGCAGCCGACGTCGAGTAGGCGCATGCCCGGCTCGAGGCCGAGCTTCCTGGCGACGAGGTCGTACTTGTACGCCTGGGCCTCCTCGAGCGAGGCCTCGTCCGTGGGGAAGCAGGCGCACGTGTAGGTCATCGACGGGCCGAGGACGTGCTCGTAGAACTCGTTGGACACGTCGTAGTGGTGGGAGATCGCGTCGGCGTCACGCGTACGCCCGTGCCGCAGGCCGTGGGCCAGGCGACGCAGGGGACTCGGCGTCTCCTCCGCTGGCAGGGCCGGCGGGTGCGGCCGGTGGTGCGCCACGAAGCGGGCCAGCTCCGCGGCGTCGCGGCGGTCCGGGCGGCGCGGGGTGAGCCCGTCGCGCACGACCCGCAGCACGTCGTACGGGTCGGCCTCGTCCATCCCCTCGATGACGAGGTCACCGCTGAGGTAGGCGCGGGCCAGGCCGAGGTCGCCGGGCGAGGCCAGGATGTGGTTGAGCGCGTCGGCGTTGGTCAGCCGCAGCACGAGCCCGTCCGGGCTGCCGCCCTCCGAGCCGTCGTACGCGATGACCCGCACCGGGGCCTCGGGGCCGAACACCCGGTCGAATGCCTGTCCCACCGTGAGCGTCATCGTGCCTGCACCGCCTTCTCGTAGAGAGTGGGGAATCGTCCCCTCGGGTCGTACCTGTGCTTGACGGGGGCGTACTGGGTGCCGCCGTAGAGTGCGGCGAAGGTCGTCTCGTCGTAGTACGCGTCGGAGTAGAGCGACTTGTGGCCCCCGAGCCTCGTCACCTCCCCCTCGATGCGACGGTTGACGTCACCGTCGACCGCCCCCGGCTCGATGGCCACCGTGGACCAGAACCCGACGTTGACGTAGGGCTCGTCACGGCGCATCGGGTAGAGCGGCCAGGGCGTGTCGTCGGCGGCCGCATACCCCTCCGGCCGCAGCTTCACCGGGCACAGCCACACGGGCTCGATGGGCACCTCGCGCAGGAACCACTCGACGAACTCGGCGGTGTGCTCGAGCGGGATCTCGACGTCCTGCACGACGCGCTCGCGGTCGGGCAGGCCGCGGAGCCGGTCGATGCGGGCCATGACGCGGTGCCGGTTCTCGAAGGCGACGATCTTCCAGTAGACGTCGCTGCGGAGCCGGTCGCGAGGCCAGAGCCGGCGGATCGTGGGGTTCTGGGCGCCGAAGGCGCGGCTGCACCAGAACCAGTCCGTGTCCCAGCGCCACAGGTAGTCGTGTGCGGTCAGCACGTCGGTGCGACGCGACTGGATCGAGCGGTAGAAGATCTCCTCACCGGTGTAGTCGCTCGGGCGGGCCTGCCCCTCGAGGGTGTCCGTCCATCGGCCGAGGGTGAGGTAGGCCTCCCGGGCGCTGAAGACGACACCGTCGAGGAAGTCGACACGGTCGCCGTCCCACGTCTGCGAGGCCATGACGTCGCCGACCGCGCCGGTGAGCGCCTCGAGCGAGTCGAAGCGCACGTGCCGAAGGGCGACGTAGGGCCGGGCCGGCTCCAGCTCGATGAGCAGGTCGAGCGCGTAGCCGAGCGAGCCGTAGGAGTTGGGGAAGGTGCGGAAGAGGTCGGCGTGCTCACCGTCCGGCGTGGCGGTCACGACCTCGCCGTCGCCGGTCAGGATCCGCATCTGCAGCACCGACTCGTGCGGCAGTCCGTTGCGGAACGACGCGGCCTCGATGCCGAGTCCGGTGACCGCGCCGCCGATGGTGATGGTGCGCAGCTGCGGCACGACGAGCGGGACGTAGCCGTGGGGCAGCAGCTCGTCGACGAGCTGCTCGTAGGTGGTCAGACCGCCGACGAGGGCGGTGGCCGGCTCGCCGCTCCGGCCGGGTCGCACCTCGACGACGCCGCGGAAGGCCGACAGGTCCAGCCCCGGAGCGTCGGTGGCGCTGCGGGTCCGGAAGAGGTTGGACGTGCGCTTGGCCAGCCGCACGGGGCGGTCGGGCGGGAGGGCGGCATACGCCCTCTTCGCCTGCTCGATCGCGCGCTCGTGCTCGTGGACCCGGTCGAGTGATGCGTGTCGATCCGCAGCTGACGCGACCTGAGGGGTTGTCACCCTTGCAGTCAAACAGATCTCCTCGGAGGTCGCTGGCCTGTGGCCTATTCGGTCGCGAGCATGGTGGCGCCGAGGCCGACCATCATGACGCCGCCGGTCGCTCCCAGCGTGTCGAGCCGACCGGGTTTGCGCGCGAACCACTCCCGTGCCCGGGCGGCGAGGAGCGCCCACATGCTGTCGCTGCAGACCGCCATGACGCCGAAGAGGCCGCCGAGGAGCGCCATCTGCACGGCGACGTGCCCGGCCCCCGTGTTGACGAACTGCGGGAGGAAGGCGACGAAGAAGAGAATCGTCTTGGGGTTCGTCAGGCCGACGACCACGCCGACGCGCAACGCATGACCTCGCTTCGGCGACAGGGGTGCTCGCTGCGCACCCATCGCCTCGCGCGCCTCACGGCGGTGCCGGATCGCCTGGATGCCGAGCCAGATGACGTAGACGGCGCCGGCGACCTTGATGACCGAGTAGGCGGTGGCGCTCGCCGCGACGACCGCACCGAGACCGACGGCGACGAGGAGCGCCTGGACGGTGACCCCGATCGCGTTCCCGGCGACCGACAGCAGCGCCTCACGCCGGCCCACGGTCAGCGCGCGTCCGATGGTGAAGAGCAGGCTGGGACCCGGGACCTGGATGAAGAGGATCGACGCGACGAGGAAGGCGACCCACTGGCTCGATGACGGCACGGGGCCAGTGTGCTCCCGGAGCCGGGAACGGGCAGGCGATTTCCGCGCCTCGGACACTAGCGTCGGTCCCATGACGACCCCATCACCGGTGCACCGCACGGACCCGCCGCTCGACGCCGACGAGGCGACCACCCTCGTGGCCTTCCTCGACTACCACCGCGACACGCTCCGGATGAAGGCCGCGGGACTGACCGCCGAGCAGCTGGCGCAGCCACTGCCGCCGTCGACGCTGACCCTGGGCGCCCTGCTCAAGCACGTGGCACTCAACGAGGCGAGCTGGTTCGGCGAGGTGCTGCACGGACGCCCGATGCCGGAGCCGTGGTCGAGCGCCGACTGGGACGCGGACCGCGACTGGGAGCTGACCTCGGCGAAGGACGACAGCCCGGAGCAGCTGCGCCGGCTGATGGACGAGTCGGTCGAGCAGGCGCGTCGCGACATCGACGCGGCGCTGGCCGAGGGCGGGCTCGAGTTCCGGTCGGCGACTCTCTCCCGCAAGGAGAACCAGTCGTTCACGCTCCGGTGGATCCTGCTGCACATGATCGAGGAGTACGCGCGTCACAACGGCCACGCCGACTTCCTCCGTGAGGCGATCGACGGGGTCACGGGGGAGTGAGGGCGCGCCGCAGGCAGAAGCGGCGCAACGGCTCCACGTCGATGACCTCGGCGAGGTCGCGATAGCGCTGGGCCGCGTGCTCCCGCCGTCCCGTGCGCCACTGGAGGTCGGCGAGGGCGAGTGCGGCGTCACGGCTGGCGTATGCCGGTCCGCGCGTCTCGAGGGACGTGAGCTCCCGCTCCACCTCGGTCAGCGACGTCGCTCCTGCGCCGGCCTCACCGGCGAGGACGGCGTGCGCCGTGGTGACGAGGCGCGCGACCCGGACCGAGGGGGAGGGCCAGCGCTCCTCGAGCGCACCGTAGAGCTGGACGATCCGCGTCCAGTCGGTGCGCTCGAAGGAGGGTGCGACGGAGTGCAGCCCCGCGATCGCCGCCTCGACGGCGAAGCGGCCGTCGCCGTCGGCTGCGAGGGTGGCGTCGTCGAGGCCGGCGCCGAGAAGCTCACGGTCCCAGCGAGTACGGTCCACCTCGTCGAGGGCGAGGGCCGTGCCGGTGTGGTCCACCCGTGCCGGGCGGCGAGCGAGCCCGAGCCGGATGACCGCGCGCAGGCCGCGGACCTCGGTGTCGCGGGGGAAGGCGGCGACGAGGGCGTCGGCGATCGACAGCGCCTGACGGCCGGTGTCGGCGAGGGCGTCGGCCGGGTCGAGGGCCGTGCGGTGCGCAACGGTGAACATGCCTGCGACACAGGCGAGCACGACGGGAGCCGCCGCTGTTGCTCTGCCGGCGGCGGCACGAGGAAGGCGCCGCGGGCCTCGCCGAGGGCGCGCTTCGCGCGGGTCAGCCGAGCCGCCGCAGCAGTCTCCTGCACGCCGAGGTGCCCGGCGATCTCGGGAATCGTCAGCCCGCAGACGACCCGCAGTGCCAGCACCATGCGTGAGGTGGGTGAGAGCGCCTCGTCGCAGGCCACGAAGAGCAGGGCGAGACGGTCGTCCAGGCCTTCACGGGACAGGTCGGTGTCCATGACGGTGTGGTCGGACGGGTCGGTGCGAGCCTCCGCCTCGGGACGGGCGAGCTGCGGCGCGAGGCGTCTCTCCACCGTGCGCCGCCGGGCGTCGTCGAGCCAGGCGCGCTTGGCGACGGACGTGCACCAGGCGGTATACGACTCGATGGGACTCCCACCGGCGCGCTCGTGGGCCGCGGCTCGCGCGACGGCTTCTGCGGCATACTCCTCCGCGTCGTCGAGGCTGCCGGTGAAGGAGGCGAGGGCGCGCACGATGCGCGGCCACGCCTCCTCGAACTCACCCGTCCCGAGCGGCACTCACATCCCCGTCGGGAAGACCTTGCGCCACTCGATGTGGCCGCCGGTGGGCACCAGGGCGGCGATCCGACGGGCGGTGTCCTCGTCGTCGGCCTCGACGAGGTAGAAGCCGGTGATGACCTCGGAGGTGTCGGGGAACGGGCCGTCCGTGTAGACGGCGTCCTCCACGAGCCGGCCGGCCCCGCCGGGCTTGACGGTGCCTCCGTGGCGGGAGCTCTGCAGGGCGCTCCCACCGACGATGCGGGCGCCGAGATCGGCGACCGCCTTCTGGAACGCCTCGTGCTCCTTGAAGGAGGTCTCCCCAGCAGCCGGGTCGGCGAAGACGGCGTCGGAGTCCCAGTCGGGCTCGTGGATCAGGTAGGCGTACGTGTCAGCCATGGTCGGCTCCTTCTCGAACGGGTGCGGGCGGCCTCGAGGCCTGCCGCACGTGGCGACCCTCGCCACACCATCGTGACGAACTCACGCCCGAGGAATCGACAACTTCCGGGTGCTGTCTCGGAGGGCGACGCTCAGGAGGCGCCCCCGAGGCGCTCGAGGCGGGCCTCGAGGGAGGCGCGGCGGTGGGCGTTGCCCTCGAGCTCGAGGTAGCGCGTGCCGAAGGTGGCCAGGAGGGCGTCGTCGAGGCGGCGCACCGCACCGGGCGGGTACTTGTAGCCCATGCGCTCGATCAGGTCGGCGCCGTCGACGGGTGCGATCACCGCCTCGAGGGCGTCGACCGAGGTGATGCCCAGCTCGAGCAGCAGGCCGGAGACCCAGGTGTAGTGGTCGGTGCGGGCCCAGCCGGCGCCGGCGTAGCGCGATGCGAGGAACTTCGCGAGGTCCTGTGAGCTGATCCGCGGGTCGTGCTCGGCGGGGGCGGCGAGGGTCGGCGGCACCGCCATCTGGAGCCGGTCCCGGATCGCGGAGAACTCGCGGTCGGCCAGCTCGATGAGCCCGGCGGCGAGGGTGAACCGGCGGTCCAGCTCATGGGCGTGCTCCTCGGGGATGGTGCCCTTGTAGCGGATGTCGTGCTCGAACTCGGCCCAGGCGTGCTGCAGCACCGTGCGGATCTGCACCGAGGCACTCAGGCGGCGCAGCGACTGGTAGGCCGTGGGCACCGTGCGGCTCGCGTCGACGGAGAGCAGCAGGTGCCGGCTGGCGTAGCCGAACCGGCCGGCGCGCGCGGTCTCGAGGCCCAGGTCCCGGTCGTCGAGGACGGCGAGCTCCTCGCCCAGCAGCTCTGCCACGGCCGCGACGTCGTCGTGGACGTAGGTGATGACCCGGACGCCGATCTGGTCGGTGATGTCGGTCAGCGGCTCGGGGTAGAGCAGCTGGCCGTCGCGGAGGCGCTCGGCCTTGGCGGCGAACGAGGCGACGGTCTTGGTGCGGCCCGTCACGCTGAGGTAGTTGATGCCCGCGTCGTCGAGCAGCCCGGTGACCATCTCGACGAACAGTCCCGTCGCCACCTCGAGCTCGGGACGCACCGCGGCGTATGCCGTCGCCGCCTCGCTGATCTCGGTCGGCGGCGGCGTCGTCGCCTCGTCGGTCGCCCCTTCACCCTTGCTGTCGGCCATGCGGCCATCCTGCCGTGGTCTCAGCACCGGTGGTGAACGGTGGTCCCGGAACCACCACAGGTCCTCGCGGTCGCAGGCTCCCCACCCGTTGCGTACGCCCCACCACGTCGGGATGTGGGGGCCGACGGCGGCGTGGGCGGGGAAGGCGCGCAGTGCTGCGTCGACCAGGCCGAGGTAGGTGCGGCGGACATGGGGAGACGGAGGGGGCCGGCCAGATTGTGCGGGCGCTCGCCAGCGAAGACGGAGGGGCGCGCCAGTTCGTGCGGGGCGCTCGCCGGCGAAGACGGACGCCGGGCCCCCGTGCTCACCAGTCGGCGCCGCGGCACTCCGAGCGGTCTGTGGTCTCGACCTGCAGCGTCGCGTGGGCGACGTGGAAGCGTTCGCGCAGCATGCCGCTCGCCTGTTCGAGCACGTCGTGCCCGGCGTCTCCGGCTGCCACCACCAGGTGGGCGGTGGCGACGTCCATGCCCGACGTCAGGGTCCACACGTGCAGGTCGTGGACCTCGGTGACGCCCGGCACCTCGCCGAGGGCCCGGTCGAGCTCGGCGGGGTCTATGCCCGGCGGTGCGTGCTGTCCCAGCACGGCCAGCACCTCACGCCCGAGCCCGACAGCACGCACGGCCACGAAGACGGCGATGGCGAGCGCGACCACGGTGTCCCACCAGGCGCTACCGGTCGCCCGCACCAGCAGGGCCGCAGCGATGACGCCGACGGAGCCGACGGCGTCGGCGACGACCTCGAGGTAGGCGCCCTTGACGTTGAGGCTCTCGCCGGCACCACCGCGCAGCATGACCAGGGCGACGAGGCTGACCACGAGGCCGATGACGCCCACGACGAGCATGGTGCCCGAGGCGATCTCCGGATGGGTCCCGATGCGACCGAGGGCCTCGACGACGATATAGACGGCCACCCCCAGCATCAGCAGCACGGCAAGGCCCGAGGCGAAGACCTCCGCGCGGTAGGAGCCGAAGGTGCGGCGGCCGGTCCTGTCAGCACGCGTGGCGATCCGCGTGGCGACCAGCGCCGCCCCGAGGGTCACGACGTCGGCCGCCATGTGCCCCGCGTCCGAGAGCAGCGCCAGCGAGTCGGCCAGCAGCCCGGCCACGAGCTCCACGACGAAGAACGCCGCGACGAGCCCGAAGGCGACGCCCAGCCGCCAGCGGTGGCGCCCGCCGGCGTGGGCAGCGGCAGCGCTGTGGGAGTGCCCTTGCGAGGCCCCGTGACTCACGAGAGCACCTCGGTCCCCGGAGCGCCGGCCGTCGCGAGCGCGACTGTATCCGGGTGGATGCTGCGGGTCAGGCATCCGCCGGGTCCGCTGACACAGCTCATGGACATCCCTTCACCGAAGGACCGTGCAGTTGTCACGATCGGACGCGCAGGCGCCGGAGTCAACCGAGTGGCGTTGCGTCGAACGGGCGGCAGACTGTGCGGCATGCTGCGCCTCACCGTCACCGTCCCGAGTGCCCTGACCGAGCGGGTGACCCAGCTGCTCGCCGACTCCACGGCCGTGAGCACGCTCTCCGTCCTGCGCGGAGCGGCGCTCCGTCCCGTCGGTGACGTGGTGCACGCCGACGTCGCGAGAGAGGGCGTGAACGAGCTCGTCGACCGCCTCCGGGACCTCGGGGCCCACGAGCAGGGCTCGGTGCAGCTCGAGCCGGTGCCCACGTGGATCTCGCGGCCGGGCCTGGAGGCGGAGGAGCAGACCCCGGGCAGCAGCGCCGACGCCGTCGTCTGGGCAGAGGTGGCCCAACGGTCCTACGAGGACAGCGAGCTCAACTGGACCTTCCTGTCGTTCATGACGCTCGCGACGCTCATCGCCGGCATCGCCATCGTGCTCGACTCGCAGATCCTGGTCATCGGCGCCATGGTGCTGGGGCCCGAGTTCGGGGCCATTGCGGCCCTGGGAGTGGCGCTGGTGCGGCGCCGACACCTGCTCCTCGGCGTCGCAGCGCGATCGCTGGTCGTCGGCTTCGGCGTGGCGATCGTCGTCACGTGCCTCGCCGCACTCATCGCCCGCGCGCTCGGCTGGGTCACGCTGCACGACCTCACCGGGAGCCGGCCCAGCACCGGCTTCATCTACAGCCCGGACAAGTGGTCGTTCATCGTCGCGGTCCTCGCAGCGGCCGCGGGCGTGCTCTCGTTGACCTCGTCCAAGATCGGGGGCCTCAGCGGCGTGTTCATCTCCGTCACCACGATCCCGGCGGCCGGCAACGTCGCGCTCGGGCTCGCCTTCGGCGCGTGGCATGAGGTGCGCGGCAGCGGCCTGCAGCTCGTCCTCAACATCGTCGGCATGGCCCTGGCGGGCTGGCTGACCCTGGCCCTGCAGCAGGCGGTGTGGTCGCGCGTGCCGGTGCGGCGGCGTTCGCAGTCCCGTCTCGCGCAGCGGATCCACACCGAGCGCGCAGCGTCGCGCTGAAGTGCTCAGCGCGCCGTCGAGGAAGGCGCGGCAGGGCTCGTCACCCGGGGTGCGGGTGGGGGAAGCACGAACCTCGTCGAGAGGGCACCGTCGACCAGGGAGAGGAGCACGCCGGTCTCCTGCCGGATCACGGTGTAACGGCTCGCGGCCACCGGTGAGCCGGCCTGGGCCTCGTCGGAGGCGGCGCGGGCGAAGAGGCCGAGGGAGTAGAGCCGCCCGTAGTAGCTGGGGGGATCGAGCCCGGGCGGCGGCCCGTTGGCCGCGAGCCCGCTCAGGTGCTGGCCGAGCAGGTCGAGCTGCAGGGCCGCGGCGTTGCCCGACAACGTCATCCGGTCGAGCACGCCCACGTCGCCCACCAGGTTGCCGTAGTCGGCCTGCGCGGCGGGCCGGTTGAAGACGGCGCTCGTCGTCAGGGTCGGGTGCGGCAGCGCGGTCACCGTGACCGTGGGCGAGACCGTCACCGTGGCCGTCTGCACCCGGGTGGTCGTCGCCGTGACGGTGCGGGTCTCGACCTGTGTGACGGTCACGGTCTGCGTCGGCACCGGGGTGCCCGTGGCGGCGCCCACCTGGCTCAGCTCGACCTGCGGCTCGCCCGAGGAGCACCCGGCGAGGGCCGCGGCGAGCAGGCCCAGCACACCCACCACCACGACGCTGGTGGCGCTGGTGGCGCTGGTGGCGCTGCTGGCCCTGGTGGTGCTGGTGGCGCGGGCTCGGCGCACGGTGCACTCCGGTGCTCGACGAGTTGGTGCCTCGATTGTGCGTGCCGGCTCGCCGCCGCGGTGCGCTAACGCGCGAATGGCCCGGCCGGCCGTGCTCAGGTGCGCGCGGCAGCCAGCTGCGGTCGGGTCAGGAAGAGGGCGCCGTCGAGCCGTGCCCCGCGCAGGTCGGCATCGCGCAGGTCGGCGCCGAGCAGATCGGCCCAGCGCAGGTCCGCGGTCCGCAGGTCGCGGCCCCGCAGGTCGGCACCAGCGAGATCGGCGCCCGCGCGCAGCCGCCGCGGGGGCGTGGGTATGCCGGCACGCCTCCTGCGCCGCGCCCGCTCGCTCGCGCTGACGTCACGGAGCAGGCCGCCCACGCGCGAGCGCAGCGCGGCGAGGTCGACGGCGAGGACCTGGTCAGGGGTGCCGCCAGTGGCGGCCTCGACCTCGGCGAGCGCGTCGGAGAGGTCGGCGCGCAGCGCAGCGCCCGGCTCCAGCGCGAGGGCGTCCTGGAGGTGGGCGAGCATCTCGTGCAGCTGACGCATGACGGGCAGGACGGCATACATGCTCGGGGCGGTGTCGGGCGCCTCCCGCCAGGAGACACCCCCGAAGGTCACCTGGGAGACCTGCTGCCCCGCGCCGAAGCAGTCGAAGGTCACGCAGCCGCGCCAGCCGTCCTGCGCGAGGCGGTGGTGGATGCCGCAGCGGTGGTCCGCCAGCAGGTTGCGGCACGGCTCGCCCGCCGCCTTGTCCACCGGGAAGTCGGCCGAACGCGCGAACGGCAGGGCGACGCAGCACAGGCCGAAGCACTGCGAGCAGTCGGCCTGCAGGCTCCTCACAGCAGCGAGCGGGGGTCGTCGGGGATGTCGGCGGCGTACGCCTGCAGCAGCTGCAGGGGAACGACCTCGAGCGCGCGCTCGTGGGTGGCGGCCAGGACGACCGGTGCGGCCGCACCGTCCTGATGGGACTGCAGCCAGCGCTGGGCCACGACGCACCAGCGGTCGCCGGGGGTGAGGCCCGGGAAGCGCCACTCGGGGCGCGGCGTCACCAGGTCGTTGCCGACCCCGCGCTGGTGCTCGAGGAACTCCCGGGTGGCCACGACACAGATGGTGTGGCTTCCCCGGTCCTCGGGACCCGTCGTGCAGTAGCCGTCGCGGTAGAAGCCGGTGAGCGGGTCGGTGCCGCAGGACTGCAGGTGCCCACCCAGCACGTTGCGCTCACCCGCTGTCATGCGCCCAACCTAGTGGCCGGGGCAGTCGGCGGCGATGGCAGCGATGGCAGCGATGGCAGCGATGGCGGCGGCGACGGTGACGCGTGATGCGCCCGTGTCGCCGCTACCCTGAGGTGATGAGGGGCGTGGAGGAGTACGACCAGGACTACATCGACGCCTGTCGCTCCCGGGTGGAGTCACAGGTGGTCGCCTTCACCGAGGTGGCCCATGCGGCGCGGGACCACGGGGACGCGGACGTGTCGTCCCTGGAGAGTGCGTTGAAGTCGCTCGAGTACGAGTACTTCAACAACATGCTGCTCGTCCTCGACGCCTACTTCGTCGACCGGCTGCAGGTCGAGGGCCCCGACGCCAACGCGCTCAACGAGGTCCGGATCCTGACTCGCTCCCTCATGGAGAACGGCGGCACGGTGGCAGCGGACCCGCAGGTCCCCCTTGACCCCCAGCGCAGCGTTCTCGGCCTCAAGCCCGGGGACCCGGTCACCTTGACGCTCCACGAGTACCGGCGGATCTCCGATGCCTTCCTGCACGAGGTCCAGAAGCGGTACTCGCGCGGTCGTGACGGATGACTTTGCCTTTCCTTTACCTTTTGCGGTAGAAAACCCGACCTTGCGGGTAGTGTCCGGTTGTGATGGCACCGAACCCTCGTGGTGCCGTCCGCGCGAGGCAGGAGTGGTAGGCCCCCGTGACCGGCAGCAGGTACCCCACGCAGCGACCCCGTCGCCGACCGGTGTCGTCGAGCCCAACGTCGCGCCCGGGCTCGCGCTCGGGGTGGGTGATCCACCACACTGACCCGGTGATGTCCGATATGCCCGGTTCGATGGCTCCCGAGGAGGCTTCCTTCACGCTGCCGGCCCGGCCGGGGGTGCTGCTCCTCGTGCACGACCGCATCGACCTGCTCGCCGGCGACACCGTGCGCCGCCGCATCCCCGAGGGGACCGTGTCGGGCTTCGCGATCATCGGGTTCCTGGTGCTCTTCAGCGCCCTCGTGGGCGGTGTGACGGCGGGCCTCGTGGTCGTCGGCGTGTCCACGCTGCTGGCCGCGAGCGCGGCGCTCGTCACCGGCCAGTTCTCCCTGGAGCAGGTGGGTGGCCAGCGTGGTGCGAGCCTGCTCCTCGGCCTCGGTGTCGCGGCCCTCATCCTCGGGTCGGTGGGGTCTCCGAGCCGGCCGGCGCCCGCGCTCGCTACCGACACCCCCGTTCCCGTCAGCTCCCGCAGCGCCTTCCAGGCCCAGAGCACGTATGCCGCAACAACCGCCACCGAGCCCGCCGAGCCCGCCGCCCTGCCCGGTTCCGTGCTTGGCTCAGTGCCCGGCCCGGTGCGCTCGACGGCTGTGGCCGTGACGCCCGCTCCCGACATGGTCGTCGCGACGCAGTCACCTGGCGCCGAGGGGCTGACGCTGTCGCCCGATGCCCTGCGACCGCGAACGGCCTCGCCGGGAGACGCGAAGAGCGACGCCGAGCACGGGAAGGGTGCTGGCAAGAGGCCGGCCGAGGGCAGGGCCGACTCAGCGGCGAAGTCTCAGCCCGCGGCCAACAGCAAGGCGCTCGGCAAGGCCAAGGTGGCGGCCAAGGCGCACGGCAAGGCGAAGTCAATCGACAAGAGCAAGGACAAGGGCAGTAAGGACAAGGGCAGTAAGGACAAGGGCAAGGACAAGGGCGAGGACAAGGGCAAGGACAAGGGCAAGGACAAGGTCGCCGTCACGGCCAAGGCGGTCGGCAAGGCTGGAGGCAAGGCGGTCGGAAAGGCAGGCGGTAAGGCAGGCGGTAAGGCCAAGAACAAGGCGAAGCAGGGCAGACCCGCCGCCGAGGGTCACGGCTTCGCGGCGTCCGTGGCCGCGGCCCACGGGCTCGTCTGACCCGAGAGCCTGCTCGCCTCGGACCGTGGCCGCCACGTGCTCCCGTCGTCAGCCGCGTGCGTGTGCGACAGTGACCCCGTGGGGAAAACAATGACCCGGGCCACGATCATCTGGTTCGTCGGGGCCGCGGTCGTGGGAGCCGCTGCCGGCGGTCTGCACCTGCTCCGGTCCCAGATCGGTGGCGCGCACACCGGCCTGCCGCTCGCGGTGGGGGCCTTCGGCCTGACCGCGCTCGCCGCGGCCATGCTCTACCACGGCGTCGTGATCGCGGCCCGTGAGCAGGACGCCTTCGCCGGACCCGAACCCGAGCTCGTGGCACAGCCCGAGCCCGTCGACGACTCCGAGCCCGTCGACGACTCCGAGCCCGTCGACGCCGAGCCCGTCGACGCCGAGCCCGTCGACGCCGAGCCCGTCGACGACTCCGAGCCCCATCACGAGCTGCACGACGAGCCGGGGCGCCCCGACACGGCATACGACACGGCACGCGACTCGGCGGAGCCCCACGCCGCCGGCGCCGACGAGGCCCCGGTCGTCTACACCTTCCGTCGTGGCAAGCCGGTCCGTGACGTCGGCCCCCGTTCACCGCGTCCGCCCCGGCGCGACCGGCCCGCCTAGGGATGGACGCGCGGCCGGCCCCGGACGCTCGCTCCTGGGTGCTGCACGTCGACCTCGACCAGTTCATCGCCGCCGTCGAGGTGCTGCGGCGACCCGAGCTCGCGGGAAAGCCCGTCATCGTGGGCGGCCGCGGCGACCCGAACGAGCGGGCGGTGGTGTCCACGGCCAGCTACGAGGCACGGCAGTTCGGCGTCGGGTCGGGGATGCCGCTGCGCCTCGCCGCGCGCAAGGTGCCGGACGCCGTGATCCTGCCCGTCGACGCGGCGGCCTACACCGAGGCGTCCGAGCGGGTGATGGAGGCGCTGCGCGGGCTGGGCGTCGTCGTCGAGGTGCTCGGCTGGGACGAGGCCTTCCTCGGCGTCCGAACCGACGACCCGGAGGCCTTCGCCGCGCGCGTGCGCAGGGCGGTCCTCGACGCCACCGACCTGCACTGCTCGGTCGGCATCGGCGACAACAAGGTGCGCGCCAAGATCGCGACGGGGTTCGGCAAGCCGCGCGGCGTCTTCCGGCTCACGGCGGACAACTGGTTCGAGGTGATGGGTGACCGGGCCACGATCGACCTCTGGGGCGTCGGCGCCAAGATCTCCAAGCGGCTCGCCGGCCACGGCATCGAGACGGTGCGCCAGCTGTCAGAGGTGGACGAGGCCGTGCTCGTCGGCGAGTTCGGGCCGCGCATGGGCGTGTGGTACTCCCAGCTGGGCCGCGGCATCGGCTCGGCCGTCGTCGACGACACCCCCTGGGTGGCGCGTGGTCACAGCCGCGAGACGACCTACCAGAGCAACCTCACGACGCCCGAAGAGGTGCGAGCGGCCGTTCGTGAGCTCGCCTCGCAGGTGTTCGACGACACGGTCAAGGAGGGCCGGCCCGTCTTCCGGGTCACGCTCAAGGTGCGCTACGCGCCGTTCTTCACCCAGAGCAAGGCGCGCAAGCTCCCGGCGCCGACCCAGGAACGCGACCTCGTGGTCGACGCAGCCGTGGCGCTCGCCGAGACGCTCGACCCGGCCCGCGAGGTGCGCCTGCTCGGCGTCCGGGCCGAGATGGTGATGCCCGAGGAGGGCGACCCGGTGGAGCGCACCCCGGTGCGCGGGCGGCTCTGAGCGCCCGGCCCTGCTCTCCTGCCACGCCTGCGGCCGCACACTCCCAAGTTCGTGACCTACCGTCGGGCCCATGGCACCTGCACATGACAGCGCGGTGAACGTCCGACGACGATTCGCCGGCGGACGGGCGGCCGGCGCGCTCCCGACCGTCCTGGTCCTCCTCGCCGTCGTCGCGGTCCTCTACCTCGTCCGCGACGCGGCCTACCGCGCCACCACGGCGGGGGCCGTGGCGCTGCCCTCGGTCTTCGGGGGACTCTTCGAGGTCGTCGGCCAAGGCGGGATCGTCGTGCTCGCGCTGGTCTTCGCCCTGCTCGCCTGGCGCTCCCGGGCCCGCGGGCTCGAGTACGTGACGGTGGCCGTCACGGCCGCCGTCACGTCGGTCGGTGCCTACGTGCTGAGCGAGGTCGTCAAGGGCATGCTCCGCGAGCAGCGCCCGTGCCGGGCCCTGGCGGTGCACACGGTGACCGCGTGTCCGGCGCCCAACGACTGGTCCTGGCCGAGCAACCACGCCGTCATCGCCGCGGCGCTGGCGACGGCGGTCGTGGCCCTCTCGCCGGTCTGGTGGCGTCTCGCCGTCCCGCTGGCCCTGGCCGTCGGCGTCGCCCGGGTCCTGGTCGGCGCCCACTACTGGCACGACGTCGTGGCCGGCCTGGCCCTCGGCGTGCTCGTCGTGTGGTTCGGCACGTGGGCCCTGGCCCCGGTGGCCCACCGGCTCCTCGAGCGCTCGGTCGCGGCCGGTCCGCCCGGCTGGCGCCGCCTCGTCGGGCAGGACGAGCAGACGGAGGATGCCGCCGAGCGGGACTCTGAGGTGTCCGACTAGGGCCCCCACGCGGCCACGCGCATACGACCCCGGCAGCCGGGTGGCTGCCGGGGTCGATGTCTCGGTCGGGGGGAGCGGCCCGGCCGGGTCTGAAGCCCGGCCTCAGGCGCGACCGTGAGCGGCGCGGCTGCGGCGGCTCAGGGCATCGACCGTGACGGCGAGCAGGAGAACGGCCCCGGTGATCATGTAGCGCTCGGGCGAGCCGAGGTTGATCAGTGCGAGCCCGTTGCTGATCGACTGGATGACGAGGATGCCGAGCAGCGCGGCATACGCCGACCCGCGGCCGCCGAAGAGGCTCGTGCCCCCGATGACGGCGGCTGCGATCGCGTTGAGGTTGGTGTCGGCGCCACCGCTGCTCTGGTTGGCAGCCGCGAGGCGGGCGGCCGCGAAGATGCCGCCGACGGCGGCGAAGGTCGAGCAGAGGGCGAAGACCGTCAGGTAGACGCGCTTGACGTGGATGCCGGCGCGCCGCGCCGCCTCGACGTTGCCGCCGACGGCCATGACCGAACGACCCCAGCTCGTACGCCGGATGGCGAAGTCCATGACGACGACGAGCAGCAGGAAGACGAGGAACATCACCGAGACGCCGCGGTCGCGGTTGAGCACCAGGATCGGCACGACGAGGAAGAGCGCGAGGAAGGCGGCACGAGCGGCGACCATGCCGAGGGGAGTGGTCGAGAGGCCCGCCGCGTCACGACGGGCGTTGGCGCGCAGGCGGGTCCCCACGTAGACGGCCACCGCGGCGAGCGCGAGGACGTAGGCGAGGGCGGGCGGCAGGAACGTCTGCTGCGCGAACTTCACGAGGCCCGACTCGAAGGGCAGGTTGATCGAGCCCTCCGCGCCCAGCACCTTCAGCTGCAGGCCGAGGAAGCCGAGCAGGCCGGCCAGGGTGATGACGAAGCTCGGCACGCCGAAGCGGGTGTAGATGGCCCCGTAGGCCAGGCCGATGACGGCCGCGACCACGATGGCGGCGAGGAGAGCCAGCGGGACGGGCCAGCCCTTGTTCACGGTGCCCACGGCGACTATCGCCGCAGCGAGGCCGCTGACCGAACCGACCGACAGGTCGATCTCGCCCAGCA
Organism: Terrabacter sp. BE26; assembly: GCF_041941675.1. GTDB lineage: Bacteria > Actinomycetota > Actinomycetes > Actinomycetales > Dermatophilaceae > Terrabacter. The sequence goes on along the minus strand of NZ_CP090122.1, from coordinate 1,630,609 downwards.
GCAGCACGAGCACGATCCCGATGGCGATGGTGCCGATCGCGGCGCTCTGCAGTGTCAGGTTGACCAGGTTGCGCGGCGAGAGGAACGCGTCGTTGAGGCCCTGGAAGACGACCCAGATGATGACGAGCCCGATGACCACGGGCAGGGCGCCGAGGTCACCGCTGCGCAGCCGGGCGAAGAACGCCCGGACCGCGCCGCCGACGCCACCGGCGTCCGCGATGAGCCGCTCGTCCTGCAGGTCGGCCGGCAGGGCGGCGGTGGCGGCAGTCGGGTCGAGGCCCGCATCGGCCGTCTGGTCCGGCGCGCCGGCTCGAGGACCGGTCTCGCGGGTGGGTTCCGGCGTGGTGGTGCTCACTGCTGCTCCTCGATCGAGGTCCGTCGCGAGGCGCGTTCGGACACGGCGTTCGTCGTGGCGCCGGTGATGGCGGCGATGATCTCCTGGGCGCTGGTCCGGCTGACGTCGAAGGTGCCGTTGTTGCGCCCGAGCCGCAGCACGGTCACCCGGTCGGCGACCGCCATGACGTCGCTCATGTTGTGGCTGATTAGGATGACCCCGTGGCCGTTCTCGCGCAGTCGCTCGACGAGGTTGAGGACCTCGGCGGTCTGCGCGACGCCCAGCGCCGCCGTCGGCTCGTCCAGCATGACGACCTTGGGCTCGCCGAGCAGCGAGCGGGCGATGGCGACGGTCTGGCGCTGGCCGCCCGAGAGGCTGGCGACCGGGATGCGCACCGACGGGATGCGCGCGGAGAGCTGCCGCAGCAGGCGCCAGGACTCCTGCTCCATCGTCACCTCGTCGAGGGCCCGGCCCCGGTGCAGCTCGCGGCCCAGGAAGAGGTTGCCGACGACGTCGAGGTTGTCGCACAGGGCGAGGTCCTGGAAGACCGTGGCGATGCCGAGGCGCTGGGCCTCGGCCGGCGAGCTGACGCTCGCCGGCCGGCCGTCGAACTCGATGGTCCCCGCGTCGGGGGTGTAGACGCCCGCGATCGTCTTGACCAGGGTGGACTTGCCCGCACCGTTGTCACCGACCAGGGCCACGACCTCACCGGGCCGGACGTCGAAGTCGATGCTGGTGAGGGCCTGCACGGCACCGAAGCGCTTGGAGATGCCGCGCAGGGAGAGCACGGCCGTCTGCGTCGGTGCCGGGGGCGGCGAGGTGGTTGCGGTCATGTCCGTCCTTCGGGTGGTCGTGCGGTCGCCGGGAGGTCCGTCAGCTGATGCCGGCGGAGGTGCAGGCGGCTGCGACGGCGCCGGAACAGATGTCGGCCGTCTTGTAGATGCCGTCCTTGACGACGGTGTCCTTGATCTTGTCCTTGGTGACGGCGATGGGGTCGAGGATCGTCGCGGCGATGCTCTTGAAGTCCGAGGTCTTCTGCGGCGTCTGCTTGTTCGCGAGGGCGATCGCGGCCTTGGCGGCGGCCTCGGCCTCGGGCTTGATCGGCTTGTAGATGGTCATCGCCTGGTCGCCGGCGAGGATCCGCTGGATCGCGGCGAGCTCGGAGTCCTGGCCGGTCACGGGCGGGAGCGGGTTGACGCCGCCGCCCTTGAGGGCTGCGATGGCGCCGCCGGCCGTGCCGTCGTTGGCGGCGTAGACGCCGACGAGGTTGCCCTTGACCGCGGAGACCTGGCCCTCCATCCACTGCTGGGCCTTGTCCGGGCTCCAGTCGGGGGTGTCGTACTCGGCGGCGATCTTGAAGCCGCTGCCGTCGAGGACGCTGTGCGCGCCGGCCTTGAAGTCGGCGGCGTTGGGGTCGGTCGGCGAGCCGTTGATCATGACGAGGTCACCGCTCGTCTTGCCGCCCTTCTTGACGAGGTCGACGAGGGTCTGGGCCTGGATCTTGCCGACCGTGGCGTTGTCGAAGGAGACGTAGTAGTCGGCGCCCTGGATGAAGCGGTCGTAGGCCACGACCGGGATGCCGCTGCCCTTGGCGCTCGCGACGACGGACGCGGCGGCCTTGCCGTCGACCGGGTCGAGCACAAGGACGTTCGCGCCCTGGGTCAGGGCCGCCTCGGCCTGCTGCTGCTGCTTGCCAGCGTCCTGGTCGGCGTTGCTGTAGAGCACCGTGCAGTCGGCGCAGGACGCCTTGACCGCGGCCTCGAAGAGCGGGCGGTCGAAGGTCTCGTAGCGCGTGGTCTTCGACTCGGGCAGCAGCAGGGCGATCTTCTTGCCGCCACTGCCGGCGTTGCCGCCGGAGGTCGAGCCCGAGGAGGCGTCGGCGCCGCTGCTGCAGGCGGCGAGCGAAGCGATGCCGAGACCGGCCGCGAGGGCGACGCCGGCGAGGCGGGTGGAGCGTGCACGCATGGTCTGGAACTCCCTTGTTCAAGCGCCGGCAACCTCGATGGTGCAGGCCGTACCCCGGAGTAAAGAACGTCCGAGGGCTTGGCGTCAAGCCTTGAATTCAAGAAGTGGACGTAACCGGGGCCAGGAGCCCCTCGGCGGCCGCGTGAACCGTCTCGGCGGCCACGATGGCGCCGACGACATCGGCGTCGGTGTGCAGCTGTGCCTGCTCGACGGTGAGCGAGGCGACCGCGCTCGGGATCGCGCTGCGCTCGAGTGCGCGGCGCATCGGGCCGGTGATCACCTCGCCGACCTCGGAGATCTGGCCGCCGAGCACGATCATCTCCGGGTTGAGCAGGTTCACGAGGCCGGCGAGGGCCACGCCCAGGTGTCGCCCCGCGTCCTCCAGGACGCGGCGGCAGCCGGGGTCGCCGTCGATGGCCCGGGCGATGATGTCGCGCAACGTCAGCCGCCCGTGCGAACCGGCGAGGGCCTCGCTCAGGGCCAGCGAGCCGATGAAGGTCTCGAGGCATCCGCGGTTGCCGCAGCGGCAGATGGGTCCGTCCTCGTCGATCGTGAGGTGGCCGATCTCACCGGCCGTGCCCGCGCTGCCGCGGAACACCTCGCCGCCGAGGACGAGCCCGGCGCCCACCCCGTAGGAGAGCTTGATGTAGGCCCCGACCTGCACGCCCTGCAGGGCCCCGCACCGCAGCTCCCCGAGGGCCCCGAGGTTCGCGGTGTTGTCCACGGAGACGGGCGCGCCCAGGCGGCCTTGGATCTCCTCCGCGACGTCGACGCCGCGCCACCCGGGCAGGATGCTCTCGGACCCGACCTGTCCCGTCACGCTGTCGACCGGAGCGGGAACGCCCACGCCGACGGCCTTGACGTCCGGCATCGTCTTGCCCGACTTCTCCACGAGGTCGTAGACCAGCCTGGTGGCCCGCTCGATGCCCTCGTCGGCGTTGTGGTTGGCCGGCAGGGGCATCCGCTGGCGACCGATGACGTCACGCGGACCCGTAGCAAGGGCGACGCGGACGTCCCTGTCCCCGAAGGCGATTCCGGCGAGCAGCGTGTTGCCGGTCGCGAGCGACACGAGCACGGCGCGACGGCCGTTCCGGATGCTCGGGGCCAGCTCGACGGCGCCGGCACCGTCGAGGTCCTTGACCATGTTGGAGACGGTCGCCGGGCTCAGCCCCGTCGAGCCGGCGATCTCCACCTGGGTCATCGCCCCCTGCTCGCGCAGGGCCTCGAGCACGCGCAGCCGGTTGGCTTCACGCAGGGAGGCCTGCGAGCCGGGCGCGGCGTGCATTGCGTTCACGGGGTAAAGATAAGGGGACGGGTCCGGCGATGGGTAGCCCGGACCGCCACGCGGGACCCGGCTCCCCTCACAGGGCCGCCGCCACCGACCGACCGGCTGTGCGGCCGCTGAAGAGACACCCGCCGAGGAAGGTGCCCTCGAGCGAGTTGTAGCCGTGCATGCCGCCTCCCCCGAAGCCACTGACCTCACCGGCCGCGTAGACCCCGGGCAGGGGGTCGCCATCGGCGCGCAGCACCCGCCCCGCCAGGTCGGTCTCGAGGCCACCCAGGGTCTTGCGGGTCAGGATGTGCAGCCGCACCGCGATGAGCGGGCCGGCCTTCGGGTCGAGCAGCCGGTGGGGGCTCGCGACGCGGATCAGCTTGTCCCCGATGTAGTTCCGGGCACCGCGCATCGCGGTCACCTGTGCGTCCTTGCTGAAGTCGTTGTCGAGCTCGTGGTCCCGCGCGACGATGGTTCGCCGCAGCGACTGCGCCTCTAGCAGGCCCTCGCCGGTGAGGGCGTTCATCCCGCGGACCAGGTCGTCGAGGGTGTCGGCGACGACGAAGTCCTCCCCGTGGCGCTTGAACGCCTCGACGGGGGCGGGGGCGCCACCGCGGGCCCGGCCCAGCACCTGCCTCACGTCCTTGCCGGTGAGGTCGGGGTTCTGCTCCGAGCCGGAGAGGGCGAACTCCTTCTCGATGATGCGCTGGGTCAGCACGAACCACGAGTAGTCGTGTCCGGTCCCGATGATGTGACGCAGCGTGCCCAGGGTGTCGAAGCCCGGGAAGTACGGCGCCGGCAGGCGTCGTCCCCGGGCGTCGAGCCACAGCGACGAAGGACCGGGCAGGATGCGGATGCCGTGGTTGTCCCACACGGGGTCCCAGTTGCGCAGCCCCTCGGTGTAGTGCCACATGCGGTCGGGGTTGATGACCCGACCGCCGGCCGCCTGCGTGATGCCGAGCATGCGGCCGTCGACGTGGGCGGGCACGCCCGCCACCATCCGGGCCGGTGGGGCGCCGAGCCGCTCGGGCCAGGCCCGGCGCACGAGGTCGTGGTCGCCCCCGATGCCGCCGCTCGTGACGAGGACGGCCTGCGCGCCGATCTCGAAGTCGCCGACCTCTTCGCGGCTGCTCGCCCGGCCGCGAGCCGCGCCGTCGGGCGCGAGGAGGCAACCGCGTACGCCGGTGACCACTCCCGCGGTCAGGACGAGCTCGTCGACGCGGTGCCGGAATGCGAGGGTGACACGGCCGCGAGCCACCGCGGCGCGGACGCGTCGTTCGAACGGCTCGACGATCCCGGGCCCGGTGCCCCACGTGATGTGGAAGCGCGGGACGGAGTTGCCGTGGCCGTCGGCGCGACCGTCGCCCCGCTCCGCCCACCCCACGACGGGGAAGAGGCGGAGGCCCTGCTGGCGGAGCCACCACCGCTTCTCGCCGGCGGCGAAGTGGAGGTATGCCTCTGCCCACTTCCGCGGCCAGAAGTCCTCCTCGCGGTCGAACTGGGCGCTACCCATCCAGTCCTGGGTCGCGAGGTCGAGGCTGTCCCTGATGCCCAGCCGCCGCTGCTCGGGGCTGTCGACGAGGAAGAGGCCGCCGAAGCTCCAGAACGCCTGGCCGCCCAGGGACTGCTCTCCCTCCTGGTCGACCAGGATGACCCGCTTGCCGCGGTCGGCGAGCTCAGCGGTGGCGACGAGTCCGGCGAGGCCGGCCCCCACGACGACGACGTCGGCTTCCATGGGCCTGAGCATGCCATCGACCGGTGTCGCTCGGGCGTCCACCTCTGCGTGACCGATGGAGGTTGGGTGGGTAGGGGCGCCCGGGCGCGCTCCATGACCGGTCGGTGCTGCGACCGGCTCACGCCGCGAGCTGCGCCGGCCCCTGAACGCTGCCGAGGGTGCCGACGCCGGACGGGCCGGCGGTCGACGTGATGCTCGAGCCGGTCCGCGACGTGAGGTCGAGGACCCTACCCCCGCTGCCGGAGTCGCTCGCGAGCTCGCGCAGGTCGCGATGTGCTGCGCCGACGAGGCTGGTGATGCTGGAGCCGAGGGCGATGCAGACGGCCTCGAGCACCTCGGAGGACGGCTCCTTGAGACCACGCTCGACCTCCGAGAGGTACGCGATGGAGATGCCGGCACGGGCGGCGACCTCCGCGAGCGTGCGGCCCTGTCGCGTGCGCAGGCGGCGCAGCAGGCGGCCGTAGACCTCGCGCAGCAGCGGGGCGGGGCCGGCCGGCTGCGGGCTGGTGGCGATCTCGGGCATGGCCGTCTCCGATCGGTGGTGGTGCGTCCGTCCAGCGTCGCACGGCGCCGTGCGGTCGGCGGGGCGTGGAGCGTCCGAGGACGTACGCCGTGGGCGAACTCCCCGCGCCGGTGCCGCCGGTCGGGTGGTTGCCGGTTCGTGGTCGGGCGATGGAGGAGAAACATGTTGACGGCGTCTACTTGAGGGTCGCACGCTGTCGGTGGAGACGCCTACCGTGGTCTCACGCGCAGCTCACACTCGCGACCCACCGACACGCGACTCACGAGGATCGGGGACCCCTCACATGACCACCACCACCGAGGCGCGCACCGGGCGCGACCGCTTCACGGGACCGGCCATCGAGGCCGAGCACCTCGTCAAACGCTTCGAGGACATGACGGCGGTCGACGACGTCAGCCTCATCGTGCCGCAGGGCACGGTCCTGGGCCTGCTCGGCCCCAACGGCGCCGGCAAGACCACCACCGTCCGCATGATGACGACCCTGACCACGCCGACGAGCGGCACCGCGCGGGTCGCCGGGCACGACGTGCTGACCGACCCCGAGGCCGTGCGGCTCAGCATGGGGCTCACCGGTCAGGCGGCCACCGTCGACGAGATGCTGACGGGCCGTGAGAACCTCCGGCTCATCGGCTCCCTCTACGGTCTCGGTCGCGCCGACGTGCGCCGCCTCTCGGACGAGCTCCTCGAGCGGTTCTCGCTCACCGAGTCGGGCAACAAGGTGGTCAAGGAGTACAGCGGCGGGATGCGGCGCCGGCTCGACCTGGCCGTCAGCCTCATCGCCGCACCGCCGGTCCTCTTCCTCGACGAGCCGACCACCGGGCTCGACCCACGCAGCCGTGTCGAGCTCTGGGAGGTCCTGCGCGGGCTCGTGACGGACGGCACGACGCTGCTGCTCACGACGCAGTACCTCGAGGAGGCCGACCAGCTCGCCGACCGCATCGTCGTCATCGACCACGGCCGCATCATCGCCGAGGGCACGGCCCTGGAGCTGAAGGACCAGTCCGGCCAGGCCGCCATCGTGCTGACCGTCTCCCACGCCGAGCAGCTCGAGGAGGCGCGCGCCCTGCTGGCGTCGCACGTCTCCGAGGTCCACGTCGACACGTCGGCCCGACAGCTGACGGCACCCGCTGAAGGCCTGTCCGACATGACCCGCGTCGCCGCGGTCTTCGACCGCAGCGAGATCGTCCTCGACGACCTCGGCCTCAAGCGGCCGAGCCTCGACGACGTCTTCCTCAGCCTCACCGGGCACCGTGCCGAGTCGGACGGCGACCACGACGGCGCGAGAGCCGAGCAGGACGAGCAGAAGGGGGAGTCACGATGACCCAGGCATCCGCGACCACGCAGACCACCACCGCGACCGCTCGCGCGGCCGCGCCCCGGTTCCGTCCCCCGGGCCTGCTGCGCCAGGTCCAGATGATGGTGTGGCGCAACCTCAAGCACACCCGACGCCAGCCCGAGATGCTGACCGACGTCACGATCCAGCCGATCATGTTCGTGCTGCTGTTCGCCTTCGTCTTCGGCGGCTCGATCCGCACCGACAGCGGCTCCTACCGCGAGTGGCTGCTGCCCGGGATCATGGCCCAGACGATGGCGTTCGCCTCGTTCATCGTCGCCACCGGCCTCAACATGGACCTCGACAAGGGCGTCATCGACCGGTTCCGGTCCCTGCCGATCTCGCGCGGGTCGGTTCTCATCGGCCGCAGCATCTACGCGATCATCCACTCGAGCATCGGCGTCTTCGTCATGTCGATGACCGGCCTGGCCATCGGCTGGCGCATCCGGGGCGGCTTCGGCAACGCCGTCCTCGCCTTCGCGCTGCTGCTGCTCTTCGGCTTCGCGATGATCTGGTTCGGCATCCTCGTCGGCTCGGCGATGCATTCGGTCGAGGCGGTCAACGGCCTGATGTTCACGACGATCTTCCCGGTCACCTTCCTGGCCAACACCTTCGCACCCACCGAGGCGATGACGCCGTGGCTGCGGTCGGTCGCCGAGTGGAACCCGATCAGCGCCCTCGTCCAGGCGATGCGTGAGCTCTGGGGCAACGTGCCACCCGCGCCACCGACGGCGGCGTGGCCGCTGCAGCACGCGGTCCTCGTGTCGGTCGGCTGGTCGCTGCTCATCACGGCCGTCGTCGCGCCGCTCGCGATCCGGGCCTACGCGCGGCGGACGGCCGACTGACACGCGACTGCTGATGCGGGGCACCCGCCGAGCTCCACGCATACAACCGAACGGCGCGACCCCGTGCGGGGCCGCGCCGTTCGCGTTCGTGGTGACTCGACCTACTTGACCGAGCCGCTCATCAGTCCGCCGATGAAGTAGCGCCCGAGCACGATGTAGACGAGCAGGGTCGGCAGCGACGCGAGGAGCACACCGGCCATGATCGACGGGTAGTCGGGGTTCTGGCCCCCCGCCAGCTCGTTCAGCGCATACGTCACCGGGCCGTTGTTGCGGTTGGTGAGGAACAGCGCGAAGAGGAAGTCGTTCCAGGCGGACGTGAACTGCCAGATCATCGTCACGACGAAGGCCGGCATCGAGATCGGCAGGACGACCGAGCGGAAGGTCCGCAGGAGGCCGGCGCCGTCGACCTTGGCGGCCTCGAGGATCTCCGTCGGCAGGGCCGTCGCGTAGTAGTTGCGGAAGATCAGCGAGCAGATCGGGATGCCGAAGATGAGGTGGACGGCGATGAGCTTGACGATGCCGTCGAACCACGAGAAGCCCGGCGTGCCCTGCACGTCGAGGAGCATGCCCTGCAACGGGATCATGACGGCCTGGTACGGGATGAACATCCCGAAGAGGAAGAGCGTGAACACCGTCGTCGCCCCGGGGAAGCGCCACTTGCTGAAGACGAACCCGTTGACCGAGCCGAGCATCGCCGACAGGACGGCCACCGAGGTGGCGAGGACCAGCGACCGGAACAGCGGCGGGGACAGCGAGTCCCACGCCGACTTCCAGCCGTTGAAGGACAGCGAGGTCGGCAGCGACCATGCCTGGCTCGCGGTCACGTCGGCGCTGCGCTTGAGGCTCGTCACGATCAGCACGTAGAGCGGCAGCAGGATGAGGACCAGGAAGAGGACGAGCAGGGCGTAGCGCACCGTGCGCCCGACCGCGGTGCCCTCGGTCCCGGGAGCCTTGCCCGGGGTGACCCGCGAGGGGATCGGCTCGCCGCCCACGGCCGCACCGGCCGGCACGACCTCGTTCGTCGTGGCGGTCATCCGCGGGTCTCCTTCTCGGTCTTGTTCGTGTACATCAGGTACGGCACGACGACGATGGCGACGAGGACCAGCAGGATCGTGGCGTTGGCCGCGGCCGCCGTCGGGTTGTTCTGCTGGAACATCTGCGTCCACATCATCGTCGCGGGCACGGAGGCCTTGTAGGAGTTCTGCCCGGCGATCGCGTAGATGAGGTCGAACATCTTCATCGACATGTGGCCGACGATGATCAGGGCCGAGAGCGCGATCGGCGAGAGCTGCGGGAAGAGGACGTGGCGGTAGATCTGCCGCTCGCTCGCACCGTCGATGCGGGCGGCCTCGCGCTGGTCCTCGCTGATGCCGCGGAACCCGGCGAGGAAGAGCGCCATGACGTAGCCGGACAGCTGCCAGATGGCGGGCAGCGCCATCGCCGCCATCGAGAAGGCGCCCGGGGACTGCCACCAGCCGCTCTGGAAGCGTTCGAGCCCGAACATGGCGAGGAGCTGGTTGAGCCCGACGGCCTGGTCGCCCTTGCCGGGCGAGAGCAGCCAGCGCCACACGATGCCGGCCGCGATGAACGAGATGGCCATGGGCAGCAGGTAGACCGAGCGGAAGATTCCCTCCGCGTTGACGCCCTTCTCCAGCAGCACCGCCCACAGCAGGCCGAAGACCATGGTGCCCGCGACGAAGACGACCGTCAGCACGAGCAGGTTGAAGAGGGCGTGCTGGTAGTCGTCACTGCCGAGCAGCTTGGTGTAGTTCGCCAGCCCACCCGGGTTCGTCACGCGCTTGGAGGCGCGCGTCACGGTGCGGTCGAGCGACGTGGAGACGTTGCGGAAGATGAGCCAGTAGACGAAGACCCCGATGAGGATGATCGACGGCAGCACCAGGAGGAACCCCGGGAGCCAGTCCTTGGCCTTGCGCATGGTGGTCCTGTTCGAGAGCGGGTGGAAGGTCCCGTATGCCGCGGGGCGAGCCCAGCGGCATACGGGACCGATGTGCGAGTCGGGTCAGCCGAGGTTCTTCTTGGCAGCTGCCGCGAGGTCGGACACCAGGGTCGCGTCGTCCTTGCTGCTGTAGAACTTGCTGATCGCCGTGCTGATGTCGGCGTTCCACGCGAGCGAGACGGCCGCACCGTGCGCGATCGAGGAGACGATGGTGTTGGACTTGAACGCGTCCATCGCCGCCTGCTGGTAGGGCGGGAAGTCGGTCTTCGGCACGTCGGTGCGTGCCGGGATCGAACCCTTGGCCAGGTTGAAGGCCTTCTGGCCCTCGGCCGACCCGATCAGCATGAGCCAGTCCTTCGTGCCGCCGGGGTTCTTCGCGCCCTTGGGGAGCGTGAAGGAGTCGGCGAGGAAGTCGAAGACGCCGTCGGTGCCCGGGGTCGGGAACCACGTCCAGTCCTGGTCCTGCTTCTTGCCCTTGTCGGCGAACTCGGCCACGGCCCAGTCACCCATGACGTTGTAGGCGGCCTTGCCGTCGATGACCATGTCGGTCGCGACGGGCCAGTCGTCACCGTCGGAGGCGGTGTTGGTGTAGGTGAGCAGCTTCTTGTAGTCGGCCGCCGCGGCCTTGACCTCCGGCGAGTCCCACTTGGTGTCGCCCTTGAACAGGCCGTTGTACTTCTCGGCGCCCAGGTCGGCGATCAGGACGTTCTCGAAGAGCTGGACCTGGGTCCAGGTGCCGGAGACTGACAGCGGGGTCGAGACGCCGGAGGCCTTGATCTTGTCCAGGTCGGCGATCCACGACTTGATGTCCTTTGGCGGCTGGTTCACGCCCGCCTTCTTGAGCACCGCGACGTTCGCCCACACGACGTTGGCGCGGTGGATGTTGGACGGCACCGAGTAGATGTTGCCGTCGACCGTGAGGCGCTCGAGCAGGTTCTTCGGGAAGACCGACTCGCCACCGAGCGCCTGGATGACGTCGTTGACCGGCTCGATCTGGCTCGCGTCGATGTAGTCGGCGAGCTCGGCACCGGCGTGGCCCTGGAAGGAGCCCGGCGGCTGGTTGTTCTGCAGGTCGGACGCGAGCTTGGCCTTCGCGTTGGACCCCGCGCCACCGGCCACGGCCAGGTTGACGAACGTGTCGTTCGGGTACTTCTCCTTGAACAGGGCCTCGAGCGCGTCGAGCCCCTTCTTCTCGGAGCCGGCGGCCCACCACGTGAAGACGCCGACCTCGCCGCCGGCGCCGCCGGCCTTGGTCTGCAGCGACGTCGACGCGCCACCACCGGGGGAGCCCCCTGCGTTGTTGTCCGACGTCGAGCCGCAGGCGGCGAGTGCGACGGACACGACCCCCGCCATCGCCAGGGTTGCAACAGCCCTGTTGCGCATTGATCCTCCTTGTTGGTTCCGCGGCCTTCCCCGAAGCGGGAGCTCATGACTCGCGGTCTGGTTGCCGGCCCCTCCGGACGGCAGGTCTGTGGTGCCTCGTGCCCTGCGTGGACGCTCCACGTCAGGCCAGGGTCGTGCCAGCCGGCGGCATGCACCGGATGACGGTGACGTCACCCGTGACGCGGATCCCGCCCGCGCCGTGGGGGACGAGCAGGACGTCACCGCTGGCGATCTCGATCGGTGCGCTGCTGGCGGCGCCGTGCTCCGTCGCGAGCGTCCCTCGACCCTCGACGACGACCGTCACGGCGAAGGCCGCCGGGGCGGTGACCGACGCCGCGGGGGACGGGTCGGTCGGCCGGACGACCTGCGCCCGGAAGTATGCCTCTGCCTCGGCCGGCAGCGCCGCACCGGCCCCCCGCACCTCGGTCCACCGAGAGCGCAGGCCGGCGAGTGCCCCCGGCGTGAGGGGCCCATGGTCGACGCTGCTCAGGGCCAGCGGTCGGTCGAGGCCGAGGAAGGCGTGCGCCTCCTCGAGGCCGAAGCGCGCGTGCTCGAGCATGACCGACAGGTCGGTGGGCTCCTGCAGCTCGAGCAGGAGGATGCCCTCGCCGATCGCGTGCGGCTGGCCACCCGGGACGAGCACGGCGTCGCCGCGCTGCACCTGGACCGGGTTGAGCGCGGCGAGGAGTCGCTCGTCCTGGGCCTCGACGAGCTCGGCGAGCGTGTCGGGGTCGATCTCCTCGCGGAAGCCGAGCCACACGGTCGCACCCGGCTCGGCCGCGAGCACGATCCACGCCTCCGTCTTGCCGTTGTCGCAGTGCAGGTGGGCCTTCGCGAAGGACCGGTCGGGGTGGGAGTGCACGGGCAGGCGCTCGCCGCTGTCGAGCAGCTTGGTGAGCAGTCCCGGCGCGACGCCATGTGCCGCCACGTGCTCGGTGCCGAGCCACGCCGTGGGGTCTGCGGCGAGCACGTCGGGCAGGTCCCTGCCGTCCGGGAGCCGGGTGATGCCGTCACCGCCCTCGGCGAACAGGCGTGTCGTCGAGGCGATCCAGTCCTCGGGCCGGTGCCCGTCGAAGTCCTCCGGCACCGGCAGGCCTCGGAAGGCCAGGATGCGCTCGCCTCCGCGGTAGAAGCGGTGCGGGGTGTTGAGGGCGAGCCGGGTGGGCTCGTGGGTGGGGTCGAGTGACGATGTCATCGTGCGGGTCCTCCCCGTCGGGTTCCGGAGGCTCTGACGATGAGCCGGGTGGCCATGACGACCGTCTGGGGGGCGGACTCGTCTCCGAGCAGCCGGGCGAAGAGCTGCTGTGCAGCCTTCTGCCCCATGGCCGCCGGGTCCTGGTGGACGACCGTCACGGGCGGGTCGAGCAGTCCCGCGAGCTCGAAGTCGTCGTAGCCGACCATCGCCAGGGACACGCGCAGGTCGTGCATGGCGTGCAACGCGGCGAGGGTGACGCGGTTGTTGCCGGTGATGACCGCCGTCGTCGGGTCGGAGTCGTGGGCCCAGGCGGCGAGCAGGTCGCGGATCGAGGTCGTGCTGTGCGGCCCCATCGACACACGCGCCGGGCCGGGCAGGCCGAGCGCCCGGTGGGTGGACACGAAGGACTCGCGCCGCTGCCGGGCTGTCCAGAAGCCGGGGTCGTCGCCGAGGAAGGCGATGTGGCGGTGGCCGTGGGCCACCAGGTGCTCGACGGCGCTGCGTACACCGCCCTGGTTGTCGCTGAGGACGGTGTCGTTGACCGCCCCTCGCACCGGCCGGTCCATGTAGACGATCGGGGTGCCGCTCGCCTCGACCGTGGGGTCGGCCGACGGCGTCTCGCCGGCGGGCACGACGACGATGCCGTCGACGCGTCGGGCGATGAGGGCCTCGAGGACCGCCCGCTCGCGGGTGGGCGAGCCCTCGGCGCTCGCGGTGATCAGCTGGTGCTGGCGGATGCGCGCCTCGCGCTCGACGGCCGCGCCGATCTGCGAGTAGAAGGGGTTGGCGAGATCCTCGACCACGAGTCCGATGGTGAAGGTCCGGCCCTGGCGCACCATGCGGGCGCCGTCGTTGCGGCGGAAGCCGAGTCGCTCGATGACCGCCTTGACGCGCTCGGCCGTGTCGGGGCGGACGCCGGCCTCGTGGTTGACCACGCGAGAGACGGTCTTGACGGAGACATGTGCCTCGGCGGCCACGTCCGCCATCGTCGGACGCGTCCCTGTCCGGTGGTCAGACAACGCTGTCATGTCGGACATGGGACCAGACGGCAGGGTGGCGCGCAAGCACTTCCGCACACCTCGGCGCCGCTGCGACCGGTCTTGTCCGATTGGCTGTCTCGACCGGACAAGATGAGGGGCTGTCATTGACCGCTTTCGGGTGATACGTCCACTGTCGGGTGGGACGTGATCGCACAACACCGCTCAACGACGAGCACGGAGGAACGATGGCTGTGACCTCAGGGATCCGGAGAGGCGCCGTGGCTATGGCGCTGCTCGTCACCTCGACGATGGGAGCGGTCGCCGGGCCGCCGGGAGCAGCGGCGTCGCCGTCCGACTCCACAGGTGACTTCGCGACCTCCTTCGAGGCGGGTGACCCGCAACCGGCCTTCGGGGCCGTGGAGACGGGGCCGGACGGCCCCCGGCAGAAGAACGTGACCGGCACGGTCAGCGTCGACGGCAGCCTGCTCGGGCAGGTGAGCGCCGTGACCGCCAGCTCCGAGAACTCGCCGGGCGAGGTGGCGGCCAACCTCGCCGACGCCAACCCCGACACGAAGTGGCTCGCCTTCGCCTCGAGCGGCTGGGTGCGCTACCAGCTCGCCTCGCCCGCCAAGGTGCTGCGCTACTCACTGACCTCGGCCAACGACTCGCCCGAGCGCGACCCCAGGGACTTCACCCTGCAGGGCTCGAGCGACGGCACGACGTGGACCGACCTCGACACGCGCACCGGCGTCGACTTCTCCGGCCGGTTCGCCAAGCAGGACTTCACGGTGAAGACCCCGGAGGCGTACGCGTACTACCGACTCAACGTGACGGCCGTGCACTCGGGCGGCATCGTTCAGCTCGCCGACTGGGACATCTCCGACGGCTCGACGGGCACCGGGCCCGCGACGCCCATGGTGACCAAGGTCGGCTCCGGCCCCATCTCCGGCTTCAACATCAAGCCCCTCGTCGGGTGGACCGGCGTCAAGGCGCTGCGCTACTCCGGCGGCCACACCGCCGACGGGCGCGGCTACGCCTGGAACCGTCTCTTCGACGTCGACCTGCCGGTCAACCCGGCAACGCGCCTGTCCTACAAGGTCTTCCCCGACATGATCGCGGGTGACCTCACCTACCCGTCGACCTACAGCGCGCTCGACCTGCACTTCACCGACGGCACCTACCTGTCGGACCTGCGGGCCACGGACGCCAACGGCGTCGCGGCGAGCCCGAACGGCCAGGGCAAGGGCAAGATCCTCTACGCCAACCAGTGGAACGCGGTGTCCGTCGACGTCGGCAAGGTGGCCGCAGGAAGGACCATCGACCGGATCCTCGTCGGCTACGACAACGACACGGCCAAGAAGGACACCCGCTTCGGCGGCTGGATCGACGACCTCGACGTCCAGGCCCACCCCGCCACCGCCGACGCGTCGCACCTGACCAACCTCGTCGACACCCGCCGCGGCACGAACGCCTCGGGCAGCTTCTCGCGCGGCAACAACCTGCCGATCAGCGCGCTGCCCAACGGCTTCACCTTCTTCACCCCGGTCACCAACGCGAACTCCCAGTCGTGGGAGTACTACTACCAGTCGGCCAACAGCGCGACGAACCTGCCGGTGATGCAGGGCCTGGCGATCTCGCACGAGCCGAGCCCCTGGATGGGTGACCGCAACCAGCTCTCGGTGATGCCGTCGGCGACAAGCGGCACGCCCACCGGCAGTGCCTCGGGACGCGGCCTCACCTTCGACCACAAGACCGAGGTGGCGCGGCCCGACTACTACAAGGCCGTGCTCCAGGGCGGCCTCGTCTCCGAGATGACGCCGGCCGACCACGGCGGCGTCTACCGGTTCACGTTCCCGGCCGGCACGACCAAGGGCAGCCTCGTCCTCGACACCGTCGACAACAACGGCACCTTCACCGTCGACGCGGCGACCGGCACCGTGACGGGGTGGGTCGACAACGGCAGCGGCCTGTCCGCGGGCCGCAGCCGGATGTTCGTCTACGGCACGTTCGACCGGCCCGCGAAGGCGGCCGGCACCGCTCCGGGCGGGCACACCGGCACGCGCTACGCCTCCTTCGACACGAGCAGCGACCGCACCGTCGTGCTCAAGCTGGCGACGTCGTTCATCTCGCTCGACCAGGCCCAGCGCAACCATGCGCTCGAGCTGGCCGGCCGTGACTTCGACGCCGTCCACGCCGCCGCCGACGCCGCGTGGAACCAGCGGCTCGGCGTCGTCGGCGTCAAGACCAATGCCGACACCGACTCCGACACGCAGCGCACGATCCTCTACTCGAACCTCTACCGCCTGAACCTCGACCCCAACAGCCAGTTCGAGAACACCGGCACGGCAGCGGCTCCGCACTACCAGTACGCGAGCCCCGTTGCGGCCACGTCCGGCTCGGCCACCGCGACGACGACGAACGCCGCCGTCAAGGATGGGAAGATCTACGTCAACAACGGCTTCTGGGACACCTACCGGACCGTGTGGCCGGCCTACAGCCTCCTCTACCCGGAGGTGGCGGCCGAGATCGCCGACGGCTTCGTGCAGCAGTACCGCGACGGCGGCTGGGTGGCGCGCTGGAGCTCACCGGGCTACGCCGACCTCATGACCGGCACGAGCTCGGACGTCGCGTTCGCCGACGCGTACGTCAAGGGCGTCAAGCTGCCCGACCCGCTGGCGGCCTACGACGCGGCGGTCAAGAACGCGACCGTCCTGCCGACCTCGAGTGCCGTGGGCCGCAAGGGGCTCGACACCTCGATCTTCCTCGGCTACACGAGCACGAGCACCGGTGAGTCGGTGTCGTGGGGTCTCGAGGGGCTCATCAACGACTTCGGCATCGGCAACATGGCGGCCAAGCTCGCGAAGGACCCGGCGACGCCGGCCGCCCGGCGGCCACAGCTGAAGGAGGAGTCGCAGTACTTCCTCGAGCGGGCCACCCACTACGTCAACGCCTTCAACCCGAAGGTCGGCTTCTTCCAGGGGCGGGGGCCCGACGGCAGCTTCCCGGCGACCTTCGACCCGGCTTCGTGGGGCGGCGACTTCACCGAGACCGACGGCTGGAACTTCGCCTTCCACGCACCGCAGGACGGCACGGGCCTGGCCAACCTCTACGGCGGCCGCGACGCGCTCGCGAAGAAGCTCGACACGTTCTTCGCGACGCCCGAGACGGCGACGAAGCCCGGCGGATACGGCGGCACGATCCACGAGATGCTCGAGGCGCGCGACGTCCGGATGGGCCAGCTCGGCCAGTCCAACCAGGTCTCGCACCACATCGCGTACATGTACGACTGGACCGGCCAGCAGTACAAGACGGCCGAGAAGGTCCGCGAGATCCTGCGTCGCCTCTACGTCGGCACCGACACCGGCCAGGGCTACCCCGGCGACGAGGACAACGGCGAGATGTCGGCGTGGTACGTCCTGTCCTCGCTCGGCATCTACCCGCTGCAGGTCGGCTCCTCGCAGTGGGCCGTCGGCTCGCCGAAGTTCTCGCAGGTCACGGTGCACCGCACGCAGGGCGACCTCGTCGTCAACGCCCCGGGCAACTCGGAGAAGAACCTCTACGTCCAGGGCGTGACGGTGAACGGCCACAAGCACAAGAGCGTCTCGATCGACCAGAGCGAGATCGCTGGACCCACGACCGTCGACTTCGCCATGGGTGACAAGCCCTCCGGCTTCGGGTCGCGTGCCCAGGACGCCCCGCCGTCGATCACGCAGGGCACCGAGGCACCCAAGCCGCTCAAGGATGCGACCGGTCCCGGCCGCGGCACCGCGACGGCGACCGACCTCGCGTCGGGGCAGGAGGCCAAGGCGCTCTTCGACAACACGTCGCGCACGTCGGCGACCTTCTCGTCGGCCACGCCGACCGTCGGCTTCACCCTCTCGGGCATCGGCCAGCGGGCGACCTGGTACACGCTCACCTCGGGTCCGAAGGCCGGCGACCCGTCGGCCTGGCGCCTTGAGGGCAGCAAGGACGGCGGCAAGAGCTGGCGGACGCTCGACACGCGTTCGGGACAGGTCTTCCCGTGGCGCCAGCAGACGCGTCCGTTCGAGATCGCGCACCCGAACACGTTCACGACCTACCGCCTCGTCGTCACGGCGACGGCCGGAGGTGCGGCCGCGAACCTGTCGGAGGTCGAGCTGCTCACCGACGGGTCCAAGGCTGAGAAGACCGGCATCAAGGTCGCGGCGGCCGAGGCGTTCGAGACGTCAGAGGACACGCCCTGGACCGGAACCGTCGGAACCTTCTCCGGTGGCGTCGGCCACCGCCAGGACCCGTCGGCCACGGCGACGATCGCCTGGGGCGACGGCACGACGTCGGCGGGCACCATCACCCCCGGTGACCTCGGCTCGTACACGGTCGGCGGCACGCACACGTGGGCCAAGCCGGGCTACTACCGGCCGACCCTCACCGTCACGACAGCCAAGGACCGCGGTTCGGCCACCGGGGGTGCCACCGTGCACCAGGCGTCCGTCCCGTCGTATGCCGCAGGGTTCGACTCCGTCTGCTTCGGCAATGTGGGCGACTCCGTCCCCTGCGACGGCGACCGTGCGGGCCTGTCCCGGGAGGCGCTCGCCGCAGCGGGCGGCGTCCCGGGCAAGCTGCTGACGGTGCCGGGCACCGACCTGAGGTTCTCGATGCCGGGGATCCCTGTCGGGCAGAAGGACAACGCCACGGGCGCCGGCCAGACGCTCGAGGTGTCGCTCGCCCCGGGTGCCACGAAGCTGTCGCTGATCGGCACGGCGACGCAGAGGAACCAGGACACGGTCGCCACGGTCCGCTTCACCGACGGCTCGACCGCGAGCTACCCGGTGCAGTACGGCGACTGGTGCGGCTCGCCCCAGTTCGGCAACGTCGTGGCGCTCGAGATGGCCTACCGCCTCAACGGGAGCAGCACCGACAGCTGCCACGCCAAGCTGTTCGCGACCGCCCCGTACGACCTCCCGTCGGGCAAGACGGTGGCCTCGATCACGATGCCGACGCAGACCGGTGACCCGAAGTCGGCCGGCCGGGTGCACGTCTTCGCGGTCGCCGACAACGGCTCCGCGCTGCAGGTCAAGCCGGGTGCGGACGCGTCGGCGCAGGCCGGTGCCGCCACCGCCGTCGCCCTGGGCTCGGTGAGCGGCGGCGTGCCCGACGGCACCTACACCGCCCGCGTGCAGTACGGCGACGGGTCTGCCACCGAGGACGCGACGGTGGCGGCGCCCGGCGCCGACGGCGTGGCCACGATCGGCGGGAAGCACGCCTGGGCCGCGTCGGGCACCTACACGGTGCGCGTGCTCGTCTCCGACTCGCGCTCCGACGTGCTGTCCGAGCAGACGGTCACTGTGCGGTAGCCGCCCCGCCGTGGCGCGAGGAACACGCCTCCTCGCGCCCACCGATCCAGAGGCCACGAACCGGCGCCCCCACTCCCGGTTCGTGGCCTCTGCCGGTCAGTCGACGTGCTCGCGGAGCCAGGCGATGTCGGCGGCCTGGCCCTCGAGGCCACCCGGGGTCTCGCAGACCACCGGGGCGCCGGCCGCGCGGATGACACCGGCGAGGGCCTCGCCGTCGATGTGGCCCGAGCCGAAGTTCGTGTGCCGGTCGGCGCCGGAGTTGAACTCGTCGCGCGAGTCGTTGGCGTGGACGAGGTCGATGCGCCCGGTGATGGCCCGCACCTGGTCGACGACCGTGCCGAGGTCGTTGCCGCCGGCGTGGGCGTGGCACGTGTCGAGGCAGAAGCCGACCGTGTCCCCGCCGGCCGCCTGGCCGATGGCGTCCCACAGCCGGGCGATCGCCTCGAGCCGGCGCGCCATGGCGTTGTCGCCCCCGGCGGTGTTCTCGATGAGCAGTGGCACCGGCATGTCGAGTCCGTCGATGCACTTGCGCCAGTTGTCGAAGCCCTTGGCGGCGTCCTCGTCGACGCCGAGGTGGCCGCCGTGGACGATGACCCCCCTCGCGCCGATCTCGGCCGCGGCGGTCAGGTGCTGCTGGAGCAGCTTGCGGCCGGGGATGCGGATGCGGTTGTTGAGGCTGGCGACGTTGATCGGGTAGGGCGCGTGGACGTAGAGGTCGACGCCCGCGGCAGCGGCGTCCGCCTTGAGCGCGTCCGCGCCACCGGCATACCGGATGACCGGGCCCTTGTAGCTCTGCGGGTCGCCGAGGAAGAACTGTGAGAGCGAGGCTCCGCGCGCCTTCGCCTCGGCGATCGGGTCCTCCTGGTCGACATGTGCACCGATGTGTAGGGCCATGGCACGAGCGTAGGCGGGCCGGGGGACAGCCCGGATGGTGGACCGGTTGCATAAGCGACGCTTATGCAAGCAATAATGTTGGCATGACCAGCTCGCGCTTCCCCTCGGTCGTCGACGACGTCACGGTCCGGCTCATCGCCGCCGTCGTCCTCGTCGTGGGGGTCATCGCCCTCGCGACGCAGCAGTGGTGGCTGTATGCCGTCCTGGCGGTCGACTTCAGCCTGCGCGCGGCTCTCGGACCCTCGGCCAGCCCGGTCGCGCGGCTCGTGCAGCGGTGGATCCGACCCGCCGTCTCCGCGCCGAAGCGCCCCACTGCAGGCCCGCCCAAGCGGTTCGCGGCGACCATCGGTGCCGTCATGACGGTCGCCGCGACCGCGCTCTGGGTCGTCAGCCTCGTCACCGGCTCCTCGGCCGCTCTCACCGCCGTCGTCGTCATCGGCGTGGTCATGGTGCTCTTCCCGGCGCTCGAGTCGGTCTTCGGCATCTGCGTCGGCTGCATCCTCTTCGGGCTGCTCATGCGCGTCGGGCTCGTGCCCGAGGAGGTGTGCGTGGAGTGCGCCGACATCACCAAGCGCCGGGAGCGACTGCTCGCCGAGCGCGCCGGAAACGCAGCCTGAGTCGTCAGCCCGCGGCGGCGCGCAGCTTCTCGAGCAGCGGGCCGGCCGCCTCGTCGAGGAAGCGCTGCTGGGCGTCGCCGCCGACCTGCACGAGCGCGACGTCGGTGAAGCCGGCCTCCCAGTAGGCGCTCACGGACTCGACGATCTTGTCGAGGTCCGGCCCGCAGGGGATCGACTCCGCGACGTCCTCGGGGCGCACGAACTGCGTCGCCCCGGCGAACCCCGCCGGCGTGGGCAGGTCTGAGTTGACCGACCAGCCGCCGCCGAACCAGCGGAACTGCTCGTGGGCGCGCTTGACGGCCGCCTTCTCGTCGGGGTCCCAGCAGATCGGGATCTGGCCGACGGCGCGGGCCCCGGAGCCGATGCGCTCGGCGCCCTCGGTGCGGTTCCACGTGTGTACGAGCTCGGCCTCGGGCTGCACGGCGATCATGTGGTCGGCCAGCGGTGCGAGCCGTTCGATCGACATGTCGCCGCTGACGGCGACCGCGACGGGCACGAGGATGTCGGGCAGGTCCCAGATCCGCGCCGAGTCGACGTCGAAGTACTCGCCGTGGGGTGACGAGGTCGCCGGAGTGCAGCTTGCGGATGATCTCGATGGCCTCGGCGAGCATCTCCTGGCGGGTCACGACGCCCGGCCAGCCCTCGCCGACGACGTGCTCGTTGAGGCTCTCGCCGCTGCCGAGGCCGAGAGTGAAACGGCCGTCGGCGAGCAGCTGCAGCGTCGCGGCCTTCTGGGCGACGACGGCGGGGTGGTAGCGCATCGTCGGGCACGTCACGTAGGTCATGAGCTCGACCCGCTCGGTGGCGTGGGCGACGGCGCCGAGCACGCTCCACGCATACGGCGCGTGGCCCTGCTCGGTCAGCCAGGGGGAGTAGTGGTCGCTCGAGACCTCGAAGTCGAAGCCCGCCTGCTCGGCGCCCACGGCCCACTTCACCAGGTCCTTGGGGCCGCTCTGCTCGGTCATCAGGGTGTATCCGAAGTTCGTCACGGATAGGGCGTACCCATTCGCGACGAGTGCCCTGTACAAGGTGTGTCCACAGTTGTGGACATCCCTGTGGAGAGCCGCCGGCGCTCAGCCGGTCGGGTCATCCGGACGTCGGTGCAGGACGACGCCCATGTCGACGAGGGGGCACCTGGCGACGGGCTGGCGGTGAGGCCCCCGCCCCGGTGGGTAGGACTTCGGAGTGGCGGTCGCCGCCACCCCACAGACACCGACTACAGACCGAGCGCCCCGGACCGGGGCGGGCAGAGGAGGACCACGTGGCCAAGCGAGTCGCATTCGTCGTCGCGAGCGAGGGCATCGAGCAGGTCGAGCTGACGGAGCCGTGGAAGGCCGTCACCGACGCAGGGCACGAGGCGGTCCTCGTCAGCCCCGAGAGCGGCGAGGTGCAGATGTTCAACCACCTCGACAAGGGCGACACCCAGAAGGTCGACGTCACCGTCGCCGATGCCAAGGTCGACGACTTCGACGCGCTGGTGCTGCCCGGTGGCGTCGCCAACCCGGACAACCTGCGCACGCACAAGGACGCCGTCGCGCTCGTCCGCGAGTTCCTGGCGTCGGGGCTCCCGGTCGCCGCGATCTGCCACGCGCCGTGGACCCTCGTCGAGGCCGACGTGGTCAAGGGCCGTCGCCTGACGTCCTGGCCGAGCCTGCAGACCGACATCCGC
The DNA here is from genome assembly GCF_041941675.1 of Terrabacter sp. BE26. Classification (GTDB taxonomy): domain Bacteria; phylum Actinomycetota; class Actinomycetes; order Actinomycetales; family Dermatophilaceae; genus Terrabacter. The sequence goes on along the minus strand of NZ_CP090122.1, from coordinate 1,608,573 downwards.
AACGCCGGTGGCGAGTGGGTCGACGAGGCGCTCGTCGTCGACGGCAACCTCATCACCAGCCGCAAGCCCGACGACCTCCCGGACTTCTGCGGGGCCGTCATCGAGGCGCTGGAGCACGGCTCGGCGTCGAAGACCTCGGGCACGCAGGGCTGAGAGGCGCCGCCGCATCGCGGCCCAGTATCGACCGCCTCTCCCGGATCCCTGCCGGGAGGGGCGGTCCTCTGTCTCCCGCGTGCCTACCGCAGGTGCGCGGACGGCATACGCGTCAGGGTCGGGAGCTGACGTACGCGTACACCGCCCGAGCGGCGAGGAAGACGACGAGCCACACCACCCAACCGCTCACGGGCAGGCGTTCGAACAGCCGGGCCATCGGTCGCAGGGCGGAGCGCGTCCGTCGACGCGCCCGCCAGGGCAACGGCGGACGTGACGGCACCTCGTCCGCCGGTCGCGCGGGTTGCGGGAGAACCACCGACGCGGGCGCGTTGGCGTCGAGTGCCGCGGTCACGGCGTCACCACGGCGCAGCAGGCTCGGCTCCACGACGACGGTCCACCCGTCTCCGGAGACAGCCCGGCGCGCACCGTCCGGATAGGTGATGAGCCCGGCGAGATCGCTGTAGAGGACCGTCACCACGCTGGAGGGCGCTGAGTACTGGATGCCCTTGGGTCCGAGCAGGATCCGACTGACGCCGTCGACGTGGGCATGCGTGGAGGTGGCGTCGAGCGTCTCCCAGCGCCGGTGGCCGGCCTCCTGGAAGCCGCTCGGGAGCCGGCTCTCCTCGGGCAGGCCGAGCAAGAGGGTGCGCCGCACCTCCGAGAAGACCATGCACAGGTCGTTCGGGGTGACCTGCGCGGCCAGCGCCTCGGTCTCCTTCGCCGTCCGCACCTCGTGGCCGGTGAGGGTGGCCACGGCGGCGGCCCAGGCCACCGCCGGGGCCTGTTGCTCGTCACGGAAGTGCCGGGACCGGGACACCGTCATCTCGTCGAGGAGGGCCTGGTCGGGCCCGCGCTCGGCGAGCTCGCGGAGGCAGCGGTTCAGCACCAGGCCGCACGTGGCGCTCCCCTCGGTGCTGACGTCGGCACCGAACACCAGCAGTGCCGTGTCGGCGTCGATCCGCTCGAGGTCGGCCCAGGGCGCGTACGACGTCCCTTCGAGCTCCCGGAGGGCGCGGGTCAGTGCGCGGACCAGGACGTCCGGGGCGAGGCCGGCCGCGACGGACCGGGTGACGACGGCGGAGCACACCAGCCCGCCGCGGACGCGATGGACTGCCGGCAGGGTGTCGAGCGCCTGCGGAGGAAGGGCGGCCGGCCGTCCCCGGCCGCGAGGCAGCGCAATCCTGACGTCGTGTGGCACCGGGGTGTCGCACGCGAACACGGCGTTCTCGGCACAGAAGACCTCCGCGCACCACTCGCGCAGACGCACCTCCGTCGCGCGGCACAGCCCGAGCTCGCGGTAGGCGGGGAGGCCCGGACCGCGCGCGCCGTAGCGCCACTCCAGGTTGGCCACCACATTCCCCACGGGCCGCTGCTCCGACTCGGCCCGCAGCACCTTGGCCTCGTGACCCAGACGCGTGAGGTCCGGATCGGCGAACCAGCGGGCCAGCCGGCCCAGATGCTCGAGGACCGCCTCGGTCTCCCCGTCGAACTCGAAACGGGTGAGGAAGAGGCCCACCGATGCGTTGAACGCCAGCCGCGGGTCGTTCCAGTCGTGCAGGGCGAGGTGCTCGAGCAGGTGGGTCCACCCGCTGGTCGGCAGCGTCTCGTCGGCCTGTCCCACGCGGAAGAAGAGCGTGGCCCGGGTCGTCTCCCGACCCGCATCGACGCTGAAGATGCGCAGTCCGTCGCGCGTCTCGTCCTGCAGCTCCATCACAACACCCCTGTCGTCGGGGGCAAACGTACCGACCCGGAGCGGCGGGTGGGGACGAAACCGCGGAGGGCGCATACGCTCCGGTCCATGACCGGGGACGACGCTGCCGTCGAGGCGCTGCGCGCGCTCATCCGCATCCCGACGGTGTCGCACTGGGAGCCGGAGCGCGAGGACCGGGCGGCGTTCGAGTCGCTGCTGGCGGAGCTGCGCGCTCGGTTCCCGCAGCTGCACGAGGCTTGCGAGGTCGAGCGCATCGCGGGGGACGCGCTGCTCGTGCGGTGGCCGGGGCGCTCCCGCCAGGCCCCGGTCGTGCTCATGGCGCACCTCGACGTCGTGCCCGTCGGCGACCCTGCGGCCTGGACGCGGCCGCCCTTCGGGGGCGACCTCGTCGACGGGCACGTCTGGGGCCGTGGAGCGCTCGACTGCAAGGGCTCCCTCGTCGCCACCTGCCAGGCCGTCGAGGACCTCATCGGCGAGGGCGTGGCCCCGGGCCGGGACGTGTGGCTCTCCTTCGGCTGCAACGAGGAGGTGTCGGGCGGCGCCGCCGTCGACGCAGTCAAGATCCTGCGCGAGCGCGGGGTCGAGCCGTGGTTCGTCCTCGACGAGGGCGGCGCGATCGTGCGCGGCGTGCTACCCGGCGTCGACGCACCGATCGCCGTGGTCGGCGTGTCGGAGAAGGGCACCGTCGACGTCGAGCTCGTCGCCCGCGGCGACGGCGGGCACGCCTCCGCGCCACGGCGGATGGGCGCGACGAGCCGGCTGGCCCGCGCCATCCTGCGCCTCGAGCGCAGGCCGTTCCCCAGCCACCTGCCGGACGCCACCGTCGACATGCTCGAACGAGCCGGCGCCCACGCCCGTATGCCGTATGCCGCGGTCTTCGGTCACGCCCGCCGCCTCCGCCCGCTGCTGTCGCGGGTGCTGCCGCGCCTCGGCCACGAGACCGCGGCCCTGGCGCGCACCACCGTCGCCGTCACCCAGCTGACCGGCTCTCCCGGGGCGAACGTCATCGCCGCGACGGCGCGGGCCCACGTCAACATGCGGGTCATGGTGGGGGAGACGGTCTCCGGGGCGCTCGAGCGGCTCCGCCGCACCATCGACGACCGGCACGTCGAGGTCGTGCTGGTCAGCGGCGACGAGCCGAGCCCGGTGTCGCCGACGGACGACACGGCATACGCCCTCCTGGAGGCGACGCTCGAGGAGGTCTTCCCGGGCACGGTGGCCGTCCCGTACGTCATGCTCGCGGCGACGGACTCGCGCCACTTCCACCGGGTGTGGCCACGCGTCTACCGCTTCACCCCGTTCCGGATGACCGACGCCCAGCGCGCGGCCATCCACGGAGTCGACGAGCGCATCGGCGTCGACGACCTCAGCGACGGCGTGCGGTGGTACCGCCGGCTCCTCGAACAGCTCTGACCCATCGAAATGCTTGAAAGAGAACGGGACTCCATGGCCGACCGCACAGCCCTGTCCGACGCGGCACGCGCAGCTGCCCGGACCCCCATCGCCAAGGTGGTCGGCTTCCTCATCTGCGTCGAGCTCGCGAGCGGTGTGCTGCAGGGCTACTACACGCCACTCTTCAGCGACATCGCGCGGCACCTGTCGATCCGGGACGCCGACGTCAACTGGTTCGAGGCGGCGCAGCTGATCGTGTCGGCGCTCGTCGTGCCCCTTCTCGCGCGGCTCGGCGACCTCGTCGGGCACCGGAAGGTGCTGCTGCTGTCGACGGTCGTCACGGCGGTCGCGTCGTGGGGAGTCGCGTTCGCGCCGAGCTTCGGGCTCTTCCTCGTCGCGTGGGCCGTCCAGGGCTTCTACGTGGTGTGGCTGCCGATGGAGGTCGCGATCATCCACCGGCGCACCGGGGGCGACGAGCGCCGCGTGCGCGGTGCGGCGGGGCTGCTCGTCGCGGGCTTGGAGGTCGGCGTCATCGCCGGCGCCCTCACGAGTGGTGCGCTGGCCGAGTCTCTCGGCATGACAGGGCTGCTCGCGCTGCCGGCCGTCGTGACGACGCTGGCCCTCGTCGCGATCTGGTTCGGCGTCGAGGAGTCACCGGTGCTCGCCGGCGGATCGGTGGACTGGAACGGCTTCCGGCTCGTCACCCTGGCGCTGGGGCTCGTCATGGGCGGCCTGGTCATGCTGCGGGTGCTGGGGCCGGCCAGCCCGTGGCCGTGGGTCGTCGTGGCCGCGGGAGCGGTCGCCTTCGTGCCGTTCGCCCGCGCCGAGCTGGCTCATCCGGAACCGCTCGTCGACCTGCGCGTCCTGCGGGCGCGTGCGCAGTGGCCGGTGCAGGCGACGGCCTTCCTCTTCGGTGTGTCGGTGCTCGGCGCCCAGATCCCGCTGTCCACCTTCGCGCGGACCGACCCCGGCGTGACCGGCTACGGGCTCGGGGCGTCGGCGGCGCGGGTGTCGGTCATCATCGGCGGCTACGTGCTGTCGCTGGCCGTCGGGGCGCTGCTGCTCCACCTGCTCGCCGACCGGGTGGGCACCCGGGTGGCGATGGTCGTGGCGGCCGTGCTCGTCGGCATCGGCTACCTGCTCTTCCTGCCGTTCCACGACACGCTCGCCCAGACGCTGACCAACATGGTGGTCGCCGGCCTCGGGTCGGGTGCCCTCGTGGCGGGACTGCCCGCCGCGGCTGCGGCGCAGGCGCCACCCACGCACACGGGGCTCACCACCGGGATGACGAACACGACCAAGACGATCGGCGGTGCGTTCGCATCCAGCGTCTTCGCGATCGCCCTGGCCTCGACCGGCACCGTCGACGCCGAGGCCACGGCGCACGCGTCGCTCTCGGGCTACCTCGCCGTGTGGGCGATCTGCGGGATCACCGCCCTCGTCGCCGCGGTCTTCCTCGCAGTGGTCCGTCCGGTGGCGTCGTCGAGCGTCGCCGCCTGAGCCGACTCCCCTCGGAGCCGGAGTGGGCAGGGCCAACCTGTCCCTGCGCCATGTCTCTCCAGCCGGACTCGCCAGTCGTGTCCCTTCAGCCGCGTCCTTCCAGTCGTGGGGAGGCGGCCAGCTGGGCGCGGTCGGCGGCTGACCGGCCGGAGTGCCAGCCCTCGGCGTCGCGCGGCAGGCTGGCCCTGGTCCGGCGAACGTGCGGGAACCACATGGCCATGGCCTCGTCGACCTGCTCGGCGCGGGCCGCCAGGATCGGCACCAGCTCGCGTCCGTTCGAGTGGGCGGCAGCCGCCTGCGCCTCCTCGCGCGCTCTTGCCTCCTGCAGCCGCTCACCGATGCGGTGGGCGAACGCCGCGAGGAACGACTGGCGGAAGGAACGGGTGCGGCTGCCGCCGTAGACGTCGGTGCGGGAGCCTGCCGCGGCGAGAGTGCGGTTCGCCTGCACGAGCAGCGAGGTGAAGAGCAGCTCGACCGTGTCGAGGTCGGTCTCGAAACCGACGACGGTGGCGAAGCCCAGCTCACGCGACCAGACGGTCCGACACCGGTTGGCCGACGCCACCGCCTGCAGCAGCGAGGCCTTCTGGCCCTCGTAGGGGTTGTCGATGCCGATGCGCCTGCCCATCGCCTCTCCGCGGGCTGGGCGGTCGGTGCCCCGGGCGAGGAGAGCGGCGTCGATGCTGTGCCGGGCCATGAGGGCCTGCGCACCCGCGGTGAACGTCGCGGCCTCCGCCTCGAAGGTCGTCGACTCCGCCTTGGCGAGGAGCATCCGGACCCGGCTGAGGATGCGCTCGTCGGGGACCCGGGCGTCTCCCGCCTCGTCGCGCGGAGCCGGTGCGGCAGCACGGGCCTCACCGGGTAGCGGGGTCAGTCGTTCGAGCTCCGGAAGCCGGGTGACTAGGTGGAGCACCGGGACGACCTGTGACACGAGAGTGAACCAGTCGGTGCCAGCGGCCCGCCGGTCGTCGATCCAGCTGGTCGACGGCGGCAGGGTGCGCCCGTCGGCAAGCTCACGCAGCTGCGCCAGCCAGGAGGGATCGACGGACGCGGGAGCGTACTGCGCGAGCTCGTGACGCATGGCGTCGACGGCCACCGACTGCTCCGGGGCGCCGAGCCGTCGGCCCACCAGGCGGTGGACGTCCGCAGGTTGCCAGCCGAGCTGCCAGGCCCGCGTCGTCGCCGAGACCATCGAGCCGAGCAGCGTCAGCACCACCGGGCGCCGGGTGGTCGACGCGTCGCACAGGGCGGCGACGGAGGCCGTCACCGAGTCGAGGCGGTGCTCGTCAGGCTCGTCGAGGGCGTCGAATGCCTCGCCGAGGAGGTCGAAGAGCCTGCCCCGCAGGTCAGCGTCCGACGGCGGGGCGCCGAAAGCGGTCCCGGGCCGCGGGTCGCACGAGTCGTGTCGAGCGCGCTGGCGCCCTGTGCGACGTGCCTTGCCCATGCGTCCTCCTCAGGTCGAGCCCCATGCTGTCACCCGGCGCACGTCCCTCACCCGTCGAGGGCGAGCCGGTGGATGGACGGCTCGCGTCCAGGGGGGATGTGGACGGCGGGTGCGGTCGGCGAAAAACACTGGTGCGGCTCGAGCCGGCGCGTCATCCTTGGACCGCACGGGATGGGCAAGCAGCCGCGGTGGCGTGCCACTGGCGGTCCTGCGCATCGGACCCGTCCTCGGGTGCAGCGCTCTGTACAAGCGCCCACTCCAGGTAACGGTGCCCAGCACCAGAGGTTCAAATCCTCAGGGTGTCGTCGACCGTGGGCCATCCGTGCGCCGCCCTGCGGACAGGACCGCCCGGTCCGCGTCCCCGCGGCGCGCGCTCCACGGCCGGCGGCACCCGCTTCCTCCAGTGCGACCGCTTCACCAGCCCGGCCCGCTCCACCCGCTCAGCTCGCTCTTGCCACCAACCAGGCGCCAAAGGAGGTTGCCCGAATGTCCCTGATGCAGTTCACCATCCAGCCGCGTCACTGCGCGCTGCGCTACCGTCACGGCGCCTTCGAGCAGGTGCTGCCAGCCGGGCGGCACCGTCGTCGGCTGGGCCAGCGCCTCGTGGTCGTCGACCTGCGCGAGCGGCTGACGCAGGTGGCGCCCCAGGAGGTCCTGACCTCCGACGGCGTCTCGGTGCGCGTGTCGTCGGTCGTCCGCTGGTCGGTCGGTGACCCCGTCGCGTTCGCCGAGGTCTCCGAGGACCCAGTGGCCTCGACGTACCTCGCCGCCCAGGTGGCGCTCCGTGACGCGCTCGCGACGCTGACCGCGGACGACGTGGTCAGCCGCGGCAGGGCGCTGCCGATGGCGACCATCACGGCTGCGACCGCGGAGGTCGCACGTCGTGTCGGCGTCGAGGTGGCTGAGGTCGTCGTCAAGGACGTCATCGTCCCGGTCGAGCTGCGTGCTGCTGCCGCCGAGCTGGCGACTGCGCGTCGTCGCGGTGAGGCCCAGCTGGAGGCGGCACGTGCCGAGACCGCAGCCCTTCGCTCCCTCGCCAACGGGGCCAAGCTGCTCGACGCGCACCCGGCCCTGGCGCGGCTGCGGCTCGTGCAGGCCGCGCCGGCGGGCACGCGCATCGTCCTCGGTCTGTCAGACACGCTCGCCCCCGGCGAGGACGACCAGCCCTGAGCCTGCGTTCGAGGTGGTCCAGCTTCCATGGGACCACCTCGAACCGGCTGGTCAGAAGGGCGGCAGCTCGCCCTGGCCCGGGGTCACCCGCAGGTCGGACTCGTTGATGCGCACGTCGTTGATGCTGGCCTCGCGGCGGCGCATGTAGCCGAGGTCGTCGAACTCCCACTGCTCGTTGCCGTAGGACCGCCACCACTGCCCGTCGGCGTCGCGCGACTCGTACTGGAAGCGCACTGCGATGCGGTTGCCGGAGAAGGCCCAGAGGTTCTTGCGCAGGCGGTAGTCGCGTTCGCGTTGCCACTTGCGGGTGAGGAACTCGACGACGGCCTCCCGGCCGACGAGGTGCTCGTCACGGTTCCGCCACTGGGTGTCCTCGGCGTAGGCGCCGGCGACTCGTTGCGGGTCGCGGGTGTTCCAGGCGTCCTCGGCGGCCTGGACCTTCTGGCGTGCGGTCTCCTCGGTGAACGGTGGCAGGGGAGGTCGTGGGTCCATGTCGGCTCCTCCGTTCAGGGCGGCGCGGGCTGTCGCGACAGCGGCGACCTACAGGTTCCCACGCGTGTGGGGTCGAGGCGCGGGCTTCGCGGGCGACCGGCTGGTCTGCGGGTGCTAGAACGGGGGAGGGTCGGCTGGGTCTGGTGGTGGCGCAAGCCCTTCACGCCAGTCCTTCGGACGGGTGAGGTAGGCCCGGCCGGTGAGTGTGGTCCACTCGAGGGCTCCGCCGGCGAGGGGGCCGTCAGAGCTCGTGACCGCCCTCGAGCTCCAGATGCGCTCGGTCTTGAGGTTGTGGTGGAGCCGATGTTTGCTGAAGAGATTGCCCACTGCGGTCTCACCGGAGGGCCAGGGAGTCTCGTGGTCGACGTCGCAGCGGGTGGCGAGCACCTCGCAGCCAGGTCCGCGACAGACGCCGTCGACTGCCTGTACGTGCGCGACGATCGCCCGGGTGGGGCGGTAGGCCTTGGTCGGGCTGGAGAAGGCGTGCCCTGTCCGGACGTCGACCGGCAGGGTGCGCCACACCGACCCCGGCCGGCTGATGATCTCGCGGGCATGGGCGGCGGTGACCCACCCGTGGCCGGGCAGTTCGCAGGACGCATCCGATGCACCGACGGCCACCTCGAAGGGCACCACCAGCCACACGAGGGCAGCCGGCCGGCCAGCGGCACTGCCGTCAGCAGGTGGATGGGCGGGTGGATCACCCGGCGTGCCTGGCGCGGATCCGCTGGACGCCGAGCTGGCGGCGGGCCCGTCGCTCGTCCCGCTCCGCGTCGGGCCGCTGTCGGAGTGGCCTCGCTCGGCGCTCGCGCCAGCGGGCTGCTGCGCGGCCAGGTGGCTCAGGAGCAGAGCCTCGGTCGCCAGGTCGCAGCGGAGCTGGTCCAGGGTGCGCACGTCACCGGCGCCGCGGGCCGCGCGGGCCTGGTCGTCGAGGCGGTCCATGACGGCAGCGACCGCATCGGCATCGGTGACCAGCGTCAGGCAGCCCATGCCGTCGCCGGTCAGCCGGCCGAACACCCCTCGGCGCGACCGTGCACGTGTGTGCCGTTCGTCGGCGCCGCGGCCGTCGACGGACGCGATCGCCCGCCGCAGCCGGGTGATGAACGTCCTCTGGGGCAGTGGCTGTCCATCACGCGACGGTGCGAGCACGGCCTCCGCCACGAGCGCGACGTCGGCATCCGACAGGGCGGCCGTCTCGGAGCTGACCTGCAGCGCCCGGTGCAACGAGGTCGTCCCCGCCCGCAGCGCCGCCAGGATCGCCCCGTGCCGGCGGGCTGCGGTGGCGAGAGAGAGCCGGCGAGCCACCTCTCCCACACCGACCCCGGTGGCCAAGGCGATCTCCTCGCCGACGACCCGTGCGCTGGAGACCCTCCCGGTCATCCGTGACGGCGAGCCGGCGGGAAGAGCAGTGATCTGCTGCTCCTCGATCGTGTGCAACGCGGCGTAGGCCGAGAGCAGGTCGGCCTCGAGCCGGGCCTTGGCCGCCTCCAGCGACTCGATGTCGGCCAGCACCCGCTCGCCTGCCCGCGCCAGGCCCTCCAACGCCTCCGCCGCTCGACGCCGTTCCGCGGCCTGACCTTGCTCCGCCGCCTGCGACCGCAGCTCGAGGAGCCGCGCCCGAAGGTGCTCGAGGGAGCGCCCGCGCTCCGCCGCGTCCCCTGACCACGCGATACGGATGACGTCGAGATGGGGTCGGCGCGGCGTCGATGTACGGCATGACCATCCTCCTTCCCGTGGGTTTCCTGTCACTCAATTAGAACACATGTTCGAACAAGACGGAAGGGGTGGAAGAGGCCTGTGGACAACGAAAACAATTGTGCCGCAAAGTGTTCCGTCTGCCAGTCGGAGGCGGGCGGGTGCGTCGTCATCTGGTTGTCGCCGCAGGGCCCTAGTGTCAGGCCATGGCGCGGACGAGGATGACCGTCACTGGCACGCCGGTCGGCGACGTCGACCTGGCGGTCGTCACCCCGCTGGGTACGCGCCGGACAGACCCGCTCCCGCTGCTGCTGGCGCACGACGGCCCCGAGTACTCCCGGCGAGCGCATCTGCTCTCCGTGCTGCGGCGGGCCACCAGCGATGGCAGGGTCGCGCCGACCCGCGTCGTCCTGCTCGAGCCCGGCCCGCGCAACGAGCGGTATGCCGCCAATCCCGAATGGGCGCAGGCGCTCACCCAGCATGTGCTCCCGGCGGTGCGGACGGCATACGCGAGCGACGGGAAGCCCGCTCTGATGGGCGCCAGCCTCGGCGCACTCGCCTCGCTCCAGGCGGAGTGGCTCCACCCGGGCACGTTCGGCGCGCTGTTCCTGCAGTCGGGCTCCTTCTTCCGCAAGCGGGTCGACGAGGAGGAGGACTTCGAGTTCTGGCACCGCGTCACGACGTTCGTGACGAACGTCAGGCGCGTCAGGAAGCGCCGCACCGAGGCGCGCGTGGTGATGACGTGTGGCGCCGACGAGGGCAACCTGGTCAACAACCGCCAGATGGCCCAGGCCCTCTCGGACAGCGGCCACGACGTGGCGCTCGCCGAGGTGCCGGGTGGGCACGACTGGCGCTCGTGGCGGGCGGCGTTCTCGCCGCACCTGTTCGACTCGCTGGCCCCGGAAACCCCGCGCTGAGCGAGCGACAGTGCCCCTCTTGCTGCAAGGATCGCAGTCGAGCACCCCACTCCCGACGGCAGGAGCTGCACGATGACCGACACCGCCTGGCAGCAAGAGCTGCCGGACTCGTCCGCCGCCACCACCTCCCCCGAGCACGCGCCCTCGGACAGGACCCACCTGGTCGGGCTCCTGCTCGGCGCCGAGGAGGACTGGCCCACTGCGTTCGAGGCGCTGCTGACGCTCGTCGGGCCCATCACGACCGACGACGGTGTCACCCACCACCTCCGCAGCGAGCGGCTCACCATCGAGCCGTTCGACCTGCGCCAGCCGGTGCGCACCGAGCTCGTCATCGACCGCCTCGCCTACTGGTACTACCACCCGCGCGAATGGCTCAAGAAGGCCGCGCTGATGAACGACACGTACCTGCTCAACAGCCCGTTCACCTTCCAGTCGATGGAGAAGCACAGCGCCTACGTCGCCCTGATGCGCCTCGGGCTCAAGGTCCCCGAGACGTGGCTCGTGCCCTACAAGAACCCCGTCGACAACGTCCGCTGGGCCTACACGTCGACGAAGTACAACCGGCCCTTCGACCTCAAGGCCATCGCCAACCAGCTCGGCTACCCGATGTACATGAAGCCCTTCGACGGAGGTGGCTGGCGCGGCGTCTCGCGCATCGACGACGAGCGCGACCTCGTCAAGGCCTACGACGAGTCCGGCGAGATGCTCATGCACCTGCAGGCCACCGTCGAGTACGACCACTTCGCCCGGGCCCTCTCGATCGGCCCCGAGACCATGGTCATGGACTTCCGCCCCGAGCAGCCGATGCACAACCGGTATGCCGTCAGCCACGACTTCCTGACGCCGTCCGCGGGCCGGCAGGCCGCCGCCATCAGCCGCATCGTCAACGCGATGTTCGGCTGGGAGTTCAACTCCTGCGAGATGCTCGTCAAGGGCGACGACGTCTATCCGATCGACTACGCCAACGCCTGCCCCGACGTCGCCGTCACATCACTGCACTACTACTTCCCCTGGGCCATCAAGGCGCTCGTGCGCTGGTCGGCCTACTGCCTCGTCACCGGCCGGCGTGGGCCCATGGACCTCGAGATGCGCCGCTACTTCGACGTCGCCGACCGGGAGGACCTGGACGACGACGAGAAGCTCGAGGCCTACCTCGCGATCGCCGACGAGTACTTCGAGACGGCCGACTACTGGCCGTGGTGCGAGCGGCACCTGCCGCACCTCGACGCCGCCGTGCTCGAGTGGGTGCAGTCCGACGCCTTCGCCAACCTGCTGCGTTCGACAGTGGTCACGACCTACCCGGCGCACGAGCGGGACAGGTTCATGGCGCACTTCGGCGGGCTCATCGGCCTGTGGGTCGAGGACGAGAAGGGGCGGCTCGGCCTCGAATAGGTCGAGCGACCAGATCGAGCCACTCGGCCTCGATCGGCTCTTCGCCCCGAGTGGGACGGGGCTCAGCCGCCGCCCTTGCCACCGATGCCCGCCACCAGGTTGATGGTCGACGCGATGACGATGGTGCCGTAGAGGTAGGCCAGCAGGCAGTGTCCGAGGATGACCCGGCGCACGTCAGGCGAACGAACCGCCGTGTCGGAGACCTGGTAGGCCATCCCGAGGTTGAACGAGAAGTACGTGAAGTCGCTGAAGGCCGGGTCCTCCTCCATGTTGAAGTCGATCGGAGCCCTGCCGTCTGTGCGGGTCGCGTAGTAGAGGCGCGCGTAGCGCAGCACGTAGACGGTGTGGACGCAGACCCACCCGACGGCGACGACGAGCACCCCGACGAGCGACTCCACGACCTGGGTCGTGCCCTTCGACTGGCTGCCGATGAGCAGGATGGAGACACCGGCCAGGCTGGAGAGCCCGACGATGATGATGACGAAGTCGTACCAGGCCGCATCGCCGTCGCGCCCACGCACGTGCTCCTGCGTGGACGCCGCATCCTGCCGCCGGATGTGGAGGAGCAGCGGCACGGCGAAGGCGAGTCCCCCGACCACGAAGCCGGCGAGGGGGTGGGTCAGCGAGTGCGCCCGGCCCAGCGGGAGGAAGATCCCCGCCAGGGTCCCCAGGAGCGCGGCCACGGCGAGGCGGCTGCGGATGAGGTGCACCAGCGCACACTATCGCCGGGACGGTGCGGCGGGCTGGGTGTCGACTGGGAGAGTCCTGGTGTTCGGCTGGGCCGCGGGCCGGGGTATGTCACCGGTTGGTCGAGCTCGACGGCCGCCCCCCTCACGCCACGAGCCCTAGGATCCGTTCATGTCCGACACCCCCAGCGCCCGGCGCTCCCTCTCCGTCGTCTACAACCCCCTGCGGGTCGACGACCTCGACGCCGCCAAGGCGATCGTCGCCAGGGCCTGCGAGGAGAGCGGGTGGGCCGACCCCGTCTGGATCGAGACCACCGCCGAGGAGACCGGCGAGAAGCAGGCCCGCGAGGCCGTCGAGGCCGGGGCCGACGTCGTCGCCTCGCTCGGCGGCGACGGGACGGTGCGCGCCGTGGCGTCGGCCCTGGTGGGCACCGACGTCGCCCTCGGCCTGCTTCCGGGTGGCACGGGCAACCTGCTCGCCCGCAACCTCGACCTCCCGGTGGGCCGGCTGGACGACGCCGTGCGCGCCGTGGTGCAGGGCCGCGACCGGCGCATCGACGTCGGTGTCGTCCGGCTCTGTGACGACCTGCCGGAGCCTGAGTCGAGCCGGGCCACCAAGCAGAGCCCCCCGAAGGTGGCCGACGACGAGGAGATCTTCCTCGTCATGACCGGCCTGGGCCTGGACGGCGAGATCATGGCCGACACCGACGAGAAGCTCAAGGAGAAGGTCGGCTGGGTCGCCTACATCGCGGCGGCCGCCAAGAAGCTGTCGGGCCGCGGCTTCCCCGTGGAGGTGAAGACCGGCGGTGGCGAAGGTGTCGTCGGCGCCCCGCGCGAGTCGGTGTCCCGCACCGCCCGTGGCGTCGTCGTCGGCAACTGCGGCACGCTGCAGGGCGGGGTCGAGCTCATGCCCGAAGCGGTCGTGGACGACGGCCAGCTCGACGCGGTGGTGCTCGCTCCGCACGGCGGGCTCGGCTGGCTCTCCGTGGTCACCGACATCGTGACGCGGCACCGGGCCGGACACCGGCGGCTGGACCGCCTCGTCGCCCCGGACCTCACGATCGTCGCTCCTCACCCCGTCGAGGCCGAGATCGACGGCGACGCGGTGGGCCGGCACCGGGCGCTCGACATCCGGGTCCTGCCCCAGTCGCTGGTGGTGCGCGTTGAGTGAGGGGACCGCCGTCGCGGAACGCACGCGGCCGGCCGGGCGGGCCCGCAGGCTCCTCAAGAGCGTCGCCTACGGCCTCGTCTTCGCCGTGCCGCTGACGGCGCTCGCCTTCGTCGTGCGCGAGAAGTTCTCGCCTGTCGTCGACCTCGACCAGCGCCTCATCGTCGCCGCGACGGACCTGACCCGCGCCAACCCCGGGCTCAAGGGCTTCCTGGTCTTCTGGCAGGAGCTCACCCAGCCGTGGAGGCTCTACATCCTCTCCTCGGTGGTCATCCTCGTGGTCTGGCGGCGTCACCGCGAGCTCGCGACGCGCTGCCTCTGGGCGTTCGTGACACTGATGGTCTCGTGGAACCTCCAGCTCGACATCAAGCAGGTCGTCCAGCGCGCTCGGCCGGTCGTCGGCGACCCGGTCTCCCACGCCCCCGGCTACAGCTTCCCGTCCGGGCACGTCGCGTGCGCGGCAGCCATCGCGTCCACCATGACGATCTTCCTCTGGCCCCTGCTCTCGACGACGGGGCGCCGCGTGCTCGTGGCCGGCCTGACGGCATACGTCGTCGTGACGAGCCTCGACCGCGTGCTGCTCGGCGTGCACTTCCCGTCCGACGTCGTCGGCGGCCTCATCTTCGGGGTGGGACTGGCCACGGCCTCCTACGCCGGATACCTCGGGTGGAACCCCGGCCCGGACGACTCCCCTCCGCCGGAGGGCGAGGTCGGGCCCGAGTCATCGAAAGGCACCACGTGAACCACACCTTCGTGCACCGTTACGAGATCGACTCGTCGCGACCCACGGTCGGCTCCGCCCTGCGGGACCTCGCCGTGCGCGCGCTGGCGCCCGCGCTCGTGCTCTTCGCCGCGATCGTCGGCGTCGGCTTCCTCATCATGGGACCCCTCGGCGGCCTGCCCGCCGAGAACAACCTGAGCAGGTCCGTCGCCTCCGGCCGCACCAGCCTGATGAACTCGGTCACCATGGTGTGGTCTCACATCGGCAACACCGAGATCGTCATCGGCGTCTGCGTCGTGGCCGTGGCCCTGATCTGGTGGCGCACCAAGCAGTGGTGGTATGCCGTCGTCCCGGCCATCGCGATCGCCCTCCAGGCGAGCGTGTTCGTCGCGGCCACCACCATCGCCGACCGGCCGCGCCCCACGGTCAAGCACCTCGACCCGGCGCCGCCCACCTCGAGCTACCCCAGCGGGCACATGGGTGCCGCGACGGCGCTCTACCTGACCTTCGCCCTGATGGCCCAGCGCATCGAGACGGCCTGGCTGCGACGGCTCGTCACCGCCGTGTGCGTGATCGTGCCGCTGCTCGTCGGCTACGCCCGGCTCTACCGCGGCATGCACCACCTGCTGGACATCCTCGTCGGGCTGGTCAACGGCGTCGTCTGCGCGCTGCTGGCGTGGAACTACCTGCGGCGCCGCACCAGCGGCGACCGCGTGACCGGTGCGGTACGTCAGGCCGTGTCGCGCTGACGCTCCTCCCCTTCATGACGGCGACGGCCGGGAACCCTGCGGGTTCCCGGCCGTCGGCGTGTGCGGCGAGCAGCGTGCGCTGCCCGTCAGCGTCAGACGTGAGCGTCAGACGTCGGCGTGGCGGGCGCGGCCGAAGCTGTAGACGCCGAAGGCGATGAGACCGAGGGCGACGAGAGCGAGCAGCACGGGACCGCCGGGGGCGCCGAGGAGGTTGCGCAGGGCCCCGTCGAGGCCGCGAGCCTCGCTCGGCTTGTGGCGCACGGCGGCCAGGACGAAGAGGCCGCCGACGATGGCGAGGGCGATGCCCTTGGCGACGTAGCCGACGCGACCGGCCTTGACGATCCACTCGCCGGGGTGGGTCTCGAGGTCCTGGAGGAACTTCTTCCTCCATCCCTTGACGACGTGGTAGACCCCGACACCGATGATGGCCAGGCCGACGGCGGCCACCAGCCACTGGCCCGCGGGCTGCTTCATGAGGCTCGCCGTGAAGTCGGTCGTCTGGCTCTTGCTCGAGGTCCCCCGGCCGCTCGCGAACTTGAACGCCGTCCACGACAGGACGAGGTAGACGACCGCCTTCGCTGCCGCCTTGAGGCGGTCGCTCGTCTGCCATCCACCGGAGATCGCCTCGGTGACCTGCCACAGCGCGAGACCCAGCCAGGCGATGACGGCGACCCAGAGCACCACCTGCCCGAAGCCGTTGTCGGCCATCGAGCCCAGGGCCCCCGACTGGTCGGCGCTCGTGCCCTTCGAGCCGAAGGCCAGCCGCAGGGCGATGACCCCGATGACGATGTGGAGCACTCCGTTGACGGCGAAACCGACCCGTGCCGCGGTCTCGAGAGCTGGGTGGTCGCCGGCGCGCCGTGAGGCGGACCTGACGTCAGTGGCGTTCATGCGCGCGATCCTGTCAGCTGGAGGGGTTAGCCACTGGGGAACATACCCGCGCCGGGACCTGAATCGGCGCGTCAGGCGCGCCCTCGTCGCGCGGCCCTCACACGAGGTGCAGGTGGCGGCGGCGACGGTCGACGCGGGTCCGTCGGCGAGGGGCGGGCAGCGCTGTCACCTGCGCCGGGGCCGGCGGGTCGAGGTGCCGGCGGCGCGCGAGCTCGGCCCCGCGCTGGAGGTCGGCCTCGCGTGCGGCGACGAGGGCGCTGACGATGTGGGGAGAGAGCATGGTCGGGATCCTTCGAGGTCGCTGTGGTGCTGACCTCTCCAGCGTCGTTCTGAGGTGGCCCCGCCCACATCGGGAGGATGACGTATGCCGTGTCGCCCGCTACCTCAGATCGGCTCGGTGCACGGCCCGACGTCTCAGGGCAGGTCGAGGACCCGTCGGATCTCGGGCCAGGCGCGCTCGCCGAGGGCGCGGTCTGCTGCCTCGGTGCCGCCGCGGGCCATGTGCTGTCCGCCTGACGCGACCGGCTCGCCGGGAAGGATGACGCGGTGCCCAGCCTCCGGATGCGTGACCAGGGTCGTCGGCAGGTCGAGGGAGCGTCGTCGGGCCTGAACGGCCCGCGCGAACGTGACCGACGGCCAGACCTTGTCGTCACCGCCCGCGACGAGGAGCACGTCGCCGAAGAAGCGCTCGACGGGGATGGTCGCCGCCGCCACCCGCCCCGCGTGGGTGCGCAGCGCCTGCGCGTAGACGGGAGCGTATGCGGGAGGGTCGCCGGGTGCCTCCGCGTCGTCGTCGTAGGGGACGAAGGGCACCGGCTGACCGCCCCGGCTCCACGACGAGTGCTGAGGACGCAGCTCGCCGTCCGGGCCCGGACCGACGTTGGCCCAGGCGACGTGACTGGGGGCGAGCGCGACGACGGCGTCCACGGCGGGATCGTCGGCGGCATACAGCAGGAAGGCCTCGGCCGACTTGGAGACGCCCAGCAGCACGACCCGGTCGCAGTGCTCCGCCAGCGACGCGACGGCGGGGGCGAAGGACTCGAGTGAGTGCTCCCAGATGCCGGCCGGCTGACCTTCGCCACCGAACCAGCGGTACGTCAGCGCGGCGGACACACTGGCCGATGCCAGCAGCCGGGCCCGCTCGCGCTCCACGCGCCCGCTCGACCCGGAGAGGACCAGCACTCCGGTGCCGTTGCCGCCACGCTCGGGCT
Source organism: Terrabacter sp. BE26 (assembly GCF_041941675.1). Taxonomy (GTDB): domain Bacteria; phylum Actinomycetota; class Actinomycetes; order Actinomycetales; family Dermatophilaceae; genus Terrabacter. Next base: position 1,591,287 of record NZ_CP090122.1, on the reverse strand, counting down.
CGACGAGCACGCCGTCGTGCGCCCAGGGCGTCTCACGCAGTCCCACGCTCACCCACCGAGCCGCTCGAAGCCGGTGACCGTGAGGACGGCGGCTCCGGCCTCGTCGCTGGCGGCGAGGTCGACGACGGCGGTGATGCCCCAGTCTCGGTCGCCGTCGGGGTCGAGCACGACCTGGCGCAGGCGCCACTCGGCGGCCGTGCGCTCGACCTGCAGCAGCGCAGGCGACCGCGCCTCCTGGTCGGTCGCGATGGAGTCGTGGTCGTCGTAGTAGGCGCCCAGCGCCTCGTTCCACGCCTCGGCGTCCATGAGCACCTTCTGCGGCGGCTCGGTCAGCTCGGCGACCCGGGCCTCGAGCTCGCCGAGGGCCTCCCACTGGTCGCGGGCCGCGAGCTCGACGCGGTGGAACATCGCGTTGCGCACCATGACGGTGAAGGCGCGCTCGTTGGCGGTGATGGGTCGGGCCGGGGGAGCGACGTCGGCCTGGTGGGCCAGTGCTTCGGAGGGGTTGACGAGGTCCTCCCACTCGTCGAGCAGGCTCGAGTCGGTCTGGCGCACCAGCTCGCCGAGCCACTCGATGACGTCCTCGAGCTCCTCGGTGCGGTGGCCCTCGGGGATGGTGTGGCGCAGCGCCCGGTAGGCGTCGGTGAGGTAGCGCAGCACCAGCCCCTCCGAACGGGACAGGCCGTAGTACGACACGAACTCGTTGAACGTCATGCCGCGCTCGTACATCTCGCGCACCACCGACTTGGGCGAGAGAGCGTCCTGCGAGATCCAGGGGTGGGTCTGCCGGTAGGCCGTGAGGGTGACCTCGAGCAGGTCGGCGAGCGGCTTGGGCCAGGTGACCTCCTCGAGCCGCTCCATCCGTTCCTCGTACTCGACACCGTCGAGCTTCATCGCCGCCACGGCCTCGCCGCGCGCCTTGAACTCCTGCGCCCACAGCACCTGGCGGGGGTCCTCGAGGATCGCCTCGATGACCGAGACGAGGTCGCGGGCGTAGGTGTCCGACTCGGGGTCGAGGGTGTCCATCACCGCCAGCGCGAAGGGGGCGAGCGGCTGGTTGAGGGCGAAGTCGCGCTGCAGGTCGATGGTCAGGGCGTGACGGCGACCGGAGGCCTCGGCCGTGGGCAGCCGCTCGACGACCCCGGAGGTCATCAGCTCCTTGGCCAGCACCAGGGCGTGCCGCTGCAGGCGCCGCTGGTCCTTGGCCTCGTGGTGGTTGTCCGAGAGCAGCCGGGCCGCGTGGGCCACCGGGTTGCCCTCCCTCGCCAGGAGGTTGACGAGCATCGAGTGCGAGACCCTGAGGCGTGGCTGGAGCGGCTCGGGCTCGGCGGCGATGAGCCGCTCGAACGTCTCCTCCGACCAGCTCACGAAGCCGTCGGGGGCCTTCTTGCGCTGCACCTTGCGCTGCTTCTTCGGGTCATCACCCGCCTTCTCGACGGCCCGGAGGTTCTCGATGACGTGCTCCGGCGCCTGCGCGACGACCCAGCCGCGCGCGTCAAAGCCGGCCCGGCCGGCCCGGCCGACGATCTGGTGGAACTCGCGCGCCTTGAGCGTGCGCTGCCTCGTCCCGTCGAACTTCGTCAGCCCGGTGAGCAGCACGGTGCGGATCGGCACGTTGATGCCGACGCCGAGAGTGTCGGTGCCGCAGATGACCTTGAGCAGGCCGTCCTGCGCGAGCTGCTCGACGAGGCGGCGGTACTTCGGCAGCATCCCGGCGTGGTGCACGCCGATGCCGTGCCGGACCAGGCGCGACAGGGTGCGACCGAAGCCGGCGCCGAAACGGAAGCCCCCGATGCGCGCGGCGATGGCCTCGCGCTCCTCGCGGGTCGTGATCTTGACGCCCATCAGGCTCTGCGCCCGCTCGAGCGCGGCCGCCTGTGTGAAGTGGACGACGTAGACGGGCGCGCGGTCCTTCTCGAGCAGCTCCTCGATGGTCTCGTGGAGGGGCGTGACGGCATACGAGAACTCGAGGGGGACGGGGCGCTCGGTGCCCGTGATGACGGCCGTGGAGCGGCCGGTGCGCCGCGTCAGGTCGTCGCGGAACATCGTGACGTCGCCGAGCGTGGCCGACATGAGGACGAACTGTGCCTGCGGCAGCTCGAGGATCGGCACCTGCCACGCCCAGCCGCGGTCGGGCTCGGAGTAGAAGTGGAACTCGTCCATGACGACGAGGCCCACGTCGGCAGAGCTGCCCTCGCGCAGCGCCAGGTTGGCGAGGATCTCGGCGGTGCAGCAGATGATCGGAGCGTCGGCGTTGACCGACGCGTCACCGGTCACCATCCCGACGTTGTCGGCGCCGAACTGCTCGCACAGGGCGAAGAACTTCTCCGAGACCAGCGCCTTGATCGGCGCCGTGTAGAAGCTGACGCGGTCGTCGGCGAGGGCCGTCAGGTGCGCGGCGGTGGCGACGAGCGACTTCCCCGAGCCCGTCGGGGTCGAGAGGATGAGGTTGCTGCCGCTCAGGATCTCGAGGAACGCCTCCTCCTGGTGCGGGTAGAGCGTGAGCCCCCGCTCGGCCGTCCACTCGGTGAAGACCTCGAAGAGGCCGTCGGGATCGGGGTCCCGCGGGATGCGCTCGGTGAGGTTCGTCGTCACCACGCGAGTATGCCGTCGCGTGCACCCGCGCGACGAACGCGCCGGGACCGTCGGGCGGACGGTCTCGAGCGGCGTGGCGTGTCGGGGGCAGGTCGGTCGTCATCCACCTGTGATCCTGGGTGCCTCGGTTGCCGGTGTCCCGGGTGTCCGAGTGGGTATGGCGATGATGGTGCGCCCTCGCGGCGCGCGCCAGCACAGCAGCGCAGTTTGGGTGTCGTCAGCACGGCCGAGAGGTTGCCAAGGTGGATCCGAAGAAGACGTTCTTGTCCTGGCCGGTGGTCCGGCAGTTCCGCTCCGGCGACTTCCTGGGCCGTGGTCCGGCCGTGACCTCCGCGCGCACCCGCGAGCTCACCCCCCGCACGGCGACGGCCGACAAGGTCGTCAAGAGCGTGTGCCCCTACTGCGCCGTCGGCTGCGGCCAGCGCGTCTTCGTCAAGGACGGCCACGTCGTCCAGATCGAGGGCGACCCCGACTCGCCGGTCTCCCGGGGACGCCTGTGCCCCAAGGGCTCCGCGAGCGAGCAGCTCGTCAACAACCCCGGACGCCAGCGCAAGGCGCTCTACCGCCGCCCCGGCGGCACCGACTGGGAGCCGATCGAGCTCTCCGAGGCCGTCGAGATGGTGGCGCAGCGCTTCGTCGAGTCCCGCCGCCGCACCTGGCAGGACCGGGACGAGCAGGGGCGGCCGCTGCGCCGCACCTTGGGCATCGCATCCCTCGGTGGCGCGACGCTCGACAACGAGGAGAACTACCTCATCAAGAAACTGTTCACCGCAGCCGGCGCCATACAGATCGAGAACCAGGCGCGTATTTGACACTCCTCCACGGTCCCCAGTCTGGGGTCCTCGTTCGGGCGCGGTGGCGCGACCCAGTACGTCCAGGATCTGTCCAACTCGGACTGCATCGTCATCCAGGGCTCCAACATGGCCGAGTGCCATCCGGTGGCCTTCCAGTGGGTGACCGAGGCGCGCCTCAAGGGCGCCCGGGTGATCCACGTCGACCCGCGCTTCACGCGTACGTCGGCGACCGCTGACAAGCACATCCCCATCCGCGCCGGCAGCGACGTGGTGCTGCTCGGTGCCCTCATCAAGTACATCCTCGACAACGAGCTGTACTTCAAGGAGTACGTCGTCGCGTACACCAATGCGGCCACCCTCGTCAGCGACAAGTTCCTGGACACCGAGGACCTCGACGGCCTCTTCTCGGGCTACGACGACGAGAAGGGCAGCTACTCGCCGGAGACGTGGGCGTACGCCAGCGCCGAGGGCGACGGCGACGCGACCGGCACCATCGGTGGACCTGCCGCGGGTCACGAGCACGGCCAGTCGGCCTCCGAGCGTTCGGCCGGTGACGAGCACGGGTCCGGTGGCCCGGCGCTCGAGCACCCCCGCGTGCTGCGCGACGAGACGCTGCAGGACCCGCGCACGGTGTTCCAGATCCTCAAGCGGCACTACTCCCGCTACACCCCCGAGATGGTGGCCGAGACGTGCGGCATCAGCGTCGACGACTTCCACTACCTCGCGAGGTCGGTGACCGAGAACAGCGGCCGCGACCGCACCACGGCGTTCGTCTACGCGGTGGGCTGGACCCAGCACACGCTCGGGGCGCAGTTCATCCGCACGTCCGCGATCGTGCAGCTGCTGCTCGGCAACATGGGTCGCCCCGGCGGCGGCATCATGGCGCTGCGCGGGCACGCGAGCATCCAGGGCTCGACCGACATCCCGACGCTCTACAACATCCTCCCCGGCTACCTCGCCATGCCGGTCGTCGGCCTGCACGACACGTGGGACGACTACCTCGGCGCGATCGGCAACAAGGAGCAGAAGGGCTTCTGGGCCAACGCCGACACGTATGCCGTCAGCCTGCTGAAGGCCTGGTGGGGCAAGGCGGCGACCGCTGAGAACGACTGGTGCTTCGACTACCTGCCGAAGCTGACGGGTGCGCACGGCACCTACCAGACCGTCATGGCCATGCTCGACGACCAGGTCGAGGGCTACTTCCTGCTCGGCCAGAACCCGGCCGTCGGGTCGGCCCACGGTCGTATGCAGCGCCAGGCCATGGCGCACCTCAAGTGGCTCGTCGTGCGCGACTTCAACATGATCGAGTCAGCCACCTTCTGGAAGGACGGGCCGGAGATCGCCACCGGTGAGCTCAGGACCGAGGAGATCCAGACGGAGGTCTTCTTCCTCCCGGCCGCGGCCCACACCGAGAAGAGCGGGTCGTTCACCCAGACCCAGCGCATGCTCCAGTGGCACCACCAGGCGGTCCAGCCACCGGGTGACTGCCAGAGCGAGCTGCAGTTCTTCTACGAGCTGGGACGCCGGGTCCGCGAGCTGTTGGCCGACTCCACCGACGAGCGGGACCGTCCGCTGCTCGACCTCACGTGGGACTACCCCACCGACGAGCACGGCGACCCCGACGCCGAGGCGGTCCTCGCCGAGATCAACGGTCGCCACCTGACCGGCGACAAGGCGGGCCAGCCCCTGTCGGCCTACACCGAGATGAAGGCCGACGGCTCCACCGACGGCGGCTGCTGGATCTACACCGGCGTCTACGCCGGCGGCGTCAACCACGCGGCCGACCGCAAGCCGGGCCGCGAGCAGGACCTCACCGCCCTCGACTGGGGCTGGGCCTGGCCCGCCAACCGTCGCATCCTCTACAACCGCGCCTCGGCCGACCCCGAGGGCAAGCCCTGGAGCGAGCGCAAGCGCTACATCTGGTGGGACGCCGAGCAGGGGAAGTGGACCGGCCACGACGTGCCGGACTTCGTGCCCGACAAGGCGCCGAACTACCGACCCGAACCGGGCACCGGTGGTCCGGACGGTCTGGCCGGGGACGACCCGTTCGTCATGCAGGCCGACGGCAAGGGCTGGCTGTTCACGCCGAAGGGCATGCTCGACGGACCGCTGCCGACGCACTACGAGCCGCAGGAGTCGCCCGTCGCCAACCCGCTCTACACCCAGCAGTCCAACCCGGCCCGCAAGGTGTTCCCGCGCAAGGACAACCTGTGGGCGCCCTCTGGGAACGCCCCCGGCTCCGACGTCTACCCGTACGTCTTCACCACCTACCGCCTCACCGAGCACCACACGGCCGGCGGCATGAGCCGGTGGCTGCCGTACCTCTCGGAGCTGCAGCCCGAGTTCTTCTGCGAGGTCTCCCCGGAGCTCGCGCAGGAGCGGGGTCTCGAGAACGGCGGGTGGGCCACGATCGTCTCGGCCCGCACCGCCATCGAGGCGCGCGTCATGGTGACCGAGCGGATGAAGCCGCTCACGATCCGGGGCCGCACCATCCACCAGGTCGGCCTGCCCTACCACTGGGGCGTCGGCAGCGACGCGGTGGTCAGCGGCGACGCGGCCAACGACCTGCTCGGTGTCGCCCTCGACCCCAACGTCCAGATCCAGGAGAGCAAGGCCGGCTCGTGCGACATCGTCCCCGGACGACGACCCACGGGGGAGGCGCTGCTGCGGCTCGTCTCCGAGTACCAGTCGCGCGCCGGCACCACCGTCATGACGAGCAACGAGCTGCGCACCGGACACCCCGAGTCGATCCCGACCGCGAGAGGAGAGCAGAGCTGATGGGCTTCTGGCGCAACCAGCTCTCCGGACCCTCCGACCCGGCGGCCGACGCCGGGTGGGACCGGCACGAGCCACGCAAGGGCTTCTTCACCGACACCTCCATCTGCATCGGCTGCAAGGCCTGCGAGGTGGCCTGCAAGGAGTGGAACGGGGTCCCCGAGGACGGCCTGGACCTGCTGAACCAGTCCTACGACAACACCGGGGCGCTCGGGGCGAGCACGTGGCGCCACGTCGCCTTCGTGGAGCAGTCGAGCGAGCGCATCGAGCAGGCCCGCGAGTCGGGCCGCAAGCTGGTCTCCCTCGGTATGCCGACGGTCCGCTCGAGCGACGAGCCGGCCCTCGCGGGGGCCGGTGGTGGGGGCGCCCCCACGGCGACCCTCACGGCTCCCGGTGACGTGCGTCCCGGCGCGGCGGCCGGGCCCGGACCCACCGACACCGCGGTGCCCGACGTGCGGTGGCTGATGGCCTCCGACGTGTGCAAGCACTGCACCCACGCGGCCTGCCTCGACGTGTGCCCGACCGGGTCGCTCTTCCGCACCGAGTTCGGCACCGTCGTCGTCCAGGACGACGTCTGCAACGGCTGCGGCTACTGCGTCGCCGCCTGCCCCTTCGGGGTCATCGAGCGCCGGCGCGGCGACGAGGGCCACGAGAAGGGCCACCAGTCGCACGGCATCACCATCAAGGGCGCGGGCACCGAGACCGGCGCCGGCGGCGACACGAGCCGCCACGCCAACCCGCCGTCGTACGCCTCGAGCAACGGCGAGGTCAAGAACGTCGGCATCGCCCAGAAGTGCACGCTCTGCTACGACCGGCTCGGCGCCGGCCAGACCCCCGCGTGCGCGCAGGCCTGCCCCACCACGTCGATCAAGTTCGGCGACCTCGACGAGCTGCACGACATCGCGCGGAAGCGCGTGGCGGAGCTGCACGAGCTCGGCTACCCGGAGGCTCGCCTCTACGGCGTCGACGACCGCGACGGGGTGGGCGGCACGGGCTCGACCTTCCTGCTCCTCGACGAGCCGGAGGTCTACGGCCTGCCGCCGGACCCCAGGGTCACCACCGCCGACCTGCCCGACATGTTCAAGAAGGCCGGCTTCGCGGGCCTGACGATGCTCGCCATGGCCGCCGCCTCGTTCGTCGGGAGGCGAAAGTGACCACCAACCCGCTCGACGCCGACCGGCCCCCCGAGCTCCCGCGCCGGAAGCGGAAGAACGGCGACCCGTCGCCGAACGGCGGGAGGCGCCGCCGCGACGAGTCGATGATGGTGCCCGACGTCACCTTCGACAGCTACTACGGCCGCCACATCGTCAAGCCGGCGCCGTGGGAGAAAGAGGTGGCGGCATACCTCTTCCTCGGCGGCCTCGCCGGCGGTTCCGCGCTGCTGGCGGCCGGCGGCGCCGCCCTCGGCCTGCCGGCCCTGCGCCGGGCCGGGCGCATCACGGCCGTCGCCACTGCCGCCCTCGGCGGCGCCGCGCTCGCGAAGGACCTCGGCCGTCCCAGCCGCGCCCTGAACATGATGCGCACCGTCAAGCTGACCTCGCCCATGTCGGTCGGCTCGTGGATCCTCACCGCATTCGGTACGTTCGCCTCGGGGGCGCTCGCCTCCGAGGTCGCCCGCCCGATGCTCGACAAGCGGGGCGGGGCGAGCGGCTCCGGCGGGTCGGCGGTCACCCTCGCCAGCAAGGCGCTCAACGTGCTCGACCCGTCACTGACGGTCGGCTCCGCGTTCTTCGCGCCCCCGCTCGCCGCATACACCGCGGTGCTGCTAGCCGACACCGCGACGCCCACCTGGCACGAGTCCTACCGCGAGCTGCCGTTCGTCTTCGTCAGCTCGGCCAACCTCGCCGCGGCGGGGATGGCGCTCGTCACGGTCCCGTCCAGCCAGAACGGCCCGGCCCGCAAGCTGGCCGCGGTCAGTGCGGTGTCCGAGCTGGTCGCCTTCGAGCGCATGCAGGACAAGCTCGGCCCGCTGCTGTCCGAACCGCTGCGCACGGGCAAGGCCGGGCGCCTGCTCAAGGCCAGCCGTGCGCTCACGGTCGGCGGGGCCCTCGGCGCCGTCACGCTCGGGCACCACCGCGTCGCCGCCGCGCTCAGCGGAGCGGCCCTGATGGCCGCCTCCGTGTGCACCCGCTTCGGGGTCTTCGAGGCCGGCATGACCTCCGCCATCGACCCCAAGTACACCGTCGAGCCGCAGCGCGAGCGCCTGGAGAAGCGGCGCGCTGCCGGCATCGTCGACGACTCGATCACGACGGCGCGATGACGCGTCGTCGAACCAGGGCGAGAGCCCGGACGAAGGGGAAGGCCTCATGAGCACCAGTGCGGTACGGAACGACAGCACCGCCTCGGCGGTCCCCAACCGGTGGCTCATCCTCGTGGCCGGTGTGCTCGTGCAGCTGGCCATCGGGGCCGTCTACGCGTGGAGCGTCTTCGCCAAGGCCATCCAGAGCCACGACGCGTTCGGTTGGTCCAAGGCCCAGGCGTCCGTGCCGTTCGAGGTCGCCATCGGCATGATCTTCGTCGGCAGCTACATCGGCGGCCGCATCCAGGACCGCCGCGGCCCGCGGACCGTCGCCCTCACCGGCGGCATCATCTACAGCATCGGCGTGATCCTGGCGTCGTTCGCGAACAAGGACCAGTTCTGGCTGCTGATCCTCGGCTACGGCGTGCTCGGCGGGTTCGGCCTCGGCATGGCCTACATCGTGCCGATCGCCATGCTGCAGAAGTGGTTCCCCGACAAGCCGGGCCTGATCACCGGCATCGCGGTGGCCGGCTTCGGCTTCGGGGCCGTCATCACCGCCCCCCTCGGCCAGGCCCTGATCCGCAACGACCCGTCGATGCCGACGAAGGCATTCCTGCCGCTCGGCATCGGCTACCTCGTCGCGGTCGTCATCGGCGCCAGCCTCTTCCGCAACCCGCCGGCCGGCTACCTCCCGCCGGGCATGGCGGCGCCGGCCGCCGACCACGGCGGCGACGTGCACACCAAGGACCGGGTTCCCGACGCCGACTTCACGGCCGAGGAGGCCCTGCGCACGCCCCAGTGGTACCTCCTGACCGCCATCCTCACCCTGAGCGTCACGGCCGGCATCTCCCTGATCTCCGTCGCCGCTGGCAGCGCCAGCGACGTGGCCGGCTACTCCGCCGCGGCGGCTGCCAGCCTCGTCGGCGTGCTCGGCCTCTTCAACGGCGGCGGCCGCATCCTCTGGGGCTGGCTCTCCGACCGCATCGGGAAGATGCCCGCGTTCATGGGGATCCTCGGCATCCAGGGCATCTGCCTGCTGCTCATCCCGCACGTCGCGTCACCGCTGCTCTTCGCCGTCCTCGCCGCCCTGGTCTACACCTGCTACGGCGGCGCCTTCGGCACGATGCCCTCGACGGCCGGCCGCTTCTTCGGCGTGCGCAACGCGGGCGCGATCTACGGCCTGATGCTGATCGGCTGGAGCATCGGCGGCATCGTCGGCCCGCTGCTCATCTCCTCGCTCATCGGCGAGCAGAAGGCCTACACGCTCGGCTTCACCGTGGTGGGCATCATCGCCCTCGTCGGCATGGCCCTGCCGATGCTGACGAAGAAGCCTGCTCCGAGGGCCACCACCGGTGCCGGAGCCGCCTCCGACCCACGCGCCGCGGGGGCCACGCGTCCCTGACGCCGCTGGTCCTGCTCAGCCGCTCGCCCGAGTCACTCCCGCACGTCGGCGGCCCCCTGGGCGAGCGGCAGACCGGCGGCCACCCAGGCCTCGGCACCACCGATCACGTCGGTGGCGTCGATGCCGAGCCGTCTCAGCGACGCGGCGGCCAGCGAGCTGCTGTAGCCCTGGCGGCAGACGACGATGACCCGCAGCCCCGGCCGCGCGGCCTCCGGGATCCGGTGGGCCCCCGCAGGGTCGAGTCGCCACTCGAGCACCGTCCGGTCGATGACGACCGCGCCCGGCAGGTCGCCCTGCCGAGCCCGCTGCGTCTCGGTCCGGGTGTCGACGATCAGCGCCCCGCGGCTCTGCTCCTCGCGGGCCTGCTGCGGGGTGAGCCGGTGCAGCTGCGCCCGGGCCGACGCGAGCATCGCCTCGAGCCGGCTCCCGCGGTGGGCGCCGCCGGTTCCCGCCGCGCCCGGCTGCGAGTCGGTCATCTCACCCTGATGGCGTGCCCGGCGCGCGGGACCAGCTCCCCGATGACGATGCCTCCCGGGACCTCGCCCGCCACGAGAAGGCCCCCGCTCGTCTGCGCGTCGGCGAGCAGCAGCAGCTCGTCCAGGTCGACGGAGGCGTCGAGGTGCGGGCGCACCCAGTCGAGGTTGCGCCGGCTGCCCCCGGGCACGAAGCCGTCGGCCAGCGAGCTCCGGGCCCCGTCGAGGTAGGGCACGGCGGCGGCGTCGACGACGGCCGTCACGTTCGAGGCCCGGGCGAGCTTGTAGAGGTGGCCGAGCAGCCCGAAGCCGGTCACGTCGGTGGCTGCCTGCACGCCGGCCGCGAGCGCCTCGCGGCTCGCCACGTCGTTCAGCTCGACCATCGAGGCTACGGCCTCCGGGAAGGTCTCGCCCGTCGCCTTGTGGCGGTTGTTGAGGACGCCCACACCGAGCGGCTTGGTGAGGCTGAGCGGCAGCCCTGCGCGGCCGGCGTCGTTGCGCAGCAGGCGGTCAGGGTCGGCGACGCCGGTCACGGCCATGCCGTACTTCGGCTCGGGGTCGTCGATGCTGTGGCCCCCCGCCACCGGGCAGCCCGCGAGGCGGGCGACGTCGAGGCCGCCCCGCAGCACCTCGGCGGCCAGCTCGGGCGGCAGGACGTCGCGGGGCCAGCCGAGCAGGTTGACGGCGAGGACGGGGCGGCCGCCCATCGCGTAGATGTCGGACAGGGCGTTGGCCGCCGCGATGCGACCCCAGTCGTACGCGTCGTCGACCACGGGCGTGAAGAAGTCGGCCGTCGCCAGCACCGCGAGTCCGTCGGAGATCCGGACGGCCGCGGCGTCGTCGCCGTCGTCGAGCCCCACGAGCAGGTCGGCCTGCGGGATGCCCGTCAGCCCCCGCACCATGTCCTCGAGCTCACCCGGGGGGATCTTGCACGCACAGCCGCCACCGTGCGCGTACTGCGTCAGCCGGGTCTTCGCGGTGGGGGACGAGTTCATGACGAGACTGTATGCCGCCGTGGTGCGCTGACCGGGCTCGGGTGGCTGGTGGGTACGGTGGGGCGTGGAGGTGTCTGGGCACCTGGTGGTCCCCCCGGTCTTCAAAACCGGTGAGGCCGAGCATCTCGGCCTGGCGGGTTCGATTCCCGTCCACCTCCGCCATGCTTGCCGTGCTGACCGGGGACCGGCCGGCACGTCCCTGGCGGTCCCGGTGGTCCCGGTGGAAGGAGTGGGCAGGTGTCGCAGGTCGACCCGCGGCGGCTCATCCCGCGCACCGACGCCGTGCTGGCCCTCCCGGCGTTCGCGGAGGCGGTCGCCCGGCACGGCTCCACCGCCGTCAAGGCGGCGGTGACGGCCGCCCAGCAGCTCGCCCGCGCCGGAGAGATCGCCCCCGACGCGGTCGCCGATGAGGCGCTCGGGCGGCTGCCCGCGCGGTCGACGAGCCTGCGACCGGTCCTCAACGCCACGGGCGTCGTCGTGCACACCAACCTCGGCCGGGCCCCCCTGTCCACAGCAGCCGTCGAGGCCGTCACCGCCGCTGCCGGCTACGTAGACGTCGAGTTCGACCTCACCACCGGTGCCCGCGCCCGACGCGGCCGCGACACCCTCGCCGCGCTCCGGGAGGCCGTTCCCGCCGCCGGCGACGCCCTCGTCGTCAACAACGGGGCCGCTGCGCTCGTGCTCGCCACGACCGCCCTGTCCGCCGGCCGCGAGGTCGTGGTCAGCCGCGGTGAGCTCGTCGAGATCGGCGACGGCTTCCGCCTGCCCGACCTCATCGCGTCGACGGGGGCCCGGTTGCGCGAGGTGGGCACGACCAACCGCACCAGCCTCGCCGACTACGCCGACGCCGTCGGTCCGGACACCGGCTGCATCCTCAAGGTGCACCCGAGCAACTTCCGCATCGAGGGGTTCACGTCGTCGGTCGGGGTGCGTGAGCTGGCCTCGCTGGGCGTGCCGGTCGTCATGGACATCGGCAGCGGCCTCCTGCGCCCCGACCCGCTCCTGCCCGACGAGCCCGATGCCACCTCGGCGCTCGAGGACGGTGCGGCGGTCGTCACGGCCAGCGGCGACAAGCTGCTCGGCGGCCCACAGGCGGGGCTCGTCCTCGGCGAGGCCCAGGTCGTCGAGCGCCTGCGCCGGCACCCGCTGGCCCGTGCGCTGCGCGTCGACAAGCTGACCCTGGCGGCGCTCGAGGCCACGCTGCGCGGACCAGTCCCGCCCGTGACCACCACCCTGCACGCCGACCCCGCGGCCCTGCGCGCCCGCACCGAACACCTCGCCGCCGTCCTCGACCGGCAGGTCGTCGAGGTGGCCGGGGCGGTCGGCGGGGGAGCAGCCCCCGGTATGCCGCTGCCGGGCGTAGCCGTCGAGCTGCCCCCCGGCTGCGCCGAGCCCCTCCGGCTCGGGGAGCCGCCGGTCGTGGCCCGCGTCGAGCGCGGACGCTGCCTCGTCGACCTCCGGTGCATCCCCGCCGAGGCGGACGGCGCGCTCGAGGGTGCCCTGCGGTCCGTGCTGGCCCTCGTCCCCGCGGCCGAGGACTGAGCCGTGCACGTGCTCGCAACGGCCGGCCACGTCGACCACGGCAAGTCCGCCCTGGTCCGCGCCCTGACCGGCATCGAGCCGGACCGGTGGGAGGAGGAGCACCGCCGCGGCCTGACCATCGACCTCGGGTATGCGTGGACGACCCTCCCCTCGGGCGCGGAGGTCGCGTTCGTCGACGTCCCCGGCCACCAGCGCTTCATCGGCAACATGCTCGCCGGGCTGGGGCCGGCGCCGGCCGTGCTCTTCGTCGTCGCGGCGGACGAGGGCTGGCGCCAGCAGTCGGAGGAGCACCTGGCTGCCGTGCGCGCCCTCGGCCTGCGCCACGGCGTGCTGGCAGTCACGCGCAGCGACCTCGCCGACCCGAGCCAGACCCTCGAAGATGCCCGGCAACGCCTCGCAGGCGCCGGACTGGAGTGCGAGGCCGTTGCCGTCTCGGCCCGCACCGGTCAGGGGATGGGCGAGATGAAGGACGCGCTCGGCCGTCTCGTCGCCCGCCTGCCCTCGCCCGACACACAGGCCCGGGCCCGCCTCTGGGTCGACCGCAGCTTCACCATCCGCGGCAGCGGCACGGTGGTGACCGGCACCCTCGGGCAGGGTCGGATCACGGTCGGCGACCACCTGGTCCTCTCCCGCGGCGGGGACCGGGACGTCGAGGTCACCGTGCGCGGGCTGCAGTCGCTCGAGCAGCCGCGCGACACGGTCGAGGCCGTTGCCCGGGTGGCCGTCAACCTCCGGGGCCTCGGCGCCGAGGAGGTGCGCCGCGGCGACGTGCTGCTCGCGGCCGGACGCTGGCACATGACCTCCGTGGTCGACGTCGCCCTCGACCCGCCGGCGGCGCGCGAGGCGCCGACCCACGTCATGGCGCACGTCGGCACGCTGGCCCTCGAGACGCGGCTGCGGCCACTGTCGGAGCAGCTGGCCCGGCTGACCTTCCCCCGCGCTCTACCGCTCCAGGCCGGAGACCGCGTCATCCTGCGCGACCCCGGCGCCCAGACCGTGCTGGCCGGGGCCCGGGTCCTCGACGCCGACCCGCCCGAGCTGACCCGCCGGGGGGCAGCGAGCCGGCGCGCGACCGAGCTGGCGCCGCTGGCCGAGGGTGACGGCATACCCGACCTCGCGCACGAGGTGCACCGCCGCGGAGTGCTCGCCGTCGCCGACGCGGTCGCGCTCGGCCACTCCGTCGGGAGCGGGACCGACGGCCCCGACCCCGCACCCGGCGTGCTGCGCCGGGGGCAGTGGCTCGTCGACGAGCAGACGTGGGAGGCCTGGTCCCGGGCACTCCGGGCGGCCCTGGAGGAGCACGCGACGGCGCACCCCCTGCAGCCCACGCTGAGCCTCGAGGCAGCGCGCGCGGCAGCCGGCCTCCCCGACCGGGCGCTCCTCGCCGACCTGGCAGGGGCTGCGGGGCTGGAGGTCGTCGCCGGACGCGTGGGCCTGCCCGGGGTGCGCGCCGCCCTCGAACCGAGCGTCGAGGCCGCGCTGGCGCAGATCGAGCAACGGCTCCAGGAGCGGCCGTTCACGGCCCCCGAGCAGAACGAGCTCGACGCCGCCGGGCTGGGGCCCCGGCAGCTCGCGGCCGCGGCTGGCGCAGGGCGCATCCTGAGGCTCACGCCCGACGTCGTGCTCCTGCCCACCGCGCCGGCGCGGGCCATGCGCGTGCTGGCCGGGCTGCCCCAGCCGTTCACGACGAGCGAGGCTCGGCAGGCGCTCGAGTCGACGCGCCGCACCGTCATCCCGCTGCTCGAGCACCTCGACGCTCGCGGCTGGACCCAGCGCCTCGACGGCTCGCACCGCGAAGTGCGCCGCTGAGACGGGCCCCACCCCGGCCGCGCCGACCGAGCAGCGGCTCGAAGTGCGCCAGGGCGCGGTTTCGGCCCTGGTTCGGGCCCGCTGACGCACCAAAGTGCGCCACGGCGCAGTTCTGACCCTGGTTCGGGCCTGCTGTCGCACCAAAGTGCGCCACGGCGCAGTTCTGGCCCTGGTTCGGGCCTGCTGTCGCACCAAAGTGCGCCAGGGCGCGGTTTGGTTTCGACCTTGGTTCGCGCCCCGCTGACGCACCAAAGTGCGCCACGGCGCGGTTTCGGCCCGGATTCGGGCCGGCTGTCGCACCAAAGTGCGCCTCGGCGCGGTTCCGAGCCCTGCCCGGTGCCGCAGCGGTCCTGTCGGTGCGGGATGGCAGGCTGGGGCGATGGCCAAGGGCAAACCCGCCGACGTGCTCGAGCGGTTCTCACCGGCGACCGCCGAGTGGTTCCGCAACAGCTTCCACGCGCCCACGTCCGCGCAGGCCGGCGCCTGGGACGCGATCAGCTCAGGCCACCACTGCGTCGTCGTGGCCCCCACGGGGTCCGGCAAGACCCTGTCGGCGTTCCTGTGGGCCGTCGACCGGATGGCGAGCGAGCCGGTGCCCGAGAATCGGCTCGAGCGCTGCCGCGTCCTCTACGTCTCGCCGATGAAGGCGCTCGCCGTCGACGTCGAGCGCAACCTGCGCGCCCCGCTCGTCGGCATCGGCCACGCCGCGGCGCGGCTCGAGCTGCCGCCCCCCGACATCAGCGTCAGCGTCCGGTCCGGTGACACCCCCGCCAACGAGCGCCGCGCCTTCGCCCGCACCCCCACCGACATCCTCATCACGACGCCCGAGTCGCTCTTCCTCATGCTCACCTCCTCGGTGCGCGAGGCGCTCAAGGGCGTCGAGACCGTCATCATCGACGAGGTCCACGCCGTCGCCGGCACCAAGCGCGGCGCCCACCTCGCCCTCAGCCTCGAGCGGCTCGACGCCCTGCTGCCCCAGCCGGCGCAGCGGGTCGGCCTCTCGGCGACCGTGCGCCCCGTCGAGGAGGTCGCCCGCTACCTCGCCGGTGGCCGCCCGGTCGAGATCGTGCAGCCCGAGTCGACAAAGCAGTGGGAGCTCGACGTCGTCGTGCCGGTCCCCGACATGGGCGAGCTGGGCAGCGCCCCCGCGGAGATCTCACCCGGCGTGCCCGACCTCTCCGGGCCGGCGGCGGGCAACGCTCCGCAGGCGAGCATCTGGCCGCACGTCGAGGAGCGCATCGTCGACCTCATCGCCGACCACCGCTCGACCCTCGTCTTCGCCAACTCGCGCCGGCTCGCCGAGCGGCTGACCTCGCGCCTCAACGAGATCTGGGAGGAGCGCCTGGCCGAGCAGGAGGGGCTGCCGGTGCCCAGCCTGGCCGCCCTCTCGTCGCAGCCGCCGGCCCAGGTGATGGCCCAGGCCGGTGCCGCCCGCGGCGCCCCGGCCGTGCTCGCGCGCGCCCACCACGGCTCGGTGAGCAAGGAGCACCGCGCCGCCATCGAGGAGGACCTCAAGGCCGGGCGCCTGCCCGCCGTCGTCGCGACGAGCAGTCTCGAGCTCGGCATCGACATGGGCGCCGTCGACCTCGTGATCCAGGTCGAGAGCCCGCCGTCGGTGGCCAGCGGCCTGCAGCGCGTGGGCCGGGCCGGCCACCAGGTCGGCGCGGTCAGCCAGGGCGTGCTCTTCCCGAAGTTCCGCGGCGACCTCGTGCAGACGGCCGTCGTCGTCGAGCGCATGCGCGCCGGCGCCATCGAGTCGCTGCGCGTCCCGGCCAACCCCGTCGACGTGCTCGCGCAGCAGATCGTCGCGATGTGTGCCATGGACGACTGGACCGTCGCCGACGTCGAGGCCCTCGTTCACCGCGCCGCCAGCTTCGCCTCCCTGCCGCGCTCGGTGCTCGAGGCCACGCTCGACATGCTGGCCGGCCGCTACCCGTCCGACGAGTTCGCCGAGCTGCGCCCGCGCATCGTCTGGGACCGCGTCACCGACACGCTCTCGGGCCGCCGCGGCGCCCAGCGCCTCGCCGTCACGAGCGGCGGCACCATCCCCGACCGGGGGTTGTATGCCGTGTTCCTCGCCTCCGGTGAGGGGCCCGGTCGCCGGGTGGGTGAGCTCGACGAGGAGATGGTCTACGAGTCGCGCGTCGGCGACGTCTTCACCCTCGGCACGTCCACCTGGCGCATCGAGGACATCACGCACGACCGCGTCCTCGTCACCCCCGCACCGGGGCAGGCCGGCAAGCTGCCCTTCTGGAAGGGCGACCAGCAGGGCCGCCCGGCCGAGCTCGGCCGCGCCCTCGGCGGGTTCGTCCGCGAGATCGTCGGGCTCACGCCGGAGAGGGCGCGCGAGCGTGTGACGGCAGCCGGGCTCGACGAGTGGGCCGCCGACAACCTCATCGCCTACCTGACCGAGCAGAAGGAGGCGACGCGACACGTCCCCGACGACCGGACGATCGTCGTCGAGCGCTTCCGTGACGAGATCGGCGACTGGCGCGTCGCGGTGCTCTCGCCCTTCGGTGGGCAGGTGCACGCCCCGTGGGCGCTCTCCGTCGCGGCACGCATGCGCGAGCGCTTCGGCATCGACGTGCAGGCCATGCACGGTGACGACGGCATCGTCTTCAGGCTGCCCGACCTCGAGTTCGAGGACGGCGCCGCCATCGGCCAGCAGCTCGTCGAGCTCATCACCCTCGAGCCCGAGGACGTCAGCGAGCTCGTCACCCAGGAGATCGGCGGATCGGCCCTCTTCGCAGCGCGGTTCCGCGAGTGCGCCGCCCGCGCGCTGCTGCTCCCACGGCGCCGGCCCGACCGGCGCCAGCCGCTCTGGCAGCAGCGGCAGCGCGCGGCCCAGCTGCTCGAGGTGGCCAGCCAGTACCCCAGCTTCCCGATCGTGCTGGAGGCCGTGCGCGAGTGCGTCCAGGATGTCTTCGACGTGCCGGGGCTCGTCGAGCTGATGGGCGACATCCGCTCGCGCGCGGTCAAGGTCGTCGAGGTCGAGTCGCACCAGCCGAGCCCCTTCGCCAAGTCGCTCGTCTTCGGCTACGTCGCCCAGTACCTCTACGAGGGCGACTCGCCGCTGGCGGAGCGACGCGCTGCCGCGCTGGCCCTCGACCCATCGCTGCTCTCGGAGCTGCTCGGGCAGGGTGAGGCGCTCGCCCTGCGCGACCTGCTCGACCCCGAGGCGGTGGCCCGCACCGAGGCGGAGCTGCAGCGGCTCACCCCCGAGCGCGGAGCGCGCGACGCCGAGGACGTCGCCGACCTGCTGCGCGTGCTCGGACCCCTGTCCGTGCGCGACGTCGTGGCTCGTGCGGCCGAGGGCTTCACCCCGGCGGCCGTGGAGGCGGCCCTGACCGAGCTCGAGGCGGCGCGCCGCGTCATCGCCGTGCGGGTCGGGGGAGACGACCGGTGGGCCGCCATCGAGGACGCCGCCCGCCTGCGCGACGCCCTCGGCACCTCCCTGCCGGTGGGCGTGCCCCAGGCCTTCCTCGAGCCCGTGCCCGACCCGCTCGCCGACCTCGTGGCCCGCTTCGCGCGGACGCACGGGCCGTTCGCGGTCCAGACGGTTGCCGCGTGGTGGGGCGTCGGGCCGGCGGTCGTTCACGACGCGCTGCGCCGGCTGGTCTCCGCGGGCCGCGTCGTCGAGGGCGAGCTGCTGCCCACCGAGAACGGCGGCGGCCACGGCCCCGAGTTCTGCGACGCCGAGGTGCTGCGCCTGCTGCGCCGCCGCTCGCTCGCCGCCCTGCGCCACGAGGTCGAGCCGGTCGACCAGGCCGACCTCGCCCGGTTCCTGCCGCAGTGGCAGGGCGTCGGCGGCGGCCTGCGCGGACGCGAGGGGCTGCTCCGCGCCGTCGAGCAGCTCACCGGCGCGGTCCTGCCCGCGAGTGCCCTCGAGTCGCTCGTCCTGCCGGCGCGCGTCGCCGACTACCGGCCGGCGCTGCTCGACGAGGTGATGAGCGCCGGTGAGGTCGTGTGGCGTGGGCACGGATCGCTCCCGGGCGACGACGGGTGGGTCAGCCTGCACCTCGCCGACGCCGCCCACCTGACCCTGACCCCGCCGGAGGCCGTCGAGCTCACCGACGCCGAGCGCGCGGTGCTCGACGCACTCGAGGGTGGCGGCGCGTACTTCTTCCGCGCCCTCGCGACGCGCGTGGGCCTCGGCGACACGGAGGTCAACGACGCGCTCTGGTCGCTGCTGTGGTCGGGCCGCGTCACCAACGACACCATCGCGCCGCTGCGCGCCCTGCTGGCGGGCGGGCGGACCGCGCACAAGCGCACCTCCTCGGGGCCCCGCTCGAGCAGGTATGCCGGCCGCCGCGGTTCGCTGGGCCGGTTCGGCTCCCTGCGGGGTCCGCTCGCAGGCAGCAGCCCGGTCCAGGTCGAGGCCGCCGAGGACACGGCCACCTCCAAGGCTCTGGCAGCCGGGCGCGCGGTCGGGTCCGGCCCGTCCACCGGCGTCGGTCGCTGGACCGCGCTGCCGCCCGCCGAGACCGACCCCACGGTGCGGGCCGTCACGAACGCCGAGCTGCTCCTCGATCGCTACGGCGTGCTGACCCGCGGCTCGGTCGCCACCGAGGACGTGCCCGGCGGGTTCGCCGCCGTCTACCGCGTCCTCGCCGCAGCCGAGGAGGCCGGCAAGGTGCGCCGCGGCTACTTCGTCGAGGGGCTCGGCGCCTCGCAGTTCGCGTCCACGGGCGCCGTCGACCGGCTCCGCTCGATGTCGCGGCTCCCCGGCGCGGGCGCCGACGACCCGCCCTCGGGCGGGCGGCGGGTTGATGCTGCGCAGGACGACGAGTGGCTCACTCCCTCACCCGCCCCCGGCGCGGGGAGGCACGCGGGCCAGGGCAGGGGCCGTGAGCGCAACGGTCCACCCGCGCTGGTGCTCGCCGCGAGCGATCCCGCCAACCCCTACGGCGCGGCCATCCCCTGGCCCGAACGTGGCCTGACCGACCCCGCCGGCGAGGCGGCGGCCGGCGACAATGAGCCCGCCGACGGCAGCGCCGACGCCAAGGCATCCCGGCGCAAGGGCCACCAGCCCGCACGCAAGGCGGGAGCTCTCGTCGTGCTCGTCGACGGCGAGCTCGTGCTCTACGTCGAGCGCGGCGGCAAGACGATGCTGTGCTGGTCGGATGAGCCCGAGCACCTGCAGGCCGCCGCAGACGCCCTGGCACTGGCGGTCCGCGAGGGTGCGCTCGGCAGGCTCACCGTCGAGAAGGCCGACGGTGCCTCGGTGCTCGGCTCCGACCACCCGCTCGTGCAGGCGCTCTCGAACGCCGGCTTCCACATGACCCCGCGCGGCCTCCGGCTGCGCCGCTGAGTCTCGGTCGCGATCCGACGGACCGGCCGGTCCTGCCTCGGGCAACCCTGTTCTCGCAATCCGATCCTTAATTCCTACAGTCGAAGTAGGTTAAGCGTGTTGCTCACCGACGACGCAGGGGGATGCCGTGCAGGTTTCACACCCGACCCGGCCCACTGTGGCGGTCCTGGGCGCCGGAGCGTCGGGAACCCTCGCGGCGATCCACCTGCTGCGCACGGCCGGCCGCCGGGCGACTCCCGTCGACCTCGTGCTGCTCGACCCGGCCGATCGGTGGGGGCGCGGCGTGGCCTTCGGAACGGCGGATGAAGCTCATCTGCTCAACGTCACGGCTGCGGGCATGAGCGCGATCCCCGAGGACCCCGGGCACTTCGTGGACTGGCTCGCGCGACAGGACCCGGACGGCAGGAGCGAGCAGGGCGCTTTCGTGCCGCGCCGGCAGTTCGCCCTCTATCTCGACGACACGCTCGCCGACGCCGTGGCCTCGACGTACGGACTCGTGTCGCTGCGGCACCGCCGGGTGCGCGGCGTGTCGGTGCGTCGCACGGTCCCCGGGGTCGAGATCGGCCTGGCCGACGGGTCGCAGATGCGGGCCGACGCCGTCGTCGTGGCCACCGGGCTGCCTGCCGTCGGACATGGCTGGGCCCCTCCGGCCCTGCGTGACTCGCCGTTCTTCGTGCCCGACCCGTGGCTGCCCGGCGCGCTCGACGTCGTCCGACGTGACCGCACCGGCCCGCCCGACGTCCTCGTCGTCGGCACGGGTCTGACGATGGTCGACGTCGTCCGCTCGATCACGGCCGACGACTGCCGCGCTGACCGCCTGGTGCACGCCGTCAGCCGGCACGCTCGGCTGCCGGAGCCGCACACCGAGGACCAGAAGCTGGCCGCGATCCCCGATATCGCGGAATGGGGGCAAACCCTGGCTGAGCTCCGGGCGGACGTGGACCGGCACGTGTCGGGCGTCGTGGAGTCGACGGGGGACTGGCGGCCGGCCGTCGACGGCCTGCGGCACCAGGTGGCCGCATTGTGGGGTCGCCTCAGCGAGGCCGACCGAGTCCGGTTCCTCGCGGAGGACGCCGGGGCGTGGAACGTCGCGCGCCACCGGATGCCACCCGCGAGTGCCCGGGTCATCGCCCGGCTCCGGTCCTCCGGTCGCCTGCAGGTGACCGGAGGAGAGGTGGCCGCTGCGGAGCCCCTCCCCGCCGGTGGGCTCTCGGTCACCCTGTCGGACGGCACCCAGCGTGAGGTCGGCTGGGTCGTCAACTGCACCGGCCCCCAGTCGGACGTGCGGGCGCTCGGCGACTCGTTGGTCGATGACCTGCTGCGGACCCGAGGCGGTGTGGCCGCCGCCACACCGGCCACAGCAGGGATGGGATTTCGCACGGCCGCCGGTCGGCTCGTGGACTCGGCGGGCACGACCGAGGCGCCGATCTGGACGCTCGGCGCGCTGCGCCGTGGTGAGCTGTGGGAGTCGACGGCCGTCCCGGAGATCCGTGCGCAAGCCCGTGCGATCGGGACCGCCGTGCTCGATGCGGTCGCGCCACAGCCTCGGCGCCTGGCTGATGGTCGTCTCGTCAGCGGGCACCACCCTGTCGCCCGACCCCGTGACCCGCTCGGGCTGCCGCTGTCGACGACGGCCGAAGCCGCCGCGGCCTAGAACTCCGGCCTCGAGCGGCTCATGCGGCTCCAGTCCGGCGGCGACGACCTGATCCGCCACGCTGCCGAGCTCGATCCCGGGTTCGCCCTGGCTCATGCGACGAGAGCCCTGCTCGGTCACGAGGGCGGTGGGGATGCCGACGTCACGGCATCGCTCCGGGCCGCGCAGGAGGCCGTGCGGCTGCGCGGCGACGCGCGAGAGACCAGCCTCGTCGACGTCGTGGCTCGTCGGGTCCTGGACGTCAACGGCTCAGGGAGTCGTGCCCTCATGGCGCACATCGCCCTCCATCCGCGCGACGTGCTGGCCGTGTCCGCAGCCGTCCCGACGATCGCCTTCTCCGGGGTGACCGACGTGCAGCAGGAGGCGTGGGACCTCGTCGAGGGACTGGCACCGGCCTATGGCGACCACTGGTGGTACATCTCGCTGCTCGCCTTCACCCGGCAGGACCAGGGCAGATTCGACGAGGCGGGCCTGCTCGCCGAGAGCGCGCTGTCGTGTGAGCCGTCGTCAGGTCATGCCGTCCACGCGCTGTCACACGTCATGTACGAGACCGGCCAGCACGAGGACGGGCTCGTCTGGCTCGACCACTGGGTGCGCGAGAGCGGCCGGTCCGCGAGCCACCGCGCGCACTTCTCGTGGCACGCCGCTCTGCACGAGCTCGTGCTGGGCGACACGGAAGCCGTTCGAGCGCGCTACTACTCCCAGCTTGCGCCGCCGACGGTGTCGGGCGTGCGCGCCCTCGTCGACTCCGCGTCGCTGTTGTGGCGGTGGCGGGTCACGACGGCCGACTGGGACCGGGCTGCTGGTCGACGGTGCACCGCTCCTCCGGCGTTCCCGGGTGAGGGTGCCGCGCCGCCGGTCCAGCCGGTGCTCGCAGCGGTCGACCCGGAGCTGCTGATGACCCCCGAGACCCCTTTCGTGGCACTGCACTCGGCGCTCGCGCTGGCCGGGGCCGGGGACTCCCCAGCCCTGCGCTCGCTTCGCGCGCACTGCGCCCTGGCGGCCAACCCCGCCCTGCGCACGGTCGTCGTCGCCGTCTGCGACGCGCTGGACGCTGCCCTCGAGGGCCGGTGGGCGGTGGCGGCGGACCTGCTGATGGAGGTCCTGCCCCGGCTGGTGCGGGTCGGCGGGTCGGCGGCGCAGCGGGAGGTCATCGAGGACTCGCTCCTCTTCTTCCTCGTCAACGACGGCCAGCTCCCAGCTGCCATCGCCGTGCTCGAGGCACGTCTGGACCGTCGACCGTCACCCCTCGACCGTCGGCGTCTCGTCGCGGCTCGTGCCTCGTCACCCGCGCCAGCAGCTCCTCTCACAGCTGGGCAATGACCCCTGGTGCCCCCCGGCCGGACGTGACGGACCTCCAGCCGCCAGCTCACCGGCGGGCTTTCGTCAGAGCAGCGAGGTGGCTTTCGCACACGGCGGACAGCCTCCGCGATCACGAAGTGAGCGACAGAGTGGTCACTCGCCCGAGCCTGGTCAGGGCGGGTGCATAGGCTGGAGGTCCGCGTCACTGCACAGGTGAACGACGAGTGATGGGGAGGTCGCGTGCCCGAGGGAGACACCGTGTGGCGCACCGCCAGCCGCCTCAACGAGGCGCTCGCCGGCCGCGAGATCGTCGAGTCCGACCTGCGCTGGCCCGAGATCGCGACGGCCGACCTCACCGGCCGCACCACCCTCGAGGTGGTCAGCCGCGGCAAGCACGTGCTGCACCGGGTGGAGGGCGGCCTGACCCTGCACTCGCACCTGCGCATGGAGGGGCAGTGGCGCATCGAGGCCACGCCCGGGCTGGCGGCCCGATGGCGTCGCAGCCCGCAGCTGAGGGCGCTGGTCGCAGCCGCGGACTGGACCGCGCTCGGGCTGCGGCTCGGCATGCTCGAGCTCGTCCCGACGGCCCGCGAGCACGAGGTCGTCGGCCACCTCGGACCCGACGTGCTCGGACTCGACTGGGACCTGGAGCTCGCCGTCGACAACGTCTGCGCCAGCCGGGAGCCGATCGGGCAGGCCTTGCTCGACCAGCGCAACCTCGCAGGGGTCGGCACCATGTGGTGCGCCGAGACCCTCTTCCTCGAGCGCGTGCCGCCGTGGACCCGAGCCGACGAGCTGGCTCGCGAGACGGTCGAGCGGGTCGTGGCGCGGGCCAACCGACTCATCGACAACGGCCGCCGCCACGTCGTCCAGTCGAGCACCGGCAGCTACCGTTCCGACGAGTCGAAGTACGTCCACGCCCGCAGCGGCCGCCCGTGCCGGCGCTGCGGCACGACGGTGCGGGTCGCCATGATCGGCGAGCCCACGAAGGAACGCACGATGTTCTACTGCCCCGGCTGCCAGGGAGGGCTCGGGCCCACCGACGACGGGCGCCCCCAGGTGCCGCTCGGTTCCGTCCGCGGCGCTGCCCGCTCGCGCCGCTCGTACTGACCGCTCGTCGCGCGGGGTCCGACCGCCTCTTGCGAACCCCTGCGCCCGTCGGCGCGCCGTCCTACCGTGGGTTGCGTCCGGTCCGCCTCGGACCTCGCCAACAGAGGAGCACGCCCATGGGCACCCGACTCAACCCGTACATCGCCTTCAAGGACACCGCCCGACCGGCGATGGAGTTCTACCGTTCCGTCTTCGGCGGCGAGCTCAACGTGTCGACGTTCCGCGAGTACGGCGACACCGGCCCGAACGCCGACAACGTCATGCACGCCCAGCTCGAGACCCCGAGCGGGTTCACCCTCATGGCGTCCGACACCCCGGAGGGCATGCCCTACGAGCCGGGAAGCAGCATCTCGATCAGCCTGAGTGGCGACGACGGGGACGAGCTGCGCGACTACTGGAAGAAGCTCTCCGACGGCGGGACGGTCACCATGCCGCTCGAGAAGCAGATGTGGGGCGACGAGTTCGGGATGCTGACCGACCGCTTCGGCATCAGCTGGCTCGTCAACATCGCCGGTGACCACTCCGGCGACGCCGCCTCCGGCTGACGCGGCCTCTACCTGACACCGCCGGCCGGCCTCGCGTCAGGTCGACGTCGGCCCGAAGTGCGCCGCGAGCCGGCGGGCAAGCTCGTCGGCGTCGATGAGGCTCGAGTGGGTGCCGGCCGTGCCGCAGGCCCACGCGCCCGCGACGGCGCCCGCTCGAGCGGCGGCGCGGGCGTCGCTGCCCCTGAGCCAGGAGCGCAGGAAGGCAGAGACGTATGCGTCGCCGGCGCCGTTCGAGTCCACCGCCGGACGCCCCTCGATGTCGACCGCCGGCACGGCGAACGAGCCGCCGTCGCGGACCGTGACGCGGCTGCCCCGCGCGCCGTCCATGACGACGACGATCCGCGCGCGGCCCTGGTCGAGCACGTCGGCGACGACGTCGTCCTCGATGCCGTCGAGTCGTGAGCCGGACACGAAGACGAGGTCGGCGGCATACGCGAAGGGCCGGTGGTGCGGGCTGTGCCCGTCCCAGTCGTGCAGGTCGGTGGAGGTGGTGACGCCTGCTGCCGCGGCGTCCTCCAGCGCGTGAACGGTCCACGGCATGATCGAGGCGTGGACGTGCCGCGCCCCGACCAGCGGCACGCGCCAGAGGGAGGCCTCGGGCAGCAGGTCGTAGGGGTGGCGTGCGTCGTAGAACGACATCCGCCGACCGGTCGCGTCGACGAGGTTGACGGCTCGCCGGGTGCCGCTCGGGTGGGTGGTGTGCTCGAAGCGCAGCCCTTCGGCGGCGAAGCGGTCCAGGAGCATCCGGCCCTCGTGGTCGTCGCCGATCACGTCGACGAAGCAGGTGCGCATCCCCAGGCGGTGGCAGCCGAGCGCGACGCCGCTGCCGGTGTGCCCGACCACCGTGTGGATGGGCGGCACGCCGTGGGAGTCGGCGAACGGGACCGGCAGGGTGTCCACGCGCACGATGGTGTCGACGCCGGCGCCGCCGACGACGAGGACGTCAGGGGTCTCGGTTGTCACGGGCTCGATCACGGGCTCATTGTGCACAGGCGGCAGGGGGTGGGTGCCTCAGGGCGTCGTCACGCTGAGCAGGCCGAGGCACATCTCGTCGGTGGTGCCCTCGCCCCACACGACGTAGCGCTCGGGCAGGCCCTGCAGGTCGGGCAGCTTGTCCCGCCACGACTGGTCGTGCGTGCACGTGATCCGGATCGAGTCGCCGGGCCTGATCACCGTGGCCGGGACCGGAACGGATCCCTGGTTGTCGAAGTCCCACACCTTGATGTCGAGGAGGGTCCGGGCCCTGGCGGTGCCGGGGTCGAGGTCGATGCGCAGGGAGGAGCCGAGCAGGTGCATGTGGCCGGCTGCCGCGCGGATCGTGGCCTCCTGGTCGACCCGACGGGTGCACGACTGGGTGGGGCCGGGAGTCGGGATCAGCGTGCCGTCGCAGGCCAGCAGCAGGCCGTTGACGATGGGCGTGGACATCGGTCCGAAGCGCTTGGTCACGTCGGCCACGGCGGTGGCTCGGTCGCACAGGGGCCCGGACCTGCCCGGGCGGCAGGGCAGCTCGACCGGTGCGGGGTAGAGCATCGTCTGGAGCGGCTTGAGCCGGGTCGAGGACGAGAGGCGCAGCTGCACCTTGGTGCGGTCCGGCGTGGACCCGTGCCGCAGGTTGTAGTGCACCTGCATGATCAGCAGCGACCCCCGCCGGAGGGGGATCCCGACGTCCGCCGGGAGGACGTTCGCGCGGCCGCCCGGAGCCCACGCGCCGACCCACGGTGCGTCGTCGAGACCACCGCCGCCCGACCCCAGCCCGGTGCCCCCGAAGCAGGTCCAGCCGTTGCCGCCGCTCTCGGCGTTGCGTGCGCGGGCGGCGGCAGCGGCCGACGGCGGCACGCGGAAGAGGATGACGTGGTGCACCTCCTGCGGCTGCCCGGGGACGATGTCGAAGCCCGTGACGAAGGCGTCCCGCGAGATCTTCGGGTCGAGCACGAAGCACCGGTAGTCGTCCGTGCCGACGGTCGGAGCCCTAGGAGTGTAGTCGACCGGCGACGCGACCGAGCGCAGGCTCTCGCCCGCGCGCAGGGGAGCAGGCGCGGCAGGAGTCACCGGCCGGGGCCGTCCGGCGGTCGCGTCGGGCTGGGTGGTCTTGGAGGTGACCGTATGCTCGGCCGACGCGCCGGACGTCGTCCTCGGAGCGGCCGGCCCGGGCGCGCCGCAGCCGGCGACCAGCACGACGAGCACGCCGAGCACGACGAGCACGGCCAACGCCGCCGCGCCACCGGGGCCTGCGTGTCGCCCCCGGCGCGGACCGTGCGCGTCGGCCATCCCTCCACCGGTGTGGCGACCCATCCCGTGACTCATCCGACCCACCCCGTCAGTGTAGGAACGCGTGCCCGCAGCGCGGGCCGTGTGGGCGAAGGCTCAGACCCCTTCTGGTGCCCGGCTCACCGGGATGCGGCGGGTGTCCGGTGCGCTGGTGCGCTCGGCGTTGGCCTCGGAGTCGGCCAGCTCCTTCTGCGACTCGCGCTCTGCCTCCACCCGGGCGACGTAGCCGGTGACCTCCGCCTCGAGCTGCTCGGCGTCCCAGCCGAGCACCGGCGCGACGATGTCGGCGACCGCGCTGGCGCTGTCCGCGCCACGGCTCGGCGTCTCGATCGAGATGCGCGTGCGGCGGGCCAGCACGTCGTCGAGGTGCAGCGCGCCCTCGTGCGTGACGGCATACAACGCCTCGACCTTGAGGTACTCCTCCGCGCCGGGCAGCGGCTCGTAGAGGGAGCGGTCCTGCTCGGCGAGCGCGAAGAGCTCGTGGACGAGCGAGCCGTAGCGCTCGAGCAGGTGGGTGATGCGCCAGACCGGGAGGCCCTGGTGGCGCGCGAGCCGGTCGATCTGGTTGACGAGCGCGACGTAGCCCTCGGCCCCCGACAGCGGGATGAACTCGGTGACGCTGTCGGAGACGTCGCCGCCGATGTCCTCGCGTGCCGCGTCGACCGCGTCGGCCGCCATGACGCGGTAGGTCGTGTACTTGCCGCCGGCGATCGAGATCAGGCCTGGCTGCGGGCGGGCCACGGCGTGCTCGCGCGAGAGCTGGCTGGTGTCCTCGCTCTCGCCGGAGAGCAGGGGGCGCAGACCGGCGTAGACGCCCTGGATGTCGTGGTGCGTCAGCGGCACCTTCAGCACGGAGTTGATGTGCTCGAGGATGTAGTCGATGTCGGCGCGGGTGGCGGCCGGGTGCGCGAGGTCGAGCGCCCAGTCGGTGTCGGTGGTGCCGACGATCCAGTGGGTGCCCCACGGGATGACGAACAGCACGGACTTCTCGGTGCGCAGGATCAGGCCGGTCTCGGAGTTGATCCGGTCGCGCGGGACGACGATGTGCACTCCCTTGCTCGCGCGCACGTGGAAGCGCCCGCGGCCTCCGGCCATCGTCTGGATGTCGTCGGTCCACACGCCGGTGCAGTTGATGACGACCGAGGCGTGCACCTCGACGCGCTCACCCGTCTCGACGTCCTCGACGAGCGCGCCGACGATCCGCTCGCCCGCACGGAGCAGGTCGACGACGCGGGCCGAGGACAGCACGCTGGCGCCGTATGCCGCCGCGGTGCGGACCGTCGTCAGCGTGTGCCGGGCGTCGTCTGCCTGGGCGTCGTAGTAGAGCAGGCCGCCGGTGAGCGACTCGCGCCTGAGGGCCGGGGCGAGCTTGAGCGCGCCGGTGCGGGTCAGCTGCTTGTGCCGGGGCACCGACCGGGCGCCGCCCATCGTGTCGTAGAGCGTCAGCCCGGCGCTGACGTAGGGGCGCTCCCAGCCGCGGTTGGTCAGCGGGTAGAGGAACGAGACGGGCTTGACCAGGTGCGGCGCGATGCGGCTCAGCATCAGCTCGCGCTCCTTGAGCGCCTCGCGCACGAGGTCGAAGTTCATCTGCTCGAGGTAGCGCAGGCCGCCGTGGAAGAGCTTCGAGGACCGAGAGGAGGTGCCGGAGGCAAAGTCGCGCTGCTCGACGAGCGCCGTCGAGAGGCCACGCGTGGCCGCGTCGAGGGCGACGCCCGCGCCCGTCACGCCACCACCGACGACGAGCACGTCGAAGTGCTTGGTGGCGAGGCGCTTCCACGCCCGCGCCCGGTACTCCGCATCCAGCCGCACTGGACTCGTCATGGGGGTCCCTTCACGTCGCTGCAGAGAGGGCCACTCTATCGATCCGCGGCACGCACCCCGACGGTACGGTCTGGTCATGCCGACGGAGCAGCGCAGCCATGTCGTGGCGATCGACCAGGGCACGACGAGCACGCGAGCGATGGTCTTCGACCGGCAGGGCCGGGTCGTCGCCGTCGACCAGCAGGAGCACCGGCAGATCTTCCCCCGCGCCGGCTGGGTCGAGCACGACCCGATGGAGATCTGGGAGAACACCCGCCTCGTCGTCGGGGGCGCCCTCGGCAAGGCGAACCTCAACGCCACGCACATCGCCGCGGTGGGCATCACCAACCAGCGCGAGACCACGGTCGTGTGGGACCGCGCCACGGGTCGGCCGGTCCACAACGCGATCGTCTGGCAGGACACCCGCACCCAGGCGATCTGCGACGAGCTCGCCCGCGACGGCGGCGTCGACCGGTTCAAGGACGTGACGGGACTGCCGCTGGCGACGTACTTCGCCGGGCCCAAGGCCCGATGGGTCCTCGACCACGTCGACGGCGCCCGCGAGCGCGCCGAGGCGGGCGAGCTGCTCTTCGGCACGATGGACACCTGGCTGCTGTGGAACCTCACCGGCGGCGCGTCCGACGATGGCGTCCACGTCACCGACGTCACCAACGCCTCGCGCACGCTGCTGATGGACCTGCGCACCCTGCAGTGGGACGCCGCAGCGGCGGAGGCGATCGGCGTGCCGCTCTCCATGCTCCCCGAGATCCGCTCGTCGTCGGAGGTCTACGGCCGGTGCAAGCCGGGCATCCTCATCGACGTCCCGGTCGCGGGCATCCTCGGCGACCAGCAGGCAGCCACCTTCGGCCAGGCCTGCCTCGACGTCGGCACCGCGAAGAACACCTACGGCACCGGCAACTTCATGCTGCTCAACACCGGCGAGGACATCGTGGCCTCGCAGAACGGCCTGCTGACCACCGTCTGCTACCAGCTCGGTGACGCCAAGCCGGTCTACGCCCTCGAGGGCTCCATCGCCGTCACCGGCTCGCTCGTGCAGTGGCTGCGCGACAACCTCGGCCTCATCAAGGACGCCGCCGAGGTCGAGACGCTGGCAGCGACAGTCGACGACAACGGCGGCGCCTACTTCGTCCCGGCCTTCTCGGGGCTGTTCGCGCCCCACTGGCGTCCCGACGCGCGCGGTGCCCTGGTCGGGCTGACGCGCTTCGTCAACAAGGGGCACATCGCCCGAGCAGCCTTGGAGGCCACGGCTTTCCAGACCCGCGAGGTGCTCGAGGCGATGAACGCCGACTCGGGCGTGCCGCTCACGGAGCTGCGGGTCGACGGCGGCATGGTCGTCAACGAGACGCTGATGCAGTTCCAGGCCGACCTGCTCGGCGTCGACGTCGTGCGTCCCGTCGTCGCCGAGACGACCGCGCTCGGGGCCGCGTATGCCGCCGGGCTGGCCGTCGGCTACTGGGCGAGCACCGACGACATCCGGGAGAACTGGGGCGAGGACCGGCGCTGGAGCCCGCAGATGGACGAGGCCGAGCGTGAGCGCCTCTTCCGCACGTGGAAGAAGGCCGTGCAGCGCACCCTCGACTGGGTCGACGACGACACGCCCTGAGTCGCACCCCGAGCTGCACAGGGGGCGCTGCTGGAACCAGTCCGACCGGCGCCTCAGCCGAGCGCGGCGACGGCCGCGTCGTAGTCCGGCTCCTGGCCGATGGCCGGGACGAGCTCGGTGTGCAGCACCGTGCCGTCGGTGTCGATGACGACCACCGCGCGGGCCATGAGGCGCGCGAAGCCGCCGTTCTCCATGCGCACGCCGTAGTCGAAGCCGAAGCTCGAGCGGAATGTGGAGGCGACGACGACGCCGTCGATCCCCTCGGCGCCGCAGAACCGGCGGAGCGCGAACGGCAGGTCGGCCGAGACGCAGACGACCGTCGCGTTGTCGAGGCCCGCCGCGATCTGGTTGAAGCGACGCACGCTCGTCGCGCACACCCCGGTGTCGACGCTCGGGAAGATGTTGAGGACCACCCGCTTGCCCGCGGGGAGGGTGACGTCGTCGCGCAGGTCGGCGCCGGTCAGCGTGTATGCCGGAGCGGGGGAGCCCACGGCCGGCAGCTCGCCGACGGTGTGCACGAGGGTGTCTCCGAGAGAGGTGGTGGCCATGGCTGATTTCTACACCGTCCCGCGAGCGGGCCCGCGAGCCCCCGTAGGTTGGAGCGCATGAGTGAGTCGCCGGAGCCCGGGGGCGGCAGGCGCCTGGTCATCAACCTCGTCGGTGTCGTCGGCCTCGTCTTCGGGGTCCTGCCGATCGTGC
Organism: Terrabacter sp. BE26; assembly: GCF_041941675.1. Lineage (GTDB taxonomy): Bacteria > Actinomycetota > Actinomycetes > Actinomycetales > Dermatophilaceae > Terrabacter. The sequence goes on along the minus strand of NZ_CP090122.1, from coordinate 1,560,350 downwards.
GCTACCTGCTCGAGCTCCCCGTCCTCGAGCTGACCACCGCCCCGTACGACTGGCTGCGGCTCGAGGGTGCTGCCCGCTTCCTCCCGCCCGTTCTGGTCCTCGTCGTGTGCATCGTCGTGGCCTACCTCCTCGAGCAGCGCCTCGACCGCGACTGACCTGCCCGGCCCGCGCCCGTCGAGGGCGCCCGCCGGCGCGCAACCCTCGACGGGCAGGACGCTTCCGTCGGGCCCCCGTGATGTGATGTGGGCATGTCGGTCCGGGCGCCCCTCCTCGCCGCGCTGCTGCTCGGCTCGAGCCTGGCGACGGCCCCGGCTCCCGCCGCGTGGGCCGCTGCTCCCGTCGCCGACCCCGTCTCCCCGCAGCCCACCACGGTCCCGGTGGGCGCCGAGCCCGACGGCACGCCCGTGCGCCTCGACGTTTCGGTGTGGCCGCAGCCGAGCGGGAGGCACCCGGTCGTGCTGCTCGCCCATGGCTTCGGCGGCAGCAAGGACTCGGTGACGAGCCAGGCGAACGACCTGCACGACCGCGGCTACGTCGTCATCGCGTGGAGCGCCCGCGGGCACGGCGCGTCCGGCGGCCGCATCCACCTCGACGACCCCGCCTACGAGATCGCCGACGCGAGAGCCCTGCTCGACCTCGCGGCCAAGCGCAACGACGTCGAGCTCGACGGGCCCGGCGACCCGCGGGCCGGGGTCATGGGCGCCTCCTACGGCGGGGCGCTCGGGCTCATGCTCGCCGGCGCCGACCACCGCGTCGACGGCGTCGTCTCGGCGATCACGTGGAACGACCTCGTCGACGCGTTCTTCCCGCAGGCGGCGGTCAGGCGTGCACCGACCACGGCCGCCGGGCGTGCGCCCATCGACGCCCCCGGACCCTTCAAGCAGGTCTGGGCGACCAACTTCTTCCTGTCGGCACTGCGCGGCGCGCAGGCCGCCGGCGTGGGAGCCGGCCAGTGCGGCCGCTTCGACCCGACGATCTGCCGCCTCTTCCTCCAGGCCTCCGAGACGGGCGCCCCATCGCCCCAGCTCACCGCCCTGCTGCGCGCGCACAGCCCCAAGCCGACGATGAACCGGGTCACCGCCCCCACGCTCCTCGTGCAGGGCATCGGCGACTCGCTCTTCGGCCTCGACCAGGCCGACGCCACCGCGTCGGCACTCGCCGCGACCAGGACGCCGTATGCCGTCCGGTGGAGCGACGGCGGCCACGACGCCCCGAGCACCCACGAGGACGAGGAGCTCGAGGCCTCCTACACGTGGCTCGACCACTACGTGCGCGACAGGGCGCCGCGGGACTCCGCGCTTCCCACCGCGGCCTTCACGTATCCCACCCCGCCCGCCCGACAGGGGCAGCCGACGACGCTGCACACGCTGCCGGCATACCCCGGGCTCTCCGGCTCGACGCTGACCACGCGTTCGCTGCCCCTGGCCACCCACGGCGGTGCGCTCGTGCACCCGCCCGGTGGGCAGCCGGCCTCTCTCGTCGCAGTGCCGGGGCTCGCCTCGCTCGGGGTCAGCCTCTCGACGTACCAGATCGCCGCGCTGCCCGGGCAGTCCACGGCGCTCGACACCACGCCCATCGACCGGTCGACGACCGTCGTGGGGTCGCCGACGCTGCGCCTGACCGTCACCTCCGACGCGCGCGACGTCACGCTGTTCGCGTCGGTGTGGCGCGTCACCGGCGGCTCGACGACGTTGACCAACCCGCTCGTGGCGCCGATCCGGGTCCCCGTGACCCCGGGCAGGCCCACCCCGGTGACCCTCTCGCTGCCCGCGGCGACCTACGAGCTGCCGGCGGGCACCCGGTGGCGCGTGCTGCTCACGAGCACCGAGTCGACCTACGCCAACTCGCGCGTGCCGAGCACCATCCGCGTCTCCGACGCCTCCGGGCTGGTCCTCCCGGTCGCGGTCGGCGCCGCGGCCAGCGGAGCGGTCGCGAGCGGCGTCGACACCGAGACGCTGCTCGCCTCGTCCGCCCTCGTGCTGCTGCTCGTCGCCGCCCTCGTCGGCTGGCTGGTGCGGCGGCGGCGCCGCCTGCAGCTGCCCGCGCGTCCCGAGCTTGCCGACGTGCCACTCGTCGTCGAGGGGCTCGTCAAGACGTATGCCGACGGCCACCGCGCCGTCGACGACGTCTCCTGGCGGGCCGAGAAGGGCCAGGTCGTCGGGCTGCTCGGCCCCAACGGGGCCGGCAAGACGACGACGATGCGGATGGTCATGGGCCTGATCTCCTCCGACTCCGGCACCGTTCACGTGCTGGGCGAGCAGGTCACGGCCGGCTCAGCGGTGCTCGGCCGGGTCGGTGCGCTCATCGAGGGCCCCGGCTTCCTCCCGCACCTGACCGGCCGGCAGAACCTCGAGGCGTACTGGGCCGCCACCGGTCGGGCGCCGGAGGACGCCCACCTCGACGAGGCCCTCGACGTCGCCGCGCTCGGCGGGGCCGTCGACCGCCCGGTCAAGTCCTACAGCCAGGGGATGCGCCAGCGCCTCGGCATCGCGCAGGCGATGCTCGGGCTGCCCGAGCTGCTCATCCTCGACGAGCCGACCAACGGTCTCGACCCGCCGCAGATCGCCGCGATGCGCCCGATCCTGCGGCGCTACGCCGAGAGCGGCCGCACCGTGGTGGTGTCGAGCCACCTGCTGGCGGAGGTGGAGATGACCTGCACGCACGTCGTCGTCATGCACGCCGGGCGCGTGGTCACCTCGGGCCCGGTCGCCGAGCTCGTCGACAGCGACGACACGACGATCCTCGACCTGCCCGAGCACGTCGACCACGACGTCGTGCGCGCCGGCGTCCACGCGCTCGCGGCGGTCGACGGCATCCGCGACGTGCGCACCGACACCCCGACGCGCCTCGTCGTCGTGGCGGACCGCGCCCGGGCAGAGGTCGTGGCCGCGGCGGTCGCTGCGGGGTTGCCGGTCGTCGGTGTCAGCAGCCGCCGCCACCTCGAGGAGGTCTTCCTCGGCGTCATCTCGTCGGCCAGCGCGCAAGGGCCGGCGGGGACCGCAGGCGGGGACGGCGAGCCCCGGGACGAGGGTGAGTCGCTCGTCGAGCGACTGAGGCAGGTGAGGGCCCGATGAGCGAGACCCGCAAGGACGAGATGGTCAGGGACGCGCACGAGCCGGCCGCCGGTGAGGCGCTCCTCGACGTCATGGCACCCGCGGCGCGGGTCGGCGAGATCCGCCACGTGCACGACCCGCTGTCGTGGCGGTCCGAGCTGCGGCGCCAGTGGGGCCGACGACGCACCCTCTGGGCCTTCGGGCTGCTCCTCGCGCTGCCGCTCGTCCTCGTCGGCTCCTTCGCCTTCGGGCAACGATCGAGCAACAGCCGTGGCAGCGCATCGAGCCGCATCTTCGACCTCGCCCAGAGCGGCGCGGCCAACTTCAGCCTCGTGCTCGTCTTCCTGGCCTCCGAGCTGCTCCTCGTGCTCCTCGCCGCGCTCTTCTGCGGTGACGCCGTTCCCGCCGAGGCGTCGTGGTCGTCCCTGCGCTACCTGCTCATCGCGCCGGTCCAGCGGGCCAGGCTGCTCACCAGCAAGCTCGTGATCGGCGTCGCCTCCACGCTGCTGGCCACCGTGCTCCTGCCGGCGTGGGCGCTCGTCGTCGGCGGCATCGCCTACGGCTGGGACCCGCTGACCAACCCGCTCGGCGAGAACCTCTCGTGGGGCCAGTTCCTGCCGCGGCTGGCGCTCGCCATGGCCTACATCTTCGTCACGCTGCTGCCCGTCGCCTCCATCGCCTTCTGGATCGGCACGCGCTCGGACGCCCCGCTCGCGGCCGTGGGAGGCGCGGTGCTGGTCAACATCCTCTTCAGCATCCTCGACCAGCTCGACGCGCTCGACCCCTACCGAAACGCCTTCCCCGGCCACTACTCGCGCTCGTGGCAGGACGCCCTGGCCGTCTCGCCGGACTGGACCGACATGCTGCACGGCACGCTGTGGTCCCTCGTCTGGGCAGCGGCCTTCACGATGCTCGCCTACCGGCGGTTCCGGCGCTCCGACATCCTCAGCTGAGCGGGGTGTCCGCCAGGGATTCCGCGAGGTCGCCGGGAGTGTCGTAGATCGCGATGGCGCCGGCGCGCTCGAGCTCGTCGTCGCCGAAGCCCCCCGAACGCACCACGATCGTCGGCATTCCGGCCTTCTTGGCCGCCTCGACGTCCCACACCGAGTCGCCGACCATGACGCTCGCCGCGTCCGGCGGCGCACCGAGCTTCTCCAGCGCCACGTGCAGCAGGTCCGGTGCCGGCTTGGAGGCCTCGACGTCCGAGCTGGTGGTCCAGCCGTCGACGATGTCGCGGGCGCCCAGCAGGTCGAGGAAGAAGTCGACGTGGCGCTGCTGACCGGAGCTGGCCAGCACCAGGCGGTGGCCGCGCTCCTTGATGGCCACCAGCAGGTCCCGGGCGCCGGGCAGGGGAGCCATCTCCTCGAGCATGGCGTCCACCTGCCTGCCCTGCTCCTCCCGCGCCCGGTCGCCCACCCGGCGCTCGAGCTCGTCGCCTCCGACCGCCTTGACGAGCTGGTCCCCGCCCATGCCGATGAGCCGGTGCAGCCGCCACACCGGGTGCGTCACCCCGACCGAGCGCAGCGCGCGGTACCACGCGAGCGCGTGCTGGTAGTTGGAGTCGACGAGGGTCCCGTCGATGTCCAGGACGGCGATGGGGGGCTCGGTCATGCCCACGAGGTACCCGTCGTCCGCGACGACCAAACTCCGCCTCAGCCCGTCAGCCCGTCAGGGAGCAGCGGCCGGTCCAGGCGTTCGTGACCCTCGTCGGCCAGGCGGCCCGGCCTCGACGATGCGGCGGACCTCGGCGAGGTCGAGGTCGAAGGGACCGATCCTCGTCAGCACCCACGACGCGCCGCGGTCCAGCCATGGCGCCGGGTCCTGCTCGGGCCGCAGGTCCACCACCAGGTCGAAGCCCGGCGCGGCCCGGTGCTCCGTGAGGGCGGCGCCCACCACATCGAGGTCCTCGGGCCGGTCGAGGTCGATGACGAAGAAGCCGTCGTAACGCGCGGCCCGGCGCAGCGGCGCCCGGTTGCCCAACCGCCCCGCCAGCCAGATCGGCACGGCAGGAGCAGGACGGAACCGGGTGTCGTGCACGGAGTAGTGGGCGCCGTCGTGCTCGACCCGTTCGCCGGACAGCAGTGCGGTGAGCACGTCCAGGCCCTCCTCGAGCATCCGGGCGCGCGCCCGCGGGTCCGGCTCGTCGCCGAAGCCGCTGAACTCCCCGACCCAGTCGTCGCCCAGCCCGAGTCCCAGCACGAACCGGCCACCGGAGAGCACGGCCAGGCTCGCAGCCTGCCGCGCCAGCACCTGCGGACGCCGCCGTGCGAGCGGGGTCACCATCGGGCCGAGCAGCAGCCGCTCGGTCCGCATCGCCACGGCTGCGCAGCACGTCCACACGTCGGCGATCGCGGACACCCTCTCGCCGTACTGCAGGTGGTCCCAGAGGAAGAAGCCGTCCCAGCCGGCAGCCTCCGCCGCTGCAGCCAGGTCGCCGACCACCCGGGGGTCGGCGAGGGAGTCGAACGGGGCGACGAAGAGGCCGCGGCGCGTGGTCATGGGACAGATCATGCCCACCGCGCAGCACGCTGGGTCCGGCAGGATGGGTGCCAGGAGCAGGTGCCCAGGGGCCCAGGTGCTTGGTGAGGGGCCTGTCGAAATCGCCCGTCGCCGTTCGTGGAGTACGTGACTGCGGTCCACCAGGGCCGCCCGAGCAGAAGGAGCAGCCGTGCCCGAGTACCTCGTCTACTTCAACCAGCAGTGGGTCGGCGACCACAGCGAGGAGTGGTTCCGCGGGCGGGTGGAGCCCTCGATGGCGGTGATCCAGGAGCTGAAGGAGGCCGGCGCGTACGTCTTCGCCGGAGGGCTGGAGGAGGACGCACCGGTCTACAGCGCCCAGCCGGACGGAGGGACCCCGGTCGTCACCGACGGGCCCTACGTCGAGACCAAGGAGTTCCTCGGCGGGTTCACCGTCATCGACGTGCCTGACGACGAGACCGCCAAGCTGTGGGCTGGCAGGATCGCGGAGGGCTGCGGCTGGCCGCAGGAGCTCCGCCGCTTCGGGCCGCAGCCGCGCATCGGGTGACTGGCCGGATCGACCCCTGCTGAGCACGACCCCCGCGGGCGGCAGCGACGGCAGCCGCGGACGACGCCGGCCACAGGGCGACCGGCGCCGTCCGGGACACCTCAGACGAGCTCGGGCACGTCGAGGTGTGCGAGGGCGAGCTCGAACTCGGCGACCTCGACGACGCGCATGCCGGTCTCCTGCACGAGGTCCGCGCGCAGACCCATGGCCGTGTCGGCCGCCTTGGTCATCGCCTCGGTCGAGTCGTAGGTGGCGGTGACGCAGCTGCGCCCTGCTGCGCGGTCGACGAAGAGACTCGCGCTGCAGAAGCCCTCGAGCTTCTCGACCCGGGGCATGATGCTCGCCCTGAAGACGTCGACGACTCGGTCGACGGCTGCCGGATCCCCCTCGGTCCACGTCACCCTGGCGCAGGCACCGGCTGCCGCGTGGTGGTTGCGGTGCAGGTAGGCGACCTCCCACTCGTCCACCGAGACCTCGCCGCCGAACTCCTCGGCCGCTCGGGCGCGGATGGGACCGACGACCTCTGCGGACGCGCGCAGGGCCTGCTCGGACTCCCACGCCGTGGTGACGATGCACCGACCGCTGGAGCGGTCGGCCAGCAACGAGATGCCGGCACAGCCGGGTAGTTCTCTGACCTGCGGCATCACCACGTCCCTGACGTGCTTGATGCCCGCGTCGATCATCGTGGGCTGGCCATGGATAGTCGTGGATCGTGCGTACACGGCCCACCTCCTCCGTGTCCGGGCGGCACCTTGTGCGCCGTCGCCTCTTCCAGACTCCTCCGGGGCCACGAGCAGGGGCAACGGCCAAAGCGGTCAGGCGTCCAGTCGCACCTCAGAACTTGGCGGCCTCGGGGATGATCCGCTCGCCGATGAGCTCGAGCCAGTCGGTGCGCGAGCCGTCGGCGACGCGCATCTGCACGTGCGTCACACCGAGGTCGGCGAGCTCGCGCAGGTGCTCGAGAGTGGCGTCGACGTTCTCGCCGTTCGGGCCCGGGTCGATGGGACCCATCACCGTCTTCTCGATCTCGTCGTAGTCGCGGCCGAGGGCCTCGCAGTGGCCCCGCAGCACGTCGAGCTTGTGCGCGAGCTCCGGGCTGTCGAAGAGGTTGCAGGCCTGGGCGTACTGCGCCACCATCCGCAGCGTCTTCTTCTCGCCGCCCCCGCCGATGAGGATCGGCGGGTGGGGCCGCTGGACCGACTGCGGCGAGTTGAGGGTGCGTCCGAGCCGGTAGTGCTTGCCGACATACGGCTCCTCGCTGTCGCTCCACATCTGGAGGCAGATCTGGATGGTCTCCTCGAGGCGCTCGAAGCGCTCGGCGGTGGGCGGGAAGGGCAGCCCGAGTCCGACGCACTCCTCCTCGTTCCACGCGGCGCCGATGCCGAGCATCGCCCGGCCCCTGGACAGCACGTCGAGCGTCGTCACCTCCTTGGCGAGCAGGCCGGGCGCGCGGTAGACGGCGGCCGTGACCCACGCGAGCAGCTGTACGCGTTCGGTGACCGCGGCGAGGAAGCCGAGCGCCGTGTAGGCCTCGAGCATCTCCTGCTCCGGCGGCCCGATCGGCCGGATCTGCCAGACGTGGTCCATGACCGAGAGCTTGGTGAAACCGACGTCCTCCGCGGTCTTCGCGGTGCGGACGAGGTCGTCGACGAACGTGGCGGAGCCGCCGCTCCACGTGAAGCTGGCAAGGTGCAGTCCGAGGTCCATGCCTCGCACACTACGTCCGCTCCGGGGGCGCGCGGCACCCCCTGTTGAGGCTTCGGGCACACTGGCCGGGTGACCTCCCCGAACCGCCCGCTCCACCCGTCCCGGCGCTCGCAGGTGCCGCCGTTCGAGGTCATGGACGTGCTCGATCGGGTGGCGGTGCTGCGGGCCGAGGGCCGCGATGTCGTGTCGCTCTGCGCGGGCGAGCCGTCGGGTGGTGCGCCGTCGCTGGTCTCCGAGTCGGCGGCCCGCATCCACTCCTCGGGCCGCGCCCTGACCTACACCTCGGCGCTCGGCATCCGCGAGCTGCGCTCCGAGATCGCGATGCACTACGGGCGCTGGTACGGCGTCGACGTCGACCCCGCGCGCGTCGCGATCACGACCGGCTCGTCCGGCGCCTTCGTGCTGGCCTTCCTCGCCGCCTTCGACGCCGGTGACCGCGTCGCCCTCGCGCGTCCCGGCTACCCGGCCTACCGCAACATCCTCACCTCGCTGGGATGCGAGGTGGTCGAGATCGACTGCGGCCCCGAGACCCGCTACCAGCCGACGCCGGAGCTGCTCGACGCCGCCCGGGAGGACGGGCCGCTGGCCGGGCTCATCGTGGCGTCGCCCGCCAACCCGACCGGCACGATGGTCGACCGCGCCGAGCTCGCCGCCGTCACCGACTGGTGCGCGGCCAACGGCGTGCGCCTCGTCAGCGACGAGATCTACCACGGCGTCACCTACCCGGACCCGAGCGCGGAGGACCCGCGCGGCGTGTGCGCGTGGGAGTGTGCCGACACCTCCATCGTCATCTCGTCCTTCAGCAAGTACTGGGGGATGACCGGCTGGCGCCTGGGCTGGATGCTGCTCCCCGAGGACCTCGTGCGCCCCGTCGACGCGCTCGCCGGCAACGTCGCGCTGTGCCCGCCCGCGCCGGCGCAGTATGCCGCCGTGTCGGCCTTCGCGGAGGAGTCCTACCGCGAGTGCGACGAGTCCGTCGCCGAGTTCGCGCGGACGCGGAAGCTGTTGCTCGACAACGCTTCCCGCCTCGGCTGGGGTGAGTCGGCCCCGCCGGACGGCGCGTTCTACTACTGGGCCGACCTCGGGCCGCAGCTGGCCCGGTGGGGCAGCTCGGCGGCATACGCCCGCGCGCTGCTCGACGAGGCGGGTGTCGCCATCACGCCGGGGGGCGACTTCGACGACCGTGCCGGCGGTCGTTCGGTGCGGCTCAGCTTCGCCGCCGGCACGACGGCCGTCGCCGAGGCCATCGACCGCATCGAGGCCTTCAACGCCCGCTGACCTGAGCTCGTCGGAGGAGGCCCGAGGCGGCGGTCGCCGCCCGACGGGGCTCAGGCTGCGGCGGTGACCGCAGCCGACCCCGCCGACCCCGCGGGCCCCGCGGGTGCGGCCGTGGCGGCGGGCGCCGGGGCGCCGGCCGGTGCCGTGACCGGCCGGCCGATGCGCACCTCGGCGGGACGGGACCGCAGCGCGGCCCGCAGGCGCCAGGCGCCGTAGACGGCGACCAGGCTGATGGCCAGGTGCAGGCCGAGGAAGCCGTCCGCCAGCCCCAGGCCGAGCAGGGCGCCGGCGACGAGCGGACCGACGGCCGAGAAGGTCGTCTGGATCGCCGTGAAGGTGCCGAGCGTCGTGCCCACCAGGCCCTTGGGCGCGAGGCTCGCGGTGAGCGGGTTGAGCACCGGCGCATACATCGTCTCGCCGACGGCGAAGATGCCGAAGGTGGTGACGAAGAGGGCCGACGCGACGCCCGGCGAGACGAGCTGGGCGGTCGAGAGCACGACCCACGACAGCGTCCAGATGCCACCGACGACCATGAGCAGCGAACCGGCGGGACGGTGCGCGGTGAGCCGGATCACGACGACCTGCAGCACGACGATGACGACACAGTTGACCGCGGCGGCGAGGCCGATGGCCGACGCGGGGGTCTCGAGCACCGTCAGCGCGTAGGCCGGCAGCCCGGACTCGAACTGGGCGTAGAACCCGAGCGCGAGGGTCACCGTCACGACGGCCGTCCACCGCAGCGCCGGCACGGCGAAGATCCGGCGCAGCGCCTCGACGGTGCCGACCCGGGGCTCCGCCTCCCCGGCGGCGACGTCCACCTCCGCGTCGGCGGGTGCACCGATGCCGGCGAGCTGGACGATGCCGGCGGACAGCGTGAAACCGAGGCCTGCAGCCACGAAGGCGAGCGTCATCCCGTCGGCCTTCGAGAGGTCGACGAACTGTCCGGCCACGAAGGCGCCGACCGCCATGCCGATGGACTCCGCGGTGAACTTGTAGGCGAAGACCTTGCGCCGGTCGGCGTGCCCCGCCCAGCGCAGGACGAGGACGGACGCGGCGGGCGTGGCCGCCGTCAGGCCGAAGCCGAAGACGAACATGCCGACGAGGAAGGTCGAGGCGTCGTCGGCCCAGACCAGGCTGGCCACGCCGGCGGCGGCGAGCAGCTTGGCCAGGACGGCGACGGTCACCGGGTTGAAGCGGTCGCTGAGGCGCCCGGCGAAGGGTGCCGCGACGAGGGCGCCAACGGAGAAGAGGGTGCTGGCGAGGGCGGCCGCGAAGGCGCCCCAGCCGCGGGTGTCGGCCGCATACGCGTACTGGTAGGGCAGGACGGTGCCCCATCCGAGCATGCCGATCGACGACGCCAGGATGAGCAGCTTGGTGCGCATGGGTTTCACACCCTTTCTCAGGGTTGGTTCGGGGGACGGCGGAGTCAACACGCCTTCGACCTCGAATATTTCGTATTCGAAGTTCGACTTCGAAATAGTAGCACTGGCCCGGTTAGGTGCCACAATGCGTTCCCATGGCAGCGAAGCGACGGCGGACCGCCCAGCAGGAGCACGCGGCTGACGTCGCCACCTACGTCGCCGCGGGCGGCGAGGAGTCGGTGCAGCGCGTCATCACCGCGGTCTACGCCGTGACCAAGAAGCTCGACCAGTGGTACGGCCGCCAGTTCGCCGACCTCGACCTCTCGCAGGGCGAGTGGGCGGTGCTCGCCGCCCTGGCCCGGGCCGGTGACACCTGCCTGACCCCCAGCCAGCTCGCCGACCTCTCCAACGTCGCCCCCTCCTCGATGACCCACCGCCTCGACAAGATGGCCGGACGCGGCCTGCTCGAGCGCCGGCCCGACGAGTCCAACCGCACCCGCACGCTCGTCTCCCTGACCAAGGACGGCTGGGCCCTGTTCAGGGCGGCCGTGCGCGAGTCCAACGTCGTCGAGAGCGACACGCTGCGGGGACTGTCCGACGACGAGCGGCGCGAGCTCGCCCGGCTCCTCGAGATCGTCATCGCCGGCCTCGACGACATCGACGCCTGAGCCTCCCGGGCGTAGCGTCCGGGCATGGCCAACCACCCCTCCACCAGCCCGAACGGCCACCCCGTCGCCCTCGTCACCGGGACGTCCTCCGGCATGGGCCTGCACACCGCCGTCGAGCTCGCTCGCCGCGGCCACGCCGTCGTCGCCACCATGCGCGACCCTGGCCGGGACGCCGCGCTGCGGCAGGCGGCGAGCGAGGCGGGTGTCGAGCTCGACGTGCGGCCGCTCGACGTCACCGACCAGGAGGCCGCCCGCACCTGCGTCGATGGCGTCCTCGCCGACCACGGCCGCATCGACGTCCTCGTCAACAACGCCGGCCGCGGCGCCGTCGGCACCGCCGAGCAGCTGAGCCTCGACGAGGTCCGCGACCAGCTCGAGGTCAACTACCTCGGCCCCGTCGCCCTGACCAAGCTCGTCCTGCCGCACATGCGCGAGCGCGGGTCGGGCCGGGTACTCACCGTGACGAGCGTCGGCGGCGCCGTCGGCCAGCCCTTCGCCGACGCCTACTGCGGAGCGAAGTTCGCCGTCGAGGGTTTCATGCAGTCCCTCGCCGTCGTCATGCTGGACCACGGGGTGCGGGTCAGCGTCGTCGAGCCGGCCGCCGTCGCGAGTGACTTCGTCGCCAACGTCGCGCGCCCGTCGGCGACGCCCGCCAATGACGACGACACGGACGCCGACCCGTATGCCGCCCAGCTCGACGCCTACCTCGCCCGGACCGCGGGTGCCTTCGCCGACGCGCAGTCGTCCCAGGGCGCGGCGGTCGCCATCGCCGACGCCGTCACGGCGGAGGAGTACCGCTTCCGCTGGCAGACGTCGGAGTGGGCGAGGGCCTTCGTCGGGCTCTCGCTCGCCGACACCGACGGCGCCCGGGTGCTCGGCGCGACGCGGTCCTGGATCGAGCAGCCCGCGAACTAGAGTCGGGCGCGTGAGCTTCCGCAGGCCCGTGCCGAGGATCGGCGACCCGACGTCGGCGGCCGAGCGCGCCTCGGCGCCGGGCGCCTGGGCGCTCCCCGACGACATCGCGTCGCTGGCCCGGGTCGTCGGCGCGCGCCGCGACATCCGCCGCTACCGCGCCGACCCGGTGCCCGACGACGTGCTGACCGCGGTGCTGACCGCCGGCCACCGCGGCCCCTCCGTCGGGCACTCCCAGCCGTGGCGCTTCATCGTGGTCGCGCAGCAGGCGACCCGAGACGCGGCAGCGCTCATGGCCGACCGCTCCCGGCTGCGCCAGGCCGCCGGCATGACCGAGGAGTCGGCGCGCGGGCTGCTCGACCTGAGGCTCGAGGGCATCCGCGAGGCGCCCGTCGGGGTCGTCGTCGCATGCGACCGCCGCACACCCGCCGCCGGCGTGCTCGGCCGAGCCACCTTCCCGGACGCGGACCTCTGGTCGTGCGCGGCGGCCATCGAGAACATGTGGCTGACCGCCCGCGCCCACGGCCTCGGGCTCGGCTGGGTGACGCTCTTCGAGCCTGCCGAGCTCGCCGAGCTGCTCGGCCTGCCCGACGGCGTCGAGACGCTCGGCTGGCTCTGTCTCGGCTGGCCGGACGAGCGTCCGCCCGAGCCGGGTCTCGAGCGCGCCGGGTGGAGCAAGCGCCTTCCGCTCGAGCAGGTCGTCATGCGCGAGCGCTGGAGCGAGCGCGACGCCCCGACCTCGCACCTGCGCGCCCCCGAACCCGCGGAGCTCGTCGCCGCCCGCGACCGCTCCGACGAGCTGCTCACCGTTCCCGGGTCCCTCGGCGTCCTCGACACCGTCCTCGACCGCATCACGGCACTGCCCGCGGTGGACGGGGCAGGCACCCTTGTCGTCGCGGCCGCCGACCACGCCGTGACGGCATACGGCGTCTCCGCCTTCGACCCGTCCGTCACCGCCGACGTGGCCCGCGCCACGCGTGAGGGGACGTCGATGGGCGCCGTCGCGGCCCGCTCCGCGGGCCTGCAGGTCGAGCTCATCGACGCCGGGATCGGCTGGGCCAGAGGCGATCTCGTCACGACCGACGCTCTCGACGAGCCGACGTATGCCGCCCTGCTCGGTCTCGGGCGGGAGCGGGGTCGCGAGCTCGCGGCCACGGGGCCGGTGGCCCTCGGCGAGGTCGGCGTCGGCAACACGACGGTGGCGGCCGCCGTCGCCGCCGCAATGCTCGCGCTGCCCGCCAAGGACGTCGTGGGACGCGGCTCGTCGGCCGACGCGGCGATGGTCGAGCGCAAGCGAGACGTCGTGAGCCGGGCCCTCGCCCGGGTCCGGGGCAGCCTCCGGGGCGGCATCGCGCCGGCTCCGGTCGGGGCTGCCGAGGCGGTCCGGCGGCTGGGCGGGGGAGAGCTCGCGGTCCTCACCGGCGTCGTCCTCGGGGTCGTCGAGGCGAGCGGTGTCGTCGTGCTCGACGGGCTGGCCACGTCGGTGTGCGCCCTGGCCGCCGCGCGCCTCGAGCCGGCGGTGGCGGCCCACCTCGTGGCCGGCCAGCGCTCCCGTGAGAAGTGCCACGCCGCGGTGCTCCAGGAGCTCGGTCTCGAGCCGCTCCTCGACCTGCGGATCCGTGCCGGTGAGGGCGTCGGAGCCGCCCTCGCGACGGGTCTGGTCAAGGACGCGCTGGCCCTGCGGAACGGTGTCGCGCGCACCTTCTGAGTTTGGATCTGGGCTGCGACCCACCTACTTTGGGACGGTTGTTTGCCGTCCGACCGCCCCCACGAGGGGCTGGAGAACTACACATGTCCACACAGATCCAGGACCGCCCGCCCACCCCGCAGCCGGGCTCGAGCGCCGACGACAGGGCCTTCCTCGGGCACCCCCGAGGCCTCTCGACGCTCTTCTTCGTCGAGCTCTGGGAGCGCTTCTCGTACTACGGGATGCGCGCCATCCTGCTCTACTTCCTCATCGACACCGCCGCCCACGGCGGCCTCGGCATCGGCGAGACGACCGGCACGGCCGTCGTCGCGATCTACGGCGCCTCGGTCTACCTGCTCTCGATCATCGGCGGCTTCACCGCCGACCGCGTGTTCGGGGCCCGCCGCTCGGCCCTCTACGGCGCCGTCGTGATCATGGCCGGCCACGTGTGCCTCGCCATCCCCGCCTCGGGCACCGCCTGGCTCGGCATCGCGCTCGTCGCCCTCGGCACCGGCCTGCTCAAGCCGAACATCTCGTCCATGGTCGGCAGCCTCTACCGCCCCGAGGACGCCCGCCGAGACGGCGGCTTCTCGATCTTCTACATGTCGATCAACATCGGCTCGTTCTTCTCGCCGCTCGTCGTCGGCTGGCTGCGGGCCACCTACGGCTACCACGCCGGCTTCTCGGCGGCGGCGGTCGGCATGGCCATCGCGATCGTGTGGTTCGTGCTCGGGCGCAAGGCCCTGGGCCCGGTCGTCGACGACGTCCCCAACCCGCTCTCGCCGCACGAGCGCGGCAGGGTCGCGGCACTGGCGCTCGGCGCGGTCGTCGCGTTCGTGGCCATCGTGCTCGTCGCGGGCCTCTGGCGCGACACACTCCTCGACCAGGTCATCGACGCCATCTCGATCGTGGCCGTGCTCACGCCCATCGCCTACTTCACGATGATGTTCCGCAGCCCCAAGGTCGAGCGCGAGGAGAAGACCCACCTCGCCGCCTACCTGCCGCTGTGGATCGGCGCCATGCTCTTCTGGATGATCTTCGAGCAGGCAGCGGGCAAGATGGCCCTCTTCGCCGCCGAGAACACCGTCAAGCAGACCGCGGGCGTCACCGTGAACCCCGAGTGGTTCCAGTCGATCAACCCGCTCGCCATCGTCCTGCTCGCCCCGATCTTCGGGTGGATCTGGACCAAGCGGGCCGGCCGGTTCCCCTCGACGCCGATGAAGTTCGTGCTCGGTGTCGCGCTCATCGGCCTGTCGGCCCTGGCCATGGCCTGGGCGTTCGCCACCTACTCGGGCAACACCGCCCCGGTGTACGTCCTCGGCGGGATCTTCCTGCTCCAGACGGTCGCGGAGCTCTGCCTCTCGCCGGTCGGCCTGTCCGCCACGACCCGCCTCGCCCCGCGCGCCTTCTCGAGCCAGGCCATGGCGCTGTGGTTCCTCGGGAGTGCCGCCGGACAGGCCATCGCCGCACAGCTGATCCAGGCGATGGGCGGCCTCGGCAACGCGGCCTACTACGTCGTCAACGGCATCATCACGCTGGTCGTCGCGGCCGTCCTCTTCGCCCTGGTCCCGTGGATCCGGCGCCGGATGGCGACGGCGGAGCTGCACTCCACCGACCGCACCGAGAGCGAGCTGGTGAACGCATGATCATCACGCTCGCCGGGATCACCCCGGCGGTCCACGAGACCGCCTGGGTGGCGCCCAGCGCCGACCTCGTCGGGGCCGTCGACCTGCGTGCCGGATCGAGCGTCTGGTACACCGCAGTGCTCCGCGCCGACTTCGACCCGATCGTCCTCGGCGAGCGCAGCAACCTGCAGGACGGCGTCGTCGTGCACACCGACGCAGGTCACCCGACGACGATCGGTGCCGGGGTCTCCGTCGGCCACCGCGCGGTGCTGCACGGCTGCACCATCGAGGACGACTGCCTCATCGGGATGGGCTCGGTCGTGCTCAACGGCGCGCGCATCGGGGCCGGCAGCCTCGTCGCCGCGGGCGCCGTCGTGCCCGAGGGTGCCGTCATCCCGCCGCGGTCGCTCGTCGCCGGCGTGCCCGGGAAGGTCCGTCGCGAGATCGACGATGTGGGCCTGGAGCGGATCCGCGCCAACGCCGAGGTCTACCTCGAGCTCGCCCGGCGCCACCGCGAGGCCACCCGCGCCTGAGCCTGTTCGGCTGCACCCGCCTCGGGTTGCCTGGCGGCGATCAGCCGTTGGAGCATGACGACGTTGAACACCGCGGCGGCGAGCAGCATGAGCATGCCGAGGAGCTCGGTCGTGTCCGTGAACCAGGTCGCGGCGCCTCCCGCGGTCGATTCATAGCACCCTCCACCGAGCGTGCATGAGCCGGACCCGGTGCTGTCCGATGGGTTGGCTCCGGGAATCTGTGCCAGCAGTCCATAGAGCACGTAGTAGCTGGGGACGGCGATGACGCTCGACGGCAGCGTCAACAGCGCCGCAAGCAGAATCAGCGGCGTCGACTCCATCGTGAAGCCCACCGTTGCCAGCGCCGCCACGATCACGACGTACGGGAAGCCAATAGGGCGTAAGGGTCGGCTGAGCAACCTGTCGGGGATACCCACGCCGCCATCGTGCCTCGTGGTGGGTGCCAACGTGACGATTCAGGAAAGATTACGCAGGGAGCGCGGTCGCCACCATCGCCTGCCTGGGACGCCCGAACGCGTCGGCTGCTGGGCCGGAGCGTTGAATGCGCACGGTCGGAGGTCGTCCGACGAGCGGCAGATGCGGACGACCGGCGAGCACGACGTGGGGTACGTCGTCGCGTCTTCGAATGGACAGAGCGGTTCGTGCTGCTACGGGGGGCGCTCAGCGTGCGGCGACCCGCAAGGTGCGGAGCGACGGGTCGGCGGCGTAGGCAATCCGGACGCCGATGGAGCGTGCGTGGCGCAGGGCGGCCAGTGCCCGAGCGGTGACCAGTTCGCCGGGCGCGAGCACGGGGATGCCGGGCGGGTAGGGCGCCACCAGTTCCGCGCAGACCAGCCCCACCGCTTCGGCGAGTGGGACGGTCTCGGTGGCCGCGAAGAACGCGGCGCGCGGCGTGGCCACGGTGACTGGGACCACCCCGTAGCAGGCGGATCCCGCTATGGCGCGAGGTGCTCCGCGGTGGCGTTCGATCGACTGGGCCAGCAGCGTGGCCAGTCGCTGCACCGTGACGTCGGTGTCAGCCAGTGACACGACCGCGATCACGACGTCGCGGTCCGCGGACTCCACCGGCAGGCCGGCAGCGAGCAGGTCCTGCTCCACGCGGTTTCCGTCGGCGCCGGTGCCACCGAGCACGAGCGTGAGCTTGAGCGGGTCGACCGTCGGGCCGTCCAGCACGTGCAGACCCTCGACGGTCCGCAACGCGTGTCGGGCCGCGGCTGTCGCCGCGATCACCGGTGCCAGGAGAGCGTGGCCGTCGCGTTCGAGCAGCGCGCGGGAGGCGTCGGTGCTGGCGAGGATGGCGCCGGCCGGGCTCGTGGTGGCGGTTGCCTCGACCCCGGCCTCGAGCCGGGCCACGTCCACGCGGTCGGTGCGGGCGAGCACCAGCGCAGCTTGGCTCCATGCCGGCAGCGTCTTGTGCGCGCTGGTGATCATGACGTCCGCGCCCAGCTGGAGCGCGTGGCGGGGAAGGTCCGGGTGGAAGCCGAAGTGGGCGGCCCAGGCGGCGTCGACGACCAGCGGGACTGCGTGGGCGTGTGCGGCATGCGCGAGCCCCGCGACATCACCGACGGTACCTACGTAGGAGGGTTCACCGACGAACACCGCCTTGGCGTCGGGGTGGGCGGTCAGCGCGCGGTCCACCGCCTCAGGCGCCACGCCGCTGGGCAGTCCGGAGGTCGGGTCGACGTCGGGGTGCACCCAGACCGGCATGAGCCCGGCGAGGACCAGTCCGAGGAACAGTGACCGGTGCAGGGTCCGGCTGACAACGACTTTGTCCCCATCCGCCGCGACGGCCAGCGCCACGGCCTGGTTGGCGTGGGTGGCGCCACCGGTGGAGAAGCGGCAGTAGTCGGCGCCCCACAGTCTCGCTGCCTTCTCTTCGGCCTGGCTCAGGACGCCGGTGGTTAGCTTCATCGTGTCCAGGCCGGCGTACAGCGGCACGTCGCCGCCGACCACGTCACCGACGAGGTCGTGGCGTTGCTTGTGACCGGGGATGGTGAAGGGCGTCGGAGCCTGTTCTTGAAAGCGCAGCCAGGCGTCCAGCAGCGGCGCGTTGTCCCGCAAGCGGTTCGGGTCAGTAGGCACGGTTCTCCAGTCCTGCCGGGTGTCTACCAGCCCTTGCGGGAGCGCGCGTACCTGGCTGAAGTCGACCCACACGTTGACCGCGCGCATCAGTCCGCCGCCCCAGGAGCCGCGGATGGCGGTTGGGCACGACCACCAGCTCCGCGACCTTTGAAGCGAGCCGTCGCGGAAGCGATGGCCGTGTTCGGCGCAAATCCTGCCTCACGCGGCGATGGTCTCACGGTGAGACCCAACTGACCGGCTGGGCGCGCGCCCGGCGGGCAGCATGAGCGGACGCGCCCATGCGGTAGGCAGGGCGCGAAGAACCAACGGGCCCTGCGCGCCCCGGAGTGCCAGCGCGGCCTCCGCTGGCACACTCTCGACCATGGCCACCGAGTCGCTTGGGCTTCTGCGGCCGGTTGAGCCGGAAATGATCACGGTCCGTGCCGGTGGTCGCTATCGCTGGGGCGTGGCAGGTCGAGGGCGGGGTTGCCATCGAAGAATCCGTCGGGTACCAAGTGGAATCCGGCTTTGGCCACGGGCATGACGGGCCATTCCTCGACCCTGGGTACGTGGTGTGTCCCGACCACGTACCACAGCACGACGTCGGTGTTGTCGATGCTGCGGTCGGCATCTGTCCACCGCGGCAGGCCATCCGGCCCGGGGTTCTGCCAGGGGTAGTTGCCCGCGGCGTACCGCTCACGGGGATCGTACGGCGTCACCCAGAGGTGCTTGGTGGCGAACAGGGCCCGTTGACGCATCGGGGAGTCCTCATGCATGAAGGGGCTGACATTGTCTCCGGGGTGCAAACGGTAGGAGACGGGGGCGCCCATCTCGTTGACTTGTGCCGGGTTCATGATCCGCCAGAACCTACCGCTTTCCGGGTGGACGTTGCGCTGGGCAGCTTGCTCCGTGAGCAGCGGGGTCTCGACCGCCCTCCAGGCGGTGCCATAGGGGTTCTCCGGCCCCATCGGGACCGCTTCGGAGTTGACCTCCACGACGGTGTTCGCCTGCCCGTCGATGTCTGCGTCCAGCCGGACGCAGAAGAAGTGCTGGTGATTGGGCGCATAGAGCCCTGGGGCCACCGCGGTACCGTGTCGTGGCTTCTCACCGGGACGGTAGGCGCCAGTGGAGAGCACGCCGGTGAGCTTCACCTCGAACTCGATGCTGCCGTCCTGGTAGAGGTACCAGAAGAAGCCGTACTCGTAGTTCGACAAGTTGATGATTGACGAGATCACGAGCCGCCGCATCCGGCGCACCTCGGTGGTCTCACGCTGGTAGTCAAAGTGCTTCCACGCGATGCCGACGTCTTCCTCGTGCATGCAGATCGCGTTGGGCAGGTCCAACGGGTTCCCATCCTGGTCGACGCCAAGACCGTCGAAGTACTGAATGACTCCGAGGCAGTCGCAGCCGAGAGTCAGTGGAGTGACAAGCAACCCCAGCCCCGCCTCGCCCTCGTCGAAAGCCAGCTTGTGTCCATGCGTGGGTGCCGGATCGCCGTAGGGCACCACCATCTCCGACACCGATGCCCGGTAGAGCACCGGGCGCAACTCCCCCCGGTCGTCGTAGCGAACGTCGGACAGCACGATCCCCTCGCGGGCGCTCCAGCCGAGGACGAACCGCCACTTCTGCCAGCTCACCTGGTGCCCGTCGACGCGCCAACTCGGCCCCTCCGGCTGCGTGATCTCGAGCGGCCGCACATCGGCGCGGAGGCCGGCGAACTTCGGCCGGTTACGCTCACCCGCATCAGCGAGCAGCTCGGGGACGTACTCGCCATCGGACTGCGGGATGGGCACCACACCGGTGTCGGAAACGTCGACCACCTCCATCCGGTCGAAGTCCACCAGAGTCACCAGCCCTTCCACCGGGCGAGCGTACGGATGACCGTTCTCCACCGGCGGACGCACCCAGGTCAGTGCCCGGCATACGCGACGGTCACCGGGGTCGGTCTCGGACAGCCAGGCCCCGGGCCACGGATCGATGTGGGCCAAGGACAGGTCGGTCACGCCTCGACGTCGCATTGCCTCCTGCCACCGCGGATCAGCCTTGACCACTGCGATCACGGCGTACACCTCCTCGAGGAGATAGGACGGCATCGCACCGGGGACCGGCTGGCCGCGCACCACTTCTCCGCGAGTGATTGACACAACCGCTTCGTACACCTGGCGGCGGGCTCGGTCGTAGACCACGGTAAACGCCTCGCGGTCCACGCCCGACGCCCCATCCCAGGCCAACACCTGCGCCTTGGGTGGCTCATGCAGGGAGACTGAGACGAAGCGCACTCCGGCGGGGACCTGGCCCGATCGAATCAGGATCTCGGTAGCCGCCTTGACCTCCTCGGCGGTGAGCGGTGACAGCGGGTGCGTTGTCGCGGTTGTTGGAATCGTGGACGAGGCCATCGATCCTCCCCTCGGCTTGGCCGGACAAGGACGGTCCTGGGCAACGCCGCTCAACCGTCCGAGCCTTGTTGCTATCGCCGAAACGGCGATCCCCTCGCCCCCGGCCCGGTTCCCGCGAGCGCCGTGAACGAGCTACAGGCGTGCGGTTCTCCTCACAATCATCGTGCGTCTGCCGGAGGGTGAAGGCAAGAACTCGAACCCGGGCCCTGGGTGGGTGAGGGCGATGGTCAGGTGCGGTCAGGGTCGGGGCACTGGCACCCAGTCTTCGGCGTCGTGGATGTGGATGCGCTCAGCTGGCTGCGCGAGCGCCCTCTCGATGGCCTGCTCACGGGTCATGCCAGCAGGCCCCGCCAGGGCGCGGTACGAATCGGCCACGCCGTCTTCGGCGTGGTCCCCGATCGCGTACCACGCGCCTTCAACAGGTGAAATCCAGACACCGCCGGTGCCCGGTGCTGGCGGCGCGAGTAACCCGGACCGCCCTGGGGTTCGGACCGTTGCGCGCGGCCTCCACCGCCGCGTTCCGCTCACCCTGCTCACGACGGTCGAACGTCAGCCCGAGGGGCGAACGGCTGTGAGCGGACAAGTCCCACTCAATGCACGAAGCCAGTCAGTCCAAGGGTCACACCCACGGCCATCAGCCACAGCCCAGCACGATCAGGCTGCAGAGCGATCCTCACAGTCAGCCCCACCGCCCGGATACGCGACTAGTGCTCGTGGACGTGGTCCCCGTGCTGGTGATGGCGATGACCGTCATGCATGTGATCCTCATGGTCATCGTGCTGCAGGATCTCACAGCCGTCACCTGGTGAGTGCGTTCCTTCGTGGCCGGCATGGACGCTCGTCTCCTGGTGGTGCTCATCGCCATGCACGTGGTCCACGTGGTCCCCGTGCTCGACGGTCTCACAGCCATCGCCGGGAAGATGCTCGTGGTCCGCGACCTCGGTGTGTTGGTTTGCCACGTCAGAACCCTTCCGCTTGGCGTGGGATCGGGCTGTTCGAGCATTGCCCTTGGCAGACACATTGCTGCTCCGTCACCCATGCTTCGTGACCAAGCCCTGCTGCGCGAGGGCACTTCGCCTGGGGGACTACCCGATCACCTCATTGTTGAACGAGCCGGCATTGTCCGCAACAGACCGGTCAGGTCGCGCACCACGCGCTGGCCACGTCGCCAACGCTCCTCTTCGCAGGTCAGAGGCTTGGAGCATCAACGGCCGCACGACAACTGCCACCGGTAGCGATCCCCGGCGTATCGGCCGACTCATCCACTTCTGGTCCTCTGGCCTACGGTTCCTCGGCGGTTTCGCCGCCACACAGACGGCGTCGCTGTGGTCGGGGTGCGCCATGGCGGCCCTCCACCGGAGGTCAGCGCGGTGTGAGGACGACGAACGGCAGGTCCTCGCACCGAGTGGCACACCAGTCCGGGTGATCTGGCTCCGCGGCGTCCAGCCAGGCCTGCACCGGGAGCTGGCGGATCAGGTCACCCGTGACCCACGTCGGATCGGACGACGTGACGACCCGTCCAGCGGCGTTGACGAGGACGCAGGTCCGGTCGATCGTCTCCATGACGTCGAGCAGGTGCTCCTCGAACCAGGCGACCAGGACGTCGACACCGGCGACGCCGGCGAACGACCCCGAGACGAAGAGGGGCTGGGTGAAGGTGAGGGTGTACTGGTCGGTGCAGAGGTAGTCCACATAGGGCCCCGTGACGTGTCGACCTCTGGTTTCGAAGGGCTTTGCGTACCAAGGAAGCTCGGTGTAGTCACGGAACCCGATCGCGCGAGGGTCTGTCTCGGCGGCGAGCTTGGTGACGACGTGCGACCCGCCCCTGGACTCCACGGTCCACCATTCGAGCCAGTAGGGCGCATCGCTCAGGACGTTCGGGGCGAGCACGGCACCGGCGCCGGCGACGGGTGTCTGCGGATCGGCCAGCAGTTCGTGGCACCGTCGCTCGATGCAGAGGTCGGAGCGTCTCGGGGAGGTCAGCGACAGTGGGGCCTGGAGCAGGCTGGTGATGTCGTCGAGCTGGTCGAAGGCCCAGCGTCCGAAGCCTGAGACCCATTGGGCAACGTCCATGGCGTTCGTCGTGGTCGTCATGCCGGTCACCTGGTCCTTCGCGATCGGGTGTCGCGGTGCAGGGCCTTCACCGCGTCGAACAGCGTGTTGACATGTTCCTCCGCCCGGAGCCGGGCTGTCCGGGCATCACCTTGGGCGATCGCCTCGACGACGGTGTCGTGCTCACGGCGGCCGTCGGACGCCGCACCCGCACCGGCCAGCCAGAGCACCGGCCCGATCTCTCGCTGCAGCACCATCTCCTCGCGCGTCAGGCGAGCCGACTGCGCCGTCGCGGCGATCTCCAGGTGGAAAGTGCCCTCCTGCTGGGCGGCGCCGCTCGACTCCTCGGGCTTGGCGCACGACGCGGCGAGGCGACGCAGTCGCTCCACGTCGTCGGGGTCCGCCCGGTCCGCCGCAAGCGCCGCGCAGTGGCCGCTGATGGCGCAGTAGTGGTCGGCGAGGTCGCGCAGCTCGCCGAGCCCGACGTGGGCAAGGCGAGCCAGGAGGGCGGCCCGGCCGCCGTCTCGGGGGGCCTTGACGAAGGACCCGCCGCCGCGACCGCGTCGCGTGACGATGAGGTCGTCGTCGCGCAGGTTGCCCAGAGCCTCGCGGACGGTCACGGTGGCGACGCCGAATCGGTCGGCCAGGTCGCTCTCGGGCGGCAGCATGCTTCCATCCGGCAGCAGACCCAGCGCGATGGCCTCTCCGAGGCGACGGCGTACGGCGTCGGCCCGTCTCTGCGGGGGGAGCGGGGCGAACACGGCGGCATAGGGGCCCAGCGGCATCGACCGGTCCGCCATAGTTCCTCCCACCAGTTGGCCCGTTGCTCTTGCGCGTAAACATATGGACCCATACCTTTTCCGTCCAGAGGGAAGAACTGCTCGCCGCAGAGGAGTCTGTATGTCCGCCGAGACGGCGACCGGCACGCCGGCCATCCGGCTGAGCGCGCTGCGCAAGGAGTTCGCCGGGACGCCGCCCGTGGTTGCCGTCGACGGTGTGGACCTCGAGGTCCGTGCTGGGGAGTTCTTCTCGATGCTCGGGCCGTCGGGCTCCGGCAAGACGACGGTCCTGCGGATGATCGCCGGCTTCGAGGAGCCGACGGCCGGTCGCATCGAGCTCGCGGGCGAGGACGTCACCCGGCGTCAGCCCTACGACCGGGACGTCAACACCGTCTTCCAGGACTACGCTCTCTTCCCCCACATGAGCGTCGCCGAGAATGTCGAGTACGGCCTCCTCGTCAAGAAGGTCTCGCGTGCGGAGCGGCGAAGCCGAGTGGCCGAGGCCCTCGAACAGGTCCGCCTCGCCGACCACGGCAGCCGCCGTCCGTCGCAGCTCTCCGGCGGTCAGCGCCAGCGGGTCGCGCTCGCGCGAGCCCTCGTCAACCGCCCAACCGTGCTGCTCCTCGACGAGCCGCTCGGCGCCCTGGACCTGAAACTGCGCGAGCAGATGCAGGTCGAGCTCAAAGGCATCCAGCGCGACGTCGGCATCACCTTCCTCTTCGTCACGCATGACCAGGAGGAGGCGCTCACCCTGTCCGACCGGATTGCCGTGTTCAACGCCGGCCGGATCGAGCAGGTGGGGACGGCCCACGAGGTCTACGAGAAGCCCGCCTCCGCCTTCGTCGCCGGTTTCGTCGGCACGTCGAACCTGCTGACCGGGGCGGCGGCCCGCGCCGTCAACCGGCGTGACGGCTCCTTCGCCATCCGGCCCGAGAAGCTCGCAGTCGCGCCTGCCGGCACATCGGCCGGCGATGGGCTCGAGAGCGCCGAGGGGACCCTCGAGGAGGTCGTCTACGGCGGCTCCGTCACACGCTACGTCGTCGCCCTCGACGCCGGGGGAAGGCTCACCGCCCTCGAGCAGAACGCCGGTACGCGGGCGGGCTCCGCGGCTCTGCGGCGCGGAGACCGCGTCGCACTCCACTGGCGACAGGAGCACGTCATCGACGTTCCCGGTTCCCCCACACCGGAGCCCTCGCCGCTCGCAGCCTCACCACAGCAGTCACTCATCAGATGAAGGAGATCGGCGTGCGCACGTCAAAGAAGTCCCTGCGCGGGACCGTCGGGGCGGCCGCGGCAGCGGCCCTCCTCGCGCTGGCAGGATGCGGCAGCTCCACCTCCGGCTCGCCGAGCGGGAGCGCAGCCCCCGGTGGCATGCAGGTGCCGGACCTCAAGGCCCTCGACAAGCTCGGCACCCCCGAGGGGGAGGTCAACGTCCTCGCCTGGCCCGGGTATGTCGAGAACGGCAGCAATGACCCCAAGGTGGACTGGGTCACCGACTTCGAGAAGTCGTCTGGGTGCAAGGTCAACGTCAAGACGTTCGGCACGTCCGATGAGGCCGTCCAGCTCATGCGCACCGGTCAGTACGACACCGTGTCGGCCTCGGGAGATGCGACCCTGCGTCTCATCGCCGCGGGCGACGTGGAGCCCGTCAACACCTCACTCATCCCCAACTACGCCGACATCTTCGACTCGCTCAAGATGAAGCCTTGGAACTCGGTGAACGGCGTCGCCTACGGCATCCCGCACGGTCGCGGCGCCAACCTGCTGATGTACCGCACCGACCTCGTCAAGCCCGCGCCCGACTCGTGGGGGGCGGTCTTCGACAGGGCGGGCGCGCAGAAGGGCAAGGTGACGGCATACGACTCACCCATCTACATCGCCGACGCGGCGCTGTACCTCATGACGACCAAGCCTGAGCTCGGCATCAAGGACCCCTACGCGCTCGACGACAAGCAGCTCGCCGCCGCCGTCGACCTGCTCAAGGCCCAGAAGGCCAACGTCAGTGAGTACTGGTCCGACTACCTCAAGGAGGTCCAGGCCTTCAAGAACGGCTCGACGACGATCGGCACGACCTGGCAGGTCATCGCCAACGTCGCGCAGAGTGAGAAAGCCAAGGTCGAGGCGATCCTGCCCAAGGAGGGCGCGACCGGCTGGTCCGACACCTGGATGGTCGGCGCGAAGTCGAAGCACAAGACCTGTGCCTACAAGTTCATCGACCACATCGTCTCTCCCAAGGTGAACGCCCAGATCGCCGAGTACTTCGGCGAGGCGCCGGCGAACAAGAAGGCGTGCGCCGAGACGGCGGATCCCAACCACTGCAAGGTGTTCCACGCCGCAGACGAGGCGTACTTCGCCAAGGTGCACTACTGGACGACACCCATCAGCGCCTGCCTCGACCGCCGGACCGACGTCAAGTGCACCGATTACGCCGCGTGGACCAAGGCCTGGACCGAGATCCGCAACAGCTGAGCTCAACGACGTCCCGGGCGCCTGATGACGGGCACGACCGGGCCACGACCGGGCCGCGACCGGGCCAGGACCGGCCCACGAACGACCGACCGCACCGAGGAGGCCACGATGAGACGACGCAGGGGGCTGGCAGCCCTTCTGGGCCCACCCCTGCTGTGGCTCGTCGTCGCCTACCTCGGTGCGCTGGCCGTCATCTTTGCGACGGCGTTCTGGACGACCGACCCGTTCACGAACCTCGTCGTGCGCACGTTCACCCTCGAGAACTTCCGCGAGGTCGGCAGCTCGACGTATGCCGGCATCATCGGGCGTACGCTACTCATCGCGGTGCTCGTCACCGTGCTCTGCGTCGTCGTCGCAGTGCCCTTCGCCTTCTTCATGGCGCGGGTCGCGCCGCGCCGGTTCCGCGGCCTCCTCCTCGCGGGCATCCTCGTGCCCCTGTGGGCCAGCTACCTCGTCAAGGCGTACGCGTGGCGCACCATGGTGCAGTCCGGAGGAGTCCTCGACAGCACGTTCGGGTCCACTCCTGGGTATGGTCTCGCGGCGGTCGTGCTGACCCTGACCTACCTCTGGCTTCCGTACATGGTGCTCCCGGTCTATGCCGCCTTCGAGCGCCTTCCCGAGAGCCAGCTCGAGGCGAGTGCCGACCTCGGCGGCCGGCCTCTCACGACGTTCCGACGCGTCGTGGTGCCATCGCTGCTCCCGGCCATCGCCGCCGGGTCCGTCTTCACCTTCTCCTTGTCGCTGGGCGACTACATCGCCGTGCAGATCGTCGGCGGCAAACTCCAGGTGCTTGGCACCGCGGTGCTTCAGAACATCACCCTCGACCTGCCCTTCGCCGCGGCGCTGGGCACGGCTTCTGTCATCATCATGGTCCTCTACCTGCTCGCCGTGCGGCGCACGGGCGCGCTCGACAACCTGTGAACGCACAGGATGCGCCAGACGCGATGAGGAGGCGGCGATGAGGCTCGGGCGCGGCTCGAAAGTGGCCCTGACGGCGTTCGCGACGGTCGTGCTCGCCTTCGTCTACGTGCCGCTCGTCGTGGTGGCGCTGAACTCGTTCAACAGCGACAGGACCTTCGGCTGGCCACCACCGGGCCTGACGACCCAGTGGTGGCGAGCAGCCCTGCAGGCGCAGGGCCCTCGCGACGCCCTGGCGACGTCGGTGCAGGCCGGACTCGGCGCGACGGCGATCGCCCTCGTGCTGGGGACGCTGCTCGCGCTGGCCCTGAGCCGCTACGACTTCTTCGGCAGGCACTCCGTCTCGATCCTCGTCGTCCTGCCGATCGCGCTGCCGGGCATCGTCACCGGCATCGCCCTGCAGTCAGTCATCCAGAGCGTGCTGACCCCGGTATTCGGCATCGGCGCCGGCCTCTTCACGATCATCGTGGGCCATGCGACGTTCTGCATCGTCATCGTCTTCAACAACGTGACGGCGCGGCTGCGGCGCCTGGGCGGCTCGCTCGAGCAGGCGTCGGCAGACCTCGGCGCGCGACCGTGGACGACGTTCCGACGGGTCACCTTCCCGCTGCTGCGCTCGAGCCTGCTTGCCGGTGCGCTCCTCGCCTTCGCCCTCAGCTTCGACGAGATCGTCGTGACGACCTTCACCGCCGGGCCAGACACCCAGACGCTGCCCATCTGGATCTTCGACAACCTGTTCCGCCCCAACCAGGCGCCCGTCGTCAACGTCGTAGCCGTCCTGCTCATCGCCGTCTCGATCATCCCGGTCTGGCTGGCACAACGGTTGGGTGGTCCCGATGCGGCCGAGAGCCGCCTCTAGCCTGCGGCCGCACGCCGCCTCGAGGCGATCGCGTAACTCACCGGGTTGACGGAGCTACCGAGTGCACGACGTCGCCGTGTGCCCGGACCACCATGCCGCTGCGGGGCCCGCACGCACCATCAGCGGCAAATGAGTGCGTCAGGGCCGCCGGTAGCAGCGCTTGGCAGTCGGTCGATGCCGAGCGCGTCAGGGTCTCGATCCGATCCATGCAGCCACTCGTTGCCGCACTTGCCTAGGAAGCGCCAATGATGAAGCACGCCCTCGCGCGTGCAATCGGCGTGGAGCAGGGATCTGGCGGCTGCACTCAGCGATTTTCCAGCGTGTTTGCGCAGCATGGCGGCCAGTGACTCCCAGCGTGGAGGAGTAGGGGTGATGCGTGGACTCGTCCGTCGCCGGAACCGCCACGAAGGCCGTCCGGTGTCTCGCCGCAGGCGCTTGGTCACTCGCAGTGCCATCGTCGTCGCGATCCTCGCCGTGGCGATGGTCGGGACCTCGTACGTCATGGCGCTCGCGACGCCTGGCGACGCCTCTTGGACGGTCAAGACCGTGGAGTGGATTCGTGACAATGGTGGAGGCGGGCTCGTTGACGCCGTCGAGAACTGGTGGTTCCGCAACCCGCCGGCCGACGTGCCGCCTCCCGCTTCCGAGCTCCCGAGCTTGACGGCACCGTCCCAGGGGTCTGGTGCCACCCCGGTCGGACCCCGAACCGGGTCGTCCTCGACAGCACGGTCCTTGGCAGTGGCAGGGCCGACGCCGGTCACGATCCCTGCAGGGACGCGGGCGATCGCCGGCGAAGGTCGATGGGTCGCCGGCCGTGTGGATGCACGGGGTGTGCCCTCGATGTACACGACCTTCGTGCAACCTGACCCGGCTCACGCCAGCATCGTCGCGGGAGTCGCGTGGATCCGAGCCTCCGACACCGTCACCCACCTGATGGCGGGGACGACCCAGCCCGGTGGGCCGCCGTGGCCTGGGAACGCGCGGGTGGCGCCAAGCGATGTCCCGCGACTCGTGGCTACCTTCAACTCCGGTTGGCGGTTCAAGGACCTGCTCGGCGGGTTCTACGAGGACGGCCGCTACTCGAGACCCTTGCAGCCGGGGGCGGGTTCCGTCGTCATCGACCGAGCCGGCCGGGCCACGATCGGCGTGTGGGGGCAGGACGTCGCCATGTCGCCGAGCGTCCTCGCGGTGCGCCAGAACCTCCATCTCGTGGTGGTGGGTGGAGCGCCCGCCGCCGGCATCTCGGACGCCAGCGGGCCGTGGGGCGTTGCCGCGAACCAGCGGCAGTACACCTGGCGCTCCGGTCTGGGTGTGGACGCGCACGGCAACCTCGTCTACGCGGCCGGCAACCACATGACCCTGCGGGTGCTGGTCGATGCGCTCGTCGACGCGCACGCGGTCCGTGCGGTCGAGCTCGACATGCACCCCGGGATGGTGGCGTTCTCGCGGTGGCTTCCGAACCGCACCGGGGGCGTGACCGCCCAGAACCTCCTGCCCACCATGCCGGACGCCCCCAGTCGCTACCTGACGCCGGACCAGCGCGACTTCTTCTACGTCACCCTGCGCTGATGGCGACGACGACGGCGGCTCGCACGCCTTCCGGCGCGCTCGCGCTGCTGCAGCTGATGCGGCCGCGGCTCTGGCCGCGCAACCTGCTGGTGGCCGCCGTGCCCCTGGCTGCCGGAGCGCTGCTTCACCGCGATGTCCTGCTTGTCACCCTTCAGGCGTTCGTCGCGCTGTGTTTGGCTGCCAGCGCCGGCTACTGCCTCAATGACGTCATCGACGCTGATGCGGACGCACGACACCCCACGAAGCGCTTCCGTCCCGTCGCGTCGGGACGCGTGTCGCCTCGTTGGGCGCTGGCGCTCAGTGCCCTCCTCGCCAGCGCGGCCATGGCTGTCGCCTGGCCGGCATCCTCACTGCGGTGGGTCGTGCTCGCCTACCTCGTCCTGTCCGCCGCCTACACGACGCGTCTCAAGGGAGAACCGGTCATCGAGCTCGCCCTGATATCCGCGGGATTCCTCCTGCGCGCCATCGCGGGCGGCGCGGCAACCGCCATCCCGGTGAGCCCGTGGTTCCTGATCGTCACCGGCTTCGGGTCGCTCTTCGTGGTGATCGGCAAGCGCCTGTCCGAGTTCGTCACTTCTGGTCCCGAGCGGGGTACGCGCAGCAGCCTCAGTGGGTACACCGAGAGCTACCTGCGCCTCGTTCTCGGGATGGCCGCGTCGGTGACCGTAGCGGCGTACTGCCTGTGGGCGTTCGGCCTCGCGAGCAGGCGGGTGGAGACGTCGTATGCGGCCCTGTCGGTCGTCCCGTTGGTGCTGGGCCTGATGCGATATGCCCTTGATGTGGACCGTGGCCGGGCGCAGGAGCCGGAGGGCGTGGTCTCCGGCGACTGGGTGCTCCAGGGACTCGGCGCCCTGTGGGTCATCGCCTTCTGGCTGGCGACAATGACATGAGGCAGGAACTGGTGGAGGAGGGGCCCGTCCGACAGGTCCTGACGGGGTGGGGCGGCACGGCACCGACCTCCGCGAACGTGGTGTCGCCGCCCGCCGTCGAGGACCTTGCACGCCTGGTGGCCAGCCGACCCCGGCGCGGTGTCGTCGCACGCGGTCTCGGGCGCAGCTACGGTGACGCCGCGCAGAACGCCGGGGGGCTTGTCACCCGGCTGAACCGCTTGGACGGGATCGGCCCGGTCGACCCGGTCAGCGGACACGTCACCTGTGGCAGCGGAGTCACCCTGGATCGGCTGATTCGCACCATCCTGCCGCTCGGCTGGTTCGTCCCCGTCACGCCCGGTACGCGTCAGGTGACCCTGGGCGGTGCCATCGCCGCGGACGTGCACGGCAAGAACCACCATCGAGACGGCACGATCTCGGCGCACGTCGTGTCGCTCGGGCTGATCGACGGACTCGGCGACCTGCAGACGCTCACACCTCAGGACGCCCTGTTCTGGGCTTTGCCGGGAGGCATGGGCCTGAGCGGGATCGTCGTCGACGTGACCCTGCGGCTCCTGCCGGTGAGCTCCGGCCACGTCGTCGTGGACACCCGGAAAACCGCCTCGCTCGAGGAGACCATGGAGGCGCTCGAGGACGCCGATCGCACCCACCGCTACAGCGTCGCTTGGGTCGACTGCCTCAGCCGTGGGGGGCGGATGGGTCGTGGCGTCGTCACGGCTGGGGAGCACGCGGGCCCGGAGGGCCGCACGCACCGTCCTGGCAGTGACAAGCAGGCACGCAGACCGGTGCACGACGCGATGGCGACGGTTCCGCGTTGGGCGCCCGGCGCACCGCTCACTCCGTTGACCGTGGGCCTCTTCAACGAGCTCTACCACCGCAGAGCCCCGCTGGAGAGGCGGAGCGTCGAGCCGATCGGGACGTTCTTCCACCCCCTGGACGCCGTGCAGGACTGGAACCGCCTCTATGGCTCTCGCGGTGTCGTGCAGCACCAGTGCACCGTCGCGGACGCCAAGGCGATGCGCCGCGTCATCGAGGTTTTCGCGAACCGGCAGGCACCGACGTTCCTCTGTGTGCTCAAGCGTTTCGGCGCGCAGGGCCGCGCGCCTCTCTCGTTCCCCCAACCCGGCTGGACCCTCGCGGTCGACCTCCCCGTGGGCCCGGAGACCGCGAGCGTCCTCGACGAGGCCGACTCGGTTGTGCTCCGAGCCGGAGGTCGCGTCTACCTCGCGAAGGACTCCCGGGTCGCCCCAACCGCCTTCGCCGAGATGTACCCACGCCTCGACGACTGGCGGCACCTTCGCGACCAACTGGACCCCCACCACGTGTTTACGTCCGACCTTTCCAGGAGGCTGCACCTGTGATCGACTCTCTCGGCGCGCCCCAGTCCGTTCTGGCACTCGGCGCTACCAGCGACATCGCGGGTGCCACGCTCGCGCGCCTCGCGCAAAGGGGACGACTGGAACGCGTCGTTCTCGCCGGTCGGCCGGGCCCACACAGGGATGCAGCGGCCGAGCGGGTCGCAGCCACGGGCGTACAACGGGTCGAGGTGCTCGACTTCGAGGCGGGGGAACGGTCATCGGCCCCGGACGTGGTCGCCGCGGCCTTCGACCGTGGTGACATCGACGTCGTCCTCCTGAGCTGGGGCGTCTTGCCCGACGAGGCGGCGGTGCGGTGCGATCCGTCGGCCGCTGCAGACCTCGTCGAGGTGAACTACACCTCAGTGGTCACCGCGCTGCTGGCGGCGGTCGAGTACCTGCGCGTGCAGGGGCACGGCGTCGTCGTCGTCCTGTCGTCCGCCTCGGCCGTCCGTGGCCGGGCATCGACGGCGCTCTATGGCTCGACGAAGGCCGGCGTCGACTCGCTCGCCTCGGCCCTGGGCGATGCCTTGTACGGGACCGGCGTCTCCGTCGTGGTGGTCCGGCCCGGGTTCGTCAGGACGCAGATGACGGCCGGCCGTCGTCCGGCACCTCTGGCTGTGAACGCGTCGGACGTGGCGGAGGCGATCGCGCTCAACCTCACGGGCGGCTCTCGAACGGTCTGGGTGCCAAGAGCGATGCGGTACGTCATGACCGGACTCACGGTCACACCGCGGGCGCTCTTCCGGCGCCTGCCGATCTGACACCATCAGGCGTCCCGCTCTGCGTCCAACTGGTGACGCGTCTGGCTGGTGACGCGTCTGACCGCCGCCGCCTGGGACCCGTCCGCGCCACACTCGGGACCACTTCGACACAGGGCCGAGAATCGCACATCCGCTGGCGATGGCGGTCGATCGCCTAGGCACCACAGGTCCTGTCATCGGCATGTCACCAAGAGAGCTTCCGCGCCCATGAGCGCACCGGAGCCGCTTCTCCGACACGCCAGGCGCGGGGATCGATGCGCCGCGGTGAAGTCGGCGTCGTCCACGACGCCGAGGGCGCCTGAGGTCACGGGCCCCGGGGAGCCGGCCTCACGGCATACGCCTCGGCGCGACTGGCCCGGGGCGGCCGGTTCAGGACCCCTCGCGGAGCACCGCCACGTCGCTCACCATCTGCACGTGGGCGTGCATGGCGGCGGCGGCCGCCTCGGGGTCGCCGGCGCGGATGGCCTCGGCGATGGCGCGGTGGTGCGTGAGCGAGTCGGCCGGGCGGCCCGGCTGGCTCAGCGACTCGATGCGCGTCTCGCGGATGAGGTCGCGGATCTCGTCCATCAGTCGGGCGAGCAGCAGCGAGTGGGCGGCGGCCGTGACGGCGCCGTGGAAGCGCTCGTCGCCGTCGACGCCGCGCCCGCCGGCCTCGACCTCGCGGGCCATGACCGCGAGCGCCTCGTCGATGCGGTCGAGGTCCTCGGAGGTGCGCCGCTCGGCGGCCAGGGAGGCGATTTTCGTCTCGAGGGCGTCACGGGTGTCGATGATCTCGGGCAGCCGGTGGGCATGCGCCCGGATGGCCTCGACGATGCGCCGCGGTCCCGGAGCCTCGGAGAGCACCGTGCCGTCGCCGTGGCGGACGGTCACGACACCGATGACCTCGAGCGCGACGAGCGCCTGGCTGAGCGTCGCGCGGCTGACGCCGAGACGCTGGGCGAGCTCCCGCTCGGGGAGGAGGCGGTCACCCGCCTGCAGGCCGTTCGCGTCGATCCATGCCGTGATCTGTTCGGCGACCTGCTCGTAGAGGCGGGTCCGCGTGAGGCGGGGCAGCCCGGATGCCGTCATGGGCCCATGCTATTGACAGTCGGACAATTGACCTATTGGCTAGGCCACTGAGCCAGCCGAGTGCCTCGTCACAACGTCGTGGAGACAGGGATGCTGGCCGAGATCCACGGAGGACACCTATGGGACCGGAATGGGTCTCCATCATCGCGCTCGTCGCCTTGTTCGTGATCGGGACGCTCCTGCCGATCAACATGGGAGCCCTGGCCTACGTGGCCGCCTGGCTCGTCGGTGTCTACTCGCTCCAGCTGAGCGAGAAGGAGATCCTCGCCGGGGTCAGCGGTGACCTGATCCTGACGCTCATCGGCGTCACCTACCTCTTCGCCATCGCCAAGAACAACGGCACGGTCGACCTCATCGTCAGATCGGCGGTCAAGGCCGTCGGCGGTCGTGTGGCCCTCATCCCGTGGGTGATGTTCTTCGTGACCGCGCTGCTCACCGCCATCGGTGCCGCGAGCCCGGCGGCCTGCGCCATCATCGGCCCGATCGCCCTCGGCTTCGCCGCGCGCTACAAGATCAACCCCCTCCTGATGGGCATGTTCGTCGTGCACGGGGCCCAGGGCGGTGGCTTCTCGCCGATCAGCATCTACGGCACCATCACGAACTCGGTGATGAAGGACAACAACCTTCCCTCGAGCCCCATGACCGTCTTCCTCGCGAGCCTCGCGGTCAACCTGCTGATGGCCGTCGTGCTCTTCGTCGTCCTCGGCGGCCGGCGCCTGATGAGCCTGCGCGCCGACGACATCGACGGTGACATCGACGGTGACATCGACGGTGAGGTCGGCGGGGAGGAGCTGACCGAGGAGGTGCACCACGGCGGCGTGGGCGTCCTGACCCGCGGTACCGGCACCATCGCGGCCACCCGCACCCAGGCCCTCGGCGTCAAGCGCGACCAGGTGCTGACGCTCGTCGCCTTCACCCTGGTGGCAGTCATCGCGCTCGCCTTCGACAAGAACATCGGCTTCGTGTCGATCACCGCGGCGGTCATCCTCGCGATGCTCTCGCCGATCCAGCACAAGGACGCGATCAAGCAGGTCGCGTGGCCCACCGTCCTGCTCGTTGCAGGCGTGAGCACGTATGCCGCCGTGCTGACCGAGGCGAAGGCGCCCGAGTTCGTGGGCGGCTGGGCCGCCGGCCTCGGTGCGGCCATCGTCGGTGCCCTCGTGCTCTGCTACGTCGGCGGCGTCGTCTCCGCCTTCGCCTCCTCGACGGCGCTGCTGCCGGTCATCATCCCGATCGCCGTGCCGCTCATCGCCAACGGGGGCATCGGGGCGGCGACCTTCGTGGCGGCGCTCGCCATCGCCTCGACGATCGTCGACGTGAGCCCCTTCTCCACCAACGGAGCGCTGATGCTGGCCAACCGGCCCGACACCATCAGCGAGCCGGTGTACTACAAGCAGATCCTCACCTACAGCGTCATCGTGGTCATCGCCGGCCCGTTGCTCGTGTGGGCCGCCCTGATCCTCCCCGGATGGTGAATGCAATGACCGTGTCTGGACCCCTCTCCGACGTCCTCGTGGTCGACCTCTCGCGCGCCCTGGCCGGGCCGCACGCGACGATGATGCTGGCCGACCAGGGGGCCCGCGTCATCAAGGTGGAGGCACCGGGGCGCGGCGACGACACCCGCGGCTGGGGTCCCCCCTTCGTCGGGGAGCAGGGCGGGCGCGAGTCGACCTACTTCCTCTCGGCCAACCGCAACAAGGAGTCGATCACCCTCGACCTCAAGGACGAGGCCGACCGGGAGGTGCTGCTCGCCCTCGTCGACCGGGCCGACGTGCTCGTCGAGAACTTCCGCACCGGCGTTCTCGAGCGCCTCGGCCTCGGCATCGAGTCGCTGATGGAGCGCAACCCGCGGCTCGTCGTCCTGTCGATCACCGGCTTCGGGCACGACGGGCCGGAGGGCGGTCGCGCGGGCTACGACCAGATCGCCCAGGGCGAGGCCGGGCTGATGTCGCTGACCGGCTCCGGCCCCGACGACCCCCAGCGCGTCGGCGTGCCGATCGCCGACCTGCTCTCCGGCATGTACGGCGCCTACGGCGTGGTGGCCGCGCTCAACGAACGACACCGGACCGGTGTGGGAACCGTTGTGCGCACCTCGCTCCTCGCGGCCGTCGTCGGCGTCCACGCCTTCCAGGGCACCCGGTGGACGGTGGCCGGCGAGGTGGGCCGGTCGGCCGGCAACCACCACCCGTCGATCGTGCCCTACGGCCTGTTCCACTGCCGCGACGGCTCGGTGCAGATCGCGGTGGGCAGCGAGGGCCTGTGGCAGCGGCTGTGCGCGGCGTTCGGGCTCGACCCGGCGGCAGAGGGCATGGCGACCAACGCCGACCGCGTCGCCAACCGGGGCCGTGTCGTCGCGGCCGTGGAGGCCATCTTCGCCGAGTGGGACGCCGAGCCGCTGCTCGCCCGTCTCGCCGAGGTCGGCATCCCGGCCGGCAAGGTCCGCACCCTTGACGAGGTGTACGCGTGGGAGCAGACGGCGAGCCAGGGCCTGCTCGTGGAGGTCGAGCACTCGACCCTCGGACAGCTCACCCTGCCGGGGCCGCCGCTGCGCTTCTTCGCCGGCGACGGCACCGAGGTCACCCGGCGCGACCACGAGGCGCCGCCGACCCTCGACGAGGACGGCGCTGCCATCAGGGCCTGGCTGAAGGAGCAGTGATGGCGCGCAGGCCGTGGACCGCGCACGAGCTGCTCGACCTCGTGCTCGACGCCGGGTCGTTCCACTCGTGGGACGCGCCGATCGACATCAGCAGCCAGCCCGAGGCGTACCGGCTCCAGCTCGAGGCGGCCGCCGCGAAGGCCGGCACCGACGAGTCGGTCCTGACGGGGCGAGGTCTCGTGCGGGGGCGTCCGGTGGCGGTCGTGGTCAACGAGTTCCGCTTCCTCGCCGGGTCGATCGGGCGGGCAGCCGCGCAGCGGATCACCGCGGCGGTCCGGCGGGCCACGGTAGAGGGCCTGCCGGTGCTGGCCTCGACCGCCTCCGGTGGCACGCGGATGCAGGAGGGGACGCCGGCGTTCGTCGAGATGGTCGAGATCTCGCGGGCCCTGATGGCCCACCGGGCGGCGAAGCTGCCCTACCTCGTGCAGCTCCGGCACCCGACGACCGGCGGCGTGTATGCGTCGTGGGGCTCGCTCGGGCACGTGACCGTGGCCGAGCCCGGCGCCCTGGTGGGCTTCCTCGGGCCGAAGGTCTTCGAGGCGCTCAACGGCGGGCCCTTCCCCACCGGTGTGCAGACGGCCGAGAACCTCGCCGCCAAGGGTGTGCTCGACGCCGTCGTGGCCGCCGAGGAGCTGCCGATGCTCGTCGACCGGGCGCTCGGCGTGCTCGTCGACGGACCCACGCTGCCGCGGCTGGCGCGACGGGAGGGCGAGCCGAGCGGGCACCTGTCGGCGTGGGAGTCGATCGAGGTGACGCGGCGACCCGACCGCCCCGGTGTGCGCGAGCTGTTGCGCCATGGGGCCAGCAGCACGCTGCGGCTCAACGGCACCGACGAGGGCGAGCGCGACGCCACGATGCTCGTGGCCCTGACCCGTCTCGACGGCCAGCCGTGCGTGCTCGTCGGGCAGGACCGCTCGCGTCAGTCGCCGGAGACGCCGATGGGCCCCGGGGCGCTGCGCGAGGCGCGCCGCGCCATGCGCCTGGCAGAAGAGCTGGGGCTACCGCTCGTCACCGTCATCGACACCCCCGGTGCAGAGCTGTCGCAGCACGCGGAGGAGGGCGCGATCGCCGGCGAGATCGCCCGCTGCATCGCGACGCTGACGACGATGACGGTACCGACCGTGTCGGTGGTGCTCGGGCAGGGCTGCGGGGGCGGAGCGCTCGCGCTCCTGCCGGCTCGCGAGGTCATCGCGGCCGAGCACGCCTGGCTCTCGCCGCTGCCGCCCGAGGGGGCGAGCGTCATCGCTCACGGCGATGTGTCGCACGCAGCCGAGATGGCCCAGGTGCAGCAGGTCGGAGCGGTCGACCTGGCGACCCGAGGCATCGTGAGCCGCATCGTGCCGGAGCCGGCCGACGACACCGCCGTCGGCCTGGCGCTCGCCGTCGTCGCGGAGTGTGCCGCGGCCCTGCGCCGGCAGACCCATCCAGACGAGACAGAGAGCCCGGTGCTCGCGGACCGTCCCGCCTGACGCCGCTACGTCAGTGAACCGGCAGGCGACTCACTGACCTAGGGGCTTGCCGTCGATGCGTCGCATCGACCCAGCCACGGCGGGGTGTCGGTGGCCACGGTCGGTCTCCGACCGCGACGATCCCGCCACGGCGGCCCCTCGGTGGTCGAGGCCGGCACCTGCGACGGTGATCTCAGCGGAAGCGGGCGGCGAACTCGCCCGGGGTGAGACCCGTCACCGTGCGGAAGTCGCGCGTGAAGTGGGCCTGGTCGGCATAGCCGAGGTCGACCGCGATCCCGGCCAGCTCGGCGTCTGTGTCACGGAGCCGGTCGGCGGCCTCCTGGAGCCGGCGCCTGCGGATCAGCCACTTGGGGCCGAGCCCGATCCGCTTGTGCAGCAGGCGTTGCAGCGTGCGCTCGCCGATGTCGAACCTGGCGCAGAGGTCATCGACCCGCAGCAGCTCCGGTGAGCTCTCGACGTGCTCCACGATCGCGTTGACGAACCGCCCCTCGTCGTCGACCGGCAGGAGTGGCCTGAGGGCGTCCTCCACCACCTCGCGAGCCCGGGCCTGCGCGTCAGGGGAGTGCGGGTCGGTGCCCATGGCAACGCGGACCTCTCGGGTGACTGACGAGCCGTCCAGCGTCGGGAGGGTGGCCACGTCGACGAAGCGGTCGGTCATCCGGCGCACCGGCTCACCC
Organism: Terrabacter sp. BE26; assembly: GCF_041941675.1. Taxonomy (GTDB): domain Bacteria; phylum Actinomycetota; class Actinomycetes; order Actinomycetales; family Dermatophilaceae; genus Terrabacter. The sequence goes on along the minus strand of NZ_CP090122.1, from coordinate 1,522,519 downwards.
GTCAGCAGGTGCCCGGCGGCGGGCTGGAGCATGAGGCCGACCGCCCAGCCGCGGCCGGTGAGCATCGTGTGCGACAGCCCGGACACCACGCCGTAGAAGCGGGCGTAGCTGTCCGAGACGACGAGGAGGCACACGGGGTACTGCAGGACCCGCTGCACGGAGTCGAGCCCCTCCGGCACGTCCCAGACCGGCATCCAGAACCGGCGCGCCAGCTCGGTCAGGTCGGGGGAGACCGATGCCCGGGCGATCGACCACGTCCGGTCGGTGGGGTCGACCAGGTGCGCGCGCTCGATGTCGTCGCGAGCCGCCGTGCGGCCCTTCCCGGAAGGCGTCGTCACCTGTCGGAAAGTATCAAGACGCACGGACGGCGGGCTTCCTACCGTGAGGACATGACCTCTTCTCCCACGACCACCGACGTCCTCGACACCTACACCCGCCTCGCCGACGCCTTCGGAGCCGTCGTCGACCGCGTCCCGACCGACCAGTGGGATGCCCCCAGCCCGTGCGAGGGCTGGAGCGCCCGCGACGTGCTCGCCCACGTGGTGACGAGCCAGCGCGCCTTCCTCGCCGACCGCGGGCTCGACGCCAGGACGGCCCACCACCTCGACGTCGACGACCCGGACGGCAGCAGCACGGACCTGCGCGCGGCCTGGCACGCCCACGACGCACGGATGCGTGAGCTCCTCGCCGACCTCGCCGTCGCGGGCCTGGAGTACGACGGCTTCTTCGGCCGCACCACGGTGGGCCGGACGATCGTCGCCTTCCACGGCTTCGACCTCGTCGTGCACCGCTGGGACCTCGCCACGGCCGCCGGCCTCGACGAGCGCCTCGCCGGCGACGAGCTCGAGATGCTGGAGCGCTCGGCCGACGGCTTCGGCGAGCACCTCTACGACGACGGCGTGTGTGCGCCGGCCGTGCCCGTCCGCGACGGCGCCGACCGGCAGGAGCGCCTGCTCGCGCGCCTGGGTCGGCGCACGCCCGCGAGGAGCTGAGCGGTCAACGCGCCCAGAGGTACTCGACCTCCGGGCGCCCCGCACCGGCATACCGCGACCGGCGCAGGACGACCTTGGTCTCGCAGAGGTGTTCGGCGTAGCGTCGGGCAGTGACCCGGCTGACGCCGAGCACCTCGCCGAGCTCGCTGGCCGAGCGCCCGCCGTCGGCCTCACGCAGCACTCGTGCCACCCGGGACAGCAGCTCCTCGCCCATCCCCTTGGGCAGCCGCGGCTCACCGGCCACCCGCGCGCTGGCGAAGACCTCGTCGACCTCGGCCTGGGTGCCCACCTGCGTGCCGCCGGTGAGCTGCTCGCGGTACGAACGGTAGGCGAGCAGCCGGTCGCGGAGGGTCGCGAAGACGAAGGGCTTCAGGAGGTACTGCACGATCCCGAGCGACACTGCGGCGCGGACGATCTCGAGGTCGCGGGCCGACGTGACAGCGATGACGTCGGCTCGGTGCCCGGCGGCGCGCATGGCGCGCACCACGTCGAGGCCGTGCCGGTCGGGGAGGTTCATGTCCAGCAGGACGACGTCGATCTCCTTGTCCTGCAACGTCTTCAGTGCAGCCTGTGACGTCCCGACCGTCGCCACCACCTCGAACCCCTCGACCCGACCGACGTATGCCGTGTGGGCCTCCGCCGCCACCGGCTCGTCCTCGACGACGAGGACCCGCAGCCCCCCGGTCCGTGCCGAGTCAGCCACGACGAGCCTCCGCCCGCGAGGCGGCCACGGGCAGGCGGACCGTGAACGTGGCTCCCGGCGGCCCCGTGACCCGGAGGTCCCCGCCGAGGCGCTCGACGGTCTGGGCGACGAGGGCGAGGCCGATCCCGCGCCGGCCGGCACTGCCCTGCTCCTTGGTCGACCAGCCGCGCCGGAAGGCGTCCTCGACGCCACCGGGCGGCAGGCCCGGCCCGTCGTCGGAGACCTGGAGGACGGCATACGCCCCCTCGACGCGGGCGTCGAAGCACACGTGCCGGTCCGGCCGGACGGTGCCGGGCCTCCCGGGCTCGTCGACGACCGCGTCGAGGGCGTTGTCGATGAGGTTGCCCACGATCGTGACCACGTCGCGGGTCGGTGCCACGTCGCGCGGCCAGTGCGCGCCCGGCTCGATCTCGAAGGCGATGCCCCGCTCGTGCGCCTCGGCCGCCTTGCCGAGGAGCAGCGCGGTGAGCACCGGTTCGTCGACGGAGCCGACCACCCTGTCGGTGAGCAGCTGCGACACCTGCAGCTCCTCGGTCGCGAAGTCGAGGGCCCGTTCGGTGTGGCCGAGCTCGATGAGGCTGACGATCGTGTGGAGGCGGTTGGCCGACTCGTGGGCCTGCGAACGCAGCGCCTCCGTGAGGCCCCGCGCCGAGTCCAGCTCGCCCGTCAGGGCCTCGAGGTCCGTGCGGTCGCGCAGCGTGGCCACGTGGCCGAGCAGCCGTCCCCCCCAGCGGGCCGGGCCGCGGTTGAGCACGATCACCCGCGCCGAGGTCACGTGCAGCTCGTCCTCGTGGGTCGACTCGTCGGTCAGCGCGGTGGTCAGCGCCGGGCCGAGGCCGAGGTCGGTGACGCGCCGGCCCACGGCGTCGGCGGGCAGGGACAGCAACCGCCTCGCCTCGTCGTTGGCGAGCCGCAGACGGCCGTCGAGGTCGGTGATGACCAGGCCCTCGGACACGGCGTGCAGGACGGCGTCGTAGTACTCGTACATCTCCCGCAGCTGGCGCTCGCCGAGGCCGTGGGTCTGGCGGCGGATGCGCCGGGAGACGAGCGCCGTGCCGAGCCCGGTGAGCAGGGCGGCGACGAGCCCGGCGAGCAGCAGGCCCGGCAGCTGGGCGCGCACCCGCTCCCCGACGGCGGCCTTGCGGATGCCGACCGACACGAGGGCGACGACCTTCCCGCGGTCCTCCACGGGCACCACGACACGCGAGGAGGGGCCGAGCGTCCCGGTGTAGTCCTCCTCGACGACCCCGCCGGTCAGGGCCTCCTCGGTGTGCCCGATGAACCTCTTGCCGATCTGTCTCGGGTCGGGGTGGGTGTAGCGGATCGCGTCGCGGCTCATCACGACCACGAAGTCCGTGCCCGTCTGCCTGCGCACGCGTTCGGCATACGGCTGCAGCACCGCGGACGGGTCCGGGCCCTCGACCGCCTTGACGACGCTGGGCGTCGCCGCCAGCGTGCGCGCCACCGCGAGCGCCCGGGCGATCGCCTGCTGGTCCCCGGCGCGCTGCGCCTGGCCGTACGCCCCGACGAGCCCCGCGGCGACGACGAGCACCGCGATGAGCACCTGCAGCGCGAAGGTCTGGCCCGCGACGCTCCACCGTGCCGGGGCCCCGAGCGCCCGCCTCGCGGCCGTACCTGTACGCGAGAGCGAGCTCAACGGCATACAAAACGCCGCAAGAACTCAATGAACACAAAGGTGACCCTAGCCACCCGCCGCGGCAGCCTCGTCACATTCCCCGGTCCCGTGCCCAGCGCGGGGCCCTGCCAACGGAGGTCACCGTGAGTTCCACCGCCGACAGCGCCGTCGACGCCCAGCCGGGCGCGACCCCGAAGCGCGACCGCACCCATTTCCTCTACATCGCCGTCATCGTGGCGATGGTCGCCGGCATCCTCGTCGGCTGGGCCTTCCCCGAGGTCGGCAAGAGCCTCAAGCCCCTCGGGACCGGGTTCGTCAACCTCATCAAGATGATGATCACGCCGATCATCTTCTGCACGATCGTGCTCGGCATCGGGTCGGTCCGCAAGGCCGCCCAGGTCGGCAAGGTCGGCGGTCTCGCCCTCGGCTACTTCATCGCCATGTCGACCGTCGCCCTGGGCATCGGGCTGGTCGTCGGCAATATCGTCAAGCCGGGCTCGGGCCTCAACCTCACGGCGGCCGTCGCCAAGTCCGGCCAGGCACAGATCGCGGAGAAGTCCGAGGGCGCCGTCGAGTTCGTCCTCGGCCTCATCCCCGACACGCTCGTCTCCGCCCTGACGTCTGGCTCGGTGCTGCAGGCGCTGCTCATCGCGCTGCTCGTCGGCTTCGCACTGCAGAGCATGGGCCGCGCCGGCGAACCGATCCTCCTCGGGGTCAAGCACCTCGAGCGCCTCGTCTTCCGCCTCATGGCGATGGTCATGTGGGTCGCCCCGATCGGCGCCTTCGGCGCCATGGCGGCTCTCGTCGGCGCCACGGGCATCGGCTCGCTCAAGAGCCTGGGCCTGCTCATGCTCGCCTTCTACGCGACGTGCGCGATCTTCGTCTTCGCCTTCCTCGGCAGCATCCTCAAGCTGGTCACGGGGATCAACGTCTTCTCGCTCTTCCGCTACCTCGGCCGCGAGTTCCTCCTCATCCTGTCGACGTCGTCGTCCGAGTCGGCCCTCCCGCGCCTCATCGCCAAGATGGAGCACCTCGGCGTCTCCCGCCCGGTCGTCGGCATCACCGTGCCGACCGGCTACTCGTTCAACCTCGACGGCACCGCGATCTACCTGACGATGGCGAGCCTGTTCATCGCCGAGGCGATGCAGAAGCCGTTCAGCATCGGCCAGCAGATCGGCCTGCTCGTCTTCATGATCATCGCCAGCAAGGGCGCCGCGGGCGTCAGCGGCGCCGGCCTCGCGACCCTCGCCGGGGGCCTGCAGTCGCACCGCCCCGACCTGGTGCCCGGCGTCGGCTTCATCGTCGGCATCGACCGCCTCATGAGCGAGGCCCGTGCCCTGACGAACTTCGCCGGCAACGCCATCGCCACGGTCCTCATCGGCACCTGGGTCGGCGAGATCGACCGCGACAAGGCCGCCCGGGTGCTCTCCGGCGAGGACCGCTTCGACGAGGCCAGCATGGTCGACTCCGAGCAGGAGCCGCGGTCCGGCGAGCTGCCCACCGGCCCGACCAGCGGCACCGCCGGCAACGAGCCCGAGCTCGCCGGGGTCCGCTGACCGGCCCGCTCCACGCGTCCCTCGAAAGGCCACGAACCTGTCCCGGTTCGTGGCCTTTCGGGCGTGTGCCGTGTCACACCGACCCCCTGAGCGGCCCACCCGTTTTGCGTTCGGACGCCCTCCTTCGGCAAAGTGGTCCCTTCGGCAACTTTGAGTGAACGTAACGTGAGGAGACGGACGGCACCTTCGTCGGGTGCCGTTCATGACGTATGACTGAACTGACCAAGAGTCCCGACGACACGCTGCACCCCGCGCTAGAGCCACCACCGGTGAACCACGAGGACGCCCCGCCGTCCCGGGTCGACAAGGTCGTCTTCGGGGTCGCGGCCGCCGTGGCCATCGCCTTCGTCCTGTGGGGAGCGCTCAGCACGCAGACCCTGAGCGCGAGCGCCTCCGCCGGCCTCGACTTCGTCGTGCACAACACGGGGTGGCTCTTCTCGCTCGTCGCGTCGGGCTTCGTCGTCTTCGTGGTGTGGTTGGCCGCGAGCAAGTACGGCAACATCCCGCTCGGCGGGGACGGCGAGGCGCCGGAGTTCCGCACGTCGTCGTGGGTGGCGATGATGTTCTCGGCCGGCATGGGCATCGGCCTGATGTTCTACGGCGTCACCGAGCCGCTGACCCACCTCGTCAAGCCGCCGCCCGGCACGGGCGCCGCCGGCAACCCGGCGGCCGTACAGACCGCAATGGCGACCACGATGTTCCACTGGTCGCTGCACCCGTGGGCCATCTACGCCGTCGTGGGTCTCGCCGTCGCGTACGGCGTGTTCCGCAAGGGCCGCTCGCTGCTCATCAGCTCGGCCTTCGCCCCGCTCTTCGGCGAGCGGCGCGCGAACGGTCCGGCCGGTCGCGTCATCGACATCTTCGCGATCTTCGCGACGCTCTTCGGGTCGGCGACCTCGCTCGGCCTCGGCGCGCTGCAGATCGGCTCCGGCCTGCAGCTCGTCACCGGCATCGGCAAGATCGGCAACGCGGTGCTCATCGCGATCATCGTCGTGCTGACGATCTGCTTCATCCTCTCGGCCGTCTCGGGCGTCGCCAAGGGCATCCAGTGGCTCTCCAACGTCAACATGGTGCTCGCGCTCGCGCTGGCCCTGTTCGTCTTCGTCGTGGGCCCGACGGTCTTCATCCTCAACCTCGTCCCGACCACCATCGGCTCCTACTTCAAGGACCTGGCGATGATGTCGGCGCGCACCGACGCCGCCGGCGGAAACGGCATGAAGGAGTGGCTGGCCGGCTGGACGATCTTCTACTGGGCGTGGTGGGTCAGCTGGACCCCGTTCGTCGGCATGTTCATCGCGCGCATCTCGCGTGGCCGCACGATCCGCCAGTTCGTCTCCGGTGTGCTGCTCGTGCCCTCGGTCGTCTCGCTGATCTGGTTCGCCATCTTCGGCGGCGCCGGCATCTCCCAGCAGCAGGCCGGCAAGGACATCGCCGGCCAGTCGACGCCGGAGGGCTCGCTCTTCGCGATGCTCGGCAACCTGCCCTGGCCGACCGTCACGGCGATCGTCGTCATGCTCCTGGTCGCGATCTTCTTCGTCTCCGGTGCCGACGCGGCCTCGATCGTCATGGGCACGCTGTCCGAGAAGGGCACGCTGGAGCCCTCGAAGAAGACGGTGATCTTCTGGGGCGCCGCCACCGGTGCGGTCGCGGCGGTGATGCTGCTCATCGGCGGTGAGGACGCCCTGTCGGGCCTGCAGAACGTCACGATCGTGGCCGCCCTGCCCTTCCTCGTGATCATGGTCGGGCTGGCCGTCGCGCTCGTGAAGGACCTCTCGCGCGACCCGCAGGTCGTGCGCAGGCAGTATGCCGTCGCCGCCGTCGAGCACGCCGTCGTCGCGGGTGTCAGCGAGCACGGCGACGACTTCTCCCTGACGGTCCAGGAGACCGCGCCGGGCGAGGGCGTCGGGGAGATGGTGCAGACCGAGCCGGTCGAGGCCAAGGACGTCGAGACCTCGCACGACCAGCAGAGCGTGGCCGACGTCGTCGACGACGAGACCTCGAAGGTCGGCGCATCGATGCGGCTCTGACCGCACCGTGCTCAGCCGAGCGCCGCGTCACCCCTCCGGGGTGGCGCGGCGCTCGTGCGCCCGACGCGGCCCGGGTCGGGCCGTTCTGCGTTCGGTCGCCGACAGATCGTCGGACCGAACCAGCATCGCGGGCGTGGCCACGGCCGCCCTCGAGGAGCGGCACCGCTGAAGGCAGTGGCATCGGCTCGATGGAGCAGGCGCAGGAGCGACAGCGGTGGTTCGATACTGGAGCCGTGAGCTCATCCGTGCTGAGTGCGCTGCTGCTCGTTCTGGTGGTCGCGGCCGTCAGCGTGTGGGTGCTGGAGGATGCCCAGGCCCAGCTGGAGCGCGGTCGGCCCGTCGTCGCAACCCTCGGCGAGCTCACGATCGACAGGCCGAACGTGTGGGCGGCCCTGTGCCTTCTGGCCCTGGTGCTGTTCCTCCCGCTGTACCTGGTGGCTCGACGGGCCGGGTAGCCCCGATCGCGTCCCCAGCGTCCGCTGGTGTCGACGCGCATGACAGGGCCTCGTCGTCCAGTGCCGCGAAGGCCAGCCCGGTCCGGGCAACACCAAGGTCGCCCAGACCCGGCTGGAGGTTCGCCTCGCGCACGCGCTCATCGGGCGCTCTGCGGGCAGCTCAGCCCTTCTCGCGCACGTGCGCGAGACCGGGAAGGGTTCGAGTCCCTTCGAGACGCACCGACTCCAGGGCGCGGGGTGAAAGGCCGAGCAGGGCCAGGATGGTCGGGGCCACCTGCGTGGTCTCCACCGGCGCCGCGACGCGGTGGCCGCCGCCGAGCAGGGTCGCCGGCGCGATGAGGATCGGGACGTTGCGGTCCTGCCAGTCGGCGCCGCCGTGCTCGGCGATCTTCTTGGTGCCACCGGTGGAGACGACCCCGTGCTGGGCGATCCCGACGACGTCGGGGTGACGGGGCTCGGACCGCGGCACGCCGAAGTACGCCGCCGCGCTCGCGCCTGCATAGGCCGCGGACAGGCCGCTCGAGCGAAGGGTGCGACGGCCCGAGGGCAGGACGGTCCCGCTCGCCGGGTGGGTGAGCAGGTAGCGCCGGACGAACGCGGTGGCAGCGGTGCTGCGGTCAGACGTCCAGATCAGCATGCCGTCGTCGTCGGAGGCTGCGGCCACCAGCGGCGCGGCCTTGGGGTGGGTCCCGGCCCAGCCGGCGTTGATGGCGTCGATGATCGGGCCGTCGTCGATCCGGGTGAGTGCGGTCGGGTCGGTGGGCGACTGACCGTGCTTGGCGGTGAGGATGATCGACGTCGAGCGCGCGAGGCCGTCGGCAGCGAGGCGGGACTCGAAGGCCCCGACCGACCTGTCGACCAGGTCGAGGGACGCGGTCAGGAGCGGGCCTGGCTCGCGTCCTCCGGGCAGGTAGCCCCCGGAGGCGCCGTCGGAGGAGGGGAGCTTCTGGGCGGTTGAGACCGACTGGAAGTTCAGGCCGAAGACGGCCGGCGTCCCCACGGACCGCCTGCCGGAGTGGTCCTTGCCGTCGATCTCGTTGAGCACGGCGCGCACCTTGTACCCGTCGTACTGGCGGGTCTTCGCGTTGTCCGTCGTCCAGTCGCCGCCGCCGGGTGCGTCGGAGTTGATCTCCGGGGTGAACAGGTCGTCGACGCCGGTGCCGGAGGGCCCGTTGACCAGGTCGTAGGCCGAGTGCTTGTCCGACCAGGCGTGCGCAGGCTGGCACGCCTGACGACCTCGAAGAGCGTGTTCACCTCCAGGTACGAGTGCGGGTAGACCGGCCGGCACGTGGTGGGGTCGACGGGCATGGCTGCCGGGTTGAGCAGCGCGACCGGATTCCCCGTCATCGACAGGATCGAGGAGGGCAGGCCCGACAGGCCCTGCCCCGCGTCGAGCGAGGCCGGATCGCGGTCGAGGCTCTCGTCGTAGGCCACGTTCGCCCCGGCGGGGGTGTGGGCGCAGTCGGCGGTGCCGGGAGCCAGGAGCGCGTGGTTGTAGCTCACGTCGTAGTAGACGCCCGTGGAGCGGGGGTTGCCGCCGGTGACCAGGGCGGTCATGCCGGGGAACGAGTCCGAGGGGAACGGGGTCTGCGCGCGCGTGTAGTCGGTGCCCGACCGCGACAGCCGGGCGAGCGCGGACGTCGGGTGGTGGCGGACGTACCAGCTGAGGTCGCTCTGGTGCAGGCCGTCGACGGAGATGAGGAGCACGTGCTTCTGGGCCGAGTGAGCGGAGTGGGCGGACCGGGGTGGCCCGCCGCCGTGTGAGGCCTGGGCGGAGCTGGCTGTCGCCACGGCGGCAACCGCGAGGGCGGTTGCGCCGCAAACGGCGACGTACTTGACGGGGGAGTTCATGAGGCACCTTTCGGTGGGTCGGTGGCCTGAGGACAGCGTCTTCGGACGACTACCAGTGGTCTCAAGGCAGGCTGGGCCGAGGCTGCGACGGCCGCAAACGGGGCATGATCTCTCCACGGCGACTGGCGGACGTCGAGGTGAACGCGGAGCCCCGCCGGCGCGGCGGCATACGGTAGGGCCGTGAACGGCGTCGTCGTGGTGGAGGGACGTGCGGGCTCGGTGGTGGGCGCGAGGACCCGCGGCGTCGCCGCCTGACGATGGCGCTGCACTCGGTCGAGGGCCTGCTCGACAGCGCCGCGGACGCCGAGGTCCGCCGCGAGTGGGCGGTCCTCGCCGAGGCGCAGTTGCCCAGCCAGGCCGGGCACGCCGGCCCGACCAACGCCCCGCACATCACCCTCTCGGCCGCCGGCCTGGTGCCCGACGCGGTGGAGACCGCGCTGTGCCGGGCCCTCTCGGGACTGGTGCCGGTGCCGGTGCGCCTCGGTCCGCTCGTCGTCATGGGGACCCGCCGGCACGTGCTCGCCCGGCTCGTCGTGCCCAGTGCCGCGCTGCTGGCCCTGCATCGGACGGTCGCGCAGGCGATGACGGGAGCCACCGACGTCTCCGAGCTCGTCCACGTGGACCGCTGGACCCCGCACGTGACGCTGGCGCACGGGCTCACCGCCGCCCAGGTCGGCGACGCGCTCGCGGTCCTCGGGTCGCTGCGGGGGGTGGACGCGGCGATCGAGACGCTGCGGCGCTGGGACCCCGTCGCTCGGCGCACGTGGGCCGTCAGCGGCATACCTACGATGGGTCCATGAGCCTCGAACTCGGCCTCGACACGTTCGGCGACATCGCCGAGGGTCCCGACGGCGTCCCGCTCCACCCCGCAACGGTGATCCGGGAGGTGCTGGCCGAGGGCGAGCTGGCCGACCGGCTCGGCCTCGACTTCTTCGGCGTCGGCGAGCACCACCGCGACGACTACGCCATCAGCGCCCCCGACGTCGTGCTCGCCGGGCTCGCCGGCCGCACGGAGCACATCCGGCTCGGCACGTCCGTCACCGTCCTGTCGAGCGACGACCCGATCCGCGTCTTCCAGCGCTTCTCCACGCTCGACGCGGTCAGCAACGGCCGGGCCGAGATCACGGTGGGGCGGGGATCGTTCGTCGAGTCGTTCCCGCTCTTCGGCCTGGACCTGGCCGACTACGAGACGCTCTTCGAGGAGAAGCTCGACCTGCTCGCGGCCATCGTCAAGGAGCAGCCCGTCCGCTGGGAGGGCTCGATCCGGCCGCCCGTGCAGGTCGAGAAGGTCATGCCATCGACGGAGTCCGGGCACCTGCCCATCTGGGTGGGCGTCGGCGGCACGCCGCAGTCGGTGGTCCGGGCCGCGCACTACGGCTTCCCGATCGTCATCGCGATCATCGGCGGCTCGGCGCGCCAGTTCGCGCCGCTCGCCGACCTCTACCGCCGGGCCCTGTCCGAGATGGGCAAGCCGGAGCTGCCGATCGGCGTGCACTCGCCCGGGTACGTCGCCGCCACCGACGAGCAGGCGCGCGAGGAATTCATGCCGCACTTCCTGCCGTACATGAACAAGCTCGGCCGCGAGCGCCGCTGGGCCCCGATGGGCCGCGAGCAGGCCCTGCAGCAGCTCGGCCCGGGTGGCGCAGTCTACTGCGGCTCGCCCGACACCGTCGCGGCCAAGATCGTCGACACCGCGCAGGTGCTCGGGCTCTCGCGCTTCCAGCTGAAGTACTCCTTCGGCACCCTGCCGCACGCCCAGCGGATGGAGTGCATTCGCCTCTACGCCGAGGAGGTCGTCCCGCGCGTGCGCGCGAAGCTCGGCGACGGCTGACGTGCGGATCCTCCTGCTGGGCATGGGCTCCCGCGGTGACGTGCATCCCCTCGTCGCGCTCGGGCAGCGCCTCCGGCGGCGTGGGTATGCCGTCTCGCTCTCCGCGGCCGCCGACCTCGGTCACGTCGTGGCGGGCAGTGGTGTCGACTTCGAACCGCTGTCGTTCGACCTCGAGGGGCCGCTGCGCGAGGGGTCGGGGCGCGAGTCGCTGCGCGGCTCGGCGTGGACCCAGGTGGGTGAGGCCAGGCTCATGCGGCAGGTCATGGCGGCGACGGCCGAGGCATTGGCCGCCGACATCGGCCGGCTCGTCGAGGAAGCGGACGCCGTCGTGTCCGGGGCGCTGACCTTCGACCTCGTCGACGCGCTGCTGTCCCCGAGCGGTGGTCGGGGTGGCCGCCCGGCGAAGCCGCACCTCTACGCCGTCTTCGCGCCGGTGTGGCCCAGCGCGCACGGAAGCTCCGTGGCGTTGGCCCTCCGACCGGGTGCAACCTCGAGTGTGAACCTCGCCTGGAGCAACCTCGCCGGACGGGTGGCCCTCGACCTCTTTCGGCCTGCGGGCGACCTCGTGCGGGAGCGAAAAGGCCTGCCACGACGGCGCTTTCGCGACTACGCCGCGGCGGCCGAACGCACGCCGACCCTGCTCGGCGCCAGCCCGAGCGTCGTGCCCCCCGCAGCGGACTGGCCGCCCGCGCTGCGGCAGACCGGCTTCTGGGTGCGTGACGATGTCGGTGGGTCGCTGGACGACGAGCTGGAGGCGTTCCTGGCGGTGGGCGAGGCGCCGGTGTTCGTCGGGTTCGGGTCCATGCCGACGCCTGACCCCGCCGGGCTGGTGCGCGACGCCGTCGGCGTCCTGGGTCGGCTGGGGCTGCGCGGGGTGGTCAGCGAGGGCCTCGCGGGTCTGTCGGTCGGGCACCTGCCCGACGAGCACCTGCCCGTCGGGCACCTGCCCGTCGGGCACCTGCCGGGCGGCGGCGTTCCGGAGGTCCTCGGCATTGGACCCGCTCCGCACGACGTGCTCTTCCCCCGGTGCTCGGTCGTCGTCCACCACGGCGGCGCGGGCACCACTGCGGCCGCCGTCCGCGCCGGGGTGCCTCAGGTCGTCGTCCCGCACGCCGCCGACCAGCCCTACTGGGGCCGGAGGATGGCCGACCTCGGGGTGGCCCCACCGCCGATAGCGCGCAAGGACCTGACGGCCGCCCGACTCCAGCGGGCGCTCGAGCTCGCCCTGTCCGCGCGAGCCCGCGAGGCGGCATACGCCCTCGGTGAGCGTGTCCGGGCCGAGGACGGAGCCGGCGACGCCGCCCGCCTCGTCGACGACCATCTCAGGGGAGGCGTCTAGATCGTCGCGGCGAGCTCGGTGGCCTGCCGGATGGCGCGCTTGGCGTCGAGCTCGGCTGCGACGTCGGCGCCGCCGACGACGTGGACCCTGACGCCGCGCGCGACGAGCTCGGGACCGAGCGTGTCGACCGACTCCTGGCCGGTGCAGACGACGATGGTGTCGACGTCGAGCACCCGCGGGTCGGTGCGGTCCTCGCCGTGGGTGATGTGCAGGCCGGCGTCGTCGATGCGCTCGTAGCTCACCCCGACGTGGTGGTGGACTCCCTTGGCCTTCAATGCTGCCCGGTGCACCCAGCCGGTGGTCTTGCCGAGCCCCTTGCCGATCGGGGTGCTCTTGCGCTGGAGCAGGTGCACCTCCCGCGGGGACGGGGTCGGCTGCGGCTCGACGAGTCCTCCACGGGAGGCATCCGGCTCACCGACACCCCACTCCGCCATCCACTGCTCGACCGTCAACGGCGACTCCGCGTGCGTGAGCAGCTCGCTGACGTCGACGCCGATGCCGCCCGCGCCCATCACGGCCACGCGCCGACCGAGCGGTGCCTCGCCCCGGATCGCGGCGGCGTACGTGACGACCTTGGGGTGGTCGATCCCCGGCACGTCGGGAAGGCGCGGCTCGACCCCGGTCGCGACGACCACCTCGTCGAAGCCGGTGAGGTCGTCGACCTCCGCCCGGCGGCCGAGGTGCACCTTGACCTCGCCGAGCTCGAGCCGCCGGCGGAAGTAGCGGATCGTCTCGGCGAACTCCTCCTTGCCGGGGATGCGCATGGCGAGCGCGAACTGGCCGCCGAGGTCGTCGCCGGCCTCGAACAGCTCGACGCGGTGGCCTCGGTCGGCGAGGGACGTGGCCGCGGCCAGCCCTGCCGGACCGGCCCCGACGACGGCGATGTGCTTGGAGCGGCGGGTCGGCGCGAGGACGAGCGTCGTCTCGCGGACGGCGCGCGGGTTGACGAGGCAGGTGGCCGTCTTCTTCGCGAAGGTGTGGTCGAGGCAGGCCTGGTTGCACGCGATGCAGGTGTTGATCTCGTCGGCGCGGTCGCCGGCCGCCTTGGCGACCCAGTCGGGGTCGGCGAGGAAGGGCCGAGCCATCGACACGAGGTCGGCGCTGCCGTCGGCGATGACGCGCTCGGCGAGGTCGGGCATCGAGATGCGGTTGGACGTGACGACGGGGATGGTGACGTGCGGCCGCAGCTTCGCGGTGACGCCGGTGAAGGCGCCGCGCGGCACCGACGTGACGATCGTCGGGACCCGCGCCTCGTGCCAGCCGATGCCGGTGTTGAGGATCGTCGCGCCGGCCGCCTCCACCTCGTGGGCGAGCGCCACGACCTCCTCCCAGCACTGGCCGTCGGGCACGAGGTCGAGCATCGAGAGGCGGTAGACGAGGATGAAGTCGGGCCCCGCCGCCTCACGCACGGCGCGCACCACCTCGACGGCGAGGCGTCGACGGTTCTCGGCCGAACCGCCCCACTCGTCGGTGCGCCGGTTGGTGCGGGGCGCGAGGAACTGGTTGAGCAGGTAGCCCTCGGAGCCCATGATCTCGACACCGTCGTAGCCGGCCTCGCTCGCCAGGCGGGCACAGCGGGCGTACGCCGCGACCGTCCTCCCGATGCCGCGCTCGCTGAGCGCGCGGGGGGCGAACGGGGAGATCGGCGACTTCACGGCCGATGCGGAGACGGCGAACGGGTGGTAGGCGTAGCGGCCGGCGTGCAGGATCTGCAGGGCGATCTTGCCGCCCTCGCGGTGCACGGCGTTCGTGATGACCCGGTGGCGGCGCGCCTGCCGCCCGGTGACGAGCACGGAGCTGCCCGGGTACAGCGCGCCGGCGAGGTTCGGCGCGAAGCCGCCGGTGACGATGAGGCCGACCCCGCCGCGGGCCCGCTCGGCGTAGTACGCGGCCAGCCGGTCGAAGTCCCTGACCCGGTCCTCGAGGCCGGTGTGCATCGAGCCCATGACGACGCGGTTGCGCAGCGTCGTGAAGCCGAGGTCGAGCGGTTCGAGCAGGGAGGGGTATGCCGTCGTCACCCGCCCGAGGGTAGCCGCCGGTTACCACCCGGTAGCCGTCCGCGCGGCGCGGGTCACAGTGGGTGAGAATGACGAGGTGAGCGATCTCGAGCACCTGGACGTCCTCGTCGTCGGAGCCGGCCTGTCCGGCGTCGGTGCCGGCTACCGTCTGTCGACGACGAGCCCGTCCCGCACCTGGGCGATCCTCGAGGCCCGGGACTCCCTGGGCGGCACGTGGGACCTCTTCCGCTACCCCGGGGTGCGCTCCGACTCCGACATGATGACGCTCGGCTTCCCCTTCGAGCCGTGGACCGACCCCGACGCCATCGCCGACGGGCCCAAGATCCTCGACTACCTCAGGGCAACCGCCGACAAGCACGGCCTCACCGAGCGGATCCGGCTCGTCCACAAGGTGGTTGCTGCCGACTGGTCGAGCGAGGATGCGCGCTGGACGGTGACGGTCGAGCGTGGGGGAGCCGGCGCGGGAAGGCGAGCGCAGCTGACGTGCTCGTTCCTCTACCTGTGCAGCGGCTACTACGACTACGACCGGCCGCATGACCCGCAGCTCCCTGGGATCGGTGAGTTCGGGGGCCGGGTCGTCCACCCGCAGTTCTGGCCGGACGACCTCGACGTGAGCGGGCGCAAGGTCGTCGTCATCGGCTCGGGCGCCACGGCCGTCACGCTCGTGCCGGCGCTCGCCGACCGCGGCGCCGACGTGACGATGCTCCAGCGCACCCCGACCTGGATCGCGTCGTTGCCGCGCCAGGACCGGGCGCGCGATGTCCTCCAGAGGGTGCTGCCGGGGCGGATCGCCGGGACGGCCGCCCGCTACAAGAACGTCCTCGGCACCATGGGCGTCTACGAGCTGAGCCGCCGCCGGCCGGCCGTCATGCGGTCGCTGCTCGCCAAGGGCGCCGCGAGGTCGCTCGGGTCGACCGACCTCGTCGCCGACCACTTCACGCCGACCTACGACCCGTGGGACCAGCGCCTGTGCGTCGTGCCCGACGGCGACCTCTTCGCCGCCGTACGCGGTGGGCGGGCCCACGTCGTCACCGACACGATCGAGACGTTCGTGGCACACGGCATACGGCTGGGCTCGGGGCGTGAGCTGGGCGCCGACGTCGTCGTCACCGCGACGGGTCTGCGGATCAAGCTCGCCGGCGGCATCGCCCTGCGCGTGGACGGGCAGGAGCGCGCGACCGGTGACCTCACCGTCTACCGGGGGCTGATGTTCGCCGATGTGCCCAACCTCGCCGTGTGCGTGGGCTACGTCAACGCGTCGTGGACGCTGCGCGCCGACCTTGCCAGCCGCTACGTCTGCCGGCTGCTGAACCACATGGAGCAGCACGGCTGGCGGGTGGCGACGCCCCGGGCGCCCGGCGGGATGGAGGGCCGGCCGCTGCTGCCGCTCGCCTCCGGCTACGTCCAGCGGGCCGCCGCCGAGCTGCCGCAGCAGGGTGACGGCGCGCCGTGGCTGATGCGGCAGAACTACCTGCTCGACCGGCGCGACATGCTCCGCGGTGACGTCACCGAGGCCATGGCGTTCGCGCGCTGAGCCATGCGTTGCGCGGTGCTGGGTCTGGTGGGCGTGCTGGCCGCCGCTGGCTGCACGGCGGCCGCGCCGCCGGCGGGCCGATCCTCCTCAGCGTCCGCCGTCGACACCGCGGCGGCGGTGCGGCGGCTCCCGGCTGCGCCGCAGATGACGCCCGTCGACCCACTGAAGTGCTCCACGACGACGGTCCGCGGCCCGTGGTCCGGTCCTGTGAAGGTCGAGGGCCGCTGGAGGCCGGACCCCGATGCCCTGCCGGACGAGACTGTCACCGTCATGCGCGGACCCGATGCTGACTCCTGTGCCGGTGACCTGCCTCCGCAGCCGTACTGCTCCCAGGCGATTCCGTGGACGGGCCTGTCCGTCGACGCCCTGCTCCACGCCTCCGGTGCGCAGCGGTGGGTGAGCTCGGCCGTCCCGGGCCCCGACGGGCGCCGCTCCGGTGCGCCACGAGACCCCTACCGTGTGCCCCGGACTATGACCTACACCGTCATGACGCCGCGCCCGGGTGGACGGCTGACCATCGGCCCCGCCCTCGCCGCGGGGGCCGCCGCCTGCGCGAACACCACTGAGAGCAGCGCCGGCAGCACGACCGTGCTGCGCGGCACGAGCGTCGACCGTTGGGCGCCGGCGACGGGTGGGCCGCCGTCGACGGCGACGTTCCTGGCCGTCATCCGACCGGACGGCGCTGCGTGGGCGCTGCTGGGAGGTCCCGTCTGGCAGGCGAGGGACATCGAATCGGCGACCGTCGCCCTCAAGGCAGCGCTCGCTCGCTCCGGCTCGGAATCCGGAGTGCCCAGGGCCCCGTCGCTCCCTGTGCATTGAGTCTTCACGTGACCCAGCCACGGCCGGAGAGGGTCGGGCCCTCGGGGCCCTGAGTCACGTCACGACCCAATGCGCAGGGCGAGGCGGGGGCGTCAGCTGCTGCCGTGGCGCCGCGCTGCGTCACGGCCGTCACCGCGTCCGGCTCGACGGGCCTGCACCAGGTGCCGGGACGAGTGCGCCACGAACGAGCTGCGCTGCCGGATCAGGCGGTCCAGCTCGCCGGGACGGCCACGGTTGCGGTCCACCGAGAAGTTCCGGCAGCACGTCGGCCTCGCCGACCCATGGGCCCATCCTGCCAAGCCGACCGCCGGGCGCGGTGCCAGGCGTGCGCTTCTCTCGTCCAGTGGGTACGAGCCAGCCATGAGCGACTCGAACACACCTTCGAACAACCAGGGCACCGGCAGCAGCGAAGACGTCATCGGCGGCACTGCCGGCGACTCCACCATCAAGGACCCCGAGGACTGGGTGACCGGTGGCGAGGCGATGACCGGCGCGCAGCGCAGCTACCTCGAGACGCTGGCGCGCGAGGCGGGTGAGACGCTGCCGGCCGACCTGACCAAGGCGCAGGCCTCCGAGCACATCGACCGGCTCCAGGCCGAGACCGGCCGAGGCGTCAGCGAGGGTCGCACCGAGGGCCACGGCAGCGAGGTCTGAGCCCGGGCCCGAAGTCCCACGCCGAGGTCGCCGGGCCGCCCGGGGTCAGGTGACCTCGAGGCGCCCGGAGACCCGACCCTCGGCGGCCAGCGCGCGTAACCGGGTGACCGTGCGGTCGCGAACCGTCCAGGGGTCGATGGTGTTGACGTAGATCCTCGTGTTGCCCTCGAAACCGGCGGGGGTCGAGACGCGCCACTTCACCAGGGCCCGCAACGGGATCGGCAGGCCCAGCGACGGCGGGCCGTGGTGCCACTCCTCGTTGGTCGGCACCTCGGGGCCGGTGGCCGCGTGGCAGGCATGCAGCAGGTCGGAGAAGTCGCGCACCTCGTCCTCGGAGAGCTCCCACGGGCGCGCCGTCGTGTTCGAGGTGTGCACGGCGAGGGCCGGGTACTGGTGCCCGACCCCTGCGAACGCCACGGCGGTCGGCGTGCGCGCGACGACGAGCCCTCTGGCCGAGGCGAAGTCCGCGCCCCAGCGGGTGAAGAGCTCGGGCTCCTGCTCCAGCCGGGCGGCCTCGCGCTCGAGGTCCGTGCCGAGCTCGTCGATCGCGACGAGCTGCTTGTGCAGGTGGTCGAACGACGCGCCTGCCGGCCGTAGCCAGTTCTGGAACGCCGCGACGTAGCGGGCGTGCGGGTTGCCGCGGTAGAGGTCGCGGACAGCCTCGATCGTGAACCGCGTGTACTCGCAGTGCTCCTCGGGCGTCAGCGTCCCGGACCCGGCGTTCTGCGAGTCGTCCGTCGCGCCGTCGACGAAGTGCCGTCGCGCGGCGACGACCTGGTGGTTGCCGGCGAAGAGCGCGACCGACTCGCGCTCGAGGTCGCGCTCGTCGAACGGCTCCGTGTCAGCCCCCTCCGCGCCGCGGGCACGCATCCGGATGCGCGCCAGCGCGGTCACGTGGTCCCAGCCGAGCGGCGTCGAGAGGTAGGCCGCCCGGTGCGCCCGTGACTCCGGCGTGGGGTCGAAGCCGTGCACCAGGTGCCAGTAGTCGTAGGTGAGGATCTCGAAGAGGTTGGGGAAGAGCCGGAACTCCGGCGTCGTGTCGCCCAGCTGCTCGGCCAGCAGCCCGCGCAGCTCCCGCCACCGCGGGCCCTCCGCCAAGTCGTCCGCCGAGCCGCTGGCCGAGCCGTCCGTCGCGCACTCCCGCACGACGCGTGCGATCTCGGGCGGCGTCTCGAGCATCCGGCCCCAGCAGAAGGCGCAGTGGCGATCGCGGTCGGCGGGATCGAGCGGGCGGGGGCTGGACCGCGCCACCGCGAGGGGACGGGCCGCGCGGCCCGGAAGCGTCCACACCTTCGTGCCGCTGATCGGGTTGACCTGCTTGACGGTTCCGTCGGGAAGTCGCACCAGGGGCTCGATCACGCTTTCAGCCTAGGTCTCGGGTCGGCCCGGCGCGTCGACTAGCGTCGGGACGTGCCCGACCACGCCACCGCAGCCCTCCCGTACCGCGACGCGTCCCGCTCCGTCGAGGAGCGCCTCGAGGACCTGATCGGACGGATGACGCTGCCGGAGAAGGTCGGGCAGATGCTGCAGCTCGACGCGCGCGGCGACCTCACCGACATCGTCCACGGCAAGCTGGCCGGCTCGATCCTGCACACCTCGCCCGAGCGCATGCACGAGGCCATGGCCCTGGCGGGGCAGACGCGTCTCGGCATCCCGCTGCTGACCGCCGACGACTGCATCCACGGCCACTCCTTCTGGCCGGGCGCGACGATCTTCCCGACGCAGCTGGCCATGGCGGGCTCGTGGGACCCGGAGCTCGTCGAGCGGGCCGCCCGCGCCACCGCCGTCGAGGTCTCCGCGACTGGCGTGCACTGGACGTTCTCGCCGGTGCTCTGCATCACGCGTGACCTCAGGTGGGGTCGCGTCGGCGAGACCTTCGGCGAGGACCCGCACCTCATCGGCGAGCTCGGCGCGGCGATGGTCCGCGGCTACCAGGGCGACGGGCTCGCCGACCCGACGGCGATCCTTGCCTGCGCCAAGCACTTCGCCGGCTACTCCGAGACCCAGGGCGGCCGTGACGCGAGCGAGGCCGACCTCAGCCGCCGCAAGCTGACGTCGTGGTTCCTGCCGCCGTTCGAACGCGCGGTGCAGCAGGGTTGCCGCACCTTCATGCTCGGCTACCAGGCCATCGACGGCGTGCCGGTGACCGCCAACGGCTGGCTGCTCGACGAGGTGCTCAAGGGCGAGTGGGGCTTCACCGGAACGCTGGTCACCGACTGGGACAACGTCGGCCGAATGGTCTGGGAGCAGAAGGTCTGCGCCGACGACGTCGAGGCCGCGACCGTCGCCGTCCGTGCCGGCAACGACCTCGTCATGACGACCCCCGCCTTCTTCGAGGCCGCGCAGGAGGCCGTCGCCCGCGGCCTGCTCGACGAGGGCCAGATCGACGAGGCCGCCCGCCGCGTGCTCCGGCTCAAGCTCGAGCTCGGCCTCTTCGAGAACCCCCGCCCGCCGGACCTCGAGCGCCAGCGCCTCGTCATCGGCTCCGCCGAGCACGCCGCCCTCAACCTCGAGGTCGCCCGCCGCTCGCTCGTGCTCCTGACCAACGACGGCTCCCTGCCGTATGCCGTTCGCGACGCCCCCCGCACCGTGGCCGTCCTCGGCCCCAACGCCGACGACCCCCAGGCGAACCTCGGCGACTGGGCCGGTGCGTCGGGCCAGGTCGACTGGATGCCCGACGGGCACCCCCGCGAGACGGTCGAGACCGTCCTGGACGGCTTCCGCGCCGTCGTGCCGTCGAGCTGGACGGTCACCCACGCCCGCGGCGCCGAGATCGAGACGCTCGTGCCGGACCCGGATGGCCCGCTCTTCCCCGACGGCCAGCCGCGGCCGCCCGTCTTCGCCCCGGCGCCGGTCGACCGCGACCAGCTCACCGAGGCCGTCGCCACCGCCCGGGCCGCCGACCTCGCCGTCGTGGTCCTCGGTGACACGGTCGCCCTGACGGGAGAGGGCCGCTCGACCGCCACTCTCGAGCTCCAGGGCGGACAGGTGGCCCTCCTCGACGCTGTCGTCGACGCGCTCGCCGACACCGACATCCCCGTCGTCGTCGTGCTGCTCCACGCCAAGCCGAACGTCCTGCCGCAGAGCGCGCTGCGCGCCGCAGCCGTCATCGAGGCCTTCAGCCCAGGCATGCGCGGCGGCCGGGCCGTCGCCGAGCTCGTCCTCGGCCAGATCGAGCCCGCGGGACGCCTGCCGGTCTCGGTGCCGCGCCACGTCGGCCAGCAGCCGAGCTACTACAACCAGGTCCGCGGCCAGCACGGCCACCGCTACGCCGACCTCACGCAGGAGCCGCAGTTCGTCTTCGGCGAGGGCCTGTCGTACACGACCGTCGAGTGGTCCGCCCTCACCCTGGAGGCCCTGCAGCTGGGGCCCGAAGACGTCCTGCGCGCGGAGGTCACGCTGGCCAACACGGGTCGGCGGCCGGCATACGAGGTCGTGCAGGCGTACGTGACCGACGTCATCACGAGCGTCACGTGGGCGACCAAGGAGCTCAAGGCATTCCGGCGCGTCACCGTGCCAGCGGGGGAGTCCGTCACGACACGGATCGAGATCCCCGCCTCCGCCTGCTCGATCGTCGACGCCGCGGGTCGCCGCGTCGTCGACCCCGGCGAGTTCGAGCTCGCCGTGGGACCGAGCTCACGCGACTCCGACCTCCTGCGTGCCCGCTTCACCATCACTCCCGCGCCTGCCGCCAACTAGGGTCGCAGCATGAGAGCAGCGCGCATCCGCAGCCTGGACGGCCCGGCCGCCGTCACCGTCGAGGAGGTGCCAGAGCCCACCCTCGAGCCGGGCCACGTCCTCGTCGACGTGCACGAGGCGGGGGTCAGCTTCCCCGACGTGCTGATGACGCGCGGGCGCTACCAGATGCGCCCGAACCTGCCGTTCGTGCCGGGCGCGGAGTGCGCCGGCGTCGTGCGGGAGGCGGGCGAGGGCACCGCGTTCAGCCGAGGTGACCGCGTCGCCGCCTTCCCCGTCCTCGGCGCCTTCGCCGAGACCGTCGCCGTGCCCGAGGCCATGGTCTTCCCCCTGCCCGACAACGTGCCGTTCGAGGTCGGCGCCGCCCTGCCGATGAACTACCTCACTGTGCACTTCGCCCTCACCCGACGCGGGCAGCTCGAACGGGGCGAGGACGTCCTCGTGCACGGGGCGGCCGGCGGCATCGGCACCGCCGCCATCCAGATGGCGCGCGCCATGGACGCCCGCGTCATCGCCGTCGTCTCGTCCGAGGACAAGATCGAGACCGCCCGGGCCGCCGGAGCCCACCACGTCCTGCTCGCCGACGGCTTCCTCGAGGGCGTCAAGGAGCTCACGCAAGGCCGCGGCGTCGACGTCGTCGTCGACCCCGTCGGCGGTGACCGCTTCACCGACAGCCTCCGTTCCCTGGCACCCGAGGGACGCCTGCTCGTCATCGGCTTCACCGCCGGGCAGATCCCCGAGGTCAAGGTCAACCGGCTGCTCCTCAACAACCTCAGCGTGGTCGGGGTCGGCTGGGGCGCCTTCTGGACGCCCGACCCGTCCTACCTGCGCACCCAGTGGGACGCGATCCTCCCGCTGCTCACCACCGGCCAGCTCGCCCCGCCGATCGGCAGCCGCCACCCCCTCGAGGACGTCGCGGCGGCGCTCACCGAGATCGACGAGCGCCGTGCCCACGGCAAGGTCACACTCACCGTCCGCCAGTAGGTTGGGTCGTATGCCGTCACGCCTGCGCCACGCCCGCACGTCCTCCCGCGCCTCCGCCCCCACCTCCCCCCGACGCGTCCTCGTCACGGGTGGCGCCTCCGGTCTCGGCCTCGCGCTCGTGCGCGCCCTCGTCGCCAGAGGCGACGACGTGCTCGCGACCGACGTGCACGTGGACCGGCCCGACGTGCTTCCCGAGGCGGCGGCATACCTGCCTCTCGACGTCCGCAGCGACGACGCGTGGGCAGCGGCGCTCGCCCACGTCCGCGAGACGTGGGACGGGCTCGACCTGCTCGTCAACAACGCCGGCGTCGCCGCGGGCGGCCGCATCGACGTCGCGACCCTCGACGAGTGGCGCTGGATCATCGACATCAACCTGCTCGGCGTCGTGCGCGGCTGCCGCACCTTCACGCCGCTGCTCAAGGAGCAGCGCAGCGGCCACATCGTCAACACCGCCTCGCTCGCCGGGCTCGTCCACGCCCCGGGCATGGCCGCCTACAACACCGTCAAGGCCGGCGTCGTCGCGCTCAGCGAGACGCTGTCGCACGAGCTGGCGCCGCACCACATCGACGTCTCGGTCGTGTGCCCGTCGTTCTTCCGCACCAACCTCGGGGCCTCCTTCCAGGGCGCCGACACCGAGATGGAGGCGGCCGGCAAGAAGATGGTCAGCGACTCCAAGCGCTCCGCCGAGGAGGTGGCCGCCGTCGTCGTGCGCGGCATCGACGCCCGCCGCGAGCTCATCCTGACCGACCGCGACGGGCACCTCGCCTGGCGGGCCAAGCGCTTCGCCCGCCCGGTCTACACCGCGGCGATGCGCCGGGCGGCACGGCGCGCCGCCCAGACTCCGCTCAGCTCGCCCTAGGGCTGCTCGCGTCGGCCCCGCGCGGGTTCGACACGAAACGTCGAGACACGGAGGGTGGACGCGACGACGCCGAGCTGCGGGACCACCGCCAGACCTACCTCAAGGACCCGTCACCGCAGTCTCCATGAGGGCGCGCAGGTGTGCCGGGATGGGCGTGGACCGGCGGCTCCTCGCGTCGATCTCGACGTGCACCCAGTGGCCGAGGGCCTTGATGGCCGCGTCCGCCCCGGGGCTGCGGTCGGGGTCGACGAAGAGCCCGAGCTGGTAGGTGACGCTGCTCGTCCCGAGCCGAACCACCCGGATGCCGACGACGAGCGGCGTCGGGAACGCCACCTCGGCATAGAACGCGCACGACGACTCCGCCACGACGCCCTGCGTCGGGTCGGTCATCGGGTCGATGGTCAGGTGCTCGGCCTGCCACCCGTTGATCGCCGAGTCGAACAGCTCGTAGTAGACGGCGTTGTTGAGGTGGCCGTACATGTCGTTGTCGGACCACCGGGTCGTCACCGGGCGGTGGACCGGGAAGTCGGTGAGGGTGAGCGCGCGCGGGTCGGACATGGCCCCATCCTGCCGGGCCTGTGGACGCGAGGCCCGGCCGTGTCGGTGCGCGAACGTAGAGTGCTCGGGTGGCGTGGAGCGTGGGGAGAGCGACGTGGGTGGGCGACGTCACCGACCCCGACATCGCCCAGCAGGTCGGCAGCCGCACCTTCGAGCGCGGGATCGCGTATGCCGCCGAGCGTCGGGTGCGTTCCCTCGCCACCCGTCCCGACGGGATGATGCTGCTCGGCACGATCCAGGGCAGCGGCACCGAGACCTACCAGACGATCATCGAGGCGCGCCCGCACCCCAAGGGCCGCTCGCACCTGTGGAGCGGGCGGTGCAGCTGTCCCGTTGCCGCCGACTGCAAGCACGTGGTGGCCCTCATGGTGACGGCGCGGGACGTCGCCCAGGGCCGCGTCGTGGAGCCCCCTGCCGCCGGTGACGGTGCGACGCCCGCCGCGCAGGCGCCCGACGAACGGGCCACCGCGGTCGTCCCTCCGCTCTGGTCCGACGTCTTCGGTCACGTCCGGCCACGGCCCGTCGAGCCTGCGGTCGCCCAGCGACCGGAGCCGCGGGGCGACCTCATGCCCGCCGGGCTGTTCGTCGACACCGTCTACCGCGACCAGCGCGGTCGTCGTGGGCTGCCCGAGCTCAGCTACGGCCTGCGGCCCACGCGCTGGACCCGCGCCGGCACGTGGCACCGCACGCTCTCCTGGCACGACGCCCTGCCGCAGTGGCGGCCCGGCATCCGCTTCCTGCCCGAGCACGAGCGGATCATGGGCCGCCTGCACGACGTCGCCCGGCAGGGCTCGGGCAGCACCACGTACTTCTCCGCGACCCCGCCGCTGGCCCTGGACGCGAGCGGCGAGATCTGGCCGCTGCTGCGCGAGGCGCGCGCGGCCGGCATCGAGATCCTTCCCGGCGAGGGGGTGACCGGGCCGGTCCGCGTCGCCGCCGCCGACGCCTCCCTGGTGCTGCTCGTCAAGCGCGCCGGCGACGGCAGCGGCGACCTCGACCTCGACGTCGAGATCGAGGGGCTGCCCGACGAGGTCGCCGACGACGCGACCGCCGAGCGGCTCCACCTCGGCGACCCCGTCCACGCCATCGCCGTCGAGGGCGACGACGGCTCCCTGACCTTCGTCCCGCTCGAGCAGGACCTCGACCTCGGACCCGACGCCCTCGCGTCGGCGCTCGCCGGGCTGCGGGTCCCCGCCGACGAGCGAGGCCGCTTCCTGCGCTCGGTGGTCCCCGGTCTGCGCCAGCGGCTCCGGGTGCGCTCGGAGGTGCCACTGCCAGCACCCGAGCTGCCCGACGACGCCCGCACCGAGGTGGTGACGGTCCACGTGCGCGTCGTCAGCGACGTGCCGGGGGAGCTGCGCATCGACCTCGGCCACGCCTACGACGGGGTGCCCCGGCCCTTCACGACGGCACGCTTCGGCACGGTGGGAGGCCGTGACCGTGACGCCGAGTCCGCCGCCGTCCGGGCCGCCACGTCCCTGCGATCCGTCCCGGGTGCGCTGCGCAGCGACATCGGCGGTCACCCCTACCTCGTCCCTCGGGTCGTCCTCACCGGCCTCGACGCGGCCCGGTTCGTCGCCGACGTCCTCCCGCTGCTCGAGGCCGACGAGCACGTCACGGTCGAGGTCGACGACGACCTGCCGTCCTACGAGGAGGTGACCTCTGCGCCGGTGGTCCGGCTCGGCGCGACCGAGAGTGCCCGCCGAGGCTCCGACGCGGAGGAGCCCGACGACCGCGGAAGTGACTGGTTCGACCTGCACGTCTCGGTCGAGGTCGAGGGCGAGGAGGTGCCGTTCGAGCCGCTCTTCGCCGCCCTCGCGCGAGGCGATGACATCATGCTGCTCGACTCGGGCGCGTTCTTCCGCCTCGACCGACCCGAGCTGACGCGGCTGCGCGACCTCATCGAGGAGGCCCGCGAGATCGCCGACCCCGACACCGGCGCCCTGCGGCTCAGCGCCCACCACGCCGACCTCTGGGACGAGCTCGTGGCCCTCGGCGTCGTCGACGAGCAGAGCGCCCGCTGGGCCGCCAACGTCGAGGCGCTCGGCTCGCTGCAGGAGGGCCCGCTGGCCGAGCCGCCACCCGACCTGCGCGCCACCCTGCGTCCCTACCAGCTCGACGGCTACCGCTGGCTCGCACGGCTGTGGGACGCCCAGCTCGGCGGCATCCTCGCCGACGACATGGGGCTGGGCAAGACGCTGCAGGTCATCGCTGCGCTGGTGCGTGCCCACGACCGTGGCGAGCTCGGAGCGGGTGCGCCCGGGTCGCGCGGCCCAGTCCTCGTCGTCGCCCCGACCAGCGTGGTCGGCACCTGGCTGGGCGAGCTCGAGACATTCGCGCCGCACCTTGCCGCCGTGGCCGTCACCGCGACCGAGCGCAAACGCGGCGTGCCGCTCACCGACACCGTCTCCGGTGCCCAGGTCGTCATCACCTCGTATGCCGTGCTGCGCCTCGACGACGCCGCGTTCCACTCCGTCCGGTGGGGCGGTGTCGTGCTCGACGAGGCGCAGTTCGTCAAGAACCGGCAGGCCAAGACGCACGTGGCGGTGCGCCGGCTCGGGGCGCCCTTCACCATCGCGGTCACCGGCACGCCGCTCGAGAACTCCCTGATGGACCTCTGGTCGCTGCTCTCCCTCACGGCTCCGGGGCTCTACCCGCGCCCCGACGCGTTCACCAAGAGCTACCGCAAGCCGATCGAGTCCGGTGAGCGGCCCGAGCTGCTCGACCTGCTGCGCCGCCGCATCCGGCCGCTGATGCTGCGGCGCACCAAGGAGCAGGTGGCGATCGACCTGCCGCCCAAGCAGATCCAGGTCATGGCGCTCGACCCGCACCCGGTCCACCGGCACATCTACGACCAGCACCTCCAGCGTGAGAGGCAGCGGGTGCTCGGCCTGCTCGACGACCCCGAGGCCAACCGAGTCGCGATCCTCGCCGCCCTGACCCGGCTGCGCCAGCTCGCCCTCGACCCGGTCCTCGTCGACGAGGCCCACGGCGGCAAGGCCACGGCCGCCAAGATCGACTTCCTCGTCGACCAGCTGCGCGAGCTGGCCGCAGAGGGCCACCGGGCCCTCGTCTTCAGCCAGTTCACCGGCTTCCTGCGCATCGTCGAGGCCGCACTGACGCGCGCAGGGCTCGAGACGGCATACCTCGACGGGTCGACGACCGACCGGCAGTCGGTGGTGCGCGGCTTCCGGGAGGGCGACGCCGTCGCGTTCCTCATCAGCCTCAAGGCCGGCGGCTTCGGGCTGACGCTCACCGAGGCCGACTACGTCTACGTCCTCGACCCGTGGTGGAACCCCGCCGCGGAGGCGCAGGCCATCGACCGAGCCCACCGCATCGGGCAGAACCGCCCGGTCACCGTCTACCGCCTCGTGTCGGCCGGCACCATCGAGGAGAAGGTCGTGGCGCTGCAGGAGCGCAAGCGCGACCTGTTCCAGCGGGTGGTCGACGAGGGCGGCGCGCTGTCGGGGGCCATCACCGCCGACGACGTCCGCGACCTCCTCGGCACGTGATCGCGGCAGCGGCATAGAGTGGCAAGGGCCTATTGGTCTCCAGAAAGGAACGACACGTGGCTTACACGCTTCCCGAGCTCGACTACGACTACGCCGCTCTCGAGCCGCACATCAGCGCGCGCATCATGGAGCTGCACCACAGCAAGCACCACAAGGCCTACGTCGACGGTGCCAACGCCGCCGTCGCCAAGCTGGAGGAGCTGCGTGAGTCCGGTGACTACGCTGCGCTCAACGGTGTCGAGAAGAACCTCGCCTTCCACCTCGGTGGTCACACCAACCACTCCGTCTTCTGGAAGAACATGAGCCCCGACGGCGGTGGCCAGCCCGAGGGCGAGGTCAAGGCCGCGATCGACGAGTACTTCGGCGGCTTCGAGAAGTTCCAGGCGCACTTCAACGCCAACGCCAACGCGATCCAGGGCTCCGGCTGGTCCATCTGGGCATGGGACACCATCGCCGAGCGACCGCACATCATGCAGCTGTTCGACCAGCAGGGCAACATCCCCGTCGGCCAGATCCCGCTGCTGCAGCTCGACATGTGGGAGCACGCCTTCTACCTGCAGTACGAGAACGTCAAGGCCGACTACGTCAAGGCCTGGTGGAACGTCGTCAACTGGCAGGACGTCGCGCAGCGCCTCGAGCGCGCCAAGGCCACGAAGGGCCTCATCCTTCCCGCCTGAGCAGGCACGGCACGAAGGCGGTCACCCCGCAGGGTGGCCGCCTTCGTCGTGCCCAGCCCTGCCTCGGCCGGTCAGGGCCCTGGTGTCAGGGCTCCCGGTGGGCTGAGCCGCCCGCGGTCACCGCGAACGACGACGGCGCGGTGAAGCCGTGCTCGGCGAACGCCGCAGCGATGGCGCGCGACACCTCGTCGACGGAGTCGGTGCGCACGATCGCGATGCACGAGCCGCCGAAGCCGCCACCGGTCATCCGGGCACCGAGGGCACCGTGCTGCCGGGCCGTCTCGGTGGCGACGTCGAGCTCCTCGCAGGAGATCTCGTAGTCGTCGCGCATCGAGACGTGCGAGGCGTCGAAGAGGCGCCCCACCTCCTCGAGGTCGCCGCTGCGCAGGGCGGCGACGGCCTGCTCGACGCGGTCGATCTCGGTGACGATGTGCTTGACGCGCCGCCGGAGCTCGTCGGTGGGCAGCTTCTCCAGGGCCGCGTCGAGCTCGGACGCCGGCACCTCGCGGAGCAGGTCCACGCCGAGGATGCCGGCGGCCTCCTCACACGACTGACGGCGCGAGCCGTACTGCCCGTCGACGAGCTCGTGGTGGGCGTGCGTGTCGGTGACGAGCAGGGCGTAGCCGGCCGACGCGAGGTCGAAGGGCACCTGCTCGGTCTGCCAGCTGCGGCAGTCGAGCAGCAGCGCGGTGGCCTCGTCGGACAGGAGCGCCGCCGACTGGTCCATCCCGCCGGTGGGAGCGCCGGCGATCTCGTTCTCGGCGCGGATGCACACCTGGGCCAGGCGCGCTCGCGACTCGGCATCCTCGATCAGGCCCAGGCCGGCGAGGTCGCTGACCGCTGCCCCGACCGAGCACTCGAGGGCCGCGGAGCTCGACAGCCCGGCGCCGACCGGCACGGTCGAGTCGACGAACACGTCGAGGCCCGGCACGTCGTGGCCCTCCTCACGCAGCGCCCAGAGCACGCCGGCGACGTAGGCCCCCCAGCCGCCCGGCCGCTCCGGCGACACGTCGTCGAGCGCCACCTCGACGACGCCGTCCTGCTGCGCGGAAGCCATCCGCAGGAGGCCGTCGTCGCGACGCGACGCGGCGGCATACGTGCGGTGGGGCAGGGCGATCGGCAGGCAGAGTCCGCCGTTGTAGTCGGTGTGCTCGCCGATGAGGTTGACGCGGCCCGGCGCCGACCAGACGCCCTCCGGCTCGTGGCCGTAGCGCTCCGCGAAGCCGGCGCGCACGCTCTGCACGACCTCCTCCGAGGTGCGCGCGCTCACGGCGCCACCTCCCGCAGCCGTGCGGCGGCCCGCTCCGGCGCGACGTCGTTGATCCAGCCGCCGACGCCCGACTCGGAGCCCGCGAGGAACTTCAGGCGGCCGGGACCGCGCAGCACCGACATCAGCTGCAGGTGCAGCCGCGACACGTCGCGCCCCGTCTTGGCCGGCGCCTGCTGCCAGGCGGCGATGTAGGGCAGCGAGACCGGGGAGCCGTCCTCGGCGACGTAGTAGCGGTCGAGCCGCCCGAGCAGGTCGCGGTAGACGACGGCGAGCTCGTCGCGCTCGTCGTCGTCGAGGGCGACGAGGTCGGGCACGTCGCGGTGCGGGGCCACGTGCACCTCGAGCGGCCAGCGGGCCGCGAAGGGGACGTATGCCGTCCAGTGCGTCCCCGAGACGACCACCCTCGAGCCGTCGGCCTGCTCGGCGGCGAGGATGTCGGCTCCCAGCAGCCGGCCCGTGCGTTCGTGGTGGCGGCGAGCCGCCTCGAGCAGCGACTTCGTGCGGTCCGGCAGGTAGGGGTAGGCGTAGATCTGGCCGTGCGGGTGCGGCAGCGTCACGCCGATCTCCTTGCCGCGGTTCTCGAAGGCGAAGACCTGCTCGACCTCGGGGATCGCGCCGAGGGCCTCGGTGCGCTGGGCCCACGTGTCGATGACGGTGCGGACCCGCTCGACGGGCAGGTCCTTGAACGACGACTCGTGCTCGCTCGTGAAGCACACGACCTCGCAGCGGCCCACGGCCGGGCGCATGCCGAAGATGCCGGCGGGGTCGGGCACGTCGGCGCCCACGGAGGTGACGGCATACGAGGGGAAGCGGTTCTCGAAGACGACGACCTGGTAGTCGCGCTCGGGGATCTCCGAGGGGACCGAGCCGCGCCCGGCCGGGCAGAGCGGGCACTCGTCCTTGGGCGGCATGAAGGTGCGGTGCTGCCGGTGGGCGGCGATGGCCACCCAGTCGTCGACGAGCGCGTCGTGGCGCAGCTCGCCGGACGGCACCCGCGGCTCGGGGGGTCGCGGGTCCTCCGCCGTGCGCTCCGGGGTGCCCGGCTCGTCGACGTAGATGATCTCGCGCCCGTCGGACAGGTGCCTCGTCGTGAAGCGCGCCGCGGTGCGGGCGGGGGTGGGGGTGGTCATCAGGCCTCCGCGATCTCGAGTGAGCCGACCATCTCCCGCACGGCCTCGCGGGCGCGCTCCGGGAAGGCGGTGTCGGTGACGAACAGGTCCACGTCCGCGAGGTCTGCGAACGTGCTGAGCCCCACGGTGCCCCACTTCGACGAGTCGGCGAGCAGGCAGACGCGGCGGGCCGACTCGACGAGGGCACGGTTGGTCTCGGCCTCGACGAGGTTGGGGGTGGTCAGGCCGGTGCGGCCCTCGACGCCATGGGCGCCGAGGAACAGGATGTCGACGTGGAGCGAGCGCAGCGCCGCCACGGCCACGGGCCCCACGAGCGCGTCGGAAGGCGTGCGCACCCCACCGGTCAGCACGACCGTCTGGCCGGGCGCCGCCGACTCGTGCAGCAGCTGAGCGACCGGGATGGAGTTCGTGACCACCGTCAGGTCGGGCACGTCCCTGACGGCCCGGGCCAGCTCGTAGGTGGTCGTGCCTGCCGAGATGCCGATGGAGCTGCCGGCCTCGACGTGCCGGGCCGCCGCGCGGGCGATCGCCTGCTTCTGCGCGAGCTGCAGCCTCGACTTCGCCGAGAAGCCCGGCTCGTCACTGCTGCGCGTGCCGTCGAGCGCCAGCGCGCCGCCGTGCACCCGCTCGAGCAGGCCGTCGCCGGAGAGGCGCTCGATGTCCCGGCGGATCGTCATGTCCGACACGCCGAGGCGCTCGACGAGCTCGGAGACCTTGACGGCCCCGGACACCTGCACCAGCTCGAGGATGACGGAGCGCCGCTGGCTGGCGAGCATCCTCAGTCCTCCCGAGTCACGGCCACGCCACCCCTGGCGAGGCGGACGGTGCCGTCGACGGTGGCGTCCGCGACGAGGTCGTACCCACTGGCGGCGACGGCGAGCGCTTCTTCCCACCCGAGCGTGAAGAAGGCCAGGGTGCTGGTGGGCCGAGAACGCATGGGCCACAGACTGTGGGCTCGGCGCCGTGGATGTCAACATTCACAAACATCGACTTCTGTTCGGACGTGACGCATCCTGATGGATATTGTGCTGCACAGTGGTGCAGCGTGGGCACCGCGTAGGACAATCACGGCGGCTTCCGGTCGACCGTCCCAGCCACCCATCGACCCGAAGGCGAGTGTGCCGTGTCCCTGAGCTCCCACTCCCCGGCCGGTGCGACCGGCACCGACGTGCACATCCTCGAGTCCGCCGGCACGGCGCTCGTGCTCCTTCCGCGAGCCGACGGGGCCGCCCTCCCAGAGGTGGTCCACTGGGGCCCCGCCCTCCACGGTGGACCGAGCACGTATGCCGCCCTGACCGCCGTCACGACGCCACCGGCGCCGCCGAGCGCCCTCGACGAGCCGTGGCCACTGACCGTCCTGCCCGGGGAGGCCGACGGCTGGTCGGGCACGCCCGGGTGGGCCGGACACCGCGGGGGCGCTGTGGGCGCAGTCCGCTGGCACGACGTCACCTGCGCCGCCGAGGGCACGGCGCTCGTGACGAGCGCGAGCTCGGGTGACGGCATACGGCTCGAGCTGCGGCACTCGCTCGACGAGCACGGGGTCCTGCGTGTCGATGCGTCGCTGACGAACGAGGGCAACGGCCCCGCGCCGCTCGACGTCTCCGCGCTGCGGGCGATCCTGCCGCTGCCGGTGCGCGCCGACGAGGTGCTCGACCTCACCGGCCGCTGGTGCCGTGAGCGCGCGCCGCAGCGCAGCCGCCTCGACCACGGCACGCACCTGCGGGCCAGCCGCCGGGGTCGCACGGGCCACGACGCGACGCTGCTGCTCATGGCCGGCACGCGCGGGTTCGACTGGCGCACAGGGGAGGTCTGGGCCGTGCACACCGCCTGGAGCGGCAACCACGAGCACCTCGTCGAGTCGCTGCCCGAGGGCGCCGGACGCCACCACGCCGTCCTCGGCGGCGGTGAGCTGCTCGCGCCCGGTGAGGTTCGCCTCTACCCCGGGGAGACGTATGCCGCCCCGACGGTGGTCTTCGTCCACTCCACCGAGGGCCTCGACGGGCTCTCACGCCGCCTGCACGGCAGCCTGCGGGCCCGGCCTCGCCACCCGTCGCGACCGCGGCCCGTCGTGCTGAACACGTGGGAGGCGGTCTACTTCGAGACCGACCTCGACCACCTGAAAGCCCTGGCCGACACGGCCGCCCGCATCGGCGTCGAGCGTTTCGTCCTCGACGACGGCTGGTTCGGCAGCCGGCGCCACGACCGCGCGGGCCTCGGTGACTGGGTCGTCTCGGGCGATGTGTGGCCCGAGGGCCTCGGGCCCCTCGTGGACCACGTCAAGGGCCTCGGGCTCGAGTTCGGGCTGTGGTTCGAGCCGGAGATGGTCAACGAGGACAGCGAGCTCGTGCGCGCCCACCCCCACTGGGTGCTGCGCCCGGCCGCCGGGTCACCGCGAGAGTGGCGCCACCAGCAGCTGCTCGACCTGACCCGCGACGACGCGCGCGAGCAGCTGCTCGAGCGGATCAGCGGGTTGGTCACGGAGTACGGGATCGACTACATCAAGTGGGACCACAACCGCGACCTGCTCGAGGCGGTGCACACCGTGGAGCGGGGGGACCGCCGACGGATCGACGCGCCGGCCGTGCACGCCCACACGCTCGCCTTCTACCGCCTGCTCGACGACCTGCGCGCCCGGCACCCGCGGCTCGAGATCGAGTCGTGCAGCAGCGGCGGCGGTCGCGTGGACCTGGGCGTGCTCGAGCACACCGACCGCATCTGGACGAGCGACTGCAACGACGCCCTCGAGCGGGCCAGCATCCAGCGCTGGACGAGCCTGCTCGTGCCGCCGGAGCTGATGGGCACCCACGTCGGCCCTGCCGTCGCCCACACCAGCCACCGCACCGTCGACCTCGGCTTCCGCCTGCTCATGGCGCTGCAGGGCCACGCCGGGCTCGAGTGGGACATCACGACGTGCTCCGCCGAGGAGCTCGAGGTGCTCGCCGCGTGGACGGCGCTGGCGCGAGAGCTGCGCCCGCTCCTGCACACCGGCGACCTGGTGCGCTCCGAGAGCCCGGACGGGACGGTCCTCGTGACCGGCACGCTGGACGCCGAGCGTCGCCACGCGGCATACACGGTCGCGCGGCTCGTCACGGGACGGGACGCCGTGACCGGCGCGCTGCCCCTTCCCGGCCTCGACGAGACGCTGTCGTATGCCGTCCGCGTCCGCCCCGAGGCCGGACTGCCTGCTGTCGTGCAGCACACCCCACCCGCTTGGTGGGGAGCGGCGCTCTCGGACGAGGGCCTCGTGGTGCCGGGGGCGGTCCTGGCGAGGGTCGGCCTCCCGGTGCCCGTCCTCGGCCCCGCCCAGGGCTACCTTCTCGAGCTCCGCGCCCTCTGACCCGTCCCACCCCTCACTCGTCCCGCCCCTGCCCCCAACCGTCGAGAGGCCAAAGTTCGCGGGTCTCCGCCCGTCGAGAGGTCAACGTTCGTGGCAGAGACTGGCCACTCGACTGCGCGTCACCCGCAAAGAATGGCCTTTCGACGGTTGAAGGTCAGGCGAGCTGGGCGGGATCAGGCGCGGTCGGGGGCGGCGGGTGTCGCGTCGGCGGCGCAGTCGCGGCAGGTGCCGAGGAGGGCCGCATGGCTCGTGTGCAGCTCGAAGCCGAGGTCGGCGCGCAGCCGCGCCCGCACGCCGTCGAAGACCTCCGGGGGCACGTCGAAGACGCGCCCGCAGTCATGGCACTGCACGTGGGCGTGGTCGTGCCGCTCCGGGTGCACGTCGACGGAGGCTGCCGGCTCGGTGAGGTGGTAGACGGTGGCCGCGCCGCCGAGGTGCACGTGCGAGAGCACGCCGGTCTCCACGAGCGAGGTGAGCGTCCGGTAGACGGTGGCTCGGTGCACGGCCGGCTCCGCCTCGGCCACCCGGGCCCCGATCTGCTCGGCACTCAGGTGCTCGTCGGCGAGGTCGGCAGCGTCGACGACCCGCAGGACGGCATACCGCGCCGTCGTGACGCGCTCACCCGCGGACCGCAGCCGGGCGACGGCCTCGGCGACGCGGGCACTGTCGGTGCGGCGGTCGGTGTCGCGGTCGGGGGAGCGGTCCGCTGAGGTGGCCACGACCCCATTATCGGCAGTGGCAGACTCTCCCCCGTGCGCGCCCTCACCAAGCTGTCCGCAGGCCCTGGCCTGTCCCTCGTCGACCGTCCGGAGCCCGAGTGCGGGCCCGGCGACGTCAAGATCCGCGTCCTGCGTGCCGGCATCTGCGGCACCGACCTGCACCTGGCCGGCTGGGACGAGTGGGCCGAGTCCACCGTCAAGCCACCGCTCGTCATCGGCCACGAGTTCTACGGCGAGGTCGTCGAGGTCGGCGAGGACGTCACCGAGGTCAAGGTCGGCGACCGCGCCTCGGGCGAGGGGCACATCGTCTGCGGCACGTGCCGCAACTGCCGCGCCGGCCGCCGGCACCTGTGCATCCGCACCCAGGGCATCGGCGTCAACCGCGACGGCGCCTTCGCCGACTTCGTCGTCATCCCGGCCACCAACGTGTGGGTGCAGCCGGAGGACCTCGACCCCGACCTCGGCGCCGTCTTCGACCCGCTCGGCAACGCCACCCACACCGCCCTGCAGTGGCCGATGGTCGGCGAGGACGTCGTCATCACCGGAGCCGGCCCGATCGGCGTCATGGCCGCCGCGATCGCCCGGCACGCCGGCGCGCGCTACGTCGTGGTCAGCGATGCCAGC
Source organism: Terrabacter sp. BE26 (assembly GCF_041941675.1). Classification (GTDB taxonomy): domain Bacteria; phylum Actinomycetota; class Actinomycetes; order Actinomycetales; family Dermatophilaceae; genus Terrabacter. Next base: position 1,487,738 of record NZ_CP090122.1, on the reverse strand, counting down.
GACTACCGGCTCGCCCTCGCCGAGCACGCCGGCGCGGACCTGACGATCAACGTGACCCGCGAGAGCCTCGCCGACGCGCAGGCCCACCTCGGGATGAAGGAGGGCTTCGACATCGGCCTGGAGATGTCGGGCGCCGCTCCGGCCGTCACCGACATGATCACGAACATGAACCACGGCGGTCGCATCGCGCTGCTCGGGCTGCCGCACCAGTCCTACGAGCTCGACTGGGGCAAGGTGATCACCCACATGATCACGCTCAAGGGCATCTACGGCCGCGAGATGTACGACACCTGGTACGCGATGTCGCAGATGATCGCGACCTCCGAGCGCTTCCGCTCCGCCGTCACGCAGGTCATCACCCACCGGTTCCCCGCCGAGCAGTGGGAGGAGGCCTTCGACACCGCCCGCTCGGGCCAGTGCGGCAAGGTCCTCCTCGACTGGAGCTGAAGGGATTCCGTATGCCGTCCGCCCCTGGCCCCGACGCCCGCCCCCGCCCGCTCGTCCTCCTCCACGGCCTCGGCCAGTCGCCGATCGCGTGGCAGGACTTCGTGTCCGCCTACGGCGCGGGGCGCCCGATGACGGCCCCGTGGATGAAGGGTCTCAAGCCCAAGGACCCCGTCGGCTTCGACCTCGGGGCCGCGGCCGCGGGCGTCGCGGACGAGCTCGAGCTGCAGGGTGTGCGCCGGGCCGACTTCGTCGGGGTGTCGGTCGGGGCCAGCGTGGCGCTGCGCCTGGCCGTCGAGCGTCCCGAGCTCGTCGGGCGCCTCGTGCTCGGCGGCGCGCTCGTGCGCCCGTCCAAGGGGGCCCTGCGGATGCAGCGGCTCGCCATGCGGCTCGTGCCCCAGAGCAAGCTCGTCGACGCCGGCGTCTCGCGGCCGCGGATGCTCGCCGTCCTCGACGCGCTCAAGGGCTTCGACGGCACCGAGTCGCTGCGCACCGTCACGGCGCCCGTCCTGGTCGTGGCCGGCTCGCGCGACAAGGCGGGAGTCGTTGCGGCGCAGGAGCTCTCGCAGCAGCTGCCTACCGCGCGCCTGCAGGTGATCGACGGTGCCGGTCCTCTCCTCAACACCGAGTCGGCGCGCGAGCTCGCCGACCTCACACAGGCCTTCCTCGACGAGGACCAGGAGCCGGCGTGACCGCCCGGCCCCCGCGGCCGACGCCGACGAGCGAGCCCGTCAACGCTCCCCTCGCGCACCCGCTGGGCGGGGACTGAGCCCCGGCACCGAGCCGGTCACCCCCGCGGCGCGGCGCGCTCCGCCTCGCCGGGACGTAGGTTCGGACGGTGAGCACCCTGCTGCTGGTCCTCGTCGTCACGCTCGGCGTCATCGTGCTCACCCCGCTCGCGGACCGGGTCCGGGTGCCGCAACCGGTGCTCCTGACGATCTTCGGCCTCGCCGTCGCGCTCGTCACGCCGGTCAACCCGCTCTCCTTCGATCCCTCGCTCATCCTCCCCGTGGTCCTGCCACCCCTGCTCTTCGCGGCCACGCAGCGCACGACCGTCACCGAGTTCCGCCAGCACGCCGGGGCGGTCTTCACGCTGGCGGTCGGTCTGACCCTGGCCACGGTGGCCGTCGTGGCCGTCGTGGCGCACGCGGCCGGCCTGCCCTGGGCGGTGGCCTGGGTGCTCGGCGCCATCGTGTCCCCGCCCGACCCCGTCGCGGCGACGGCCGTGGCCCGGCGGCTGCGCCTGCCGCACCGTCTCGTCACCATCCTCGAGGGCGAGGGCATGTTCAACGACGCGACGGCGCTCGTGGCCTACAAGGTGGCGCTCGTCGCGGCGGTCACCGGTGGCCTCACGGGCGGGCAGGTCGCCCTGGAGCTCGTCGAGGCCGTCGTCCTCGGCGTGCTCGTCGGTGTCGTCCTCGGCGTCCTCGCCCGGTTCGCGCTCGCGAGGATCCACGACGCGTACGCCGAGACGACCGTGACGGTGCTCGTGCCGTTCCTGGCGTACGTCGGTGCCGAGCACGTCAACGGCTCAGGCGTCCTCGCCGTGCTGGTGCTCGGCCTGTACCTGCGGACCTACGCCCACGACGCCACGACCTCCGGCGGCTGGCTGCTGGGCCGGGCGGTATGGAGCTACGCCGACTTCCTCATCACCAGCATGGTCTTCACGCTGCTCGGGTTCGAGCTCGTGGCGGTCATCCGGTCGACGTCGACCGGTCCGGAGACGATGCGACTGACGCTGCTCGTGGTGGGATCGCTCGTCGTCTTCCGGGCCGCCTGGATCTATCCCGCGGCCTGGCTCAGCCGGTTGCGGGCCCGCCGCCGCGACCTGCCCGTGCCGACCGGCTGGCGCGAGTCCACGGTGGTCGCCTGGGCCGGGATGCGCGGGGTCGTCACCGTGGCGACGGCCGTCGCCCTTCCCGAGATGGTCTCCTCCGGCGCGCCGCTGCCCCACCGCGACGAGCTCGTGGTCGTGGCGCTCGTGGCCGTCCTCGTGACCCTCGTGGTCCAGGGGCTGACGCTGACGCCCCTGACGAAGTGGCTGCACGTCGGCAGCGACGCGGACGAGTCGGGCGAGGTCGCGCAGCTGCGCCTGCGGGCGAGCAGGGCTGCACTGCAGCAGATCCGCGACGAGGCGTCCACGCTCGACGACGACGTGCGTGCGGCCGCCCTCGCGCAGTACGAGGGCTACGTGACGGCGCAGCAGAGCATCCACCGGGCCCGGTCGGGCCAGGACGAGGCGAGCGACCGGCGCGCTCGCGAGCTGGAGGCGGTGCTGAGCCGCGCGAGCGACGTCGAGCGGCAGCTCGTCCTCGAGGCGCGCCGTCGCGGCGAGGTCTCGGCCGGCAGCGCCGACGAGGTGCTGCGCGACATCGAGAACCGCGCCCTGCGCGACTTCGCCTGACGGGCGCCGGGCCGTGGCAGAGTCGGGCCCATGGGCCGACTCGTCTACACGACCATCTGCTCCCTCGACGGCTACGTGAACGACGCGGCCGGCCGGTTCGACTGGGCCGCACCGGACTCCGAGGTGCACGCCTTCGTCAACGACCTCGAGCGCGAGGTCGGCACCTACCTCTGCGGGCGTCGCCTCTACGAGACGATGGTCTTCTGGGAGACCGCCCCCACCGACGGCCCCGGGGATGCCGTGACCCAGGACTACGCCCGCATCTGGCAGGCCGCAGACAAGGTCGTCCACTCCCGCACGCTGGAGTCGGTCACGAGTGCCCGCACCCGGCTGGAGCGGGGCTTCGACCCCGCGGCCGCCGCGCAGCTCGCGGCATCCTCGGACCGCGACGTCAGCATCGGCGGTCCCACGCTCGCAGCCGAGGCGCTGCGCGCCGGCATCGTCGACGAGCTGCGCCTGCTGACGGTCCCCGCGGTCGTCGGCGGCGGGACGCCGGCCCTGCCGGACGGCATACGCCTCGACCTCGCGCTCCTCGACGCCCGCCGCTTCGCCGGCGGCACGACCTACGCAAGGTATGCCGTCAGGCGCCCGAGCCCGTCCATCCCGCCCACCGGGTGACGTCGACGCGCAGCAGGGGACCCGGCGGCCGGGAGGCGGCGTACTGCGGGTACTTCGCGGCCAGCGCCTCGAGGGCCTCGTCGGCGCCCGGCTCATCGACCTGGACGACCGCGGCGCGGCCGTCCACGCGGACCCACCACAGCCGCGTCCAGTCGTCCTCGAAGTGGTCCACGAGCAGGGTGGCGGCCGGGTTGGCCTCGACGTTGGCGAGCCGCTGAAGCGACCGCGTCGACTTCGGCTTGTCGTCGACGGCGCTCCACACGACGTCACCGCCCGCGCCCGGCAGCACGGCGAAGACGACCGGCACGAGGTGCGGCCGGCCGTCGGGTCGCACCGTCGCGAGCCGCGCCACCCGCGCTGCGGCGAACCGCACCCGCAGGTCGTCGTCCATCCCGACGACCCTAGACCCCGGGGTCGCGGCAGCGGAGCCCCCGACCTCAGGCGGTGACGGTGATCTCGTGGATCTCGTCGGCCGGGTGCCCGGTGCGCTCGTGGATGCGCCGCACGGCGTCCGCGCTCGGTCCCTCCGACAGGCAGAAGACGTGGCCGGTCCGCGGGTCGGCCCACGCGTGCTTGAAGTTCACTCCCTCGTCGCCCTGGATGTCGAGGTCGGCCTGGTGCGCTGCCATCAGCGCCTCCGAGGTGACACCCGGCATGTTGGTGTGGACGTCCATGAACTCTGGCATGGCTGGCCTCGCTCGGTGCTCGATCCCCTGGCCCGTGGATCCGAGTCACGCTACGCGCGCCCGGCAGCGTCCGCAGGGGAATCCGGGCGACGTGCATGCCGCTGCTGACGCGGATGCCGGACATCCTCCGCGACCTGCTGGCCATGGCCCGTCCGGAGGAGCCCGCCCGGCGGCATACGCTGGGGGCGCCAGCCGCCCCGCCACCCGGCACGACGCGTGAAGGACACACCATGTACGGATCGGTCAAGGACGAGATCGCCGCGACCCTGCAGGAGATCCGCGACGCCGGCCTCTACAAGAACGAGCGCGAGCTGACCTCGCCGCAGTCGGCGCACATCACGACCCTCAAGGCGGAGGCGCTGAACTTCTGCGCCAACAACTACCTGGGCCTCGCCAACGACCCGGGCGTCATCGAGGCGTCGAAGAAGGCGCTCGACAAGTGGGGCTTCGGCATGGCGTCGGTGCGCTTCATCTGCGGCACCCAGACCCTGCACACCTCGCTCGAGCACAAGATCAGCGAGTTCCTCGGCACCGAGGCGACGATCCTCTACTCGTCGTGCTTCGACGCCAACGGCGGCTTCTTCGAGGTGCTCTTCGGCGCCGAGGACGCGATCATCAGCGACGAGCTCAACCACGCCTCGATCATCGACGGCATCCGGCTGTCCAAGGCGATGCGCTACCGCTACAAGAACGCCGACATGGTCGACCTGCGGGCCCAGCTCGAGGCGGCCCGCGACGCCGGCGCCAGGCGCACGGTCGTCGTGACCGACGGCGTCTTCTCGATGGACGGGTCGTACGCCCCGCTCGACCGGATCTGCAACCTGGCCGACGAATTCGGCGCCCTCGTCTTCGTCGACGACTCGCACGCGGTCGGATTCGTCGGCCACGCCGGCCGCGGCACGCCCGAGCTCTTCGGGGTCATGGACCGCGTCGACATCCTCACCGGCACGCTCGGCAAGGCACTGGGTGGGGCATCGGGCGGCTACGTCTCGAGCCACCAGGAGATCGTCGACCTGCTGCGCCAGCGCTCCCGTCCCTACCTCTTCAGCAACTCGGTGGCGCCGTCCGTCGTCGCGGGGTCGATGGCCGCGCTCGAGCTCGTCGAGGACGCCACGGACAAGCGCGAGGCCCTCAAGGCCAACACGGCCCTCTTCCACTCGCTCATGACCGACGCCGGCTTCGAGCTGCTGCCGGGCACCCACCCGATCCGCCCGGTCATGTTCCCCGGCGAGGACGGGGCGCGGCGGGCGGCGCAGATCGCCGACCACATGCTCGGCAACGGCGTCTACGTCATCGCCTTCAGCTTCCCCGTCGTGCCGCGCGGCAAGGCCCGCATCCGCGTCCAGCTCTCCGCCGCGCACTCCGAGGCGGACGTACGCGCGTGCGTCGACGCGTTCGTCGCCGCCCGCGACGCCGTCGGCTGAGCCGCGCGGTCTTGTCCGCCGCGGGGCTTCCCGTACGCGTTGTGGCTCCTTGTCAGTGACGGAACACTGACGAGGCGCCCCGACCGCTGACGGACGCACGGACCGCCACCGGTCACGCAGGCCCGAACGGGAGGTCGCCGTCGGCAGCCGCTACCTCGAGACGCTCGCGCGCGTCGCTGTCAGCTGAGCCGGCGCTCCCGTCTCCGCCGGCTGCAAACTGCGCCATGGCGCAGTTTCAGGTGGTTTCAGGTCGCGGCTGCGGCCGCAAACTGCGCCGTGGCGCAGTTCCGGCCGATTTCAGGGCCCGCTGCGGCCTGGAACCGCGCCGTGGCGCAGTTCCAGCTGGTTTCAGGTCGCGGCTGCGCCCGCAACTGTGCCGTGGCGCAGTTCCAGCTGGTTTCAGGTCGCGGCTGCGGCGCAAACTGCGCCGTGGCGCAGTTCCAAGGTCAGGGGGCTGGGCGCAACGGTCGACGAGGTCAGCCGGTGGGCAGGTCGCGCAGCCAGGGCCGGGTGAGGTCGAAGCGGCGCCCGGAGATCTCATCGACCTCGATCGCCACGACGACCGACTTCGGGTAGTCCACCCACGGCCGGACCGGCAGCCGCTCGACGACGTAGGCAGCCTGGCCCTCGAGCGTCTTGGCCCGCCCCCGCACGATGACGCTGGTGGCGCGGTCACCGACGATCTCGTCGACCTCGAAGGCGACGTCCTTGTCGGCCGTCACCCCGAAGAGCTTGCTGCCCTCGGCGGTCATGAAGACCAGCCGCTCGCCGTCCAGCGCGTAGTTGATCGGGACGATGTGCACCTCCCCCCCGAGGTGGAAGGCCAGACGGCCGAACTCGCGCTCCCGCAGGAAGCCCCAGGACTCCTCGGGGTGAAGGACGTGGACCGGGTCGTGGTCGGACATGGTGGCCTCCTCGGGGACTCGCAGGACCGCCGCCCTGCTACTACCAATGGTAGTAACCTGCGGTCCGCGCCGGAGGGGACGGCGGCGAGTCACGTGTCACAAGCAGCCGGCGAGGGTCGGTGCGATTGACTGTCTGCCATGGACTTCTACAGCTCCTGGGCCCAGGGCTTCGCGCGCGTCGCCGCCTGCACGGTGCCGATCGTGGCCGTCGACCCCGAGCGCAACGCCGACGCGGTCCTCGCACAGGTGCGCGAGCTCGACGAGGACGGCGTCGGTCTCGCGATCTTCCCCGAGCTGTGCCTGTCGGGGTATGCCGTCGACGACCTCTTCCTGCAGGACCCCCTCCTCGACGCGGTGGACGACGCGCTGGCCCGGCTGGCCGAGGCCACTGCCGACCTGAGGCCGGTCGTCGTCGTCGGTGCGCCGCTCGAGAAGGGCAACCGGGTCTACAACTGCGCCGTGGTGATCCATCGGGGCCGCATCCTCGGGGCCGCGCCCAAGTCGTACCTGCCGACCTACCGGGAGTTCTACGAGCGCCGTCACTTCGCGCCCGGCGACGACCAGCGCGGGCAGACCATCGACGTCGCCGGCGACAGGGTGCCGTTCGGTCCCGACCTGCTCTTCCGCGCCACCGACGTGCCGGGCTTCGTGCTCCACGTCGAGGTCTGCGAGGACTTCTGGGTGCCGGTGCCGCCCAGCCACGAGGCCGCCCTGGCCGGCGCCACGGTCCTGGCCAACCTCTCCGGCTCGCCGATCACCGTGGCCCGCGCCGAGGACCGGCACATGCTGGCCCGCAGCGCCTCCGCGCGCTGCGTCGCCGCCTACCTGTATGCCGCGGCAGGCGAGGGCGAGAGCTCGACCGACCTGTCGTGGGACGGCATGACCATGGTCTACGAGTTCGGCGAGCTGCTCGCCGAGAGCGAGCGCTTCCCCGACGGGCCACGGGGCTCGATCGTCGACGTCGACCTGGACCTGCTGCGCCAGGAGCGCAAGCGGATGGGCACGTTCGACGACAACCGCCGCACCCACGCAGCCCGCGTTGGCGACTTCCGCACGGTGGACCTGCAGCTCGACCCGCCGACCGCCGACCTCGGGCTGCTGCGCAAGATCGACCGCTTCCCGTTCGTCCCCGACGACGAGGACCGCCTCGCGCTCGACTGCTACGAGGCCTACAACATCCAGGTCTCCGGCCTCGAGCAGCGGCTGCGCGCCATCGGCCAGCCGAAGATCGTCATCGGGGTCAGCGGCGGACTCGACAGCACCCACGCGCTCATCGTGGCGGCCAAGGCGATGGACCGGCTCGACCGGCCGCGCAGCGACATCCTCGCCTTCACGATGCCGGGCTTCGCGACGAGCGACCACACCAAGAGCAACGCGATCGCGCTGATGGAGGCGCTCGACGTCACGTGGGAGGAGCTCGACATCCGCCCCGCCGCCATGCAGATGCTGCAGGCGATGGGGCACCCGTTCGGGCGCGGCGAGAAGGTCTACGACGTCACCTTCGAGAACGTCCAGGCCGGCCTGCGCTACGACTACCTGTTCCGCATCGCCAACCAGCGTGGCGGCATCGTCCTGGGCACCGGCGACCTGTCCGAGCTCGCCCTGGGCTGGTGCACCTACGGCGTCGGCGACCAGATGAGCCACTACGCCATCAACACCGGGGTCCCGAAGACGCTGATGCAGCACCTCATCCGCTGGGTCGTGTCGTCCAGCCAGTTCGACGAGCCCGTCAACGAGACGCTCACCTCGATCCTCGGCACGGAGATCTCCCCGGAGCTCGTGCCCGTCGAGGAGGGGGACACGCCGCAGAGCACGCAGGCCGCGATCGGGCCGTACGCGCTGCAGGACTTCACGCTCTTCCACGTGCTGCGCCGCGGCTACCGACCCTCGAAGATCGCCTACCTGGCGTGGAATGCGTGGCGCGACAGCGAGGACGGCGACTGGCCCGCGGGCTACCCCCTGGCCGAGCGGACGGCATACGACCTCGGCGAGATCCGGCACTGGCTCGAGGTGTTCATCCGGCGCTTCTTCGCCAACCAGTTCAAGCGCTCCGCCCTGCCGAACGGGCCCAAGGTCGTCGCGGGCGGCTCGCTCTCGCCGCGCGGCGACTGGCGTATGCCGTCCGACGCCACGCCGGTGACGTGGCTGAGCGAGCTCGACGCCAACGTGCCCGAGGCCTGAGCCGGCCCGGCACGACCCACGGGCGGGCCGGCAACCGGCCCACCCGTGGGTGTCAGGCGCTCAGCCGGACACGACGACCTTGAGGGCGCCGGTGTCCGCGGGCCGTGCGAACGTGTCGTACGCGTGCATGAAGTCGCCCATCCGGAAACGGTGCGTCACGAACCGCGCGAGGTCCACCTGGTGGGTGGACAGCAGCTTGAGCAGCGTCGGCGTGGAGTAGGTGTCGACCAAGCCCGTCGTGATCGTGACGTTCCGGATCCAGAGGTCCTCCAGGTGCAGCGAGGCGGGGCCGCCGTGGACGCCGACATTGGCGACCCGGCCGCCGGGGCGGACCAGGGCAGCGCACTGCTCGAAGGTCGCCGCGACCCCGACGGCCTCGATCGCGACGTCCGCGCCGAGGCCCTGCGTCAGGCCGCGGACCACTTCGAGGGCGTCCTCGCGGGCGGGGTGCACCGTGATGTCGGCCCCGAACTGCTTGGCCGCGTCGAGTCGGGCATCGGCCAGGTCGATGGCCACGACGTGCGAGGGACTGAAGAGCTTGGCACCCATGATGGCGGAGAGCCCGACCGGGCCGGCGCCCACCACCGCTACGACGTCACCGGGGGAGACCCGGCCGTTCAGCACACCGACCTCGTAGCCCGTGGGCCCGATGTCGGCGAGCATGAGTACTTCCTCGTCAGTCACACCTTCGGGGACGGCATACGTCGAGGTGTCCGCGAACGGGACGCGGACGTACTCCGCCTGGGTGCCGTCGATCTTGTGGCCCAGGATCCAGCCGCCGCCGCCGATGCACTGGCCGTAGCTGCCCTCCCGGCAGAAGCGGCAGGCGCCACAGGCGGTGATGCACGAGATGAGCACGCGGTCGCCGGGCCGGACGTTCTTGACGCCCGGTCCGACCGACTCGACGGTGCCGACCGCCTCGTGGCCGAGGATGCGACCGTCGGTCACGGCGGCGACGTCGCCCTTGAGGATGTGCAGGTCCGTGCCGCAGATGGTGACGGTGTCGACCTTCACGACGGCGTCGGTGTCGTCGCGGACGGTCGGCTTCGGCACCTCCTCCCAGGCCTTCCGGCCGGGGCCGTGGTAGACGATCGCCTGCATGGTGGAACCGTTGGTGGTCATGGTGATCAGCTGATCTCGATGTGCGTGGTCTTGGCCCTGCCTGCCTTGGGCATCGTCACGAGGAGCACGCCGTCGGAGAGCGAGGCGGTCACGGCCTTGTCGTCGACGGCAACGGGCAGGATCGCCTCGTAAGCGAACGAGCCCGACGTACGCGTCGTGTGGTGAAGGGTCCCCCGATCCTCCTTCTCAGTGGTCTTCGTGCCTCGCACGCTGAGGCGCCGGCCGGAGAGCTCGATCGTGATGTCCTTCTTCTCGACGCCGGGCACGTCGAGCTCGAGGGTGAACGCGTCGTCCGTCTCACGCAGCTCGCCACCGGGTGCGAAGTCGCTGTCGTCCATCACCGGCGCCCACAGCTGCTCGAAGAAGTCCTGCATCCGCCCTGCCCACGGTGCGAGCTCGCTCCACGGGGGCAGCTCCTCCCGCCGCTGCACGGAACGACGCTCGGGGGCCGGCGCGCCAGAGTTCGTGGTCATACGTCCTCCTCCTGAAGACAGCCGCACCGCCTCTGCGGCACCACCTCCAGTGCACGCCGAGGGCCCTGCGGCGCACAGGGCCGATGGTCCCAACCTCCCCGGGACCACTGGCAGGACCACTGGCAGGACCACTGGCAGGACCACTGGCAGGACCGTTGTGCCGCGGCCGAGTCGGCGGTGCAGCGCAACGGCGGCCCGACGGCTCAGCCGGCGCCGACCTCCGTCAGGGCCGAGCGCAGGAGCTCGACGAGGGCGTCGATCTGCAGCGTGTCGCCGGACGTGATGTCCTCGTCGCTGCCGTCGAGGGCACGTGCGGCGAGCCCCTGCTTGGCGTCGATGAGCTCGGCGATCTTCGAGTCGATCGTGCCCGACGCGAGGATGCGCCAGGCCGTGACCGGCTCGTCCTGGCCGATGCGGTGCACGCGGTCGATGGCCTGCTGCTGCTCGGCGGCCGTCCACGACAGCTCGGCGAGCACGACGTTGGACGCCGCGTGCAGGTTGAGGCCGACGCCGGCAGCCGTCAGGGAGCAGACCGCGACGGCGACCTCGGGGTCCTTCTGGAACGCGTCGATGGCCTCCTGGCGCTGCTTCGAGGTCTGCTCACCGCGCACCGAGACGGTCCGCAGGCCGGCGGAGGCGAGCACGCTCTCGGCCGCGTCCATGACGTCGATGTGCTTGGCGAAGAAGACCACCTTGCCGACCGAGTGCGACAGCTGGGCGGCGTAGTCGGCAGCAAGGGTCGCCTTGGCCTGGCCGATGCGGCGCACGAGCGAGAAGACGTTGTCGCCTCCCTTGTCGGGCGAGGCCGACCGCAGCTCGGCTGCGGCGACCCGGCGCATGAGCCCGGAGTCGGGCTCGCCGTCATCCTCGTAGCCCTCTCCCTGGCCGAGCAGGGCCCGGTAGCGCTCCGCCAGGCGGCGTCCGAGCGCCCGCTCCGCCTCGCGGATCGAGCGGCCCAGGTCGTCGTCGAGCTCGACGGTGATGTCGGCGATCCGTTTGTCCGGCAGGTCCTTGGCGACGTCGACCTTGCGGCGGCGCACCATGCCCATGTCGATGACGGCGCGCCGGGCCTCGGGGTAGAAGGCGCGGTCGGCCGGGGTGTAGCCCGTCTCGTCGAGGCGGCGCACGATCTCGGCGGTCGGCTTGCCGTTCTTGATCCAGCCGAGGAAGCGCCAGATCGCGTCGAAGTCCTTGACGTCGTTGATCAGCGGCGTGCCGGTCAGGGCCATGAGCAGCGGGCTGCCGCCCGGCGTGGTCTCGCGCAGGCGGTCGGCCAGGGCCAGCACCTGCTGGGAGCGCTGCGAGGTGAGGTTCTTGATGAAGTGCGCCTCGTCGACCACCATCGAGCGGAAGCCGAAGCTCGAAAGCCAGCCGAAGTGCCGGTCGAGGATCTCGTAGTTGACGACGAAGACGTCGGCGAAGGCGTCGACGTCGTTGCCGTCGCCGTGGATGACCGTGACGCGGCGCTGCGGGGTCCAGCGCTCGACCTCGCGGGCCCAGTTGATCTTTACGACGTTGGGCACGACGGCCAGCATCGGGTAGGCGCCCGCGATGGAGGCGGCCATCACGGACTGCGCCGTCTTGCCGAGGCCCGGCTCGTCGGCGAGCAGGAAGCTGCGGTGGCCCTCCTGCACGCTCTGCAGGAACCGGGACTGGTGGACCATCAGCTGCGAACCAGGCGGGGAGAACCGGTCGATCTCAGACCGCGGCGGCAGCTCCATCGAGGCCGACTCGCCACCGGCACCCAGCTCGAAGGCGCGGTAGAGGGGGCTCAGCAGGTCCCAGCCGGCGAGGCGGCTCGGGAGGTAGTCCTCGTGGACGCGCGTGAGGTCGGGGGTGAGGAACGGGTTGGCCAGTGCCCGTGACGGGACCGACTGGGGCGTGACCTGTCGGGCCGCGATCTGCGGGGGCACCACGGGACGCGGCGGCTCCGGGGCCGAGATGACGAGGTCCTCCTCGGCGAGCTCGGCGCCGGACTCGAGGAGCCAGTCCCGGCGCATCTGCTGCGCAGCGGGACCGGGCGTGGCGTTCGCGTCCAGGAGGGTCAGCAGGCTCGTGTCGCGCGCCGCGATCTGGGCGAGGATCGTGGCGATGCCGTCGAGGCGCTTGAGCAGGTCGGCGCGCATGGCCGAGGGCAGCGAGGCGTCCGCGCGCACCCGGGCGCGCTCGGACCGCATGAGCAGGGCGACGACGAGGAACTTGGTGCGGTTCGTCGGGCTGGCCTTGCCCTTGCTCGAGACGCGGGCCTCCACCTCGCGGACCCGGCGCGCGAGCACCGGGATGAGCGGTGCGGTGTCGTCCTTGCGCGGGCTCGCTTGGCGCTGGCGGGAGCCCTTGCCCTGCTTCTGGTCCTGCTTCGGGTCGTGCCTCTGGTCCAGGCCGTCGCTGGGACGGCGGCGGACGCGCGTTGCCATGTTCCTCCTGATGACGCGGCGGACGCGAGCCGCGAGCCCCCGGACGACCCTGTGATGCCGGGGTCCAGCGGGCCGGATGGCCCGGTGTCCCGGATGTCGCGGTGTCGACGGCGGGCTCGGCTCGAGTCCCGGTGGACGCACCATCGCGCGCCCCGTGTCCCGATCGCCGGACCGGCGGGAGCGCCTCGGAAGGGCGGTGGGACACCACGACTCTACAGCCCGTTCACGGCAGATCGGGCCGTATGCCGTCTCGCTCGCTCGTGGCGCGCGCGTCGCCCGTGCGTCGCGACCGCTGTCACGACCGCTGTCACGACCGCTGTCACGACCGACGTGGAGGGGCTCAGCCGAGGTTGACCCCGACGAGCGCGCCGATGGCATACGTGACGCCCATCGCGAGCAGGCCACCTGCGACGTTGCGCAGGATCGCCCGCTGCGCGGGGCTGCGCCCGAGGCGGGCGCTGATCCAGCCGGTCAGCGCGAGCGCCGCGGCGACGCTGACGACGGTGACGTGGATGCGGATCGAGGCGGGGCTGAAGGTGATCGTCAGCAGCGGCAGGATGGCGCCGACGACGAAGGCGACCATGGAGGCGCCGGCGGCGTGCCAGGGGTTGGTCAGGTCGTCGGGGTCGATGCCGAGCTCGGCGTCGGCGTGCGCGGCCAGGGCGTCGTGCGCGGTGAGCTCACGAGCCACCTCGGCGGCCAGCTCACGCCGCATCCCCTTGGCCTCGTAGAGCTGGGTCAGCTCCTCGAGCTCGCCCTCGGGGTCCTGGTGCAGCTCCTGCCGCTCCAGCATGATCAGGGCGCGCTCGGAGTCGCGCTGGGTGCTCACGGAGACGTACTCGCCGGTCGCCATCGACATCGCGCCGGCGGACAGCGCGGCGATGCCGGCCAGCACGATGGCGCCCTTGTCGGTCGTCGCGCTCGCGAAGCCCACCACGACGCCCGCCGTCGACACGATGCCGTCGTTGGCGCCCAGCACGCCGGCCCGCAGCCAGTTGAGGCGGCTGCCGACGCCCGCGCCGTGCGGTTCGTGGCGGTCGTGGGACGTGTCCTGCGGCATGGGGTCGCCGGACGCGCGGACCTCGGACATGGCGGTGCTCCGATCGACGGTGTGGGGATGCCTTGATGGTGGCACCCGGGCGGTGGGGGTGTCACGGCAGGTGAGCCTCACCTCGCTCCGGGCGGCGACGCCCGCACGGCCGCGCGGGGAAACCGCGGTGACCAACTGTCCGAAGCGGCCGGCATACGCGAGGATCTACACATGTCGGACGTTCAGGGCGTAGGCGGGGCGGAGGGGGACGACCTCTTCCGGTGGATGGTCGCGGCCTCGCCCGACGGCCTCTGGGTCTTCGACGAGGAGGGCCGCACGCTCTTCGCCAACGAGCGCATGGCGCAGCTGCTCGGGCGCGACCCCGACGACATGGTGGGCTTCTCGGTGTTCGAGGCGGTCGACGACGTCGGCAAGGTGCAGTTCCGCGAGCACCTGCGCCAGCTCGCGACGCACGGCGAGCCGGGCGACAATCTCGAGTGCAGCCTCCTCGACGCGAAGGGCAATCGGTTCTGGGCACTCGTCTCGCACACGCCACTCGTCGACGAGACAGGGGTGCGCCGCGGGTGGATGCACCGCGTCAGCGAGCACAGCGCCCAGCGCAGGCTGCTCGACCAGCTCGCCGAGGCGCAGGCGATCGCCCGGATCGGCAGCTGGGAGTGGAACGTCGTCGAGGACCGATTGTCCTGGTCGGAGGAGCTCTCCCGGATCTACGGCCTGGCCCCGGATGAGGCGGTGCCGTCGGTCGAGACGTTCATCGGCCGCATCCACCGGGACGACCGGGGACAGGTGAGGGAGGTCATCCGCGCGGCGCTCGAGTCGGAGGACTCCTCCGAGTTCGAGGCGCGGCTCGTGCGCGCGGACGGCGAGACCAGGTGGATCCGCGGCCGCGGACGCGTCACGCGCGACGCGGAGGGGCGCCCGGTGCGGATGGGTGGCACGACGCAGGACATCACCGAGCGCAAGGTCGTCGAGGTCGCGTTGGCGATGGTGACCGCGATGGCAACCGCCGCCAACGAGTCGGCGACGCTCGCCGAGGCCCTGCCCGCGGTCCTCGAGGAGATCGCCCGGCACACCACCTGGCGCCCGGTGCTGGCCTGCCAGGCGGACGAGGACGGCCGCCTGCAGGAGCCGATGCTCCCTCCGGCCGCGGTCGAGGCCAGCCCTCTCCCGGTCGAGGCCGGCATGGACGTCGCGACCCGGGCCGCCGCCTGCCGGTCGGTCGTGCTCGACCAATCGGCGGAGGGGTCGACGATCCTGGCGGTGCCCGTGGTCGACCACGACGTCGTCGCGTGCGTCGTCGTGCTCGACCTGCGGACCACGGCGCCACCGGCCGAGTCGGACGTGGCCGCCATCGAGCAGATCACCGCCATCTTCGCCCGCGTGGCAGACCGCGAGCGCACCGCCGATCACCTCGCGCAGGCCCGCGACGCGGCGATGGAGGCCTCCCGGGCGAAGTCGCAGTTCCTCGCCACGATGAGCCACGAGATCCGCACCCCGCTCAACGGGGTCATCGGCCTGGCCGAGCTGCTCGGGCGCACGGAGCTGACGGCGCACCAGCGCCGCCTCTCCGACGGCATCGAGCAGGCCGGGCACGTGCTCCTCGCCCTCGTCAACGACATCCTCGACCTGTCCAAGATCGAGGCCGGACGGCTCGAGCTCGAGTCGGTCGACTTCGACCCGACGGCGGTGCTCGAGGGCAGCGTGGCCCTGCTGGCCGAGCGCGCCCGGGCCAAGTCGCTCGAGCTGTCGGTGACCCACGGGCCCGACGTGCCCGCCCTGGTCTCCGGCGACCCGGTGCGCTTCGGCCAGGTGGTCGCCAACCTCACCACCAACGCGGTGAAGTTCACCGACTCCGGCAGCGTCGCGGTGCACCTCGAGGTGCTGCGCACCGGGGACCACGGGCCCGAGCTGCGCGTCGAGGTGCGCGACACCGGCAGCGGGATCACCGCGGGGGTGCGCTCGCGGCTCTTCCAGTCCTTCTCGCAGGGCGACTCCTCGACGACGCGGCAGTACGGCGGCACCGGGCTGGGCCTGGCGATCAGCCGGCAGATCGTGACGGCCCTCGGCGGCCAGATCGGCGTGGAGAGCGAGCCGGGGGTCGGCGCCACCTTCTGGTTCACCGCCGCCTTCGAGCCGGCCTCGGACCAGGCTCCGGGCCGCGGGGCGACCTACGCCGCCTCGGTCTCGGGCCTGCGAGCCCTCGTCGTGGGAGCCGACGCCACCCGCCGGCAGCGCATCGAGGAGCAGCTGCGCGCCTGGTCCGTCGCGGTCACGTCCGCCTCGACCGGGGTGGACGGGCTCGTCCAGCTCGACCGCGCCCACGGTGCGGGCCGGCCGCTCGACGTCGTCGTGCTCGACGACCCCGCCGTCGGTGAGTCCGGGCTGCAGGTCTCCCGGCGGATCCGCTCCGACGGGCGCTTCGAGGGCGTACGCGTCGTGCTCGTCTGCGCGCAGCTGCCACCTCCCGACGTGGCCGCCACCACCGACGCCGGGGTCGATGCCGTGCTGACGTCGCCCGTCATGCCCTCGACCCTCTTCGACGCGATGGCCGACGCCGCCGGCCGCCACCTCGCGGCCGCCCTGACCGACCCCGGCGGTCCGGGCGGCGCGTCGGGCGCAAGCCGGTCCGGGGGCGGGGGGCGGGGCGGCAGCGCACCGGCGCCGGTCCGCCCGGTCGCGGACGTGCCCCTCGGCACGTTGCTGGTCGTCGAGGACAACGAGGTCAACCAGCTCGTCGCACAGGGCGTCCTCGAGAGCCTCGGCTACGCGGTGCGCCTGGCCGCCAATGGTGTCGAGGGAGTCGCTGCCCACCGCGAGCACTGCGACGAGATCGTGGCGGTGCTGATGGACTGCCAGATGCCGCGCATGGACGGCTACGAGGCGACCCGGGTCATCCGGGCCCAGGAGGAGCCGGGGCAGCGGGTGCCCGTCATCGCGATGACGGCCTCCGCGATCGCCGGCGAGCGGGAGCGCTGCCTGCGGGCCGGCATGGACGACTTCCTGACCAAGCCCATCGACGTCGCGCTGCTCGCGTCCACGCTGCAACGCTGGGTCGGGCCCCCGGCCGCCGCGGACCACGCGCTCGTGCGGGACGGCGCAGGACCGTCAGCGGAGGCGCCGGAGGGCGCACTCGAGGTCGACGGAGGCCTCGACTCGCCGGTAGTCGAGGTGGGTCAGGGCGTGCTCGACCTGCACCGCCTCGAGGAGCTGCGCGACCTCGAGCCGGGAGACCCGTCCCTGCTGCTGCGGTTCATCGACCGCTTCGGCACCGGCGCGCGCCAGCGGCTCGAGGAGCTGCGGGCCGCGCACCGCGGCGACGACGCCGAGGCCCAGGGTCGCGTGGCCCACGGGCTCAAGGGCTCGGCCGCCAACCTCGGGGCCGCGGCGCTGGCTGCGGTGAGCAAGCAGGTCGAGGACCTCGGCAGCGCGGGTCGCCTCGCCGACGCGGCCCTGCTCGACCGGATCGCCGACGAGGTCGACAGGGCCACGAGTGCCCTCGAGGCGTATGCCGCCGCGCTGCGTTCGTCGGGCTGACCCAGCCCTCGAGCCGGGCCCGAGCGCGGAGACGCCTCAGGTGGTCCTGGTTCCGGCCGAGGCGCCGGTCCCGTCCTGGCTCGAGCCGGGCCCGGAGTCGTGGTCGACGCCGGGGCCGCCGAACGGGTCCGCGCCCTGGTCTTCCTGACCCAGCTGCTGCAGCTGATGCAGCTGCTGGAGCAGGTCCTGGGGAGTGAGCTGGTTCGGGTCGACGCCGTTGAGGCCGCCTGGCGAACCACCGTTCTGCAGGTTCGGCAGCTGCTGCGGGAGCTGGCCCTGCTGGCCGCCGGGGTGCTGGAAGCCGTGCCGGCCACCTACCCCACCGAATCCACCGGGTCCGCGGAGACCACCGTCGCCGCCGGTGGAGCCCGATGGCAGTGCGGCTGCCGCACCGATCGCGCCGGCGGCGGCGAGCGCGATGGCCAGACCCGCGGTGACGGCGGTCTTCCTGCCGCTCCAGCGTCGGCCCTGGGAGGTGGGCACGGAGGTGGGCGCAGAGGTGGGCACGCCCGGCGGAGGCGTGGGCGGGGAAGCTGGCGAGGCGGCATACGCGTACGGGGACGCGGGCGGCGGCACCGGGTGGTCCTGCGGCTGCGAGGCCCAGGCGGACGGCAGCAGCTGCGTGTCGCCGGTGCGCACGCCGCCGGGGGCGTCGGGGTCGAACTGCGGAAGCCCGGGCCTCGGCCGCTCGGTCGGGCCCTCGGGCAGGGACTCGTCGCTCATGGCGGCAACGGTCGAACCGGTGCCTGTGCGGGGGCTGTGGCGCAGCCGTCGACGTGCTGGGACTGTGGTCGGACCCCAACACGGCACCCCACAGAAATCACACAGAGAGGTACTGGTCACGGCACAGGGCCCGGGGTTTGACTGGGGACCATGAGCGAGAAGACCAAGCCGGCAACAGCGCGTCTCCAGCGGCTCGACGGCTCCCCGGTGCGGGTGCTCGTCGTCGACGACGAGGCCAACCTCACCGAGCTGCTCGGGATGGCCCTGCGCTACGAGGGCTGGGAGGTGCGCGCGGCCGGCACCGGGATGGAGGCGGTCCGCGCCGCCCGCGAGTTCGACCCCGACGCGGTCGTGCTCGACATGATGCTGCCGGATTTCGACGGGCTGGAGGTGCTGCGACGGATGCGCGCCGACAACAGCAACGTGCCGGTGCTCTTCCTGACCGCCAAGGACGCGGTCGAGGACCGCGTCTCGGGGCTCACCGCCGGCGGCGACGACTACGTGACCAAGCCGTTCTCGCTCGAGGAGGTCGTCGCCCGGGTGCGCGCCCTCATGCGCCGCACCACGGTGGCCGTCTCGTCCTCCGACTCGATGCTCGTCGTCGGCGACCTCACCCTCGACGAGGACAGCCACGAGGTCATGCGCGGGGGCGAGGAGATCCGCCTGACCGCAACGGAGTTCGAGCTCCTGCGCTACCTCATGCGCAACCCGAAGCGCGTGCTCTCCAAGGCCCAGATCCTCGACCGGGTGTGGAACTACGACTTCGGCGGCCAGGCCAACGTCGTCGAGCTCTACATCTCCTACCTGCGCAAGAAGATCGACGCCGGCCGCGAGCCGATGATCCACACCATGCGAGGGGCGGGGTATGTCCTCAAGCCGGCCGTCTGAGAACGCCGAGCTGTCCGATCCCCGCACCGCAGCCGAACGGCCGCTCCCGGCCGACCTCCCGGACGCCGACGAGGCAGCCGAGCCCGACGTCTTCGCGCGCGGCGTCGGCTTCTCCGATGCAGGGGACTCCGACGGTGCCGCCGGTGCCGCAGGTGAGGCTGCCGGTCGCCCCGCCGGCGACTCCGCCGGCGACTCGACGGGGCCCGGCGAGGGCCTGACCCTCCAGCAGCACCTGGCCCGCCTGCGCGAGCGCGTGAGGCCGTGGCCGGCGTGGACGCTGCGGGCCAAGCTCGTCGCCTCGATGCTCGCCCTCTTCACGGTGCTGAGCCTCGCCACCGGCGTCTCCACCATCGTGGCCCTCGACCGCTACCTCGTGGGTCAGGTCGACGACCAGCTGCGGCAGACGCTCTCACCGCCGCGTCCCGAGGGTGACGGCCGGTTCCGCCCGCCCAGCCCGGAGGGCCGTGGGCGCGGGCCCGGCAACGAGGGCCTGATCGCGATCATCGACCCCGTCGTGCAGGGCGAGGCGACGTCGACGACCAACCAGACGACCACCCTGACGGCGCCGCAGCTCGCCGACCTGCAGAGCGCCGGCATCGGCTCCGAGCCGAAGACGATCGACCTCGGGGGCACCATCGGCGAGTACCGCGTGATGTCCGGTCGGGCCCCGGTGCAGATCAACGGTGTCCCCACGATCGGCACGGTCGTGGTCGGGCTGCCCACCGGCCCCCTCAACCACACGATCAAGCGGATGGTGCTCGTGGCCATAGCCGCGGTCGTGGCAGGCATCATCCTCGTGGGCCTGCTGGGCACCTGGCTCGTGCGCCGCAACCTCGAGCCGCTTCGGCGGGTGGCGGCCACGGCGACCCGCGTCTCGCAGACGCCGCTGGCCTCCGGGTCGGTCGCCATCGCCGAGCGGGTCGACCCCGTCGACACCGACACGCGTACGGAGGTGGGCCAGGTCGGCGCCGCTTTCAACGAGATGCTCGACCACGTCGACGAGGCCCTCAGGGCCCGGCACCAGAGCGAGCAGCGGGTGCGCCAGTTCGTCGCCGACGCCTCCCACGAGCTGCGCACGCCCCTCGCCTCCATCCGCGGGTATGCCGAGCTGTCCCAGCGCGAGGCCAACGTCGTGCCGCCGACGGTGAGCCACGCGATGGGGCGCATCGAGTCGGAGGCCGACCGGATGGGCTCGCTCGTGGAGGACCTGCTCCTGCTCGCCCGCCTCGACGCGGGCCGGCCGCTCGAGGAGGAGCCGGTCGACGTGTCGATGCTCGTGATCAACGCCGTGAGCGACGCGCACGCGGCCTCGCCGGGTCACCACTGGGACCTCGACCTGCCCCCCGAGCCGGTCGAGGTGACGGGTGACGGCGCGCGGCTGCACCAGGTGGTGGCCAACCTGCTGGCCAACGCGCGTACACACACCCCCGACGGCACCCGGGTCACCACCTCGGTGCGGCCCGAGGGCGAGTGGGTGCGCGTGGCCGTCCACGACGACGGCCCCGGTGTGCCGGAGTCGTTGCAGCCCAACGTCTTCGAGCGGTTCGCCCGGGGGGACGACGCACGCAACCGGGCGAACGGCAGCACCGGGCTCGGGCTGTCGATCGTGGCTGCGGTGAGCAAGGCGCATGGCGGCCGCGTCGAGCTGGAGAGCCGTCCCGGCGACACCACCTTCTCCCTGCTGCTGCCCGCCGCCTCCTGACCCGCAACTGTGCCAGGGCGCAGTTGCAGGGGTTGTCGGGGCTGGTTCGCGAGCGAAACTGCGCCAGGGCGCAGTTTGAGGCGTTGGTGGGGATGGTTCGCACCCGACAACTGCGCCAGGGCGCAGTTGTCGGGTTGCGGGGGCTGGTGCGTGGCCCGGAAGTGCGCCGTGGCGCAGTTGCAGGGGTTGTCGGGGCTGGTGCGCGAGCGGAAGTGCGCCGTGGCGCAGTGCAGCCGGGGCAGGCGGGGGTGGCGGGTCGGGATCTACTCATTCCCGTACCAAAGTCATGTCATAGGAAGGGCACAGTGCGGGGCTCGACCGTTGGGGCATGGACACGATGACCCTTCCCGCGGGCTCGGCGGCGGCCCCCGGACCCTCGACCCCGCAGCCGCCCTCGACCAGGACGGGTCGGCCGCACCTCGGCAGGCGCCTGTGGTGCGGCGCCGAGGCAGACCCCTCGTGGGCGCGCCCGGCGCTGCTCGGCCTGCTCCTCGCGACGCTCGTGCTCTACACGTGGAACCTCACGGCGAGCGGCTACGCGAACTCCTTCTACTCGGCAGCCGTGCAGGCGGGCAGCCAGAGCTGGAAGGCGTTCTTCTTCGGCAGTTCCGACGCCGCGAGCTCGATCACCGTCGACAAGCCGCCGGCCTCCCTGTGGGTCATGGCCCTGTCGGTGCGGCTGCTCGGGCTGAGCTCCTTCGCCATCCTCCTCCCGCAGGCCCTCATGGGGGCCGCGACGGTCGGCGTCGTCCACACCACCGTCAAGCGTCACTTCGGCCCGGCCGCCGGCCTCATCGCAGGCGCCGTCGTCGCGCTGACCCCCGTCGCGGCGTTGATGTTCACCTTCAACAACCCGGACGCGCTCCTGACGTTGCTCATGGCGTTGGGCGCCTGGGCGACGATGAGGGCCATCGAGCAGGCTTCGCCGAAGTGGATGATGGTCGTCGGCGCCTTCATCGGCCTGGGGTTCCTCACCAAGACGCTCCAGGTGCTGCTCGTCGTCCCGTTCTTCGGCCTCGCCTACCTCGTGGCGGCGCCGACCACCCTGCGCAAGCGGATCGTCCACTCGCTGCTGGCCGTCGGCACCATGGTGCTCTCCGTCGGCTGGTGGGTCGCGATCGTCGAGCTCGTCCCCGCGTCGGCGCGCCCCTACATCGGCGGAAGCCAGACGAACTCGTTCCTCGAGCTCACCTTCGGCTACAACGGGCTCGGCCGCCTCAGCGGGAACGAGACCGGGTCCGTCGGTGGTGCTGCGGGACCGGGTGGCGCCGGCGGCCAGTGGGGCGCGACCGGGCTGTTCCGGATGTTCTCGTCCAGCGTCGGGGACCAGGTCTCCTGGCTGATCCCGAGCGCCCTCATCCTGCTCGCGGCCGGGCTGTGGCTGCGTGGGCGTCGCCCGCGCACCGACCTTCGCCGCGCGGCCTACCTCGTCTGGGGAGGCTGGCTCGTCGTGACCATGGTCGTCTTCTCCTTCATGGCCGGCATCTTCCACGAGTACTACACCGTCGCCCTGGCCCCCGCGATCGGCGCGGTCGTCGGCATGGGCGCGGTCGAGGCGTGGCAGCGCCGCTCGAGCGCCGTCGCGACGATCGCGCTCGCGGCGGCCACGGCGGCGGCCGCGACGTGGGGCTTCCTCCTGCTCTCGCGCACGACGGCCTACGGCGACTGGCTGCGCATCGCGGTGCTCGCCGTCGGCATGGCTGCAGCCCTGCTGATCCTCGCCGTCCACTGGCTCCACGTGAGAGCAGTGCCGCTCGTGCTCGCCGGCGCGCTCGTCGCCGGCCTCGCCGGACCGGCCGCGTATGCCGTGTCGACCACCGCGCAGGGCCACAGCGGGTCCATCGTCACGGCCGGTCCGGCCGGCTCCAGCAGGGGACCGGGCGGGCGCGGCGGCTTCGGCGCGGCGGGGCCCTTCGGTGGCCAGGCTCCCCAGGGTGGCAGGCACGGTGGCGGTGGCCTGCTCGACGCCTCCACGCCGAGCACCGCTGTGGTCGCGGCCCTGTCGGACGACGCGCAGCGCTACACGTGGGTCGCCGCGGCCGTCGGGTCGCAGACCGCAGCGGGCCTGCAGCTCGGCACGCAGCTGCCGGTCATGGCCGTCGGCGGGTTCAACGGCTCCGACCCGAGTCCCACGCTGGCGCAGTTCCAGCAGTACGTCGCGAACGGCCAGATCCACTACTTCGCCGCAGGCGGAAGGGGATTCGGCAACCAGAACGGTGGCAGCAGCTCGTCGTCCGAGATCAGCTCCTGGGTGGAGGCCAACTTCACCCCGGTGTCGATCGACGGTTCCACGTTCTACGACCTGACCCAGCCGCTGCAGTGACGACGATGCCGCCCACCGCGTCGCGTCCCAGGTCGTCGCGAAAGGTCCTCTCCCAACAGGTGATCCGGTTCGCCGGCGTGGGAGTGCTGTCCACCGCCCTGCACCTCGGCCTCTTCGCGGCCCTGGTGCGGGGCGGTGCCCCCTCGCAGCTGGCCAACGGAGTGGCTCTCGTGGTCGCGACCGTCTTCAACACGACACTCAACCGGGCATGGACCTTCGGCGTCTCTGGGCGCCGCAAGCTCGTGGCCCAGCACGGGCAGGCCCTCGTCATCTTCGCCATCACGTATGCCGCCACGACCCTCGCGCTCGCCGTGCTCGGCGCGCTCGCTCCCGCAGCGGGAACGCTCGTGCAGACCCTCGTCGTGGCCGTCGCCAACGTGCTGTCGACGGCGGTGCGGTTCGTGGCCATGCAACGCTGGATCTTCGGACCGTCAGTCGCGATCGAGAGGAGCGGCGCAGGCTTCCCACCAGGGGTCCTGGTGGGCGGCGACGACCTCGTCGACGTCGTTGCCGCTCAGCTCGATCCGGGCACCGACCTTGGGCGCGACCAGGCGGACACCCCGAGCGGCGGCAGCGCGGCGGGCCCAGCGGATCGGCTCGCTCCACCAGTGGGTCGAGAGGTTGAACGTCGCCCAGTGGATCGGGAGCAGCACTGAGTCCGTGCCGCCACGGTTCACCTCGAGGTGGGCGTCGACAGCCTGCTCCGGGTTGAGGTGGATGTCGGGCCAGTGCACGCTGTAGGCGCCGATGGGCAGGAGGGTGAGGTCGAAGGGGCCGAGGTCGGTGCCGATGTCGGTGTAGCGATGGGTCGGCCCGGAGTCCCCGCCGAAGAAGACCGAGTGGCGCGGGCCGTGGAACGCCCAGGCGGCCCAGAGCGACTGGTTGCGCACGAGGCCCCGCCCGGAGAAGTGCCGGGCCTCGGTGCAGGTGAGCCTGATCCCGGCGATCTCCGTCTCCTCGCGCCAGTCGAGGCTGGTGATGCGGCCGGCCGGCACGCCCCAGGCGCGCAGGTGCGCGTCGACACCGAGCGGCACGACGTAGTGCGGGCGGTGCGTCCGCTCGAGCTGGCGGATCGAGGGCTCGTCGAGGTGGTCGTAGTGGTCGTGGCTGATCACGACGGCGTCGAGCCGAGGGATCTCGGCGATGCGCCCCGGTACGGGGTGGAGGCGCTTGGGCCCGACGATCGCGGACGGCGAGGCACGGTTGCCGAACACGGGGTCGAGCAGGAACCGCCGCCCGTCGAGCTCGACCACGCTCGTGGCGTGGCCGTACCAGGTGACGGCGAGGTCGGCCGCCTCGTGCGGGTGCCGCGGCGTCACGACCGGCACGGCGCCGCGGGGACGCCCGCGCCCGAACTCGCGCAGCACCGTCAGCGCCATGTTGCCCGGCCCCTCGGCCTCCGACGTCGCCACGACGTGGGTGGGCTCGTGCGAGCGGAACTCGCCGTCCCGGTAGTTGGGCGACGTGGTGACGCGGGAGCGGACCATCGAGGGAGTGGCGCCCATCCGGCGCAGGATCGGGAGCTGCACGGGCTTCTCCTGGAGGTCGCTGGGTGTCGGGCGGGTGTCGAACGGGTGTCTGTGGGCGTCGGGACGTTCGGGACGGATGCCGCGTCCGCGGCCCTCCCATCTTCGCTCAGTCGCGGTCCTCGGGTGCCGCACACTCCTCCCACCACGGTTCGGCGTGCGCCGCCGCGACCGCACGGGCGTCGCCCGAGGTGAGGTCCACGCGCTCGCCGACGCGAGGGAAGGCCACGGGGACCCGGGCCTCCGCCGCGGCACGGCGCACCCGGCGTACAGGCTCGGCCCACCAGTGCATCGAGAGGTTGAACGTCGCCCAGTGCACGGGCACCAAGAGGGAGTCCTTGGCGGCCGTCGCGACCGTGTGGGTGGTCTCCGTGCGCTCCCCCTCCTCGTACGTGCCGCCCGGGGTGTCGATGCGCTGGTCGCCCTCGATGAAGTCGTCGGCCACGCCGGCCTCGTCCTCGGTGAGCGCATACATCTCGTCTCCGATGCGGTTGACGTCGCGGTGGGCGGCGACGGCCTGCTCCGGATCCATGTGGATGTCGGGCCAGAAGGGGTCGTAGGCCCCGACGGGCATGAGCGTCAGGTCGAAAGGGCCGAGGTCGGCCCCGATGGCCGCGAAGCGCTTGGAGGTGCCGGAGTCCCCGGGGAAGTACGCGCTGTGGCGCGGGCCGCGGAACGCCCAGCCGGCCCAGAGGGTCTGGCTGTCGACGAGCCCCCGACCGGAGTTGTGGCGGGCCTCGGTGCAGGTGATGCGGATGCCGGCCACCTCGGTCTCGCCGCGCCAGTCGAGGGCCGTGATGCGGTGCTCGGGGACTCCCCAGGCGAGCAGGTGGGCGTTGACCCCCAGCGGTACGACGTAGTGCGGCCGGTGGGTCTCCTCGAGCCGCACGACGGAGGGCTGGTCGAGGTGGTCGTAGTGGTCGTGGCTGATGAGCACGGCGTCGATGCTGGGGATCGCCGCGAGCGACCCCGGGACGGGGTGCATGCGCCGTGGCCCGACGTGCCGGATCGGCGAGACCCGCTCGCTGAAGACGGGATCGAGGAGGAAGCGGGCCCCGTCAACCTCCAGCAGGCTCGTGGCGTGCCCGTACCACGTCACGGCCAGCTCTCCCGGCGTCGCCGGGGGCTTCGCCGCCACGACGGGAACCGTGCCGAGGGGGCGGCCGCGGTCACCGACGCGGATCGCCGCGACCAGGGCGCTGGTCTGCGCGCGGAGCCGGGGGCGCAGCGAGGG